>DASSGS010000036.1:0-32781 GCA_035693365.1 Candidatus Acidiferrum sp. | reverse complement strand
TGATTCTACGGTCAGCACTCCCCCGACCGTGCGCGTTCTTTCCTTGATGGAAATCGGACCCAGCCGCAGGCGGTCAAGCTCATCCCCTGTGAAGCGCCCGGCGAAGCTGAATCCTTCTCCGTTATCGTCCACCACCAGGGTAAGTCGGCTGTCATCCTGCGACAGTTTTACCACGACATGGGAAGCCTTCGCATGCTTTTTTATGTTGTTAAGTGCTTCACGGTAAATCTGGAAAATCTCGCGGCAGACCCGGTCGGGAGCGTGCAGTTCCGCCGAATCCACCAGTAAATCGAGGGCCAGCGTGGATTCGTTGCGGAAACGCTCCGCGAACCCCCGCATCAAATCCACCATATCCGCGGATTGCACGCGCAGCGGCCGCAGGTCGGTCACCAGGTGGCGCAGCTCCGCGCTTTCGTTGCGCACCGTCTGCTGTAGGGAGGTCAGCCCGGGTTCCACCTGCTCCAGGTGGGTGGAGACCTTGCGCCGCAGCACGTCAATCTGGATTTCGATGCTCAGCAGTGTCTGCAGAATCCCGTCGTGCAGATCGCGCGAGATTCGCGAGCGTTCCGCCTCGATCGCGCGGGCCCGCAGGTGGCGAAGCATGAAGATATTTTCCAGCGACGCGCTGATGTGCGCGGCAATCCGCTCAAACCACTCCAAGTGCTCCGCGTTGAAGGGTTCCCGCTCCGGCCGCCGGTTGATCAAAAAGATTCGCCCCGCGGCGTGCCCTTCTTGATCGAACGCGACGGAAATGAAATTCTTGATTCCCAGCTCCTGCTGCGTCGGGCCAGGGATGCGCGGCAGAATCTTCAGCACCTGCTTGTTCCGGCGGTCCCAGCCGAATCCGTCGCCGCGCCCCTCCAGCGAATTCCAGCACAACGACGCTTCCATGTCGTCCAACAGAAAACCGTCGGCGCGCGTCAACGGCAAATTCTCCGGCACCAGCCGCTCGCCTTCGCCCGCCTGCATCCGCCAGACAAAGATTCGCTCCAGGTCGGAGTCGCGATAGGCCAGCAGCGCTCCGTCCGTCTGAAACTCGGCGCAAAGCTCTTCCAGCAGCAGCCGCAGAGATTCCGCCAGCCCGAGGTCCACGTGCATGGAATTCGAAATGCGCGAAAGAAAATCCTGTTGCCCGGCGAAGACGCGATTCCGGTCTCCCAGAAACGCCAGCCCCACCGTGCCCAGAAACGCCGCGGTGAAGAGCGAAACCGAATACGCCAGATCCCGCGAACCCGGCGCCGGCAGCTTCCAGTGCATCTGCAGTGCGAACCCCAGCAGCAACAATCCGAAACACAGGGATACGGAGTAACTCAGGTTCCAGCGGAAGCCCGCCGCGAATGCCACAAAAAACATCAGGAACCAGGTGGGGATTTGCTCCGGCGAAAGATAGAGGAAAATTCCCGCCGCCAGAATGTCGCACACTAGCGGCAGCCGCCAGTGATAGCGGCGGAGCGCCCGTTCCAGCACCAGGATCAGGATCGAAGCCAGGACATAGGCGATCAGAAAGGCCAGCGGCGTTTGCAGTTCTCTTACCGGACGCAACTCCAGCAGGCCGAGGATCGCCAGCGTGGCAATCACAGGCCGCGCGTAGGCGATCTGCAAGTCAATATGTAAACGATCTGCCGGCTGCGGCTTCATGCGCGGAGACACACCACCCAGTGTAGTGGCCAGCCTTCAGGCTGGTTCTTTACCCCAGTCTAACAACGCAGGCCAGTCCGCCAGCTTCGACATATTCAGCAGTTTCCACCTAGCTAAGACCTAATCAGGCATTTCGGTGGCTGCCCAACGCGGTCGGGTAGGCGGTAATCAGTAAACAGTAAACAGTAATCAGTAATCAGTAATCGGTCAGAGGGGAAGAAGAATCCGAGGCGCGCGTGGCGGCCGCCTCCAAAGCTTGCCCTGACGAAGGAAGGGGCCAGCTCCGATTCCGACTGATTACTGAGAACTTATTACTGATAACTTTCAGCCCCCACCACCAAACGCCAAAATGCCGCCCATTTTCCCCCAAGAAAGACCATGCTAAACTACCAACCAGTGGTGGGAGTAGCTCAGCTGGTAGAGCGTCGGTCTGTGGCACCGAATGTCGCGGGTTCAATCCCCGTCTCCCACCCCAAACACTCCTTTACAGCCCGCAGTATTCCTGCTCCACTTTATAGCTTTGGAAAATGCGATCCGCGGTCAGCAACACCATTTCCGTTCTTGCCTACAACAATCTGGCGTTGAGCAGCAATTTCATGGCTTCCTCAGGCGCGGCTTCTCTTTGCCTTCGAACGCGTCCCGAATCTCGTCGGGGAGTGGCCCATCAAAATCATCCGGGATAGTGATCTTTCCCTCATAAAAACCAAGCTGCCGCTTGCCCTTTTGCGCCTCCGCCGGCACCAGTCGCGCTACTGGCACCCCCCATTTGGTAATTGTGATTTCCTCACCTGCAGCGGCACGGCGTAATAACTTTGAGAACTGCGTTTTGGTTTCCGTAACACTAAAGACTTTCATCATACCCGTATTCCGGAGCATGCCATTTGCCATGTCTGCAGGGCGGTCGTCACTGCGGCAAGCTTGCCGCTTGCCTCCTGATTACCTCGCCAGTTGACATTCCTCGGCGGACACGCGACATTCTTTTGCGGCTCTGCTTGCCGGGTCTGTCTCCGGGCTGGGCTTATTTTCAAGGAGCTTCCATGAAGCCGAAAGCGCCTGCCAAGTCTCGCAAAATTTTGGTGATCGACGTCGGGGGAACCAACGTCAAGATGCTCGCCAGCGGCCAGAAAGAGCCGCGCCGCTTCCCTTCCGGCCCCACACTGACTCCCGCCGCCATGGTGAAGCAGGTGAAGGAAGCCACCAAGGATTGGGACTACGACTGCGTCTCCATCGGCTACCCGGGACCGATCATCAACGGCCGGCCGCTCCGCGATCCCCACAATCTGGGCAAGGGATGGATGGCGTTTAACTTCTCCAAAGCGTTCGGCCTCCCGGTGAAAATTATCAACGACGCTTCGATGCAGGCCCTCGGCAGTTACGAAGGCGGCCACATGCTCTTTCTCGGGCTTGGCACCGGCCTCGGCTCGGCCATGATCGTCGATGGTTTTCTTCAGCCCATGGAGCTCGCCCACCTGCTCTACAAAAAAGGAAAAACCTACGAAGACTATCTCGGCATCCGCGGTCTGGAACGCCTGGGCAAGAAAAAGTGGCGCCGCCACGTCGCCAAAGTGGTTGAACGATTGAAGGAAGCCCTGGCTGCCGACTACGTCGTGCTCGGCGGGGGAAACAGCAAAAAGCTGGACACGCTCCCCGCCGGCGCCCGCCTCGGCAAGAATGAAAACGCCTTCACCGGCGGCTTCCGCCTCTGGAAAGATTAGCTAGGGTGCCGCATCCCATTCACTCGACTGCGTAAACCTAAACGAAGCTTGTCATCCTGAGGGGCGCGCCGTTTGCGCCCCGAAGGATCTCAACCGAAGCGCCAAGCAAGTTCAAAACTTCAAGCTGCAATTCAGTTTTTTTTCTCCTCCACCTATCCCTACGTTACAATTTTTCCCGTATGCCCCAATTCGTTTGCCGTGCCCTGCTCATTGACATGGATGGCGTGCTCGTCGATTCTACAGCGGCTATCGCGCGCGTCTGGGCCCGCTGGGCCGCTCGCCACAACATGGACCCCGTCTACGTCACGGCCTTTGCCCACGGCCGCACCAGCCGGGCTTCGATCAAAGAGCTTCTCCCCGACGCAGGCCCGGAAATCCACGAAGAAGAAGACCGCTGGATGCTACAGGGCGAGCTGGAAGACGTCGCCGACGTCGTCGCGCTACCCGGCGCGCGCGAACTCCTCGCCGCGGTGCCGTCCGGCAGGCGCGTCGTGGTCACCTCCGCCGCGCGCAACCTTGCCGAAGTCCGTCTTCGCGCCGCCGGAGTCTGGGACCTGGTGGATCACCTCGTCACCTCCAGCGACGTTCGGAATGGCAAACCGAATCCCGAGCCGTACCTGAAGGGCGCCGCCGCCCTGAACATCCCGCCCGCCGATTGCGTGGTGATCGAAGATGCCGGGTCCGGTACGCGGTCCGGAAAATCCGCCGGCGCCCGCGTCCTGGCCATCCGCACCACCAGTACCGACGCGGGACTCCTCGCCGCTGGCGCCGACTGGATTGCCAATGATTGCGCTTCCCTGCGCTGCACGGTTGCAGGGAACGGCGATCCGCTCACCATCGAATTCCCCGCCAATGAAATTCCGCGGCTACCCAAAATGAGCTAGAATGCGTCGAAACACAGTAAGCCGCTTCGCTGATTCAAGGAGAAAATCAGGAATGAACCCAGCCATCCGCATGACCCTGTTGTGCGCCGCCGCTTCTTTGTTCGCATTCTCTCCCGCAAAATCCTTCGCGCAGGAAAAAGAATCCAAGCCCGCTGAAAAATCTGCCGAACCCGCGGCTCCGCCTCCCAAGGAAGAATCCTCCGTCACCGACCACTCCATCAAGATCGCCGGCCAATCCATTCCCTACAAGGCCACCGTCGGCAGCCTGCTGCTCAAAAACGAAAAAGACGAGCCCGAGGCGCTCCTCTTCTTCACCTCCTATATCCGCTCAGACGTCAAGGATGTCTCGCAGCGCCCCATCTCGTTCGTCTACAACGGCGGCCCCGGCTCAGCCTCCATCTGGCTGCACATGGGCTCGTTCGCGCCCAAGCGCGTCGCCACGGTCAACGCCGGCGTCACCCCGCCCGCTCCCTATAAGCTGGAAGACAATCCGAACTGCCTGCTCGACAAGACTGATCTCGTGTTCATCGATCCAGTCGGCACGGGCTTCAGCCGCGCGGTCGGCAAAGCCCAGAACAAGGATTTCTGGGGAGTGGACCAGGATGGACGCTCGCTGGCCAATTTCGTGCAGTCCTACATCAGCCGCAACAATCGCTGGAATTCGCCCAAATTCCTGATCGGCGAAAGCTACGGCACATTTCGCAACGCGGTCCTCGCCAACGTCCTGATGAACCGCTACAACATCTACCTCAACGGAATGGTCATGATCTCTTCCGTCTGGGACCTGGGCACAATTTCCTTTCCCGCCGGCAGCGATCTTTCTTACATTCTCTATGTACCGAGCTACGCCGCCACCGCGTGGTACCACAAGGTCCTCACCGACCGGCCCGACAATCTCAATGCTTTCCTCGATGATGCGCGCAAATTTGCCTTCGGCGAGTACGCCGGAGCGCTCCTGAAAGGCAGCACGCTTTCCGACGCGGAAAAATCCGCGGTCGCGAAAAAGCTCGCGCGCTTCACCGGCTTAAGCGAAGATTACGTTTTGAAGTCCAATCTCCGCGTCAAACTCTTTCAATTCATGCAGGAACTCCAGCGCAGCCGAGGCCTGACCACCGGGCGTCTCGACGCGCGCTTCTCCGGCCCCACCTACAATCTGATCAGCGATTCCGCCGACTACGATCCCCAGGAGGCCGCCATCAGCGGCGCGTTCGTTGCGGCCTTCAACCAGTACGTCCGCGAAGAGCTCAAATACAATCCCGACCGCGAATACCACGTCTACGCCAAGTTCGGGGAAAATCATTGGGACTGGAAACACTCCTCGGGTGAACCGGCATTCTTCCCGGGAACTCCCAGCGTAATGCTCGACCTGGCCAACGCCATGATCACCAACACCAAAATGCAGGTGGAAGTGGAAGACGGCGTCTACGACCTGGCCACTCCGTTCGCCGAAGCTGAATATGCCACCGAGCATCTCGGCCTGCCCGCCAACATCCAGAAAAACATTCACCACAAAACCTACGAGGCCGGCCACATGATGTACCTGCGCGATGAAGACCTCTCCAAACTGAAGTCCAACGTCGCGGCTTTCCTCGACTCCGCCTCCAAACCCCAGTAACAATCGATCCATTGCCCGTGGCACAGTCACACCTGCCTGTGCCTCCTGGGCCTCTTCGTCGCTCCCTGAACCCTGTTGGCAATCCGCCAGTAACCAAATGGCACGACCTGTACCCCGCCGCCAACCCTGCATTCCCCCCTTCCCCTAAAATCAAGGGGTATATACAGGGCAGCCCGCGGCTTGACTTCATTCCAATTTTGCGTCGCGCACTGCTCCACCGCCATCATCTTTTCAGGGGAGCCATGTCCACCAATACGCCCGCCAATTCGCTCATCCAGCGCACGTTCAACGTGCCGCAACTTATCGGCGCGATGCTGAAAGCCCGTGAATTCGTCAGCGACCTCATTTTTTCGCCCGGCCGCGCGCCGCAGGTCGAAGTCAGCGGCCAACTGGTCGAACTGAAATTCAAGGGCCTGGAATGTCTGGTCCCAAGCGATACCGATCAGATCGCCAAATTTCTAGTCGGCAAGAACCAGCACGCAGGGCAAAAACTGGAAGAGACCGGGTCGACCGACCTCTCCTACGGCTTGGAGAACGCCGGACGTTTCCGCGTCAACATCTTCCGCCAGCGCGGTACCTGCGCCATCGTCATGCGCGTGATTCCCGACCGCATCCCCAGCTTCGAAGATTTGAATCTGCCGCCGCAGTTGCAGGAAATCTGCGGCCTGCGCAACGGCATCGTGCTGGTCACCGGCCCCACCGGTTCCGGAAAATCCTCCACCCTGGCCGCGATCATTGACAAAATGAACTTGGAAAAAGCCATCCACATCCTCACCATCGAGGACCCCATCGAATTCCTGCATCGCCACAAAAAAGCCACCATCCACCAGCGCGAACTCCACAGCGACACGCCCACATTTGCCCTGGCTCTTCGCGGCGCGCTTCGCCAGGCTCCCAAGGTGATTCTGGTCGGTGAAATGCGCGACCGCGAAACCATCGAAATCGCGCTTGAAGCCTCCGAAACCGGCCACCTGGTTCTCTCCACGCTTCACACCATCGACGCCGCCAAAACCGTCGAACGCATCGTCGGCGCCTTTCCCATGGAAGATC
This sequence comes from Candidatus Acidiferrum sp., assembly GCA_035693365.1. Lineage (GTDB taxonomy): Bacteria > Acidobacteriota > Terriglobia > Acidiferrales > UBA7541 > Acidiferrum. The sequence continues at coordinate 25,879 of DASSGS010000036.1, read as the reverse complement.
AGCAAGGCATGCGTAATCGCCTTGCGAAAGCTTTCCGTTTCATTCTTTCGCAGCGCTTGCTTCCCCGCGGCGACGGAAATGGCCGCGTCGCCGTCATCGAAATTCTCAAATCCACTTTGCGTACCCGCGAATACGTTGAAAAAGGGGAGTCCGAGGGCAAAACGCTGCTGGACGCCATGCGCGACGGCGACACCGACGGAATGCAGCACTTCGACGCCGAAATCGAAAAGCTGGTGCGTGGAGGCGTCATTGACGCCGATACGGGTTTCACCTACGCCACCAACCCCGGCAACCTGCGCCTCGAGCTCGCCGACTTCCTCGACGGCCAGAAAAAGCCCAAGCACTCAGCCAAGGAAGAATCCGAACTCGAACTTACCCCATAGCGCAGCCCTTTTAGCTGGCGCCTTTTTCTTCCTTTGGAGTGCGGCGGCTCTGCCGCCGCTTTTACGTACTTAGCCGCACTACTAAAATCGCTCGATCCACCAGTCACTCTTCCTCTTCTCTTTTCCCGCTCACAAACGTATGATGACGCATCCTCCGGTCAAGGACTGACACCCATTGCCCACGACTCCCGCGCCTGACACCATCGCAGCTTCCGCCACGCGCGTTTCCACTCACAAAGACAAAGGCAAACTTCTCCAGGTTCTCGGCGTCGGTTTCGGCATCGCCGTCGCCGTCGGCAACTCCATCTCCGTCGGCATCGTTCGGACTCCCGGAAGCATCGCCGCCATCCTCCCCAACCCCTGGCTTTTTCTCGGCGTCTGGATCGGGGGCGCCTTCTACGCGCTTCTTAGCGCGTTTCAGTTGGCCGAACTTGGCACGCTGATTCCCTCCAGCGGCGGCCAGTACAATTTTTCCCGCCGCGCCCTGGGCGAATATGCCGGTTTCATCGTCGGCTGGAGCGACTGGATCTCGACTTGCGGCACCACCGGCGCCGTCGGCATTGTCCTTGGCGAATACCTGGCGCATCTCTTTCCGGTGCTTGACGGGGCGTTGCGAATCAAAATCACCGGCGTCTCCGCCATCGTGTTGTTCGCGCTGCTGCAATGGAAGAGCGTCAGCATGGGCAGCAAAGTGCAGAACTTCACCACGGTCCTCAAAGGGCTGGTCTTTTTTGTGATGGTGATTGCCTGCTTTACGATGGGCCGCGACGCGCACGCTGAAATCCTCACAGCCCCCGCCGTTGCCATCCCCGCAGGGGCCGCGCTCATCACCGCGATTCTTCTTGGCATGCAGGCCACGATCTACACTTACGACGGTTGGGACGGCGTCATCTACTTTGGCGACGAAGTCAAAAATCCCGGCTACCTGATTCCCCGCGCCATCTTTGCCAGCCTCGGCTCGCTCTTCGTCATCTACCTGCTCATAAATGCCGCGGTCCTCTACGTTCTTCCCATGAATCAGATCGCCGGCAACGATTTTGCGCTTGGGCTCGCGGCCGAACGTGTCTTCGGGCAATACGGCGATGCGGTTTTCCGCTCGATTATCGTCATCGCGCTCTTCAGCTCCATCAATGCCCTGCACCTGATGGGCACGCGCGTCATCTATGCGATGAGCCGCGACCGCCTGTTCTTCCAGCAAGTCACCCGTGTCAATAAAGGCGGCACTCCCACCATCGCTCTGCTCCTCAGCGCGCTGGTCGGCGTCATCTTTGCCATCGGCAAATTCGAACGCGTCATCGCCATGCTGGCCTTTTTCTTCGTCACCAACTACATGCTCTCCTTCATTTCACTCTTCCTTCTCCGCGTCCGCAATCCCGAAGCCCCGCGCCCCTACCGCGCCTGGGGGTATCCCTGGACCACCGCCCTCGCCCTCCTCGGCTCTGTCGCCTTCCTAATCGAAGCCGTCCGCGAAGACCGCGCCAACAGCCTCCTCACCCTCGTCGCCCTCGCCTGCAGCTATCCTGTCTTCCGCATCCTTAAAGCAGTCTCCAACCGCGAACGCTCCGTACCTTTGTAGCGGCCGCCTTCCGAGGCGGGCGTCTTTTCACACCACCAAAATAAAAAGAGGGCGGATTTTCATCCGCCCTCTCATCTCTGTGACCTCTGTGTTCTGCCTCAGTGGCCTCTGTGTTAAATCTTTCTTTCCTAACTCACCTTCTCCGCCACAGCCTTGGCTTGCAGGAACAGCAGGAGATAATCCTTCCCGCCGGTCTTCGAATCCGTTCCGCTCATGTTGAACCCGCCGAACGGATGCGCGCCCACCATCGCTCCCGTGCACTTCCGATTCAGATACAGGTTTCCCACGTAGAACTCTTCTTCCGCGCGGCGGATCTTCTCCGGATTTTTCGAATACACCGCTCCAGTCAACCCAAACTCGGTGTTGTTCGCAATCTCCATCGCGTGATCGAAATTCTTCGCCTTGATCACCGCCAGCACCGGGCCAAACACTTCCTCCTGCGCCAGCCGCGCCTTCGGGTCCACGTCGGCAATAATCGTCGGCTCCACAAAGTAGCCATCGCCCGCCGCGCGTCCCCCGCCGGTCATCAGGCGTCCCTCCTTCTTGCCGACTTCGATGTAGCTCAAAATCCCCTTCATCGCCGTTTCGCTCACCACCGGCCCCATGTAGTTGTTCGGGTCGTCGCTCGGCCCCACCTTGATCTTTTTCGTCCGCTCGACCAGCTTCGTCAGGAACGTGTCGTAGATCTTCTCGCTCACGATCACGCGCGAGCACGCCGAGCACTTCTGCCCCTGGTAGCCAAACGCCGCCTGCGCCGTTCCTTCCACCGCCGCGTCAATGTCGGCTTCTTCGTCCACAATCATGCCGTCCTTGCCGCCCATCTCCAGCACCGTGCGCTTGATCCAGATCTGCCCCGGCTGCGGCTTGTTCGCCAGTTCGGCGATTCGCAAGCCCACTTCCTTCGAGCCGGTGAATCCGATATACCGCGTCTTCGGGTGCTGCACGATCACGTCGCCGATCACCGCGCCCGACCCGGTCAGAAACTGCACCGCTTCCTTCGGCACGCCCGCTTCGTGCAGAATGTCCACGAACTTTGCCGCAATCGTCGGCGAATCCGCCGCCGGCTTCAACACCACTGTGTTCCCCGTCACCAGCGAAGACACCACCAGCCCCGCCATAATCGCCATCGGGAAATTCCAGGGGGGAATCACCGCGCCTACGCCCAGCGGGATGTACACCATATAGTTCCGCTCGCCGCGCATCGGCGTCAGCTTCACCGGCTCAGACAGCCGCAACATCTCGCGCCCGTAATACTCGCAAAAATCGATCGTCTCGGCGACGTCCGCGTCGGCCTCGATCCAGCTCTTCCCCACCTCAAAGCAAACCAGCGCGCCCAGTTCGAATTTCCGTTCGCGCACAATCTGCGCCGCCTTGAACAAGTACTTCGCCCGCGTCTCCGCCGGCACTTTCTTCCACACGTCAAAATATTTGTTCGCCGCTTCCACCGCCTGCGCCGCCTGCTCCTTCGACGCGTCCTGGAATACGCCAATCACTTCCGATGGCCGCGAAGGGTTCGTCGACTTTTTCTTTCCTGTCGTGGTGACCTTTTGCCCGGCGATCCACATCGGGTACTCGTGCCCAAACTCGGCCTTTGCCTTGGCCAGCGCCGCTTCCATCCGTTTGCGGTTCTCCGCATTCGTAAAATCAATAAACGGCTCGTTCGTAAATTCCGCAACGTGCAATTTCGCTTCGGCAGTCGCCATGGCACTTTCCTCCTGATTCGCTATCACTCAATTATAGGCGCTCCCCGCAGCCCCGACAAGCGGGCCAAAATGGCGGCAGCGCGGCCGGAAATTGAGACGGGCTTTCTGCTTGTTCAGCCTATTCTTAGCGCGCTACTTGGCTTTCTGCTGGGCGATCCACTTGTCGGTGCGGGCCTCGAGCATGTCGAGGGGCAGTGTGCCGCCATCGAGGATCTCATCGTGGAAGGCGCGAATGTCGAACTTTGCGCCCAGCTCTTTCTTGGCTCGCTCGCGTAGTTCGCGAATCTTCAACTGGCCCAACTTGTAGCTGAGAGCCTGCGCGGGCCACGCGATGTAGCGGTCGGTTTCCGATTGAATCGAGGGCTCGTCGACGGCGCCCGACTTGCGGAAAAAATCCACGACCTGGTCGCGCGTCCATCCTTTCGAATGGATTCCCGTGTCCACAACCAGGCGCACGGCACGGAAAAGTTCAGAGGAAAGCCTGCCGTAATCCGAAACCGGATCCTGGTAAAAGCCAACCTCCTTGCCGAGTTCCTCCGCATAAAGTGCCCAGCCTTCGGTGTAGGCGTTGAATCCGAGTCCGTGTAGCCGAAACTTCGGCAACCCCGTGAGTTGCTGCTGCACGGAAAGCTGCATGTGATGGCCGGGAACGCCTTCGTGGTAGGCGATCGCCTCATCGTCCACGAGCGAGCGTTCGGCGAATTTTGAGGTTGCCACCACCACGCGGCCGGGCCGCTTGCCGTCCGGAGTGCCCGTGACATAGTGCGTCGCGGCCGCCGCCTGAAACGCGGGAATCGCTTCAACCGTCACCGGCGATTTCGGCAGCAGCGTGAACAACTGCGGAAGCTTCGGTTCCATCTGCGCGATGTAGCGCCGAAAGTCTTCCAGAATCTGGTCCGCCGAAGTGGGAATGTACTTGGGATTCGTCTTCAACGACGCGCGAAATGCAGCCAGGTCCGCGAAACCCTCTTTCTTGGCGATTATGGTCATCTCCGCCTGGATCCGTTCGATTTCACGCAGCCCCAGTTTGTGGATCTCGTCGGCGCTCATGTGCGTCGTGGTGCGGCCGTAAATGTCGTTCTGGTAGCGCTTCTCTCCGTCCGGCAGAGAAATCACCGCCAGCGCGGTGCGCCCATGCGGAGCGTATTCCGTGCTCAGAAAAGAGGCGAAGGCCTTGTACGCGGGAAAAACGTCCTTCTCAATCGCCGCGGTGATTTCCTGCGTCAGCCGCTTCTGGTCTTCGGGCGAGATTTCCATCGGATATTTCTTTGTTGGCGTCAGGAAGGGATTGGCGTCGATGATTCCCTGGCACTGTGCCGGCAGCTTCTCCAGGAGAAATCGCACCGGCATCAGGTTGTCTTTCATCCCTGCGCGCAGCACTTCCGTGGTTTGGTTAAGCACGCGAGGAACCTGGTGCAGGCGCGCAATGTAATCCTCGTAATGTTTCACCGAATCAAACGGCACCGACAGCGGCAAATCCGCGAGCGAAGTGTGGATGCCACTCTGCTGGTTGACCGGCATCTCGTATTCCTTCAAGTCGAAATCGGCGATGCGCTGCTGCAGCACCCGGATCAGCAGGTCATGAGAGAGTTGGTCCTGGTCGGAAAAACCGGTGGTGGGAATGGCCTGCAGGCGGGTAAGAAAGCTGCGATTTGTTTCGTTGCGCTGGGCAATCACTGCCAGTGAGTACTCGCCAAGCTTGTCGTTGTAACGATAGTCTCCGAAAGCGGTCGCCCGCTCCGGAAAATTCCGCAAGTCCGATTCGTACTGCTCCTCGAAGAGCGCGTTCTGCGCCGCCAGCCGTTCGGCCAAAGGTTTAACGTCCTGGGCAAATACCGAACCCGCAAATGCAAGTGTCGCCAGAAAAAGTTTGTAATATCGCATGCAAGGGAGACTAGCAGAGGTCGGAAGTCGGTTGCAAAATTTCCTGGCGGTAAAGAACAAAAGAAGGATGAGGTGGAATTTGTCTGTCGGCCAGCTATGCTTTGGCGATTGACACTCGGCAGGCCCCGGCGTAGCCTGAATTCGATGTTTCGTCGCTCCCACTTTTGCTCGCTTCTCCCCTCCCCCTCCCATATTTGTGGTTGTACGTGTTGTCCCCGCCGTGGGCCGGAGGATTCGAGGACCTAGCCTTCCCTGATTCAGACACTCGATCATCCATCGCCCACGATTCCCTTCGTGGGCTTTTTTGTTTTTGGGGAGCAGCAGAGAGCAATCGATCCGGGCAGCGAAACATTCATCATTTCAATGAACGAATTTAAGGAGCGCCACATGAGCAAAATTCTTTCCGAAGTCCTCGACGCCAACGCCAGTTATTCCGCTAATTTCGGCGAAAAGGGCAAGCTCGCCCTTCCCCCTGCCCGCCGCTTCGCCATCCTCACCTGCATGGACGCCCGCCTCGATCCCGCCAAATTCGCGGGCCTTGCCGAAGGCGACGCCCACGTGATCCGCAACGCCGGCGGCCGCGCCAGCGACGACGCCATCCGCTCCCTGGTGATCAGTTACAAACTCCTTGGCACCCAGGAATTCTTCGTCATCCATCACACCGATTGCGGCATGGAATTTTTCACCAATGACGTCATGCGCGATCTCCTAAATTCCAGCCTGGAAACCGCCGAACTCACCCCCAGCGGCTTCCGCGACGTCGGCAAGAGCCCCGGCTCGCGCGCCGGCGAATACATCGAGTGGCTCACCATCAAAAATCAGAAGCAAGCCGTCCTCGACGACGTCGCTCGCATCCGCAACCACCCGCTCGTTCCCAACTCCATCCCCGTCCATGGCTACCTCTACGACGTCCGCTCCGGCAAACTCCTCGAAGTCGAAGCCGCCAAAGCCGCCGGCGCCTAGCCCCAAAACGCAAACGCCCCACCGTGCGCAATCACGGTGGGGCATTCTTGAATTCTTTGCGCGCTGGCCTTTTCTTATCTCTGAGATCTCTGTGTGAACTCTTCTCTTACTCTTTCCCGGCAAAAAACGCATACTGCTCCGCTGTCAACGGCACCACCGACAATCTTCCAATCTTGATCAACGGCGACTCCTTGAAAATCTTCTCCTTCTGAATCTCCCCCAGCGAAATCACCCTTGTCAGCGCCGCGCCAGCCTTGATCTTCACCACCGGATTCTTCGGGTCCTTCGCATCCGCCGAAACCACCGACGCCGTCCCCACCGCGCTCTTCACATTCCCCGTTTCGTAAATCACCAGGCGGTCGCCCGCCTTCATCGCCCGCATGTGCATCACCGCCGTCGTGTTTTTCACTCCATCCCACGCCGACTCGCGATCCTTCACCAGATCCGCAAACGAATATTCCGAGGGCTCTGTCTTCAGCAAATAATAGTTCGCCACCGCGCTCTCCTGTAGCGGCCACCTTCAGGTGGCCCAGCTTGCCTTTTTAGCGGCCGCCTTCTGAGGCGGGCGCCTTTCGCCAATCAAATCCTAATAATTCCTTCGACCCACGCATTGTAACCCGATACTCTTCGCCGCACGGACTCAACCCTTCATCACACCGTCTCCGCCTCCGCAACTGTCCCCGCGCTCCAGTACTTTTGGGGGATGCCTCCGGTGCACAATTCTATTGCCCTACCACCCGTCTCTAAGAGTACAATCACCCCAGAATTTAAGGTTGCCTCGTCTCTGGAGTCCCCCAGAGCAGTCTCGCAAAATTGATGAGCCGCACGCCCCAGTCGCGACGGGCCCTCAGCCGCCCACTTGGCCTGTGCCTGCTCTATTTCTGCGCGTCCACATTTTTCCTCGCTGTGCCCGCGCGCGCCCAGGATTCGCCATCCGCGGCCGAAGCCGCTCGCCAGGAAAAAGCCCGCAAGTCCGCGCAGCAGAAAAAAGAATCCCACGTCTACACCAACGAAGATCTAAAGCAATCGCAAATCCTCACGCAACAGGATCGCGCCCGCGTCGAAGCGCGCAAGAATAATTCTCCCGCAGCTCCCGGCAAACCGTCCGATCCTTCCGTCAACGCACAGAAAAATTCCGCTCCCGAAAGTTTGGGAGAAGTCGCCCGCCGCTACCGACGCAGGCAACTGGAAAATTCGCAAGCCGCCGAAGCGGCCGCCAAGACTCAGCAGCAATCCCGCTTCCCGATGGATCTCGCGCAACCCTCGTTCGCCGTTCCCGTCGAACCCGCTGCGCCGCGCCTTTCGCCAGATTCGCATCCGCGCCCATCCGTGAAAACTCTCCCGCGCATCTCTTCCTCGCGCCGCGATCCATTTTCCCGCCAAACGATTCAGCCCGCTCTTCCCAACGAACGCAACCTCTTGTCACCAAATTTGTCCGCCCCCGCCCGGCCAACTCTCTCACTGCGAAATGTCGCGCCACGCGCTCCGGCGGCCCACGCAGCGCCGCCCGCGCCCGCTCCAAAATTGTTGCTCCCTGCGAAGCGAATGCCCGCGCACTCTTCCGCCGTTTCACCTACGGCTCCGGCCGTCGAAAATCTCGCCGCCTCCAAAGCCATCCTCATCCAGCCCGGCGATTCTCTCTGGAAACTCGCCCGCCGCCATCTCGGAAGCGGCTCCCGCTGGAACGAACTCCTGGCCTCCAATCCAACAATTTCCGATCCGCATCGCATCCAACCCGGCGCCTTGCTGGTTGTCCCCGCAACCGAACTCCGTTCCCGCGCGCAGCCCTCAAGCATCACCGTTCACAGCGGCGACTCTCTCTGGAAAATCGCCGCTTCCCAGCTCGGCAGCGCCTCCGCCTGGCACTGCATCGCCAGCGCCAATCCCCAGTTGCGCGACGCCAATCGCCTCCGCCCCGGCCAAATCCTGGCGCTCCCCGCTTCCTGCGCCAACTCGCTCTCCCGCTGATACCCACCGCCGGTTTCCACCTTAGGGTATTCACCTGAGCATTGAATAAGGCCTGCTCTCGATTGAGCGCGCGGGATTCTCTTGCTATTTCTTTTCAGATTTCAGGTGATTCCGGCAATCGCCGTAGGGGTCCGCCACGTCCGCCGCAGTCCGCCCGGATCACCTGCTGGAGATCGTGTACGTGCTCCATTCGCGCAATTCGAAAACCTCGGCCTCCGCCGTTCGACGCCCACCCGCGGGTGAACCACGCTGATGGAAGAAGAATGCAAAGTGCCCATCCGTTCCGAGCGTGACATCGTGCTGGCCCGTCAAAAAGGTCGGGCGCTCGCCGCCGAACTCGGCTTCTCGGTCGGCAACGCCACGCTCGTCGCCACCGCGATTTCCGAACTCGCGCGCAATATCGTTTCCTATGCGGGCAAGGGCGAAATCGTGATGTGTGCCGCGCGCGAATCCGATCGCACCGGCATCACCATCGTCGCTTCGGACAGCGGCCCCGGCATCGCCGATCTCACGTTGGCGCTGCGCGACGGTTTCTCCACCTCCGGCAGCCTGGGCATCGGCCTTCCCGGCGCACGCCGTTTAATGGACGAGTTCAACATCGATTCGCAACCTGGATACGGCACAATTATCACGGTGACAAAATGGAAATCATAAATTCTCCGCTCGTCGAATACGGCGTTGCCGATTTCGCCCTTCCCGGTGAAGGCACTTCCGGCGATTGCCACGTGCTCTGCGCCCGGCCCGGCGGCCTGCTCGTCGCCGCGATTGACGGCATCGGCCACGGCGAAGAAGCCGCGGACGCCGCAAAAACCGCAGCGTCCATTTTTCAGAACGCGGCCGACGAGCCGGTCATCTCACTGGTCGAGGAATGCCATCGAGCGCTGCGTTCCACGCGCGGCGTCGTGCTGAGCGTCGCTTCGATTGATCTCGCGCACGGAATGATGACGTGGCTCGGCGTCGGTAACGTGGTGGGAGCGCTGGCGCGCGTGGTTCCGCGCGGTTCGAATTTTCCGGAAATGCTGCTGCTTCGCGGCGGTGTTGTCGGCTCGCAGTTGCCCGCTCTTCAGGCGCAGGTGCTTCCCGTCAGCGAAGGAGACGCGCTTTTCTTCGCCACCGATGGCATCAAGGGCCATTTCGTCGAAACGTTATCCGCGCGCGAAAATCCCCAGCGCGCCGCCGACCGGATTCTCCAGAAATTCCACACCGCCACCGATGACGCCCTGATCCTCGCCGTCCGCCTGCTCGGCATCCAAAAATAACCAAGCTCATAGCTTAAGGCTTATAGCTCAAAGCTTACGGCTTATAGCTTATGGCTCACGGCTTCCAGCCCATGCCGTCCTCTCTTCCGACTCACGACTCCCAACTCCCAACTTCCCCCGCCGATGCACCTTTTCACCAATTGGAAACATCAAATCTTTAGCTACAAGCGATTCGTTCTTTTCCGTTTTTTCGATGCATGAATTTGTAACTCCTGTTTTCCTGCAGCGTCAAATCAAGGACAAGCGAATTTGAAACTCGCCCGCGCAGAACACGCAGGTTTTTGCGGCGTACGCGCGGAAATTTGAAAGGAAATCCATCTCATGAAACTCTCGAAACTTTCTCTCGCATTTTTCGGCTCGGCGCTCCTGCTGGCTTCGGCCGCCGTTGCCGGCGAATCCAACAAGGGCTCGCTCAACCTGTTTGAAAAGGTGAACGTCGAAGGCAAGGCGTTGAACCCCGGCAAGTACACCGTCATCTGGGACGGCACCGGCCCCAACGTTCAGGTCACCGTGTTCCAAGGCAAGCAGACCGTGGCCACCTTCTCCGCTCATCTCACCGAGCAGGCCAACCGCAACACCGAAGACGCCTACGGCTCTTCCACGGAAACCGACGGCTCCCGTTCGCTCACCGCGATCTATCCCAACGGCAAGCGCTTCTCGATCGAACTGGACACCAAGTCCGCCAGCCAGCCGTCCACCGCTCCCGCTTCCAAGTAACGTCAAGCAGCACACGTTAGCTCTAAGCCGTAAGCCGTAAGCTCTAAACTTACGGCTTATGGCTATAGGCTTATGGCTCATGGCTAATATCTGCCTTTCTCACACGATCCTCACGCACCTCTTCACATCCCGCGGCTCCTCGAGCAACTTCTCCACTCGCTCCAAAAACTTCTCCGTATGCGGCAGCTTCGCGTGCGCCTCAAACACCTCCACATCCTTCCAACGCGAATGCAGGTAGAAAAGCTGCGCATTCCGCACGCCTCGGTACCCATGCACCTCCAAACACCCCGCCTCCGCCCGCGTCGCCGTCACCACGTCCCCCAAGGCCTCCTCAAACGCGCTCTCTTTCCCGTCCAGCACCAAAAATCTGCCAAAAATGTACAGTTCCATCGAGCCCCTCCGGAATCCTACATTTTACGCCGCTTGATCCCTCTTGAGCGCCGGAGGCGCGCCAGAAATTAGCCCAGTGCGTAAGCTCTGGGCTGCGTCCCCCACCAGAATTCCGAAGCGCCGTAGGTGCGGCAGAATCTTCGCCGCCAACTCCTCAACTCAACATCTGGATATGCCGGTCGCTTGGTTGGACCACGCCGAGTATGAAAGATCAAGAAAGAAGGCGGGATAGACCCGCGGCTACACGGAGGCTAGTTCGATGAGGGCTTCGGCGAAGAGGCGGGTGTGCCGATCAATGTCGGTGGCCGTCGTATCCGGGCACATCAGCGCCATGTTGTGGAAGGGAGTGAGGAGGACGCCGCGATTGAGGGCGTAGAGATGCAGGAAGCGCTCCAGCTCGAAATCGGCTGCGGCAGCCGATTCGCCGCCATTGCGCGGAGGGCGCTGGCAGAAAGTGTACTCGGCGCGAGCGCCGAGTCGCTGGACGTTCCAGGGCAGGCCGTGCTTTTTGATTTCGGCGGCGACGCCGTCGTTGAAGCGGACGGCGAGCGGCATCATCTTCTCGAAATTTTGCGCGGTGAGGATATTCGCAAGCGTGGCCCGCATCGCCGCCAGCGACAGCGCGTTGCCCGCGAGCGTGCCGCCGATGCCGCCGACGTCGCAATCCTCCATGTGGATGCGCGCCGAAATCCGCTGCGCCACTTCTTCGGAGCAGCCATACGTCGCGCCGGGAATCCCGCTGCCGATCGCTTTGCCGAAGACCACCAGGTCCGGCTCCAGCTTCCACGCCGCGGTGCAGCCGCCCGGGCCGGCGCAGATCGTGTGCGTTTCATCCGCGATGAAGAGCGAGCCGTACCGCTTCGCCAGCTCCTGCGCCTGGTTCCAATACCCGTCGTCCGGAAGAATGATGCCGACGTTAGTCATGGCCGGTTCGGCCAGGATACAGGCGACGTCGTTGTGCTTCAGCGCATCTTCGAGGGCGTTCAGATCGTTGAATTCGACGACGCGCGTCGTCTCCGCCGGATTCACTGGCGGCCCGATGTTCCCGCGTCGCGGACCGACCCTGCCGTTTTCGAGCGTGGCGAACGATTCATCCACGGTGCCGTGATAGCAATAATGAAACACCAGGATTTTCGCGCGCTGGGTGATTTCGCGGGCGATGCGAATCGAAAAGCGATTCGCGTCAGTAGCCGTAAGCGTGAACTGCCAGTAAGGCAACCCGAAACGTTTTTTGAGATCATCGCCGACGAAGATGGCGTCTTCGGTGGGCAGCATCAGCGTGATTCCCTCTTTCACGCGCTTGGCCACCGCCTCCGCTACCACCTCCGGCGAATGGCCGGTCATCGCACCCGTGTCGCCGAGGCACAAATCCACGTACTCTTTCGCGTCAACGCAGGTGAAGTGAGCGCCCTTTGCTTTCGTTACAAAAACCGGAAATTCGCCCGCCCACTTTTTCATCCAGTTCATCGGAACGCCGCCGAGCAGCGATTGCTGCGCGCGTTTGTACAACTCCGCCGAACGCGGATGCTCCGCTACGAAGCGCTTCGACTCGCGCTGGTGCAGCTTCTTCAGCTTGTCTCTGTTGATCGCCGTCATAGTAGTAAGTGGTGTCATTCTGAGCCCATCCGACGAGGATGGGCGAAGAATCTCATCGTCAAAATCGAGCACGAACTTTACGTTGAGATCCTTCGGGCCGCAAACGGCGCGCCCCTCAGGATGACAAGCGGGCGGAGTTTACCGCAGCTCGTGGATGATTTCCTTGGCGGCGTTTGCGCCGGAAGCGCCGGTTAAACCGTTTCCCGGATGTGTTCCGTTACCGCAAAGGAACAGGCCTTTCACCGGCGTCTGATAACGTGCCCAATCGAGGATCGGCCGCATCGTGAAAATCTGATCGAGCGCCAATTCGCCATGGAAAATGTGGCCGCCGGTAAATCCGTAGGTTGATTCCAAATCGAGCGGCGTAATCACGTGAGCCGCTTCGACCAGACGCGGAAGATTCGGCGCGTAAGCCGAAAGTGTTTTGATCACGCTGTTCGCAAGTTCGCCGCGGCGTTCGTTCCAGGTTCCCTTCTTCAGTTTGTACGGCGCGAACTGGAAGTACGCCGAAAGCACATGCTTTCCGTCGGGCGCGAGCGAAGGATCGAGAATCGTCGGAATCGTGACGTCCAGAACCGGCGCCGCGGAAATCTCGCCATACTTCGACGCGTCAAACGCCTTCTCCAGATAATCAATCTCATGCCCGATGTGAATCCGCCCGGAAAGCGCTTCGCGGAAACTGTCCGGCGAAACCGTATCCGAAAGCGACGTGAAGTGCGGCAACTCACCGAGCGCAAGATGCACTTTGGCAACGCTGCCAAAGCTGCGGAAGTTCTTCATGCGCATGGCGAAAACGGGATCGAGATTCGCCGGATCGAGCAACTGGAAGAACGTCCGCTTTGGATCGACACCCGAAACAACGGCTTCACAGGCAATCTCTTCGCCGTCGGCAACAACGACACCCGTGACTGCGCCGGATTTGGTGCGTATCTGCTGCACTTCAGCGTTGGTGCGAATCTCAGCGCCGGCCGCTTTAGCGGCTTCGCCAAGCGCGCGCGAGAACTCGCCAAGCCCGCCACGCGGAAACGCCGCGGAACCAACTGGATGCGGATCGGCCGCGGCGCGCAGCAGCAGAAGCGCCGTCGAACCCGCGGACCACGGCCCGAGATTCGCTCCGAAGATCCCGCGCGCCGCAACGGCCGCGCGCAGCAACTCCGTGTCGAAGAACTCCGCCACAAAGTCGGCGACGGCCATCGGACCCCAACGAAGCAGATCGAAGATGCCGTGTTTGCCGAGCCCGCGAACAGCGCGGCCGGTGGTGAGCAGATTCCAGAAGTCCTCCGGCGAAGGATGATCGATGGCCGGCGGCGTGATCGAAGCGATGTGGCCGAAGACTTCGGACATCTCCTCAAGCGCAGCAGCGAATTCGGTGTAGCGCGCGCCTTCTTTCACGGGGAGATGCGAAAGCGCGGCGGCGGTTTTCTCGTGGTTGTTGGAAAAGAGGAGACCGCGGCCGTCCTGTGACGGAGCGAAAAGGCGAGGCTCCGGCTGAATGATGTGGAGATTGAATCGTTCGAGCTGCAGATCGCGCGCAATGTCGGCGCGGAGAGGCCCAAGCGTGTGCGAAAGCGTGGAGGCTCTGAAGCCGGGATGAAACTCCTCGGTGATGGCGCCGCCGCCGAGATGTTCGCGTCTTTCGAGAACGGTGGGCTTGAAGCCGCCCTTGGCCAGATAGAAAGCGGTGATGAGCGCGTTGTGACCGCCGCCGATGAGAACTACTTTTTGTCCGAGGGGCATGGTCAGTTGGCCGCCTTCTTCCAGTTTTTCAGGATGACCTGGCTGGCGATGCGGCCGTTGGCGCCCATAATGCCGCCGCCGGGATGCGTGGCGGAGCCGCACATGTAGAGATTGTCGATAGGAGTGCGGTAGTAGGCCCAGCCGGGAACGGGGCGAAGAAAGAAAAGTTGTTCGAGGGAAAGTTCGCCCTGAAAAATGTTGCCCTGGGTGAGGCCGAATTCGCGTTCGAGATCGAGCGGCGTGAGGACCTGTTTGTCGATGATGATGTCTTTGATGTTGGGAGCGTGCTCGGCGATGGTGTTGATGACGTTGTTGCCGAAGGCTTCGCGGTGATCGTCCCAGGTGCCTTGCGCGAGTTTGTAGGGCGCGTATTGGACGAAGCAGGAGAGGACGTGCTTGCCCGGGGGCGCGACGCTGGGATCGGTGAGACTCGGGATGACCATGTCCACGTAGGGGCGCTGGGAGTAACGGCCGTATTTGGCGTCGTCGTAGGCGCGCTCCATGTATTCCATGCCGGGCGAAATCGAGATTGCGCCGCGAAGGTGCGGGCCGGGGCCGGGAAGCGCCTTGAAATTGGGAAGTGCGTTTAGGGCGATATTGACTTTGCCGGAGGAGCCGCGGAATTTGTAGCGCTTGATGCTGGCGACGAAATCGGAAGGGAGATCCTTGGCGTCCATGAAGGAGAGGAACGTGTGATGGGGATCGACGCTGGAGGAAACAACGTTGCAGCGGATTTCTTCGCCGGACTGGAGGACGACGCCGGTGGCGCGGCCGTTTCTGTTGAGAATTTTTCCGACGGGGGCGTTGGTGCGGATTTCGACGCCCAGTTCGCGGGCAGCGGCAGCGATGGAGTTGGAGATTTGGCCGGTGCCGCCGCGGCTGAAGCCCCAGGAGCGGAAGGCGCCGTCGATTTCCCCCATGTAGTGGTGGAGCAGAACGTAGGCCGTGCCGGGCGAGCGGATGCCGAGGAACGTGCCGATGATGCCGGAGGCGGACATGGTGGCTTTGAGGACGTCGGTCTCAAACCACTGGTCGAGGAAGTCGGCGGCGCTCATGGTCATGAGCTGAATGAGGGTATAGCGCTCGTCGGAGCTGAGTTCGCGGAAACGCTGCAGCATGAAGTGAAGCTGCTTGAGATCCTTGGGATTCAACGTGGTGGGATCCGGAGGAATCATCGAGAGCATGGGCTTCACGAAGCGGCACATCGGCGTCATCATTTTGGAGAATTCGTCGTAGGCTTCGGCGTCGAGGCGCGAATGGCGGCGAATTTCGCGCTGGGATTTGGCGTGATCGTTGACGCGCCAGAGGTAATCGCCGTTGAGCATCGGAGAAAAAGTGCCGTCGAGAGGAAGGATTTCGAGGCCGTGGCGGGGGAGATCAAGTTCGCGAATGATTTCGGGGCGGAGGAGAGAGACTACGTAGGAGCACTCGGAGAAGAGGAAGCCGGGGACAATTTCTTCGGTGACGGCGGCGCCGCCGAGGACGCCTCGGCGCTCGAGGACGACGACTTTCTTGCCGGCTTTGGCCAGATAGGCGGCGTTGACCAGGCCGTTGTGACCGCCTCCGATGACGACGACATCGTAGAACTGCGGCATGCGTTAAAACTCCAGTATGAATGAAGAGGAATTCGATGAAACTTGGAACGAAACATTCTACTGAGAGTGAGGCGGGTTAACAAGGCGGTGAGGAAGCGGGATTCGAGTGAAAAAAGGAGCCCGCCCGCCGCGGCGGGCGGCCGCTACAAAGGCATGTCCACCTGAAGGTGGACCCTACGCGGTTGGTCAGTTGGGGGCGGTGGCGCTGGCGGCTACAGGAGTGGTTTTGCCGATGGCGTCGCCGTTGACTACTAGTTCTACGCGGCGGTTGCGCTGGCGGCCTTCGGCGGTGTCGTTGGAGGCGACGGGCTGCGTTTTGCCGAAGCCGCGGGCGGTCATGGTGCTGCCGGCGACGCCTTGTTCGGCGAGGAAATCGCGGACGGAGTCGGACCGGCGTTCGGAGAGTTGCTGGTTGAAGTCGTCGGTGCCAACGCTGTCTGTGTGGCCTTCGATCTGGAGGGTGAGGCCTTTGTGGGCCAGGAGGATGCCGGAAATCTTGGCTAGCTTTTCGCGCGCGCCGGGCTTGAGCGTGGTGCTTCCAGTGTCGAAGAGGACGTCAGACATATTGACGATGAGGCCGCGGGCGGAATCGCGCGTCTGGAGAATAGAGTTGAGCTGGTCGAGAAGTTGGGCGCGCAATTGGGCTTTTTCGTTTTCGGCATCGGCGGCGGCCTGCAACGCTTTTTGCGTTTGGGCTTCGGCGGCGTGCTGCTGGTCGAGCGCAGTCTGACGAGCCTGCTCGGCCAAAGCTTTTTGTTTAGAGGCTTCGAGGGCGGCTTGTTCGGCTTCGGCTTTTTGCTTTGCGGCCTCCTGGGCGGCGTGCTGGGCTTCGAGTTTCATGCGCTCGGCCTCGGCCTTGGCTTGCTCGGCCTGAACGCGGGCTTGCTCAGCTTCCTGGCGGCGACGCGCTTCGGCTTCGGCATCGGCGCGAGCTTTGGCTTCGCGGTCTTCGGCGGCCTTTTTCTCGGCGGCGAGGCGAGCCTGCGCTTCTTCTTCGGCCCTTTGTTTCACGGCCATGACGCGGACTGTTTCCGCGGTTTCGACGACGTCGCGGGCAGTGGATTCCACTGTCTTTCTGTCGCGCTTGGCGTGATAAGCCTCCTCCGCTGCGGTCAATTGTTGCTCGGCCTTCGCAAGCGTGGGCAAGGCAAATTTGCCGCCGCTGGCGTTGCGGGCGATGCGGACGGCATTACGCGCTTCGAAAAGTTCGCGGGGAGTTTTGGGGTCGATGCCGAAAATGGCGTTTTCGATTTTGGTGTTGGAGGAGGAATAGACGCCGCGGCCGAGGAGTTCATAGGTGGCGTCGATGTTTTCAATTTTGCCGCTGGCGGTCATGGGGATGGTGTTTTCGAGGACCACCATGTTTCCGGGCTGGGTGACGGCGAAATAGGGTTCGGCGGTGACGATCAGGCCGAAGGTCTGCATGTCGGTGACGGCCTTGACCTGAGCAGCGCCGTTTTTGGCAACGACTTCGCCGAGATTTTCGGCGCGGCCCTGGGGGGAGACGGCCCAGAGGACGTAAGTGAGATATTCGAGGCCGAACTTCGTGGCGTCGTTCAACCCTTCGAATTTTGCTTCGATCTCCATGCGGTTCTTTTTGCTTTCGACTTTTACGTCGGCGCTGGCGCCGCGGAGGAGTTCGGTGCCCTGGAGATCGACTTTGGTGGCTCCGTTGGCGCGGCGATAGTTCACCGCCTTGGTGGTGCGCGCGACGTAGCCCGCGGACGGCTGAGAGGCGGCAGGGAAGTCCGGTTTATAGAGAGCGGTGGATTGGGAAGCGGACTGGCCTGCCGCGGCCCCGAGGAAGATCAGGCTTACCATACCGCGATAGAAAAGAGTGCGTTTCACGTGAATCTCCCTAAACCAGCCTGGTTTTTCGTTGAAATTGTTGCGGCGCCCACCCTCCGACGGCGAGCGCCTGTGCTCAGACTCTCAAGATTGATTTCAGATTAACAAAAACCAAGGAGTGCCGGCGGGCGCCGCAAGGCGCTTGGTACAGTTAATTACTGGCCCTGTGGACAGGTGGCCGATGCAGGGTTCGGCTTGCGGCCATGAGGAAATCGAAACTATAATCCGAAGTCAATTCGACGAAGTGAGAGCAAAGGTTCGTTCGATTCACGGAGGAATTGTGCCGGTTGGAACCGCATTTCATGAGAGAACCCTGGCGCTTTGCGAGAGTCTGAGCTATCGCGAATGGTCCGGATATTACACGGTCAGTGTCTATGAGATGACGCACGAGCACGAATACAACGCGATCCGGAATTCGGCAGCGCTGATAGATATCTCGCCGTTGTTCAAGTACCGGGTTACCGGGGCGGATGCGACGAAGTTCGTGAACCGGGTGATCACGCGGGACATTAATAAAGTGGCTGTGGACCAGGTGATTTACTGCTGCTGGTGCGATCCTGACGGCAAAGTGGTGGACGACGGGACGATTACGCGGCTGGGAGAAAATGAATACCGGTGGACGGCGGCGGATCCGAGCCTGCGTTGGTTCAACCAGAATTCGCTGGGGCTGGACGTGCAGATCGAGGACATTTCGGAAAAAGTAGCGGCGCTGGCGTTGCAGGGGCCAACTTCGGGCAAGCTGTTGCATGCAGCGGCTGAGGCGAATATTGCGGGGCTGAAATATTTTCGGGTGACGCATGGGAAGATTGCCGGCGTGCCGGTGGATATTTCGCGGACCGGTTACACGGGCGACCTGGGGTATGAGATCTGGGCGCCATGGAAGGATGCGGTGAAGGTTTTTGACGCGTTAATGGAAAAAGGCAGGGCGTTTGATATTCATCCGGCGGGAATGGTGGCGCTGGATATCGCGCGGATCGAGGCGGGATTAATTTTGATTGAGGTGGATTATATTTCGAGCAAGAAATCGTTGATTGAAGAGCAGCGGTATGCGCCGGGCGAGATTGGGCTGGGCAAGCTGGTGGATTTGAAGAAGGAAAGTTTTGTGGGGCGCGAGGCGCTGGCGATGGAGGCGAAGAAGGGCGGTCCGGCGCGGCAGTTGGTGGGATTGGAAGTGAACTGGAACGAGGTGGAAGCGCTCTACGAAAAGATTGGAATGGCTCCGCAAGTGCCGGCGACGGCTTCGCGGGTGGCGGTGCCTGTGTATCGAGAGGGGCGGCAGGTGGGGAAGGCGACGTCGACAACATGGTCGCCAACGTTGAAGCGAATGATAGCGCTGGCTACGGTGGGACGCGAGAGCGCGGCGATCGGAACGAATTTGAGTTTGGAGTTGACGGTGGAGGCTGCGCGGAAGGCGGTGTCGGCGAAGGTGGTGGCGTTGCCGTTTTTTAGCCCAGCGCGGAAAACGGGAGCGGTTTCAGTTTAGGTTGAGGAAAACCCGCACCCTGAAAACCGCAGGGTGCGGCACCCAGCTACGGCTCGTGGACTCGCCGGGCACGATTTATCGTGCCCCTACATATTGGCGGCGAATTGGGCGGCGTGATTGAGCAGGGCGTCGAGAGCGACGCGGTCTAGATACTTCCCTTTTAAAATTACTGCGTTGATTCTCTCCGTGTTGTGGATGTCTTCGAGCGGATTGGCGTCGAGCAGGACCAGGTCGGCGCGTTGGCCGGGCGCGATGGTGCCTTGTTCGGTGGAGCGGTTGAGGAATTCGGCGGGTCGGGAGGTTGCGGATTGGAGGGCTTGCATTGGAGTGAGGCCTGCCTGGACCAGGTCGGCGATGCTGTCGTGCAGGGCGAAACCGGGGACGAGATTGGGAGCGGTGGAATCGGTACCGGCCATGATGGGGATTCCCGCGGCGTGCATGTCCCCTACGGCTTTGAGAGAGGCTTCGACGAGTTTTGCGCGCAACAGAAAATCGCCGGGAGTTTTGTTGGCGAGGCTTTCCCCGCGGCCCTGCTTCCAGATTTTTTGGAGATTTTGCGGGATGTATTTCAGGTTGGGGTCGTCGGAACGGTCGGTGGCGGGGGTGAGGAAGGCGAGTTCGATCAGCAAGGGGAGCGTGGGGACTTGCCAGGTGTGGTTGGCGAGGAACCTGGCGTACAGCTTCTGGGCTTTTTCGGGGGAGAAAGAGTCGAGGACGGCTTGCTGCCAGGCGCGCTGGCGGAGACTGGTCTGGCGGGGAGTTTCTTTGTGGCGAGGTGGGTCGAGTTGCTGTTGCCGCAACTCAGCTTCGCGGGAAGAGCAGGCGAGGAGAATTCCGGTGAGGTGCTCGATGCTGGATTGACCGGCGTCGGAGGCCTGCGCAGCGGAAATGGAATCGGGGACGTGCCCGACGAAGCGGATGTTTTCTTTGCGGGCGGCTTCGGCAATGGCGAAATAGGCTTTGGGCTTCAGGGCTGATTGGACCTTAATGAAGTCCACACCTTCGGATTTCAGTTTGCGGACGGCCGCGTCGGCTTCTGCGGGGGTTACGACGACGATGGAGGGCTGGAAGTAGGGCGGGTTGCCGTCGAGATAGGGGCCGGTGAAAAATATTTCCGGGCCGATTTGAGTACCGGAGTCGATTTCGTTTTTTAGTTTTTTGAGCTGAGATACATCGCCGCCCATGTCGCGAACGGTGGTAATGCCGTTGGCGATGAGGAGCGGGAGGATGAATTCGCGGCTGCCTGCCGGCTCACCTGCGCCCATCAGATGGATGTGCATGTCGGCGAGGCCGGGGATGAGGAATTTGCCGGTGGCGTCGATGATGCGCGCGCCGGGAGGGATATCGAGGGAGGAGTCGGGGCCGATCGCGGAGATTTTTTCGTGATCAATCAAGATTGTGGAGTTTGGTATTGCTGGGGCGCCGGTGGCGTCGATGATGGTGGCGTGGGTGATGGCGAGGGTGGCGGGGAGGGGTTTGTGGCAGGCGGAGAGGGAAAGAGAAAGGAAAGAGAGTAGGAACAGGGGACGAACGGAAGTATGCACATTTATATTGTAGCGGAGTGTAGTGCGTAAAAGCGGGAGCTTCGCTCCCGCACTCAAAAGGCGCCCGCTTCGGAAAGCGGCCGCTCCAAAGACGGCGTACGTGGCGACCTGAAGGTCGCCGCTACTGGAGGCGATTGTATTTTTTTAGTGTGGCGCGGAGCTTTTCGTGATCGAGGGCGGTGACGTGGTGGTTGTCGATGCCGGTCATGGAGTCGGCGGCGATCATGGCGTTGGTGATGGCTTCTTCGGTGGCTTGGACGACGGCGGCGAAGACGGGGTCGAGGCTGGCGTTGGGGAGCATTTTTATGGCGGCTACATTTTTGGAGACAGCGGCGCCGGGGTTGGCGGTGGAGAAGGCGATGAAGATGTCGCCGGAGCCGTCGCCGGATATGCTGCCGAGGCGGCCGAGGCCGAGAGTGGCGCGGTGGGCGAGGCGCTTGAGTTGCGTGGAGATGAGCGGGGCGTCGGTGGCGACAACGATGATGATGGAACCGCGTTCGGAAATCTCGGAGGGCTGGTAGGCGTAGGGATCTTCGGAAGAGATTTCGCGGCCGACGGGGATTCCGGCGATGCGGAGATTCTGGCGCGAGCCGAAGTTGCATTGGACGAGGACGCCGACGGTGTAGCCGCCGTCTTTTTCAGAGAGCTTGCGCGACGACGTGCCGATGCCGCCTTTAAAGCCGCTGCAGATCATGCCGGTGCCACCGCCGACGTTGCCTTCGTCGACGCGGCCGGATTGCGCGGAATCGATGGCGTGGAAAGCATGCTCGGGTTTGACGTGGAAGCCGTTCACGTCGTTGAGCCAGCCGTCCCAGGTTTCAGCGACGACAGGGAGCGACCACCAGTAGCCGCTGGCATCGGCCTTGCCGTGCGCTACGCGCCACTGGATGACGGCGTCGCGGACGACGCCGACGCTGTGCGTGTTGGTGATCATCACGGGGCCTTCGAGGAAACCGGATTCTTCTACCCAGGTGGTGCCGGTCATTTCCCCGTTGCCGTTCTGCGAAAACCAGCCGGCGAAAACGGGATCCATCATCGAATCTTTGCCACGCGGAAGGATGGCGGTGACACCGGTGCGGACGGGGCCTTTG
This sequence comes from Candidatus Acidiferrum sp., assembly GCA_035693365.1. GTDB lineage: Bacteria > Acidobacteriota > Terriglobia > Acidiferrales > UBA7541 > Acidiferrum. The sequence goes on along the minus strand of DASSGS010000036.1, from coordinate 4,142 downwards.
TCGACGACGAGTTTGCCTTCGCCGGAAATGAGCGTGGTGTGGCCGACGAGAACGCCGGGGACGTCGGTGATGGCGTTGAAAGGGCCGGGCGTGCCGTCAAAAGGGACGCCGAGGTCGCGAGCGCGGGGTTTGGCGGGAGATTTTTCCTGGCCCCGGGCGGGAATTGTTGCGATGAACAGAGAGCAGAACAGGAGGATTGAAGGCACAGCACGCCGCATGAATGGTCTCCGTGGTGCAGAATGAAATGGTTTCGGAAGCAATTGTCGCTGAATGTTTCGTAACACCTAAATTGCACTCCCCCTCGTTGCAAGGCCCTTCCCATCGTTCCAGTTGAGGTCCTTCGCCTATCCTTATCGGATAGGCTCAGGATGACACGCGTCAGTTTAGTGTAAGTGCTGCGATCAAGCGGGAAAGACTTTGCCCAGGGCGTATTGTAAGGCATCGGCGATAAGTTGGCACTCGTGAGGAGTGATGATGAAGGGCGGGGCGAGGAGGACGTGATCGCCACGGGAGCCGTCAACGGTTCCTTGGGACGGATAGGTCAGTACATTTTTTTCCAGGGCGGCCTGGCGAATTTTTTCAGCGATGGCGGATTCTTTGGGGAATGGTTCGCGGGTGGATTTGTCTTTGACGAATTCGACGGCTTGGAGCAGTCCGAGGCCGCGGACTTGGCCTAAGTGGGGATGGGATTCGAGAGCGGAGAGAGATTTGCGGAGAGTTTCACCGGCGGGGGCGACGCGATCGAAAAGCTTGTGGGCTTCGAGGAAATCGAAGACCGCGTTGCCGGCCGCGGTGGAAACGGGATGCGATTGATAGGTGAAGCCGTGCATGAAGGCCGCGGTGCCTTTTTCGAAGACTTCAACGACGCGGGGCGCGACGAGGACCGCGCCGAGGGGCGCGTAACCGCTGGCAATTCCCTTCCCGGTTAGGATGATGTCGGGTTCGAGGTTCCAGTGCTGGCTGGCGAAGGGTTTTCCGGTGCGGCCCATGCCGGACATGACTTCGTCGGCGATCAGAAGGATACCGTGGCGGCGGCAGATTTCGGCGATGCGGGCGGTGTAGCCGTCAACGGCGGAGGCGGCGCCGAGCGTGGCACCGACGACGGGTTCGAAGAGGAAAGCGGCGATGGTGGAGGCATCGTTGGAGCAGAGAAAAACGTCGAGGTCATCGGCGCAGGCTAGATTGCATTCGGGAAAAGTTTTGCCGAACGGGCAGTGATAGCAGAAGCAGGGAGCGACGTGACCCCATTCGGGGATCATGGGAGCGTAGGGGGCGCGGCGGCCGACGTTGCCGCTGACGGACATGGCACCGAGGGTGCTGCCGTGGTAGCTCTGCTTGCGAGAGACGACGCGGTAACGCGATGGCTGTTTCGTTTCCAGAAAATATTGGCGCGTGAGTTTGAGGGCGGTTTCGGTAGCTTCGGAACCGCCGGAAGTGAAATAGACGCGGCCGCCGTTTTGGAAATTGCGCGGGGCGATGGAGAGGACGCGGGCGGCAAGTTTTTCGGCGGATTCGGAGTGGAATTGCGTGGTGTGGGCGAAGGCGATGCGATTCGATTGCTCGGCCATGGCGCGGCCAATTTCGGGGACTCCATGGCCGATGCTGACGACGGCGGCCTGGCCGGAGGCGTCGAGGTAGCGGCGGCCGTCGGAGGCGACGATCCAGCAGCCTTCGCCACGGACGGCAACGGGGTAGTCTTTGCGAAGATTGCGAGAAAAAAGAGAAGAAGAGTGGCTGGCGGCGCTCATTGGAAAATTGTAGCAGAACGAATGGACGGAGGATTGTGCGGTGAATAGGGCTTCGGCGCAGTAGCACAGGCTAAAGCCTATGCTACCGGCGGCGCAGAGGTGGCGGAGGTCGGAGAAAGCCAAGTTGGACGGGAGCGGCGCGTGGGTGGGATACTCTTTCGCGGGTTGGGAGGATGAGCTTGAAAACGAAATTATACGCGCGGATTGCGCTGGTATTGGTGGTGGCAGGGGCGCTCGGTTTGAGTCGCGCGGAGGCGCAGACGGTGGAAGAACCGGCGCGGATTGATGTGGATCTGCGCGATGCGGCGAAATATGTTTTTCACGCGAAGATATCGCTGCCGGTGAAGCCGGGGCCAATGACTTTGGTTTATCCGAAGTGGATTCCGGGGGATCACTCGCCGGTGGGGCCGATTTTCGATTTGACGGGACTGAAGATTACAGCGGGTGGAAAAGAAGTTGCCTGGAAGCGCGACGACGTGGATATGTTTGCGTTTCACGTGGATGTGCCGGGCGGAGCGAACCGGCTGGAGATCAAGCTGGATTATTTGACCCCGGCGGAGGCTACGGGAACGCGGGAGCATCCGGCGTCGACAGGGCAGCTTGCGGTATTGAACTGGTATGTGGTGATGCTGTATCCGCAGGGGGCGAAGTCGGACGACATTATGTATGTGGCGAGCTTGCGGCTGCCCGCGGGTTGGAAATATGGAACGGCGCTGCCTGTGGCTAAGGAAACGCCGGGAGAAATTGAGTTTGCTCCGGCTTCATTGACGAAGGTGATGGATTCGCCGGTGATTGCGGGGGCGTTTTTCAGGGACATTGATTTGTCTCCGGGACAGAAACCGCCGCACACGCTGCACATCGCGGCGGACGGGCCGGCGGCGCTGGAAGCGAACGCGGCGGAGGTGCAGCACCTGCGGCAATTGATTGCGGAGGATTGGGCGCTGTTTGGGGCGCGGCATTACCGGCGCTATGACTTTTTGCTGGCCCTTTCGGACCGGATGCCGCCGGACGGCGTGGAGCACCACGAATCGAGCGACAATCGTACGCCGGAAGCGTTGTTTCTGGACCCGGATGTGCGCGAGACGCAGATGGATTTGCTGGCGCACGAGTACACGCATTCGTGGAATGGAAAATACCGGCGGCCGGCGGGGTTGGCGACGCCGGATTACCAGGCGCCGATGAAGGGCGATTTGCTGTGGGTGTATGAGGGATTGACGCAGTATTACGGGCAGATTCTTTCGGCGCGGGCGGGATTCTGGACTCCCGAGAGATTCCGGGAGCAGCTGGCGGCGACGGCGGCGTATCTGAACGACCGTCCGGGGCGAACGTGGCGTGATTTGCAGGACACGGCGATAGCGGCGCAATTGTTGTACAGCGCGCCACCGGCGGGCGGGTCCTGGCGGCGCGGCGTGGACTATTACGATGAGAGCACGCTGATCTGGCTGGAAGCGGACACGATTATCCGGCACGAGAGTAAGGGCAAGAAATCGCTGGATGATTTTTGCCGGAAATTTCACGGCGGAGAGAATTCGGGGCCGAAGCTGGTGACGTATACGTTTGAAGACGTGGTTGCGGGAATGAATGAAGTCGCGGCTTACGACTGGCGGAATTTCTTTGAGGAACGGCTGAAATCGCACGGGCCGGGAGCGCCGCTGAAGGGACTGGAGAACAGCGACTGGAAGCTGGTGTTCAATGAAACGATGAACGAGCACCAGCGGTCGGAAGAAGCAGCGGATTTCATTGTGGATGTGCAGTTTTCGCTGGGATTGCAGATTCATGCGCCGGGCGGGACTGACGGCGGACAGATTCTGGATGTGATTCCTGGATCCCCGGCGGAGCGGGCAGGATTGGCGCCGGGAATGCAACTGGTGGCGGTGAACGGGCGGAAGTGGTCACCGGATATTTTGCGGGACGCGATCCGGCGGGCGAAGGACAGCAAGGAGCCGGTCGAATTATTAGCGGAGAGTGGAGACTATTTCCAGACATACAAGATCGACTATCACGGCGGAGAGAAGTATCCGCACCTGGAATTAATCTCGGGAAAGACGGATGTGCTTACAGAGATCATAAAGATGAGAGCCGCTCCGGTGGTGGTATCCACGAAATAGCGTTATCAGGGAATCTTGAATTGACGGAAAATCCGCACGGATTGGTGCGCACGATCGGCCGCTGGAGTTTGACGGCCTTGATGGTGAATTCGATTGTGGGCGTCAGCATTTTTAAGCTGCCCGCGGATCTGGCGCGGAATCTGGGCGGATGGAGTCCGTTGAGTTGCGTGGCGGCGGGGCTTGGGATTCTGGTGATTGCGGGGTGCATCGCCGAGGTTTCGTCGCGTTATGAAGAGACCGGCGGGTTGTATTTGTACGCGCGGGATGCGCTGGGGCGATTTGCGGG
>DASSGS010000035.1:0-11105 GCA_035693365.1 Candidatus Acidiferrum sp. | reverse complement strand
GCTCCCAAATCGCCGGGGGCAGTGGAATACAAAAAGCTGGCCGCGGAGGTACTGCATCGTGTTGAAGAAAGCCGGGTTGCCCGTCACGCTGAAGATGCGGCATGACGCGCATTACGTAGAATCACTGACAAGCTATAGCGGGGCGGCAGTGGGACGCATGATCCCCGTGGACCAGATCCGGCCGAATCCGGATCAGCCGCGCAAGGCGCTGGGCGACCTGCGCGAGTTGACGGATTCGATCAAGGAAAAGGGCGTGCTGGAGCCATTGCTGGTGCGGTACATACCGCGCGAGGATACCTACCACATTATTTCCGGCGAGCGGCGATATCACGCGGCGCGGGCAGCAGGATTGCGCGAAGTGCCGGCCATCGAAAAAATGGCGGACGACGCGGAGACCTTGGAAATTGCGCTGATTGAGAATATGCAGCGGAAAGATTTGACGCCGTTTGAAGAGGCCGAGGGATTGCACCGACTGGCGACTACGTTTGAATACCGTCATGAGGATCTGGCGAGGAAGATCGGGAAGTCGCGGACTTCTGTGTCGGAGACGATGGCGCTGATGGCCATCCCTGAGCCGTTGCGGAAGAAGTGCATCGAAAGCGGCGTGACCAGCAAAGGGTTGCTGCTGCAGATTGCGCGGCAGCCAACCGAGAAAAAGATGCTGGAGATGTTTGCGAAGATTCTCCAGGGCGGATTGACGCGGGATGCGGCGCGGCAGGATCGGAATGATGAGAAGGGAATGGCGCCGAGGTCACAGCCGTTTGTGTTTCAGTTTGAGCCGGAGAATGAGGCGTTCAAGTTCCGGTTGCAGTTTAAGAAGAGCCATGTTTCGCGGGATGAGTTGATCCGGACCCTGCGGGAGATACTGGAGCAGTTGGAGGGGGCGGAGGAGACGCATTCGGCGGCGTGAGGGAGAGAAAGCAGTCTGTAGTCTGTAGTTGGTAGTCGGTAGTCAGTAAGAAAGCGGCGTGCGTTGCGTGCGCCGCTTTTTGTTTTGGGCTGGACGGAAGAGCGGGGACTTAACGCAAAGGGCGGTAAGCTAGGAGCACAGAGTTCTCAGGGAAGCACGCTGGCCGGCAGGATGGCGGCGCTACCCGCGGGTATAATTTGGGGATGGAACTGACAGAGGGGCAGATGCGGGTGGTGGAGCGTTTGTTTGAGGCGGGGTTTCGGCCGATTGCGATAGCGCCTTATGAGAGCGCGTTGATCATGCACAAGGGCGGGTGTGCGGCGGTTTTGGGGCCAGTGGAGAATGGCGGGTTGAAGTTACTGGTGCCAGTTACGGTCCTGGTGGACGGAAATTTGAGCGTGAAGTTGAAGAAGAGTTCGGGGGATGTGTTTGTGTGGAAGAAGAAGGAAGTGCCGGTGACAGAGGAGAGGCTGAAGGAGTTGGAGGAGTTTCGGGCGGAGCTGGTGAAGATTTTGGAACGAGGAGAGAACGGTTCGTGAGGCGCGCGGTTCTGATCCAACTACAAACATCCGTCGAGATGGTGCCAAATTATTAGCTTTTGGACGGTGTCATTTTCGTTGACGTGCTTTTTTGTGTTCGGGGGGACAACCACGTAAACAATCGCAACGTAGACTGTGTGGGTACTGCAATACCAGGGGTGCCTTTCTTTCCCAATTGCTATCAGGTCAGAGAACGCGGTTCCTGGCTCGACACAGCATAATCGGTCGAACTGGGTATTCTTCGATTGAAGTATTGCTTCCACTTCCTTGCGACTCGCCCCGATTTTAACGAGATCTAAATAAGAGTTCAGTGCTTCCTGGTAGCGAGCTTCGCGCTTTTGCTTGCGAGATTGGGCGCAGGCGGGTGAGGACGACAGAGCTGTCAGCGCGAGAGCGAGTAATCCGAGGTTCCTTATCCGCATGTGACCGCCTGGTCTGAGTATAGTTGGTTTTTAGATTTGCATAACCTGGAAGGTCAAAGGAGACTCAAACTAGGGATATAGGGAATTCGAGGTCAAAGTGATTCGCCGATCTGAAGATCGGCCGCTACAAAGGCTAAGGAATTATGACTACTTATGACATTATTTGCGTTGGAGCTGGGCCTACCGGCTTGGCTTGCGCGATGGAAGCGAAGCGGGCGGGGATGCGGGCACTGGTGATTGATAAAGGGTGCTTGTGCAACTCGATTTACAACTACCCGGTGAACATGGTGTTTTTTACGACGCCAGAATTGCTGGAGATCGGCGGGTTGCCGATGGTGACCGGCGGGGACAAGCCGACGCGGATTGAGGCGTTGAAATATTACCGGAAGGGCGCGGAGCATTACGGGCTGGAGTTGCGGCTGTTTGAGAAAGTGCTGCGCGTGGATGGGCAGGATGGCGCGTTCACGGTGGTGACGGAGACGGCGAGCGGACGGGAAGAGAAGTATCACGCGAAAAGGATTGTGGTGGCCACCGGGTATTACGATCTGCCGAATGAGATGGGCGTGGCGGGCGAGCATCTGCCGCATGTGAATCACTACTACACGGAGCCGCACCCGTTCTGGAATCAGGATGTGGTGGTGATTGGAGGAAAGAATTCGGCGGTGGAGTCGGCGCTGGACTTGTACCGGAATGGGGCGCGAGTGACGCTGCTGGTGCGGTCGAAGGAGTTGGGGAAGTCACTGAAGTATTGGGTGCGGCCGGATATTGAGAACCGGATCAAGGCGGGGCAGATTCAGGCGCTCTTCAGCACACGGGTGAAGGAGATTGTGCGCGAGGGAATTGTGGTGGAGAACGACGCTGGCGTGGAGGAATTGCAAGCGAAACAGGTGTTTGCGTTGACGGGATATCACCCGGATTATGATTTCATTGAGGCGCTGGGAGTACGGCTGGATCCGGAGAGCCGGCGGCCGTCGCTCGATCCGAACACGCTGGAGAGCAATGTGGCGGGGATTTACCTGGCGGGCGTGGTGGTGGCGGGGCGGCATACGGGAGAGATTTTCATTGAGAATGGCAGATTTCATGGGAAGCAGATTGTGGAAGGGCTGAGATAGACGGCGAAGAGTTCGGAATTAACACAGAGGACACGGAGAACGAGCACAGAGGACACGGAGAATTGGCTGTTTGTCTGGAATGGCGGGGATTTGGTAGACTCACTAGGCGGAATAGTTTGGCCACCTGATGGTTCGCATTCGCTCACCACAAGAGGTGGCCGCTACTGGGGATTATGGCAAACCTGATTGGGGAAGTGGCAGAAACGACTGTTGCGCTGGTGAAGGGGTTCGCTGTTACCTGGAAGAATATGTTCCGGAAGACGGTGACGGAGAATTATCCGCACGAGCCGGTGCATTTTCAGCCGCGATATCGCGGGATTCACGTTCTGCACCGGGACGAGAGTGGGCTGGAAAAGTGCGTGGGTTGCTTTTTGTGCGCCGCGGCTTGCCCGGCGAACTGCATTTATATTGAGGCGGCGGAGAATACGGACACCAGCCGGATTTCGGCGGGCGAGCGGTATGCCAAGGTCTATAACATCGATTATTCGCGGTGCATATTTTGCGGGTATTGCGTAGAGGCCTGTCCAACCGACGCGATCACGCATGGACACGGATTTGAGCTGGCGACGTATGACATCAATTCGCTGATTTACCGGAAAGAACAGATGCTGGAGAACACCAAGGGAGAGTTGCCGGCGATTCAAAAAGTATAGAAATTAGAAAATAGAAAATAGAAATTGGAAAAGCGCTCCGAGAGATCGGGGCGCTTTTTGTTTTTCAGCTCGAATGAGCGAATGAAGGGCGGCCCGCCTCGGAAGGCGGTCCCTACACGACGCTGCTCCATTTCATCTGGAGCAAGCGTCGAGAAGGAGTCCCATAGGAAATACAGTGCTTCCAAGACAGAAGTCGGTGAGGTGAGCTGTGCGGAATGCTGACATGGGCTTGGAATTCGGGGGCGTTAGGCCGCAGGTTTGCGGGGCGGCGGCGAGACCGCTGTGGAAGATGGCTGTCGGGCGCATAGAGAGTGCTGGCGGGAGCACACCTTTCCGTCCATACGGCGCGCGGGGCTCGCTGGACAAAATCGGAAAAACCAAACGGGTTTCGCCGCGAAGAGGCGGCGAAAGGTCAATCGCGGCGGCGCGAAACGCCTGGGCGAGCGAGTCGATCCGCCAAAAGATTATCGGACACAGAATGGCCGTTTGCGGGAGCAGGTTCAGCGGCGGGTTGGTCGGTAGCGGCCTGGGCTTGCGCGGCGAGTACGGTGCGCTCGCGCTGCTCGATCAGCCAGCGCGCCACCATGGCGTTGGCGTTTTCGTCCATCCACTGGTCCAGGAGCGAAGCAATCTCCTTGCGCAGATTGGAGGCGTGAGCGAGGCGGGAGAGTTCGTAGCTGCTGAGCGTATTGCGGGAAGCTGTGAGAAGAAACTCCCAGGGTGGCTGGGTGCGATAAGTGGTCACAAATGCCTCCGGGGACGAGAGGTAATGACTAATGCAATACACCCTACAGCCAACCAATCACTGATTAATAGTACCCGTGAAGTACTGCCGCTGTGGAAAACTGTGGATAGTGAGGAAAAGTCCGCGAGGACTTGCAGCGGTTGCGCGGGAGATTACGAAGACCCGGATCGGAGCGCTTGGGAGGCGGACTTCGAAGAGGTGGACGAGGAGTTCCTGGGGGAGGCCGGTAATGAGCCGGGAACAGATGAGTGATGCGAAGGGTCGAGCGCCAAGCGGCCCGAGCGACGGGATGTTTCGGCCGGGACGCTCGCAGCGGGAGACGCTGCTGATGGTGCTGCGCCTGGCGGCGGAGTATGCGCGGTGGATGACACTGGCGGAGCTGGCGTGTGCAACGCGATTTCCTCCCGCGAGTATTTCGGCGCAGTTGCGCCATTTGCGGAAAGCTGCGTACGGAGCGTGGGGGATTGAGAAGCGGAGGCGGGAGTGGGTGAGGGAAGAGTTGGTTTGGGAATACAGATTGGCGGAAGGAGTAGTGGACCGAGGTAAAGGAGGTAGAGGAGGCAACGGAAGTAAAGGAGAAGAGAGCGGAGGGGGCGATGAGCGTCAAGCCGGAGATGGCGTTTGATGTTTGCTGGGAAGTGTATCGGGGAGCGCGGGAGGTGATGGAGTCGAAGCGGGGGATTGCCGCGCTGAACATGGAGATGGAGACGAAGTACGCGTGGAGGCCGGATGTGCGGCCGAAGATGAAAGATTGGGTGGCGGATTTTGCGCTGGCGGGGCAGGCGGCGCTGGAGGGGCCGGAGTGGGCGTCGAGGATGGTGCTGTTTCGTTTGTACTATTTGGGATTGACGCCGTATGAGAGGGCGCGGCATTTTTTGGGATTGAGCGAGCGGGGGTGGGTGAACTGGTCGGAGGAGATCCGGCGGCGGTGTGGCGCGGAGATTCTGCGGAGAGGAATGTTTCCGCCGCGGAAGTATTTTAATAGGGGAGAATGAGGCGGATTTCCGCGGAACTGATGCGGGCGGAGACGAACCAATGGGCGGAATGAAGGATAATCAAGACGAGGAAAACTCCAGCGGCGAACTCGAAATAAATGGCTTGGCTATGAAAGATAAAATCCCAACCGGTAACGTTTGAATCGACTGCCGATCTGAAGTTCGCCGGAATTTGTGAGAAGAAAACCAAACCGAACAGAAGAGTTGAAAAGAAGATAAGTTGGCGCAGATTGTAGGTTCTGTTTTGCAAGGCCGCGAGTAGATGGCGCCTGGATTCGTGATCTTCGTTAGCTGCTTTTTTGAAGGAATGCAGGTGGGCTAAAATTCGAGATAACGAGAAGAGTATGTAGATGGCGACGGCCGCGAGGTAATAGGCATAGAGCTTGCAAAAGGGAAGCTGCTCGGTCCAGAAGGCGCGAAGGATGGGGCACCCTCAAGTTCAGTTGTGAACTGCCGTTGGAGTGGAACCCAAGAGGCTGGCTTAAAAGCCAGCGCTACATGGGAGAATGCGGAATGTAAGAATTAGGAGAGAAGAACGGGGTCGCCGACGCGGAGGCGTTTGTTGGTTTCGCTTGGGGCGACGCGGGTGTTTGTCGTTAGGCGATAAAAGTGGTCGAAGCGGGAGCGGGGGGACCACGGGGGCAGGGTGGATTCGCGGAGTTGGGTGAAGCGTTTTTGGAAGCCTTCGAGGATTTCACCGGTTTGGGGATTGCGCGGAGGGACTGGACAGCGGGCGCAGGGGTTGCTGCCCTCGAAATGTACTTCGCCGATTTTGAAACGGACTACACTGCGTTCGTCTTCGCCGAACAGTTGGTCTTCCCAGAAGGCGGGGACTCCATTGATTTCGAGAGTGGCGCGGAAGCGCTGGCGGGTCTCGTCAACGGTGACGCCGGGAAACCCTTCGTTCCTCAGGGCAAGCCCTTCAGGTGTTGGTCCAAACCATTCAGAGACAGATTCGAGTGAGGCGGTGGAGACGATGGTGGGGCCGCTGGCCACGGTGTCGTCGGGGAAACCGTTTTCGGAGTAGCGGACGATGAGTTGCTGGTCGAAAAAGACGCTGAACCATTCGGCGGCGTCATCGAAAGCGCCTGGGAAGGCGAACGTGCGCGTGGGGATTTCGCGGCGGTCGCCGGGGACAGAGAGAGTGACTTCGCGGAGGTCGGGGGAGTAGCTGGCGCGGATGAGATGGATGGCTTGTGTGCGCTTGCCGTTGACCCATTTGCCGTCGACGGAATAGAGGGCCCAGGCGCGATCGAGAGCGAGGCCGCCGGAAGGGCTGATGCGGGCTTCGGAGACGAATACGGGGTCGAGAGATTTGATGGGGTGGAGGCGGATGTTGACGAGGCACGGGGAGGCTTGCGGAGAGGACATGGGGAAAGTTTAGCAGAAGAGCGAAGTAACGAAGCAACGAGGTAAAGACGTAATGAGGAAAAGCGAAAAGCAAGAAGGCTGACTTAAAAGATCAGCGCTACATGGCGGAATGAAGAAAGGAAAAAAGGAGGGGCGCAGCGCGATACTCTCCATATCGTCAGCGGCTGCGCCCCTCGGCGTCGGGTCCATTGCGGAGAGAAGTTATCGAGGCGGAATCAGCGACGTGGATCCGCACCCGGCCAGATTGAATTTGAGGGCGCAGCGTTGGCGGCTGCGCTCACTCTGGCTGAACCCGGCGCTTTGCGGCTCCCCGGTTTACAGAAGGGGAGCGAAAAGCGGAAAGAACAATTGCCTGCTAGCTGGGTTTTTCCTTTCTGTTTGGGTTGAGGTCCTTCGTGCATCCTCGCCGGATGCACTCAGGATGACTATCTCGCACGTGGTTACCGAGCTTGACTGGGGGCCGGGACTACACCGTAAAAGCGAGAGCTGCACTCCCGCACTCCAAAATTAGCGGCCGGAGGTAGCAGCCATCGCGGATGAGTTGCGAGGCGGACGTGCCGGCGGAGCGGGCGCGGACGGGAGGTCGCGAGCTTCCGCCAGGGGGAGAAGCGGAATGGTCCGGATGTTGGCGATGGCGCCTCCGTGAGAAAAGGCCACGGAGATGGCCGCGGGAGAGACGTCTTCGGGAAATTCGGAGATGACGAGGACATCGAAGGGACCGAGCGCGAGGTAGTAGGACTGCAGCTTGCCGCCTAGTTTTTCGATGGGGTTGCGGATGGCATCCAGACGATCCAGGGGATCGTGGAGAAGCCGATTGCGAGCATCTGTGGTGTAACTGACTTGATGGCAAAAGAAGGACATCAGTGGCCACCTTCCGGGCGGGGGTGCTACAAGTTGAAAGTGCACCCTGGGGATGAGGATGTCAAGCGAAGGAAAGATGAAATTATTGAGTGGGAAGGAGTAATAGTTTGGGGGCGTATTCCCAGATTGGAACTATTGGAGAGGGGAGTGGGGGAAGTAAATTAATTTTGGGGGATGCGCAGATTTATCTTGACAATACTTAAAGAAGTGGTATACTGTGCAGCGTAGAGAAGTGTCGCTGGCCTCGGCAACTTGCCGGGGCTTTTTTGTTTTTGGGAGGAAGAAAAGGCTTTACCACAGAGAGAGCAGAGGAGCTACAGAGTTCACAGGGATTCGGAGAGGGGAAATGAAGAGATTTGTTTTGATCGGGTTGGCGGCGATTGTGGGGGCTGTGGCGGCGGTGGGGGCTGGGTCGCAGCATACGCTGGCGGTGACGCTGAATTATGACTTCAGTGTGGACAATGCTTGCAGCTCGAGCGTGACCACCGGGTGCTTGAAGCAGTTCAACATTTACGACATTACGGGCGGAGGAACGCCGGTGAAGCTTTTCTCGATCGCGGCGCCGAGCGGGGCAAACTCGGCGGTGACGGGAATTAGCGGGACCAGCGGGCCGGTGACGCTGAAATCCGGCGTGCACACGTTTGCGGCGACGGCACAGATGGCGGATGGGACGGAATCGAGCCCAAACGGATCTACTGCTACTGCGGGGGTCGCGCCCGGTTCGCCTGCCAGCTTTAGTGTGGTGGTGCAGTAGCGGGGGCAAGTAACCAGTAATCAGTTGTCAGTAATCAGTCAGAAAGTTCTCCAGACAAATGAAGAGATGTTGGGCGTATCAGGCGATTGCGGGGAGCCGGAGCGCGTGGGTGCCGTGTGTGCGGAGGGCGGAGGAAGGGTCGCGATTTTGTTCTCGGCACGCGCGGGCGATTGAGGGGGCGGTGCTCGGCGCGTTGATTCACGCGGCTCCCGTGAATGCGGCGGTGACGCCGGATGAAGATTTGCAGCCTTGGAATTTGCGAGGGAGGAAACGACGCGTGCGCCCGGAGGCGCTGACGGAAAGGTGCGAGGGGGGTTGGGCAAGCCCTCAGGCCTGAAGGCCTGAGCTACAGACTGGGCGGAGGCGGGGGATGGCAGTGGCATTTCGTTGCGGAGTTTGTACTTTCCGGACACTGAATGGTCCGCTGTCCGGAGAGGTGCACGTGAGGGGCGGATACTCACGCGCAAAGGGAGCGCGCAAGCGTCCGGGCCGGGCGAACTCGAGATCGCTGGAGCCAGGCGCTGGATCTGACGACGGAAGCGGAACGCCCGCTGGCGGGAGTGCGCGTACCTCCGCGGCACCCCCCGCGGCCCGCGAAACGTCCGGTGGTTCGGCCGACGGCGGCGGCGATGAGACGCAGCGCGCTCCTATTCCTGGAAAAGAGCAATGGGCGCCGCCCAAGGCGTGTCCTGTAAGCGAATTGATTCCGCTGAAGGAAATGCCCGGGACGGCGTGGGCCTTTACCAAAGCGGTGGACGAGGGAGTTCAGCTGGTGGGGGTGATGCAGGGCCTGCTGAAGTCTGAAGATGAGAAGGTGCAACTGCGGGCGTTTGAGTTGTGGGTGGAACTGGCGTTTGGAAAACACGCCGGCGGCAAAGAAGAGGCACCCGCGGCGGCAATCGGATGGCGTTTGCCGAGACCCGAACCAGATTGAGGAGGAAAGATGACGAATGCAAAGGTGGTTTTTGTTGGAGAGATCTCGCAGATCGCGGGAGTGGCGTCCATGGTGGGCGGGGTGGTGCTCAGTTTGCGACACTGGCCGGCGGCTGTGGCGCTAGTTGGGGGACTGGCGGCGTATTTTGTGGGGAAGAAACTGCGGGGGCAATAGAAAGAACCAAACGCAGAGACACAGAGAGCGCAGAGTCGGAGCCAGGAAACGAAGCGGATGGAGGATACCCTCGCGATTCGGCACTGGTATAAGCCCTTCGCTCAGCAAGAACTGTTTCACAAGTCACGAGCGAAGTACCGGCTGTTTGGCGGAGCGGCAGGTCCGGGAAAGAGCAAGGCGCTGCTGGCGGAAGCAATCGGGCAAGCGCTGGAAGTGGCCGGAAGCGACACGTTGCTTCTGCGGCGAACCTTCCCGGAACTGGAATCGTCGCTGCTGACTTATTTTCGGCGTGACGTTCCACGGGATTCTTATCGCGATTACAACGAAGCAAAGCATGTGGTGACGTGGAACAACGGATCGACAACGCGGTTTGGGTACTGCAGGAATGAGAATGACGTTTATCAATACCAAGGCGCGGAGTTTTTGTTTATCGGAATCGATGAGCTGACCCACTTCACGCTGAAGCAGTGGCAGTTTCTGACATCAAGGAACCGCTGCCCGATTGCCAAATACACGCGAGGAGAACGCGAGGGCAGAGACGTGAAGCCCTGCATGGCGGGGGCGACGAATCCGGGGAACATAGGTCATGCGTGGGTTAAAGCGTTGTGGGTGGACAGGCTGGCACCGGCGGGATTTGAGCGGCCGGAGCTTTACGATGCGGGTGAGTATGAGTTTGTGCGGGCGCGGATTGAAGACAATCCGATTTATGCCAACGATGTGAATTACAAGAAAACACTGGCGGCCCTGCCGGACCGGTTGCGGAGGGCGTTTCTGGAAGGGGATTGGAGCGTCCTGGAGGGACAGTACTTCGATTTGTTTGAGCGCGGGCGGCACACGGCGCGGGCGGAGAGTTTGCGATTGGAGGAGTGGGCGCCGCGGTGGATTTCGATTGATTGGGGATTCAAGCATCCGAGCGCGGTGTATTGGCACTCGGCTTCGCCGAGTGCAGTAATCAGTAATCGGTTATCAGTAATCAGTCAGAGAGAATTGAGACCGGATTCGCAGCTTCTGCCGGCGGGAGAGAAAGCGAAAAGCAGATCCCTCCGTCCCGGCCAGCAAAATACGCTGGCCTCCGGTCGGGATGACAATTTGGGTGGTGGGTTGAAATCCTTCGATGCGACAAACGACGTCGCATCTCAGGATGACAATGCTCGTCGCATTGTCACCTACAGAGAATTTGTGCAGAACGAATTGTCGCCGCGGATGCTGGGGCAGGCGATTGTGGAACGGACCGGGCGGGAAAGGATCCGGGAGATTTATTTGTCGCCGGATGCGTTTGCGCGGCGGACGAGCGAGGCTTCGATCGCGGAGCAACTTGGCGATGTCCTGGAGCAGAACGGATTGCCGCGGCCGGTGCCGGCCGATGACGACCGGATCGGCGGATGGCAGTTGATGTACCAGCTGCTGGAGCGGGACGCGTGGATGATTGCGGAGAGTTGCCCGCGGCTGATTGAGTGTTTGCCGCTGCTGGTGCGGGACGACCGGCGCGTAGAGGATGTGCGAAAGATGGAAGGCGATGACGCGGCGGATGCGGCGCGTTATGGACTGGTTCCCGGCGTGAGATATGCCGGTGTTGGGGCTTCCGCTGTAGGCGGACCCGGGGCGGGGCAAGCTCCGCCCGAATTTGGGAATGGA
>DASSGS010000034.1:0-52811 GCA_035693365.1 Candidatus Acidiferrum sp. | reverse complement strand
CTCAAAGTGATTGACTGAATTTGTAGCGCCCGCCCGCCGTCGGCGGGCGGGCGCTTTGTTCCGCGCAAAAATTGAGAGTTGAGGACGAAACATGGTCATCGTAATGCAAGAAGGCGCAACCGAGGAGCAGATCCAGCACGTCATCGACCGCGTTGTCGCCAGCGGCTTTGACGTGCACCGTTCCACCGGCGCGTCGCACACGGTTCTGGGAGCCGTCGGCGTACACCGGGATTTCGATCACCGCGATTTTGAACTGTTGCAAGGCGTGCGCGAAGTGGTCCGCATCACGCAACCTTTCAAACTCGCCAGCCGCCAGTTCAAACCGCAAGGCACAGTGATTGATCTCGGCCGCGGCGTGAAAATCGGGGGCCCGGAAGTGGTCGTTGCCGCCGGGCCGTGCTCCGTCGAATCACGCGAGCAGATTATGGCTGTCGGCGAAGCCGTCTCCAAAGCCGGAGCTAAAATCATGCGCGCCGGGGCGTTCAAGCCGCGCAGTTCGCCCTACGCCTTTCAAGGCATGGGAGAAAAAGGCCTACAATTGATGCGCGAGGCCGCCGATAAATTTGGCCTTTTCGTCGTCAGTGAAGTGATGGACGCTTCGCAAATCCAGATGATGAGCAATTACGTGGATATTTTTCAGGTCGGCGCGCGCAATATGCAGAACTATTTTCTCCTTCGCGCCCTAGGCGAAGTGCAGAAGCCGGTGCTCTTGAAGCGTGGCATGTCCGCCACCATCGAGGACCTCCTGCTCGCCTCGGAATATATTCTGGCTGGTGGAAACTACAACGTCATCCTCTGCGAGCGCGGCATCCGCACCTTTGACACGTACCTTCGCAACACGCTGGACATCGCTGCCATCCCGGTGATCCAGAAACTTTCGCATCTTCCGATTTTTGCCGACCCGTCGCACGGCACGGGACGCCGCGACAAAGTCGGCGCGATGGCCCGCGCAGCGGTGGCCGCAGGCGCCGACGGCTTGCTCATCGAGGTCCACAACGACCCCGACCACGCGCTCTCTGACGGCGCACAATCGCTGGAGCCGACGCAGTTCGCGCAACTCATGAGTGAAATCCGCATCATCGCACCGGCCGTGGGCCGCCGCGTCGCGTAACGATGCCCCACTTGATTCAACGCGCGACGATTCTCGGCACCGGCCTCATCGGAGGCTCGTTCGCCAGGGCTCTTCGCAAATACACCCCGGACATGTACATCGCGGGCTGGGACCGGGAAGAAATCGCGCGGGATTTGGAAAATTCCCGCGTGGTCAACGCAACATTTTCCGGAGCCATTGAACCTGCCATTCGCGGCGCCGACTTGATCTATATCGCGCTGCCTATCGGTGTCACACTGGACATTCTCCCCGAAATCGCGCAGAACGCCGCGCCGCACGCCCTGGTTACCGACGCCTGCAGCACCAAGATGCGCATCTGCACCACTGCCGTTGAGTTGTTTGAGGAAGAAGAATCGAGCCCCATTTTCCTGGGAGGGCATCCGATGGCCGGGCGCGAACTCTCGGGTTTCGCGCAATCGGACGCGGATTTATTTCAGAAATCCACTTACGCGCTCGTCGGGCCAGCGCAGGATGATCGCGACCCCCGAATCATTGCCTTCACGAGAATTCTCGAAAAATTAGGTGCACGGCCGACGTGGCTGGGAGCGCAGCAGCATGATTACGCGGTGGGACTCGCTTCACACCTGCCACAACTCGCTGCCGTCGCGCTTGGCTCGTTTCTGTACGACCGCCTCGACGAAAATGGCTTGCCAATTACTTTGGCCGGGCCGGGGTTGCGCGACACGCTGCGCCTCGCGGGAAGCTCCTACGCCACGTGGCGCGACATCGTCCTCACCAACAGGGAAGTTCTCTCCGCGGCGCTTGACCTCTTCGCTCGCCGCCTCGACGATCTCCGCGAGCGCCTCGGCTCCCGCGAACTCGAAGCCGACTTCGACGCCGCCAACGAACTCTACAAACTCCTGCGATCTTTGTAGGGACCGCCTTCTGAGGCGGTCCGCCTCTTATTTCGCAGCCGACGGTTCTTCCTTCAGATACGCCGGGCTCAGCGTGCCCTTTTTCTTCGCAATTTCAATCAGCGTCGGATAGAACTGCACGAACGTCGTATCCACCGCCGTGTGTTGCGCGTGGCAGGAATAGCAGTCCATCTCCGTCGGGAACATCTTGGCCGTCGACGCATTGTCGAACCCAAAGAACGCCCACTTGCCGGGGAAGCGGCTTTCGTCCTTCACGTGCACCTCTCGTCCCATGATCTGGGTGCCTTGGTAATGTCCCGCCTTGTTAATCGCAGACTTGCTCTCCGCGCCACGCACTTCCAGTACGAGGATGGTCTTGTCCGGCCAGGTGCCGTTGGCCACGAAATACTTGTACGCCTCAGGGTTCACAAACACGTTATCGAACATGGAGTGATCCATCCCGGCACCTGGCCCGTAGCTCATGTCAATCCCGCTGCTCAGGTACACCCACTCGCGGTAATTTGCGGGCAACTTCAGCTGCCCGTCGGCCGTATACTCAGGCACGTTCACAGCGGGGGGATTCGCCGGGTTTGCGGGGGGCAAACCGTTTCCCACGATTAGCAGCGCCAACGAGATGGTCAACAACACGCCAATTTTCAGCATTTCTTTTCCTCCATCAGTATCGCAGCCACTCGTGCACCAAACTTATCAATCTCCCCCCATCGCGTCCATACAAAAGCAGTCCGTCTTCAGTGATCTGCGCCATTCGGTGTGCTGCAAGCTGCCGGAGCACTTTCGCGGATTCCGGCATCTGCGATACACTTCGCCCAGAACTATTCATGGACAAACGCATCGCTTCCGCCGACGCTGCCATCGCCAATCTGCGCGATGGCATGACGATTTTAATGGGCGGTTTTGGATTGTGCGGGATTCCGGAAAATTTGATCGCTGCCGTTCGCAGCAAAGGAACCAAAGACCTCACCGTGGTCAGCAACAACGCCGGCGTGGATGATTTCGGCATCGGTTTGCTGCTGCAAAACCGCCAGGTTAAGAAAATGATTTCCACCTACGTCGGCGAGAACAAGCTTTTCGAACAACTCGTTCTGAGCGGCGAATTGCAGGTTGAGCTGAATCCGCAGGGCACTCTCGCCGAACGCCTGCGAGCAGGTGGCGCGGGGATCCCGGCCTTTTACACGCCCACCGGCTACGGCACCATGGTTGCCGACGGCAAGGAAACGCGTGAGTTTGACGGCCGCCACTTCGTGCTGGAGCGCGCCCTGCGCGGCGATTTCGCTTTTATCAAAGCCTGGAAGGGCGACCGCTGGGGCAACCTCGTCTTCCGCAAAACCGCGCGGAACTTCAATCCCGTAATGGCCACTGCTGCGGATTACGTTATCGCCGAAGTCGAGCATCTTGTGGAACCCGGCCAGTTGCCGCCCGATCAGGTCCACACACCTGGCATCTACATCAACGCGATCTTTCTAGGCACTAACTATGTTAAGCGCATCGAAAAACGCACCGTGCGGAGGGCATGAGATGCCTACCGTCATATTGGGGCTGATTGTTGCGTCTCTCTTGGTTGGCTTCGGGCGGATTGTCTATGAATTCCTTACTGGCAAATTTTTCGTTCGCGGTTCGAAGGTCTACGCGTCGCGTCACCAAAATCCAAGGTTGTATTGGATAAGTGTGAGCCTGGAAATTCTTGTGGCGCTGCTTGTGACCAGCGTACTCGTGATGAATTGGCCCAAACAATGATGGGTGAAGGCTAAACTCATGCCTCTAACCGAAGAACAAAAACGCGAACGCATCGCCCGCCGGATCGCCAGGGAACTTCGCGACGGGTATTACGTCAATCTAGGCATCGGAATGCCCACGCTCGTCGCCAACTATGTCCCGCCCGGCATGGACGTCATCCTGCAATCTGAAAACGGTATGCTCGGCGTTGGCCCATATCCGCTCGAATCCGAGGTCGACCCCGACCTCATCAACGCCGGCAAGGAAACCGTCACCGAGCTCGCCGGCAGCTGTTATTTTTCTTCCGCCGATTCTTTTGCCATGATTCGCGGCGCCCACGTGGACCTTACTGTCCTCGGCGCTCTGCAGGTCGACGAAAAGGGAACGCTTGCCAACTGGGCCATCCCCGGCAAAATGCTGAAGGGCATGGGCGGCGCAATGGACCTCGTCGCCGGTGCGAAGCGCGTCTTTATCGCGATGGAGCACGCCACCCGCGACAACAAGCCCAAAATCCTGAAAAAATGCACGCTGCCGCTCACCGGAGTTGAAGTGGTCGATCACATCGTCACGGAACTCGCGTTCATCGACATCACTCCCCAGGGACTGGTGCTTCGCGAATTGGCGCCCGACGCGACACTCGAACAGGTGCAATCACTGACCGAGCCGAAACTTCATCTACCCCCGAATGGCCCAGCGGTGATGCAGATTTAGAAGACCAGTGAGAACCACGAAGTCCAAAACAATCCGCAAGCAGCCGGCTGTCCCACGGCCGAAGCTAGTGCCCGTCTCGGAAGAAACACGTCGCTGGTCGGCACTTCTCGAATCCGAATTGCTCTCCTGGCCCGGCGTGATTGCCAAGCGCATGTTCGGATTCCGCACCCTTTATCGCGGAAAGAGAATTTTCGCCGCGCTCCCCAACACGCGCGGATTTGGTGCGGATGCCTCCCTCCTCATTAAATTTCATCCCATGCCCCCGGCTCTTTTGAAAAGGGCCCAAACCGATAGCCGCGTCCGCGGCAACACTCCCGGCAGCGGATGGCTCTCCTTCACCTTGAGTTCAGACACGGATTTGCACGACGCGCTGGAGTGGCTCAACAGTTCCTACGAAGCTGCGGCCAAACGCGTCCGGCGCTGAGAGGTTGGGCACGTCAGTGCAATCTCAGCGCCAATTCTCTCCCTCATGGCGATAAACTGAAGACTCGCACAGGAAAGGTCTATGGATCCCAATTCCATCGTTATCGTCAGCCTTCACTCGCCGCGCGAGAAAATCTGGGGCATATTGCTGGAGATCAACACCAGCGGCGTCACCATGCGCGGTGTCGACCTGAATTCCTTCGATCACTTCGTCAGCCAGATCAACCAGGTGGACGCCGAACGCGTCGGCCTGCCCACGATTTTCTTCCCAATGACCCGCGTCGAGCGTATCTCGCTCGATGAGCCTTCCGGCTCCATCCCCTCGATGTCCGAGATTTTTCAGCGAAAGATCGGCCGCTCGCTGATGGATTACCTCGCGCAGTTCGCCTGAACTGCGTTATCCTTCTGATTAATGAAAGCGCGGATCTGGACCGTACCCAACCAAATTACATTTCTGCGGCTCGGCTTCCTGCCATTTTTCCTGATCCTGATTTTCTACGAAAAATACCAGTGGGCGCTGCTGGTGCTGTTTGTGAGCGCCGCGACGGACGCGCTGGATGGGCTGCTGGCCCGCAGCCTGGACCAGAAATCCGCTCTTGGCGCGTATCTCGACCCGATTGCCGATAAGCTTCTGCTCAGCTCATCTTTTATCGTACTGGCGATGGCTAAGAAAATCGGCTGGTGGCTGACGATTCTGGTGATCAGCCGCGACATCCTGCTGCTTGTCGTGGCCGCTGTCATTCTGATTATTCAGGGGTATCGGCCGTTCCCACCAAGCCTTCTCGGCAAGGCCACCACGTTCTTTGAGATCGCCGTGGTTTTCTTCACGGTTTATGGCGCGGCGTATCCCAACGAGCGGGTGAGCGGTCTGCTGCACTATCTGGCCTACGCGGTCAGCGCCTTCGTCGTCATTTCCGGCTTCCACTACGCCGTCACCGTCGCCCGCCGCCTGCACCACTCTTCCTGAGAGTGGAGTTCAATAGTTACCGTTGTGGGCCAAACAACCACGGCGGCAACGGATTTTTGTAGTTCAACACCATAAAGAGGAAACTAGCCAGCAGGACAGCCCCAGCCAGCCAGCCCAACGCATATCCCTGCGTTTTTTCGGGGCCGTTCAACGGCTGGCGGTCTGCAAACACTTTGCCGAGCAAGAATCCCGTGGCCAATCCACCGGCATGCGCCCAATTGTCCGTACGCATGCCTGTGAACAGCAGTCCCATCGCGAAAATCGTGACTACCCAGGAAATCAGACGCGAGCGCAACTCACGCATATACGCGCCTCCGCGCCGCGTGGTGATGGCAATCATCAGGCCGACCAATCCCAAAATCGCGCCGCTGGCGCCAAGGGAAAAATGCCCCGCCAGGCTGCTGACCACGAAGCTTGCCGCACCCATGACCACATAGAGGAAGAGATACCGAGCAGAGCCGTAAACTTCCTCGACGATCGGCCCCAGATCCAGAAACACCATCATGTTGAAACCGATGTGGATTAGCCCGCCGTGCAGAAACATCGCCGTGATCAGCCGGTACCATTCATGGCCCTGATAGATGCTCGGGCCAAAGCACGCGCCAAGCCGGTAGAGAGTCTCTCCGTTCATGCCCCAGAGAATGCTGAGCCCTCCAAACTGCCCGGACTGGATCGTGCCCATCAATTCGGCGGCAAAGAAGACGATGTTCAGAATCAGAATCGCCACCGTCACCGGCGCGTGGCCACCGAAAAACTCAGCCAGTCCCTTGCTCCATGCCGCCAGACCAAACCTCAAGTTCGTTCCGCACTCGTGGCAGCGCGTTGCGGTGATGCCTACCAGGGCGCCGCACGCGGGACACAACTGCGGGCGCTTTTCGCCGCCGCCAAACATCCCGCCGAACATCTGCTTCCAGCGGTCCACCCGGTATTGCCAACGATACGGAAGGGCCAACACTCCTCCTTGCATGCACTTTTGCGCGTTCCTATAATACCGGAATCTCGCTCCGCGTTCCGTTGCGCGTGAAAAGGGGCTGCCATGGACAAATTCGAAGAGATTGGCAAGCGACTGGAGGAAGAGTTGGCTCGCCTTCGCAAGTTTGTGGACGAAGAAGTGGCCCCAGCCACAGAAAAGCGCACCGCCCAGGTACTGCGTGAAGCCTCCGAGAAACTTTCTGAAGCCGCCCGAAAACTGGAAGCGCGGGTTGCGGCCCGGGGCTCGCAGGCCTCGACCGACGCCAAATCGTGAAGCCGCCTCGACTCCGCTCCTTAGCCCTGCTGCATATTTCGACCTTGCTGTTGCTGGGTTGCGCCGGCAGGCGTCCGGTCGCCGACCGCCAGCCTGCGTCCGCCCCGTCTCCCGCTGCGCCAGCAGAAACCATCGAAAACCCCAAGCGAGACACTACGGTTCCGCCGAGCCCATCGCCGGCCCGTCCAAAACGCACCAAGCCGCCACAGGAGCCCGCCCCCATTGGCTACACCGAAGAGGGCAACGCTTCCTGGTACGGCAATCCCTTTCACGGCCGGCGGTCTTCGAACGGCGAAGTCTATGACATGTATAAGCTCACCGCGGCGCATCGCACGCTGCCCTTTGAAACCATGGTGCGCGTCACAAATCTGAATAACGGCAAAACCACCACCGTCCGCATCACCGATCGCGGCCCGTTCGTGGACAACCGAATCATTGATCTCTCGCAAGCCGCCGCGCGCGAAATCGAATCAATCGGCCCCGGCGTCGTCCCGGTGCGCGTCGAAGTACTTGGGAACGTGGACGTCACCGCCGGCTTCTTCACCGTGCAGGTCGGCGCATTCCGCGATCGCGGCAACGCCGATCGTTTGCGCGACCGCTTGAGCGTCAACTATTCGCCTATCTTCATTCAGCAGTATGATTCTTCCGATGGCGCTTTCTATCGCGTGCGCGTTGGCAGAGTTTCGGGCCAACAAGCGGCGCAGGATTTTGGCGAAAAGCTCCGCGCAAACGAGGGATTCTCGCCGATGGTCATTCGTCTCGACGAAAAAGATGCCTCAGGAGCGAAGTAGATGGACCCCAACTGCCTCTTCTGCAAAATCGCCGCGAAACAGATTCCCGCCAAGCTCGTCTATGAGGATGACGGCGTGTTCGCCTTTGAAGACATTAACCCGCAGGCGCCCACGCATATTCTGATATGCCCGAAAAAGCATTTTGCTGCGCTGCACGACGCCGAGCCCGGCGACCAGGCATTGCTCGGCAAGCTGCAGTTGGTTGCGGCCAAGCTGGCCACTGAGCGCAATCTGTTACCCGGCTATCGCACGGTCTTCAACAACGGAGCCGGCGCCGGCCAATCCGTTTTCCATCTGCACCTGCATCTCCTCGGTGGCCGCAATTTCCGCTGGCCCCCGGGCTAATTTTATTGTGGCTGACTTTCCAACCGGCCCGAAGACGCGCATTTGTAGCGGCCGCCTTCCGAGGCGGGCGTCTTTTGTTTTGCCTTTTACTACGGCGCGTCACTATTGCGCGCGATGATTTTCAATCTCTCAAGGAGCAAGCATGATCCGCCAGCAGACTGTTCGTAGCCTGATCTTTTCCAGCCTCATGGGATTCGCCCTGCTTTCTGCGGCCCCAGCAGATCGCGCACAACAACCTCAATCTGCCTCAAAACCCGGTGAGCTCACGGTCGAGCGAATCTTTCGCCAGCCATCACTCTCCGGGCATCTGAACACAGGCCTCACCTGGACGCCGGACGGCAAGCGCCTCAGCTACGTTGAAACCGTTGGCACCGGCAAAGACGCGCGCCGGGAACTTTGGGTTGTGGACCCGGCAACGGGGCAACGTTCCATGCTCGTTCCCGCGGACAAGTGGGACGCCGCGCTTACAAATCCCGCGGCAGACAATACGCAGGCCACCGGCCTCGGCCGCCACGCGCCGCCGCTTTACCAGTGGGCTCCCTCGGGCGACGCGATTCTTTTTCAGGGCGCGAATTCGCTCGCCTGGTACGATCTGAAAACTCAGTCCAGCCGCGTCCTGGTATCGGGAACGCCAGAACTTGCCGACCCGAAAATATCTCCTGACGGCAAATACGTCGGTTTCATTCGCGGCCACAATCTTTGGGCCGTGAGCACTGCCGACGGCAAAGAGCACGCCCTGACGCAAGGCGGCACGGAAGATATTCATAAAGGCGAACTGGACTGGGTTTACCCCGAAGAACTCGACATCACCACCGCCTATTGGTGGTCGCCTGATTCCGCCTCCGTGGCCTTTCTGGAAATGGATCAGCGGAAGGTGTCGCAATTCTCATTGGTAAACTTTGAGTCATACACCGGCGACGCGGAGCTCGAGCGCTACCCCGTTCCCAGCGGCGCAAATCCCGTCGTGCATGTGTATGTGGTCTCTTCTGCGGGTGGCGCGCCCCGGCTGATGGACACCGGCTCAGATACGGACGTTTACCTTGCGCGTGTAAATTGGGTTCCGGATTCGAAGCGCCTGGCCATCCAGCGGATCAATCGCGAACAGAATCAGCTCGACCTGTTGCTTGCGGACGCTTCGAACGGAAAAGCTGCCACGATCCTCACTGAAAAAGCTCCTGATTGGATCAATGTGAACGACGATCTGCGTTTCCTGAAGGATTCAAAGCGTTTTCTCTGGGGCAGCGAACGCACTGGCTACCGGCATCTCTATCTTTACGATCTCGGCGGCAAGCAGCTTGCCCAACTGACCAAAGGCGATTGGGAAGTGTCGCAGGTGGAGGCGGTGGACGAAGCGAAGGGTGTGGTCTACTTCACGGCTACGGAAAAATCGCCCATCGAACGCCAGCTCTATCGCGTTTCGCTCGACGGCTCATCTTTCTCGCGCATCACGAAAGTAGCCGGTACCCACGGCATTCGATTCTCCGCCAGCGCCGCATCTTATGTGGATACGTATTCGAACGCGATGACCCCGCCGCGCCGCGACACCTACGCCGCAGACGGTTCGAAGCTGGCAGCTCTCGAGGAAGACAAAGTTTCCGAGCTAGCTGAGTACCACCTTTCGCCAGTCGAATTCTTTACCATCAAGTCGCGCGACGGCGTGACGCTCCACTGTTCGATGATCAAGCCGCCGAACTTCGATCCCGCCAAAAAATATCCTGTGCTTACGTTCACCTACGGGGGGCCGCACGCCCAGGTCGTCCTGAACGCATGGTCACGCTCCGCCACCTTCCTCTGGCACCAGATGATGGCGCAAAAGGGCTACATTATTTTCTCGCTGGATAATCGAGGTTCTGCCGGGCGCGGCCACATCTTCGAGGCGCCGGTTCATTTGCATCTCGGCGCGCAGGAGCTTGCCGATCAGCGCGAAGGAGCGTCCTGGTTGCGCGAGCAACCGTACGTCGATGCGAACCGCCTCGGCATATGGGGTTGGAGCTACGGCGGGCACATGACGCTGCACGCGATGTTCGAGGCAGGCGATATTTACAAGGTAGGATTTGCCGGCGGGCCGGTGACCGATTGGCGCTTCTACGATACGATTTACACGGAACGCTATATGGGCCTGCTGCCGAAAAACGAACAGGGCTACAAGGATTCATCGCCGATCAAGAACGCCAGCAATCTCAAGGGAAAGCTGCTGATCGCCCACGGCACGGGCGACGACAACGTGCACTATTCGAACACGCTCTCCTTGATCAATGATCTGATCAGCAATGGGAAGTATGTCGAGGTCATGCCCTTTCCCGGCCGCGGCCACGGCGTCAGCGATGCGCCCGCCCAGCGCATCCTCTGGGAGCGCGTCACCAAATTCTTCACTGACAATCTCTGATTCTCCATTCTCGCGGCCGTAGGGCCCGCCTTCCGAGGAGGGCCGCTCTTATTTCGCGTCCAAATCCAAATCCTTGATGGGCAGATCCCAGTGCGCGTCCAGTATTTCAAACCGCCGCTGCTCTTCTTTCTTGTATGTTTCCTGATCCGGATACATTTGCCTGATCAGCGCGGCGGAGTCAAAGTTGTCGTGGGCCACCGCGGCGTTCTTATACACAATCGTCACTCGATAGTCCCAGCGTCCATCTTCGGTGGTGTGATAAACCGGCGCGACTACGGAAACGCGCAGCATGCGTCCGAGTTCGACCTCTTTCTTCAGCACCGGGTAATGATTTTTTCGAAAGAGTGTCAGGAATTCGTCCGCGTGGCCCCACTTCGCCTTGTAGTAGTACTCAATGACGAAGGGCTTCTCTGCCGCCATGCCCTGCGCCGAAGTACGGTCCCGCAACCCTAAAACAAGAAAGAAGCTTGCAGCCAACAAGCTGAAAACCAGCACCGAGCGAAAACGAAGGGGTCCGCGCATAAATCCTCCAGTCTTAATTCGCGAATTGTAGCGTGTTTCGAGGCAAAAGGAACGCGGTCCCGCGAGAAGGGCACGTTTAGTAAGCGGCGCGCACCAGGCGGTCCCGAATTGCCGCCCACTCTGGCGCGTCAGGCGGGAGCTCTACTGCAATCCAGTCGAAATTCTGCCGATCCAATTCGTGCAGCGCGCTGTAAAGTTCAGCCGCATACTCTTCCGGTTTTTCCGGCATCCGTATTTTGCCGGAGGCCGTGGCGTTGTATTCCAGCCAAACGTAGGCTCCCTTACCTTCCCGCGGCAAATGCCCGCGATGGACCAGCACGATCCGCGTTTTCGGGCTGTAGTGCTTGCGATGCTGCCCGGGAGAGCGGTGAGCCTCGCCCTCGCTCTCCGCTACCGCTGCCGCGTTGCTGACGCGGGCCATCCCCGGCCGCAAAACCTCCAGGCCATCGCGGGTAACCGCAATCACTGTGGATTCAAGACCTACTTCGCACGAACCGCCGTCCAGCAGAAATGGCGTCTCCGCTCCAAACGCTTCGCGAACATGTTCGGCAGTCGTGGGGGAAAGCTGCGTGAAGCGGTTCGCGCTTGGCGCCGCGATCGGTACGCCGGCGGCGCGAAGAAGCTCCAATGCCAGCGGATGCCGCGGCATTCGCAGCCCTACCGTCGGCAGCCCCGCGGTCACGTCGTCCGGAATCACATTTTTCTTGGGAACAACGATTGTCAATGGACCGGGCCAGTATTGCCCCGCCAGGCGCTCCGCTTCCGGCAACCACTCCGCCGCCAATTCTTTCGCTTGCTCGATGCCGGCTACGTGCACAATCAGCGGACTCGTTGCCGGGCGGCCCTTCAGCGCGTAAATTTTACGGACAGCGTCCGCATCCAGCGCGTTGGCCCCCAGTCCGTAGACCGTTTCAGTCGGGAAAACCACCAGCCCGCCCTCGCGAATGAGGCGGGCCGCTTGCTCGATTTCGATTCTGCTCGCCATAGCCTTCTCTAAATTGTCGCAGATTCCGCCCCATAACGCGGGCGCCGCCTCGGCTCCACCCTCCCGGGTCTGTCTTAACCGAGTGGACAAACCGCCGCATCCCGCATTCGTGATTCTTGCCGGGAAGGCGCAAGCTAATGAGTGGGGCCATTGAGATAGTCGGCGCAGCACACGCCATATTTGCCTTTCACGGCAGGGGGATGCGATGGTGAATCGACGAATTGTTTGTCTGCTTGCGGTGCTGCTGATATTCCCGGCATTGCTCTCGGCACAGCTCAGCATTAAACAAAAAAAAGAGCGAGCCCTTGCGGCGGAGCTAGAGACCGGAGCGCAGGAAGTTGTAGTTCTGGAGAAGGAAACCGCTCACGCAATGGCCTTGAACAATTCCAGTTTTTTCCAGCGCGTCTACAGCGATGATTATGTTGGCACGGCACCGACAGGGGAAATTCTGGACCGCAACGCGCTGGTTGCGTCGGTTCAGACGTCCACGGTCAAGTATGCCAGTTTTGTCGCAACGGATATTCATGTAAGGATTTTCGGCCCTACTGCCGTGGTCACCTGCACCTGGAGCACGCGGGGCGAGCAAAACGGACGCAGTTTCTCGCGCCAATATCGCGTAATGCATGTCTATTTGAGCAATTATGCCGGTGGCTGGAAAGTCGTCGCCGGGCAAGCAACTTTACTGCCGAGCTAGTGCAGATGCGGCCGGAATCGGAGCGTGCCCGCCCGATGGTTTCAAAAAGCGGAAGATTGTGGCGTTGGCCAGAATCGTAATCAGCGAAGCTGCCAGCGTGGCGTGGTACAGCGTCGGCGAAATCAGGCCGGCTTTCATCGAGACCTGCGCGAGGATAAAAGAGAATTCTCCAATTTGCGTCAGCCCCAGGCCGACGCGAAACGCCGTGCGAAAGCGATAGCGGAAGATCCAGACCACGCCCGTCCACACAACGAATTTTCCGAGCAAAACCAGCCCTACCAACAGCAGGATGAGCGGCCAGCTCACTTTCCAGGTGCTCGGGTCCATCAGCATGCCCACCGACACGAAGAAAAATGCCACGAAAACGTCGCGCAGCGATTGCGTCTGGTGGGCCAGTTTATGCGTGAACGCGGAACTTCCCAGGAAGAGGCCGGCAAGAAATGCGCCCAGCGCAAGGGAAAGTCCCACCGCCTCCGTCAGCGCGGCGATCCCCAGGCAGATGGTCAGCGCCAGCACCAGCGAGATTTCGTCGTTACAAGTTCTTTCCACGCGCGCCAGTAAAGGCGGAAACAGTTTCCATGCCACCACCGCAATCGGCACCAGCAGCAGAATCGCTTTGCCGACCTTCCACGCGGCATCGCCCAAGCTCGCACCACCGTTGGGGGAAAAGCTGGGCAGAACCACGGTCAGGATCACCACGGCCACATCTTCCACAAGCGACAGAGTCACCATCAGCCGCCCGTGCTCCGCGGCCATTTCGCCCCGGTCCATCAGCAAGCGGAGCAGAACCATGGTGCTGGCCACGGAAATGATACACCCGACCGCGACGCCTTGAATCAGCGGCCAGCCGAGCAACGCCCCGACCGCCACGCCAATCCCGACGCACAGCAAAATCCCCAGCGGGGCCCCGGCCAGCGCCACCCATTTCACCTTCAGCAGCTCCGGCACCGAAAATTCGATGCCCACGGAAAACATCAGCAGGATCACGCCGATTTCCGCCATCACCTCGAAATTACTCACATCGTGTACGCGCAGCCCGGGCGTAAACGGGCTCAGCAGCAATCCGGCCAGCACATAACCAAGCAAAATCGGCTGCCGCAGCCGCCACGCAATGAGTCCGCAAACCAGCGCGGCGGCAAAGACCATCGCGATATCTCTGAAGACGTAGGAGTGTTCGACCAAGTTGAATTCCCCTCGCTCACCCAGTGTCGAGGGGAAGTGTACCACCGGCGCATGATTGTGAATGCCGTAGCTCAGAGTCTAATTTTTGGGAGTGCAAACCAGTCGTTGAACGAAGAAGCTTCGAACTTTTCGCGCGGGTGTTGAATGCCTGATTGTCTCAGCCCGGCTACAGTCAATTTTTTCAGGGTGCGACGATGTCTTTCAGGCGGGGTTTTTCCTGGACAGTGGCGAGGCTTGCAGCGTCCCAGCCGCCTCCCAGCGCTTTTACGAGGAGCACGGCGGTCACCAGCCGCTGGCCGTGGATGATGGCGGCTTCCTGTTCGTTGCTCAGCAAGTTTTGCTGCGCGCTTACCACATCCAGGTAGCTTACCAGCCCGCCCACATAACGTGAGGTTGCGATGTCCAATTG
This sequence comes from Candidatus Acidiferrum sp., assembly GCA_035693365.1. Classification (GTDB taxonomy): domain Bacteria; phylum Acidobacteriota; class Terriglobia; order Acidiferrales; family UBA7541; genus Acidiferrum. Next base: position 38,451 of record DASSGS010000034.1, on the reverse strand, counting down.
CCGCCGCGAGGCGTCCACCGCCTGCGCCTGTGACTCTTGCGCAGTCCGCAGGACTTCTAGCCCTGTAATGTTGTCCTGCACTTCCTGGAACGCGCCCAGCACCGTGCCGCGATAACTCGCCACAGCCGCTTCATAGCCCGCCTGCGAAAATTGCACCTGTGCCCTGCGCGCCCCGCCGGTGAATATGCTTTGCGCCAGGTTCGCTCCGATGGCCCACACGCCGCTTTCAGCATTGAAAAGCTGCGAAATCTTGGCGGAGTTCCAGCCACCCTGGCCGTAAAGCTGCAACGATGGATAGTAAGCCGCCTTGGCGATTCCGATCTGCGCGTTGGCTACGGCCATTGCTCGCTCGGCCTCCGCGATATCCGGGCGCCGCTCCAGCAAATCCGAAGGCAGCGAAGTATCCAGATTCGGCGGCTCCGCGAAAAGTTCGCGAGCCACCACTTGAAATTCGGGCGCAGGCCGCCCGGTAAGCACTGCAATCGCATCTTCAAACTGTTTGCGCTGCTGTTTCAGGAGAGTGGCTTGCGTGCGTGTGGCATTCAGCAGTGTTTCTTCCTGCGCCACATCCAGGCCGGATGCTACCCCGCCCTTGTGCCGCGAGTTAACCAGGTCCAGCCCCCTCTGCAGGGTGTCCACCGTCCGCAGCAACAGCGCGATTTCCGTATCCAGTTGGCGCAGGCTGAAATAATCCGCCGCCAATTCCGCGGTCAGGATCAGGCGAACATTCTCAAGGTCCGCCGCATTGGCTTGCAGCGAAGCTTGCGCCGCCTGAATTGTCCGCCGCCGCTGCCCCACCAGGTCCACTTCATAGCTGACTGTGAAGGGAATCGACCAGCTGCTCTGCGTAACGGGGCCGGAAAGTGGAAAGCCGGAGCCCGTCGCCCGGTCACCCGAATACCGCTGCCGACTTGCGGTTGGCGCCACGCCCAGTGTCGGGAAAAGCGTGGCGTTCTGCACGGCGGCCGATGCACGCGCTTGCTGGTAATGTGCCAGGGAAACTTTCAGTGTTTGATTGGCCGCCAGGAGGTCGTTTTCCAAGCCGCTCAGCTCGTCGTCGTGGAACACCGTCCACCACGCCGTTTTTGGAACCGCATCCTTCGGCGCGGCTTCCCGGAACGGTTCCTGCACATCCCATTTCGCGGGGACCGGCGCCGCGGGCTTTTTGTAATCCGGGCCGACGGTGCAGCTCGCAAGGCAGACCACGAGGGTCAGCGATCCCGCGCTGCAGATACGTTTTCTTATGATTCGCTTTCCCAACGGCATCAGGGCTTTTTCCCCGCGGCAGCCGGAGGGCTTGCCGGTTTTGGAGATTGGTTCGGCGCGGGTGCCGGCGCCATGGGATTCGGCACTTCCTTCACATGGACTTGCTGCCCGTCATTCAGCGAGTCCGGGGGATTCAGCACGATCCAATCGTCGGACTTCAACCCATTCAAAACTTCCAGCGTAACTCCGTAATCGCGGCCAATAGTCAGCGTTTGCAGCCGCGCCTTGTGGTTCGCATCCACCACCACCGCCCGCAATCCTTCCGAGCGGAAGAGCAGGGAATTCACCGGCACCTGCAGCCGATCGCCCTTTACCGTCACTTCCAGGTGCACTTGCGCGTATCCCCCCGGAAGCAAAAGTCCGGAGGGATTCGGCACATCCACTTCGGTCAGCAAAGTGCGCGTGGAAAGATCGATGGCATTGGAGGTGCGCACCACTTTTCCCCGGAATTTCTGGCCGGGATATTGCGTCAATTCCAGATACGCGCCGATTCCCGGATGAATGGAGGGCGCATACGGCTCCGGCACATTCACATAAACGCGGATCGGGTCGGTCTGCGCCAGATAAAACAGTTGCTGCGACGTTCCGCCGTTTCCCGCATTGATCAGCGTCCCGATGTCGATGTTCCGTTGAGTCAGCACGCCGCTGAACGGCGCATAGATATGCTTGAACGATTCCAGCTCTTCCAGGCGGCGCACGTTCGCCTCCGAGGATTGCACCGTGGCCCTCTTGGCCGCCTGATCCCCCATGGCGTTATCCACTTCCTGCTTCGAAACCCCATCGGTCTTCAATAGATCCGTGTAACGGGTCGCGGTAATGTCGGAAAGATGCGCGTTCGCTTGCGCGGTGTTCAGGTCCGCCCGGGCTTGCCCCAACTGCTGGTCCACTTCCGGCGTGTCTATGTCCGCCAGCAATTCGCCTTTGTTCACCCGGCTGCCGATATCCCGGTACCACTTCCGCAGATAGCCGTTGGTGCGCGCGTAAATCGGCGACTCCACATACGCCTGAAGCGTTCCCGGCAACACCAGATTTTCGTCGCCCGCTTCCACGCTCGGGTGGATCACCGCCACGGTCGGGATCGCCGCCGCTTCCGTTTCATTTGCCAGCGCCTGGTACTGCGTTCGCCGTTGAAACAGCAGCAATCCGCCAACAAGGATTAAGACGGCCACCGTCACAAAGAAGACAGTGAAGAGCGGGCTTTTTTTGCGGCCCGGCCCTCCTCTGTCACCGCTTGTCATGCCTTCGGTTGTCATTCCTTCTCTCCCGATTCAATTTCGCCATGTTTCATCAGACGGCGGGTTCCGCTCCCAGCGTCCTGTGCCTGCGGCTCTCCAGCCAGCCGTGGATAATCGAAAACACGCACGGAACAAAGAACAACGTCGCCACCGTGGCAAACAGCAAGCCGCCAATCACCGCGCGGCCCAGCGGCGCATTTTGTTCGCCGCCTTCGCCTAGTCCAATCGCCATCGGCACCATGCCGATCATCATTGCCAGTGCCGTCATGATCACGGGGCGTATGCGCACGTATCCGGCTTCGAGCGCGGCTTCGCGGGGGACCTTACCCTCAATCATCTGCTCTCTGGCGAAAGAAATCATCAAAATGCTGTTGGCCGTCGCCACCCCCATGCACATGATGGCCCCGGTCAACGAAGGCACGTTCAGTGTGGTGTGCGTGATCAGGAGCATCCAGCAAATCCCTGCCAGCGCTCCTGGCAATGCCGTGATGATGATGAAGGGATCGAGCCACGACTGAAAATTCACCACAATCAGCAAATAAGCCAGCACGATCGCGCCGATCAGCCCTACGCCCAATCCCAGGAAGGAGGAGTCCATCGTTTCCACCTGGCCGCGGATCACGATGTGGCTACCGCGCGGCAAGTCTTTTTCCGCCTCGTGCACCAGTTTTCGAACTTCCTGCGCCACGCTGCCCAAATCCCTCCGGTAGACCGACGCGTACACGTTGATCATCGGCTGCACGTTGTAATGCGAAATGGACGCGGGCCGCGCCACGGTTTTGGTGTGCACCAGGTTTCCCAGAATTTGCGGCGTCACGCCGGCGGCAGCTCCGCTGATCGGCGTATTCTGCAGCGCCTGAAACGTGTCCATGCGATATTGCGGCGTTTGCACTGCAACGCTGTAGCTGACGCCGTTCCGCGGGTCCAGCCAGAAATTCGGCGACGTCTGGAAGCTCGAAGAGAGCGACACCAGCAGATTTTGCGCCACATCGCGCGCCTGCATGCCCACATACTGCGACCTGGTGCGGTCCAGGTCCATGAACAGCGTCGGCGCGTCGAACGCTTGTTGCACGTGCACGTCCACCGCTCCCGGGATGTGCGTCATTTTACTTGCAAGACGCTGCGCGATTTCGTAATTGGCGGCCTGGTTCGCGCCGATGAGTTCGATGTCCACCGGCGCCGGTGTCCCGAAATTCAGGATTTGCGTCACGATATCCGCGGGTTGAAAGAAGAATTGCACCCCCGGGAATTCGGTGGCCAGGCGGCGACGAAGCTCGTTGATGTAGTCGCCGGTCGACTTTCCGCGCTCCTGTTTCAATTGCACCAGAATTTCCGCGTCGGATGTGCCGATGGTTCCAGAGTTGCTGTAAGTCAGGTTGATGCCCGAATATGGCAGGCCCACGTTGTCAATCACCGTCTGCAGATCCCTGCTCGGAATCACCTGGCGAATGGATTGGTTCACCTGGTCGGCGAGCTTGGTCGTCTCTTCAATGCGCAGCCCTGTCCGCGCCCGCATGTGCAGACGGATTTGCCCCGCGTCCACGGTGGGGAAAAAATCGCGACCCAGGAAAAACACCAGTCCGCCCGACAGCAAGCAGAATGCCAGAAACAACGCTGAGAATGCCCACGCGTGGTCGAGTGCCGAGGTCAACGCACGGCGGTATCCGCCGCGCAACCGTTCGAAGGAGTGCTCAAATGCCTGCTGGTAGCGGCGGAAAAAGCCCATCTTTTCGCCCACGTGCAGATCGGCCTGATACTCGTCGTCCGCGCTCAAGAGGTACATCGCCATCGTCGGCACAATCGTCCGCGACCACATATAGGAAGCCAGCATGGCGAAAATCACCGCTTCCGCCAGGGGCACGAACAGATACTTCGCGACGCCCGAAAGAAAAAACATCGGCAAGAACACGATGCAGATGCACAGCGTGGAAACGAAGGCCGGCACCGCGATCTGTTGCGCGCCATCCAGAATGGCCTGCACCGTTTCCTTGCCCATCGCCAGATTGCGGTTGATGTTTTCGATTTCCACGGTCGCGTCGTCCACCAGGATGCCCACGGCCAGCGCCAGGCCACCCAGGGTCATGATGTTGATCGTTTCGCCCAGCGCGCTCAGGCACAGCAGGCTGACCAGGATGGAAAGGGGAATTGAAATCGCGATGATCAGCGTGCTCTTCCAGTTTCCCAGGAAAAGCAGGATCATAATGGCCGTCAGGCACGCCGCAATCAACGCCTCGCGTATAACTCCCTGAATCGCCGCCCGAACATAAATCGATTGGTCGAAGAAATTGCTGACTTGCAGGCTGGTCGGAAGCGAAGGCCCGTAATCCTTCAGCACCTGCTTCACGCGGTCAACGATGGAAAGCGTGGAATTGTTGCCCGTTTTGTAGATGCTCATCAGCACGCCACGCTGTCCGTTGGTGAGCACCACGTTGGTCTGCGGAGTGAAACCGTCGCGCACGTGGGCGACGTCCCGCAGGTAAATGGTCGACCCGTTCACGGTCTTCACCGGCAGGTCGTTCAACTCCGCTATGGTCTTCGGGCTGCCGTTCATTTCAACGTTGTATTCGAGGGAGCCCATCTTCGCCGTGCCGGTCGGCAAAATCAGGTTCTGCGCGTTCACCGCGTTTACGATGTCCACCGGCGACAGGCCTTTCGCCTGCATCGCGCTCGGATCAATGTCCACGGAGACGACGCGCGATTTTCCGCCGTAGGGAAACGGCATGGAAGCGCCCGGCACTGTGGAAATCTGGGTGCGGATGAAGTTGTTTCCGTAATCGAACATCTGCTGTTCGCTCAGGCTGTCGCTGTTCAGCCCCACCTGCAAAACGGGCACGGTGGATGCGGAATAGATAATCACCAGCGGCGGCGTCGTGCCGGGCGGCAAACTCCTTAAAAAAGTTTGTGAAATGGCGGTGGCCTGCGCCAGCGCCGTCTGGATATTGGCACCGGGGTGAAAGTAGATTTTGATGATGGCGATCCCGTTCAGCGATTGCGATTCCACGTGCTCGACGTCGTTCACCAGCACCATCACTCCGCGCTCGACGTTTGAGGTGATCCGCTGCTCCATCTCCTGCGGCTGCAATCCGGTGTAGGTCCACACCAGGGAGATCACCGGAATGTTGATATCCGGAAAAATGTCGGTCGGCGTGCGCGGAATCACAAACGATCCCAGCAGAACGAGAACGATCGCCATCACGATAAAGGTATATGGCCGGGACAGCGCTAAACGGACAATCCACATAAGTTCGAGTTGGTTACCCTGACCTGCCGCGCTTGGACACCCCAAACGTGCCCCATTGCGCCCAAGATTCTGCGAGCTTTATACGCCTATTAGACTATCAAACCGCCCCGTTTGGGTACGCGCTCTGCCACCCTTGGAAGACGTCGGTACGAGCTCATAGATAAGACGCATGCAGCCGTCATTCAGTGGCATTTTTCTTGCCGGCTGTCAGTGTGGCTTGTTCTCCTGCAGGCCAAAATGGTCGCATTATTTCTGTAACACCGGCCATTCCTTCCCTCCGATTGTTGCGCAGTCCCGTTGCTGTGATGAAATTGTTTGTTTCCCTTCGCACGCGTCTGCGAATGCGTAGTCCGGACACCTCGCGCCGCTGTTTACACAAATTCATCCTCGTCTCGAAGCGTTTGGGGTACATTAGGGGTGCCTGTTTTCAGGTTTTCGTCGGATTCGCATAACTTTCTAGCCGGAGAGGACACTCATGAAAATTCTCGCCTGCATTTCAGCATTGTTTGCGCTTTCCGGGGCCGCGCTGGCCCAGCAGCCCCCCGCGAACGCCTCTGCAAAACCCCTGGTCGTAAACATCAAGAATGCAGAAGGACAGGCAGTGGGCACGGCTACACTTTCGCCCGCCGCGACAGGCGTAAAGATTGTTCTGGACGTCAAGAAACTTCCTCCGGGCGAGCACTCCATTCACATCCACCAGACAGCCAAGTGCGATCCGCCGGATTTCAAAACCGCGGGGCCGCATTTCAACGCCTCGGGCCACGCACACGACGCAGCACCGGCCGGAGATATTCCGGATTTCTCCTTGATCGTCGGAAAAGATGGGACGGCGCACGTTTCCACGGTCGCCCCGAACGTGACCATGGGTGATGACGATCACTCCGTCTTCAGCAACGGCGGCACGGCGATCGTGATCCACGCGGTTGCCGGCGGCACCGGCAGCGGCGCCCCGCCGCGCATCGCCTGCGGCATCATCGCCAAGCCGTAACACTGTCGCCTTGTGTAGCGGCCGCCTTCGGGGCCAAATTCAACCGGCCACCACTACTTGTGCGTCATCGTAAAGACGCCGTCCCAGCCCACGGGTGGCTCGTCAAACAGATATTCCTGGCAGCGTTTCCAGTACATCCGCGAAGGCCCGTCGTCGGGGGCGCGGTTGAGTATTTCCTGGAAGGCGTGCTGCGCCTGCTCCCAGTGGCGCTGGCGATAAAGTTGGCGCGCCGCCCCGAAATCCTGCAAACGGACCTGCAACTCCTTGAACTTTGGATCTTGCTCGAGTTCGGAAACTTTCCCCATCAATTCGTAGATCGTCACCGGCTGCAGTTTTCCCTTCACCCGGATGATGTCCAGTTCGCGGAACAGGAATCCCGCATCCTTGACCGCCGCGTACGTCGATTCGTTCACCAAGATGTGGGTGCCATATTCCTTGTTGAGACCTTCCAGCCGCGACGACAAGTTCACGGTGTCGCCGAGCGCCGTATAGCCATAGCGCAGCGCCGAGCCCATGTTGCCCACACTCGCGGGACCCGAGTTCAGGCCGATGCCGATATCCAATTTTGGCTTTCCCTCGGCTTCCCATTGTTTTTGCATCGCGCGCACTGTCTTCATCATAGCCAGGGAGGCGTTGCACGCGTTTGCTGAATGGTCCGGCTCTTCAAACGGCGCGCCCCAAAATGCCATCACCGCGTCGCCGATGTACTTGTCCAGCGTGCCTTGCGTGTCGAAGACGATCTTCGTCATGTCGGATAAGTAGCCGTTCAGGAACAAGGCCAGGTCTTGTGCGTCCAGTTTTTCCGAGATGGTGGTGAATCCGCGTATATCGCTGAACATCACCGTGATTTCCGTCTTGCGGGGTTCCACGAGTTGCGGATTCACCAGCAGCCGGCGGATCACTTCCGGGCTCAGGTACTGGCCGAAGGCCGAACGAACTTTGCGTTTTTCTTTTTCTTCCACCAGGGCCCGGTATAGGGACACCAGCATGACGTTCGCCGTAAGCGTTCCGGCAGGCAAAGTGAAGTTCAGCCAATAGCCGCGCACGAACGAAACATAAATCAGGATTCCGAAGGGAATCAGCAACGCCAGCCCAAACCACATCCAGCGCGGCGAAACCAATGCCATTGCGGTTCCCAGTGGAATTCCGAAAATCAGAATCAGCACCAGGTCCAGAATCTCCTGGTGCGCGCCGCGGATCAGGAATCCGTTGTTCAGCATGTTGTCGATCACATTGGCGTGCACTTCGAGGCCCGGATAATCAATCCCTCCATACGGAGGCGTGCGTAGGTCGCCGATGCCCGTTGCCGACGCGCCCACCAGCACGATTTTGTCGCGAAAGGTTCCCGGCTTGCATTTGTGATTTATGACATCCGCGAGCGAGTAGTACGGATAGGTTTCGCGCGGCCCGCGGTAATTGATCAGCACGCGGCCCAGCCAGTCCGGCTTCACGGTCAGCTTGTCACCGAATTGCAGCGACGCCACACCGGTCGGCCCGTAGTTCACTGTCACCTGTTCCGTTTTTAGCCCCAGATAAAGTCGCAGGGTCTGCACTTCCAGCGAACCGTAGAGGTCAATGTCGTCCGGATTGCTGGAGCGGCCAAACGGCAGAACCAACAACCCGCGCCTCAGCACTCCATCGGCGTCGGACGAGATGTTGAAGAAACCGATGGAGGTCTTCTCGTCGTTCTCAGGGGGCGCCAACTGCGGAATGTTCGCAATCGTGGCAGTGAACAATGTCCCTGCGTACTGATAATAATTCAGCAGAGACGCGAAATCCGCTTTGCCCGTGGCGGGGTTCAGCGCATTGCGGTTCAGCGAATACCATTGCACCATCTCCGCATATTTGTTGAGGTTGGCTTCATCGATCCCCTGAATTTCATTCGACTGCAGGTAGAAATTGCCCAGCACCACCGGTCCGAAATGCCTTAATCCTGCGGCGAATCGCGAATCCGCGTCGAACTCCTTCGCCAGTTCCAGCACCTGCGCTTCGAGCCGCGGGTCGAGCCGTTTGCCGTTCTTCTTGTCGCGCTCGATCTGTCCCCAAAGCGCGCGGATGGGGGCAACGGTCTGATCCGGCTTATCAAACGTCACATCAAAGGAAACGACGCGGGCGCCGTCTTCCCTCAGCGCATCCAGCATCTCTCCGAAATATTTTCGCGAGAACGGCCACTTGCCCAGCACTTCCTGCGAACGCTGGTCTATCGCCACCACCACGATGCGGGGATCCGGAGGCGAATATTTTGCCGGACGGTAGCGGAATCGCGTGTCTAGGGTGCTGTACTCGAATCGTTTCAGGAAATCAAGGAGCGGGGTATTTCGATCGCCCATGAACGTGAATATGTATACGCTCAGCGAAACAACGGTAATCGCCACACTGATCAGGAAAACGGCGCGGTGGTGCCACCAGGTGGCGAGGAGTTCCCGGAAGCGATACACGCTTCCGTGCTGCCGGCCTCCTTCGGGCGCGTTTGGCATTGGGGTGAAGGGCTATTCGCGGAAAATGAAGTTCATGCGGACCCCGCAGACTTCGATTAAGTCGCCGTCGTTCAGCCGGACGGTCCCGGTAATCGGTGTGCCGTTCACGGTGGGAACCTTGTCGCCCGTGCCGAGGTAGTAGCCATCGTCACGCTGGTTGATCTGCGCGGCCATCTTCGGTTTAAACCAGCCCTTCAAGCGCACCGTCGCCATCGGCGATTTTCCGATGACGGTCAGCTTGTTCGTCAGGGTGTACTCTTTTATATCGATCTTTCCGCTTAAAATCACCAGCGTGGCGACTTTCATGCGCCCGGCGGAAAATTGCGCCCGCTCGCCCATGGCGGCGGCTTGCTGCAGCATGTCGCGGCGAACTTTCGTGTCCAGCACCATCGTTTCGTTGATTTTAGGAGCGGCGGTTTTGCGCCCGGTATCCCAGGGAATCGCGGCGTCGGCGGTCGCGTCCACCTTGATGTGATGTTTCCCCACCCAGATCGAGTCGCCATCATGCAGCGTGGCCCGCTCCACCCGCAGGTCGTTCACGAATGTTCCGTTCAAGCTGTCCAGGTCCTCCACCACCAGGCGGCCGGCTTCAAAATAAACGCGCGCGTGATAATTGGAGACCGCAAGGTTATCAACCGGAAGATCATTGTCCGGAGAACGGCCAATCGTCACCGGACGGCTGCCGATCGGCACTTCTTTCACCAGCTTGTTTTCAAACATCAGGCTGAGCTTCGCCATGCAATCTCCTCCGAGGAGGTGCTAGTCTTTTTTGGCCGAACCGCGGCGCATCCAGGAGAACCAACCCTTGTTGGCGTCGTCCTCGAAGCGCACGACAATTACCGTAACGTTGTCCACTCCGCCGTTTTCATTCGCCAGGGAGATCAATCGCTCCGCGGCCGCCGATGGAACGGTTTCCGCCTGCAGTGCTCCCGCAATTTCGGGCTCGGTCACCATGCGCGTCAGCCCGTCCGAACAAAGCAGCAAAACGTCGCGCGGAATAATCTCCACCTCATCCGTGTCAATTTCCACTTCCGGATGGGCGCCGAGCGCGCGAAGAAGGACGCTCTGCATCTCGCTCTCTTCAGCCTGTTGCGGTGTGATCAGCCCCCGCCGCACCTGCTCCGCAACCAGGGAATGATCGTTCGTCAACTGTTGCAGGTTGCCGCTGCGCAGCAGATAAGCCCGGCTGTCGCCCACGTGCGCGATGCTGAGCAGGGTGTCCTTCAACCACAGGGCCGTAATCGTCGCGCCCATGCCACGCTGCTCGGGATTCTTCTGCGCCGCCTGGAAAATCTGAAAGTTCGCCTGGGCTACCGCGCCCCTCAATCGCCGGGTTTGAGAACTGATATTTGCAGGAGCTTCGTTCAGCACCGTTGCGCCAGTATCTTCCTTATCTGATTCGCAATATTTGTTGATAACATCCACGGCCATGGCGCTGGCCACTTCCCCGTGCGCCTCTCCGCCCATCCCATCCGACAAAATAAACAGATTCAGAGGTTCCACGATGCGGAAGGAGTCCTCATTGTTGGTACGCACACGTCCAACGTCTGACAAGCCGCTGCTGACGATCTGCACAGCCTCTCCTTCAAGCCTTGCCGTGAACACAACTGGTACCCCCGGCGTGGACACCCCGGTCTTTACGTACTATCCACGCTAGCAGACACCTAGCTGCTCGGAAAGGCTTTGCATCCAACTGATTACCTTTCGATACCTAACACTTACCCCACATTCAATTCGGAAGGATACCCGAACTGCATAGGGGAATAGCAAGCACCGAAACGCCTTCTCGGCCTTCTGCCCCGGCCCAAACTCCACTACAATCTCGGGGTGCCCATCCCCTTGAAGCCCCTGAAAATGCTGGCCCTCCTTGCTGTCTTGTCACCGGCTGGGGCACTGGTTCTTCCCGCCCAAGAGCCCCCTTCCGCCTCCGGAGCGCGCATCCTGATCCTGCCTCGCAAAATCGTCAGCGGTGAGCATGCTACCTTGGCAGTCCTGGATGTCAGCGGACGCCTTACCCCCGGAGTGACGGTGGAGTTCTCCAATGGCGACACGTTGAAAACGGATCCGACCGGGCGAGCCATGTTCGTGGCGCCGCTGAATGCCGAGAAGATCTATGGCGCGATTCAGGGGCGCGCGGGCCGCGTTGCGAGCACGGTTGTTACTCCGGCGGAATCTCCATCGGCTACCCAAGAGGTGGCCTTGGCGCCGCGCGTCGCTTCGCTCAGCGATCGTTTTGAGTTCATGGGCCACGGTTTTTGTGGCGATGCCGACGCGAACCGCGTGCTGATTCATGACACGCCCGGTCTGGTGCTCGCTTCTTCGCCGGCGTATCTTGCGGTTCTTCCTCCGCCCGATTTGCAGCCCGGCCCGGCGCAGGTGCAGGTCACCTGCGGGCAAAAGAGTTCACCGGCGTTCACCGTGGTATTTGTTTCGCTGGAGCTTGAAGCCTCAGGCTCCGCGCTTGCTCCTGGAGAACATCGCAAACTGACGGTGCGGGTGAAGGGAAGCACAGCGAAGGTCAACCTGGAGGCGCGGAATCTGGCGCCTGAGGTTGCGGAGTTGAAGGGCGCCACGCCGGTGCGCGCGCTCTCGACGGGTGGTGCGGACAACGTGGCGAGTTTCGAGTTGCTGGGAAAGCAGCGTGGGAATTTCGTGATCTCGATTCGCCTGGTGGCGCCGCTCGGCGCTCCGCGTTATTGATCGCACCGCTCTTCCCGGCGGGTTGATTTAGGGAACCCAAAGATGCCTGAGCTTCCCGATATTGTTGTCTACATCGAAGCACTGGAGAAGCGTGTGGTTGGCCACATTCTGCAGCGGGTGAGGATTGCCGGGCCGTTCTTGCTGAGGACCGCGGTGCCTCCCATTGATTCCGTGCAAGGGCACAAAGTTATGCAGGTGCGGCGAATTGGGAAACGGATTGCGTTGGGATTCGAGAATGGAATGTGGCTGGTGCTGCACCTGATGATTGCGGGGAGGTTGCACTGGAAGGCGAAGGCGGTTGTGCCGGATGGGAGAAGGACGCTGGCGGCGTTTGAGTTTGATACGGGAACTCTGACGTTGACGGAAGCGGGGGCGAAGAAGCGGGCTTCGCTGCATCTTTTTGCGGATGAGGCGGCGATGGCGGCGATCGATCCAGGCGGGCTGGAAGTGCTTTCGGCTACTCGCGAAGCGTTCGCCGAGGTGCTTGCTTCGGAGAACCATACGCTGAAGCGGGCGCTGACGGATCCGCATTTGTTCAGCGGAATCGGGAATGCGTATTCGGACGAGATACTTTTTCACGCCGGGCTTTCGCCGGTTTTGCTGACGAAACGCATGGAAGGCGGAGCGATTGATCGGTTGTATCAGGCGACGCGTGAGACGCTGAGTTCGTGGACAAAAACGCTGCGCGAGGAAGCGGGTGGAAAATTTCCGGAGGGAGTGACGGCGTTCCGGGAAGAGATGTTCGTGCACGGGCGGTATGGACTGGCGTGCAAACGGTGCGGGACGAAGATTCAGAGGATTCGGTATGCATCGAATGAGACGAATTATTGCCCGCGGTGCCAGACGGGCGGGAAACTGCTAGCGGACCGGGCTTTGAGCCGGTTGTTGAGGGAGGATTGGCCGCGGTCGCTGGATGAGATGGACGAGCGGATTCAGGCGAAGAAAAAATAAAGAAGGACTCACCGCAGAGACGCAGAGGCCGCAGAGTTCGGAGCGCAGAGAAGAGTGGCAGCTTCATACGGTTCGTTTAGTGGCGGTGGCGGGGAGGGCTAACGTGCCTTGCACATCTTCGATGGCCGGGTCCGCGGCGCCGCTGGCGTTTACAAGAGAGTCAAGGGTGTTGCTGGCTTTGTCGAAACGTTTGTCGGCTTCGGTGTAGCTCTGCTGGGCGTTCTTCAGGTGAGTGCCGATTTTTTCAAAATATTCGGTGAAGGTGTCGAGTTGCTTGCGCAGGCCGTTGAGGTTGGCGGAGAGGTGCTTGGCGTTTTCTTCGATCTGCATGCCGCGGAGTCCCATGGCGATCACGCGCAGGTTGGCGTGCAGGGTGTTCGGGGAAACGGGAAAGATGCTGCGGCTGCGGCAATATTCGTCGAGGGGAAGGCCCTTGCCATCCACGCTCATCAAGAGTTCGTAGAAAACAGTTTCGCTGGGGACGAACATCAGGGCGACGTCGAGGGTGTCTTCATCGGGGACGATGTATTTTTTGGAGATCGAATCGGCGTGGCTTTTGACCGCGGTGACGAACGCGCGGCGAGCTTCATCGCCTTCCGTGCTCAGGCGGCGGTAAGCATCCAGTGGGAATTTGGAATCGATGGCCATTTTCTTGTTGTCGAGCAGGAAGATGACGGCGTCGGCCGCTTCCCCACTGCGGAAGCGGTATTGGCGGGAATATTGCGAGGGGGCCAGGGAATCTTCGAGCATGCGTTCTAGCGTGACTTCGCCGAGGGAGCCGCGGGATTTTGCGCCACCCAGGATGTTTTCAAGCGTCCGGCTGGTCTCGAACATTTGCTTGCCGGCTTGCTGGACTTCGCCGAGCTGGTTCTGGATCTGGTTGATTTGCTCGCGAGTGTTCTTGAGTTCGAGCGACATCGCGGCCTGGGATTCGGAGGTGAGCTTGGAGGTGATCTGCGCGGAGTCTTTGACGCCGTCCTTGAGAGCGGTGGTGACGGCCTCGAGCCGGGTGGCGACAGTGCCCGCGATAGTCTCAAGCTTTGTGGAGCTCTGAGCCTGGGTGGTGGAGAGGTTGAGGAGGTCGCGGCGCATCTCGTTCAGTTGGGATTCGAGGGCTTCGTCCTTCTTCTGGTCTTGGGTGCTCCGGAGGAGCAGCCAAACGACCAGCCCGAGAAGGACGAGGCCGAGGAACAGCGCGGCGATGGCGACAGGGTTCATTGATTTTCTCCCGTGATTACGGGAAACGGGTGTTTCCACTGTAGCGGGAAGGAGGAAGAGGGGCAAGGCGGGGTGGCGAGCTGTGCGAACGGCAAGACAAGAAGACTCACCGCAGAGACGCAGAGAACGCAGAGGGAGGAACACAGAGAATGCAGCGCAGCCAGGACCGCGCTAAGGGCAGGCAGGATCCCCCTACCCCCCTGATTTTGCGTAAGAGACCTAGCGAAAGGACTTAGGGTTGAAGTTTTTGCGACCCCTCGCAAAAGCTCTCGGGGCAAGCGAGACCTAGCGAAAGGACTTAGGGTTGAAGTTTTTGCGACCCCTCGCGAAGGAGCTCGGGGCAAGCGAGACTGCAGAGAAAAACTTTGGTTAAAGGTACCCCCTACCCCCCGTTTTTTGCTAAAGAGTGCGCAAGTTGTGGGAAGGACGAGGGATAGCTGGTATCCAGAAAATGAAAGAGTGCGCAAGTCTCTGAAAACAAAGAGAGGGGAATGCGAGGAATTCTTGGCAAGAGCGAATGAGCAGAGAGGAGAACGGGACGGCGGCGAGGATCGGAGGGATTGCTTGTGTGTCAGGACGAGTTTGTGCCCAAGTGTCACGAACCAGACTAACACAGGGATAGTAATGTTGTCAATAGTTAATTATATGATACACCACTCGAATGGCGGGCCGTTCGAATGGGGCGGCGTTGGGGAGTTAGGGAAATCTGCAATCAGCGATCGAGTACCGGAGAAAACTTCCCGTCTGTCCCCGACTTCTCGACTTCTCACGATGAGAGAAAACGGCTTGTTGAGGTTATCGAAAGCGGAATTCGAGCCTTAAGTTGTACTCGTAGTTTTTGCCCGTCGGCTTGTGCCGTCAAAGAGTTTGCACTGTCAGTCGGCTACCCGCCGGTGTAGAAGGGTCGGAAATGTGGCGCGCCTCCGGCGCTTAAAACCGCGCGGATTACGTCTTGAGCATAGGTGGCTGCTAGTTGCCGGCGAAGTGGTGGAGGTGGTGCATGACGGCGCAGCTCAGATGGCCGAGCACGAACTAGAAGACGGCTAGGAGAACTTTTTTGGTTGTAGGCGACATGCGGGAAGAGTATCCCGGATCGGAATGGAGTCAAGAATAATTGCGGAGAGGAAAAGTCAACCCCAAGACCCGGGTACCACACACCGGAACCCGGGGCACCCTCCGCGTTGCTTTGAGTCTTATTCGAACTGCATAACGGCGACCCTTCATCGGTTCCCGGGCCACCCGCCCGCGCCTCCGGCGCTGGAATTTTTTTGGGGTTAGATACCCAGCGCTTACGCACTGGGCTAAGTTCTGGCGCACCTCCGGCGCTTAAGACCGCGCGGATTACGTCTTGAGCATGGGTGGCTGCTAGTTGCCGGCGAAGTGGTGGAGGTGGTGCATGACGGCGCAGCTCAGATGGCCGAGCACGAACCAGAGGACGGCTTGGAGAACTTTCTTGGTTGTAGGCGACATGCGGGAAGAGTATCCCGGGCGGGAACGGAGTCAAGAATAATTGCGGAAAGGAAAAGTCAACCCCAAGACCCGGGTACCACACACCGGAACCCGGGGCACCCTCCGCGTTACTTTGAGTCTTATTCGAATTGCACAACGGCGACTCTTCATCGGTTCCCGGGCCACCCGCCCCTTGGCATTATCATCCCGGGTTCGTCTATAACGTCGTGAGACAAGGCACGATCACCATCGAGGATGGATGCGGGAGCGTTCAGTCTTATAGCGCGGGGCAGGCTTTTGAGACTTCTGAAGGCCGTGTCCACAGAGCGTATAACCTGGGAGGCGCGGATGCCATCGAGTCGAATATGTTCGTTGGCCCGCCAGGCAGACCAATGACGGTATTCATTCCAAATAACGAGCGTCGCTGCGGTCCGCCGAGCACAGTGGACGACTGTAAGGGCGACGGATGGACAAGCTATAATTTTCCGAGCCAATTCGCAAATCAGGGGCAGTGCGTTGATTTCGTTAGGAATCGGCAAACGATCACGGTTCTTGTTCCTGAAGATCCATTGCGTTAACCAAACCCGCGCCCTTGAACACCACAAGGGCGCGGTACTTCACCCGCCGCGGCTTCTCGCAAGCCGGGTTATTGCGGCGGCTTGGATGCGACGATGCCGAGGTTGGCGATGTTGTCGCCTTTTTTTAGGGAGGGGACGGCGTTGAGGTGAAGGACCACGCCGGCGGCGGGAGCGCGGGGTTCGAGGATGACTTTTCCGAAATAGTCGGTGATGTAGCCGAGCTTCATGCCTTCCTGAACGTAGGTTCCACGCTTGACGAGCGGATACCAGATGCCGGGGCCGTCGGAAATGACGTCAACGATCTTTTCGAGCCACACGGGATTTTCGATATAGCGCGGCTGGCCAGGCAGCATTTTCAAGGCGCGCATGGCGCTCAGAGTGCCGTTCACAAGCAGAGCCACATCGTCGGTTTCGACTGTGCCGGCATGCCCGGCTTCCACAACGATCGAAGGCTTCCCGCGTAGAGAAGCTGTGTTGTCAAGATACCGGCTGGCCGCCAGGTCGGTGGGACGTTCGCGCCAAATGATGATGTGATCCAGGCCGAAAGCGAGAACCATCTCCTTGGAGATGCGGTCCTGTGAATCTTTGCCGGTAGGGCCCCAGTAAGCGTAGGGCCGGAGGCTCTCGTCGAGGTCGCCGCCATGATAGTCAATCAAGTAGTCTGCGCGCTCAACGACCTGTTTGGTGATGAGGAAGGAAGCTCGCTCCGTCTGCGTTCCATCGGCTTTGCCTGGATAGAAACGGTTCATGCTCTTGTTATCCACTGGATTGACGTGCGGGACTTTTTGTTCGAACGAAGCGATGTTGACCAGTGGAAGCATAATAATCGTGCCCGAAATTTTGGAGGGGTCGAGATCGGCGATCAACTTTTCGACGGCAATGATGGAAACGTACTCCGTGCCGTGGGCGCCAGTCACCAGAGCGAGGACGGGTCCGGGCTTGGCGCCATTCACCACGACGACGGGAATGTTCGTTGCGGCATCGACGCCGGCGGGGACTTCGAGGTAACCGGTTGCTTTCTGGCCTGGCGCGGCAGAGGCGGTTCCGACGGCGAAAGACGATCCCTGGGCTGAGGCAAAGATCGGCCAGAGCGCAAGGAGAGATACGAGTGAAAAACGAAATGAGCGAAGCATGAAGCCTCCCTGGAGTGGTCCGTTCGCCAAATTCACGGCGAGTGAGCATAACGCGTGTGCGGCGGGCAGGGCAATTAGTGTTGAGAGAGGATTATGCTGCGCCAAAATGTGTTCGGAAGATAATCTGACGACCACCTCCGTCAGGTGCGGTGACCGAGGAAACCTTGTCCCAGCCAGTAGACGGGAGGACCGTTGGCAGGGATTTTCATGGTCTTGCCGCAGTCTTTCTGGGGGCAGCGAAAGGTTTGCTCGTTGGTTTTTGGATCGATCTGCTCCAGAAACATTACGTTCCTGGCTTCGTCACCGCAGATGACCTGCGTTTCGTTTCTGTGGAGTTTCAGACTGGAGGAGCCGGTGACGAACCAGTGATCTTGACCCCTTTCCATCGCGAAGTATCCCATTTCCGGCGAATAATTTTGCGTGCAGTGTTCGACGGGGCAATTACAAAGGAAAATGTTGGTTGGCGTCGAGCGGCTTGATATTTTTTCCCCGGACACGGGGGCGTTGGTCACCATAACCACAAAATGCTTGGGGCAAAGAGGCCTGGGTTCGCCAATCGGTTGGGTAGTCACGGCACAGCGATTCTAGCCCTCGGTGCTCTGATGTGTAAACGGGACTATCCGTAGTAAGGAAAGGCCGCCCGGAAAGACTTCGCGCTTAAAGGTGCTCCACCTGCCGGGCTTAGGGGCGTTGCAAACTCACCAATTAAGTATTGGGTCACGGTGGTGCGGAGGGGCGGACAGGGGAGTATACTCCGCGGATATCCTGGGCCTGAAAGGGAAGCGATGTTAGGCCTACCTCTGCATTATCTGCTGACGCATCCCGTATCGGGGATGGCAGTGCTGCTATCCAATCCAATTGAGACATGGACAAGGGTCCGGGAAACATATTGGGCGGAGCGCGAGCAGCGCGGCCCACAATGCCCGTACGAAGCGGATGAGAATTGGGAACGCCGGCTGCACGAGCTGTTGGGCGTCGCGTGGCCCTGCGAGTCCGCGTGGGAGTTTGGCAAGCTATGGCCCGAAGTGATGGAAGAGCTGGAGGCAAAAGGGATCCAGGCCGGTCCGCAGAGTTTCGGGTCCTGGAATGACGGGGATGCGGGGCTGGTGCGGGCGATCTGGTGCCTGACGAATCATCTGGGCGCGAAGAAGATTGTAGAGACGGGCGTAGCGCATGGGGTGACGTCGCGCTTTATTCTGGAGGCGCTGGAGCGAAATAAAGACGGACACCTCTGGAGCATCGACCTTCCTCCCATCGAAGAATCCTGGGCGTCGCAGGTCGGAGCGGCGGTCGGCGGCCGCTACCCGGGGCGATGGTCCTACATCAAGGGTTCGAGCAGGCTGCATCTTCCGAAGCTGCTCTACAAGCTTTGCCAGATCGATCTATTCATTCACGACAGCATGCACAGCGAACACAACGTGCGCTTCGAGCTGGATCGAGCGTGGGCGCGTTTGAGGGATGGCGGCGCCCTGGTTGTGGATGACATCGATGCGAACTGGGGCTTCCGGTCGTTTACCCAAAGTTTTTCCGGGCATCAATCCATGATTTGCGAAGCCGAACCGACGCATCCGGACCTGAGGCGCTTCAATAAAAAGGGACTGTTCGGAATAATCCTGAAAAAAAACGCGGCGGTGGTCTAGTCCAGTCCGGAGGGATGGCGCGGAAAGATTTAACACAGAGGAGCCACAGAGTACACAGAGAGAAGAGAAGAAAGGAAAAAGGCCCCGGTTTTTGCCGGGGCCTTTTCTGTTGGAGATGATGATTTTTTGCCGGACCCTTACCAGTTGAGTTTGAGGGCGAACTGGAACTGGCGGGCGTCGAAGGAAGAGGTTGGCTGGCCCGCGGCACAGGTGGCACCGGCCGTGGGATCGCAGAGCTGGTTCACCCCGGCGATGTTGGTCCGGTTGAAAAGGTTGAAGGCGTCGGCGATCAGATCGAGGCGGAAGCGTTCGCCGAAGCTGATGCCCTTGGAGACGCGGAGATCGAACTGGAAGAATCCAGGCGAAGTGAACGCGTCGCGTCCGAGGGTTCCGAAGCAGCCAAACGGCGCTGCGGGAGAGATGAAATTCTGGTTGTCATTGGTCTTGCAAACGGTCGGAAGGCCGAAACTGGCTCCGTGGATGAAAGGAGATGTGGTGGTGCCGCCGCGGTCCGGGCGGACACCTTCGGAGCTGAACAACAGCCGAAGGTCTTCACCAGTGATGACATTGAAGGGCCGCCCCGAAGCGACCTCGATCAGCGGAGCAAACGTGAAATCGCTGAGGAAGCTTTGGGCGAAGGAATCGCCGCCCTTGTGAGGCGAAGTCTGGAAGACGCCGCTGGTGACCCAGCGATGGCGCTGGTCGTTGACGGAGTTGGCCTTTTCCAGAAAGCCAAAGCGGCTGTCCTGAGGCTCGAGGGTGGATTGGAGGTCGGTGCCGTTGTCGATGGAGTGCGACCAGGTGTAGCTGGAGAGAAAAGTGAAATGGCGCGAGAAGCGCTTCTCCAGGTTGATAGTGAGAGCGTGATACCAGGATGCGGCGTCGGAGTTCTGTGCATCAATGCTGTTGAAGGGCACCGGAACGCCGCCAGTGGGATAGCCTGCCGCGTTCGCAAGGGCCTGCTGAACAGCGAAGCCGCAATTGAAAGCGGGGAGCCCAGCGCACTGCGGGGCAGCCGCGCCAACAGCGGTGGCGAAGGACGGGTTTGGGCCGGACTTACGGAAATAGTTGAAGAACGCGGGTGTGCCAATGAGGCCGACCGGAGAGCCACCGCAGTTTTGTCCAGTGAATCCGAGGCCCAAGGCTCCAGGAGCCAGTGGTTGCCCTGCAGGAGTGGCGAAAGCAATGCTGCCGGTGGAAGTGTTCACCGCTGGAATCGCGGACAAGGGGCCGGGTCCAAAGTTGCAAGTCGTGTTGGGCGTGGAAGGAACGATAACTCCCAGTGGGTTGCTGCCGGGAGCAACAAGTCCGACGGCGACCGCACTGGCTTCGTTGGAAGTGAGAAGCACGGGGTCGGTCGGGTTGATGTCGATGGGGCGATTGAGATGAATACCACGCGTCCATTGATAGCCGGCGCTCACCTTCCAGGTGCCGGCGATGGCATGTTCGATGGTGAGGTTGGCTTGTTGCGCGTAGCCGTATTTGAAATTTGCGGTAACGGGAAGCGTGAAGGGAAGAATGGGAAGCGGCAAACCAGCGGTCAAATAATTTTGATTTGCGAACAACGAGTTGGGGTTGAGAGCGTCAAAGCGCTGCTGATCCGGTTGATAGAACATCGAGGGGAACGCATTGAGCGCGCCCTGAAAGATGGAAGAGCCGTTGAGGTTTCCAGGCGTGTCCAGGTTGCCACCGCAGGTGTTGTAGCCTGGGGGAGCCTGGGGAGCCGAGACGATGCCGCAGGCGGATGGGGCGCCGCCGATGGAAAGCAATTGGACGGAGCGGCCGCCGTCGGCGGTGGTGGAGTCGAAGGCGATCGCCAGAAGCGGGTGGTCGTAAAAGAGGCCGTAGCCGGCGCGGACGACGGTTTTGCCATCACCCGTTGGATCCCACGCGAGTCCGATGCGGGGCGCAACGTTGTTGTAGTCGCGGGGAATGCCCTCGACGACGCCGAACTGCTTTTCCGCGGCCGCGTTGATGGCGGTGGCGGGCGCAAAGAGCGGGCTGATTTCAACGTCGTAGCGGACGCCGTAGTTCACAGTGAGCTTGCGGGTGGCGCGCCAGGTGTCCTGGGCAAAGAATCCGAACGGAAGATTGTCAAAGGGAGTGTTGGAAGAGCCGATGCCCTGAATGTAGGTTTGCGGGATGCCGAGGCCGTAGGCTTGCGGGCCGGTGACGGCAGGCAAACCGTTTCCGAAGAGGTCTATGCCGCCAAAGTTGACGACGCCGCCAAAATCGAGCTGGAAGATCTGCTCCTTCTTGGAACGAAGTTGGATGAGATTGGCATCCGCGCCGAATTTGAAAGTGTGACGGCCACGGGAGATGGAGACGTTGTCAGAGAACTGGAATCGGCGTTCGATGCGGTCAACAGGAGAGTATGGTTCGCGGCCAAAATAGCCGAAGCCCGGGATATTCACGGCGATATTGGAACCGCCGGGCAGATCGGAGAAGCCGAAATGAATGCCGCGGCGGGCAAACTGGAATCGAAACTCGTTGAACGCGGTGTCACTGAGGATGGTGTCGTGCTGGAAGGTGGTGTTGAAATCGCGGGTCTGATTCAAGCCGACACGCGAACCGGAGTTCTGGCCAAGCACCTGGTTCTGGGATGTGGACTGAATGCCAGTGACCAGGGAGGGTGAAACGCCGACGCGGATGAAAGAGGAGTTGTGGCTGTTCCACCGCTGATCGAGGCGGGCAGACCAGAGGCTGGTTTTCTCATTGATGGGGAAATTGCCGCGCAGGGAATCGAGCGGGACGTAGGAGGCCGGCAGGGGCACCAGGCCGACGCCAGTGCCGGGGCACTGCACGTTGCCGGTGATAGTGTTTGGTGGGCAACTTACCGGGCCCGGAAAAAACGGCGCTGGTGTAACTGGGTTGGGAGGAAAAGGAAAACCGAGGATAGTGGCAAGCGGGATCGGAGTGCCATCCACGTTTTTGTTGATGTCGCCGTTGACCGCAACGTTGGTGGCGGCGCCTGTGGCGACTGCGGCTTTCTCCAAGCCGTCAATCTGAGCCTGGATCGGCGCAGCGTTTCCGGTGCAAGAGGTGCCGCCGGCACTGAGTGCACCCAAGCCGCCCTGATAAAAGCCCAGTTGGGAAGGCGTCAGGCTAAGAGGGACGGGGAGACAGGGAACAAGCCCGGTGGTGAACCCAAAATTGTTCTGGCCGATGCTGGTGAAGCCGGTTTCTTCGCGCTGGGTGTATTCGTAGGAGAAGAAATAAAAGGTCTTGTCTTTCCGGAGGGCGCCACCGAACGCGGTGCCGGCCTGGACGCGCGTGTAGGCTTGCTTGGTGGGGATCAGATCGCCGTTGGAATCGACATCGACCGAGAAAGGATTGCGCGCTTGGAACGATTTGTTGCGGAAATAGCCGAAAACGTCGCCGTGGAAATCGTTGGTGCCGCTTTTTGTGACGATGTTGACGACGCCGCCGGTGGCGCGCCCGTATTCCGCGTTGTAATTGCTGAGAACCATCTGAAATTCCTGGACGGCTTCCTGGGAGACAGTGGAGCGAATGCCGTTGACCGAATTGTCCACGGCGTCGGCGCCGTCGACGCTGACCATGTTGGAGCGGGCGCGGGAGCCGCTGATGCTCAAGCCGCTGTTGGGAGCGGGGCCGATGGCATTGGAGTTGTCGCGGAGAGTTTGCGAATTGATGAGCGTGAAATTGATGTAGTTGCGGCCGTTGATGGGGAGGTTGTCGATCTGGCGTTGTTCGACGGTTTGCGAGCTTTCCGAACGGGTGACTTCGACAGGGGAAGTTTCGGTAGTGACGGTGACGGTCTGCGTCTGGGTGCCGAGTTGCAGCGTGATATTCGCAGTGGCCTGCTCGCCGACGGTCAGTTGCACATTGGGCCGTTCGTAGGGAGCGAAATTGGAGCCTGTCTCTACGCGAAGTTTGTAGATGCCGGGAACGAGGCCGACGAGCGTGTAGTGGCCGGAGTCGTCGGCGGTGACGGAACGATCGGAGCCGGTGGCGAGAAGCGTTACTGTGATTTTTGCGCCGCGGACCGCAAGACCCTGGGGGTCAATTACGTTTCCGGAGAGAGTAGCGGTGTTGACCTGGGCCACCGCGAAACCCGCCCCCAAAAGAATTGCCACACAAAAAATCACAAACGCAAACAACGGCTGCCTGCGTTGCATACCGAGCCTCCTTGGATTTACCGCCAGTCTCTCCGCTACCCCTAGCGGTGGCGAGCGGTGCCCGCCGCGAGATGACTGAAAAGAAATAGATGAGATAGCTTGTACGTCAATGTACGAGCCGATGCAACTGTAAACTGCCAGACGTTTGTTTGGCTAGTGGCAAGGGGCGAGAGTGCCCAAGATGTAATGGGTAACAGGAACGAGTTTTGGGCAGGGAAGAGGGAGATTTTGGTTGATGGCGAGTCCGAGGGAGAAGAATGTGGCGCGTCTCCGGCGCTTGGGGATTTTTCGCGCCTGGATCCCAACGCTCACGCGCTGGGCTAATTTGTACCGCGCCTGCGGCGCTGGTTGGCGAATTAGCGGAACGATTTATCGGTGCGCGGAGACTGGAATGTTGCGGAAAGTTAAGGAAGCGAAAGGCAAGAAAGCGCAAGGCCCAAGCGTAATGCTAACGCCTGGGCCTTGCGATGCTGCGAGTTCTTGTTTCAGACGCTTATTGCATTTTTGTAAAAGTGCCGGAGCCGGATTCGGCCTGGCATGCTCCGGAAATCACCGAGGTGAGCATCAGATTTCTGGCTTCCGGATCAACCGTGCCGGTAAAAACAACCGAGCCATTGTCTCCGCTCTCGCCGCGCAATTCGATATGACTGCCGGATTGTGTTCCGGTGACCTGCATCGAATGGAGGCATGCGGAATTGGTGAAGTTGGCCGTACCGGAAGGGTGACCGGGTTCGCCGTTGAGATTGAGGATAACGTTCACGGGCAGACGATCGGCGGAGCGCACCATGGCGGAGTACGGGCCAATGGGATTGGCGGTCCGCGTTCCGGTCCAGGTTCCGGTGTCGCCGCTGGCCGCGGCGCAGGCGCCGGTGGCCGACATCACCTGATAAGTGCCGTTGGCGGTATGGCCGGTGTTGGCGATGGTTCCCGTAACACTGATCGTCTCCGGGTTCGCTTCGGTAATGGTGCCTGTGACTGTGGAGCCAGTGACAGTGCCGGCAAGCGTACCGGTTGTGGCACAAGTGCCGGTCAGTGTCACGCTTCCTGTGAAAGCGCCGCTAGTTTGGGAGAAAGTCCCGTGAGCCGTAGCCGTGCCGCTGGTACCGGAAACATAGGTGAAATCCCAGGTTCCCGCCAGAGTTTGACCTAATGGAGTATTGCTGCTGTTGCTGCTGTAGCCGCCACAGCCAGAGATTGTACCGACCAGACAAATCACGAACGCGATCAGGATGGCAGATTTCATCATTTCCCCCTTCATATCACCGCGAGTTGTTCGCCGTTGCGCGGAGGGGCGAACTGCCGAGCCTGCGAGGACTTGACGGCAGCACACGAAACTTTTCCGCCGCCGCGGATTGGACAAATGGCCGTGGAATCTCAGGCGGCGTAAAGAAGGTGTGCTGACTGCATGAACGACTGGAGGAATCGTAGCCGAGATACCGAATGAGGGATTTCATCGTTCTGTAAAATCGAAGAGACAAGGAATTTACAGCGCTGTGACCAAATCCACCAAGCCACGGGTAATCACCGGTGAGCTACGGCCGATGCGGTGGACGACGGCAATGAGCCGAGTTTAATCGGTGACCTTGAAGTATTGGCGCCAGGCGATGTCGTCGGCGACCAGGATGTCCACCCGATAAAAACCGGCAGGAAGCTCGGCAAGCGGAAGTGTCCAGGTGCGCTCCGCGGATTGGCCGCGAGTGATGACAAGTTTCTCCGGCTTGCCGGTGGCTACGAGATGATTGTCGAGATCGTAGAGCTTGATGGTGACGGTGGACTTTAAGTTTTCGTTGTTGGTGAAGGCCAGGATGACGACGGCGGAAGCGTCGCCCCGCTGGAAGGTGGACTTCCAGTTATGCGGAACGCCCTTGTGCTGCTTGGGATCGGAGGCGGGCCCGCTGCTAAGCATTCCGAAATTAATCATCTGCTGCTTGGACACCATGGGCATCATGTCGCCGCTGGCCAGAATCTCCGGCAAAGACCTGGTGGAATCATGGAGGACGGCAGGCAGCACATTTGCCGCAATCGCAACGCCTCCGAGAGCGACCATGTTGAGATCGGGCGCGTTGCTTTGCGGATCGGAACCGGAGTCCGACAGGAGCGCGTCAGGAAAAGTCCCGCCGAGAAGGCCGATCATTTGACCTTGCTCGTTCAGCAGAGGGCCGCCCAGCGACCACCGGTTGTAGATTCCTGAAATGTTGATGCGATCTCCAGACCGAGGAGGAGATTGCATGCCGACAATCTGGCCGTCATGAATGACACGGCTGCCATCGGGATTTACGTCGAGCCAATAGCAGTGGTCACCGATATTCCAGGATTTTGCGTCGGCAAGTTTCACGATTGAGGCGGAGGAAGAATCGACCGGGAAAATCGCCCAGTCCTGGCGGCGGTTCCAGACCGCGAGCCGATCGACGCGCAGCTCGTTTCCGTCGGAAAAGCGCAGGCGGAGAGCGGAAGCGCCCTCGACGACACGGAAGGAAGTGGCAACAAAGCCTGGTTTGAAGAAGACCCCGGAGCCGCGCTTGATAAGCTTGCCGCCGGGATCGAGGCTGTCAATGACCACGGAAGAAGAGACCGCGAGTTTATAGATCTCGGCAGTGGAGGGAAGCGCCGGAGCGACCGGGATGTTGGCGGGTTTTGCGCCGGGAACAACCTGATAGGTCACTTGTCCGGCTGGTTCGCCGTCCACGTGGGTTTCGAAAATCCAGGTGCCCGAGGATGTGCTGTCGGAAATGGGAACTTTCCAGTAGCCGGCGAACCGGGGCTGGGCAGCGTTGTAGTCAAAACTGGACATGTTCGCGAATTGGCCGTTCGGGCCGCGGACGGTGCCTTCACAATGGTGCTTTCCGACCACTCCTTCCCACACAAAGTAGACGATCACCTCGCGATCATCGGGAACGTAGAAAAGGCTGCGGGGTTCGGTCATCACGAAGCCGCCGTTGCGCTGTTCGCCTTTGGCGCCAACGATTCCTCGAAGCAGGCGGACTTGCGGGACGGAGGCGGCTACGCCGCCGGCTTGCTGAGCAAAGAGCGGCGCGGCGTTCGCGAATACGAGGAGCGCGAGCGGAAGAAGCTGTATGGGAGCCGAACGGGATTTACGGTGGCGCGGAAACCGGCGGACGTCAGGCATTGGCGGTGGGGTCCTTGGATTTGTGATTCAAAGAGCAGGGGTATTTTACTTGAAACTAGGAGGATTCGTTAGCAGAGCGCTAGCTGAAATTCTAAAGATGTTTCTGGACAAGCTTGCGGAGGCGTTCGTGGTCGTCTTCTTTCATGTGGACGAATTCGACGCCGCTGCCGTCGGGGCCGATGTTGCGGACGACGGCGGTGAAATGGATTTTGCGGAGGCCGGAACGGACTTCGAGCTGGATGGAATCGCCAACGCTGAGGCGATTGGGGGATTCGACGTAAGCGCCGCCGAGGCTGATGGTCTTTACGCGGACCGGGCTCATCATTTGAGGCTGGGTGCCGATTTGCGCGCGCAGCGGAGATTCCAGAGGAACGCGCGTGTAACGGCGAGGAACGACAAAATTGCCGAGCGGTGCTGACGGCGATTCAAAAGCGGCGCGGACCCGAGCGGAGGCCGGAGTTTCTTCGATCATCGCAAGAGCATCTTCGGCGGCGACGCGCAGGCCAGCGGGTTCGACGTACGTGAGGCCTTCGCGCTTGGCGGCAAGCTGGCGAAGCATCTCGATGGATTCGATGGCGCGGAGTCGGCCAAGGGCTTCGATCGCTTTGATGCGCACAAAAATGTCGCGCAGGATTTCGTGTTCGCCGGCGGCGATTTCCATTAGCAGAGCGACGGCGGTGGCTTCCTGGCCGACGCCAATCTGATCGATCATCATCGGAACGACGAGAGGATGCGCTTCCGCGAGGATTGCGGAGAAGACGAAGGCCGTGCTTTGCGCCGAGGGAGCATTCGAAGGACGCGCGAGTTCGCTGACCGCGAGATCCTGAAGATTCCATTCCCAACTGGCCATGGCGCGAGTGAGGCCGCGGAGCAGGCGATCGGGATCGGCGGCGGCAAGCAACTTGATGGCGGCGCTGACGCGCTGGCGGCGGGCTTCGAAGAGCCGGGTTTCGAGAAGGGTGAGAACCGGGACGCCGATGGCGCGAAGGAGCCGGGCCATGGCGGGAATCGTTTCGGGGCCGCGCGGGTCAGTCAACAATAGTGTGAGGCGATCGAGCAGTCGCTCTGGATCGCGCTGCAAAAGGCGTGGGAGCGTGGGATCGAGGGCGCGATTGGCAAGCGCCGCGTCCACCAGGAGCATCCAGCGATCGTTGGCGACCAGGCGATAGCCGAGAGCGATGAGGTGCTCGTGCTCGGCGTCGCGAGGAACGCGCTCGAGGCCGATGAGAATATTTTCGAAACCGGTGAAGTCGCCGCGGGAAACAGCAACGCGGCCGAGAGTTTCGAGAAAGGCAGCGAGGAGGGCGCTGGTTTCCGGGCCTTTTTCCTTGGCCAGGGCCGCCAGAGTGCCCTTGCTGAGTTCTTCAGGAACTTGATTGGGCCAGAGGGATTCAAGAAGCGGCGTAAGTTCGCCGAGGCCCGCGGCAACGATGCGGCGAGAGCTGGAATCCGCGTGCTCCAGGCGGCGCGCGTAGTTCAGAAGGATGGCGCGGGCTTCGCGGCGCGGCGCATCGGCGCCGGTTTCAACGAGAAGATTCATCGTCTGGCGGATGGCGGTGATGGGAACACACCAGATGTCCGGACCGCGAAGAACGGTGGATTTTTCGCGCGGAGGAAGTTCCAGCCAGAAACGCTCGATCAGTTGCTCGCGGAAAGTTTCGTTCGCCCAGGTGGTGGCGAGGGAAGAAAGATGCTGTGAAGAGTGAGGGCCGTGATAGCCGCCCGCATCCACCAGGACGCCGGCGAGTTGATAGAGCATCGGGCGGACGGAATGGGGAGCAAGCTGCGCGGCGGCAAATTCGGAAGTGAGATATTCCAGAACGAGAGTTTGGGAAAGGCGGCGTAGATAGGCTTGTGGGATTTCGCCTTCCTGCGGAGCGTACTGAGTCATGGAAGCAAGCAGCATGCGGACGGTGCTGCGGCTGGCCTGCTCCATGGAAGAGTGAATCGCGCGGGCTGCCTCTTCAGGGGAAAGGCCGCGGGCGCCCTCCATCGGAGGAGTCAGATGGCCGATGAGGCGAAGCGTGTCGGTGAGTTCGGAGATTTGCGGGGCGTGGATGGGAGTGTCGCCGCTCTCTTCGGAGGAAGTGCCGCCATAGGCGACGAGAGCTGCGATCAAGCTGGCCAATACCGTGTCCACCTTGCGCTCGGTCAAGGTGTTGATCTGAATGCCTTCCACGCGATGCTCCCGGAGTAGGGCCGCCCAGGCGGTGGTTGCGTCATGCCTGGAGGGCTCATCCGATTTTAGCAAGCTAACCTTCATCAGTTGAGCAAGGGTGTCCAATTCGCCCACATTAAATTTGGGAGCGAACCACAGGGTCTGGATTCCAGCGCGTTGCATTTCGACTGAGAGGGCGTGGAATTCGCCGCGCGCATCGGGGAGATGGGCTTCGCTGACCTTGGTGACGACGATGCCGCCGCGTTCGGGGCGAATTTCCAGGCCGCCAAGATCGGCGGCGGTGCGGCGAAGGGATTCGTAGGCTACGTCTAGGGAATCCTGGACGCGCGGGTGAGCGGTGCTGTAGAGGCGATGGGCGCGGAGGAGGAGATGAAATTCGCGGACTGCTTGGACGGCATCGGCCAGAAGGGGTTCGATGGAGCGCGACTGTTCGCGGCGCAGGGAGCCGGAATCATTGGGCGAAGTGCGCCTGGAAACGGGATGAGCGCCCGATCGATCGTCGAGAAGAGCTGTGGCGCGAAGTACCAAGAGACTGCCCCGATTTCCGCGAAGCCGTTGAGGCCATCGCTTCGAGTAAAAATTTCCGGGTACCGGGCTGGCAGGGGGTTGTTAGACCCAGAGCAGCGGGAGGGACCCTGTAAGTATTACAGTAGAAGAAGGGGTGGGGGCCTATAGTACTACTAGGCCATTGTATGTACTGAAAGGAAACAAAATAAAGGCAGTTGCAGCATCAAGGTAGAGTTACTTTCGAAATTTGTTCGCTGTACCGTTTTCAGGATTTACTTGCCTTGCAGTGTGGCCTTGACGTTTACGGTGCCGCCCTCGGTGGCGTCAATTCCCCGGCGGGCGAATTCATAGCCTTTCAGGCGCAGTCCGATCATGTGGGCGCCGGTGGGGATCTGGACGCGGGCGGGTGAAAATTGGCCGGTAGAGATGCCGTCAACAAGGATTTCTGCCCCGGCGGGGGTGGTATCCACTTGGGCCCAGGCGACATGGCCGGCTCTGGGTTTCATCTCCTGGTCAACATTGGTTTGGACGTTGTCCTTAACCTGGATTTGGCCGACATACGGTTCGTAACCTTCGAGGCGGAGGACGAGATTGTAGGAGCCTGGGGCGAGGGGAAGCGTGACAGGAGTCTGTCCGGCTTGTTTGTCGCCATTGATGAATACATCGGCGCCGGCCGGGCGGGTTCCGACGAACAAGCCTTTGGTGGTCGCTTCCAGGAGGATCTTTTCATCCTGCGAATCGCCGGTCTTTAGCTCAAGCGCGGTCTGGACCTGGAGATAGCCCTCTTTCTGGACTTGTAGGCTGTAGCGGGCTGGAGCGAGGTCGTTGAAGCTGCAAGGCGTTTGGCAGGTGGCAGCGGCGCGGCCGGAGGGGCCGAAGATGGTGGCTTTGGCGCCGATTACGTTGGTGATGACGTGGACGGCTGCATTGCCGTTGGAGGGTTTGGGATGGCCGCTGTTGTCGGAGTTTTCGGAGGCGGGAAGCGGCGTGTCGTCGTAGGAAATTTCGTCGACCACGTGGACGTTGGCTGGAGCGTTGCGCATGAAGTGGAGCAGCGAGGAGTGCTCCGTGGGACGGAGTTTGCCGGTGAGGATGAGGGTGTTGCTGGTGGCGGAAACTTTGACGCGGCCGGACATCTCGCGCTCGGTCAGAGCCGCCTCGATCTGGTTTTTGTAAGCGGCGGCCGCCGGGGTGACGGCAGGCTCTACCTTTTTGGAATCGGGTGGCGCTGCGGGAACAACCGTTTTATTTTCGACGACATTAACAGGCGTCGGAACGGGATCGGACTTTGCAGGCGCGGAGGTTGGAGCGGTTGTCGGAGCCACCGGAGAGGTGTTGGGCTGGTCGCCGCCGGTTGGCGCCGGATTCGCGGCAGGATCGGTGTTTGAGGGGGCAGGTTTTGGAGCCGGGGTTTCGGGAGCCGGAACCTCTTGACGCGGACGGTTGTTCAGTTCGCGCGTGGCCTGAAATTCGGGGCGGAGTTTGTTGAAGCCATAGACGATGACGCCGACAAGAATCAGGGCGAGGATGATCGTGAGAGCGGTGCTGCTTTTTTTCGGTTGTTCCACTACCGGGGCAATCGTTCCGGTGCGGCGGACAACAGGAGTTTGCGAAGGATTGGTGCCGCGATTTTGCAGCGAGCGAATCGTGGGCGTGACGTTGGGATTGCCCGAGGGAGTCATGTGGGGGCTGCCACCGGCTATGCCAAGAGGAAAGGCGGAGCCGGAGCGCGGAGAGACGAGCGTGGCGTCCGGATTACCGGCGGCTGGAGTAAGCGCGCGATAGTTGCGGAGGTCTTCGAGAAGTTCGCGGCAACTTTGGTAGCGGACTTCGGGCTCTTTGGCGAGAGCGCGCATGACGATGTCGCTCAGGCCTTGATGGAGCGAAGGATTCAGCGTGCGGGGGGGAATGGGCTCTTCGTTGACGATTTTGTAGATGACGGTGGTGATGCTCTGTCCAGGGAAGGGTTTTTCGCCGGTGAGGATTTCGTAAAGCAGGACGCCCAGGGAGAAGATGTCGCTGCGGCCGTCGACGGGGCGCCCTTTCACCTGCTCGGGGGACATGTAGCTGGGCGTACCCATCACGTGCGTGGTCTGCTGGACGGTGCCGAATTGCAGGATTTTGGCGGTGCCGAAGTCGGTGACTTTGACAGTGTCGTCGGCGGTGAGCATCAGGTTGGCGGGCTTGATGTCGCGATGGACGATGCTGCGCTCGTGCGCGAATTGGAGCGCGCTGCAGGTTTGCTCCATGATGCGGAGGACGCGAGGAACAGGGAACGAGTGGCCGGAGTCGAGGAGGGCTTGGAGGCTTTTGCCCTCGATAAGTTCCATGGTGATGTAGAAGAGGCCGTTTTCTTCGCCGGCGTCGTAGACGACCACGATGTTAGGGTGGGTGAGGAGGCCGGCGGCGCGGGCTTCGGTCTGGAATCGCGAGAGAAGTTCCTGGCGGCTGAGGCCGGTGCCTTCTTCGCTGAGTCGAATGGTTTTGACGGCAACGGTGCGGCCGATGACGGGATCGGTGGCGCGATAGACGACACCCATGGCGCCGCGGCCAAGTTCACCGAGAATTTCGTAACGCCCAGCTTTGACCGTTGTTTCCATGCCGCCCCATCGCCCGAAAAAGTACTAATTCGCTAAACCATCGCCCGAGAGTAGTACTTCGCGAGAAAGCCTCTCAGGAGACTTATCGGAGATTCGCCAGAAAACTGTAAGAACCGACACGCGTATTGCATTCCGAGGGGACGCTCCGACACACATCCCCCGCCATTAGGAAGAGTAAGTGGCGGGAATTCAGGGGGTCAACGCTACGGGAGTACTAGTGTGCTTGGCAGGACATGGCCGTTGGGACAGGGGGATACTTCTACGCATTGGAATGCAATCGTATGGGGCACCGCATTTTCTAAGCGTGTCCGCAGGAAAGACCGGCGCACCTACCGAGATTAGCTCACCCAGAAGTACACTAGATCCCATGGCAGATTGGCAAATACGAGAAAAGCGGCCACTCCGGGGACCTCGGACGGAGCCACCGGGGCCGGCGCTCAAAAACTACATCACGCCCGCCGGGTTGCAGCGGCTGAAAGACGAGCATCTGTTCCTACTGAGTCGCGAGCGGCCCGCAGTGGTGGAGGTCGTAGCGTGGGCCGCTAGTAACGGGGACCGCAGTGAAAACGCCGACTACCTTTACGGCAAACGACGGTTAGGTCAGATCGATTCGCGGATTCGCTTTCTCACGAAACGCATTGACGCGGCTGTGGTCGTCGACCCCGCCGCTCCGCGGCCAGGGTCAGCCGCTACGCGCGTCTTCTTCGGCGCAACCGTGACCTATAAGGACGCCGCCGGCCTCGAACACGTCGTCTCTATCGTCGGCATCGACGAGGTGGACCTCGACCGCGGCTACATCAGCTGGCGCTCGCCTCTCGCCAATGCCCTGATGAAGGCCAGCCCCGGCGACCGCGTGGACCTGCGCGCGCCGGCAAAGACCGAGCATCTCGAGATCATCGACGTCGAGTACGCTCCGATTCCAATGGATCCTTTCCGCGAACCGCTGGGAGCTCAGTCAACGCCCAAAACCGAACGTTCCTAGGAGAAATTGTCGTGACCAAAGACGAAGCTTGGAAGCTGGCAGAGCATTGGATTGCCGCCTGGAACGCTCATGATCTGGAATTGATCATGACGCACTATGAAGATGCAATCGAGTTGACTTCGCCGGTTGCCGCACAACTGCTGGGGACACCCGCCGGGAAGGTGCATGGAAAGGTGAATTTGCGAGCTTACTTTCAACGAGGGCTCGAAGCCTATCCGGAACTGCATTTTCGCCTTGAGGACGTATTCTTGGGTGTAAGCAGCGTGGTGCTCTTGTACACAAATCAAAAAGGAACACGCACAGCAGAGTTCATGGACCTATCAGCAACTGGTAAGGTAGCTCGGGTTGTGGCGAACTACAGTGCTCAGCAGGCGTGATCCGCCGTGTGCCCCGTGTTCCGGTTTTTGCCTGCCCGCCGTAGCTTCAGCAGAGGTGGGGTACCCGGGTCTTGGTTTGCTCCCCGCTTACTGATTACCGATTACTGATTACTGATATCCGTCGCCGCCGGGAGTCCCCTCAACCACCCGGCCGAACCCCCACCAAAACCCGCTCCCGCACGTCCGCCGGCAACACCGTCGCCTTCCTCGTCTTCAAATCCAGGCACACTCCAGTCAACAATGTCCGCGCGGCAATCTCCTGTGTCTCTTCCTTCACCATTTCGTGAACGAAGATCACGGCCTTCTCACGAACCTCCTGAAACCACGAACGTATCGTTATCAGGTCGCCGGCCAGCAGCTCGCGCTTATACTCGATGCGCTGCTCAACCGCCGCCATCCCAATCCCCTCGGCTCGCATGCGCTTTGCCGTCAACCCCGCGGATGCCAGCAGATGCCAGGTTGCTTCATCGAATTTTCCAACGTACCACATCACATTCATGTGACCCATGTGGTCGCAATGCCACGGATAAATCGTGCCGCGATACGTCAGAACGGGCTCAGCCATAATCAGTGGAGTGTACTGCAAGCTTGCCTTTAAGTCGTGATTCAAGCCGTTACCGGTATGTTCGCGAGTCAATCCAGTAATGGAGGGCCCACTAGCTTCATGTCATGGGCTTCGAATCGCTGCGGGTCCATCAGCTTGGCGTCCGGTTTACTGGCTTCCTCGAAAAAGCTTTCGATCTTCGCCGCCGGCGTGAATACGAATAACATGCGTCCGGGCTGTTCCCCAATATAAGCCCAGACATGCGGCACCTTGCGCGGAGCAAGCACGGAGTCACCTGGTTTCAACCGGATCTTTTGCTCCCCGATCTCCATAATCACCTCGCCACCTTCCAGAAAGAAAAACCACTCCTCTTGCTCGTAATGCACATGTCTCGGCGGTCCACCACGCACCATGCCCCTGTTTTCCATAATGAAGACGCGGCCGTCCGTTTCGCGGGTTAAGACTTTGAAATCCAGGTGGCTGTTAGCCCGGGCGGCTTTATGCGGATGTCCGGTGCGGTCCGTGTTCGACGCAACAACACTGACTGGTTCCTGACTTGGGACGCTAAGTGCCTCCCGGTAGGCAAAGGGAGCTGCCGTGATTGCCTTCAGCAATGAACGGCGGTCGAGTTCATTCATGAAAGTTCTCCTGCTTACGTAGCTCAACAGGCTAGCAGAACATCGCACTGGACAACCAGGGATTCCCCTGGCGGGATAGGGCGCGGCACAGGCTTTCCCGTTCGATGCCCGCCGCCTTGGCGACCTTGGCGATTCCGCGCGCCCGCGCCGGAATCTTGGGCTTTCTTCGCTTACTGATTACTGATCGCTGATTACCGATTACCGTCCTCGTCGTCGCGTGCCCCGGCTTCCGGTTCTTGCCTGCCCGCCGTAGCTTCAGCAGAGGAGGGGTACACCGGTCTTGGTTTGTTCCTCGCTTCGCTTCCTGATTACTGATCGCTGATTACTGATTACCGTCGTCGCCCAGGTCCTGCGGTCGCTTCAGCTCAAATTTCAGCGACGGGTAGATATTTCCGTCCAATTGAGCAACCTGCCGAAATGTAGTAAACGTTCCGTCTGTCCCCGTCTTCCCTAATTCAGATTCAACGTCCAGGGTACTCCGTTTGGGTAGTATTTCCGAAAGTCCTCCGGGATATCCTCGCGCACAACACTAAATTGAGGCCAACCTTTCACGACATCCCCCGTTGACTTCCAAACGCGCATGGCTGATACGAAACTGCCGTCGTCTTTTTTCCGTAACAACACTTCTTCTTCGATGTTGCTGTTCCTAGCGGAAATAATGAAGTAGTAGATTTGGAGCGAATCACTGGGAATCGGAGCATCCCACACATAGAATCCCTGACGTGGACGAACATTTCCTATATGGACCTGCACTGATACTTTATTTTCGAGCTCTAAATCACGTTCAATGGAAGGCAGTGGAGGTTGTCCGGCGAAAGAATGCGGAGCACCGCCAAGCTGAGTCCAGAGCGTGTAGTTTCTGATATTCATACTGACATCAAATAGAGGGTACTCACCGTCATGCATGCCAATAAACTTTAGGGCATTATTCGTCCTGAACGTGTAAACGACATAGCAGTAATCCTCTGCTCCGGTTGAGAAGGCCCACAGGTTGTAACTATCTCTGCCTTGCAGCACTGAACCCAAAAGAGCCCCAAAGATGCTTAGTAAACTTCCAAAGACGATTAGATGTCTTCTAAGGCGTGCTTTGGAACGCTTCTTATCTAGAAAGATCTCGGAATACATTGAGAGGATGCCGCCCACGAATGGAAAAAGAGAAACGAGAATAACGTCGATTGTTAGCCAAGCTGGGATCGGATGTAACAAGATCGTCCTCCATCGCGGCAAAATTGCCGGCGAATCTAAATCGAAGAGCTATTGAGGAAATTCTGAGCTCAGGTTCGGCTTGTCAGTAAAGTAGTATTTGACATAGGATGAGGACGTTAGATTTGTAAGGTGGCCCGGAGAGATTCGAACTCCCCACCTCGGGATTAGTTTCCCGCGCTCTCAGTGCTACTGTTCCCGCCCCGGCGAAAGGATCGGAAAAGGTAGCGGAGGCCGTGAACTAAGACTCCATCTGAGCTACAAACCACCTTACTGCCTCGAAGTATTGACGGAGCCAGATAAACCTGTCAAGCGCGTTCATTGTGAATCCCGAAGGAAAAATCGGAAAACCTTTCTACGCACGATGACCTTCGCCTTAACTAAATAGGTAACAGAAAATCCCATCACCGTTCCGTCCGTCCCCAGCCCTCCCGCGTAATTAGAGCGACTCAACCAGCACCGGGAATTCGGGGACAGACGGGACGTTCCTGGATTTCATTTCCGAATTCCGACAGAGAACTGAAATACGGGAAAAAGAAAAGTCAAAACCGGCCACCCTTGAAAACCACAAGGCGTGCGGGACCCAAATCCGTCTTCGCGTTTCAAGGGTGCGCCACCCGCCACACCACTTGTCAGCTCCGCCGCGTTGAACCGTCTTGACTCTGATAACAATTGACATATAAATTGAACTCCGTGGCCAAGCTCATATACCCAACCACTAGGAAGCTGACGCGCCCGCTGCTCGTTGACACAGCCCAATTGGCTCAGCTCGACCTCATAATAGACGAAAATATTGACGGACTTAGACAGGCGCGAGACAAGGAACTCCACGCTAAGGTTGAGGAAGACATTGCAGAGGCCCGGTCAAAAGGAAAACTGAAGGCGGAGGACGCCGAAAAGCAACGCCTCAGCGATTTGAAATATTGGAAAGGAACCGATACTTGGAGCGAAGAGAAAAGAACCATAACAATTTACCTTTCGAAAGGCCGAGAAATTGAAGCTCAACGGTTTTCCGAAGCTATAGTCCACTCACAAAGCCAAGACGAAATTCCGCTAGGGTTTCTGATTTACCTGAAAGTTGGGCCGGTCACCGCGCATGTGGACCTCCACGGTGCTTGGGGCGATGACTTGATGATAAAGGTGAAACCCAGTGAATGGGAAAAATCGCAAGAGCTTTTTGGACTGCTTGTAAATTGGGCACGCGATGTAGAGCCACCATGGTGGCAGCAGATGTGGCTCAAAGCGAGTGGCGTCTTTGGAGCAATGCTTCTTTTTTTAGTAATGTTCGGTTTTGTTATCATTCCTCTCGTAAACCGCGGCGATGGAGCAAAAGAGATGTACAAGCAGGAGGCGCGCAAATTATTGGAGCGCGGCATCAATCCCGGGAGCCAGCAGCGCGCGCTAGAACTTCTCCTGGCGATAGAATCTGACTATGACCCCGGCACTCCGCGGAAGCCAATGGGCATCAAATATTGGAGCTATGTGCTCCTCTCTGCAATATTCCTGCTAATCGGGACAAGCTCTCCTAGCCTGGCATTGGGGTTTTGGAAAGGTCGCGAGCAATTAGCACGTTGGCGAATATGGATTAGAATCGTGACTGTTACAATTCCGACGCTCCTGCTTACGTTTATTGCCATACCGTGGCTTCTGTACTGGCTTCACCTTGCACCCCCTAATTCGTAAAAAGTAAAGAGCTGGCGGGCGGCGCACCCATTCGCACCCCCCCGGCTGCCGATTGAACCTGAAGCATGAAGATGGAATCCACACTCAACCAATTCGAAACTCTCTTCAAGCAGTTCGAAAATTGCCGAAAATGTCAGCGAACAATCGCTAAAATCGGAGCCCTTTCGGATCGAGAATTCAAGTTTCAGTGGCGACCTTGCTTAAGAGGCCCCCTACCCCCGCGGTACGTGTTTTTGGGTTGGGAACCTTCCTTATATGACCAATGGGAAAAAGTCGACGAGGGGACGTTCAGTGAACCGCTCCAGTTTGCCATTCGAGAATTCCTGATCGCCGGACGGCGAAGCGCGGGCTTTTTGATTACGAATATGGCGCAGTGCTCGATGAGAACAGGCAGCGTTTGCGACGCTACAAGGGAATCCCGGTTTCACGCATGCTCCGAGTTCCTCAAACAGCAATTTCTTCTGGCGAGAGCGGATACAGATGGTATGTGCGTTGTTTCAATTGGACAAGCTCCTAAGTATTTTATCGAAAGCCGTCCCGCGTTGTACGCGCCACTCGTGGGAAACCGCACCATTTACCGCATCACCCACTACAGCCCACAGTGCACGCCTCATTTTCGTAGTTTTGCCGCGAAGAATAGCTTGGAATTCGACGTCTTTACAGGCCAGTTTCGGCCCAAGTACGAACACTTTATCCAAAACAGCGAATATCGCAATCACTGGGAGTGGTACATCAAAAACCCTGAGAACGCGCGGAAAGACTTGGAACGGATATTTAAGTGGCGGAGCGAGATGCAAGACTTTGCTCGGACCGAAGGATGATCCGCCGGGTGCCCCGGGTTCCGGTTTTTGGTACCCGGGTCTTGGGTTGCTCTTCGCTTCCTGATTGCCGCTGTCCGGCGTGTCGGTGTCAGCGGGCGGCTTCGACGGTGAGCTTCAGTCCGATGGCCTTGGTTACGGCAACCAGTGTGGACAATCGGGGATTCCCCCGGCGGGACAGCGCGCGGTACAGGCTTTCCCGTTCGATCCCCGCGGCCTTGGCGGGTGCCCGGGTCTTGGTTTGCTCCCCGCTTCGCTTCCTGATTACTGATCGCTGATTACTGATTACCGTTCTCGTCGCCTGCCGTTCGTTCGAACGCTCGGCGGGTAGGCCCCTCTTCCTTTTGCGCTCTAACACCGGGCATTGCGACCGGCTTGAGGTCTCTTTCTTCCCTCCGGAACTAACGGGATCGCGGCTGCTGGCCCGATGCCCGCTTGTGTTCAAGGCCGAATCTTCTATTTGCCGACGCTTGTCAAAAAAATGCAGTAAACTGAGCTCGTGAACTTCGAATGGGACCCGGCCAAAGCCCGAGCCAACCGCCGCAAGCACCGGGTAACGTTTGAGGAAGCCGCAACGGTTTACGGCGACGCCTTGGCGCTGACCTATCCGGATCCGGATCACTCAATTTCAGAGCAGCGGTTCATTACGGTTGGGATGTCCAGCGCCAGACGGCTTTTGATCGTGGCCCATGCCGAACGCGGCGAATCTATTCGAATTATCAGCGCCCGAAAAGCTACGCAAAGCGAGCGAAAACAGTATGAAGAAAACAGCTAAGAG
>DASSGS010000033.1:0-34953 GCA_035693365.1 Candidatus Acidiferrum sp. | reverse complement strand
CGGATGGCGGTTGAATCACCGGCCTCATTCACGGTGATTTTGTACAAGCCAGGACGCTGTACTGAAAACGCAAGGTTGGGGGTGTCAATCTCGTATGTTTCGTTGTCGTCGAGGCGCCGCACGCGAACCAACAGAGTTCCTGTGGACAACTGAATCTGTGTGACGCTGTCGCTTAGATTAAGGAACGCGCAACCGGTGTTATTCGACAACCGGACCATGGAGCCGTCGAGCTGCAATTCCACGCGCCCATCGCGATCGGACCACAATTTGTCCCCGGTGGTAGCCGGGCGATTCACTCCCGCGGTTACCCAATCGTCGGTTCCGGCAGGTTGGAAAGAGACCGAGCCCTGGGCGTAAGCGAGCCGCGCAACACGCGATGGCGGATCGTCGTCGTCGGCCATCGCCGGCAAGGCATAGAGAGCGAGAGTTATAAGCAGGGAAATCAGGGCGGCTCGTTTTACAGTGCGCGTAATCAACATTTGGATTGCCTCTTCTCTGGGGTCTCGGGTGATCGGAAATCACGCGAGGAGAGCTTTCATCAAAGATTGCATCCAACCGGGGATTAATCTGTCCAATTTGAAACACCAGCGAAATTCGTTGTTGATCGTTTCAGGGTGGGCATCAGAAATCTTTGCCAATAAATCCCAAGCCACTACCAGGCGGCGTTAACGAGGGATTTGTCGTAAATGGAAGTCTGAGTCTCTGGCCCAGATTCGTGGTCGTTGACTTCCGATGCTCGGGAACGATATAAAGCATCAGAACTTCTCGCAGCCCTCAATGGGAATTCAGCTCAAGCCTGGCATCGCACAGCCCGCCCTGATCCTCGCGGCTCTGAGCTTTTGTTTGCTTCCGGCCCGATCGGCTTCGACCGACACGCCAGAGCCTTCGAAATACATCGGCCCGGGTTCCTGCGCGGCCACCAGTTGCCACGGGAGTGTGAAGCCGGTGGCGGGCAGCCGCATCTATCAAAACGAATATTCGACGTGGATCCTGCAGGACAAGCACAGCCGCGCGTACGCGGCGTTGACTGGCGACGTCGGCGAACGCATGGCCCGGATTCTGAAGCTGGAGGGAAAGGCAGAACAAGCGGGGAAGTGTCTGGCGTGCCACGCGCTTTATACGCCGGCGGAGCAGCGGGGGCGGCCTTTTGAGATGTCGGATGGAGTCTCTTGCGAAAATTGCCATGGACCGGCGTCGGGCTGGCTGGGACCGCATACCACGCGGGATTGGCCGCACGAAAAATCCGTGGCGCTGGGGATGCACGACACGCGCAACGTGATCCATCGCACGGAAAAGTGTCTGGAGTGCCATCTGGGAACAAAGAACAAATTTGTGGACCACGAGATGATCGCGGCGGGACATCCGGATCTCTATTTTGAGCTGGATTCGTTTTCGGCAGTGATGCCCCGGCACTGGAAAGTGCCGCGCGAATCGGCGCCGGGGAAACCGGCGGAGGAAGCCGCATGGGCGGGCGTGCGGGATTGGAGCACGGGGCAGGCCGTGCAGCTTCGGGGAGAAATGGAGCGCCTGGTGTGGCGCGCGCGGAACGAACGGTTTGATAAGAAAGATGTGTGGCCGGAGTATTCGGAGCTTTCCTGCTTCGCTTGCCACCATTCGTTGGGACCGGCGAAGGACAGTTGGCGGCAGGCGCATGGGTACGAGGGGCGGCGCCCGGGCGATCCAGCCTGGAATTCGTCGCGCTACGCCGTATTCCGTTTGCTGGCCAAACAGATTGATTCGGGGAGCGGACAGGAATTGGACCGGCATTTGCTGGCCGTATCGAACGAGATGAGCAAGCTGAATCCGGGCCGCGCGGCGGTTGCGAACGCGGCTTCGGCGGCTGCGCCGCTGGCGCAACAGATTGCCGAGCGGCTGGCGGGGATGCAGTACGATCAGGCGGTGACCCTGCGGATGATGCAGCGCATCGCGGACGACGCGGAGAATATCGCGATTGCCGACGAGCGGGCGGCGGAGCAAGCGGCAATGGCGATGGATTCGCTGTATATCGCGTATGCCAAGGACACGAAACCCGCGAACGATGCGGAAGTGCGCGGCGCGATCAACGTGCTGTTCCAGCAGTTGGAGAATCCCTCTTCGTTCAATGCGGACCAGTTCGCCGCGGCTCTGCGGCGGATCCGGCCGATGCTGCACTAGGCTGACTCCCTTTCAAATTGAGAATCGTTTGTGCGATAGCCAATTTCGTGGCTCTATCCTGAAAACAATTTCAGTTTCGATTTAACCGCCGTTTGACAGATTGCCTGTATTCTAATGCATTGAGAAGCGATGGCTGTTGGCAGGTCCAGGAAGGAGTTCATGTTTTCACTGAGGTTTTTGCTGCTAGTGGCACTGTTTTTTTCGCCGCTGGATTTCGTGCCGGCCCAGGTCGGATCACCCTCACAAAGCGAGATGGAAAAAGAAGTTGTACTGATAGGAGCCGGCGATATCGCGGACTGCACAGACCTTTCGGGCGCTGAGGCGACAGCGAAGCTGCTGGAGGCGAACCCAGGAACGGT
Source organism: Candidatus Acidiferrum sp. (assembly GCA_035693365.1). Classification (GTDB taxonomy): domain Bacteria; phylum Acidobacteriota; class Terriglobia; order Acidiferrales; family UBA7541; genus Acidiferrum. The sequence continues at coordinate 32,440 of DASSGS010000033.1, read as the reverse complement.
GATGGCCCTGGGCGACCTGGCTTATCCGAATGGGACGGCGGAAGATTTCAAGTGTTACGACAAAACGTGGGGACGTGTGAAGAATCGGACGCGGCCCGCTGTCGGCAATCACGAATTTCACTCCTCTGGCGCCAGCTATTACTTCCAATATTTTGGCGCCGCTGCGGGAGACGCGAAAACCGGATACTACAGCTACGAGCTCGGCTCGTGGCATATCGTGGTGCTGAATTCCGAGTGTGCGGAAATTGGGGGCTGCGGAGCCGGATCTCCGGAAGAAAAGTGGCTGCGCGCGGATCTTGCCGCTCATCCAGTGGGGTGCACACTGGCCTATTTTCACAAGCCGAGGTTCAGTTCCGGGCTCAATCACGGGAATGATCCGGAAGTCGGAGCATTCTGGCAGGCGCTGTATGACTTCAACGCGGAGCTTATCGTGAATGGCCACGACCACGACTACGAGCGCTTTGCGCCGCAGGATCCCAGTGGAAAGTGGGATCCGAAGCGTGGAATCCGGGAATTTGTCGTAGGCACGGGGGGAAAGAATCTTCGCGAGTTTGGGCTTCACAAGGCGCACAGCGAACTGCGGAATAACAAGGCGTTCGGTGTTCTCAAGCTGACACTGAAAGCGACGGGGTACGATTGGGAATTCATTCCCGTGACCGGGAAATCGTTTACAGACTCAGGGTCGGGCAGCTGCCACTGACGCCACCCTCTGGCCTGGAAGCAAGAAAATCGGATCGCTCAATGGCTCTGCGCTACAATAAAGATTCCCAGTCACACCATCATGAACCATCTGGAACACTACTTCTGCTCCACCTCGCTGTGGCAGCGCATGACGCACCGGCTTCTGCTTCCCTGGGTCTTGTCCGGCGGGCGGCTGGGGGAACACGTGCTTGAAATCGGGGCGGGTTACGGCGCAGCAACAGGGCATTTGTTGAAACTGGCGCCGCGAGTCACGTCGCTCGAATTCGATCCCCGGCTGCTGCGAAGATTGGAAGCGAAACACCGGTGCGCCGAATTGACTACGCTCTGTGGAGATGCGGCGAAGTTGCCGTTTGCCGACCAGTCGTTTTCCTCGGCCGTTGCGATCCTGGTATTGCACCATTTGAAGAGCCGGGAGCTGCAGGATTGCGCGTTAACCGAAGTGCACCGGGTGCTGCGGCCGGGCGGCTCTTTTTTCGCGTTTGAGATAAATGATGGTTGGATTCACCGGGCAGCGCATTACAAGAGCACCTTTACGCCATTGCACCCGGAGTCAGCGTTTGCGCGGCTGACCAAGGCGGGCTTTTCGAAAGTGTCCGTGGATTTCCGCAGCGGCGGATATCGGGTGAGCGCCCGCCGGGCAGCGGCCGAAACTACAAACGAAAAACTGGCAGCGGCGTCAGCGACCGCTTAGGGTTGCGCCGAGTTCACCGCGGGTCTGGATGACCCGCAAAATGGCGTCGCGCGTAACGATGCCGACGATATGCGCGGAGCCGTCTTCCGCGTGGCTGACAACCGGCATCTGATTCACATCCGCGGCCAGCAGCCGCTCCAGCAGGCGTTGCAAAGGCTCCTCCGGCGAAGCCCAGATGATTTTGTCGCGGGGTACCATCACGGCTTGAACCGAGTTCATATTCCATTCGTCGCGCGAAACCTTGTTCAGCGCCGCCACGTTCATCAAGCCGACTAGCCGGTCGTCCATGGTGACGATGTGCATGCGGCGGCCGGTGCGCAGCACTTCGTTGCTGTACTCCACGAGGCTCATGTTCGCGGGAATGGTGGGAACTTCCTGGCTCATAACATCGGCAGCGCTTAAGCCGGAAAGGGCGCCGCGAATGGTGACCTGAGCGACGCTGGCTTGCGCTGCGTTCAGAAGATACCAGCCGATCAGGGCCAGCCACGCGCCGTTCCAGTTTCCGTAGGCGATCGAGCCGATGCCGAAGAGGATCATGGCGTAGGCGATGAGCTTGCCGCTGCCGCCGGCGATTCGGGTTGCGCGGGTGAAGTCCTTTGTCGCTCCCCACACCATGGCGCGAAAGATTCGGCCGCCGTCCAGAGGAAAGCCCGGCAGCAGATTGAAAAGGGCCAGCGAAAGATTGGTTTCCCAGAGATAGGTGGCGAGTGCGCCGAGCATGGGTTTGCCCGGGAAAAAAATTGTGAGGGAATAGAAGAGCACGGCGAGGAATGCGCTGGCGATAGGGCCGGCCACGGCGATGTTGAATTCCTGAATCGCTTTCGAAGGCTCGCGGCTGATGCGGGCCAATCCGCCGAAGATAAAGAGGGTAATGGAGAGGACTTTGATTTTGTAGGCCTGGGCGACGACGCTGTGGGCCAGTTCGTGAAATACGACGGAAGCGAAGAAGAGCAGGGTGGTAAGGATGCCCACGGTCCAGGTCTGGGTGCTGGTCCAGGTGGGATGCTGGGTGGCGAAATTACCAGAAATGGTGAATGAGATCAGCCCAAAAACGAGAATCCAGCTGAAATCGATGTAGATGGGTATGCCGAGAATGCGGGCGACGCGAATCCCTTGTGCTTGAGACATCTATCCCATCGTACCGCAAATTTGGCCTGACTGTATTCCACCAGGAACCCTCTTGCTGGATTGCAGCGAGTAATTTTCTGGACAATTCGGGGCGGGTTCGGCATCCTTTGGCTGCGGTTGCCCCAGCCAGGTTCCCATACGCGATGGCTTACTTAAGAAAGCGGGAATTATGAAACCAATCTTTTGGGTTGGAATTGTTTTGATTGTACTTGGCGCGCTGGCGCTGGCTTATCAGGGATTTGATTACACGCGGCAGGAAAAAGTGCTGGACGTGGGGCCGATTCACGCGACCGCGGAAGAGCAGAAACACGTTGCGATACCGCCGTTGCTTGGTGGGCTGGTCCTTGCCGGCGGCATCGCGTTGGTGATTGTGGGAGCGAAGAAGAGAGCTTAACCGCCGGCGAGGGAGCCATCACCGGAATAAATTTGGAATGTACCAGCGTGCGTAGGTTGTTATTCCGAGCAACAGAACTGCCCACCAGGAAATCAGCACAATCCGCATCCACAGCTTGTAACGCGTGAGCCGCAACTTTTCCGGCATCAGCGTAGTGCCGGCTGCCAGCAGAATGTACAACGCTGCACATTCCACGGCTGCCCCCAGTGCGGCGTGGGCGGCGGCCAAGCCAAAGTAAAACTTCCCGAGCTTGAGCGGAATTCGCGGCCACACCTGGCGGTGAAAGGACGGCAGCATCACCAGGGCGATTAGAACGGCGTTCAGAAGGACGACGACCGACTGGCACCAGGCATGAGCCCGGAATTTTCGCTGCCACGCGAGGAATGCTCCAGTGAGCAATGCCAGCCCCATCGCCAGCTCCAGAACCAGCACGAGATCCACATAGAACGGGGCGGGCGTTCCGAAGAATCCGTCGCGCAAGGGTGCTAGCCCGGGCCGTTCACGCCGCTGAGAAATCCGCCGAGGTGGCCGGTCAGCGCGATGACGGCGACTGCGGCAAGTTCGATCCACAAGCGGTAGTTTGGCGGAGGAAGCGATTTTCTGCGGGCGTGAAAATGGGCGAACCAGATCACCCAGATCAGGAGGCTCGAGATCCAGGCAAGAATCATGTGTTCAAGCAGGAGGCCCTTCAGTTTCTGGCCTTCGAGCGCGAAGCGCCACGCGAGGAAGCCAGTGGCAAGGACAGGGATAGTGGAGATGGCGGCCGCCAGGAAATTAAAGTAGGCGGCTTCCACCAGGGCGCGGCGTTTTGTCCGCTGGCCGAGAAAATCAAACGCCACGCCGGTGATCAGCAACGCGATTGGGAAGTGGATGAGCACCACATGCTGGGCGTGCTTGGCCAGCAGGGTGTAATGCAGGTCGAACGGGTTCAGGCTCATTGGCAGGCTACTTGACCACGACGGTGGCGGTCATTTTCGGATGGATGGAGCAGAAGTACGGGTAGCTGCCGGCCTTGGTGAACGTGTAGGAGAATTTTTCATCGGTATCGAGCACCTTGGACTTGAAAATGCCGTCCGTGCTGACCACGGTGTGGGGGATGTCGTCGTGATTGACCCAGGTGATTGTGGTGCCGGGGGCGACGGTAAGGGTGGCCGGGCCAAAGCTGAAATTGTCGATCTTCACTTCGGCGGTTGCCGCTTGTTGGGGATTCGCGGAAAGACGCGGAGCGATTGCCAGCGTCATGGTTAGAATCAGTGCCGCGGCTGTAAAACCCAAAATCCACTTCGTTTTGCTGCTCATTCTTTTTTTCCTTTTCCGGTTTATCGATTGATTTGGTTCGCGGGAGCCATTTGCGTTGTTTGCTGCCTGCACTAGGTAGACATCTTTGGAAGGGAAGTTATTCCAGACGAAAGCGTCTTCGTTCGAACGAGGAACGGCGAGAGTAGACTGATCGCGCGAACCCACCTGTTTTCAGAGCTTTGGCGCGCCAAAGAGTGCGTGCCCGTGAACACGCCGTGTCCCACCAGCCACGAAAGCTTCCCCTTTTGAGTCTCGTAAGTCCCATGTTGTCAATCTATTAAGAGTGGCGGCCCACCTGCCACTACTCCCGGCAGAGAGTTGCTCAGCCCAGCGCACCTCGGGAGAACACACATGGAAACGATGCTTGGATTCGCTGGAGTCGTCGTCATCACGCTGCTGGCGCTGTTTGCCGCGCTGGCACTGCAAAGCGCGCTGCTTCAACTGACGCTCCGGCTGATGCAGCCGGCTACCGCAGACCGGCGCCCGGTGCGCCTGACCGTGGCGCACGGCACGCGGATGGTTGCGCGCGCACTGCAGATGCAGAGGTAGCCACACGGAGAGTTTCCGGCGCAACACCTGAACGAGGACGCAGTTCGCTCTTCGCAGGGACACCGGAAGAAGGAAAAAGGGGAAAGAAACATGCTGGCACTGAAATATCTTCTAACGATCCTGGGAGCCGGACTTTTCGGCAGCGCGGGGATTCTGGTCGCGTACGACGTTTACATTGCAGCAAGGCTCAGGTGGTTGCTGGAGCAAACCAGCGGGGAACCGGGGACGGAGGCGGTGCAGCGGAAGGCGGCGCGCCCTTTCGGACCGGTGCGGTGGCGGCTGGCGCTGCAGTTAGTAGCGGCCGGCGTCGTGCCGGTGCTCGTGGCAATGAGCATCGTGGTGGTGCCGGATGGCACCGCGGGGATTCGCGTCAGCCAGTTTTCCGGCGTGCGCCCCGGTACGTTGTATCCGGGCATCCACTTGGTAACGCCGCTGGTGGATGACGTGGTGCTGTACGACACGCGGGAGCAGGTGTACACGACTTCGGCAGCGGCAGGCGCGAAGGCGAGCACGGAAGTTTTGACGGTGCAGGCGCGGGAAGGATTGAACCTCGGATTGGCCGTCAGCGTTCGTTATCGGATAGACCCCTCGAAACTTTCCAGCATTCACCAGAATCTGCCGCAGCCGGTGGGCGAGCAGGTGGTGGCGCCGGTGGTCTCCTCCACTTACCGGCAGCTCGCGCCGAATTATGTGACTCGCGAAATTTTTGCGGTGAAGCGCGAAGAGCTGCGCACGAAGGCGGCGGAGATGATCAAGGCGCGGCTGGCTTCGGACGGAATCGTGGTGCGCGAAGTGCTGCTGCGCGACATCCAGTTGCCGGCGGAATACGCCAAAGGACTCGAAGGCTTGCTGCTGAAAGAACAGGAGAACGAACGGCTGGGCACGGAACAAGAGATCAAACAGAAAGAAGTGAAAATCGCGGAACTGGAAGCCGATGCGCAGAAGGCACGTGACGTGAAGCAAGCCGAAGCCCAGGCACAGGTGCGCGTGCTGCAGGCCAAGGCGGAGTCCGACGCAATGCAGTACACCCTGCCGCTGAAGCAGAAGCAGATAGAGCAGACGAAGCTGGAAGCGCAGGCGCGCAAAGAATCGACTTTACAGAATGCGGAGGCCGCCGCGCAAGCCAAGATTATCGACAGCAAGGCTGAACTGGAGCGGCAGCACAATCTTTCGGAAGCGGAGGCCAACAGAATCCGCGTCACTGCCGCGGCCGATTCCGAGCGGATGAAGTATGAAGCGGCAGTGCTCAAGCAGAATCCGATGCTCATCCAGAAAATTATTGCGGAGCGGCTCTCGGACAAACTGCAAATCATGATGGTGCCGATCGACGGCAAGAATTTCTTCGCGTCGGACGTGATGCGCTCCGCATTCCAGGGCGGGATGGGTGCGGGTTCCAGTGAGGATGACTCGCAGGATTCCACGCCGGTAGCGACCGCCGCGGCGCAACGCAAGGGGAACAAGCGTCCGTAGCGAATTGAAGTAACGAAATTCGAAGAGGCGGTACGAGCAAGGCCGCCTCCGAGAAACGCCGGCCAATACCCCCGAGGGTGGCCCGGACCGCGTCGCTGGAGGAGCAGCCATGAGCAAAAAGACAAGCACCGCCGCGCTTGAATCGATTTGCAAACGGAAGCTCACAAACCGGCGCCGCGCTCCGCGCCACCCGGCCGGCGGAAGAGGAGGTAATGAAGTAAGGAAGCAACGATGTAACCACAGAGCCGGGGAGTTTGGGCAGGCACGGATTATGGTTCGCCGGGAGGGCGTTATGAACCGGAGAGGACTTTCAGGAGTGGTAGAAAAGTTTCGGGTGATTCTGCCGGTGATCCTGCGCGTTACTTTTTGCCTGGTGATGTGGACGCTGGGGGTGATGACGATGTCGATCGCGGAGGCGGAAACGCGGGAGCACAGAGTGGCGCATGACGGCCTCGCAATCTACTCGAGGGGAGAAAATTTGCAGAGTCCCGGAGATGCCGCTCACGAACTGCGGCGCCGCAATCGGGGCGAAAAGATCTCGCATGGCTCCAACGACCGAGGTCCGCGCCAATGACTTCCACCAAACGAAAAGCAAACAACCCTCAACTGACCCGCCGGGTGGCCCTGACCACGCCGCCCGGTGTTTTTCCACGGAGCGAATTCAGTTAGCGCTTTGAGGTTGTGCTGGCGATTTCGGGAAGGGTGGTAGCATCTAGTTGAAGGAAATTCGAGAGGTGTGGATTGCGGCGAACGGCGGCGGCAGTTGCTGTGTGTGCGATGGCGATTGGGGCAGGAATGGCCCAGGCCCAGAGTGTTCCCTGCGCGGATTTGCGAGCGCAGAAGGAGAAGGTTTACGGATTTCACCTCACCCAGCTGAATGAAACGCAGATTGACGCGAAGAGCAAAGAGATTGACGCCTACTGGAAGCAGCTTCAATCGGCGGGACCCGAGGGACTGAGTTGCTTGAAGCAGATGCTGGCGGCGGAGAAGACCGACCACATTTTTCAGTTCGATGGGGCTTCGTTTCTGTTTCAACTGGACAAAACGCCGGAGTCGCTGAACCTGGTCAAAGATGCGATTGTGCAGACCGATTTTCAGGAGACCGACCCGGCGAACTATCTTTCGCTGGCGCTTGAGCTGGGCCAGCGCGGCGTGAATATCCAACCCCTTGCGGCGCGACTGCTGCTCTTTCCGAATGCAATCATTCACATCTCCGAGCATTCCCTGGATCTGGATTCGGATACCGCGGCGCTTTTTTTGTATGGAAGCATGGATTCCGGGAAGGCCAGCAAAGCGCTGATTGCGCAACTGCAGGCGCAGGAGCCATTCGTACGCGCAGCCGCGGGGCATCTGTTGGCGGAGGAGATGACCGAGGAAGCGTTTCGGGCGCTGAGTACGTGGAGCGGCCTGGCCGAGGTGAAAGAAGACTATCGCCGCAACGACATTCAATCGGTGATGAGATACCGGGCGCCGGACCCGGCGGAGTTCGCGAATCCAAAATGGACGCGCGAGAAGGTGCTGGAAATCATCGCCAGTTTGCCACACACGCGGAAAGAATTCGACGAGGCGATGAGCACGCGTGGAGCGGAATTCGACAGGCAAATGCGTGAGAAAAAGCCGACACAGGAAGAACTTGCGAAAATCGTGTCCGAGAGCGCGCCCATATACGGAATCGCGGACCGGACGGTTTTTCAGACGAGCGCGGCCGCCACGCTGAAAGCCGAGGATTTCGACACCCTGCGGGAAGCGCGGCGCAAGGCGCTCTATAACATTTCCGACGAAAGCCTTTCGGAGTATCTGGCGTACACGCAGGTGATGATCCGGCTGCTGAACCGGCTGGATCTCTACAAGGATTACCGCGCCCACTGACACGAAGCAGTGGGAGCGCGGCGCGGCGGAGCGAGCGTGCAACTATTTGGGAAAACGAGCACTGGAATATTTTCGAAGCGGTCCCATTTGAGGTTGATCTTGATTCCTTTCGCCGCGTTGGCGGCTATTTGCTGCTCGTTCAGCGTTGCACTGGCCGATGGAGACACGGCGATACAGGAAGCCGCACAGAAACTTGCGGAACGCGTCGGTTCGATTCCGGGGTTGCACGGGGCTTTGCGGCTGGAGTGGCATGCGGCTGCGAGCTGGTCCGAAGGAGAGAGCACTCGCTGGCAAGAGATCGTAAAAGGGGAAATCGGAAAACGGGCGCTCAGCCTGTCGGAAGATACGGGCGTGCCAGTCCTGGCTGTTTTTGCGGCGGAAACGCCGACGCAAATTGTGCTGACTGCCAGAACGCGTGTGTCGGATCGCGAGGAAATTCGAATGGTTAACGTCGCGCGCGCACTTCTGCCAGCTGGATCGCCGCCGGTGGCGCCAGTTCGATTGGAGCGGCAGTTGATCTACGAAAGCGCCGACCGCGTTCTGGATGCTGCTTCGCCCGGAAGCGGTGAAGGGGGAGGCCTCGCTCTTTTGCTTTACAGAAATTTTGAACTCCTGGCCGTGCGGGTGGATGTGAAGGGGGTGGTAAAAGAGAGCGTTTCGCTGAGCGCGGCGAACTTGAAGCCAACCCGCGACCCTCGCGGGGAACTTACGACGAGGGGAAGTTCGGTGACTGTGGAGCTTCTCGGTAAGACCTGTGAATTTTCCTGGGAGGCCCCCGGAGAAGTGAAATGCCACGCGGAGAAATCCGCTGCAGCGGAACAATCTCTTGGGCGCGGGCCGACTCTGCTGGCTTCACCTTGCGGCGGAAGTAACTGGAAGTTGCTTAGCTCCGGCGGGGAACCAAACGCAAGAGAAGTTTTGCAGGTGCTTCCCGAGGGAGCGCAACGGGAAAGCAGCGCGGCAGTGCTGAGTGAATTTCCAGGCCCGATACTCGGCACCAACCGGACGCAAAGCCCTGCCGGCGCGCTGGTGATTTCCCAAAATTTGCGAACTGGAACCTATGAGATTTATAAAATCGCGCTGGCTTGCGGCAATTAGCGTTGCGATCTCCGTGCTGGCCTGCGCAGGCGCGCGGGCAGCTCAACAGCCGAGGTATGGAGGCACGCTGCATGTGAAGCTGCGCGCGGCGAGCGTTTCGCTGGATCCGCGCGAATGGACGCCGGGATCGCTGACATCGGCGGCGAGCGAAAAACTAGCGGCCCTGGTGTACGACCGGCTGGTGACGCTGGATGACCACGCCAGGTTCCAGCCGGCGCTGGCAACGGAGTGGTCTTACGACGCAGCCGGTAGGAACTGGGTGTTCAAGCTGCGCCCCGGCGTGCAGTTCTCCGACGGATCGCTTCTTACGCCTGCCGACGTAGCCGCATCGCTCCAGGGCTCCCTCGGAAAGGGAATTGAGGTGATCTCCGCTGAGAATGCCGTTGCGATTCGTGCCGCGCATCCCGCTCCCGATCTTCTCGAGCAACTGGCTTCCGGAGCGAATTTCATTTTTCGCAGGAAGCCGGATGCCACGCTGCTGGGCACCGGCCCCTTTTTCGTAGCGGAATCTGTCGCCGCCGCGCCTGCGGAGGCGAATCCGCTGGCGATCAAGCCGGCGAAAATAAAATTCCAGGCAAATGAGGCAACATGGTCGGGACGGCCCTTTGTTGATTTCGTGGAAGTTACTTTAGGCGAGCCGCCACTGCGCCAGCTACTCGACCTGCAAGTGGGAAGAGCGGACATCGCCGAAATCGCGCCGGACTTGGTGCGCAAAGGCCGGCAGGAAGGGTTGCGAATCTGGAATTCCGCGCCGCGGACGCTGGTGGCGCTGCGATTCGAGGATGCGTTCAGCGCGCCCGCTTCCGACCAGCTTCGGGAAGCGTTGTGGCTGGCGCTCGATCGCGACACCATGGCCAACGTGTTGCTGCAAAGGGAAGCACAGCCAGCCGATTCGCTTTTGCCGGAGTGGCTATCGGGATATGCTTTCCTTTTCGAGAGTGCGATGAATTTGCAGCGCGCGCGGGAGCTACGGGCCGCTTTTCCGGCGGGCGTTGCGGGCGCGGGTCAGCCTTTGCGATTGCGCGTGGATGCTCCGGGGGATCTATTCAAATTGATGGGAGAGCGAGTTGCGGTGAATGCGCGCCAAGCCAATTTGCTGGTGCAAGTTGCTCTGCCGGGGAGCGGGAACAACTCTTCCGCGCCGACCGCGGCTCTGCGCCTGTTTGCTTGGCAATACGATTCGCTTTCGCCACGTGCGGCGCTGGAAGAATTTGTGAAGCGACTGCTGGAGGGCGGCGATTTGCCGACAAACACGACGGACCCCGAGCAGTTGTTCGCCCAGGAACGGCGGTTTCTCGATGAACGGCGCATCCTGCCGCTGGTGCTGCTGCCGGAATATGCGGGCGTGCGCGCAAACGTGCACAATTGGAATGCATCGCCGTGGGGCGATTGGCGGCTGGCCGATGTGTGGCTGGATTCCGAGGATCCGATGACAACGAAAACACCGGCAGGCCCGCAGAAAAATAGCTTGACGCCTCGTAATCCGGGAGCAAGACCATGACATTCCGCAGCAAGGTGTTTCTGATTTTTCTGGTGACCGTGCTCGCTTCCGTCTCTCTGGTGGCGTACGGAGTCACTTTCTACACGCAGCGCGCTTTTGAGCAGATGGATTCGCAGCGGACCCGTGCGCTGGAAGTGCAGTTTGAAAAGGAATTTGCCCAGCGCGGGGAAACGATCGTGCAGCAGGTGGAAAACATCACCAACGCCGATGTGACGGTGCGTATGGTTCTGGATCTGGCGCGGCCCAACGCCGATGCTTCGCTTTACCTGCACGACGCCAACGGCGCGGCGCAGAGCCATGGCCTGGATTTTGTGGAGTTTGTGAACTCCGACGGCACGCTGGTTTCCTCGGCGCAATATCCCGCGCGTGTCGGATACAAGACGGACTGGGTTGCTTCCACCAGGAATTGGGATTCGACCGGCGCTTTCCTGAAGCGCGAGGAATTACCGGAGGCGGTGGCGCTTTCGCTGTCCGCGGTGCGTACGCAAACCGTCGGCAACAAAACGATCTACATCATCGGCGGGCGGCGGCTGGACCAGAATTTTCTGGCTTCGCTGGAGCTCCCGGAAGGGATGCGGGCGCTGCTGTACAAAAATCTTGAGCCGACGTTTGTGGGATCTGCGCTAACGGATGCAAACGGCGGCGTGCCGCAAGCGGAATCTTTTCAATCCCTGATCGAGGAGATTCAGAAGCAGCCGCAGGATCTGACCAGGACCATTTCGTGGAACCGCGATCCGGCCAGCGCGGAGACATTTCATGCGATGCCGCTCAAGGGACGAAATGGCGAACTGCTCGGGGTATTGTTGCTTGGAAGTTCGGCGAAAGAATTGGTCTTGCTGAAGCGCGAGATCCTGAAGATTGCGGCTGTAGTTTCGCTGGCCGCGCTCTTCATCGGCTTGCTGCTGAGCTGGTGGGTTTCCCGGCGCATCACGCGGCCGGTGGAGGAGCTTGCCAACGGTGCGCGGGAGGTGGCGTCGGGGCAGTGGGACACGAAGATTGATGTGAGAGGCAGCGACGAAATCGGGCAACTGGCGAACGCGTTCAATGAAATGACCGGAACGCTGGCCGCACAGAAGGAAAAACTGGTGCAGACGGAGCGCGTGGCGGCCTGGCGCGAGTTGGCGCGACGGCTGGCGCACGAACTGCGCAATCCGCTGTTCCCGCTGCAGATTACGGTGGAAAACCTGCAACGAGCGCGGCAGCTTGGCCCGCAACAGTTCCAGGAGGTTTTTACCGAAGCCACTGCAACGCTGAAGGCGGAATTCGCCAACCTGAACAGCATCGTCACGCGATTCAGCGATTTCTCGAAAATGCCGTCGCCTGAATTTTCAAAGGTGAATGTGAACGAGGCCTTGCGCAATGCGATTAGGCTGTTCGAGCCGCAGTTCACGGCCGTGGGCAAGCCGCACATCGGCACGGAATATTTCTTAAGTGATTCGCTGCCGGAAATTGACGCGGATTCGGATCTTCTGCACAAGGCGTTTCAAAATCTCGTTTTGAACGCCATGGATGCGATGCCGGCAGGAGGGACGCTTTCGCTTCGGTCCAGCGATGCCGGGGATGTGGTGCGGGTCGAAGTTTCCGACACCGGGAAAGGTTTGACGCCGGAAGAGTGCTCGCGTCTGTTCACGCCGTACTACACGACGAAGCAGCTTGGCACTGGCCTCGGGCTGGCGATCGTGCAATCGGTCGTCAGCGATCACCACGGCACGATTTCTGTTTCAAGCGAAGAGGGGCACGGCACAACTTTTCGGATTGAGTTGCCGAAACGCCAGAGCGGCGCCGGGCTCAAACCAAAAGCGGATGCAAAACCGGCGGAGAAAGCGGCGGAGCGGGCAGCGACCGCGACGGACTAGCCTTTTTACACAAGGATCAACTTGCCACGTAAAGCCCATCTGCTGCTGATTGACGACGACCCAAATACGCTGGCTTCTTTGGCGCGCGCGTTCCGATTGGCTGGGCACGAAGCCACGGTCTGCGACAATGCTCCGCGAGCGCTGGAACTGGTGCGTGCCGAGCGTTTCGACCTGATACTTACCGACGTGGTGATGCCCGGCAAAAGCGGCATGGAGTTGCTGGAGGACTTGAAGAAGGCCGGTGTGCAGACGCCGATCGTGCTGATTTCCGGGCAGGCGAATATCGAGATGGCGGTAAAGGCTACGCGGCTCGGCGCGCTGGATTTTCTGGAGAAGCCGCTGAGCACCGACAAGCTGCTGCTTACGGTTGAAAATGCGCTGAAGCTTTCTCGACTGGAAGATGAAAACCGTGAATTGCGCCATCGCCTGGGCAGGCACGAGCTCGTCGGCTCCGGCGCGGCGATGAAGAAAATGATGGGGCAGATTGAGCGCGTGGCGGCGAGCGAAACGCGGGTATGCATCCTCGGCGAAACCGGAACGGGAAAAGAACTGGTGGCGCGGGCGATTCATGAAAAGTCTCCGCGGCGGGAAAATGCGTTTATCACGCTGAATTGCGCGGCGGTTCCAGCGGAACTCATTGAGTCGGAACTTTTTGGCCATGAAAAGGGTTCGTTCACTGGCGCCGCGGGACGCCATTTGGGGAAGTTCGAACAGGCTGAGGGCGGAACGCTGTTCCTTGACGAAATCGGCGACATGCCGCTGGCCATGCAAGCCAAATTGTTGCGCGTGCTGGAGGAGGGCGAAGTCGAACGCGTCGGCGGAGAGAAGCCGATCAAGGTTAACGTCCGCGTAATCGTGGCCACCCATCGCAACCTGGAAGAGCTTGCCAAGAAGAATGAGTTTCGCCCCGACCTGTTTCACCGCATCTATGTGTTCCCGTTGTTTCTGCCGCCGCTGCGCGAACGCCCCGAAGATTTTCCTGATCTGGCCGCCCACTTCACGCGTCAGGTGGCGGCACAGAACGGCTGGAAGGAAAAACTGTTTTCGGCGGAGGCGATTGCCGCGCTGAGAAAATATTCATGGCCGGGGAATGTGCGCGAATTGCGAAATATCGTGGAGCGATTGGTGCTGCTCGCCGCGGAAGATTCGATCAGCGCTGAAGATGCAAGGCTCGCGATCCCAGGGGGAGAAACAGCGAGTTCCAGCGGCAGCACGGGGACGGGGCAGGGAACTCTATTGGAGCGCACAGAAGTCTTCGAGCGCGAAGTGCTGCTTGGCGAAATTCGGCGCCACAATTTCCACATGACCAATGTTGCGCGCGCACTCGGCCTGGAGCGGAGCCATCTTTATAAGAAGTGCCAGCAACTCGGGATCGATTTGCAGTCACTTCGCAAACCAGAGTAGGTCTTACACGGCTCCGAGCTTTCTGACCTTGCGTGACCTCATCTAAATAATAGATAAAATTAGAGTTATAAGAGGTCTCCGATTTGGCTTGACAAATTACATATTGCTATATATAAATAGCATATCGCAATACAGAAAGGCGGCTCACCATGACTCTTGGCGACAAACTTCGCTCCCTGCGAGCCATCGAGGGCTCTTTGCGCGGCTTGGGGCGGCCCATGACACAGGCGGAGCTCGTGGAGGCCATGAAGCAAGAGTTAGGGCGCGGGCTCAGTCAGGCCTACGTTTCACAGCTAGAGAGCGGAGCGAGGCCACACATGACCAACACTTCACGCGAGCTGCTGGCGCGCTTTTTCCGGATCTATCCTGGCTTCCTGGTGGACGACCCCGAAGGATATTCCCGCGAGCTGCAATCCGCGCTTCGGATGTCTGATTCGACAGTGGATTCCTGGCTGTATGCGGGCTCCGACCAGTTCAGTTCGGATCCGGAGCTTGAGAAAGCGCTGTTGACCATCGCCGAGCACCAGGATTCGCGGAACGCGCTCTTGCTCATCGGCGAAATACTTCGCACTCCCGGGCTGGCCGAGCGGTTAAGCGAAGTCCTGCAACCTTCGGCGATCACTGGCTCCGGCCATCCGCCACCAATTCCTTCCCAAAATTAACCCCGAAAGGGCCAACGCACGGTTCGTCCAGGCGACGGGGTGTCGCTCGCGAGGTGTCGTATGACTTGGTCTGACTTTTATCTCTTCTGTTTTCTGGTGGGCTTTTCGCTCAGCGTGCTGTCGTTTGTCTCGGGCGCTCTGCACTTGCATGTGCACTTGCCGTTCAAATGGCACCTGCCGTTTCATGGCGGGCATCAGGTTGGGCATAACTCCGGCTTGAAGGGCAGCGCACAGTTGTCCTGGCTTAACGCATCCACGCTGCTTGCGTTTCTGGCATGGTTCGGCGGCACCGGTTACCTGCTCACCAGGCACTCACGGCTAGTAGGGTTGTTGATTCTTGCTGTTTCGACGCTTGCCGGTCTTATGGCTGGTTGGAGCGTCTTCCGGTTCATGTTCAAGCTTGTTTCTTCAGAGGACTTGCCCATGACGAACGAAGAACGGCGGATCGAAGGTGCAATTGGAACCGTGAGCATGCCTATTCGCGAAGGCGGTACTGGCGAAATCATCTTTCCGATCGGGGGAGTCCGCCGCTGCGCGGGAGCCCGGGCTGAAGACGGGAAGACAATCGAAAAGGGCGCTGAAGTGGTAATTGAGCGTTACGAGAAAGGGATCGCTTACGTCAAGCGCTGGGAGGAATTTACATCTTAAAACTCCGGCGTTGGCTGGAGTGCGAACAGTTTGATGTCAAGGAAGAAATGGCCGAAAAGGAGGCTATATGTTTGGGTTGCCGAATGAAGTGGTGATTATTGCCGGGCTTTTGGTTTTGGTCATTCTCATGGCAATGGTTGTTGTCGCGAGAATGTATCGCAAGGTAGGCCCGAATGAAGCGTTAATTCGATACGGAATGGGAGGCACGCAGATATTCTCCGGGAAAGGCGCACTGATTTTTCCGATGGTGCAAACCAGCCGCGATCTCTCCTTGGAGTTGATGTCCTTCGACGTTGCACCCCAACAGAACCTTTACACCAAACAAGGCGTAGCGGTAACGGTTGAGGCGGTCGCCCAAATCAAGGTGAAGAACGATCGTGAATCGATTCTTACGTCTGCCGAGCAGTTCCTGACGAAGCGGCCGGAGCAACGCGAAGGGCTCATCCGGCTGGTGATGGAAGGGCACCTGCGCGGCATCATCGGGCAACTCACGGTTGAACAGATCGTGAAAGAACCCGAAATGGTTGGCGGCCACATGCGTTCGACGTGCGCCGACGACATGAGCAAAATGGGGCTCGAAGTGGTGAGCTTCACCATCAAGGAAGTGCGCGACAAGAATGAGTACATCACCAACATGGGCCGGCCGGACATTGCGCGCATCAAGCGCGATGCGGAAGTAGCCGCGGCCGAAGCCGATCGCGACATCGCCATCAAGCGCGCCGAAGCTACACGCGCCTCGGCGATTGCGAAAGCCCAGGCAGACCAGGAACGCGTGGCGGCGGAAACCGCCTCGATGGCGAAACAGGCGGAAGCCGAGCGTGACCTGGACATCAAGAAAGCCAACTACCTCGAAACCAGCAAAAAGGCCCAGGCACAAGCCGACAAGGCCTATGAAATCGAAACCAACCGTCAGCAGCAGACCGTGATGCTGGAGCAAGTGCGTATCCAGCAGGTGGAACGCGAAGCACAGGTGAAGGTGCAGGAAGCCGAAATCAATCGCCGCGAACGCGAGCTGATTGCCACCGTGCTGAAGCAGGCGGAAATCGAACGGCAGCGCATCGAAACGATCGCCAACGCTGAACGCCAGCGCCTGATCAGCGAAGCCGAAGGCCGCGCGTCGTCCATCCGCGCGCAGGGTGAAGCCGAGGCCGAGATCATCTTCAAGAAAGGCGAAGCGGAAGCCCGCGCGATGAACGTGAAGGCGGAGGCTTTCCAGGAGTACAACCAGGCCGCCGTGCTGGACAAACTGATCACCGGTTTGCCGGAGGTGGTTCGCGCTTTGAGCGAACCGCTCAGCAAGGTGGACAAGGTGACCATCGTTTCGACCGGCAACGGAGATGCTGCGGGAGCGTACAAGCTCACCGGCGACATCACAAAGATTGCGGCGCAGGTGCCCGCACTCTTCGAAGCGCTCTCTGGCATGCAGATGTCGGAGTTGCTCAGCAAAGTACGCCTGATCGGCGACAAGGCGCCGAAGCCGGAGCCACCGGCAATTAAGGCGTAAAGACGTTCCGCCGGAGCGCTTCGTAAGAAGCGCTCCGGCGCCGCAGTAGCACGGGCTTTAGCCTGTGTCCGAAAGTCGAAGTTGGCCGGAGGGGTGTCTTATGGAGGAAAGGGTCATGAGTCTGACGTCGCAGCAAAAGCGGGGACTGTTCTGGGCGCTGGGGATACTCATCATGCTAACGCTGAGCAGTGTCGCCTGGGCCCAGATCAATACCGCGCTTCATTGTTTCTCGTTTTTTTAGTGTAGCGGCCGCCTTCCGAGGCGGGCGTCTTTTAAACCAAGCAAGGCCATCGCGAGTGGTCCAAGGTTGTGCGAATAGAAATTAGAAAGGAGCAGCACCATGGGACTCTTAGAACGCGTAAGTACTCTAATTCGGGCCAATCTTAATGACATGGTCGATCGGGCGGAAGATCCGGAGAAAATGATCAAGCAGGTGATTCTCGACATGGAGAATCAATACCTGCAGGTCAAGACGCAGGTCGCCGTATCCATTGCGGATCAGCACATTCTGGAAAAGAAGCTTCATGAGCAGGAAGACACCGCCAAGGACTGGATGCGCAAAGCGGAAGTCGCGGTGGAGAAAACGCAGGATGACTTGGCACGCGCCGCGCTAGACCGCTACCAGACGGCGTTGCGGCTCGCGCAGAGCTTTCAGGAACAGGTGAACGACCAGAAAGCGCAGGTGGACACCTTGAAAAACGCGCTGGTGAAGCTGGAACAGAAGCTGGATGAAGCCAAATCAAAGCGCGAGGTGTTGATGGCGCGCCACCGCCGCAGCATCGCGCTCGATAAGGCCGCCAAAGCGCAGGTCGCCGTCGGCGAAGGCTCGAAGAGCGCCACGTTTGACCGCCTGAAGGAGCGCGTGCACCACACGGAGGCTACCGCTTCCGCCGAAATCGACCTGCTTCAAGACGACGTGGCCGAAAAACTCAATCGCCTCGACCGCGACACCGAAGTCGAACGTCTGCTCAACGACCTGAAAGCTCGAAAAGGTTTGCCTGCATAGCGGCTTTCACCCTGTTCGCAAGTTGCTGCGTTGACGCCCTTGTCGTGACAGAATACAGGCGATGAATTCATGGATGATCGAAGGGTCCGCGGCGATTGCCGCGGGGATTGTCGGTTTGACGGTGTACGGAGCGGCGTATCCGCGCGCGCAACTTTTTGGTCCGACGATCTGCCGCACGGGAACTCCGAATAAACTGGCGATTACGTTTGATGATGGGCCGAATCCTGCGATTACGCCCAAGTTGCTGGACCTGCTGGCGAAGCACAACGCACGGGCGACATTTTTTATGGTGGGGAAATTTGTTCGCGAGTGTCCGGATCTAACCAAAGAGATTCTGGCTAGGGGGCATGCCCTCGGCAATCACACCGACACGCATCCTAATCTCTTTTTGTGCGGCCCGCGAACAACCAGGGAAGAATTGCAGCGATGTGGCGACTCGATTCACAAGGCCACGGGAATTGAGCCGCGCTGGTTCCGTCCGCCGTTTGGCTTTCGCAGCCCGTGGCTCAATGGGTTTGTAAACAGCCAGAAAATGCAGACCGTGATGTGGACTTTGATCCCCGGCGACTGGCGAGAGAAGCCGGCGGAATGGCTGATCGAACGTATGAATCCGATTGCAGAGCACGCTCGCAGGAAATTGCCGACAAGCGCGGTTTATGGAGATGGGCTGACCGGCGACATTCTCTGTCTGCACGACGGGTATCACCGGCAGCAGAACGGTGACCGCGCCCGCACCGTCGCTGCGCTTGAGTACTGGTTGCCGCGCTGGAGCGATTTGGGGCTCGAATTTGTTACAATGGACGAAACGCTCAGCAAGACCGTCGAGGACTAATGGACGAACGAAGCTTTTATACGGAAAAAGAAGAGATTCGCAAGGTCAAACTGGTGTGCCCCAGCTGCCGCGGCGAATTTGAAGCGCCGGTGCGCTGGAAGGTGTGCCGCAAACGGAAGGAACTCCCGCGCGGCGCAGGCGAGGAAGATCGGCGCAAATTTGCGAAAGCGGCTTCCTACATGGTCCGGCTGGAAGATTTGGTTGCCTGCTACAAGTGCCGCAAGCGGTTTGAGCTCACCGGGCAGTCTACCGTGCTGATTAACGACAATCTCGGCGACCCGAATGAGGATCCCGAGAATTTTGGGAATCGGTGAGCGGAGCGACTGCAAGTTCTTAGTTTTAAGTTCTCAGTTTTCAGTAAATCGTCAGAACCCTGGTGGCCACCTCGCGAGGTCACGCTTTTGCTTTTTCTGAAACTAAAAACTTAGTACTTATAACTGCAAACTTCTCTAAATCTCCGGATACATCTCGAAAAACGCATCAATCGACTGGCGGAAAGTGTCTTCGATCTCTTCCTTGCTGCCCTCGATCAGGTGCATCGCCACGCGCGCGGTCCGCCCGCTCTTCAATACCACGGTGGCTTCCTTCACTTCTCCCAGGTCGTCCACCGGCAGCAGCCTCATGCCGTAAATCAGCGCCAGTTTCGCCATCCGCTTCCTCCTCACCTCGCTCCCAGATTAAGCGGGTCTGGCGTGCCGGTCAAAGCGGCGAGCGAGGAATTCGGCGCCCTGCCGATTCGCACTTTCAAAATATAGTTGTTGCGCTCAGTAAGTGTTCCTTCATATCTCTGAAAAATAACTAATACCGTGCGAGCATCTCTGTGTCAGAATCTGGCATCGGACGATGTACGCGGAGGCGCCCAATGAAAATCGGACTAGTCTCGGCAAGTTTGCTGATTTTTCTTTCGAGCGGGAGGTACGCCTTCGCGCAGGCCCCGGAAGGGCCGCAGACCGATGCGCCGACTCCTGCCGCGCGGCCCGTCCTTGTGCCTGCGCAACGCCCCGCCGGAAACGGGCAAATGATCACCGTGCCCGCCGGCACTCGTCTGGGTGTGACGCTAGAGAATGGCATTTCGACAAATTCAGCAAAGCCCGGCGACTCGGTTTATTTCCGGACTTCATTTCCGGTCACCATGAACAACAAAGTCGTGATTCCCGTCGGGTCTTATTTGCGGGGGGAAGTCACCGAGTCCAAACGCCCCGGGCACGTAAAGGGCAAGGGAGAGCTTCGCATCCGGCTAAACACGCTGATTCTTCCTAACGGCTACACGGTGGACCTGAACGCCGAACCGCACAGCAGCGATGCCGGCGGAACGAAGACAGATTCCGAAGGGAAGATAACCGGCCCCGGAGGCAAGGGCAAAGATGCGGGGACAATTGCGACGACAACGGCGACGGGTGCAGGCATCGGCGCGATTGCTGCCGGGGGCAAGGGTGCGGGAATTGGCGCGGGCATTGGCGGGGTTGCGGGACTCGCGGCAGTGCTGCTGTCGCGGGGACCGGACGCGCAATTGCCGCGTGGATCCTCAATGGACCTGGTGCTGGAGCGGGACCTGCAGTTGGAATCCGAGCAGGTTCACTACACGAATGTAGGCGAAGCGCACACGGTGATTGTCCAGCCCGTTCAACAATAACAATCAGTGAAAAGGGAATCAGGCGCCGCGGCTTTGGCGCGCTGGCTGAAAGCGCATCGGGCTGAAGGGCGCCCAGTCCTCGCTGACCTTCTGGGTTGTTACCCATTCGCGAATCAATCGCGCTGTGACCGGAGTCAGCAGAATCCCGCTGCGAAAGTGGCCGGTGGCAATCATCAAGCCTTCCATATCCGTTGGCCCGAGGATGGGAAGATGGTCGGGCGTGTCTGGCCGCAACCCCGCCCAGGTTTCTTCAATGCGCGCGGATTCGAGAGCCGGCACCAGCGAGATCGCGCCGGTCAGGATTTTCTTCATCCCCGCAACGGTTACATTGCGATCAAAGCCTTCATATTCCACGGTTGAGCCGGCGATGATTCTGCCATCGTTCCGCGGGACCAGGTACGAATGGCCGAGCCACAAATCTTTTTTGAGATTTACGGCGTCGCAACGCAGGCCCATCATCTGGCCTTTCGCCGGCGTGACCGGAGCGTAGCCCGCGACACCTTCAATACTGGCGCTGAAGCAACCCGCGGCGATCACGGTCCACTTGGCTTCCACGCGGCCGTTCTGGAAATGCAGCCCATTGCATGTGCCGCCGGCGGTCCACAACGCGGTTGCGCCAGTGCCGGGGAAAATTTCCACGCCTTTGCGTAGAGCGGCTTCGAGGGTGGCCTGGGTGAGCAACCGGTTGTCGAGGGAAGCTTCGTCGGGCCGGTGGATGGCAGCGCGAAGCTCAGCGCTCAGTGCGGGCTCTAGTTCACGCGCTTCGGGGCCGCTCAGCGCTTCGGCGCGCAACCCCGCGCCTCGATGGAACGCCAGAATTTCATCGATCTCGCTTTGCCCCGTTTCATCCAGCAAAAGGTCGAGCGCGCCATCCCGGCGATAGCCAACAGATTTTCCGGAAAGTTCTTCTACCCGCTGGATGAAATCGGGATAGAGGCGCACGCTCGCCAAGCTGATCGGCAGCAGGGAAGCCATCGCCGAATTTTCCGGTGCCGGAGAAATCATACCGGCGCTGGCCCAGGAAGCTTCGCGGCCGGGTTCCTGGGCGTCGAAAATGGCGACGCGCAGACCTGCAGAGGCCAACTCGAACGCGATGGACGCGCCGATCACGCCACCGCCGGCCACCACGGCATCGTAGGATTTCATCGGTTTATTCTAGCGCAACGCGCGCCGGGAAAACTTGCTTGGGGACCGCACTCACGGATTGGGCGCAAATTCTTTCGAAAGGACTTCGGCCTTTTGGGCGTGGGTGCGGGCGCGTTGCCAATCGTTTTCTTTCATCGCTTCCCGTGCGCTCTCCACAAAGCCGCGTATTTTGGAGACCAGATCCTGTTGCGCAGCGTTCAGCCTCCTGCCCTGGGCGAGGCCGAGATTTTTTTCCGCCACGATCAAGCTCTGCTCCGTGGCGGCTATCGCCGCTGACAACTGCTCATCACTGAGTTCCGGCGCAATGATGGGCTCGCGCGGCTTTTCAGTGGCCGCGGGACCGGGCGCCTGAGCAGCGGCGACGTGCGGCCTGGGCGGCGCTCCGCGCGGAACGACAAGTCGCGGCACGAGGCCCATTTCGAAAGGAATATCGGGTGGATTTGTCAGACTGACTTCCAGGGGTGGCGGCACGACCGGACGCGCCATCGCAAGCTGGCTCGTGGGAAAGCCGGGGCGTTTTTTCGGCACGCAACCACCGCAGGCCAGTGCGCAGACGCAGGCCAGCAGCAGGAATTTTTTCGACGAACGATTGTTCGTTTGAATCAGGGCGGGGATGATCTGCATGCTTAAGCGGCTAGCGGCAACTCAATTCGAAATGTCGTTCCGCGGCCAACCTCCGAAGTAAAGTTTATCGAACCATTGTGAAGCTGCACAATTCGGAAGGTGCTGGCAAGTCCGATGCCGCTTCCGCCCGGCCGCGTTGTAAAAAAAAGTTGAAACACTTTTTGCTTGTCCTCGGTGGGAATTCCTTTTCCGGTGTCGCCCACGGTGATTTCCGCCATTTCGCCGCGCCGGCTAAGCGTCAACTGCAGTTGGCCGCCCGTGGGCATGGCTTCAACCGCGTTCAAGACCAGATTCAATACCGCTTGTTTCAATAAATCGCGGTCCACGAAAACTTCCGGAATGCCGATCGGCAAGAGCCGCGCCACCTGCACATTGGCTTTCTGAAGTTGCGGCTGCGCCACTTCAAGCACTTCGCGGAGCAAATCCGCAAGCTGTGTCGGTTCCAGCCGCACATCCATCGGGCGCGAAAAATCCAGGAAGCGCTTCACCACCGCGTCGAGGCGGTCAATCTCCACGTCCAGAACCTTCACGGCCTGGAGCGCCGCGCCATCCGCATCGGCGGGCAACGACTCCTTCAGATTTTCCAGCCAGAGCCGCATCGAATTCAGGGGATTCTTGACTTCATGCGCCACGCCCGCGGTGATTCGTCCTACAGCTGCCAAACGCTCGCTAACCTGCAACTGAGTGTTGATGCTTTCGATGGAGTCGAGGTCTCGCAAGGTGATCAGCGCTCCCATGCGATCGCCGGCACCCTGGATTTCCTGAACACTCACGCCCACGCGCCGGCGGCCCGCGGCAGTATCCACCTCGGTTTCCGATGCCACTTCGGTCAGGTGGTTGCCGTCAAGGTGCAGCGCTTCGAAGAGTGGATGCCCCGGCGGGAAGATATCCGTCACCAGCCGGCCCAGGAAATCCCCGGCTGGCGCCCCCAGGAATTTTTCGGCTGCCGGGCTGACCATCACCGCGCGCGCGTCTTTCGTGAACAGAAGCAAGCCGTCTTCCAGGCCGGCCATCACGGAGTTCATGTTTTCGCGCAGGGAACTGAAGATTTCGTGGACGCCGCGGAGTTGCTGGCCGACCTGCTGAATTTTCTCGCGGACCAGGCCGAGTTCATCGGTGCTTTCGCCCGGTTGCTTCGGGGATGCCGCGGGCGCGTCGTACTCGCCCACGGAAATGCGTTCGAGTTGGGCCAGGATGTCGCGGATAGGGGCGAGCGCTGCGCCGCTGACGACCGCCGCCAGGAACGTGGAAAGCACCAACGCCAGCAGGGCGATTGTGCCCCACCGCTGCAGCCGCGGACGGACGTCGCTGAAGAGGAGGGCGGTGGAAACGGCGACGCGCACTTCACCAAACGGATTTCCGCGCAGCTTGAACGGATAATCCACCTCGTATATGCGGGTCTTTTCGGCAAGCGCCCGCACCTGCCGGACGAAGGAGCTCTGCACCAGTTGAGAGAATGGCGGCCTGCGCAACGCCGTTTTTCCCACCAGCGCCGAGTCGCTGGAGACGAGAGCGACGCCGTCCCTGTCCACGATGGTCACTTCGTATATCGATGGCGAATCGGTGGAGGATTGCAGCTTCGCCGCAAGTGAATCGCTGAGTTCAAAAGCGTGTGATACGTAATCGTGGATTTCCTGGGGATCTTCGGAGGCCGGGCGCAACCCCTGGGTCTTGGCGTCCTCCAGAGAGCGGCGGGCGGAATCGAAGACTTCTCGAGACAATTCCGCGGCGCGTTTGTCCGTGTCGTGCAGAACCTGCTGCAGCAGAAGTTCCGAAAAGACCAGCGACAGCACTGCGGTGGACAGGAGCACCAGCCCCGTCATGATCATCGTCAGTTTTGCCCGCAGCCCGAGCTGCATACCGTGCTAGGACTCCGTTTCTGTTTTCTCGCTGCCGTATTCCTTTAGCTTGTTGTGCAGGGTCTTCAGGCTGACGCCAAGCAACTCTGCCGCGCGGGTCTTGTTGTTGCCGGTGGCCTGCAGCGTTTGCAGAATCAGTTCGCGCTCCATCGCATCCACCGTGGTGCCCACGGGGAATTTGATGGAGGATAAATCGCTGGGACCCTTGCTCGCAACTTTGCCAAACTCGCCGGGCAGGGAACTGCGCGAAATCAAATCCTTCTCGGACATGATCGCGGCGCGCTCCAGCACGTTGCGCAGTTCGCGGATATTTCCGGGCCAGGTGTGGCTCATGAAAATGTCCAACACTTCGGCGCCGATGCCGCGAACGCTTTTGCCGTGTTTGGCGTTGATGTCGCGCAAAATGTGTTCGGAGAGCAGCGGGATGTCGTCCTTATGATCGCGCAGCGGCGGCAGGTGGATGTGAAACACATTCAGGCGGAAATAGAGGTCCTGGCGCATGCCGCCGTTGGCGACGGACTGTTCTGGGTCCTTATTGGTTGCCGCGAGGACGCGAACGTCCACCGGCGTTTCTGTTTTGCTGCCAAGCCGCCGGACCTTGCGGTCTTCCAGCACGCGCAAGAGTTTCGCTTGTGTCGGCGCGGGCATTTCGCCGATTTCGTCCAATAGCAGAGTGCCGCCGTCGGCCAGTTCGAAGCAGCCGATGCGGCGTTCTGCAGCTCCGGTGAATGCGCCGCGCTCGTGGCCGAAAATCTCGCTTTCCATCAGCGTTTCGGGAATCGCGGAGCAGTTGATGGCGACAAACGGGCCGGCCGCCCGCGGGGAAAGTTTGTGAATCGTGCGCGCCACGATCTCTTTTCCGGAGCCGGTTTCGCCCGTAATCAGAACCGACGCCGAACTTGGCGCGGCCATTTCGATGATGCGCATCACTTCCTGCATGGGCTTGGAATTGCCTACAATGTCGCCGAGGCGGCCGGCTTCTCGCAATTGCCGCTGCAAAACCACCAGGTTTCGCGCATCGTGCGCTTTGCTTAAGGCGCGGTCCAGCAACGCCCGCAGCACCGGCCCTTTCAACGGCTTTTCGATATACCAGAACGCGCCGGATTCGATCGCGGCTACCGCTCGTTCTTCGCTGCCCTTGCCGGTGATGATGATTGCCGGAACGTCGTGGATCTCTTCGCCCAATTGCTTCAACAGGTCCAGGCCGTTCATGCCCGGCAGTTCCACGTCGGCGATCAGCGTGTCTGGTTGAAAGTTGGAAAATTTTGCCAGGGCGTCCTCGGCCGTGTTCACGCCCAGAACTTCGTATCCCCAGCGTTGCAGGAGCTGTTCGTAACCTTTGCGTGCGTTGTCCTCATCCTCGACGATCAGGATGCGGTCTTTGTGTTCGCCGGTTTCCACCGTGCGTACCGCTTTGCTTTCGTCGCCCATGCGCCTGTGCCTCGTCTCCTCACACCACAGCTGTATTGTCGCACTCAGGGTGGGTGATTCGACTGTAACAAGCACTCACTCGCTTGCCAAGCGGCTACAGGAGGCCGGTGATTGGGTTGTCTGCTGTATGGGTGGACCCGGGGTCCGTTGGGTTCTACTCTCGCACTAAATAGAGAGCGCGCTCCAATTCTAATTCCAGCTTTGCACCTTTAGGCAGCTCGATTTCCTGGCCGCGGCCGGCTTCCACCAGATAGGCCGCGAGCGCCCCAAGGGCTGCGCCTTCCGCGGCTTCTTTCTTGTTCTTATCCTTCACGCCGTGCATCGCGCCCATGGCGGCCCCGGCGGCTGCGGCTTGCGCGGCGTCTTTCTGAGTGCTGCTGCGGCCTTCAATCACGCCTTCCTGCAGCGCGCCGGCCTTGATGCTGTGGTCGCCCGGCACGGAAGCCACTTCGGCGACGATTGGAAGTCTGCCGAAACGCGTCTGAATTTCATCGAAGGTGAGCCAGATTTTCGCGCGGCCTGTGGTTCCCGCTGGATCGACGCGGCTGACGTGGCCGGCGATTACGGCTCCGGACGGCAGATAATTGCCTTGTCCGGCTTCGAGAGGCTCGAGTGTGCGCACGCGGAACCCTTGATTCTTGTGCACCTCCTTCGTGTTGAGATCGCTTTCGAGGCTCACCAGAAAGCGCGTACCCGGCACGACCGCGAACGTCTCTACAGGCAAGCCGTGGCGTTCGCCGTCGGCGGCATGCGTGTTGGCGCGCAGTGTTGCTGTGTCGGTCTGAAGTTCGTCACGGCTGATGACCGGGGCCTCTTGGGCGCGGACGTTTGCGGCGATGGCGAATGCGAAAACAGCGCCGAGCACGTTCGCGATCAGAAACCGGTTTGAATGAGTGTTCATGGCCCAACCTCCTGAATCGGATTCAGGGTTAGGGAGAGCAGCCGTGGGGCCAAGCGGCTTCATGAAGTGCTCAGCTATCAGACTGAAAATACAGTGGTTAAGCAGTCAGCAATATGGAGGGCCAAAATCTGTGCCAATTCTGGCCGCCAGGACTGTCAGACCAAGCTTGCATGGACCACCAGGTCTAGGCGGTGGCCAGAAAAGCGTGGATACGCTTTAGAACAGTGGCATACATGCTTTCGGTTAGGCGGCCGGTCTGGGTGTTTTGCTGGCTTGGGTGGTAAACGCCGAAGAGCCGCGGCAGCCCATCGGCGAAATCAAATTCCGCACCGTGGGAAAAGCGGTACACGGCGCGCGAGGCGATTTGTCCGCGTTGCTTGAGAATCTCCAGGTATGCATCCCAGCCAATCTTGCCCAACGCCAGAACGGCGCGCGGATGCAGAATTTCTAGTTCACGTTCTAGATATTCGCGACAGTGGAGAATCTCGCCGGGCAAAGGCTTGTTCGCGGGAGGCGCGCAACGCACCGCCGCTGCGATGTATGCGTTGTTCAAAAGCAAGCCATCGTCTTTCTGCAGGGAAGTGGGCTGGTTCGCAAATCCCGCCTTATGCAAAGCCTTGTAAAGAAAATCGCCGGAGCGGTCGCCGGTGAAAACGCGGCCCGTGCGATTGGCTCCATGCGCGGCGGGAGCAAGGCCGAGGATGAACAAGTGGGCTCGAGGATCGCCGAAGCCTGGAACTCCCCGTCCCCAATACGTCCACTCGCGGAATGCGCGCCGCTTCTCCTTCGCCACTTTTTCGCGGTATTTCACCAGGCGCGGACACCTGCGGCAGGCGCAGACTTCTTCGCTGATGATTTTCAGCGCGGCTTGCGCGTTCAACTTTTCCTCTTCAGAAGGTCCGCCAGAACCACCGCCTGGTTCTGTTTTTCGTCGTTTCTTCCATACAGCAGCGTCACGACCTTGTGCTCGGATTCCAATTCGCGAATTTTGCCGAGCAAATCTTTTTTCGCCGCGAGTTCCTTGCGGTAGCGCTTCTCGAACTCCGGCCATTTCTCCGCTTCGTGGCCAAACCACTTTCGCAGCGCGTCGCTCGGCGCGATCTCTTTCATCCACTGATCCGCTGCGGCGCGCTCTTTGGTCAGCCCGCTCGGCCACAGGCGGTCTACCAACAGACGGAAGCCGTCTTCCTTCGCGGGTTTCTCGTAGACGCGCTTTACGCGAATCATTTTCCACTTCACCCCAAAAACTTCAGTACTGCTTCATGCAGCAGTCCATTGGTGCTCACGAACCGGCCTTTGTAAATTGTCCGCTCGCCTTCGACAGTGGTGGATTTCCCGCCGGCCTCTTCCACGATGATGCCCAGCGGCGAAAGGTCCCACGGCTTCGAAATCCAGTCCACGGCGCACTCCACCGCCCCTTCCGCGACCAGCATGTGCTGCCAGAATCCGCCCATCGAGCGGCTGTTGCGCGCGGCGTCGGCCAACCGGCGCATGCGTTCCCGCGCCTGGGCGTCTTTTCTCGGCCCCGTTCCGGTGGTGAAGATCATGGACTCTGAAAGGTTTTGTACCTGCGAGACGCGAAGCCGCTGCGCCCCGCGCCAGGCTCCTTCGCCGCGATACGCCCACCAGCGTGACCCTTTTTCCAGTGCGGGCGCGCTCACCATCCCAGCCACGATTTCCGCGTTCTCCTCGATGCCAATCAGTGTGCCGAACGTGGGAATGCCGCGCGTAAATTCTTCGGTGCCGTCGATGGGATCGATGATCATCCGGGCCCGGCCGTTCGTTGCCGGGCCGTTTGGCGTTTCGCCGCTGGTCTCTTCGCCCACCACGTCGATTGGCAAACCGCTCGCCTGGACTTTGGCGATGGCCATCTGCTCGATGCGCTTGTCAGCTTGTGTCACCACGGTTCCATCGAGTTTGCGCTCTGTTCCCATCGCCCCGCCGCGGAAATAGCTCATCGCGATTGAGTCTGCTTCATTCATGATGGCGTCCAGCAATGCCCCGTATTTGGCCTTATAGCTCATCCGTTCTCCCAAAAGTCATCGTAGCGGCCACTTTCATTTGGCCAAGAGCGTGCGCCCAGGCCACACGACCCGCAAACCTCCGCCAGCAGCCTGATTTGACACGCTTGCCCACACTCCCTAGCATACAAGTTCAACCCGATGAACGCTCATGCCAACACCGGCACCGTCCTCGACCGCATTCTGGAGGCGCGCCGCGCGGAGGTGGACCACCGCAAGCGCGTGTTGCCGGAAACGGCGCTGAAGTACGGGGTAAAAGCCGCTCCGCCGGTGCGCAATTTCGCCGCCGCACTCTCTCGCGATGCCATCAATATCCTCGCCGAGCTGAAACCCGCTTCACCGTCGCGAGGAATCATCCGCGATCCATTTGATGCGCCGGGGCTGGGAAAGGCGCTGGAAACTGCGGGCGCCGCGGCGCTTTCCGTACTGACGGAAGGTGAGTTTTTTCGTGGCTCGCTGAAGAATCTGCGCGATGCGCGCAAGGAAATTGCCCTGCCCGTTCTGCGCAAGGATTTCATTTTTGATCCCTGGCAGATTTGGGAGTCGCGCGCGAACGACGCCGACAGTTTTCTGCTGATCGTTGCCGCGCTTGCGGATGGGCAACTTCGGGAGCTCATCGCGCTTGGGCGTGAATTGGGAATGGAACCGATAGTCGAAGTCCATACGCGCGAAGAATTGGACCGCGCACTGACAGCCGGAACTCGCATCGTTGGCGTCAACAATCGTGATCTCAAGACGCTCACCGTGCGCATGGAAACTTCGTTCGAACTGATCGAGCAGATACCCGATGAGTGCGTCGCGGTCGCCGAGTCCGGATTGCGTTCTCACGACGATTTGAGGAGGCTGCGTGCCGCGGGCTTTGACGCGTTTCTCATCGGCGAGCACCTGATGCTCTCGCCCGACCCGGGCGCCGCGTTGCGCGCGCTGCTTGTTCCGCCCGCTTCCGGGGGATAATTCTCCATGGTCCGCGTCAAAATCTGCGGCATCACGAACGTCGAGGACGCGCTGCTCGCCTCCGAGCTTGGCGCGGACGCCATCGGACTGAATTTTTACGAGAAAAGCCCGCGCTGCATTTCGCCGTTTGCGGCCAGCAAAATCATCGCGAAATTACCGCCGTTCGTCGCCGCCATCGGTGTATTCGTGAACTGGCAGGCGGTGCCGACTGCCAGCCTCGCGAAAGCGCTGGGCCTTGCCGCGGCTCAACTGCATGGCGATGAGTCGCCGAAACTCGCTGGTGAGATTGCGAAGAAAGTTCCCGTGATCAAGGCGCTGCATCTTGGGAAGGGAAGCGCGCTGCCGCCGTTTGCCAAGTATCGTGGAGTCACCGCGTTCCTGGTGGATGCGCCGCACTCCGGCAAATATGGCGGCACGGGACGCGCCGCCGACTGGACGCTGGCGCAGACCGCCGCGAAATCTAATCGTATTCTGCTTGCAGGCGGACTGACGCCGAAAAATGTTGCCGAGGCGATTCTTGCCGTTCGCCCGTATGCCGTGGATGTGACCAGCGGCGTGGAAGCGAAGCCCGGGAAAAAAGATCCCGGGAAACTTCGCGCGTTTATTGAAGCTGTTGCCCGCGCCAATCAGCAACTCTGCCCGTAGCGGCTGGTTTTTCCGGCTGCCAAAAGCGCGAGAGGGCCGACTCGAAGTACAATAAAAGGCTAGACCATGACCAGCCAGCTCACCATACCTGCCGCTGTGCCGGGGCGTTTCGGTCCCTATGGCGGCCGCTACGTTCCCGAAACGCTGATGGTGCCGCTCTATGAACTGGAACGGGCGTACGAGGCAGCGAAAACCGACTCTGAATTCCAGGCCGAATTCCAAAACCTGCTCAAGAATTTTGCTGGGCGCCCCACGCCTCTACAGTTTGCCTCGCGGCTGACGGCAAAACTTGGCGGGCCGCGGATTTATTTGAAGCGCGAAGATCTCCTGCACACCGGCGCGCACAAAATTAACAATGCCATTGGCCAAGGATTGCTCGCCGTGAAGATGGGCAAGCCGCGGATCATCGCCGAAACCGGCGCAGGCCAGCACGGCGTTGCGTCGGCCACGGTCGGCGCACATCTTGGCTTGCGGTGCACCGTTTACATGGGCACGGAAGACATGGCGCGCCAGGCGCTGAACGTTGCGCGGATGCGCATGCTGGGCGCGGAAGTGATCGGCGTGGAGTCCGGCAGCAAGACGCTGAAAGATGCCATCAACGAAGCCATGCGCGATTGGGTCACCAATGTCCGGGACTCGCATTATCTGCTCGGTTCCGTCCTCGGCGCCCATCCCTACCCGACGATGGTGCGTGATTTCCAGGCGGTCATCGGCCGGGAAGCGCGCCAACAGATTCTGGCCGCCGAAAAGCGATTGCCTACGCATCTTTATGCCTGCGTCGGTGGCGGCTCCAATTCCATCGGGTTGTTTTACGAATTCTTGAAAGACGCCGATGTGAAAATGGTCGGCATCGAAGCCGGTGGCCGCGGCAATGGATTGGGCGAACACGCGGCGCGCCTCGCCGCGCATCAGGGATTCACCGGCGCGCGCCCCGGCGTGCTGCAGGGCACCTATACCTACGTTTTGCAGAACGAGGACGGCCAGATTGCCGCCACTCATTCCATTTCCGCCGGCCTTGATTATCCGGCCATCGGGCCGGAACACGCGTGGCTTGCCGACCAGCATCGCGCAGAATATGCCGCGGTGGATGATCAGGCCGCGCTCGAAGCGGCGAAGCTGCTTTCACGCACCGAAGGGATTATTCCCGCCCTTGAATCCGCGCACGCCATCGCGGGCCTGATCGAACGATTGCCGCAGTTCAAGTCCAGCGACCTGGTGATCCTCAACCTCTCCGGCCGCGGCGACAAGGACATGGACACCTATACGCGTCTGCTTTAGGCTGCCAACTCCAATGACCAATGCGCCTCAAAACTCGACCCGTATCTCAAAGCGCTTCGCGGAATTGCGCGCCGCCAGGGAACTTGGCATCGTCGCCTACATTACGGCGGGAGACCCGTCGCTCGATGCGACGCACAGATTCGTGCTTGCGCTGGCGGATGCTGGCGCCGACGTGATCGAGCTTGGTGTTCCGTTCAGCGATCCTGTGGCCGACGGGCCTACAATTCAGCGCGCCTCGGAGCGAGCTTTGAAAGCTGGCGCATCCCTTGCCGGCGTGCTCGAACTGGTGCGCAGGATTCGGCAGACCAGCCAGGTGCCGCTGGTTCTCTTCACTTACTTCAATCCAATTCTACAGATGGGACTTCAGAAGTTCGCGACCGCAGCGGTTCAAGCTGGAGCCGACGGCGTGCTGGTCACCGATCTCACGCCGGAAGAGTCTGTGGAGTATCGCCGGATTGTCCACGCGCAGAATCTCGATACAATTTTTCTTGCGGCGCCAACCTCCGATGATGAGCGTCTGCGGAAAATTTCGGCCTGCTCCTCCGGCTTTCTCTACCTCATTTCCCGCACCGGGGTAACCGGCGCCAAAGATTCTCTGCCTGACGATCTCCCCGGCTTGTTGCGGCGCGTTCGCCAGTTTACGGAGTTGCCCGTTGCGGTCGGCTTCGGTATTTCGCTGCCTGGCCACGTTTCTGTGTTGGGTGGGCTGGCGGATGCCGCGGTCGTGGGTTCAGCTCTGGTCTCTGAGATTGAAAAAGCTTCCACGGTAGAAGCCGCTTCGGCAGCATTGCTTGATCGCATCCAGTTGTTGAAAGAGGCGGGCCGCCGCGGACTCTCCCGGCGAGAGGCCACGATATGAACATCTCCGACTGGCGGCAGCGCATGGATGAGATCGACAAAAAGCTGGTCGAACTTCTCAACGAGCGTTCCCAGTGTGCGCTGGAAATCGGGCGGCTGAAACAGGCAGCGGGCATGCCGATTTACCAGCCGGCGCGGGAGAACGAAGTTCTATCGAACGCGGCGCGAAACAACCGCGGTCCGCTGACGAACGCTGCGATTCGCCGTCTCTTCGAACGCATCATTGACGAAGCGCGCAGCGCCGAACGCGTCGCGATGCATGGCGATCCGACAGGTGAAGAGAAAGACACAAAATAATTTTTGTAGGGCCCGCCTTCCGAGGCGGGCCGCCGGCCACCCGGCTGCCGCGCAGCAACGGGCAATGGTATAACCAGAAATTCTTGAGAATGAGGAATCAGCCATGGTCATCGTAATGCAAGAAGGCGCAACCGAAGAACAGATTCAGCATGTCATCGACCGCGTCGTCGCCAGCGGCTT
>DASSGS010000032.1:0-62239 GCA_035693365.1 Candidatus Acidiferrum sp. | reverse complement strand
GGACCTCGCCAAGGGCGATTATGTCGTCAGCATGGACGCGGTCCAACCCGACTTCGTGATCATCGCCAAGGAACGCAACAAGACCACCCAGAACCTCGAGGAACTCGAAAACGAGGACATCAAGGATTCGCTCACCACGCTAATGCTCACCGTCGCCGAAAAAGGCTACGGCAAGCGCACCGCTCTCGCCGAATACCGCATCACCTCGCGCGGCGGCAAGGGCGTCGTCAACATGAAGACCACCGACCGCAACGGCTCCGTCGTCTCCACTCTTCAGGTCACCGAAGAGTCCGACGTGATGATCATCACCGAACACGGCAAAGTCATCCGCGTCCACGCCAACGAAATCCGCGAGGCTGGCCGCTCCACCCAGGGCGTCCGCCTCCTCCGCCTCGACGGCGATGACTCCGTAGCCGCCGCCGCCGTCCTCCAGGAAGAAGAAACCGAAGAGAAGAAGTAAACGCATCTGCCTGTAGCGCTGGCTTTTATGCCAGCGCTCTTCCGGCGTAAGGCAAATCACAATCAATTGGTCGTGGCACAGACACTCTTGTCTGTACTCTTCTCTGCGCTCCGATCTCCGTGACCTCTGCGTTAAATCCCCTTTTCCTTCTGCGGTCATTGCTGCGCTACACTACAAGCCCATGAAAATCACGAGCCGCTGGTTTGTTTGCTTTTTCCTGTGTTTGCTGGCAACTCTGCCAGCCGTTCCGCAAACACCTAATCAAAAATTCCTCGTATTCGTCGGCACCTACACCGACAAAACGGACAGCAAAGGCATCTATGCCTACGAATTCGACGCCTCGACAGGAAAACTCACTCCACGCGGCCTGGCCGCGGAAACCTCCAATCCCTCCTGGGTCGTAATCCATCCCAACGGCAAATGGGCCTACGCCGCCAACGAATCCGGCAAGCAGAGCGCGATCAGCGCCTTCTCCATCGACGCAAATTCCGCCAAGCTCACACTCCTCAACCAACTTCCGGCTCTCGGCGAAGATCCCTGCCATCTCTCCCTCGACAAAGCCGGCAAATACCTCTTCGCCGCCAACTACACTTCCGGCAACGTAGTCGTCTTCCCAATCCTCCCCGACGGCAAACTTGGTGAACACACTGCCGCAGTCAAAGACATTGGCAAACTCGGCCCAAACAAAGAGCGCCAGGAAGGCCCCCACGCCCACTGGGTCGAACCTTCCGGCGACAGTCGCCTCGTTTTCGTCGCCGACCTCGGCCTCGACCGCATCCTGGATTACTCATTCCATGCAACCAATGGAACATTATTCGGGCCGCTCCGCCGGCGTAGCGAGCCGGCAAATTTTGTTTTCGATTCGTCACCTAAGTTGGCCCCCGGCACTGGGCCGCGCCATGTCGCCCTATCGAAAAGCGGTAAGTTCATGTATGTCCTTGGCGAGCTGCAGTCCACAGTTACAGTATTCAACGACGTTCCCCAAGAGACATGGCGCTCAATCCAGCAAATTTCAACCCTGCCTCCGGGTTTTTCCGGCCGCAGCGAAGCCGCTGAACTTGTTCTCCACCCAAATGGAAAATGGCTGTTTGCTTCCAATCGCGGACCCGACTCAATAGCCGTCTTCGCCGTCGATTCCGCGGCAGGCACGTTGCGTTCCGCCGGCATTTTCCCCACCGGAGGCAAGGAACCGCGTCACTTCGCCATCGATCCCACAGGCAACTTCCTTCTGGCCGAAAATCAGAACTCCAATTCCATCGTGGTCTTCCGCATCAATCCAGAAACGGGCGCTCTCTCGCAGATCTCAATCACCGAAGGCGTCCCCAGCCCGGTCTGCCTGACTTTTCTCCGAACCCCATAACGTAACCCGCCTCTTCTCTGTGACCTCTGTGCTCTTCCTCTGCGCACTCTGTGTTGAGTCTTTTTCTTCGTTCTTAATTGTTCACCACGTACCGCATTTCCTTCCCCACCCAATCCTGAGTTAAACTTTCGCGTTCACATTCATCAAGGAGCTCTCATGCCCCGCAAATCCTTCCTGGGACTTATTCTGCTGTCCGTCATTGCGCTCACCACTGGCAGTATCGCCCTGGCCGACGGCGAAACATCCCCCACGCGCGACCCCAAGCAGCCCATCGACGAGGCCTACACCGCCAAAATCCGCAAATACACCACCGCGCCCTACTTCTCCTCGCCTCTCGTCGACTATCTCCCGGCCAGCAAAACAGTTCCCACGCCCGAAGTCGTCCTCGGCGACGTGGCAGGCGCTCCCGGCATCCTTCCCTACGCCGAAGACGTGTACAAGTACATGCGCCTGCTCGAGAAAGCCACGCCGCGCGTGAAAGTCGTCTCCATAGGCACCACCGAAGAAGGCCGCGAAATGATCGCCGTGGCAATCTCCTCCGAATCCAACCTGAAAAACCTCGAGCAGAACCGCCAGCGCCTCGCAAAACTCGCCGACCCGCGCACCATCCACCTCGACGATGCCGAAGCCGACAAACTCGTCGCCGAATCCGTGCCCGTCTACTACATCACCGGAACAATTCACTCGCCCGAAACCGGTGCGCCCACCGCATTGATGGAATTGGCCTACCGCCTCGCCGTCGACGAAAGCCCCTACGTCCGCGAAATCCGCGACGGCGTAATCACCCTGATTACCCCCGTCGTCGAAGTGGACGGCCGCGACCGCATGGTCGATCTCTACAAATGGCATCTCGCCCATCCGAAAGACTTCTACCCGCCGCTGATCTACTGGGGCAAATACGTCGCCCACGACAACAACCGCGACGCCATGGGCATGACGCTCAAACTCACACAAAACGTCCTGAATACATATCTCGCCTGGAACGCTCAAGTGCTTCACGACCTCCACGAATCCGTCCCCTATCTTTACGACAACACCGTCGGCGACGGCCCCTACAACGCCTGGGTCGATCCCATCCTCGTGGACGAATGGCAAATGATCGGCGCGCGTAACGTCGCCGACATGACCCGGTTCGGCATGCCCGGCGTCTTCACCCACGGCGATTTTGACACCTGGTCGCCCGGCTATCTGATGTTTCTCGGGGCGATGCACAACGGCATCAGCCGTCTCTATGAAACCTTCGGCAACGCCGGCGCCGACACGCGCGAACGCACCTTGCAGCCTGACGAATACGCGCGCACCTGGTTCAAGCCCAACCCGCCGTTTCCCAAAGCCCTCTGGTCGCAGCGCAACAACAACAATTACGAAGAAACGGGCCTGCTCACTTCGCTCCACTTTTTCAACGAGAACAAGCGCCTGTTCCTCAAGAATTTTTATTTGAAAGGGAAGCGCTCCATCCAAAAGCCTTCAGCCGAAGGTCCCGCCGCCTACATTTTGCCCGCGGATGATCCTCGCGCCAGCGTGCAAGCCGATCTCTTGCGCATCATGTTCAAACAACACGTCGAGATTTCGCGCGCCACCAGCGCTTTTCAGGTGGCTCTCCCGGTAAAGAAAGAAAAGAAATCTTCCAAGCCCGCCGACCCCGAGGAAAAACCAAAACCCGCCGCGCCAACCACCCGTGATTTTCCCGCCGGCAGCTTTGTCATCCGCATGGATCAGCCCTATTCCCGCGTAGCCGATGCGCTCCTCGACTACCAATACTGGAGCCCTGAAGATCCGCAGACCACTCCCTACGACGACACTGGCTGGACTTTCGGCGAACTTTTCGGCGTGCAGGTCACTCGCGTCACCGATTCCAAAGTCCTCTCCGTTCCGATGGAGCGTGTCACCGAACTCCGCCCCTTCGGCGGCGTCCACGGCGAAGGCTCCGTCTTCGCGATCGACAATCATGCCGAGCCAGCGCTCGCTTCACTCCGCTATCGCCTGAAAGACGCGACCATCGACGCTGCTGAGGAATCATTCGACTCGAGCGGCCATAAATTCTCGCGCGGCACATTTCTGATCCGCGGCGTCAGCCGCTCCGATCTGGACGCCGCCGCGAAATCTCTCGGCCTGCAGGTTGTTGCCTTAACGACTGCGCCCGGCGTCAAAACACATCCCGTCCGCGCCCCGCGCATCGCCTACGTCCACACCTGGATCAGCACGCAATCCGAAGGCTGGTGGCGCCTCGCGCTCGACAACCTGCAAATCCCCTACGACTACATGAGCACGCAAGCGCTCGCCAAAATCCCAGACCTGAACTCCAGGTACGACGTAATCCTGTTTCCGCCCGTCACCGGCAATGCCAACTCCAACCTCATCGTGCAAGGCACACCGACGTCTTGGGGCAATCCTCTTCCGTGGATGAACACGCCCGAAACGCCCAACCTCGTTGGCAAGAATGATTCCACGCCCGACATGCGTCCCGGCCTCGGCTGGGACGGACTTGCCAATCTACAAGGCTTTGTCCGCAACGGCGGCGTCCTGCTAACCGCGCTGGACACCTCGCAATTCGCCATCGCCACGGGTATGGCCAACGGCGTCAGTTTCAGCAATTCCGAAAAAATGAAAATCGTTGGCTCCATCGTCGGCACGCGCCTCGTTGACGCTGCCAGCCCCATCGCCTATGGCTACGATGAAAGAGTCTCCGCTTACTGCGACGATGGCCCGATTTTTTCCATTACCAACATCATTGGCGGCCGCCGCCGTCACCTCGGCCCGACGATGACTTCACGCCCCACGGGACGCGGCACCAAGGACGATCCTGATTTTGTTGTCGGCCGCCCCGCCTCCGAAATTCCCGACGAGCCGGAGAAGGAACTCTGGGAAGCTCCCCAGCCAACCAACGACCAAAGCTTCAACAATCCGCGCGTCATCCCACCCGCCAACCGCGCGCGCGTCATTCTTCGCTACGCCGACGCCAAAGACCTGCTCATCTCCGGCCTCGTCCAGAACGGAAACGAAATCGCCCAGCACCCCGCCGTCCTTGACGTTCCGAACGGCGCAGGCCACGTAGTCCTGTTTTCCATCAACCCCGTCTATCGTGGCGAAACCGAAAACACCTACTCCCTGGTCCTCAACACTCTCTTGAACTTCGACAGCCTCAACGCCGGCCGCAAGGACGCCGACCAAAAGTAGGGGCCACTTTCAAGTGGCCCCGCCTTCTGAGGCGGGCCATCCCCGGTTTTGTAGTGGCCGACCTTCAGGTCGGTTCCGCGGCCCGGCGCGCAAATCTCCACCAGGTAATTCCCCACGTTTCCGACTCCCCTTGCCATTCGACCTGTTTGGAGTACAATCGCCGCCGACATGCCGAAATCCAAATCCCGCAAATCCTCCCGGCGGTCCACCCGGCGCGGCTCCAGCGGCGCCACGTTCACCAAACTCCCGAAAAACGCTGTCACCCTCGTCGTCACCCTCCGCGCCAAGGAAGGTCAGCACATCCTTCTCGAAGCCGAACTCCGCGCTCTCATCGCGCCCTCGCGCAAGGAACAGGGCTGCCTGCGGTTCGATCTTCATGGTTGCCCCGAGCAGCCCGGCGCTTTCCTTCTCCATGAAGTCTGGGGAGCCCGCGAAGACCACACCGCGCACACCCGCACCCCGCATTTTCTCCGCTGGAACGCCCGCAAAGACGCCCTCCTCGCTTCCCGCGAAGCCGCCTTCTGGCACCAACTCGCGTAGCGGCCACCTTCAGGTGGCCCAGAACAGCAATGTAGCGGCCGCCTTCCGAGGCGGGCGCCTTTAGCTTTTTTTGATTTACTTTTTGAACTGCTGAGACCTGCTACACCACCGTCTTCCCCATCCGCACCACCGTCAGCGACAGCCCATTCGGCAACGGCACTTCAATCTGCTCGCCCTTCGCGTAACCTCGTGCCGCGTACATCGGCACTCCCGTCAGCGTCGCGCCCATTTCAAACCGCCGGAACCCGCGCGCATAAGCCGCATCCTCACAGGTTTTCAGAATCAAGCTCGCAATCCCGCGCCGCGTCCAATCCGGATGCACAAAAAACGCCCGAATCTTCGCCGCATCGCTCGCCGGATCCAGCAGCGCATTGTCGCGATAAGGTCCGTGGTCGCTACCGTACAGCGTCTTGCGCATGCTCCACCCGCCGCAGGCCGCCAGAACTTTTTCGCCAGTCTCGCTGATCGCCTCCACGGCGTAGTACGTCTCATCCGCGATCAGTTGCGTGTCCACGCCATACGCAGTCCCCAACGCCGCATCCAATTGCTCCGCGGAATAATCCTCTCGCTGCAACACCCGCACCGACTGGTCAATCAACTCCCGCAACGCCGGAATATCCTCCGTCGTCGCCAGCCGAATCACGAAATTGTGATCCTCCTCTTTCATCAATCAGCCCGCGCCTTTTTTGGAGTGCGGTGGCTCTGCCACCGCTTTTGCTCCCTCAACTTTGTCACCCAAAACATCGCAGAGCCCAGCAGTCGGCCCCAGCAATTCTAAATCTCCGGCACCCCCAGGTAATATCCCGGCCGGGCCCGCACCTTCAATCCGCGTTCCTTCTCGTTCGATACCGTCACGCTGATTTGATGATACCCGCCGGTGTTCTCACCGCTGGGCGTATAGGTCAGCGTGTACTGCGCGTGCAGCTCTCCGCCCATTTCATCGATCACCCTCTCGATCGTCCGGTCTTTCCACGCGGAGGCATGCAGCCCGCCCGTCGCTGCCGCCGCGATCTCCAGTTGATGCGCCGTCACCTGATCCTTCGCGTGACTCACGGCCCAAACCGCCAGCGCCAAAATGCTGGGCGCCTGGGCATTCGCATTGTCGTCCGTCGTCGGCGTCTGAATCGTGCCCGGAGGAGGCGGCGTGCCAAACGTCCCTTCCGGCGTCGCGCGTGGCGGCGACTTCTGCTCCGGCTTTCGTTTCAAGTCCGCTTTCATGCCCGAGATGCCAACCGCGTAAATCGTTATGTTCGCCAACTGCGCTCTCCGCAGCACTTCCCCCAGCTTTTCCTCGCTCCCCGAATCGTGCGCTTCCGCAATCACCAGCATCACTCGGCGGTGGCCCAGTTCGGTCTCCGAAACTTCCGGCCGCGCGCTTAACAGTTCCACGGCCTTCGACATCGCATCAAACAACCTTGTCCCCGGCGTTCCAACCGGCAATCCGGACATCACCCTTTCCATCGCGTCCGGGCTGCTGGTGAAATCCAGCAGTGTGTTTACCCGGTCGTCGAATCCCACCACCGCGCCCTCTCCCGTCGGTCCGGTCACGGTTTGCGAAATCAGAATCCCCGACTTGCGAATCTGCGGCAATATCGGAGAGATTCGCGAGCTCATTTCCACCACCACCACTAGCGAGATCGGGTCTCCCCCTAGATTGAAATGAGTGATCTTTTGCACCGCCCCGTTATCGCTGATCCGGAAATCGGATTCCTCCAGGCTATGCACCATTTCGCCCTTTTCGTTTCTCACCGTTACGGGCGTGTTCACCAGCACCGTTTGGAGCTTGATCGTCTCCGGCCCTTTCTGAATCGGCGTTCCCGCTGGGGGGATCATCGGCCCCTCCGGCGCCTGTGCGCGCGCGTGCGGCAGCGCAACCAACGCCAACACCCCTGCGAAAATCACTGCGCGCTTGCTCATCGGCAATCGCCGCCAGCCTCGCACTTGTTCAATGGTTTCTCCTGGCAAAATCCCTCCACACCCTCGCGTATTCAATTCGACGCCTTTCGCCCCAAAGGCGTTGCCGCCTCGCCTCGCTCTGCCTACAATCTAAACGCATCTTGATTGGAGAAAATTCCCATGTCCGACGGCACTCGCCCCAAGCCCCAACACGCCCCAAAAGCTCCTCATGAGGATCCCCAGTTTCTGGCCAGCACGCCCGCCAGGCCTATTCGCATTATCTCTGAATACATCCATCCGCTCGTCCAATTGAAAAGAGAGGGCATCAGCGATTCCATCGTGATGTTTGGTTCCGCGCGCATTGAGTCTCATGAAACCGCTTTCTCCCGGCTCACCCGCCTGAAAAAAATGAAGACCTCGCGCTGGAGCGCCGATCGCCGCAAAAAACACCGCCTGCATCTCCGCGAAGCCAAGAGCGCTCTCGAAATGTCCACTTACTATGAGCAGGCCCGCCAACTCTCTCACAAGATCACCACCTGGTCTCTCTCCCTTGGTCCCCGTCCTCGCCGCTTTGTCATCTGCTCCGGCGGCGGCCCCGGCATCATGGAAGCCGCCAACCGCGGCGCTTACGAAGCCGGCGGCAAGTCCATCGGCCTCTCCATCGAACTGCCTCACGAGCAGTTCGCGAATGCTTACATCAGCCCCGAACTGAGCTTCAATTTCCACTATTTCTTTATGCGCAAACTCTGGTTCGCGCAAATCGCCAAAGCCCTCATCGTCTTTCCCGGCGGCTTCGGCACCCTTGACGAACTTTGGGAAATGATGACCCTTTCGCAAACCGGAAAGATGCCCAAACACACCTTGATCCTCATCTACGGCCGCAAGTATTGGAACGAAGTTCTCAATCTCAAAAACATGGTCCGCTGGGGCACCATCAGCCAGGCCGATTTTGACAACCTGCAATATGCCGACAGCGTCGACGAGGCCTTCGACAAAATCCGCAAGGGCCTCGAGAAATACCACATGGAATCGGAGCCCTTTCTCCAGGCCTATTGATTGCCCCCTTAATCTTGTACAAGTTGTTTACTTACAGCAATTTACACAACCTCATCCCAGGCAGCTTTATCAGGTCTTTACCTGATTCTCTCTTCCTATCGGCCACCCCATACTCCCATACTGTACCTCCCAGTCTTGTTTTCAAACTTCTCGCCGCAGGCCAATTCCGCTGCGGCCACAAGGGAGAATCTATGAAACTGCAACTGAACTCCTGGGGTTTTCGCGCCGTTCTTTCCGCGTCGGCGCTGGGCGCGGCCCTGTTTTTCGCCGGTGCTGCTCCATTGCGCGCGGATGACCACGACTGCCAGCGGCGTATTGCCCACATAGACCACAAGCTTCACGAAGCTGCCGAGCATCACGGCTGGGATAGCCCGCAAGCCGCGAAATATCGGCACGAACTTGCCGAAGCCCGTGCCTGGTGCTGGGAACACGCTCATCGCTGGTGGGATGAAGACGGGCGGCGCTGGCGTACTGACCGCGACTGGGACGACCACGATCACGATCGCCACTAAACCGATCCAGGATCTAAACTCAAGTGCCGGGCGCAAGCCCGGCACTTCTTGTTTCCTGTTATCTATTCTCTGATCGCTGATATCCCTCTTGTCAGTTTCAACTCCCACCCAGCGAACACCACGATCCTGTTAACTGCCCGGTTTCCAGCCCCATACCACCCGCCGCAACCTTCCATTCAAACAAGTGTTTGAATCCTCAAGGATGCACCCCCGATCGCCAGCCCGGGCCAGGCTCCTGGAGGCAATCTTATGAAACTTCACTCGTTCAAGCTCACCTCGCTTTTCGGAAAGACCGTTCTAGCCACTGCGGCTCTCGGCTTCTTCCTGGCCGCCGGGGCGCCCGCCGCAAAAGCCAACGATTGGGACGACTGCAATCGCCGCGTCTCCTACACCGAATGGCGCTATCGTGAAGCGGTCGAGCGCTTCGGCCCCTACAGCCGCGATGCTCGCCATTGGGCCCACGAACGCCGCGAAGCGTACGAGCGTCGCGAACATCTGCGCCGCGATTACCGCGAGCGCCATCGCCACCGCTACGATCGCTACTGACGCAGCTTTGGAGTGCGGCAGCTCTGCTGCCGCTTTTGCGAAGTAAGCAAATCCCCAAACTTCAAAGGCCAAAGTCAGGCCCCGATTCATCTCGGGGCCTTTATGTTTAAAAGCCCTGGTTGGTTATGCCTAAGAACAAAAAAGGCACCCAACCAACGGGTGCCCTTTCTGTTTTTCTTATGACTCGCGATTATTCCGCGTGCACTAGCGGCTCATCCGAAAACACCGCCGCGAACCTCTTCGCCTCATCCTGATCGTGCAGCATCACCACCGGCACAATTCGCAACGACTGCTTGCACAAATGGCACTGCACCCCTTCTCCCTGCACGTCCTGCAGAAATCCGTCCGTAAACTTATACTCCGTCCGCTCGCGCCGGGCCTTCTTCTGGCTCTTCGCGCCGCAATGAGGACATGTGAATTCCACTACGTCCTGCTGCGGATCGCGGTCCAGAGCTGCCCAACCCGTGCGTCGCACGCCGACAACTTCGGGTAGCTGCCTCTCCATTGGGTCTCCTCCTTGGATCCACGTCCGACAATTCGATGCTCCAAATATTCGTTTGGATGTAACTATTTCTTCAATTCGCTTTCCGGAAATTTCGAACCCTCCATCCTTTTAGAAACACGTTACTTGCTATCCGCCGGCTCTCTGGCCTTAACCCGGGAGTCGCTTCTCGGTGACCTCTGTGCGCGGTCTCTGTGTTCTCTGTGTTAACTCCCCACGCTCCGATTTCCTCCGGCGTGGGCACTTACCATTTTCCCCGGTGTCCAACATCTCAGAGGACGCTAGCACCTCACATCCCTGCGAGCGCGGCGCTGGTCTCCGGATCGCAACCTCCGGAGGCTGGCGCCGCAAACTCCCACGGCTCGCAGGAAATTTTCCGGAGGTGTGTGATGACTCTCGAACCCATACGTGTGTCCGGTCCGCTTGAAAACGGATTCGGTTCGCTCCGCAGTTGCCTCGTCGAAGGCGATCCGCAATCCGAAAAGCGCGCCCGCCGCATCAAGCAGCGCGCCGTCGCCGTTTCCATCGTTCTGCAAAGCCTCGCTCTCGTCGCGCTCGTGCTTTTTCCCCTGCTCAGCAAGGGCGAGCGCATTTCGCTGAAATACGCCACACCAATTCCGCCCTATGCTCCCATCGGGAACCACCACACCGTATCCAACGGAGGCCAGCGCACGCCTCCGCCGTGCCTCTTTTGTAGACGATTCATCCCATCAGCACCTATTCCCACAAGAGATCCGAATCCCCCGACAGAACCCAGCGGCCCAGAAGGCGACCCGATCCCAGGGCTTGCGCCAACACCCGGTATCGATCACGGGTACACCCCGTCTTCTCCGCGTCCGGTAGCTCCGCCAGAGGAAGAAACTCTCCCGGTCCAAAAGCGCCGGAGAGTAAGCGAAATGCAGCAAATGGCCCAACTCATCTCACGCGTCGAGCCCAGCTATCCGACTCTAGCCAAACAAATTCAGCGCGAAGGCCGCGTGGAACTCCACGCTCTCATCTCGACCGAAGGACGAATCGAATCGCTGGAGGTAATCTCCGGCGATCCTCTCTTCATCCAATCCGCGTTAGCCGCGGTCCGCGAGTGGCGCTATCGCCCCACCATCCTCA
This sequence comes from Candidatus Acidiferrum sp., assembly GCA_035693365.1. Taxonomy (GTDB): domain Bacteria; phylum Acidobacteriota; class Terriglobia; order Acidiferrales; family UBA7541; genus Acidiferrum. The sequence goes on along the minus strand of DASSGS010000032.1, from coordinate 51,083 downwards.
ATGGCCGCCCCATCGAAGTAGACACCCGCATCACCGTCATCTACACCCTCAGCCACTAGCACCCTTTTGAGTGCAAGAGCAAAGCTACCGCTTTCCAGACGTCAAATTCATAAAAAAAGCCGGCGTCCACCGCCGGCTTCTTGCTCTTGGGTTTCTCCGTGCTCTCTGCGTCTCTGCGTTATTTTTTCTTTCTATTCCCCTACAAAACCGGCTCCCCCGAATATTTTCCAATCGCCTCCCGCGCCAAATCCCGCAACCTCACAATCTCCTGCAACTGGTGCGGATCGTCGCTCCGTATCTCCCGCGAAGGATAGATCGGCGGCGACAACGTAATCGTCACACTCGTCGGCCGCGGCAAATAACTTCCATCAGCCAAAAATCTTCGCGTCCCCTTCAACGACACCGGAATCACGGGCGCCCCTGTCGCCACCGCCCCGCGAAACGCTCCCAGCTGAAACGGCCGCACACCAACCTCTGGTGTAAAAGTTCCCTCCGGGAAAACAAACACCGAATCACCCCGCTCCAGGCAGTCTTCCATCTGGTGCACCTGCTTTAGTCGCGAACCTGCATCATGCCGGTTAAACGACAAATGCCCCATCTGATTCAGGAATGTTCCAATGAACGGCATGTCGTTCACTTCGCCCTTGGCCACAAACCGGTAACTCACACCCAGCCCCATCATCACCGGCAGCACATCGAAATAGCTCGCGTGGTTCGACGCGTACACCTTCGCCCCCGGTGTATCCATGTATTCCTTGCCCACTACTTTCAGCCGGATTCCCGCCAGCGCAAAAAGCACATGCAGCGCGGACGAGGTAAATCGCCCCGCCGCCTTCTCATCCTTGATCTGCTTCACGATCATCCATGACGGCACAATCCACAAAATAAACACCACGGAAAAATACACTCCGTAAATCTTCTCGAGCACTGTCAGAATTCCGCGGCCAACGCTTCGCGCCGCCTCGCGCAAATATGTACCAGTTCCCAACCGCGCAATCTGCACCCAGGCCGGAGGCCTTCCCGCCGCCAGCGTCCCAGCCGCGTACAACTGTTTCGATTCATCCCGCCGCAATTTCCCGCTGGAGGTCTTAGGAATACTTCCCGAAGGAATCAGCTCCACTCGATCCGGCGGCAAACCCAGCCCGCGCAAAACCTCCTCATTAATCGCCGCCACAATCTTGGCCCGCTTTGCCGCGTTTTCCTCTCGCGACTCCGCCACGATCACCAGTTTTTCGGTCCCGTTGCTCGCGTCCTTCAATCCAAACGCCACCACGCAGCCCTTGCGAATCCCCTCCGCCCGCGCCGCCAGCTCCTCCACTTCATGCGGATACAGATTCCGTCCGCCCTTGATGATGATGTCTTTCACCCGGCCGGTAATGAATATTTCTTCGTCTGCCTGAAACGCCCGATCGCCCGAATTCAGCCAAGGAAACTCACCTTCGTGCTGCGCCGGCCCCTGCGGCATCAGCTTTGCCGTCGCCTCCGGATTCTCAAAATATCCGGCGGTCCCTGAGGGCCCGCGGAACCACAGGAATCCTTCCACGCGTTCCGGCACCTCGTTCCCCTCATCATCCACGATCTTAACGTCATGCCCGGGGAACGATTTTCCCGACGACACAAACGCAATCGCGTTTTCATCATCCTCATCCGCTGGCACCGCGCGTCCCTGTGTCGCGAACGCTTCACGCTCCACCCGTTCCACCCGTGGCAAACGATCGAGCGGTGGAAACGTCACGCCCAGCGAAGCCTCGGCCAGCCCATACACCGGCAGCATCGACTCTCTCCGGAATCCATACTTCCCGAATCTGTTCGCGAACCGCTCCAGCGTTTCCGGATTCACCGGCTCCGCTCCATTCATCACCACGCGCATCGAACTTAAATCGATGCCTTCCATCGCTTTGTCGGAAATCTTGCGCACGCACAATTCGTACGCAAAATTCGGCGCCGCCGTAATCGTTCCCCGGTGCTTGCTCATGGCTTGCAGCCAGCGCTCGGGCCGCGTCAGAAACGCCAGCGGCGACATAACCGCCAGTGGCACTCCGTGCATCAGCAGTGTCAGCCACGCGCCAATCAATCCCATGTCGTGGTAGAGCGGCAGCCAGCTGATCCCCACGTCTTCCGGGCCCAGCCGCACGCCCTGCGCGATCACTCGCATATTCGCCAGCAGATTGGCATGCGTCAGCACCACGCCCTTCGGATCGCCCGTCGAACCCGACGTGTACTGCAGCAGGGCAATGTCGCTGCTTTTCCGAATGCGCGTCCCGCTGATGAACGCGGGCAGCGCTCCCGGCGCCGGCGGCGGCGCTTTTTCCGCCGCTTCCAGTAATTTCTCCGCCTCTACCACGTCCTGCAAAGACTTCACGCGCGGTTTCAGCAGCTTCGCCACTGCTTCCGCTCTTCGAAACGTCAGCAGCAGGCAGACACCGGCGTTATTCAAAATGGCCGACTGTCTCCCCGCGTACTCTTCGATCCGGTCCGCTCGAAACGGCGGGTAGATCGGCACCGGCACCGCGCCTGCGAGCAATATTCCTGTGTAGCAAATAAAAAATTGCCGCGACGTCGGCAGCATCAGCGAGACGCGTCCGCCCGGAGGCACCCCGCGCCTCGCCAATTCTTCCGCGCACTTCTGTCCCGCCGAATACAACTCCCCAAACGTCAGCGTGTACCTGCGCTCGCCCCGCTCGTCGTCTTCCGTGATCAGCAGGTGAGCCCGCTCCCCATCATGCACCCCGCGGTAGCGGATCACGTCCAGCAGCGTTTCCGCCTTCTCTACGATCGATTCGGCCGCCTGCTGCGCCAGCTCTCGCGTCGCCACGCTCGCTCGCAATCCGGACAACCCCTCTTCTTCGCTGACCGGCGTTCCTGGCGCCTCCACAATGGCCGCCGTCAACTCTTCCGCCGTGCTGGCCTCCGCCGCCAGCGTATCCGGCAAGCGAACGCCGAACGCACTCTCCAGCCGCGTCAACAGCTCCACGCGCTCCAGGCTTCCCAACCCCAGGTCGCGATCCAGATTCGAATTTATCGAAAGCTCCGCCAGTGCGCCGTGGCTGCCGAGTTCCTGCAGCAGTTCGCGCAACACCTCCAGAACGCGCTCTCGCACGCCCGGCAAATCCAATTGTGGGGAGGTTGTCGCCAAGGTATTCCTTCACCGACCGGCTTCGCGTGAGGCTAACACGCCCCGGGCCCGTTTGCCATCATTGTGGCACAGCCATTCCTGCTTGCCCTGAGCGAAGCCGAAAGGGTTGTGCTCTTTGGATTCTCTTCTCTGCGCCTCAGCACTCTCTGCGTTAAGTTCTGCCTCTTACGCGCCCTGCTTCTTCGCGCCCCAGCCCGGCGGCATCAGCGTCGTGCTCAAATCCACGCCAGACAGATCCACATTCTGCAAATTCGTCTCGCGCAGGATCGCAATTCCCATGTCCGCCCCGGCAAACTTCGCCCCATCCAGGTGCGCGTCCCGGAAATTCACGTTCCGCAGCATAGCTTTCTGAAAATTCGCATTGGTCAGGTCGCAGCGGAAAAATTCCACGCCGCTCGCTTGTGCTTCAGACAAATTCGCTCCCGGCAGAAATGCCTCTGTCAGGTCAACCTTCCGCAAATCCGCCTTCCGAAGGTTCGCGCCAGATAAATCCGCTCCCGGCAGCCGCGCCCCACGCAGATCGCTGCCTTCCAGATTGGCATCCTTCAGGATGGCCCCTGCCAGATTTGCCTCTTTCAAATCTGTCCCGGAGAGATCCGCCCCCGCCAGGTCCGCCCGCGCGCCGCCTTCTTTGTTTGCCCAAAAAAACTCATGCGCCTTCAGGATCTGTTCCAGTGTCTTGCCTTTGTGCTTGATCTTTTTCAAGTTTCTCAGTCCCATTGTGATTTCTTCCTCTCGCTCTGCAACCTTCTATTTTAGCGAATCCTGCTCCACACGGGAAACGTTCTTGCGCGCGCCCCAAGCCGCCAATCTGCCCCCTGTGCTACTCTGCCTCCGTGAGGAACTTCCTCGTTCACGCCTCCCTGTCGCTTCTGGCTTTAATCCTGGCCGGCGGCACTCTCCGCGCTCAGGAGGAGGAAATCGTCGCCAATCTCGCGGGCGGCCGCGCCATCATTCACGTTGCCAATGGCGCCATCGTTTTCGCCGCTATCGATCATCCTCTCGAATCCAGATCCGTTCCCCCGCGCATCGCTTCCATTGACGGCCGCCACATCGGCATTTTCTTTGGCGCCTCCGAATGGCAGGTCACCTCGCAGCCCAGGCCCATCCGGCTCGACCGTGACCTCCCTCACTTCGGCCCCATTGATCCCCACAGGGTTCCGGAAGGCGCCCCCGAACAAGATCTCGAGCAAATAGGTGTGGCCTTCCTGGAAAAATTGCGCCCCCTCGTTTCCCAGCTCCATCGCCCGATCGAGTTGAAACCCGACGAGCCTCTCTTCCAGATCGTCCTCATCGGCTACGCTCCACAGGAATACGGACCGGAAGTTTGGCTCATGGAATTTCACGTGGAACAGAATTCCGTCGCCACCCGCGGAGACTATTTGCAAACTCATATCCTCCGGCCACGCTTCACGCAGCTTTACCCGCCGGAAAAACGTCAGCCGAAAACGATTGTTGAAATCCGGGTCCCCGCCGATCTTCCGGATGTCCCGCTCCTGGGCCTGATTCAGCAGAATTCGCCAGGAATTGCGCGCCTGCGGTCTTCCGACCCGCGCATGAACAAAGTGGCCGAACAGATCTTGAAGGGCGAAGCACAAAAATCTGATCCCGCCGCCGCCGGTGACTTTCTTCGCGCCGCTCTTCCCATCCTCGCCGGCGACGCACACTTCTTCCTCGGCACCATGACCGAAAATGGCAGATTTGAGTGGATTGTTCCGCCCGATGAACCGCGCGAAAAAATAAAAACCACCGAAGACAAAAATCGCCCCCCCGACGCCCCCACCCTCCAACAGAAACCCAAGCCCTAACCATACTTTTAGTGCGGGAGCGAAGCTCCCGCTTTTTCGCGTGAAACTCTATCGTCCAACCATCTGCATCACCACGATCTCATCTCCCTGCCGCAACAACCCTCCTCGCACCACCTTGCACAACATTCCCCGCCTCCCTTGCATCTCTGCCTGCAGTCCCGGCCGCAGCGCCTCAATCTGTTCGCATGGATCGCACACCGCGCTCACCTGCAATTCCGCTTCACCCACCTTCAGCCGCTGTCCGATCTCCAACGCATTCACTTCCAAACCCTCCGTCGTCACGTTCTCCCTCACAATTCCTGGCGTCAATTCGAACGCATCCAACGTCTCCCGATCCATCAGCAAAACTTGCCGTTTCCCCTGCGGCCGCGCGTGAGCGCATCCTTCGAATCCAACATCCTCCACAGCCCGCGCTTCCGGCAACTCTTCCATCGGCGCCCGCCGCTTCGGCGCTCGAAATAAATGAATCACCCTGGCCATCGCTTAGTCGCCCGCCGCCGAGCTTTGCTGTTGAGCCTTTCCAATGTCCTTCCGGTACTGCATGCCCTCAAACTGGATTTTTCCCACGGCTTCATACGCCTTTTGCAGCGCGGCTCCAAGCGTGTCTCCCACGGCGGTAACGCCCAGCACCCGGCCGCCGCTGGTCACAATAGCATCGCCTGCCTTCTTCGTCCCCGCATGCAACACTTTTACATCTGCAATCCGCCCCGCCTCCGCCAAGCCACGAATCTCTTTCCCGGTCTCAAACTTTCCGGGATATCCCCCGGATGCCATCACCACGCAAGCACTCGCTCCAGACTTCCACTTTAACTTCGCTGGCTTCAGGTTTCCGCCTGCCGCATCTGCCAGCACCTCGGCCAGATCAAAATCCACCCGTGCCAGAATCGCCTGCGTTTCCGGATCGCCCAGCCGGCAATTGAACTCCAGCACCTTCGGTCCTTTCTTCGTCAGCATCAATCCGATGTACAAAAATCCCTGGTAGCGAATTCCGTCCGCGGTCAATCCTTTCATCGTTGGTTCCACGATCGTTTTTTCAATCGTTTGCCGTAAATCACCTGGCAAAAGATCGTCTGATGAATACGCGCCCATTCCGCCCGTATTCGGCCCTTCATTGTTGTCGAAAGCCCGTTTGTGATCTCGCGTCGGCACCAGCGGCGCGTAGCGCTCTCCATCCGTCAGCAAGATAAACGAAAGCTCCTCACCCTCCAGAGCTTCCTCGAGCATCACCCGCTTTCCCCCATCGCCCAGCTCATTTTTCTCCATCACCCGCTCAATAAAGTCCGTCGCCGCATCGGGATTCGGTGCCACAAAAACGCCCTTTCCCGCGCACAGGCCATCCGCCTTGATCACCACCGGCCAATCCACCGCGCACAGCGCCCCATACGCCCCGCCCGCCGAATCGTGCGCTCCATACAGCTCCGCTGTTGGGATGTTGTGCCGCTGCAGGAATTCCTTTGCGAAAATTTTGCTGCCTTCTAGTTGCGCGGCCTTCTTGTCCGGCCCAACCACTGGCCTTTTTCGCTCGCCAAAAGCGTCCACCAATCCATTCACCAGCGGCAGTTCGGGCCCAATCACCGTCAGATCCGGTCTAACATTTTCCGCAAGGGCGACCAGTCCCGCGACATCCCCGGCATCCGTCGCGACACACTCCGCCTCGCCGGCGATGCCACCGTTCCCCGGCGCACACCAGATCTTCTCTACGCCGCTGCTTTGCGCCAGTTTCCACACCAGCGCATGCTCTCGCCCGCCCCCGCCAATCACCAGAATCTTCATTTTCAGCTGCCTTTCCAGACGCGCATGGGAAAGATAGTGGTGAGAACGAAAGCTGTCAACTCAGCAGGAAGCGAGTGTGGTAAATCAGAATGAAAAAGGTAATTAACCTTTTTCTGTGCTTTTAGTGGTTAGCCACAGATTGCTATTTACTTGAGCAGTTTCAAGCCTGTCCAACGGCTCGGATCGGGATCGTAACTCCCGCCGACGCATCTGATGCCGCCAGCATGTGGCAGCGTCCATCAAAAATTCCGCCAGGATCAATCACCAGGCAAGGAGAGTGAACCTCTCCCGTGACCACGCCCTTCGGCTGAATCTCCACCCGTCCGCGCGCGAAAATCACGCCATCGAAGTGTCCCGATATCACCACCCGGTTTCCCTCGATCTGTCCTTCCACCTTGGCGTTTTCACCCAGGATGACCGTCTGCTCCGAAATGATGTTGCCCTTCACGTGTCCGTCAATGCGGAAAGTTCCGGTGAGCGTCAAGGTGCCTTCGAGCGAGACACCTTGATCGATGAATCCTGTCCACTCTTCGCTGTTGCCGTTCTTCGATGAACTGGGCCACTTCCAAGCCATTGAAATTCCCCCAAACGTTGCTCCCGCTCTAACGCTTCGGAAGTCTACTTTACCAATGTAGCCGCAGGCGTTCGGAAGTCAACGCCGCATCTCAAGTGAGTTGTCGAATGAAATCCCTGAACGAATGTCCAGTTAGAATTTTGCGGTCGGCCGCTACTTCATCAGCCGGTCGTAAATCCCCATCAGTTGCGCCTGATCGTAAAACTCTAGCACCAGTTGCCCCGGACGAATCCGCGTCTTCTCTCGCAGATGAACTTTCGTCCCCAGGTGCCGTTGCAGCTCATCCAGCGCTTCCCGGATATTTGGATCTTGTGCCGGTTCCGCGGCCGCGCGCGCGCTTCTCGCGCGGCGCGATCCGAGTCTTTCGATTTGTCGAACCGTCAGGCCGCCACGCGCCGCGCGCTTTGCGTAGCGCATCCGCAGCGCCGGCTCTGCCACTCCCAGCAACGCCCGTCCATGCCCGGCGGTCAATCGTCCCTCTTCAATCCAATCCTGAATCGTGGCTTCCAGCTTCAGCAAGCGAATTGCGTTCGCAACCGTTGCGCGGTCTTTTCCCGTGCGCTCCGCCACCGATTCCTGCGTCAGCTTAAATTCGTCCATCAAGCGCTCAAATGCTCGCGCGGCTTCGATGGCGTTCAAATCTTCGCGCTGGATGTTTTCCACCAGCGTCATTTCGAGAGCCAGTTCGTCCGGCACCTGCCGCACTATGGACGAAACTTTCTTCAAACCCGCACGTTGGGCGGCCCTCCAGCGGCGCTCACCGGCGATCAGCTGGTAGCGATTCCCAACCGGACGTACCACGATCGGTTGAATAATTCCGCTGGCTTGGATGGAGCGGGCCAGCTCGTCCAATGCCTCCTCTCGGAAACGTGTGCGCGGCTGATATGGACTCGGTTCGATTAGATCGATGTCAATCTGCAGCGGCCCGGCATTCGCCGGGCTCAGCGCCGGTGCAGCCGCCGCAGCCGCTCCGCCAGCAACAACGGTGTGCGAGGTCGCGGGCGATTCTGGATTTGTTGGTGGCGGTGCAACCGGAGTTTGCGGCTCAGGCTCCCGAATGAGCGCTCCGAGCCCCCGTCCCAAGGCGTTTCTCGGCATTGGCAATTACCTCCTGTGCAAGTTGCGTGTATCCCTCGGCGCCCTTACTGTGTATATCATAGAAAATAATAGGTTTACCGAAACTCGGAGCCTCAGCGAGCCGGACGTTCCTGGGAATCAAGCTCTGAAAGATTTGGGTTCCGAAGAAGCTGCGCAAGTCCGTCGCTACTTGGCGAGAAAGACTGGTCCGCTCGTCGTACATCGTCAGGAGAATGCCTTCAATCTCCAGGCTGGGATTCAGGGTACGCCGGATCCGCATCAAAGTATCCAGCAACTCCGAAACGCCCTCCAGCGCCAGATACTCGCACTGGATCGGAACCAAGACCGCGTCCGCCGCAACCAGTGCATTCAAAGTCAGCAAGTCCAGCGCCGGCGGGCAATCCAGAATAATGAAATTGTACTTTTCTCTCAAAGGCTGGAGATAGGCTTGCAGTTTGTATTCGCGATTCTCCGCAGAAACCAGTTCGACTGCGGCTCCCGCAAGATTCTTGTCGGCGGGGAGTACATCCAATTTGTCCACCTGAGATTTCTGAACGAGTCTGTCAAACGGTTCATTCAGAATGAGCGCGTGATAAAGCGTTCGACGCGAGGGATCTTTCTGGAATCCAATTGCGGCCGATGCATTTGCCTGCGAATCACAATCCACCAGCAACGTGCCCTGTTCCGCCGTCGCAAGGCACGCGGCCAGGTTTACGGCCGTGGTGGTCTTGCCTACTCCGCCTTTTTGATTCGCAACGGCAATAATACGCGCCAAATGAATCTCCCAAACGAGCGGAAAGTATCAAAATCCTACAACACTTGCAAGATGTTTCACGTGGAACATAGTATCTGCTGAGGATATCTTCCAGATATTCCATTGTTCCACGTGGAACACCTGATTCTTAGATATTGTGAAGCTAACACAAGCGCGCCCTGGATCCCTTACACACATGCACTGAGGCGGATTGTAATGGCTGCTGTCCCACGGGGTTGTTCCACGTGGAACATTTCCACCTGGGCTGGCGATTGAATTTTCCGTGGGGAGATTGAGGTGACCGGGCGCCTGGCTAAATTCGATCCTAAACCCTGAAGTCTCCGCGCTTCGTCCATTGTATATTCTAGCGTTCCAGAGGTTCCTCGGTCGGTTCACGATTACTCCCGCATTCCTCGCTTAGCGGCCACGTGAAGCGAGAATGTTCCACGTGGAACGCTGGTTCACCCCAAACCAGAACAATTTTCAGGTTTTCCTAATCCGTTGTAGGTGGGAAAACCCGGAATGTTAGAAAATCACGAAAATTGTCGTCACGCCGACATTTCTCGCTTTTTTCCAACCACGAGATATCTCTGCAAGGATTTTGGTATCAAAATCGGCTCTCGCCATTCCCAATTCTTGATTCTCTGCACTGCGTCCAAGTCTCTCCCGCCGATCCAGAGGATCACCTGCTTCGCTTGCACTTTTTCAGATCCCGCCCACTCCAGAAAGGGCCCGAATTCGCCAACTGCCCGCGAACAAACGTAATCCAATGGTGAGATTTCCTCTCCCAATTCTTCATAGCGGCTAATCAATACTCGAGTATTGCTCAGTTGGAGCTCTCGGACGACCTCGGCAAGAAAAGTGCCCTTCTTGATGTTTGACTCCACCAGACAAACATCCATTTCCGGGCGAGCGATTTTCAGCGGAATTCCAGGAAACCCTGGGCCGGAGCCAATATCCGCCAATCGGCCCTTATCCACAGGAATTGCACCGGCCGCAAACATGGACTCGCAAAAATGACGATATAGTATCTCCAGGGGATCACGGATCGCCGTCAAGTTCAACTTTTCATTCCAACGCAGCAATATGCCTATATACTGTTGAATTAACAAGACTTGTTGCGAATCGATGGCAATTTGAAATTCGCCCAGAGCGCGCCGGACTGTTTCTTCGGATACAGGCTTTGCCACATCTATTGCCATAATGGTTAACACCCTGTGATAATTCCGTTTTCAGGAACTAACTCGAACTAGCCTGCTTTAACAGATACTTAGGCGCTGCAACTCCCGCCGCCAGATCCAATCCTGCATGCCACATCATCACTGGCACCAAGCTCCCAAATCCCAGTCTGCCGATTGCCAACAAAGCTCCAAAGATTCCTGTGCTGATCATTCCACCCCGCCCTTGATAAGCATGGGCCAAGCCAAACAGCACCGACGATAAGACCACAACCAGCGGAAGGGGCACGCCAGCTTTGGAAATCGCAGCGATTGCAAATCCACGATATACAAATTCCTCGCAAACTCCAGCCGTAATGGCCAGCGCCGCATACGGGAAATACTCCAGAAGATTAACCGGTAAAAGGCGATTTGCCAGTTTTCTCAGGAGTTCTGGCGCCTCGCCCTCCATCCTTCCAATTCGCCTCAGATTCAGCCACTGCAGCGCTCCAACCAAGCCAGCTCCTACCAACCCGCCCGTTAGAAGCCCGAGCCAACCTTGCGGGCCGAGTCCCAAATCCTGAAGAGTCAAGCCTCGGGCGATTGACCGCCAGGCCACTACCCCGGCCAACGCCCACTGAAAAGCAATTGTGACCGCGTAGATCGCCAACTTTTCCCGCGTATCCACCGTGGGTTGAGCCAGCAACTTCTTGAGCCGGGCGTAGCCTCGCCACGGAATCACCACGCTCAGAAACAGAAGGATCAGCCAGAAGTCCCACGGCATCCCGCGATAAGAACACTTTCCACTCTCATTCGCAAGTCGCGCTACCATCCCGGTTCCACCAATCCGCAGCAGAAACTTCGCGCGCTCGCTATAATCAAACGGCAGCACAGTGAGGTGTGGCTTGACCGAACCCGTGAAACTTACGGCCATGGTCAAGGCAGCTGGTTGAGCGGCCAAGCTGAGTCCCGGGACGCTGGACTCAATCCTACGGCGCCTACCACTGCCGACTGATCCGAACGTACTCGTTGGGTTCAGCACCAACGACGACGCAGGGGTGTATCTAATCAGCGAAGATCTCGCGCTGGTGCAGACCGTGGATTTTTTCACGCCCGTTGTCGACGACCCATTCACCTTCGGCCAGATCGCCGCCGCCAACTCTCTTAGCGATATTTACGCCATGGGTGGCAAGCCCATTTCCGCCCTTTCCATTGTTGGCTTCCCGGAAAAAGGCGATCCCGCGATTCTCGAGCAGATTATCCGCGGCGGCCTGGACAAAATGAAGGAAGCGAATTGCACGGTCATTGGCGGCCATTCGATTCGCAATGATGACATCCAGTTTGGCTACGCGGTGACAGGCACGATCCACCCGAAGAAAATCTGGAGAAATGTCGGCGCGCAGCCGAATGACGTGATTCTACTGACCAAGCCGGTCGGAACGGGCCTGATTTCCACTGCGCTCAAGCGGGAACGCGCGAGCAAAACCAGTGTGGATGCCGCGATAAAATCCATGTCTAATTTGAATCGAGCCGCGGCTGAAGCGCTCCGGGAAGTTGCGGCAAAGACAAATGCCATGGCAATTCACGCGGTCACGGACGTCACTGGATTTGGTGTATTAGGCCACTCCCGCGAAATGGCTTTGGGCGATCCGGAGAAAGGGATTCCCGCGGTAACGCTTGAAATTCAGTACAAAGCAGTGCCCGTGCTTCCCGGCGCCTTCGACGCCGCGCGCCAGGGAATGATCGCTGGCGGACTCAATAACAACCTCGATTTCCTGAGGGATTGTGTCACCTTTGACGCGAGCGTTCCGGAGGAAAATCGCGCTTTGCTCTTCGACCCACAGACCTCTGGAGGGCTTCTAGTGGCTGTCGCCCCAGAAGCGGCCGACGTGGCGAGCGAGACTCTGCAACGCCACCAGATCCCCGCAGCCAAAATCGGCCGCGTCCTGCCAAAGGGCGCCTCACTGCTCTCCGTCATTTAATCCAGGGCGACCTCGAATTCATGGACACGATCACCCACGGAATCGCCGGCGCGCTCCTCGCAAAAGCAGCCTTCAACGGAACGGATTTGTTTCCTCCCGACTCCGTAAACAAGCGCCGCGTAGTCACGTGGACGCTCACACTCGGGGCCATCTTCCCAGACTCGGACGTCCTGCGCGATTTTATTTCCAGCAATCCGATGTTGATGGTTACCTGGCACCGCAGCATCACGCACTCGTTGCTGTGTCTGCCGGTCTGGACTATCCTGCTGGCCGCCCTCACGGTCGCTCTTTGCCGCTGGCGCAAGTGGGAGTCGCCTTCCTACCTCGCTCTTTGTGGTCTCTGGGCCGCCGGCATTCTCAGCCACATTTTTCTGGACCTGGTCACAACTTTCGGCACCATGATCTGGTCCCCCTACAAATGGTCGCGCCCGGCCTGGGACGTCCTCTTTATCCTTGATTTCAGTTTTACGGCGATTCTGCTGATCCCGCAATTGCTAGCCTGGGCTTACGAAGATCCCGAGCACAGCCGCCGCCGCGCGCTGATCATGTGGCTGGTGTTCACGCCGGCCCCGTTCCTTATTTCTCGCATCGCCGAAATGGTCGGCGCGCCGGTATCCAACAACGCCATCGTCCTGGCGACGGTGCTTTTCACCGCGCTGTTCCTGCTCCCGGCCGCGCGCGGGTGGGGACATCGCCTGCAATATGTAACTTGGAACCGTGCGGGTCTCGTCTTGGCCGTCGCGTATTTGGCTGCCGCGGCCTTCGCTCATGAGCAGGCGCTCACCCGCATTCAGAAAACTGCCGCGTCCGAAAATATCGAGGCGCAATCCATCGCCGCACTTCCGTTCCCGCCATCCCTCTGGCACTGGGACGGGCTCATCCAGGGGCCGCGCGGAGTTTATGAAGTGCGCATGGACCTCAGTGATTCGCTCTTTTCCAACTCCGGAGCAGCGGGCGATCCCGCTTCAAATTCGGCGCTCGTGCACACCTATTATCCGAACGCGCCAATGAATTCTTTTATCGAGAAGGCGCACACCCTGCCGGAAGTCCAGGAATTTTTCTGGTTCGCGCGCTTTCCGGTTACGCGTTTTCACAAAGAAGGCGCCGAGGCCGTAGTCGAATTTCTCGACGTGCGCTTCCCGCAGATACGCCGCGACAGGCCGCCCTCGTTCGAATACCGCTTGCGCTTCGATGCGAATGGCGATGTCCTATCGAAAGGCTGGGTCAAAAAGTAGGCAGATTTTATTTGAAGTGCGGAGGCTCTGCCTCCGCTTTCGAGGATTAAGATTTAGCTGCCGCGATTGATTTGTACCGACTGTGGAGTCTCAAAGGCGGGAGCAGAGCTCCGCACTCCAAAAAAGATTCGCGCTTATTTCTTCGCCGGATGAATCACCACCTGGCGCTCTTCCCCGGTGCCGATGCTCTCGGTTCTGACGCCGGGAAAATCTTTCAGCGTCAGATGCACGATGCGCCGCTCGCGCGACGACATCGGATTCAATTGAAACGGTTGCCGCGAAGACTGCACGCGTTCCGCCGCCACCCGCGCCGTCATCCGCAGCTCTTCGAAACGCAGCGCGCGGTAACCCGCGCAATCCAGGTGAATTTTCTCGTGGAACGCGGGCTCCAGCCGCAGCGCACGGAACGCCAGATGCTCCAGCGCCTTCAGCACTTCGCCGCCGCGAGCCAGCAGAATTTCCTTGTCCTTGCCGTCGAGATCCGCGAAGACTTCCGCTTCGCCTTCTTCTCCACCGGCGGATGGCTCGGCCGCATGCACGGAAACGTTCAGCTCCAGATGGCCGACGCGCAGCATGTTTTGCAGAAACTCCCGCAGCGCTTCCGCGGTAGCGGCGCGGTCGAGTTTCCCTTCGTGGATAAGTTCCTTGGTCATGGAGTGAACAAAAGTTTTAAGTTCTTAGTAATAAGTATCTGGCACTTGGTCCGTTAGCCGCGCGGCAAACGCCATGCTTACCACTTAAAACCAAAAACTGAGAACTTCCTACTGCTTGGCGCGCGTCGGCTTGGCCTGGGCTGGAAGGGGATGCGTCCTGTTCAGGTACCACTGCTGGACGATTCCCACAAGGCTGCTGGTTAAAATATACAACGCCAGGCCGCTCGAAAACGGAAAAACTACGAACATCACGGAGAAAGTGAGCGGCATGATTTTCATCATCTGCGCCTGCTGCGGATCGGTGGCGGTCATCGGCGTCATCTTGGACACAAGGTACATCGTGATGCCCACCAGCACGGGAAGCACATAGTAGGGATCTTTCGAGGCGAGGTCCGTGATCCACAGCCACTGCGTGTGGCGCAATTCAATCGCGTAACTCAACGCCCGGTTCAACCCAAACCAGATCGGCATCTGCAAAAACATCTGGAAGCAGCCGCCGATCGGATTAATCCCTTCGCGCGAATAGATGGCCATCACTTCCTTGTTCATTTCGGCCTTGCGCGGATCGTTCATCTTGTACTTTTTATAGCGCTCCTGGATCTGCTTGATCTCCGGCGCAACGCGCTGCATTTTCAGCGTGGTCTTGTAGCTGGAAATGCGCAGCGGAAAGAGCACCATGTTGATCACCAGGGTGAGCACCACGATCGCCCAACCATAGTTCGGCACGTATTTGTGCAGCCATTTCAGGCCGTGAAACAGCGGGTCGGCGATGAATTCCAAGTAGCCGAATTGCACCAGCGAATGCAGCGGCGGGCGCATGGCTTTTAAATCGTCGTAGTCCTTGGGACCTACGTAAACGCGCAGAGCCATGTTCTGCGCGGATGTCGCTGTGGCAATTTCCGGAACCGGCTCGGACTGATCTTTCCCGTCCACCTTGATGTTGTGGAACACTTTCCAATAGCGAGTTTGCAGAGGCGTCGGCTCGGTCTGCGAAGGCAGAAACGCGGCGGTGAAGTAGCGGTCTTCAATGCCGGTGAACTCCTTGCCGCCTTGCCAGACAGTGCCCCATTTTTCCGGGCCTTCCAGTTTCTTGTGGGCGATGCTTTCCAGTTTTCCGCCTTCACTGTAGAAGACGAAGACGGTCTCCACCGGAATCGGATTCGTCACCGTCAAGTCACCGAAGCCGCCCATCCATGCCAACCCGGCCATCACGTGGCTGCCGTTGTTGGTCACGGTAGTTTCCACGTTCACGGTGTAGGAATGGTCGAAGTGAAATTTCTTGGTCACCTGCAGGTGGCCGTCGCTCCAGGTGAAGGTAAGATCCGCAGGCGCTTGCAAGGAATTCGCATCACTGGAAATTTTGTAAAGTCCGGAGTTCGCCAGCGTTCCGAGTTGGGGATCGTCAAATACAAGCGCGAAGGGCCAGCCACCGGTTTCGGTCGCGGCCTGTGGGTGTACCAGGTCCAGCGTCTTCTGCGGCTTCGAATCGTCCGTGTATTTTTTCAGTTGCCAGCTCTTTACCACCGCGCCGCGATTGGAAAACTCCACGCGATACAATGCGTTTTCAACGACGATGGTCCGCTCTTGCGAGTCGGCGGTCGGCAACACACTCGGCGTAGTTGCCGCGGAAATCTTTGCTGGCGCTGCCGCCGCGCTGGGTGCGGTAGTCGGAGTCGAGGCGGCGGTTCCGGGAGTTGCCGTCGAAACTTGCGCCGGCTTGTTCTCCTGCGGAGGAGTGACCGGCGGCTTCGGGCCAAAGAACTTCGCCCAAAGCAGAATCACCGCCATGGACAAAAGCGAGGCCACCAGGATGCGCAACTCCGGCGTGAACTTGTCTTTCGATTTCCCCAGCGGAGGCAACTGATTCATCGGCGGAGTGCTCACAACTGCACCTCGCGCGTCTTACCGATCACATCGGAATTCGCTCGCATCTCTTCCCATTTCTCCGGAACCGGGTCGTATCCGAATCTTCCTGACAAAGGATGGCACCGCAGCAGCCGCTTCAATCCCAGCCAGCCGCCGCGCAACACTCCAAATCGTTCGATGGCTTCGTAGGCATAACGCGAGCAAGTCGGCTCGTACCGGCAAGTGCCCGCAAACAGAACCGAAAGGTAGGCCTTGTAAAAACTCAGCGCAAACAGCGCCGCCCGAACCGCGAAGCTCCGCCCGCCCGCGGGGCGGCACGTTTGTAAGGGAGGAGCTTGCTCCTCCCTCTTCGTGGGAGAAGGAAAACTCACAGCCCCTTCAACATCCGCAGCAAATCCGCCGTCAGCGCCGGCATCGGCGCCGTGGCAACAGACTGTTTCGGATGAATCACGATGTCCCATCCCGAGCTTATCTCCTGCCGGTGGCAGCGGACGATTTCCCGCAGGCGCCGCCGCATGCGGTTGCGCACCACTGCGCCGCCCAAGGCTTTCTTGATGCTGAACCCGAAGCGGCTGATCGGCTGTCCACTGGCGCGAACGAATACAGTGAAGTGGGAACTCGAGCGGCGTTTGCCGGCGCGGTAGACGAGATCGAACTCGCTTTTCCGCACCAGCTTGGCTTCGCGAGGAAACTTCTGGCCCGTCGCGGGGCCATCGCCATCACTCAGGCGTGAGCCGATGACGGCCCTTCTTGCGGCGCGCCGCCAGCACTTTGCGGCCGCCTTCGGTCTTCATACGCACGCGAAACCCGTGTGTCTTGGCGCGGCGGCGTTTCCGCGGTTGATATGTACGCTTTGGCAAAGCATTCCCCCTTTGTAGTCCGTGTCAGAAACCGTTCTTTCTTGAAGGGCAGCATTTTGCAGGTTGCGGATAATTCCGCCCAGATAATTCCGCCCACTTGTCATTCCGAGGGCGGTGTTGGCCCGAGGAACCCGCTTTTTCTTGCCTTTTCCAAGCACCTGCACCGACGCTTCAGATCAAAATCCATCCTGATTCCAGCTTCGGCAACCCTCATGCTCCAACGCTCGGGCGGCTTTTGCCGCCGGTTCACACCAACTGCCGCGTTGGCTTTGGGGTCTTCTCCGTCCAGCCCGGCTGCCACAGTTCGGGCAGCATCCGGAATTATCTAGTGTACTTGCCGCCCGCGCACAGGGTCAAGAAAACGCGGGGGAAGCGATCGCCCGTTTTCGCAGGTATGCAGCGCCGTCAAGCCGAGCCTGTGCGGCCACTTTTAGACAAAAATGCAGGTCTTGAGTGTCATATATTTGAGCTGGAAAGCCTCCGAGTAAAGGCCGTTGCGGATAACAAGACTCACCCCCGACGAAGTGAGGTCCATGTACGAGAAGCACGGCGCGGCGCTGGCGGCCTATGCGTGCTCCTGCGGCCTGGACCATGCTTCGGCAGAGGACGTGGTGCAACAACTGTTCTTGAAAATGCTGGGGAGGAAGATATTCGTTCCTCAATCGTCGATCGCCTATCTATATCGTGCGACGCGGAACGCTTCCCTGAACCTACGGAGAAACCGTCGCCGCGAGACCGAATTGACGGGGACGGAGTCGTGGTTCATTCATCCCCGCGGGAATCGGGACGAGTGTCTTAACTTGCAGCAGGCATTACAAGAACTGCCGGAGGAACAACGAGAAGTAGTTTTTCTAAAAGTCTGGAGTGGGATGACCTTGCAGGAGATCTCGCAGATAACCGAGACGCCCTTAAACACTGTGGCATCCCGCTACCGGTATGCGTTGGAAAAGCTGCGCGAGCGCTTGGCCGACCACACTCGAAAAGGAGGATGAGTGATGGGTCCACACGACGAAGAAACAGAGAGGTATTTGAGGGAATTCCAGCCCCGGGCTGTTCGTAAACTTGAAATCGTGCCGCAAACGGGGACTTCTTTGTGGAAACGGTTGGCGGTTGCCGCGGCGATTGTGGTGTCCGTCGGAGGGACGCTTTGGTTCAGCAACCATGAATTCAAACGCTCGAAAGTGGCAGCGAATCGGGAGCCTAGGCTGTCCATCGCGAACGAGCGGCAGCATCGAAGCACGCTTTCCCTGACGGCGCTAGTTTTAGAGGACAACCGAAAATTTGAAGCACTGATGACCGAAGAATCGCGAATCTCATTGCCTGACTTTCGGGAAGAACAGAGCACTCTGAAAGTCTTGGCGAAAGACTGATGCGCAAAGGGAGCAACCGTGAAAATTAAATCGTGTGGGGCAATTGTTTTCCTGCTGGCGGCAGCCTGCGCGGCACCAGCGCGAGCAGAGATTCCGCGGGAAACACAGAATGCGGCGCTACGCTACTGGTTGGCATTTGCGGAAATGAAGGATCCCCCGGCGGACAAAGCAATCCAGGAATTGCTGGAGAAGACAGTCACAGGAGAATCTCCCTGGGACGAGAAGAAACTCGGTGCAATTCTTGACGCCAATGGCGAAGCGATCCGGATCATGCAACGAGCCACAAAACTTCCAGATTGCGACTGGGGACTCGAGTACGGTGAAGGGCCGCGCGCTTCGATCGCGTACGCTCCCAGGGCTCGCGTGCTGGCCCGGCTGAATACGTTGGAGGGGATGCGGGAAATGGCAAACGGGAATTCCGGAGCAGCAGTGGAAACGTGGCTTGCCGGCATTCGATTTTCCCGGCATTTGGCAAACGGAGGCCCGCTAGTATTTGCGCTGATAGCAAGAAGCATGCTCTTGCCAAATTTCTACGCGCTTTCTGTAGAGATAAAACGGGGCCATTTGAGCGACGTACAAAAGAGACAAATTTCCTCTGTACTGAAGGAGATGCCGGAGGATTGCTTCAACTGGGCAACCGCCTGGGGATTGGAAGCGTCGGCAGGAGCACAATTCCTCCGGGAATTGGAAATTTCAAAAAATCCGGCAAAAAACTATGAATCTCTTGCGGGTTTTCCCTTGCCCAAGGGGGCCAAACCTCCCAGTGCGGAAGACATCCGCGGCTATAGCGAGTACACGAGCGCCGTCCGGAACGCGCTGAGTCTGCCGCCCACGGGGGCGAAAATAAAACTGGCCGCCCTCGAAGCACAGCGGCGTGGTCTTTCGGAAATTGCACAAAACACAATTCCGAATCCACTAAAAATCAACGACGCTCGCGCCGAAGTGTTTGGTGCACGTAAAGAACTTCTGGAAGGACTCTCGGCCAAATAGCAACTCGACCCGGGGTTCTCAAGTGTTGATTGCTCAAGCCTGCGCTTATGAATTTCCTGGATATGGCCGGTAGAGCCAAATGCGGTAATATCCGTCAACTTAGCCGCCGGTAGACGCATCGGTGCAAACAGGTCGCGGCGAGGGTAAACCATGAATCGAACACTCGTTGTATCGGTAGTTGTGCTCGCGAGCTCAATCGTTCGCGCACAGGGTCAAGAAAACGCGGGGGTATCACGCACTGAAGGGAAACTGCTGCACCTGTGGCTTCGGGCGGTGGGTGGGAACCTGGTCTAGTACGAACATTTCCGGTTATCGCGTGAATCAGGATCTGGTCTAGTCCGACGGCTAATTGTTTCCCGGCGACTCAATGTGGATTCCCGACTTGCCTCGAACGGAACTTAAGTAAGCGGCTCCCCTAGGATAAAGCACGAGCGTGCGATGTACGCCATCAACAACCAGCAAACGATGCAGTTCAGGTTCATGTCCGTGGAGTGGCGTAAAGGTTTTGAATCTCCACTTCGTAACAGTTTCTATGACATGACCCGTCATGCCATCCGTTTCCATTTCCGATAGGTGTGTGGACTTTCCCTCATCCTGTTGCGGCTTTTGTAGACTTACTGAATCTACCTTGACCCCCCCATTTGCTTGGACGCTGAGCATGACGTTAAGGACGACGCTAAGCTCGAACGAGATTAATGGACAATCTACACACTCGGATTTTAGCAAGCTTTCGTTGGAATTGTCCGCCCCGGCAGTAAGAACAAAGGAATCCTTTTGAGAATCAGATAAGACATGGTCGAATTCAGCTCGCAGCTCATTAGTCATCGGGAATTTTATCTTGGCCTCATGTGTCCAAGGCTGGGCAACGTCAGAACCGGGAGTGTCTCCTGCGCTTGGTACTGTGGCAACTGGCGGGAGGTAGACATGCAGCTCCAGTTGGATACCACTGGAGCTACGTTTCAGACGGCCGACTACTATCGTGTCAGCTTCCGCGCCCCAGGCCAGGATGTGGGCCGCGTTAGATTCGGCAAAAGTCTCAGGAAACATCGGCAAAGTTTGCGGAACTTCTATTATCATTGGTTGAGTAAATATTGGAACTTTGGAGGTCAGGCCGGAACGCGGAAGAAGCACGAAATTCGGGCTGGCTTTACTTAAGGCTTCGGAAAATCGCCCCGCAAGGTCTCTCCCCATTTCGGTCAACTCCCGTTTATCCGGACCGTAGAAATCAGTCACAAGAATGCGTGTCCTCTTCTCTTTGAGCAGCTTATTTCCGATCGCCGTCGCTGCGTTTTCTAGTTCGGGTTGTTGCGCGCTGATTCTGCAGGGGACACCCGATTCAACGACAATAAGTACGAGGAGAATGGCGAGGCAGCTAGAAGCAAAACGCATCGAGAAATGTGGGAGGTTGACCATTTGATTTCTCTCCAGAATCCAGCGAAATTGTACCTAGGTGCTCGGGAGAAGTCCCAATGAATTTGACGCCTACCAGAAGCGATCGGTTTCGATAGAAAGCCCCTGTCGCACGATAAAGCGCCCTTGGTATCTCAGACAAAAATCGAAAGGAGAATCAATAAAGAGAGTCGCCAGTACGGTTGGTGAGTTTCAAGACCGTCCATTTCGCCCAGCTCGCACAAAACACAACTCCCAATGCACAAAAAACCAACGAGAATCGTGCAGAGATATTCGCTATGCGCAAAGAACTGCTGGCAGCACTGTCGCAAGCTAGACAATCAATTAGTAACTTTTCAGTCTAGATTAGTCAGACTATATCTGCATGCGTATATAGCAAGGGGCCGGCCGTTTCAGCCTGGGAACACCTCTGGCATGGTCGGCGGGACCAAATGCGGTAACATGCGTCAACTCGGTGGCGGGGACGGAATCTGCGGAGGTAGGTCGTCGCAAGGGTGAACCATGGCAACAATGCGAATCGTCTCGGTAATTCTGCTCGCGAGCACAATCGTTCGCGCGCAGACGCCGCCAGCTCAAAAGCCACAAGCACAGGCCTCAGCGCCACAGACGCCGCCGGGACCAGTCACTTCACCGGAGGTGCTGGGTGATCATCGGGTGACGTTCCGGTTGCGCGCGCCTAATGCGAAGGAAGTGAGCGTGGATATCGATGGCGCGGGAAAACCGTTTGCGATGCAGAAAGATGCCGAGGGAATTTGGAGCGCTACTTCCGAACCGCTTGCCCCCGACTATTACGGATACGCGTTTACCGTGGATGGCGTGACGATGTTCGATCCTTCGAACAGCGCCACAATCCCTAATTTTCTCTACCGGGCGAGCGAGTTGCATATTCCGCCCGCATCCGCGAATGCCGCCTCGTTTTCCTGGGAAACGGCGGATGTGCCTCACGGCGAAATTCATCATCATTTTTACCGCTCGAGAGTGGTCGGCGATGATCGCGGGTACTTCGTCTATACACCGCCGGGCTACGATCCACGCGGGAAGCAAACTTATCCAGTGCTCTACCTCCTGCACGGTTACAGCGACGACGCCGACGCCTGGACGGCGGTAGGGCGCGCGAACGTGATCCTGGACAATCTGATTGCGCGCGGCAAAGCCAAGCCGATGCTGATCGTGATGCCGCTCGGCTACGGCACGCCGGAAATCCTTCTGCCAGGTTCCGGAGGCTTCGAAGCTCCCGGCATCCGGCAAAGAAACGTGGACCGGTTTCGTGAAACGCTGCTCTCGGAGGTAATCCCGCGGGTGGAAGCCGAGTACCTGGTGAAAAAAGATCGCGAGTCGCGCGCCGTTGCGGGCCTCTCGATGGGCGGCACTGAATCGCTTCTCACCGGGCTGAATTCCTTGCATGAGTTTGCGTGGATCGGCGCGTTCAGCTCCGGCGGATTAACGCCGGAGTTTGAAAAAGAGTTTCCCGGGCTGAGCGCCGGCGCCAATGCGCAATTGCGCTTGCTGTGGATCGCTTGCGGAACCGATGACGACTTAATTGGTATCAACCGAAATCTCCGCGCCTGGCTCGCCTCCAAAGACATCCATCACGCGGACATAGAAACGCCCGGCGCGCATACCTGGCTGGTGTGGCGGCGGAATCTGGCGGAATTTGCCCAACTCTTGTTCCGGTAATCACTCCTGAATCGAAAATGGTCTGACCCCGTATTTCCAATTCAAGCTACAATCCACCGGCAAACGGAGGAACCATGAGAAAGAGCCGCGGGCTTCGGTGTGTCGCGATACTTTTGCTGCTGGCGCCGACTGTCCTGGCAGCGAGCGACACGCTGCTCATCCACGGGCACATTTATACGGGCAACGCGAAAGCGCTGTGGGCGCAGGCCCTTGCGATTACGGGTACGCGGATTGACGCCGTCGGCAGCGATCAAGAGATCCTGGCGCGCCGTGAGCCGAAGACGCAGGTCATCGATCTGCAAGGGCGCACCGTGATTCCCGGAATTTCCGATTCGCACACCCACATGTGGTTCGGCGCGATGGCGCTGCACGGGATCAATCTGTCCACCCCGGAGTTCAGCATCACGCCGGACAACGCCGATGCGTTGGTCGAAAAAATAAAAAGCTACGCCGCAGGTCATCTGCAGGAAAAGATTCTCTTCGGCAGAGCGGACTTCAGCATGACTCCGCCCTCAACTCCGTCGCACGAACTTTTAGACCGCGCCGTGTCCGACCGCCCGCTGATCATTCATCACACCAGCGAACACGCCTTGTGGGTCAACGCCAAGGCTCTGGAGCTGGCGGGAATTAATGACAAGCCCGTGGCCGACCCTGACGAAGAGAAATACATCATCCGCGACGCCAGCGGCCATCCGAGCGGCGTTTTGCTCGAAGCAGCGATGGAAGTCGTGGAACGCGCGGTCTTCGCCGCGGTGCCTCGCGAAGAAAAGTTGGCCATGCTCCGGGACGCCAGTCATTTTCTGAATCGCTACGGCGTTACCAGCGTGGTGAACGCCACCGGAAGCCTGGCGGAGATTGAGCTCTACGCCGCTCTTCGCGACCGCGGCCAACTGAGCGTTCGCACGCGGACCTCTTTCGGCGCGGTAGCGGTAAATCACCACCTGACGCCCGGATTTTTCGCCGATCTCGAAAAAGCGCGCAGCACCTACCACGACGATTGGGTCTCTGCGAATCTGGTGAAATTCTTCGCCGATGGCGGCAGCGGAATGATTCCGCCGCTGACCTACACACCCGACGAATACAAGAAACTCGCTCTGGAGCTGGACAAGCGCGGCTTTCAGATCATGACGCATGCGCTGCGCGGTGACTCCGTGCAGATGGTGCTGGACACGTACGAAGCCGTCGCGAAGCAAAACGGCCCGCGCGACCGCCGCTTCCGCCTGGAGCATGCCGACATCGTTACCGCGCAAGACTTGCCGCGTTTCGCCAAGTTGTCCGTCCTGGTCAGCATGCAACCCTCATTTTGCTGCAGCGATATCGGCGCAAACTTCGACCCGCAGGACAAAACCCCGACCGACCGCTGGAACAGCCTGCAGCAGAGCGGAGCGACGCTGGCATTCGGCAGCGACTGGCCATGCACCTGGCCGCCCGATCCATTTGTCAGCATTCAAGAAACCGTCCGCCGTCAGGTGTGGCGCTCGCCAAACCCCAACAATTCTCCAGGCTGGATTTTTGATGGAGCCGGTCAGGCCGGCAGCGTGACCAGCCAGCTGATTTATGTGCCAGAAGAACAAATCACCGTAGAGCAAGCCGTCAACGCCTACACAAAAGGCTCCGCCTTCGCGCGATTTTCCGAAGATCGTCTCGGCTCTCTGGAGCCCGGCAAAGAAGCGGACCTCGCCGTGTTATCCCAGAATATTTTCTCCGTAGCCCATGAGGAGATTGCCAGGACCAGAGTCTGGATGACGATGGTCGGCGGAAAAGTGGTATTTCAAACTGCAAACTAATGCTTGCCAATCCAAGTTGAAATTTCCGTGCTGAAGCGCTTATCGTACGGCGCTTCCTTGTGATCCAACACTCTTAGATTGAAAGCGGCTTGGGCGGGTCCCGTCGTGGTTAGGTAATGGTCCATGCCATCAATCGTGTGCAAGACGGCTGTGCCGGGGTGGTTGGCATTGACGATCGCGACGATTCGCCGGTGATCCTCTTCCGAAGTGACAAAATCTCCCGTGCCATAGAGAGCCAGTACAGGCACGCTGACACGGCTCCACAGTTCCGCCATGTTCACCGCCGCCACTTGCTGCAGGTAAGCCGCCGCGACCGGATATCGGTCGTGCGCACTGCAGTCCGGCATGTCGTGCTCGATTTCCACTTCGCTCTTCCGCTCGATCAACAATCGATGCATGCAGACTTCCTTGAGCCGGAGCTCCGCATCAACAGCGGATGGAGATTCGCCTCCCAGTTCTGCCTGCCTGCGCAGATTCAGCAGCTCGTACTCAAACCAATTCCGCGCCACACCATCCGCGGCAATGATTCCGGCGACTGGCGTCTCCATCGCCAGTTGGGGGCCGATGACCGTTCCAATGCTGTGGCCGAACAGGAAAACGTGCTCCGGGTCCACATGGGAATCGCTGCGAAGCGCCTGCAACGCAATTTTGTAGCTCAGACTTTCGGCGTTGAAGTCCGTGTTGAAGCAAGGCCCACCCTGGCTGTCGCCAATGCCGCTCTTTTCCAAACGCATCACCGCGATCCCTGCGCGCCCCAGATCGTGCGCCAGCAAGCGATAGACATCGGCGGGATCGTTCGGATTGTCGACCGTGTAGCAACCTATCCCACCCACAATCAAGACCGCCGGGAACCTTCGATTGCTTCCCCGCGGCACGGTCGTCAACGTCCTGCGCAGCGTTTCCCCCACGCGGATGGAGCCGTAAATCGTCTCCACATCCGGATCACTTTCCGTAGGAGCAGGAGCGAGCCGCACGGTTAGAGTTTTTGCCGCCCCTGCGCGAAGGATTTGAACTGCCAGCGGCTGGTCCAGGGGCGATGCGCGAACTGCTGCAACAACCTCGGCGGGAGTCTTGGTCGCGCGCGCGGCGAAACTGGTGACAATGTCGCCCGTTTTCAGTCCGTACTTCTCCGCGGGGCTTCCCGGCAGAACGTGGTCGACGCGGGGGCCCGCCGGATCCGCTGAGATACTTGCGCCGAACATGGGACGCCGGGGCAATTCGTCCGCCGCGGCCAGAGACCAGCTTGCAAACGCGGCAAATCCCAGCACTACGAAGAAAAAATTTCTCACAGAGCGCATGGTAACTCCCTGAAATTCAAAATTGTCACCCTGACCTTCTTTTTTACAAGCGGGCGATTTCAACAAAGCACGCGCGATTGACTGGCACCAAAAGTTATTGCTGAGCGATGCACCATTTTGGGGCAACTGCCCTTCCGACAAGTCTTACGACCTGGGACAGGTCGTAGGTGTCCAAAGGTGTCCCACTCCGGCCTGTCCCAATTCTGGCCCCACCACCAGTGGTAATGGTACGGCTATGAATATAATCTGCGTCTGGAAGTAAGGATTACGAGCTGCGAAACGACACGCCCCCCTCTCCGTTCCGGCCGCGCTCAACAATTTAATTGACGAAGGGTCGCCCACCCATGATTAAGACGCAATTGGTGTGCCTTGGTATTGGATTATTTTTAATCGGTTCGCTTCTTTTTCCTGTCTCCGCCAGCGCCGGAATCGGCGTCACGCCGACGGCACTGAGCTTCGGTTCGGTTACCGTCAACACGACCAGCACGGGAGCCACGGTTGTGATCACCAACGGCGCCCGTCAGAGCATCACGATCCAGCAGATTGCCAGTACTCTTCCCGAATTTGTTGTTATCAGCCCTGTACTACCACTCTCGATCGGCGCCAACGCCAGCGCGTCCTTTCAGGTGGTATTTCGGCCGGATGCGGCTGTGGCGTTTAATGGGAGCATCGTGATCAAGACGAACCGCAAGAACGTGGGTGGCGGAGCCATCAGTGTTTCCGGGACCGGAGCGCCCTCTTCTTCGAGTCCGACGCAATCCTATTTGCTCTCGCCCAGCGCCAGCGGCCTGGCCTTCGGCAATTCCCTGGTAGGAAGTTCCGCCTCGCAAGCCTTTTCGCTGACGAACACCGGGACGGGCAGCGTCACTATTTCGCAAGTCGCCGCAACCGGTACAGGATTCAGCGTCACCGGATTTTCCGGAGCGGTCAACCTTTCTGCCGGCCAGAGCCTTCCGTTGACGGCGAAATTTTCGCCGCTGGCTACCGGTGCGGTATCCGGCAGCATCAGCGTGGTCAGCACGGCAACAAATTCTCCCGCGGTAGTCTCACTGAGCGGCACGGGCGTGCAACCGCAGATCACCGTGATTCCCTCCAGCATCAGCTTTGGCAATGTCACCGTTGGCGTCACCAACACACAGACACTCACGATCCGGAATCCGGGCACGGCCACACTCAGCGTCACGCAAGCTTCGCTCGCCGGAACCGGATTCAGCGTCTCCGGGCTGGCCTTGCCGCTCTCGGTCGCTCCCGGAGGCTCCGCTTCGTTCAACGTGGGATTCGCGCCGGCGTCCGCCAACACTCTCTCCGGAAGTGTCACCCTGATCAGCAACACGCCGAATTCTCCGCTGGTCATTCCATTCAGCGGGACGGGCATCTCCAGCATCCTGCAACTTTCCGTATCTCCCGCATCTCTCGCGTTTGGCAACCTGGCCACGGGATCGAGCACCAGCCAGAGCATCACAATTTCGAATACCGGGAACTCCAGCGTTTCTATTTCGCAAATCACCGCAAGCGGTACGGGCTTCACCACCTCTTCCATGGCGCTGCCGCTGAGCCTTGCTGCCGGCCAATCCACTTCCTTCAATGTCACGTTTGCTCCAGCTTCCACCGGCAACCTCGCGGGCAGCGTCACGGTGGTCAGCAATGCCGCAAATTCTCCGCTGGCCGTGGCACTCTCCGGAACCGGCGCGACGCCTGTAAGCTACACAGTGGCATTGAACTGGACGCCGGGCGGTTCGACTTATTCAGGGTTCAACGTCTATCGGGGAACAGTTTCGGGTGGACCGTACAATAAGGTAGACTCTTCCGCAATTCCCACAACTTCCTATACCGATACGGGAGTAACTTCGGGCCAGACCTACTATTACGTTGCAACTGAACTGGATTCGACCGGCACGGAGAGCGGCTACTCCAGCGAAGTCAGCGCCACGATTCCCTGATCTCTTTCCTTGCTCGATAGCCGCGGCTCTGTCGCCGTCCGCGAGAATAATGGGCTTCCGCGTGTGCGCACCTTGCGGCTGGGTTAAACTGGACCAGCCATGAGCGTGATTGACGAAGTCCTTGCAGCAAATGAAATTTACGCGCGCACGCACGAGCTGCGCAAACTGACCCCGCGTCCCGAGCGGAAACTCGCCATCCTCACTTGCATGGACACGCGTCTTTCGATTCGCACCATGGGGCTGAAGACGGGCGATGCGCACATCATCCGCAATGCCGGCGGAATTGTGACGGAAGACTCCTTGCGTTCGCTGATCGTCTCCCACCACCTGCTGGGCACCGAGGAAATAATGGTCATCAACCACACCGATTGCGGGTTGATGCAGACCAGCGAGCAGGACCTGCGCACTAGGATTCAGAATCGCACCGGCACCGCCGCCGTTTCGCCGGCATTCTTCTACGCGTTCCAGAATATCGAAGAGAACGTGCGGCACCAGTTGCAAAAACTGCGAACGCATCCGTGGATTCCGGAAAAGGTCGTTGTCCGCGGGTTCGTCTACGACGTCGCCACCGGTTTGCTCCGGGAAATCAAAAACACCTGATCGCCTGGGCCGCAGCGAACGGCGCTCATCTGCTTGCGCTTAGGAAGTGACCAGCACTATCGCGAAACCGTCGTAGTTCTTTGTCCCCACGGTTTGCAGGGCCGTTCCGCTCACGCGCTTTTCCTTGCCCACCATTTTCAGGAAACGCCGGATACCCTGGATGTCGGCATCCTTGCTTTTTGCGTCGAGAACCGCGCCTTCCCGCACCACATTGTCCGCAATGATGACGCTCCCGGTGCGGGCGAGTTTCAACGACCATTCGAAATATTCCGGCATATTGGATTTATTGGCGTCGATGAAAAACATGTCGAACGGGCCGCGGCCTTCCGCTGCGATTTGCGGCAGCGTGTCCAGGGCTTTGCCGAGCCGCAACTCGACCTTGCTCTCCACGCCCGCGCGAGCGAAATTCTTGCGCGCCACGTCCGCGTGCTTCGGATCGGCTTCCAGTGTGATGATCCGGCCTACCTCGGGCAACGCGCGGGCCATCCAGATCGTGCTGTAGCCGCCCAGCGTCCCGATTTCGAGAATATTTCGCGCGCCCAGGATGCGGGTCAGCAACTGCAGAAATTTTCCCTGCACGGAGGCAACCTGGATCGCGGGCATTTTTGCGGCTCTGGCGGCAGCCAGCCCGGCCTTCAACGCGGAATCCTGCAGGACCAGAACTTTGTCGAGATATTGCTCAACACCTTCCCAAACGTCTCTTTTGCTCATTGTCCCTCACGTTTCCCACAACGAAACCAGCACTTAGAAGCGCCAGCCGTATCCTACGATGAATTGGATGGTGTGCTGCATTTTGCCGCCGCCCGCCGAAACGATGGTGCTGCCAACATTGACGTCGCGGGTATTGAAATAAATGTGGGTGTCGCCGGCTTCCAGCCGCAATGTGCCGTGCTCGCCGGGATAAAATTCCACGATGCCGCCCAAGTCGAGCACAAAATTTGTGGAGCGGGAAAAACTTTCCTGTCCTGTCGGTGAAATTGCACTGAGCGCCTGGGAATAGCTGTTGAATCCCGGCCGCACCTTTCCAAAAATGCCGAAATGGTTGCGCCGGATTCCGCCCTTCAATCCGAAGAGTCCCTCCAGGATTTCCCCGCCATCGTGCGGGCCGGAAGAATTCGAGCCGCGGGGAAAATAGAGCAGATCGCCATCGAAATAAAACACGTGATAGAAGCGGTAGGAAGCGTAGCCGCCGAATCCAGGTTCCGTCCGCACGCCGTCCGTTGGCCCTTCGCGCCCGATAAACATGGTTGAGAAGAGCGGACCAAACTCCCACTTTCCGGGGACGTTGGTTTCGCTTCCGTTTTCGATCAGCGCCCCGGGCCGGTAAGCAACGCCGAGACTGAATCGCGTGGTGTCGTCAATTTTGCCCAGGCTGAGTCCGCTGCCGCCGGGCAGCGTGACAGTCGAGTTCGGCACGCGATACGGATTGCCCTCCAGATCCGCGCGCAGCACCCAGCGTGAATTCAGGTAATACTCCAATCCGCCGCCCAGATTCAGCGCGAAATGCGTTTCCGGACGGACCGCGAAGCCGGTTACCGAACTGGGATTGGAATACAAAACATCCGTGAAATGAAAAAAGCCGGGGCGGACCAATCCAAAAATGGAAAGCCGCCGCGTCTGAATCACCTTGGCGCGCACACCGAAAACGGCCTGCAGCGTTTGCCCGCCCTGGATCGTGAGCAGCGGAGGCGTATGCTCCGGGAAAAAATCGAGTTGGGATTCCAGGGCCAGGCGGCGGTTCAGGTTCCAGTCGAAGCGGCCGCCGAAGCCGGAGTAATCGGTCGCGCCAAGGTCTGAGTTGGTCAGCCGCACAGTGGAAAACTGGGTGCCAAATTCAAAACGCGTGTAGTTATCCTGCGCGAACGCAGGCAGCGCAACCAGCAACGAGAACAACCCGGGAAAAAGAAGACAACCGGCAATCCGACGAATCATTCGTTCACAGTTCCTTTAAGCCAGGTACGCGTCCCAGTAAGTTTGCTCGCGCATTTCAGGATAACGAGTTCTTCCGTCAGGCCACCCCGATTTTCTTGGATGCGCCTGCTACGCCGGGGGATGGGCGGCACGATACTCGTCGTAAGCCGCCAGATACCGGTCCACATCCTTATGCAGCAGATAGTATGGCGTGGAAAGGCGGATCTTGCTGGGCACCCCGCCGCGAATACGAATTTTCTTTTCCTTCCACATCCAGTTTTCCAGGTCGGGCATTTTGTGCGGCGCCACATTCACCGTCGCAATACCGCAGCGCAGCGCCGGGTCCGGAGATGTCCAGGAAACCGCGCCGCGTTTCAGCATCTCCTGCAGGATGTAATCGGCCATCTGGCGATGACGTTTTTCAATGCGCTCCATTCCGATTTCGTTCGCCAGTTCAATCGAGGCCCGCAATCCGCAAAGCACCGGCACATTGGAACTGCCGATGCGCTGAAAACGCTCGGCGCGAATTTTCGGATTGTCCCAGCCTTCCGTGGCCAGCGTGTTCCAGATGCGGTCGATCACTTCCTCTCGCACATACAAAAAGCCGCTGCCCTTCGGCGCCTGGAGCCATTTGTGGGGGCTGGAGGTGTACAGGTCGCAACCCAGGTCGTGCAGGTTCAGCTTCATCATGCCCGGCACGTGCGCCCCGTCAACCGCCGACAAGATGCCTTTCGCACGCGCCAGCGCCGCCAATTCTTTCGCCGGCAGCACCACACCGGTGACCGTGGAGATGTGGCTAAAAAAAATCACGCGTGTCCGCGGTGTCATGGCCTCGCTGAAAAGATTCAAAACCGTCGCCGCATTCGGCACGGGCTTCGGCAAGCTTACTTTCTTCACCACGATCCCATAGCGTTTGGCCCGGAGGTTCCACGGTTGCTCGCCGCCGGGATGCTCCTGGTCGGTCATCAGGACTTCATCGCCGGGCTTCAGGTCCAGGCCGTTGGCGATGTAACTGTTTGCTTCCGTGGCGTTCCGGAGCAGCGCCAGTTCGTCGCGCGTGCAGCCGAGGAACGCGGCAAGCGGGTCGCGGAACTGGTTCCACGACGCGTAACCCCAAATGGGATAGTCTTCCGGATCCGTTTGCGCCAGGCGCTCGGCGTCGCGATAGCCGTCAAACACCGCGCGCAAAACGGGGGCAGGAGAAGAGCCGACCGTTCCGTTGTTCAAATAAACTTCGTCCTCGGGAATCAGAAACTGGCGCCGAAGTTCCTCCCAATAGGCTTCTTCATTTTTGTCGTAGAGCGATTTGTCGGGAAGTTTCGTGGGGAACCCGGCCAGCGGATCATCGCTCGGCGAACTCCAGGAAAGTGCGGGAGCCGCGCCCGCCGCTGCCATCATCGAAGAAAGAAACCCCCGCCGGTCAAACATGGCCGCCTCCCGTAAATGTCCCGCCGATTCTAACGCCAGTCGGCGCAATGCGCCCGAATTTCGTGGGTCCGGTTGCGGCACGGGACGAAACCGAATACCGTATGAGATTGCATCAGCCGCGCTTTGGGGGAATCCGAATGCAATTCGAATCGAAGAAATTTGCGCTCACGCTGTGCCTGTGCGCTTTGAGCACCATCGCGTTTGCGCAGCAGAGTCCCAAGCCAGCCACCAGCGCTGCAAAGCCAAAGGCCAAAGCAGCGGCGCAACAAACGAAGCAAAGCCTTTTCAAAGCGCAGCATTTCGATCAGGCCGCTATCTCTCCCGATGGGAAACGCGTTGCCTGGGTGGAAGTACGCGGAGACGAAGACGGCGCCCCCACCGGCAAGCAGGATATTTTTGTGCAGGATGCCTCCGCTGCCGGCAAGCCCGCGCGTGTGACCGCCGGCGCACCCACCGCCCATTTCAGTGAAGGCAGCGTTGCGTGGTCACCGGACAGCAAGAGGATTGCGTTTCTCTCCGACGCCGCAAAATCCGGCCAGCCTCAGCTGTATGTTACCAGCGCAGCCGGCAGTCCAGCGCGCAAACTGACCAACGTAAAGGGTTTTCTCGCCGGGACCAGTTGGTCGCCGGATGGAAAATCGATCGCCGTTCTGTTCACCGAAAACGCCACTCGAGAAGCGGGGCCGCTGGTTGCCGAAACTCCAGAAACGGGCGAAATCAAGGACGCTTTCTTCGAGCAGAGACTCGCGATCGTCGATGCGGCCACGGGAAATTTGAGGCAGGTCACACCGGCGGACACCTACATCTACGAATATGACTGGGCGCCGGACAGCAAGAGCATTGTCCTGACCGCCGCCAAAGGAAATGGCGACAGCAACTGGTATATCGCGGAATTGTTTGCGGTAGACATCGCTTCCGCGGAGATGCACACGCTCTATAAACCCCAATTGCAGATCGCTCGCCCGGCGGTTTCCCCGGATGGCCAGAGCATCGCTTTC
The DNA here is from genome assembly GCA_035693365.1 of Candidatus Acidiferrum sp. GTDB lineage: Bacteria > Acidobacteriota > Terriglobia > Acidiferrales > UBA7541 > Acidiferrum. Next base: position 18,799 of record DASSGS010000032.1, on the reverse strand, counting down.
ATTGAAGGGCTGATGAGCGACGAAGATTCCGTGGGCGGCGATGTGTTTCTGATTTCGCGTTCCGGAGGAGAGCCGCGGAACATTACGCCGGACCGCAAGGCTTCGGCGGTGGTTGTGGCCTGGACCAGCGACGCAAAGATCATCGACATGGAAAACATGGACGGACAATCCAGCGTCGCGCGGATTGATCCGGAGACCGGCCAGACGAATTCCCTGTATCTTGCGCCGGAGTTGCTGACCAGCGGCTTCTGGTCCACCAGCCTTTCGCTGACTCCCGACGGCAAAACAGCGGCATTCGTCCGCAGTTCGTTCCAGGATCCGCCGGAAATCTGGGCCGGGCCGATCGGAGCGTGGAAACAAGTGACTCACCGGAACGAAGGCGTAAAGCCGGAATGGGGCGAATCGAAAAGCTTGCACTGGTCGAACGGCGGATTCGATGTGCAAGGCTGGTTGATCTACCCGAAAAACTTTGATGCATCGAAAAGTTATCCGCTGGTGCTGGGCGTGCACGGAGGTCCCGGCATTGGAGTTCAGCCCGGTTGGCCAAGCGCCCACGCCTACCAGATGGCGTTGCCGGCGCACGGCTACTTTTTGTTGCTGCCGAATCCGCGCGGAAGTTTCGGGGAGGGCGAGGAATTCACACGTGCCAACGTGAAGGACTTTGGATATGGCGACTGGAGCGACGACCTTACGGGCATTGACGAGGCGATTCACACCGCGCCGATAGACCCGGAGCGTCTTGGCCTGACTGGTTGGAGTTACGGCGGCTATATGACGATGTGGGGAGTGACGCAGACGAATCGTTTCAAAGCCGCGGTGGCCGGCGCCGGCATCGCCAACTGGCTAAGCTATTACGGGGAAAACAAGATCGACCAGTGGATGATTCCCTTTTTCGGAAAATCGGTTTACGACGATCCCGAAGTGTACGCCCGCAGCGCGCCGATGACCTTCATCAAGAAAGTGAAGACGCCGACGCTGATCGTCGTCGGCGATAGCGATGGAGAGTGCCCCACGCCGCAGTCCTACGAATTCTGGCACGCTCTGAAGACCCTTGGCGTAAAGACGCAACTGGTCGTCTACGAGCACGAAGGCCACATGTTCGCGAAACCCGATCACCTGAGAGATGTGATGAGCCGCACTGTGGCGTGGTTCGACGAATACCTGAAATAAGCGGGCAGTCCGCAAGCAATTTGCCCGGGGTGCGGCGTCGCGGTGGGATTGGGCCGCGACTGGGTTATACTTCCGGACAGTCTGTACATCGCCGCTGAATCCGAGACCTAGCATGAAGTCTGCACGATCCATTTCCTCTCTCGTCTTGTTTGCGGTTTACGCCGTCCTGGTTCTGCCTTTGTGCGCGCAAAATCCGCTCGGCTCGCTGCGCGGCGCGGTTCAGGACAGTGGGGGGGCACGAATTCCGGGAGCTGCGATCTCCCTCAACAGTGCCGAAAAGTCTCTTACTCGCACCGTGCAGTGCGATGCCCAGGGAGAATTTCGCGCCGAGGATTTGCTTCCAGGTTCCTACCAATTGACCGTGAATGCGGCGGGATTTGCCGCTGCGCACGCGGAAGTATCCGTAGCCGTCAGTTCCTCCCGCCAGATCACCATCACCCTGCGGCCGAGTTCGGTCAGCGAGAAAATTATGGTGGATGGAGGCGCCTCGGTAACCGCGGCGGAATTGCAGACTGATAGCGCCGTGCACCAGACGGTAATTTATCGCCAGGACCTCGATGCGATTCCCCTTGCCGCGCGGAGTTTCGCCAACATCGCTTATCTGGCGCCGGGCACGGAGCCTGTGGAGCCGTCCGACCCCACAAAAGCGCGCATTACCGCGGTGGCCACGGGCGGAAGTTCCGGACTCAACAACGAAGTCTCCGTCGACGGCGGCGACAATTCCGATGATTACATCGGGGGGTTCCTGCAAAATTTCTCACCGGATGCGATTGAAGAGTTCGCCTTTCGGACCGCGCAAATGGATGCGGACACGGGGCGGACGACTGCGGGCTCCGTGGTGATCACAACGCGGGGAGGTACCAACGATTGGCATGGCGACTTCACATTTTATGAACGGGGGTCGGGGCTGAACGCGCGCTTTCCAATTGATAATCCGTCGCCAGACCCCAAGCAGCCTTTTTCCCGGCAAAATTATGTGGGGACACTGGGCGGCCCGATCATCAGGGAGCACCTGTGGTTTTTTGCTTCGCTCGAATATGTGCATGAAAACGCGAGCATCGCGTACAGCGCCGCCAGCCGCGAGCAATTCAACGCGCTCGCCCAGTTGGCGAGCGACGGACTGATTCCCGGCACGCCCAGCATCGCAGTTCCGGACAACGTTCCGGTTCCGTTTCGCGATTATCTGGCGACGGCCCGGCTGGACTGGCAACAGTCGAATCAGTCTCACTGGTTCCTGCGCGGCGCGCTGGATACTTACACCGCGCACAATGCGTTGGTGCAGCAGGGAGCGCTGCCATCCACTGGAGCCACCTCGCACAACAACTACTTCAGCCTGGTGATCGGCCAGCAATACGCATTTTCGCCGGATTGGTTTGGTTCGCTGGTTTTGAACTTCAGCGGTTTGCATCTGACGCAGACTCGGAATGAAACCCAAGGCTTCTCCCTGGCATTTCCGTTCACCACGACGTCCAGTACGATCACGGGATTTGAAACCTACGGAGACAACCAGTTCGTCACCGAGATTGCCGCGTTTCCGGTGCTGCGCAATCAGCAGAAATATCAATTTCGTTATGACGTAACCCATTCGATCGGCCGCCATTCCTTGCAGTTTGGTGCGAATTTGATTCACGAACCGGTTCTGAGCGGCGCGCTGACGGCCAATCCTGAAACGCTGCTGACTTACTCGCAAAACCCGGATTTTTACGCGGCGAATCCTTCCATGTTCTACGCCGACAAGACTTGCCAGTTGCCAATCCCCAACGATGTGCAGTGTGAGGCGATTCCAGCCACCGACGGAAGTTTTTCGCAGAATGTGCAGCGCCTGGGCCTCTATGCGCAAGATTCCTGGCGCGTCACGCCGCGGCTTACGGTGAATTACGGGTTGCGGTACGACACGACGTTCGGCCTGTTCATCGCTTCGGGGCGAGACCAGAGTTTCAATCCCGCGCTGGGCACCGGCTTGGTGAGCGGCATACCGCACGATTACCGGAAAGCTTTTGCGCCGCGGCTGGGTATCGCCCGCACGCTTGGCGCCTCGCAGAAAACCGTGCTGCGCGCGGGCGTCGGGCTCTACTTCAACGATCTGGCGCAGAATGGATGGGTCACCGCGTTCCAGGCGGTGAACGGCGGCACGCTCGGCGGCGGCGCCATCGCTCCTCCGCCCCCCGCGCTGATTGACCCGAACTACCACACGCCGTACGCGCTGCATGCCACGGCGGGGATCCAGCACGCGTTTTCGCGCAACTGGCTGATCAGCGCCGATTACACGCGTGAAACGGGGATGCACGCTTATCGCAGTTATGGGTTTGCGGAGGCAAGCGTATTCCGGACCGACAATCGTTCGGCTTATGACAGCTTGTCCCTGCGCCTGCAGGGAAATATTTCGCGGCGCGCGCATTTCACCGCGCATTACACGCTGGCGAACGCAAAGACCTGGGGCTGCACGGTCGGCGAACTTTTTGATTACGTAAATGGCGTCTGCGACCCCAACAACGCATTTGCGCCCGGCGATTACGGGCCATCCGGGGAAGATGTGCGCCACCGGTTTGTATTGGTGGGAACATTTCAACTGCCGGGAGGAGTCCAGTTGTCGGCGCTCGGGCAGGCGGAAAGCGCGCGGCCCTACACGTTGACGACGCCGGTGGGCGATCGCGCCGTGGTGAATGGCGTGAAGACGACGCTCGATGAATTTCGCGGGACGCCTTTCGCGCAATTGGATTTGCGGGTCAGCCGCCCATTCACCTTTCACGAGCGCTGGTCGGTCACGCCATTCGCGGAATTTTTCAACCTGTTCAATCGCAACAATCCCGGGAATAATTTCATTGCGGATATTTCCGCGCTTTCCACTCCCGTCAATGACTTTGCCAACGCGACCGCCTTTTGCTTGAACGCCGATTGCACCCTCACGCGCCCGATCACCAGCCTAAGCCAGTTGCGGGCTCCGGCCGGCGCGCTCGGGGATTTCTTCGGGCCCGGGAGCACCGTTGGCATCCCCTTCGCCGCCCAATTGGGCGTAAAACTGGCCTTCTGAGCCAATCTGCAGAATAAGCTAATAAACACAGCCCGTGCTGCAGCCCGGCGCGGCTGGCGGTACAATAATAGAGCTATCGCCAAGAGCTAACTGAGACCATGTTTGAAAACCTGACAGATCGTCTGCAACGAACATTCAAGAACCTCCGCGGGCAGGGCAAGCTCACCGACGAGCACCTGGACGCCGCGCTGGCAGAAATCCGCGAAGCATTGCTCGAGGGCGACGTTGCCGTCGCCGTTGCCGACGAGTTGCTCGCCAGCATCCGCGGCAAAGCGCTGGGCACCGAAGTGATGCTGCAACTTTCACCGGACCAGCAAGTGGTCAAGATTGTTCGCGACGAACTGCTCAATCTGCTCGGCAAGCATGCGAAACCTCTGTTTGCCTCGCGCCCGCCTTCCGTCTGGATGATCGTGGGGTTGCAGGGTTCAGGTAAGACCACCACCACCGGAAAACTGGCGAAATGGCTCTCGCAGCACGGCCATCGCCCGATTGTGGTTTCGACGGACGTCTATCGCCCGGCCGCGCGCGAACAGCTTTCCCAGGTGGCCAAGGCGATCGGCATTTCCGTCTGGCCGGCAACCGGCACAGACAAACCTCTTGAAATCGTGAAGGGGGCAATCAAGGAAGCCAAGCTTTCCGCCAGCGACGTGGTGATTGTGGACACCGCGGGACGCTTGCACATTGACGACGATCTGATGAACGAGCTTTCTACGCTGAAGAAGGAATTGCAGCCCGCCGAAATGCTGTTTATTGCGGACGCCATGATCGGCCAGGACGCGGTGCGCTCCGCGGGAGAATTCCACAAGCGGCTGGGGCTGACCGGCGTGATTCTCACCAAGCTGGACGGCGATGCCCGCGGCGGTGCGGCGCTTTCCATCAGCAAAGTTTCCGGCGCGCCGGTGAAGTTTGTGGGCCTCGGCGAAAAGTACGATGCCCTGGAAGCGTTTTATCCCGAACGCATCGTTTCCCGCGTGATGGGCATGGGCGACATCATGTCCCTGATCGAACGCGCGGAATCGGCCTTCGATAAAAAAGCGGCGATGGAGCTTGAACGCAAACTGCGCAAGGAAGAATTCACGCTGGAGGATTTCCGCGACCAGTTGAAGCAGATTCGCAAGATGGGCCCGCTGGACCAACTGGTGGACATGCTGCCAAAAGTCGGACCGCTGCAGAATCTGCCGAAGGACGCTTCCGTGGACGAAGGCAAGCTGAAACAAGTGGAAGCCATCATCAATTCCATGACCAACGAAGAGCGCCGCGATCACAACGTGATCGACGGAAAGCGGCGGAAACGCATCGCCAAGGGCAGCGGCACCACCGTTCAGGACGTAAATCAGGTTCTCAAGCAATATCTGCAGATGCGCACAATGATGAAGCAGTACGGCGCGCTGGCTGCGCGCTCCCGGATGAAGGGCCTCGGCAAACTCGCTGGAATGGGCTAAGGGTAAGCGCGGGCCTTCGGCAGACTTACATTCTTGCGAAAGCGCGAAAAATCGCAAGCGGCCCAAGAACTCCCACCGCGATCCCGTATCCCAGGTCGGCCCAAATCACTCGCCCGTAATTCAGCACCACCAGCACGGCACTGAGCGGCAGGCTGACGATCGCCAGCAAATTCCCTTTCTTCGCCAGGGGCGGGGCGCCTTTCCACACGTGCGAAAGATCGGTCGTCGATGGAAACGCGTGCATTCCAATGGAAAGCCCGAGCCAGTAATAGAAATAAGCCAGCGGATCGTTCACCTGCAGCTCCCAAACGGGCAAAAAGGCCGCGGTGCAGAAAATCACGCAAAGCACGGTGTTCACCACGAAGGGGCCCATGCTCACGAAAAACTGGGCCGTAAAATTTTCCGAGTTTTCATGGATCACGTATCCCGCGGGGTTCCCGAAGCGGAAAAAGCAAACGTTGAACACCTTCAGCTTAAATAGCTTGCAGAAAAACAGATGCGCGGTTTCGTGAATAATCACGCCCGGAAACGTCAGCAGGGCGATCACCTGGCCTGGGATGAAGAACATATTTCCCTCGTTTCACTTGCTCGTGCTGTTTGTGTTGCGGAATTTCTGATCGTACGCGGTTTTGCTAAGGATCTGGCGGCTATCCAGACGGTAGCGATTCCGCTCCTCAAACTCCGCCAACCGGGCCAAACTTTCCTTGTCGCCCTGTGCCAGTTCTTTCGCTTTCGCCAGCATCTCTTCCGACCGCTGCCGGTAGGACGCGTCTCCTGACACCGCGTATTTGCAGGCTAAAGCGCTGGAAATCATGGCGGCGGTGCGGCTGGCACGCAACAGGTTCCAGTCCCGCTCGGCCAGAGCGAGGAAGGTGTCGTAATCTTTTTTCGCGAACGCCACCCCTTCGTCATATTCGTCCACCAAAATGTTCGCCTGCGGGATGTGCGGGTAAATGGACACGGCTTCGTGAACCAGCTTTGCCGCCTCGACTTCATGCCCGTCCTGCGCCTCGAGTTTTCCCGCTTGCTCCAGCTTGTCGAACGCCGCATTCGCGTTGGTCCAGAGGCGTTTCACCTCTTGAAATTCGGGTTTGTCCGCATTTTCGAAGCGGCCGTTGTCGTGGCTTTCCAAAACTTTCGCGGCGGTTAGAACGTCTCCGCTCAACAGAGCGGCCTTGGCCGTCAGCAACGCTCCCTTGTCCGAGTTTGGCGCCAGCTGCATGGTTGCCTTCAGGTAAGGCAATGCCTCCTGGTAGCGCCCTTTTTCAACCAGTTGCTCTCCCCGATACAGATCTTTACCGGCTTGGAAATATTTTCGTCCGTGGAGCAATGCGAAGGCGAGCAAGAGCAACAATCCGGCGAGGCTCAATTTCAGCCATTGGGGATACGGCCAGTTCTGCACCAGTTCGGAGCAGGCAAGACACAAGCGCGCGTTCCCCGCGGCCATTCCGCCGCCCTCGCCGACGTATGTGTTGCACCTTGCGCAGATGGACTTGTCCACATAACGAGAGACCGCCACCGGTTGGCCGGCGGCCTTTGCTCGTTCGGCCGCCGCCTGGACACACGGGCCGCAATAGGTTTTTGCATTAAGTTCGTAGGCTTCCGTGCCTGCGATGCTCTTAGAGCATTCGGAACAAGTAACCTGGCTCATGTTGGCGCATTATCCATCAGGATGGCCGTGCGGCTAAACAAGAGATTGTTAGGCGTGTGCCAAGTAAAGAACGGGGTACTCATAAGATGACGGAGGCTGGATTTCGGAAGAGGAATTTTGGAGGTTTGGAACCGACCTGGACCGAGTTCAACCCGTTGGAACGGCATGATTTCTGGTTGTATTATAATAGATATGGGTATATAATTCTTGCATGAAACTCAAACTCCGCTCCATCGGCACCTCCACCGGCGTCATTCTTCCCAAGCAATTTCTTGATCGAATGAAGCTGAAGAAGAACGACGTCCTGTTTGCGTCCGAGACGCCCGATGGCTACCTGTTGACGCCGTACGATCCCGATGTCGAAGCACAAGTGAAACTCGGCCTCGAATTCATGGCGAAGTACCGAGACACTTTCCGTGCGCTCGCTAAATGAAGCAGCCACATTGGATCAGCCGCAGGGCCCTCCTGTACCTTCATTCCGCGTCTCTGGCAACGTTCGGTGGTTCAACCGGAATTCGCGACGAAGGATTGCTGGAGTCTGCGCTCGCGCGTCCACAAAATCGATTTTACTATGCGCCTGAATCGGATTTGTCTGAACTCGCCGCGTCTTACGGGTTCGGGATTGCCAAAAATCATCCCTTCGTTGATGGAAACAAAAGAGCCGCGTTCCATTCGGTGGGCCTTTTTCTTTCCATCAATGGATACGAGTTGGTTGCGGATCAATTGGACGCGATTCAAGCCATGATCAGCCTGGCTGCGGGCGAGCTGAATGAAGAGCAGTTCGCCGGGTGGATTCGGAAGAACACGCAAGCCCGCAAATGAGACTGAGGCGACTCGCGAAGCCTTTAGAAGAACTCTCCATATTTCTACAAGGCGAATGAGACCCACTCAAGGGACACAGGCTGGCCCAGGCGAGGCTGTTCATGTGGTTGTAATACACGTGAGATACTCTTACGCGCCGCACGAGACACCCCATGAAACGCATCGCGCTCGACGATCCTCAGTATTACCTCAATCGCCATCTGCAGTGGATGGCTTTCAATCACCGCGTCCTTGAAGAGGCCCGGGACCGCAAGAACCCGCTGCTGGAACGCGTGAAATTCCTTGCGATTACCGCAAACAATCTGGATGAGTTTGTGGAGATCCGCGTTTCCAGCTTTCTGCAGAAGATCGAGCATGGCTCCCGGGACGTCAGCCCCGATGGCCTGACTCCCCCCGAGGAGTTGGAGCGGGTCACAGCTTCGATGCAGGTTTTCGTTCGAGCGCAATACAAGTGCTGGAACGAAGAGCTGCTTCCCGCGCTGGCCAAGCACCAGATCCGTGTGCTGCCCGTGGACCATCTGAACAACAAAGCCGCTGAGTTGGCGAAGACTTTTTATGACCGCCGGGTCTATCCAATGTTGACCCCGGTAACCGTGGATCCCTCCCACCCTTTCCCGCACGTGCTCAACAAGGCTTTGTGCATTGCGTTTCTGCTGCGGCGCAAACGGCACTCCACGGAGAAACCATTCTTTGGAGTGGTCACGGTGCCGCGGGCGCTGCCGCGCCTTCTGCGGGTGCCGACCGGAAACGGCGGCATTCACTTCGTGTTTTTGCAGGACATCATCTCCACGTATGCGGCGAAACTCTACCGGGGTTACGAAATCATGGCTTCCGCACCGTTCCGCATCACGCGCAACAGCAATCTTTATGTGGAGGAAGAAGAGGCCCGGACACTGATGGACGCGGTGGATTTGCAGGTAGCGCAGCGCCGGAAAGGAAACGCCGTGCGCTTGGAAATCGAGGCGGGGGCGCATCCGGAAATCGTGGATCACCTGGTTTCCACATTTGAGCTGGACGAATCGCTGGTTTTTCGGGTTCAAGGGCCGGTGAATCTGCAGCGTCTCTTCCATCTCTACGACGAAACGCCCCGGCCGGATCTGAAGTATCCGAAATTCGTTCCGCGCCAAGTGCAAATCGGACACGACGCGGATTCGCTGTTTGAGACGCTCCGCCGGCAGGACGTGCTCTTGCACCATCCTTACGATTCCTACGAACCTGTGGTGCAATTCCTGGAAACGGCAGCCCAGGACAAACGAGTTCTTTCCATCAAACAGACGCTATATCGCACTAATTCTGATTCTCCGATCGCCCGGTCTCTGCTGGAAGCCGCGGGAAAAAAAGAAGTAGCGGTGGTAGTGGAATTAAAAGCCAGCTTTGATGAAGCGACCAATATCCATTGGGCTCGCAGCTTCGAAGACGCCGGGGTGCAAGTGTTCCACGGGCTGGTGGGATTGAAGACCCACGCGAAACTATCCATGATTGTGCGCCAGGACCCGGATGGGAAAATCCGCCGCTACGCTCATCTGGGGACAGGCAACTACAATCCCTCCACTGCGCGTTTCTATTCCGACCTGAGCCTGTTCACCAGTGATCCGGGGATCACTTCGGCGGTCCACGACGTATTTAATTTTCTGACGGCCTATGCGGAGAAGGCACACTACAAGCCCCTGCTGATTGCGCCCAGAGACATGGCCAAAAGCTGCATCGCGCTGATTGACCGGGAAGCCCGGCACGCGCGCCGCGGCCGGCCCGCGCGAATCATCGCGAAGTGCAATGCGGTGGTGGACCCGCCGATCATCCGGGCGTTATATCGCGCCTCTCAAGCCGGCGTGGAGATCGATTTGATCGTTCGCGGCCAGTGCGCGCTGGTGCCGGGATTGCGGGGAATCAGCAGCCGCATTCGCGTGCGCAGCATTGTCGGCAGGTTTCTGGAGCACAGCCGCATTTTCTATTTTGGAAATGGCGGCAAGCCTGAAATTTATCTCGGCAGCGCAGATTGGATGCCACGGAATCTCTACGATCGCGTGGAGGTGCTGTTTCCCTTGAAGGATGAGCATCTTCGGCGGCGTATTGTGGACGAATTATTGCCGTCGTATCTAGCAGACAATCTGAAAGCGCGCGTCTTGGGATCGGATGGAACCTACAGCTACGTTCGCCGGGGTAAAGGCGCGAAAGGATTTTCCGTGCAGGAACATTTCATGACCCGCGCGAACGGCGATGTTAACGGATCGAATAGGCGGAAGAAACTTTCCTCCGGAGTCGCCTATACTGGGAGTGCGGAAGGAGCCGCCCCCGCAGAACCCGCGGTACCCGCCGAAGAAGTCCAGGATTTCCTAAATGCGACCGTTTGATCTGGTAGTCATCGGCTCCGGCCCCGGCGGGCAGCGAGCCGCGATTCAAGCTTCGAAAATCGGCAAAGCCGTGGCCGTGGTGGAAAAGCAGACCATGGTCGGCGGCGTGTGCATCAACACGGGAACGATTCCCAGCAAGACGATGCGCGAGGCGGTGCTGCACTTATCCGGCTTTTACGATCAGGCGTTTTTCGGCGCGAATCACCAGACCAAAGAAAATGTCACGATGAGCGATCTGAATTTTCGCGTGAATCGCGTCATCGAAAACGAAGCGGCGGTGCTGCAGGACCAGTTGCGGCGCAACAACGTGGAACTTTTCCACGGCACGGCTTCGTTCACCGATCCGCACCACATCCGCGTGGAAAACAGCACCGGCTTCAGCGAACTGGAGGGCGATTACGTGGTGGTCGCGACCGGAACGAAGCCGGCCGTGAACCCGAAAGTGGCGATTAACGGGCGCAACATCATCAATAGCGACCAGATTCTGACCATGCCGGCAATTCCACGGACCATTATCGTGGTCGGCGGCGGCGTTATCGGGGTGGAATACGCCTGCATGTACGCCACGCTTGGCGTCCGCGTGATCATCGTGGAAAAACGTCCCCGGCTTCTGGAGTTTGCCGATGCCGAAATGGTGGAAGCGCTGAGCTACCACATGCGCGACCGCCGCGCGACCATGCGCCTGAACGAAGAAGTGGAAAGCGTGGAAGAGTTGCCCGACGGAAAGGTGGCCGCCGTCCTCGGCAGCAACAAACGGATTGTAGGCGACGCGCTGCTTTATGCCGTGGGCAGGCAGGGGAATATCGATCGGCTGAACCTGGCGGCTGCCGGGATCGAAGCGGATGACCGAGGGCGAATCAAGGTGGACAAGGATTTTCGCACCAATGTGCCGCACATCTTTGCCGTCGGCGACGTCATCGGCTTTCCCAGCCTGGCATCCGTTTCGATGGAGCAGGGCCGGATCGCGGCGGCGCGGGCGTTCGGCCTGCAAATGGAATCCGATCCGGCGGGATACCCTTACGGCATCTACACGATTCCACAGATTTCCTTCATTGGAAAAACGGAAGAGCAACTGACGGAAAGCGATGTGCCGTATGAAGTGGGAGTGGCGTATTACCGCGAAATTGCGCGCGGCCAGATTTCCGGCCACATCGATGGCCGGCTGAAACTTCTTTTCCATCGCGAAACGTTGGAGCTTCTGGGCGTCCACATCTTCGGCGAAGACGCGGCGGAACTGCTGCACATCGGCCAGGCGGTGATGCTGCTGAAAGGCAAGATCAGCTACTTCATCAACACCGTCTTTAACTACCCGACGTTGGCGGAATGCTACAAGGCCGCGGCGTTCAACGGATTGAATCGCCTGAGTTGATAACGGGAAAAATTCGAGGGACAAATTCCCCGCGGCACTGAACTGCAGGGGGAACCAGTGTGGGGTTTTCGCCTGACGCTGCCGGCATCAAGCGCTAGTCGACCCAAAAGAAGAAGTAGTCGCTCAGGGATTGCTGGCGATGGATGCGATGGCCATTGAAGTCCAGGAATATTTCCGAGGAGGTAGGAAGCCACAATACAAGGTCCTTCCGCTTGACGAGGACCGGGCCATACTGGATATCTTCGTGATCCGTCCGCAAGCGGATTTCCGGCAACGTTCCGCTCAAGTCGCTCTCCAGGCGCAGCACCTGAAATGATTCGGTGGAGATCCACGCGCGTCCTTTGAGGCCGACGCGAAAATAGCGGTTTGAAAGCCGGTAACTGCGCAGCCGCGGCGGGTGGTCGGGTTTTTGCGCAAAATGAATCTGCCAAGCCTCCTGGCCGCCCTGATGGGTGCGTCCTTCACAGACGAAATTAAAATCACCGGCATAGCTGGGGTGGAAGACGAAGACCAGGGCAACCGTGCCCACCGTGGCTACATGCTCCGGGAAAATATCTGCGGTGGTGAGGCCGTCGCGGAATTCCTGCACGTCGTAGTCGCCGGGCCTGAATTCCCGGATGGCGACGAGATAGTTAAATCTGCGGCGTTCCGAATGGACGGCAAGGCCAAATTCGTTGAGCGCCGAATGATTCATCGTTTCGGTTGCTGAGAAATGATCGACGCTGGTCACGAACTCAACCACGCGATCTCCCGTTTGCTTGAGAATCTGCGGCAACGGGCAAGCCGTTTCCGTGTCGGCGGAGGGAACGGCATCATCGACGTTTGGCGGAATCCAGTGCTGGTAAAGATTTACCAGATTTGCCGGCGTAAACGGCAGATCGGCGTAAACCGCTTTCGCGGAAGATGATTTCGGTTTCTTCCTGGATGTATCCGCAGCTCCCGCGGCTGGCTGAACCGGAAAGGTTGCCGGGATTGGTGACATCTGATTTGTTTCGCGGATCCTTTTGGCTTCCCGGCTTTGTTCCTGAGTTGGATTCAGCCGGAGCAATTCATCCAGCACATGGTCCGATCGCTCGCGGTCTCCTGCTTCTGATAGAGCTTGCGCAAGGGTTAATCGCGCCCCTTTTGCCTCACTCTTGCCGAGTTGTAGCGCACGCTCCGAATGCTGAATGGCTTGCGGATAGGAATGTTGTCGCAGAAACACCGCTGCCAGCAATTGGTCCGCCCGCCAAAAGTTGGGATCGGCCCCGATTGCCGCCTCCAGCCGTGCTTTAGCTTGCGCCAGGTTTCCCTCCGCCAGATAAATCTCACCCAGGGTGGTGAGAGAGAGAACGTGCTGGTACCGAGCGGCCGCATTTTCGAAATATTGCTTGGCAGTCTCCATCTCGCCCCGCATTGCCGCGAGCAATCCCAGCAGATAGTTGACATCAGGGTGATTCGGTGAAGTTTTTGCCGCGGAGCGAAGGTGCTTCTGTGCGTCGCGCAAGTTTTGGGCCTGCAGGGAGCGCAGCCCGGCTGTCAAATCTTTTTGTTCTTTAGGCGAAAGTACAGGTGGCTGAGGGTATCCGGTGGAATTGATCGCTTCTCCGGCGGACTTCAGAATAATTTCGAGAGTTTGCATTTCTCCGCGGTGAAGCACCACAGCGAGGGAATGAACGGCGGAATAGCCCGGAGCCTCGACCTGGACTTCGTAGGTATCCAGGGGAATGCCCCGAAACACGGCGCGGCCTTTCTCGGAAACAGTGCTGCCGCGGAGTTCGGCAGTGTGACCCCGAAGAGTGACCTTTGCCGGCTTGGTGAACGGTACCTGCTTTTCATCGCGAATGGTCACAATCAGGTCAGCGGTGCCGGAGAGCGCCTCCGCGGAGGCCGCAAGCGGCGGCGGCGAAGCCATGCCCGTTCTTTGCGCTGCCGAAGTGGCGCTGCAAAACAGGCAGCATGCCAGTAATGTTGCGAGTAAGCGAATCGAAGCGAGGGGCTTCAAGACTGCAATCCTCCGCCGGGAGTGGAATCCGGGTGACATCTGCGCGGAGGGGTTTTAAAACCCGCCCGGATTGATATCGAGAGTCTTGCCGACGGAAAGGAAGAATGCAAGGACTTTAGCCCGAGAAGCGGGACGGAAAGAACAAAGGAAAAATTGGAGGCGCGGAGCGGAATCGAACCGCCGATGAGGGTTTTGCAGACCCATGCCTTACCACTTGGCTACCGCGCCATCCGGTGTTGCAAGAAACGCCGAGGCCCAAAAAACGAAAAACCCACCTGCCGGTCTTCCGGTGGTGGGTTGCGACTTCCTTGGGCTGAAGATGTTTGCTAGGGCTTCAGCCTTCCCACACCAGAAGACACGAATGCGCAACAGCTACAGCAACAAAGGAGCGTGGCCTTCGGTGAGGGCGTGAACATACCCGATAGCATAGCCGGGGGATTGGTGCTCCGCCAACGCAAATTTCGAATCGATGATATCGAAGGGACAACGTGCGAGCCGCTGTTCGTGGCTGCGGCCCTTGGTTACTAGTCTCAATAAGATACGCGAAAGGTCGAGCAGCATGGGTCCACTCTTAAGGCCGAACCCGTGATTGCCGCAAGGTGGGAACTCACGTAGAATAGAAGGTCTTTAGGGAGGACGTACTTTAGTGTTAACGATTCGTTTGGCCAGAATTGGCAAAAAGAAGAAGCCGTATTACCGCGTGGTGGTGATTGAGCGGACCCGCGCCCGCGACGGTCGTGTACGTGAAGCAGTCGGGACTTACGACCCACTGAAAAAGCCCGCGGAGATCAAGTTGGATTCCGATCGCATCAAGTATTGGCTTGGGGTAGGCGCGCAGCCAAGCGATACTGTTCGGAGTTTTCTCAAGCAGCAAAAAATAGCTTAGTTCAGGTTCCAGCTCAGCTCTCTAGCACGTGTCCAGGTCAGATGGTCGCTGGCACTCCTTTCGGCGGAGGAGGGGCCAAGCGGATTGCTACGTCGATTGGACGCGGAAGCGAGGGCCCCGATGAAGGACTTGGTTGAGGAAATTGCCAAAGCCCTGGTGGATCACCCGGAAGGCGTGCGGGTGAACGCCGTGGACGGATCGCAAGTGACGGTTCTTGAGCTGCGAGTCCACCCCGAGGATCTGGGCAAAGTGATTGGACGCCAGGGGCGAACCGCAAAGGCGATTCGCACGCTGCTTGGCGCCGCCGGAATGAAGCTGCACAAGCGCTTCACGCTTGAGATACTCGAAGATTGAATCCCTCCATCGAAGAGCAGGGCTGGGTATTGGTTGCGCGCATCCTTCGTCCGCGCGGCAACAAGGGCGAAGTGCTGGCCGAACTGTTCACCGATTTTCCCGCGCGACTTTCTTCCCGCTTGCAGATTTTCCTCCGCCACAACCAGGGCGAACCGAGAGCCATTGGGCTGCAGAATTTCTGGGTGGACCGCAACCACCCGGAACATGGAATTTTTCATTTCGAGGGATGCCCTTCGATTGACGCGGCGGAAAAGCTGCGTGGGTTCGAGGTGCTTATACCGGTTGCCGATCGGGTGAAGCTTCCCGATGGCAAGTACTTTGTTAGCGACCTGATTGGCTGCTCCGTTTTCGAGAACCTGGCGGCGGAAACGAAGCTCACGTCGCCAGCGTGCGCGATGGAAGAAGTGCCCCGGCTTTTGGGGAGCGTGCGCGATGTATTTTTTCCCGGCGAAGGAACGGCAGGCACGCCGCTGCTGCAGGTGGAGACAGCGGCAGGCGAACTCCTGGTGCCGTTGGCGGAGGATATCTGCCGCCGCGTTGATGTCGCCGCGCGGCGCATAGATGTTACGCTGCCAGAAGGCCTTGGCGATCTGAATGCAGGCGGCTAACGTGCGATTTGACCTGATCACCATTTTCCCCGAATTTTTCACCGGCCCCCTGGACCACGGCATCGTGCGCCGCGCGCGAGAAGCCGGGATTGTGCAGATTCACGTGCAAGACCTGCGCGAATTCACGAAGGATCGGCATAAGACCGTGGACGATCGCCCGTTTGGCGGCGGTGAGGGGATGGTCCTGAAGCCGGAGCCGCTGTTTGAGGCGGTGGAGAAATTGCTGGGGCAGCCGATGGGCGATTCCACGGAGAAAGCCGCTCTTCCTTCGAATACGGCCGTGGTTTTGCTCTCCGCGGCGGGGAAATTGTTCACGCAAGAAACAGCACGGCGCTTGGCAAGGCTGGAACGAATCATCTTGATTTGCGGCCGCTATGAAGGGGTAGACGAGCGTGTGGCGGAGCATCTGGCCACGGAAGAAATCTCCATCGGCGACTATGTTTTGAGCGGCGGAGAATTGCCGGCGGCTATTGTGCTGGATGCGGTGACGCGGTTGCTGCCCGGGGCGCTCGGCAATGAAGCCTCCACGGAGAACGAGTCCTTCCGTAAACTCGAGGATGGCGATTCCGTCTTGCTGGCTAGCAATGCGCACGCTCGCAAAGCGCGGCTGCTGCTGGACTACCCGCACTATACGCGGCCGGCAGAGTATCGCGGTTGGAAAGTGCCGGATGTTCTGATCGGCGGGCACCACGCCGAAGTGGCCAAATGGCGGGCTCAACAGGCCGCGGAGAAGACCCGGCGCAACCGGCCCGACCTTTTGGTATCCTGACGAATCACCGGACCCGCGCATCCAAGGAAAGGCAGCCAAAGAGGAAATCATGAGCGGAACCAACGGCGCCCCGTTGCGCGGGGTACAGCTTTCAAAACCGATCGGCGTTTACTACGAGCACCCGGATTGGTACCGGCCGCTGTTTCAGCAACTGGACGCGCGCGGCGTGAACTGGCGGAAGATTCACGCCGACGAACACGCATACGATCTGGCGTTGGGCGAACCTGAATACTCGCTGGTGTTCAACCGCATGAGCCCCTCGGCGTGGCAGCGCGGCCTGGGCCATGTGATTTTCTATACGATCAATTATTTGAAGCATCTGGAAGCGCAAGGTGTGCGCGTGGTCAATGGGTCGCGCGCGTTCACGCACGAAACGTCCAAGGCGTTGCAACTCACGTTGCTCGAATCACTGGGACTACCGTATCCAAAAGCGCAGGTGATCAACCATCCTTCGCAGGCGCTGGCGGCCGCGGAGAAAATCGGCTATCCCCTCGTGGTGAAGCCGAACATCGGCGGCAGCGGTGCGGGGATCATCCGCTTCGACCGGCCGGAACAGTTGAAAAGCGCCGTGGAAGAAAACCAGCTTTATTTCGGGATTGATCAAATGGCGCTGGTGCAGGAATGTTTCGAAGCGCGAGACAGCACCATCACGCGCGTCGAAGTGCTGGGCGGCAAGTTTCTCTACGGGATTCAGATTCACACCACCGGCGACACCTTTAATCTTTGCCCCGGAGATATCTGCCAGAGCACCAAGGGTGAAGAGTTGGCGCGGACAATCTGTCCAGTTGATGCGCCGAAAAACGGGCTGAAAGTGGAAGGCTACGCGCCTCCGCGGCAAGTAGTTCAGAATGTCGAGCGCATCATGCAGGAAGCGGGCATCGAAGTGGGGGGAATCGAGTACGTGATTGATGACCGCGACGGCCGGCTCCTTTATTACGACGTGAATGCGCTTTCAAATTTTGTGGCCGATCCCGAACGCATCATTGGTTTCAATCCTTACTCCCGCCTTGCGGATTACCTGATTTCCGAAGCGCAGGCCCACGAAGCGAAACAGGCGCAGCAGGCCGTTGGCACGGGAAAGGCCGGGTGAGGGGCTATGCGCTACGGATACTGGATGCCTGTTTTTGGCGGCTGGCTGCGCAATATCGAAGACGAGCAGATGGAAGCGACTTGGAGCTACGTCAAGAAACTGACGCAGCGCAGCGAAGCGCTCGGTTACGATCTGACGCTGATTGCGGAGCTGAATCTCAACGACATTAAAGGGCCCCAGGCGCCTTCGCTGGATGCCTGGTCGACGGCTGCGGCGTTGGCGGCGGTGACCGAGAAGATCGAGTTGATGGTGGCGGTGCGCCCCACGTTCCACTTGCCCGCTTTGCTGGCCAAGCAAGCGGCGAATATCGATCACATCAGCAATGGACGGCTTTCGCTGAATGTGGTTTCGTCGTGGTGGGCGGAAGAGGCAAAGAAATACGGCGTCGCGTTCGAGCAGCATGATGACCGCTACGCCCGAACCAGCGAATGGCTGGACGTGCTGAACGGCGCGTGGACGCAGGACAATTTTTCGTACGCAGGAAAATACTACCGCGTGGATGCCAATCTGCTGCAACCGAAGCCCGTCTCCCGGCCGAGGCCGGTGATTTACGCGGGCGGCGAATCGGAAGCGGCCAAGCAACTGATCGCGGAAAAATGCGACGCTTATGTAATGCATGGCGATTCGCCGGAAAAGATACAGGCGAGGATTGCCGATCTCAGCCAACGGCGGGAGCGCTTGAAGTTGCCGCCCATGCAGTATGGAGTGGCGGGATATGCGATCGTGCGCGAAACCGAACGCGAAGCGCAGGCGGAGATGCAGCGCATCACCGACGTGAAACAAAGCGCCGCCGGATACGCGAACTACCAGCAGTGGCTGGCCAATACCCAACTGGAGCAGCGCGTTTCGCTGGAGGATTATTCCGTCTCAAACCGAGGTCTGCGCTCCGGGTTGGTTGGCACGCCGGAACAAGTGGACGAGCGGGTAGCCGAGTTTGAGCGCGCCGGGGCCAATTTGCTGCTCTTGCAATTCAGCCCGCAACTTGAAGAAATGGAGCGGTTTGCGGCCACAGTAATCCGGCGTTCGCATCCACACATGGCCCGGGCCTGAACGCAAAACAGAGTTTTCTCAGCCCAAAACCGCTAGGCAAACTGTGAGAGTTTGTCTATAATTGATGTTTGCTTCAGAAGTGCTGGCCCCGCCTGAGTGGGTCTGCAGGGAATAACGAAAATGAATCCGGTCATTCAGAAGTTGCATGAAGCGCAATTGCGCAAAGATCTCCCCGAGTTCCGCTCCGGCGACACCATCAAGGTGCATGTGCGCCTGATGGAA
>DASSGS010000031.1:0-150094 GCA_035693365.1 Candidatus Acidiferrum sp. | reverse complement strand
CTTTGTTCCGAGTTTTACAGGAAGCCTTACAGAATGCATTCAAGCACAGCGGTATGCGGCATTTTAGAGTGCAACTACGCGGAACATCGAGTGACATCCAACTGACCGTGAGCGACCTTGGAATCGGCTTCGATCAACAAGTCACCACCGACCGTTGCGGCATAGGGCTTATCAGCATGCGGGAGAGACTGAAATTGGTAGGCGGCGAGCTTTCCGTCCAGTCGGAGCCAGGCCATGGCACCACGATCCGTGCCCTTGTGCCTTTAATGGTGAAGGAGCATCTAGCAAGGGCGGCGGGTTGAGATTCGGGTTTCAATTCGTTAGGCATGGACTTTGTATTTCTTTTCTTTGCTGAATCGGTGATTTGGTTAAGTTTGTAGATTCAACACGGCAAAAGTAGTCTGGGTTCTCGCCGATGGCGGCGCAAGACCGTCTTCCGTCTTCGCTCTCTTTCATTTCCTGGATCTGTCCCCCAAATTCGATTGCGAAACAGTTCAATAACTTGTGAGAGGTTTCGGACTAATCCTAATAAGTTTGTGTGACCGCGGTGCTCTGATAAGGTCTGCCACTTTTGACAGTGCCCGGAAGAGTGCGGACGAGCTAACTTCGCGCGTCGAACAATAACCCCTGGAAATACCTGAGAAACGCAATCTGGGGAAGAGGAGAAAGATGATGACAACGAGAAGCGCACTGATCTTAGGGCTTGTTCTGCTATTCGGAACAACGGCTCTCGCTCAGGATTACGCCAAGGTGGAAATTCCCGTGGGCTACTCCTATATGCGGTTTAACCCGGAGAATAGCAACATCGTCAGCGGCTTTTCCCTCAACGGCGGAGGCGGTGGTGTCACTGTGTTCTTTAACCACGCGTTTGGCATCTCGGCGGAATTCAACGGGTACAGCAGCCTCACGAAGACCTTTACGTTCCCTGCGACAGCGAATAGCCCATGCCCGACGGGGTGTGTGGTCCAAGCTGACGGTAACCTCTTTACCTATAACATAGGACCCGTTTACAAATTCCGCTCTGAACATTTCGAGCCTTTCGTAGAGGCGTTATTTGGCGGAGCCCATTCCAATACTTACCAAAATCTGTTTAAGGCCTGCCAGGGCACTTGCACCACTATCAATAACCCCAGCAACAATGCGTTCGATTTCGTCATAGGTGGAGGGGTTGATATTCCGGTGACCCATTCCCTGGCTATCCGTCCAGCTCAATTTGATTTTGTGCTGACGCGGTTCGGAAACGGATTTACCAAAGGCAACCAAAACCAGAGCAATTTCCGTTACCAAGCCGGAATCGTTTTTCGGTTCTAACGGCGTAGCGGAACTCCGCGCTTGTGCTGCCGTCTGGAGGGAGCTCCAAATCGCACTCCGAAAACCTGAGCAAGCGGTGGTTAATCAACTCGTCTTCCAAGAATAGACCTGCGTTTCTGAAAACAGCCTTAGTTTTCTGGAGACATACGGGAGAGAAACAAGTGTCGATGAGAAGCGCGAGAATTGGTGTGCTTGCGGGGCTGGTGGCCCTGTCGGCTTCCCCGTGGCCCGCGGCCGCGCAATCGAACACCAATCCATCTAACGGACGATTGGACGTGTTGTATGCGCAGGCGGATTTCCTTGAAGCGATGAGTAGGGGCTGGCGCCCGCTAAGCGCAGAGGAGCGCGCTCTGCGTGACATCCCGTTCGGCACTCCGATGAGAATCGTGCCAGATCGACCGGATGACCTGGGATGGGCGGTGGCAAACCTGCCCGCGACAGCAGCAATTCAGCCTGTGGTACAACCACAATCAGAAAGCAGAGTCCAATGGCTGCCAGCAATGATGGAGTCTCTCTACTACACGGGGATCATGCACGCGTTTAGAACGGTGACAGAACCCGGAACACGGGACACTCTGAACGGGCACTGGTTTCAAAATTACGCACACTCGTTGGGCAGTTTGCGGGGGTGGAGCGACGGGGATAGCTTTATGGCTCCGTATGTGGGTCATTCGATCGAAGGGTCAGTGTTCGGGTACATCTTCAGACGAAACGATCCCCGATACCGCACTGTGCAGTGGGGGGACGGACGAGATTACTTCATCAGCGTACTGCGATCAATGGCATTCAGCGCCGTGTGGCATACGCAATGGAAAATCGGACCAGCAAGCGAGGCTTCCTATGGGAACGTGATGTTGCATGCGTCGCCTGGATTTGTCACGTTGACGGACACACCCACGTTGGGGGCAGCCACGATGATCGCGGAGGACGTGGCGGACCGGTATTTGATCATGGGTCTGGAAAACCGAACAGGCAACCGGGCGGTGATCATCTTGGCGCGGTCCTTTCTGAACCCTGGCCGGACTTTTTCAAACATGATGGCATTCCGCGCGCCCTGGAGTCGCGACACACGACTTGGACTGTTTGGAATGAATGGGAAAATTCGGAAAGAGTTGCTGAACGAATACAAAGCTGGCCTGGGGCCAAAACCATTTATATTCGAACGCCGGTCGCCCTCGGACAAAAGCGTGCAGTTCAACCGCACCTACCCGAAAGAAGCCCCCATAGAGTTGTCGTCCTTCGCGGTATACGAAGGATTCCTTGGCGGGGGGAGCTGCATCGGAGGGGGAGGCTCGGGAGCTGCGCGGATAAGCCCGGTGCTTCAGGTGGTAGCGGAAGTGAGTGGGTGCCAGGTGCTTCACATGCCAGAAAGCAACCAGAGCGGAGATTCGTTGTTTTATGGAGGGGGCGCCAGGTGGACGCCACGCGCCGCGCGCAAACTCTCACCGTATGCCGAAGTCTTGTTTGGCGGGCGAAAGGTTACACACGAAACGGATGACGCGGACTTGCGCAGGAAACTGATGAAGGAATGGAATGACGGGAGTGGAACGCGGGGGCACTATCCGATGCGAAAAGATTGGTCCGTGGAAGTATCCAATAATGGCCCGAGTATCGCCTTGGGTGGCGGAGTGGACGTGGTGATGACGAAAGCGTTTGCCTGGCGATTGCTAAGCGTGCAGTACACCCATACGTGGATGGGAGATGTCGATACGATTCGCCCGCAAGATGGTGTACGGATCACGACCCAAGCGGTCCTGCGAATCGGAACCTGGTAGCAGTTCGGCATGGCAATCTGAGTGTCAGGCTGAGCCTACTCTCGCCGACACTCAACTCCGAACAACAGTGCGAAAGAACGACGGTAGACCAAATGTTCAATCTAATGAGTCACCCCGTTTTCCTATCCGCAGTCTCAATCGGTGTTTTTTGGGTCGGAGCGCGAATCGGCGCTTTCTCCCATGCCCGGCAAAAGGCGCCGGACGAAAGTATATTCGAAGATTTCAAGCTGATCCTGGGCGCTACATTGACGTTAATGGGCCTGATTATCGGCTTCACATTCTCGATGGCAGTCAGCAGGTACGATCAGCGCAAGAATCTTGAGGAAGAAGAAGCCAACGCAATCGGAACGGAATATGTGCGAGTGGACTTGTTGGCCGCCACCGATGCAGCAAAAATGCGTACATTGCTGAAGAGCTATCTCGATCAGCGAATCCAATGCTACAAAACGTCCGACGAACAACTGCTTGAACAGATTAATCTCCAGACCGCACAGCTACAGTCGGAGATGTGGTCATCGGTCAGTAGGCCTGCATCTGAGCAGCCTACGATCCTGGGCGCTCTTGTTATTGCGGGCATGAACGACGTGTTGAATTCGCAGGGATACGCTCAGGCAGCCTGGTGGAATCGAATTCCAGTCGCAGCATGGTGCCTCCTGATAATCATCGGAATGTTCTGCAATGTATTGG
Organism: Candidatus Acidiferrum sp.; assembly: GCA_035693365.1. Classification (GTDB taxonomy): domain Bacteria; phylum Acidobacteriota; class Terriglobia; order Acidiferrales; family UBA7541; genus Acidiferrum. The sequence continues at coordinate 146,321 of DASSGS010000031.1, read as the reverse complement.
TCGGTTATGTTGCGCGAGATAGAAGCGCACTACTGTTTTGGATCCTGCCGCTGGTTCTTGCCATCTCGGTGTTCCTGATCGCGGATATCGATAGCCCGAGACATGGGGTAATCCGGGTGAAGCCCCAAAATCTCGAGAGCCTCGCAAATTCCCTGCGCTCACACTGACCTATTTCTTACAGGCTCCCTGTCAATTTTGCCAGTTTTTGATCCTCAACAGCCGACCTAACCTCCACACGAAAGGCCGGAAATCGGATTCCGGCGCCCGCAACTGACTGAGAAGCCCTTGAGCGAAACCTGTTGTGTGTTCCGCTTGCAATCACAGAGTGCGGCCTGCTCCACAAGAGATTAGCCCGGGGCAAACCACCGGTTGGGTAGAGAGTTCGGGAGTCGAAACAGGAGAGCAATTATGGGCAGCGCTACAAAGGCACCGGACATTCAACTTGACCGTTTTTTCACTGTTGCGGAGGCACGACTGGATCGCTGGCGCTCTCTATTGCAAGCAGCCCGTAACTGGCAAGCCGCGGCTAACCAACCGGGCCGCGAACTTGAGAAATGTAAAGAATCTGTGACGGCGGCTTTTATGGAACTGAGGCAGTGGGAGGATTTTTTTGCATTTCCGGGATCGGGACCGCTGAAGACTCTTCAGGAGAGCGTCGCTGCGAGTGACTCAATAGGGACGGCTGGGATGATTCAGAAGATCAGCGCAGCTCTGCTTACACATTCCTACCGCAGCAATCTTGGGGATTGGGAGAACGAGGAGCAACTGATGAGCCTCACCGACCGGATGCCTGGTGCGCGTGAAGGTTCGCAGTATCGCCCGTATTTCGAGGTTCTGGTCGTGAATCCCGCTCGACCATCAGCGTGGTCCGAGTTGGGGCAAGAACTGCGCAAGCTGCGTCGGCCGCAGGACAAATTTGTCTATGAGTCCGTCTTTGTCGGGAATTTCGAGGACGCAGTGTTGGGGGCAATCTTGAACGGTAGTATCGAAGCCGTGGTCATCTATGAAGGAATTCCCTTTTCATCGTCCCACAACAATCCTGTCTTGCGAGAATTCCTGACAAACCATCTGGCAGCCAGTGGGATTGATGCTAACTCCGGACAATATGGCTTGGCTCTGGCGCGTGGGCTGAAACAACTGAGGCCGGAGCTGGATGTCTACTTCCTGAGCGATCGACAAGCGGAAAAAATCGCCGGCGACACTGGTGCCGCGTGCGTCCGGCGCATTTTCTATCAGGTGGAAGAACCTCTGGAACTACACCTGAGCATTCTTGACGGCATTACAGACCGTTACGACACACCTTACTTCGATAACCTGCAGAAGTATGCGCAACGGCCGATTGGAACGTTCCACGCTCTGCCGATTGCGAGGGGAAAATCGATCTTCAAATCGAACTGGATTCGCGATATGGGAGAGTTTTATGGACTGAACCTGTTTCTTGCAGAGTCCTCCGCCACAACCGGGGGCCTCGACAGCCTGCTGGAACCAACGGGAAACATCAAGATCGCGCAGGAGAAGGCCGCGCGAGCTTTTGGCGCAGACCATGCGTTCTTCGTGACCAACGGAACCTCAACCTCGAACAAAATGGTGGAACAAGCGTTGCTGGCGCCCGGCGACATCATGCTGGTTGACCGTAATTGCCACAAATCCCATCATTACGGCGCGGTAATTTCCGGCGCCCTCCCGCTATATGTAGAAGCCTACCCACTAACGCAGTACTCGATGTACGGAGCAGTGCCGCTGCGCACCATCAAGCAAGCTCTGCTCGATTTAAAGGCAGAGGGCCGGTTAGATCGAGCCAGGCTTCTGGTCCTCACGAATTGCACCTTTGACGGTCACATCTATAACACCGAGAGAGTGATGGAGGAATGCCTGGCAATCAAGCCCGATCTCATCTTCCTATGGGATGAAGCGTGGTTCGGGTTCGCAAGATTCAGCCCCTTTTATCGCCGGCGTACAGCGATGGGAGCCGCAGCAACACTGGAACAAAAGTTTCAAACCCCAGCGTACCGCGCAGCGTACAACGAGCAGGAAAAAAAGCTGGGAGCCGATCTTCGCCCGGACGATAAGAGGTTACTGGAAACCCGCTTACTCGCCAACCCGGATAAGGCGCGGCTGCGCGTATACCAAACGAACTCAACCCACAAATCCATGTCTTGCCTCCGGCAAGGCTCGATGGTGCTTGTCAAGGACCCGGACTATCACACCGTCGAAGAGCAGTTCCACGAAGCGATCTTTACCCACGCATCCACCTCACCAAACCTGCAGATCATTGCTTCTCTAGACGTAGCGAGGCGCCAGATGGAGTTGGAGGGCTACGAACTGGTGAACCGAGCCATTCAGCTAGCGTTGGACCTGCGCCGCGAAGTGAATTCCCACCCGCTCGTCTCCAAGTACTTCCGGATTCTCGGTGCCGACGAAATGATTCCCGCGGAGTTCCGAAATTCAGGATTTGTAGACTACCTGACGCAGGGAGCCAATTGGGCAACCGCAGTAAAGGCGTTCAACGAAGATGAATTCGCGCTCGATGTCACACGCCTAACGTTGGTCTGCGGGGCGGCTGGCTTTGACGGGACGCAGTTCAAGAATCTGCTTGCCGCCGAGTACGACATTCAACTCAATAAAACATCGCGCAACAGCGTGCTTCTCCAAACGAATATTAACAACACGCGCAGCGACATCGCGCAACTCATAAAGGTACTCGTCCAGATCTCACAGGGGATTGAAAAGAAACTTACGGACGGTGGGGCTGCGGCCAAGCAGGCATTTGCTGGGCGCGTGAAATCCCTCATGACGGATGTGCCGGATCTCCCGAATTTCAGCTCCTTCTTTAACCACTTCCGAGAAGATCCCTCAAGCATAACCAGCGAAGGCGACATGCGCGCCGCCTTCTTTTCAGCCTATCGAGAAAAGCAATGCGAGCACTTGAAATTATTCAGCCCGGAGATCGACAAGCGCCTGAAGGAAGGGCCCGAATTGGTTTCGGCAAACTTCGTAATCCCCTACCCGCCGGGGTTCCCGATTATGGTTCCCGGCCAGGTAATCGACGCGCAAACGATCGAGTTCATGCGCAAACTCGATGTGAAGGAAATTCACGGGTTCAGTGCAACGCTTGGACTGAAGCTGCTGAATCCGGCCTTCCTGCAATCAGCCAAGACACCGGCCCACGGAGCCAAGGACACAAAGCACGCGAAGGGCAAGGCTGCGCGGGCGCACGCCGGGGACTGACGCTTCTCTGGGAAGCGGGTGAAAAGCCCAAATGTCGTTGTAGAGCAAAGGTAGAAACTCAAGGTTCTAGTTAAGGAGAGCAACGATGGACATCCTGAGTTGGTTCGCTGCGACTCTACGACAGTATCCGGAGATTGCCATCTTTCTCACACTCGCATTCGGATACTATTTCGGCAAATTTACGTTCAAAGGCATCGGCTTGGGGTCAGTCACCGCAACGCTGCTGGCAGGCGTTCTGATCGGACAAATCGGGATAACTATCTCGCAACCGCTCAAGGCGACAGTCTTCTTGTTGTTTTTGTTTGCAGTCGGCTACGGCGTCGGACCGCAGTTCGTACGTGGAGTAGCCAAAGATGGTGTGCCGCAAGCGTTGTTCGCGGTTGTGCAATGCGCGTTCAGCTTGGCGGCCGCCGTCGTGGTTGCAAAAGTCGCTGGCTACGACCTTGGATACTCCGCCGGCCTCTACTCCGGGTCGCAAACGATATCGGCGGCGATGGGTCTCTCCACCGATGCCATTAATAGGTTGGGCCTGGCCGCCGATGAAGCCAAGAAACTGCTCGATTCAATGCCAGTGGCTTACGCCGTGACCTACATGTTTGGCACAGTAGGATCAGCGATCGTGATCGCGCTAGTCTGCCCAGCACTGTTGCGATTGGATCTCGTCAAGGCATGTAAAGACTATGAGCAGAAACATGGAGGCGCAAAAGAGCTAGGCGGGGCCGGAACGGCGTGGCATCGCTGGGAAATGCGCGCGTTCCGCGTGCAGCCAGGCGCCAGAGTCATCGGCCTCCGAGCCGCCGAAGCCGAAGCATTGCTGCCCCAAGCACGCGTCTTCGTCCAACGCATTCGGCGTGACGGAGTTATCGAGGAGGCGACTGCGGACACGGTTTTACGCGAAGGTGATGTTGTTGGGGTAGTGGGTGCTCGCGAGGCGCTGGTGAGTATTATGGGTGAACGCGCAAAGATGGTCGCGGCCGCGGGATCTCGTGAGGCGGTCGCAAGCATTGTTGAAGGAGTCTCCATAGAGGTGGACGATCCCGAGTTGTTGAGTGTTCCCGTGGAAGGCGTCGACGTTTACGTAACCAACAAGGAGGTAGATGGAAAGACGTTAGTCGAACTGGCAAAACTTCCCTCTTCCCGTGGCGTGTTTCTACGAAAGATAACACGGGGTGCGGTTGCCACCTCGATTCCCATTCTGCCAAATACGACAATCTACCGCGGCGACATCCTCACAGTGGCCGGGCGCACCCAGGACACCAAGTCCGCCATCAGGATGCTGGGCGTCCCGGATCGCCCCACCGACGTCGCGGACGTGGCATTCATCGGGGCCGGAATCGCAGTGGGCGCGCTGATCGGGGCACTGGTCTGGAAGGTAGCCGGCGTTCCATTGACACTGTCAACCGCTGGCGGCGCATTAATTTCGGGACTGATTTGCGGATGGTTGCGTTCGGTGCATCCCAAGTTCGGCCGCATCCCGACATCGACGGTGTGGTTCATGAACTCGGTCGGCCTTAACATTTTCATCGCCATTGTCGGCATTTCGGCTGGTCCGGGGTTCGTAAACGGTCTGCGGACCCAGGGCATTAGCCTGTTCCTTTGGGGAGTGGTGGCAACAACTGTGCCACTGATCTTAGGAATGTACGTCGGCAAGTACATCTTCCGCTTCCATGACGCAATTTTGCTCGGCATCCTCTCCGGGGCCCGCACAACGACGGCTTCGCTCGGCCTGGTATGCGATCGGGCTGAAAGCCAGATTCCCGCGCTTGGTTACACCGTAACTTACGCGGTCGGCAACACGCTGCTCACAATTTGGGGCATGGTCCTGGTTGTCCTGCTGTCGCGATAAATATCCGAAGGGAGAAAGTCATGGCATCCATCAATTTGCAAGAGTTCGAAAAGCTAGGCCCGTTCGAGATTAAAGATGAGCTGATCAAGCTCGCCAAGAAAACCTCCCGGACGACGCAGTCTGCATTCCTCAATGCCGGCAGAGGGAATCCGAACTGGATCGCTACCAAACCTCGCGAGTGCTTCTTTCTGCTGGGTCAATTTGCAATCACCGAAAGCAAGCTAGTGATGGAACATCCCGCCGGCATTGGTGGAATGCCACAGGCGCAAGGTATTGCGAGCCGTTTGGAGGCGTGGCTCAGCAAGCATGCGGATATGCCAGGTGCACAGCCTCTCTCGGCGATGGTGCCGTTCGCGGTGAAGAGATTCGGTTTTGAGCCTGATGCATTCGTCCATGAACTTGTGGATTCGATCATCGGTGACAATTACCCAGTTCCAGACCGCATGCTGGTCCACAACGAGCGCATCGTACACGAATATCTGACGTGGGCGATGTGTGGGAATCCACGGCCAGCCGGAAAATTCGACCTCTACGCAGTGGAAGGTGGAACCGCTGCGATGTGCTACATCTTTAAATCGATGAAGGCCAATCGCCTGCTGCATCCAGGTGACACAATCGCATTGGGCACGCCAATCTTTACTCCCTACCTCGAACTACCGCATCTCGAGGACTACGGGCTGAAGTTCATCACCATTCAGGCCCCGCAGGAGAACCGCTTTCAGTTCACAGACATGGAGCTGAAAAAGCTGGAAGATCCCAACGTCAAGGCGTTCTTCCTCGTTAACCCCGGCAATCCTACCGGCGTCGCAATAAGTAAAGAAGTGGTTGGCAAGATCACAAATCTAGTGAAGACGAAGCGTCCCGACTTGATGATTCTGACTGACGATGTTTATGGGACGTTTGTGAATGACTTCCGATCGCTGCTCGGCGAGCTGCCCGAAAACACCATCGGGGTCTATTCCTATTCCAAGTATTTCGGGTGTACCGGATGGCGTCTCGGCATCATCGCGGTCCACGAAAACAACATCTTCGATAAAATGATTGCGAAACTCCCGGATGGCGACCTGAAAGCGCTCGACAAACGGTACGGCACTTTAGTTCTCGAGCCGCGCAAGATCCGATTCATCGACCGCATCGTGGCTGACAGCCGGGATGTGGCCCTCAATCACACGGCCGGTCTGGCGCTTCCCCAACAGGTCATGATGAGCCTGTTCTCTCTTGCTGAGATGATGGATGAGGCCAAACTGTATCAGAAAGCGTGCATGGAAATCGTTCACCGTCGCGCCAAGGCGATGATCGAAGGCTTGGGCATCGAAGTCACACCGAACGCGTTATACAACGCCTACTACGGCTTGATTGACTTTGAGTTTTGGGCGCGCAAGAACATCGGCCAAGAAGCCGTGGACTACCTCAAGAAAAATGTGCACCCGCTCGACCTCGCCTTCCGTCTGGCCGAGGATCACGGGATCGTACTGCTGAACGGTGGAGGCTTTGAGGCACCCGACTGGTCGCTGCGAGTGTCCCTGGCCAATCTGCCTGACGAGGCGTATGAGGAGATCGGACGCGGAGTCCGAGCGATCGCGCGGGGCTATCGGGCTACCTTTGAGGCCTCGAAACGCGCTGGGAAATCCGAAGCAGCAGGCGCCCGATAGCTCGTTGCGAGCCGAGGGGTACGGAGGACTAGCGCGGGCAGTTTTTTGTCGCAGTGCTGAACACCCCGCCACACTAGCCGGCAGTCTTTGCGGTCATATTACGCTCACTAGCGGAACCTACACGTGGTCCATGCGTTCTTTGCGCATGTGCAGAGCGAATCATTGAGTCTTTCGTTCGGGGGACGACCGCAAAGGAGAGCGATATGGAATGGTTGGCGAACCTCTTTACCAAGTACCCCGAAATGGGAGTTTACCTTGCAGTGGGGATTGGGTATGTAGTCGGGCGGCTCAAGTTTCGCGGTGTTGGACTTGGCGTTGTGACTGGATCGCTGCTGGGTGGGATCCTGATAGGAAATTTCTTTCACGTGGCGGTGTCAGATCAAGCAAAGTCCATGCTGTTCTTGCTCTTCCTTTTTGGAATTGGTTACTCGGTGGGCCCCAGCTTTTTCCGGAACCTCAAAGGAGATGGCTGGCGCTGGGCCGTGCTGGGGATATTTGTTCCGGTGGTGGGGCTTCTCACGTCATATGCCGTGGCCACGTTCCTGAAGCTGGATCCGGGGTATGCGGCCGGTCTACTTTCTGGAGCATTAACGGAATCACCTGCCATCGGCACGGCCAGCGAGGCAATCCGAGGACTACCCCTGTCGAACGAGGCGAAAGAACTCCTGATCGGGCACGTCGCCGTGGCAGACGCGATCTGCTACATCTTTGGCACCCTCGGAGTGATCTGGTGTTGTGCCAGCCTTGGACCGAGACTGCTGGGAATTGACGTACGCGAAGAGTCGAAAAAACTGGAAGCAAAGCTCGGATTGCGCCAAGCAAAGCAGGGGGTGCATTCGGCATGGCAGGTTGTGGGCTGCCGAGCCTACATGGTTTCTCCAACTGCCCTAATTGTCGGAAAGACGGTGGCGGAAGCCGAGACGTCTGTATCCGGGGCTCGTCTTTTTGTAGAACGGATCCGGCGTAACGACGGGATTTTCGTACCGACGGGAAAGACCGCCCTGGAGGCGGGTGACACAATAGCAGTGATGGGCCGTACCGAGAACCTGGTTAAACTTTTGGGCCCAACCGCAGTCGAGGTCGTCGATGCTGAACTGTTGCAGATTCCCCTGGCATCGTTCGACATCTACGTGACAAGCAAACTGATAGCGGGCAGAACCCTACAGGACATTGCGGATCATGTGGACGAGGCACGTGGAGTTCTGCTGCGGGGAATTATTCGAGGAGAGCAGTCGCTGCCGATCGGAACGGGAACGATCGTGGAGCGCGGCGATACGCTGCAGGTTACTGGTTCCGAGAATGCCGTCACAAAACTGGCACCCATTCTGGGCACGCTTTTACGCCCAACCGAGGAAAGTGATCTTTCAGTGTTGGGATCGGCCATTTTTGTTGGGGTTCTTCTCGGGGGCACCATCACCATACCGATTGGCCAATTGAAGGTGGCGCTGGGTACCAGCGTTGGAACCCTGCTCGTCGGTGTGTTCGTCGGGTGGATGAGATCGGTAAAGCCGTGGTTTGGAAGAATTCCGGACGCCGCAATTCTGTTCATGAGATCCCTTGGTTTAGCGGCGTTCGTGGCTATGGTTGGGCTCAAAGCAGGGCCGATTTTCGTAAATGCAGTCAGAGAACATGGATACGTTCTGTTCCTGGGCGGAATGGTTGTTACGCTGGTGCCTCTCCTCAGTGGGCTTTTCTTCGGGCAGTACGTTCTCAAAGTCAATCCTGTTCTTCTTCTGGGTGGAATCGCGGGTGCCCAAACGATGATCGCGGGTGTGGCCGCGGTGCAAGAGAAGTCCGAAAGTCCAGTTGCCACGTTGGGCTACTCGTGCACCGTCGCATTCGGTCACATCTTTCTGACCATCTGGGGAACAATCATCGTTGCTCTGATGAGCTGATCAAGAATTGGCCGAGGAAGCCAGGTTGTCGAATGGGTGGTCGGAAAACCAACGTGAGCCATACGTTGGTCCAGGAGGCAAACAGTGGAAAAGAAACGCTCCCGCCGGCGGCTGGTATTCGCCCTGCTCTCGTGTTCACTGTCTCTCGTGATAGCCGAAGCTGGGCAGCCGCATCTGACACTCATCGTGACTGGACACGCAGGCGAGCTGCCAGTTATCGAGATGGGGGAACACTCGTACGTCGAAATACATGCATTGGCTGAGCTTGTGAACGCTTCTCTCATTTTCAACGGAAACCAGATGGTGTTGACTCTGCCAGCGCCCTCCGAGCGCATCGGCGCGACAACTTCTTCGGGCAGCCAGCCGGCCCCCACGGAGTTCTCCAAGGACTTCATCCGGGCGGCCATCGAAGAGATGTCTATCATCCGAGAGTGGCGAAGCGCGCTGACAAATGCAGTCCAGCGTGGATATCCCATAACGGAAGAGTGGATCAGCAGCTTTCGTAGCGAGGCGCGGAAGAGTCTTAGGCTGGTTCAGGTGGCGGCAACAACGGAATCGGATCGAAGTGCTTTCCAACTACTTACGAACGTTTTCAATACTATGAACAAGGTAAGCGATCGATTCCTGGAAGCAAACCGGACCAGAACATACATATCTCCCGACGCCCTCAATAATGATCCGTTGGACCAGAGCATACTAACGTGTGCCCACTCCTTGGCGGCGATGGCAGCGAACGGCCACTTCATGGATGACGGATCGTGTCATTAGCTTTGTGACGAAATCTTCGTAAGGAAGATACCCGAGGGGCGCCAAGACTTGGTGCTCAATTCTTTGAGTAGCCGGGCCAAAGGAGCGGGTAGCCCAACCACCGTTACGATTGGAGGGAATATGACCGTGTTGGAATTTCGCACCGCCGATGTTCCCCCTGATACGGAATTGCTCCGGGACTTGAAGCCGGAGGAGCTTCGATTGATCTTGGGGGCGACTAAGACTCGCCGATTCTCCGCCAAGTCCGTGATAACACACCAAGGCGAACCTGCCGATCATCTGCTGTTGTTGTGGAAAGGGCGGGCCCGGTGCTTTTTTGAAACGCCCAACGGGAAAAAACTCATCCAGATATGGATGACGCCGGGACACATTTTCGGTGGAGCGGCACTGGTATCTTCCTCTTCGGTATATCTCGTCAGTACTGAAGCCGTGCGGGATAGTGTCGTCCTCGTTTGGAATAGGCAAACCATTCGTGCTCTCGCTCGGCGTTTCCCGCGACTCCTGGAAAATGCACTTTCTATTGCCGCAAATTATGTTTCTTGGTATATCGTTGCCCTCACAGCATTAACTTCCGAAACCGCGAGAGAGAGGCTCGCCGGCGTGCTTTTGGGATGCGTATCCAGCATCGGCCAAAAAGTGGCTGGCGGCATTGAACTCGATCTGACCAATGAAGACGTGGCCAACTCAGCGAGCACCACGCCGTATACTGCGTGCCGCATTTTGAGCGAATGGCACAAGGCCGGCGCGATTCAAAAACGCCGTGGGAAAATCTTTCTTGCGTCCCCCGAACACTTCTTCCTTCGGGTCGTTCGATCCGGAACCTCCGCTTTACCACATCTGACCCTGTAGACTCCTCGCGGAGAACTTTGGCCCACGGCCTTCTGACACAGTTCCCATTGCTTGAGCACTAAACTCTAAGGCAGGCGGCCAGGATTCGTGCTCAGTTCGCGAAGCTTCGGCTGACAAACTTCTGACCCAGGAGAACAGCCCGAACACCCGAAATGAGGTCCGTCCTGAAATCGGATTTCAAGACGTAGCCGGAAGCACCAGCGTTGAACGCGGCCTGGACAATATCGGGTTCGCTATGATGAGTTAAGAAGAGCACCTTGGAACCAGGGGAAACGATGCGGATTTGACGCGTCGCTTCAATGCCGTTCATCCCGGGCAAGCCCAGATCCATTAAAATCAAGTCAGGCTGCAGGTCCCCGGTCTTTTGAACTGCCTCAGTTCCATCAAGTGCGGTGGAAATGATTTGGAGATCAGTTTCCGATTCAAGCAACCACAAAACTAAGTGCTGCCAAGGCTCAAAATCATCAACCAAAAGAATTCGCGTGACGGGCATCGTCGACCTTTTTCATTCTGCGACTCCAGACGGGGAAGGCTGCAGAGTGTTTTTGATTTCATCTTCCTATCCATGGTTCCACGTGCAAGTCAGAGCTGTCGTTGCCCTTGAGCAGACACAAACTTGCTGTGGAGCAATGATTTAGAGCCGAGAAAAAGCGATCTTTTCACCGACTGCAGCCTCGCGAGCAGAGATGTCCGCAGGCGAAAATCCCGTGCGATTCCCTTTTGGCACTTGTGTTCGGAATCTCATACACCGCGGGCGGCTTGCTCGATATGACAGTTTCCAGTCGCTCGACACAATTCGCACACCTGGACTGGGCACAAACCACGCTTAGATACACCCGCGCGCTCGGAGTCTACCCGTGGAGGCCAGCAGGGGAGATTGATCGATCAGTCGACTCGAGAGCTGATTCATTCAATCTGAATGAAAAGGTGAATTTGGCGCCCCAAGAAGGCGACCAGGCGAGAGAAGGCCGCCTTTCTGCCCTCTGATCGAAGAGAATTTCTTGTCCTCTACGGACAAGTGATCAGGGTTGAGGCGCGCGAGGAGAATTCGTGTGCTGCTATCATTGCCCAATACCCACAAATATATCAGCAAGCTTAGTGAGTGTGAATTTGCGAGAGCCATTGGGGAGTTCAAAGAGTGCAGGCGGTTGAGTTTCTTGCTTCGCGTTTTGCAATTCATACCCCGACTGAACACCCGACTTCGAGATCCGTTGAACTTTTACGATAAAATTCAGTTCTGGATCATACCAGAGGGAACCGTGCCCTGCCTCGGGCGTCGTAGCGTCCCACCTCTGGGTCGGCCGACCATCGACGACGTCATTTCCCCCCAATTTACATCTCAGCGATATTCCACGCCGATCCGCCTCTGACACCCAGTCGTTGCAAGGATGCTGCGCAGCGTAAGGTCTGAACATCCATGCCCCACTATAGAACGCCGTTCCGGCCGAGCCCTCAATTTGCAAATACAGGTTGGCTTGTGGAACAAGCAGGTACATGGACTGATGATCGAAATCGAGGAGGATTGAACCAATTCCGCTGGGGTCATCCCCCGGTTTCAGATCGAAGCGCGCCCGCATATTACCAACAAAGAGTTTCAGGGTTCGTGTTTGCCCGGCACCATCCGTTACTCGCATGTCGGCTGAAAATTCGACCTTTTGCGCTGACATCGTTACGGCCGATGTCAAGAACAACAACATGGTTGCCAATCCTCGAGAAAAAGCCCTCATATCCGCTCCTTGCTCGATCCCACCCATACATTTGGATCGACTCGCGAATCGCTCCGTTCGAAATAGATGTAACCTGAGTGCGTCTTCGATTGTCACTGTCATATCTAACAGGCAGGCTTGTGGCGGCTACATCCTGCATGCTTGAATTAGGCTTGCCAACCTACCAGCCTCTCCGCGGAACTTAATTCGGCCTGCCAAGCCAGGAGTATTGCCAAGCAACAGAAATATTGTGATAGTTTCCGCCGTACAGGATGTACGCCCCGCCACTGTAACTGAACTTTAGGGACTGATGTTTGTTCAACGGTACGGATGTAGTTAAACCGACGCGCGAATTCCTCTGAAATGTGCCAGGGTTTGATACGCCGTTCAGGGAGGTGATGCCACCAAACCAATAGTTGCCATCGAGCGAGATCCAAAGTCGGGGTTTGAAATCGTAGCTTAGATGGCCTTCAAAGGCGCCGATGGGACTCTGCGACTGCTTGTTGATGCCGGGTGAAAACTGGTTATGCGAAAAGAACTCGGAGTTCGTTGTAAAGAGCCAAGCCCCTGCGTAGGCATCAACAATCCAGTGTCCCCAACGGCGAGAATAGCCGACTTCGGGTTTGATGGCCCAGCGGTTGGTTCCGTAATTGATGAGTTTCGTAGGATCGTATTGACCCGTAGCGGGTACGACCTTGAGGCTGACACCAAGAATGTTTTTTTGCCGCCATTTACGAAATTCGTCGACGGTCATCGAGGGACCACCTATCAGATTGACAGAGAATCGAAGTGTTAGAGGCAGGAGACCGGAGCGGTACGCCAGGGTCTCCGCGCCAGCGACATTCCCATGGAAATTTCCAATCCCATAGGGTAACGAAGCGAGGAAACTAGCCGTACGGCCGAAAAAGTTAAACGAGTGGTAGGCGCTAAGCACTGATACGTTGATGCGAGCGGAAGAGTCCGTGATCGGCAAGTTTCCGTCAAAAATAATGTTCCCGTCGTAAAAGGAATACGTCAGAGTGACCGCATTGGAATGAAGAGGAGTGATGAGATAAGCGCGGGGGGCAAGATCTTGCGCAAATACTCCTCGGGCCCAGAACAGGGAAAGAAGCAAAATGAAGCGCGGCAGCTTCGAACATATTCGGATAGGCCGAAGAAAAGTACCGCACAATGCAGACTGCTCCGTCTTCGAAATGACTTCTTGCGATCAACGCTTACCGCGATTGACGACTCTCAAAACCTCAATCCAGCTAACCCATTTCCCACCGTCTCGCACCAGTGACAGTCTGGGTAGCGCTATCCCGGATTCTGCGTGGAACACACATCAATATTTTTCCGAAACAAAATGTCGGCCCTTCAGCGAGGCCTGATCGTCGAAGCTACCCTTGGTCTTGCGCTTGGGCAGCTTCACTTTTTCGCGCGGCACTTTCCCATAGGGAATCTTACTTAGCAGATGTGTGATGCAGTTTAGCCTGGCTCTTTTCTTATTATCGGAGCGAACGATGTACCACGGCGCATGCTTGGTATCGGTGGCATTGAGCATGCTGTCGCGAGCGCGGGAATACTCGTACCAGCGCCGGAATGACTCGAGATCCATCGGACTGAGCTTCCACTGTCGAAGGGGGTCCCTGATGCGCGCTTCAAATCGGCGCTCCTGCTCTTTCTGTCCAACTTCCATCCAGTACTTCATGAGAATGATTCCGGCGTCGACCATATATTTTTCGGAAATTGGGCAAAGTTCGAGAAATTTCTCGTGCTGTTTGGGGGTACAAAAACCCATGACGTATTCCACGCCGGCACGGTTGTACCAGCTCCTGTCGAAAATGACGATTTCTCCGGACGCAGGGAAATGTGCCATATATCGCTGCATGTACATCTGCGTTTTTTCGCGATCAGATGGGGCCGGCAGCGCGACCAAACGAAAGACTCGTGGGCTTACGCGTTCGGTGATTGCGCGGATGGTGCCGCCCTTTCCAGCGGCATCGCGTCCCTCAAAGATGATAATCACCCGAAGGCCCTTATACTTGACCCAGTCCTGAAGCCTGCAAAGTTCACCCTGGAGACGACGGAGCTCCTTCTCGTACTGCTTGCGTTTTAGGCGTCCGTCGCAGTCATTTTGATGCTTCTTTGCCATCGGGAACCAACCCTTACCTGCCAAAGCTGTGCTATGGGCCAAGCCGGCGACACACGGCCAAACCTATACGGATTCAGAAGTCTGGCCTTCATCATGTACCCAGACTACGCGCCAGCCACTGGCAGAACTTACAGCTCATAATGAGCACAAGAGGTTGCGGCGAAGGTGGCGGCTCGAATTACTTTGGTGATATCGGTGGGGAGTCATTGAACGATTTGGAGACCAGTTCGGTCACCTCCCTATCCATATTGCGTAAGATTGTCACTGCGAATCCTCGCTGTTGCCCTCCGCCAACCCATTTTCATACGCGGTTATCGCGCGTCGTAGAGTCGGATAAATCTGAATCTTCGGGCCGTCTGGTGCAAGGCGCCGGCCCTCAGCCCACAGGCGCCATTCCGTCTGTCGGCCAGCCGCGGCCAAAACGATCCCTTGGTCCCGCAGTGTGCCCGCAACTTCGTCTGCTGTGTATAGCCCCGTGGCATCGATCATTGTGATCGGAAGCATGTCCAGCACGAGCCATTTCAACGAAGGCCCTGCCTTCTCAACGGCGGCGATTAACTCGCGCTTGAAGTAGGCCGCGTTGAAGAACACGAGGGGAGCGTTGAAACGAAGCAGCATCAAACCAGGAACAGTGGCAGCACCAGAATGACGTTCGATCGAATGAAAGCCCGCGAGGCCTTCCACTGTCCCAAGAACCTCGACTTTTGGACGAGACACGAGCCGGACAAAACGTAGCAGTGAGAGAACCACAGCAATCAAAATGGCGTGGATCGCTCCGACAGCGACGACTCCCAATGTAGACAGCACCGACAGAGCGAACTCCCGTCGATCAATCTGATAGATCTTCCGTAATGCAGCGAGATCAACCAATGAAAGAGCTGCCTTCACCAGCACCGCCCCCAATGCAGCGATGGGGACGTAGCGGAGAGGGTTAGTGAAAAACAACAGAACACATGCAATTGTCGCGGCGGCAACAAGTCCCGTGACCTGGGTCCGTCCGCCGGTTGCATCGTTCATGGCAGTTCGAGAGTCAGCACCACTCACCGCAAATCCCTGGGAGAGTGCCGACGCAATATTTGCCGCCCCGAGGGCGGCAAATTCCCGGTCAGCGTCTATGTCGTACTTGTTTTTCGAAGCAAAACTTCGTGAAGTCAGCATCATGCTCGAAAAGGTGACCAAGGCCAGTCCCGCCGCATCGCCAAGTAAGTTTGGAATGAGACCGAGAGGAAAATGCGGAATCCGCAGGGATGGAAGTCCAGCCGGTACCTCACCCACAATCTTAATCCCGCGGGCCTCAAGACCCAACACGCGAACAATAATTGCGGCGAGGATCATGGCCACGAGAGCAGCCGGAACTCTGCGAAAAAAGCGGGGTGTGAGCATCAAGAGCGCGAGAGTTCCAAAACCAACGGCAACCGTGAGCCAGTGGGTCTGGTCGAGCTTTCCGACAAACTCGATCAACCGTGGCACGATGCCTCCGGCGGTAATTGAAAAGCCAAAGACCTTGCCCAGCTGTCCGAGCATGATGCTGAGCGCAACGCCATTCAGGAAACCTACGAGAATGGGCTTCGAGAGGAAGTCGGCAAGTGCGCCCAATTTTAGAAAACTGGCTCCGATGCAGAACGTTCCAGCAAGCAAAGCCAATGTCACGGACAAAGATTCGTACAGCTTCTGATCGCCAGAGGCCATAGGAGTCACCGCCGCAACCACCAGGGCACAAGTAGCAGCGTCGGGCCCAACGATCAGTTGTCGTGAAGTCCCAAAAATCGCGTAGGCAACAAGTGGAAGAATGCTTGAGTAAAGCCCAACTGCGGGATTGAATCCGGCAAGTTGTGCGTAGGCCACACCTACTGGCAACGCAATGGCAGCCACAGACAATCCAGCTACTAGATCATGTGACAAATTGCTTCGCTGGTAGTTCAGCAAATTTGCCAAACCGGGAGCAAATTTCGCCAGGGCTCCCGATTGACTCCTCGTGCCAAACACTTTGCTTCCTCTTTGCGTGCGGTCCACGCTTGCCGGGTCAGGCCACCGCGAAAAATGGGCCGGGCCGTCCTACAGTCCTAGCGGTCTGGGTCGGTTTTCACAAAGCTGTATTTGGCGCTGAGTTGAATGCGGGGTGCATTTGCTTTCAGACCGTTTTGTTCCATGGCCCAACCGTAAAGGAACTCAGCACCGACATTAAGCGTGCCAAAGGGGTTCCAGATGAGGTTGGCTCCCGTGTAGGTGGCGTGGTTGAAGGTAGTGACGGCCGCGAGGTCCGTATTGTTCACCGCGGCGTAGGAATAGATCGCACTGGACCGTAGATTTTTCAACCAATAGTGCTGATAGGCTGCCTCGACTCCCACTGCCGGGGTGGCTTCCAAGTGAGGGTTGACCCCCGAGGCGACTTCGGCATCGATACCCAGTCCTGAAGTGTCCTGGAGATAGCGGGAAATTCCGTGCCCTGCCGCAACTGCAAAGATGGCGTTGTCCTTGCCAAATGTCTTTAGTCCGACGGAGGTATTCACACCCCAACCAAACACGGAATCTGTTTTCGCGGTTGCCCCTGTTCCGACAGACGCCGCGATTGAACGAAAGATCGCGGCTACCTGGAAATGCCCGCGTTCAAATTCTTGTCGCAGGCGAATCGCTCCGTCGGGACTCGGCGCGTTGGGCTGAGAGGAGAACTCCGGGGTCTTGAAGGTGATGTCGGAACTAGGCTTTTCCACTGAGACATAGAAAGTCGTGCTTGGACTCAAAGCGAAGCCATAGCGCAATTGCGGGTTGCGAATGCTGACCATCCCGTTCGGCCCTTGAAAATCCAAGGTATCGGGAAATGCGTCGGGGTCCATAAAATTTGAAAATGTCTGGCCAATTAAGACATTTCGTACCTGCGCATAAGCGTGGCGTAGGCGCGGGGTGGTCGCGTTGGTTCCGAACAGGTCGCCCTCGAGGTAGAAGCGCACTTCGCCGAGTTTGGTGCTAGGAACCCTGAAATCCAAGCTCAGACGGGTGGGTCGGATAGAAACGGTCGCGTTATTAACGCTGGTTGCTTGGGGAATGGGGAACGAAGATGGTATGAACGAGTCGGTGTTCCCCGCCGGTTTCAAGTCGTCGATAAAGTCTGTCTTGAAATAGCCGCCGATCTTGAGAAGTGTCTGCGTGCCGGGCAGCAGAAAGAAACCGTGGTATTTGGGATCCAACGGGACGTTGTTGTAGCGAGCTGCTGCGAGGGTGTCTTCGGAGAACTCGTTGTACGTGGCAGTAGCCTCACCCACTTGCTTGGAGGTCCCGCCTTGTCCCGGGGGCCTATTAGTCTGGATCGATCCTTCCTGCCCAGAAGTAGCAGCGACGGAGGGAGTTGCGTCCGCAGTTGCTGCGGGAGCGCCCTTGGTACCTCGAAGCTCGTTGAGTTGAGCCTCGATCTTGTTCACTTCTGCTCGCAGTTCATCCAGGCGTTTACTCAATTGGTCAACCGCCTGAACTGAGTTCTCTCTTTGCGCCACAGCGGGCACGGGTATAAGCGCAAAAACCAAGGCAGCGCTCTTGAGCAAAACGCTTCGAGGACTACTCATGGATAATCTCCTTGCGGCTTCGCAACTTGGCGACGATGGAGCAACGAAACTTTCTCAGCTCCAAAGACACACATTCAACCGCCGGCATGAATCGCACGACCAGAGCAACTATCTGGCTTGCGTCAGGTTGATGGGGAAGCAAAAGGCAAACTACTGTTAGTTCTAACAGACGGTTCAATACCATGCAAAATGCGGTTGTGTTTTTACCGAACGAAGTGCGCCGAAAATCATGACACTCGGTTTGTTATCGCTTGAGCGCGAGAGGAGGTCCGCTGATTCGCTCTCCCTTAAGGTTGACATTAACCTCTACGCGGTTGGCAATCTTGATAAAGGGGATGCCGCTGTTCATCCCGTATTCCTTCCGGTCGAAAGCCATGATCCCCGAAATCATGCCTGAGCCAGTCCCTACGCCGGAAACCTTTAGGGTTAGCTTTTCATGTCTCGTCACTCCACGAATCGTAAAGTCACCGTCAACAGAAAACGTGTCGGGTCCTGTTTGTTCAATCCTCGTTGACCTAAACGTGATCAGCGGGTTCCGCTTGACATCGAAGAAATCCTTTCCCTTCAACTTTCCGTTCTTCATGCCGCTACCAGTATCGACACTGTCTGCTTGAATCTTGATGTCTAAAACACCTGTGGTGACATCAGTGGACGTAAATGTCAGAGTGGCATCCCACTTGTCGAAAATACCCGCAATAGCCACGGACGCTTCCACGTCGAACTTAATCTTGCTATCCACCGGGGTGATCTTAAACACTGGAATCGCCTGAGTATCCTGCAGGCGATTGACTGATGCTCCGTTCTTGCCGGCGGCCACGAACTGCGCGGCCTTCCCCCCGTCATTCTGAGCGAGCAACGCTTCGCTGGCGAACAGAAATCCACTCAGCATCAGTGCGGCTGTAGCGTTCATCGTGAACATTTGACCTCTCAACCCGCAATGGTTTAAAACCCCACGGCTGCCTTGGAATCGAGCTTCTTGACCCGGACATTCCTCAGGCGAACCGCCTCAGTGTCATGGAAGGCCCCGTCAAGTGACACTGTTACTTTTGACAGACGAGTTTTGAAAGCTGACTTCGGCGCGTCTGAATGATGCCCGAAGCCTGCCCGCGCGTTCCTGCAGGGCGTTCCATTTCGGTACTCCAATCGGTCGAATCTTCGTGCGCTCGCCATTATCAGGCGGCTCACAGCGGCGGTACCGGCGTCCGGTGGATTTCATATGAACAATATGCTGATTATGTAATTAGCAGCGACTATGATCTTGATTCTTAGCTAAGGAACGAGCAAACTCTTCTTCAGCCCGCGCAAGTTCCCGTCCCCGGGGAACAAGCTACGAATCCTGTGACAGAGAGTAATTCCTGCTTTCGCGCAGAGCCTGCATCTTGCAGCACTCATAGCCCATGAGCAAACCAATTATCGGAACATCCAGTTCTCCTCTTTCGGTTACACGGATTCTTTCAGTAGATGATTTTGAACCGTACCGTCTTTTCGTCGTTTCTCTGCTCCACAAAAGGTCAGACTTAAAGGTGATATGCGGTGTGTCAAACGGCTTGGAAGCAGTCCAGAAGGCGCAAGAGCTTAAACCGGACTTGATCCTGATGGATATCGGCCTCCCTGGACTCAACGGAATCGAAGCTGCGCAGCGGATCCGCAGGTTGGCTCCCAAGTCGAAGATCATCTTTCTGACACAAGAGTCCTCGCCCGAAGTAGTGCGGGAAACCGTGACCTTGGGCGCCAGCGGCTACGTCCTCAAATCACAAGCTGAAACCGATCTCTTAATCGCTGTGGATGCAGTTCTTCAGGGTAAACAATTTTTCAACGATGGCGAAGGCCGCCACGGTTCCTAATTCCATTGTTCGTGGTTCACAATAGAAAAACTCCTGCCGACCTCAAACTATTTGCACCTCAGGTTTTCCCGGCAGCTCCGGCCTTGCTAAAAAGAGGAATCGTGGAGCGAATCTCAGTTCCGTTCTGCACCTGAGAGTCGATGGAAAGTTCGCCATCGACTGGTTTCAGCTGCTTCCGCATGCTCTCGTGCTACAGAGGCTTTAACTTTTGGGGGTGGGTGGATAATTCTTCAGTAATTTCTTGACAGCCTTGCTAATGTTCTTCTCTTTTTTTTCTGGCTTGGCTTTGGGGTCTAATGTTTTGGTCGCAGTCCCCCGCCATACCATCTGTTTTGCGGCGGGATCGTAGATGCTCAGGTCCAACTGACCGACATAAACGGTCGACGTCGAGCCATAGGTCGTGCTGGACATTCCGCCGCCATATCCATACCATCCCCCGCCCCATCCCGGGCCGTAACCCCAGCCGGTGTTGTACGAGGTGAATTGCTTCTCGGTGCCAATGGCGGTCTGATAACCAATATAGAGGTCAGCGTTGTCGCTATCAGTCATAGTCAGGCCTTTCGCAGCAAGTTCGGCATTAACTGCGGCTGTCAACTTCTGGCCCGTTAAATCGTCCGGTTGGTCGGCTCCCTTGATAGGCACCCACTTGTAGGTTTTGTACTTAGAAAAATCTTTGTTCTTGTCGAAGTCGTAGCGAACATCCTGGGCTACGACGCCAATCGGACTGAACATAGGCAAGACTAGCGCAAACACAACAGACGCAAGAAAAGCTGACTTTTTCATTTCCGCCTTCTCCTTTTTCCAGCTCAAACACAGAACTTCTTCACCAGTTGTCATTAGTGGGACGCCAAGTCTTGTCGGGGTTGTACAGCACCAAGTTTCTGAACATTTTGAGAGTGTCAGGTCCCAAATCCTTCTGGTAGACGATGCCCTCATGACTGACCAGGAAAGTCTGCACGCCGGTTACGCGGTAGTCCGCGGGCGCCGCAGCGAGAGCAAATCCACCAATCATTGCTCCTTCCACGACGAAGTCCATCTGTCCCAGAGGAGCCGCGGGGCCCTGTCCCTTCAAAATCTTGAAGTAATAGCCATGATATGGCTGACTCTTGTCCGTGTAGCCTTGCTCTAATGCTTTTGCTAACTCTTCAGCGACTGGCCCTCCCAAGCTTCCATCCGCGTTCCGCCAGACAAGGCCATCGTGCTTTCCGGCCGTACTGATCACGCGTTGTGCGTACTGATTCACTTTGGCGTCGTCATGCTTTTCCATCGCGTATTCATGTTGGGCGTCCACATAACCTCGACAAATTTGGATGGCGTCCAACTCATTGGCACCAATACGGCGCAACAAAATCTCTTCTCGGCCGGCTTTGGTGTCGAATAACCATTTTCCTCCCCTCAGAACGAGCGGGATGGGAAGAGGCCAACCATCTTCGCCAACGGAAAGTACGGCGCGACTGGGATTCTTGGTGTCTACAGCGACGTGGTTCTTCTGCCGTGCCTTTGCAGCAAACTCAGCAGCGTTGTTCTTATCCTGAACCGGATCTTCTGACGACAAAAGCTTCTCGGATTCCGGGCCAAGAATCTCTTTTAGGGACGATAAATCGTAGGTTTCCGCCGCCTGAATTAAAGCGTCGGCAGCTTGTGCCGGTGTCGCGAACGTTTTCTGCGTGGTTTGCTGAGGCGCTGACGATACTTGTGCGAAGGCTGCCAGAGCACCGAGAAATGCGACCAGCAAAGAGGCGCGGAGCATTTTCCCTCCAACAGTCATCGCCTTTGGATTCATGTGATTTTCCGACATCATGGATCGATTACCTCCGTCTGCCGCCACCACCGCCACGGGAACCACCCATACTTGAGGAGCCTCGCGAGCTACTGGCCCGCGCCCCGCCGGCTCCGCCGGAAGAACCACCGAAAGCGCCGCCCTTCGAACCTGACGACACACTCCGATTTCCGACGCGATCACCGCCTCCGCCTCTATTTGAATCCCTGGAGCCTGCACTTGAGCGGTTACCACCGCGATCCGAAGCGCCTGCGCGATCTCCCCCTCTGTCGCCTACCCCACCAGATGCACGGTTCCCTCCCCTGTCACCGGCACCCCCGGACGCTCGGTTGCCAGCTCCCTGCTGCCGTTGGCGCGCATCCGCCTGGCGATTCCCCATGGAATCTCCGCGAGCCGTGCCACCGAATTTGTTTGCCGTCGACCGGTTTGCGTAAGGAGCGCCACCGCGGTGTTGGGGGTTGTGCTTCCAGCCACCGCCTGTATTTCCGCCTCGATTGCCGCTGCCAACGCTGGTATTACGGTTACCACCGCTGACGTTCGTGTTCCTGTTAAAATTATTATTGTTGTTGATGTTGATCTCGTTGTTGCCCCCCCAGCCGCAATTTCCCCATCCGCCGCCCCAGGCGGCACCCATGGCCATTCCAACTCCAAACGAAATCGCCATACCCGCCGCGTAGTACCCGGGTGGCGGGTAAGCGATCGGTGGGTATGGGTAAACAGGGGGACCGTACACGACCGTCGGGTTATAGCTTGGAACGTAGACCACTTCTGGGTTGGACTGTTCGATGACTACGACCGACTTGCTTTCTATAACCTTCGTCTCCACTTTCATCTGCTCAGTGGATTTCAAATTTCCCGTATCTTTTGCTTTTGCCCTCATCCGTTGGACTGCATCCATGACGTCGGATTGCTGTGCCAAAAAAGCGTTGCCCAGATCAGTCGCCCACTGGATGTCATCTGCCAGACGCTTAACCAGATCAGGAAGTGGGGCCATGGCCTGGACACTCGTGTCCCAGGGCTGTTTGGCTACGGCGTCGGCAAGCGCCTTGTCCTTCAAATCTTTGTTTTTCGTCAGCCACTGCTGAAGTTGCATGACCTCCAATGGATATGTTGAGGCTGCTAGGACTTGAGCCAGCAGCGGATCTGGATAAAGAGCGATAGGCGCCACCAGAGCATCCAATTGATCATTTGGAATTTTCGGAGCTTCTTGGGCGGGCGCACTCGCTTCCTGCGAAACCGGTTGCGCTCGCATTGGTGGCACAGTTGCAGCTACCAGCGCAATCGAGCACACGACCGCGGTCAGTCGACTTGACACGGTGTGGAAATTCATCATTCACCTCTGAGCTTCGCTGCCATTCCCGTATAGCCACAGGGCTACGTTTGGGACACTGGCAAAAATGACAGCGCCTGCGGATGAACGGGAGTGGTGACAGATCACCCCCAGGACACCAAGAAAGCCGCCGCTGCTGCCAGCCTGGGTTGACTGTCAAAATTGACAGTTTGCCGCAATCACTATCCCTCCTATTGTGCAATCCAAGTTGCATCGCTAGACGCAATCCGCTCGGACGTTGTCGGTGAGCGTGACTGAAGTGGTGCTAATCGGCCGAGGTGTAAAGCAGACTCGCTGCCATGCAAACCGTATTGTTTCTGCGTGAATTCCGCGAGCGCTGGTCAAAAGGCGCGTATGACGAAGAAAACGATTCGGACGGCGTCATGAACTTTCGCAGAGTCGAACGCTTTGTCTTAGCAATCGGGTTTGCGCTCCTGCTCGTCTGGGTAGCGGCAAGGTTGCACGGAACGTTAGCATCGCGGGTGGCGATCGCGCGGTTTCAAGCGGAAGAAGCCGGGATGTTCGCCGAAAACGTGTCCCCATCTGCCGATCCAATCTTGGGAACCAGGGTTGACTTTAGCCTATGGGCCGCAAATCGAATCGCAGCGTACGAAACTAGCCTGACGCAAGATAAAGACAAACCGCTCGCGATTCTTCGGGTCCCCAAGCTCAGCCTTGAGGTGCCAGTTTTTGACGGTACCGATGACCTTGCCTTGAATCGAGGGGTTGGAAGAATTCAGGGGACGAGTCAGATTGGGCAAGTTGGTAACGTCGGCATAGCAGGACATCGAGACGGTTTTTTTCGGGGCCTCAAAGATATTGTCCCCGGGGACACCGTCGAACTCGATTGGGGCGGAAGAACGGAACAGTACGTGGTCAGACAAATTCAAATTGTTGATCCCGAAGACACAGCGGTTTTGAATAGCACGTTAACACCAACCTTGACCTTGGTGACTTGCTTCCCGTTCTACTACTTGGGCAGCGCGCCGCAACGTTACATCGTTACGGCGGTTCAGGATTTTGGCCACCGGGATTAGAGACTAGGGGTATCAAGTACCAAGGCAAGAACATAACAAAGAAGGAGAAAAACCATGATTTCAATTGGGTCCTCGAAGACGATCTTGCAATGCCTGCTGGCGGGAGGCGCTCTTTGTATTGCCTTCTCTCTGCCATCGGCAGCACAAGTGAAGAGTACCGAAACAGCAGAGCACGGCGCTCCCGTTAAGCAGGTTAACGTCGAACGCGGAGAAGTCGTGTATGTCTCCGGTAACGACGTGGTAATCAAAATGGAAGACGGCTCGCTACGAAACTTTTTCAATGTTCCAGACAGCACAACCATCACGGTTGACGGCAAGCAACTCAATGTCCACCAGCTAAAGCCCGGAATGAAGGTCGAGAGGCAAACCATTACGACGACCACACCGAGGATAATCACGAAGGTCGAGACTGTGACCGGCAAGGTGTGGCAGGTCTCCCCACCCAGTTCTGTGATTTTGACGTTGGAGGACGGCTCAAACCAGGCGTTCAAAATCCCCCAGGGCCAGAAATTCATGATCGATGGTGAAGAAAAAGATGCGTTCGGATTGAAGAAGGGCATGAATATCTCGGCCCAAAGGATTACCGAGGTTCCGGAGACGGTGGTCACTCAGGAAGTAAGGAGAACCGGAACGATGCCGCCACCACCAGCTGCTCCAAAGCAGGATGTCCCTGTTCTTATTGTTTCGGCACCGGCAGCGGCACCCGTCCAAACCGCGGCCGCCCAACCAGCGCCCGCCGAACCAGCCCCTACAAAACTCCCTAAGACAGCAAGTCTTTTGCCGCTCCTTGGACTACTCGGAATGTTGTTCTGCGGGCTCTCTTTCGTATCCATGACGATCCGAAAGATAGCCGGCTGATTCGAATCGAATCGAATCGAAGAACGCGTCTTCGGCGCAGCTCTAATTCGGGGCAGAGTGTAGAGCAAGCACAACGACGACGGTGAGGATGATTAGAGGATTTTTGCGTCGGTAGTGTCAGTCACCCTCACCGTGTGCACCAAAATAAGTTTCGCCCTGTCTTTAGCTTTGACCCAACCAAATCCGATGTTGACGCGACGGCCCTCTAATGGGTTTCGCGTGCTTTCCCCAAGTTCGCCCGTTGTTTCATCCAAACAACGGATGTGCCCCTGCAGCACGAATTGGTTTTCGTCTCACAGGTAACACTCAGCCGGACACGGCCCAATGTGGACTTACAAATTGGTTCACGACAAGCTTGAGGAGAAGGGAGCCAGGGACTGCCACTGGGAATTCTGCCTCACTTGGTTTCTGGCCCTCCCGAAATCGTGGAGCTCTATTCGGAAGATACGCTTGTCTAGCGACAAATGGCTTCTTCGAATGGGCGAACCCAAAAGGCGATCAATTCGGCGTAAGAAGGATCCAAGAGACTATTCGGTCCGCGAGGGAAAAGCCTCCGCGTGAGCTCATTTCCGCGCTTTATCAGGCAGTAATTGAGTTTTCTGAAGGAACCTATCAACAATATGATCTGACCGCCGTGGTCGTCAAACGAGTTTGAGCTAGCTCGACCTGTAAGCCGTACCCGTATCTTCCACCGGAGCCGGTCCTGTTTTAGTGCAGCCATGATGCCGTACAGGGGAGGAACAAAGTCGCCCAACAGACGATGTTAGACGTGGTTCTCTTGGGTCTCGTGCGGTGATATGAACAAGTGCCCGGCCAGGGCCTCACGTATTGCGGGGATCAAGTCGAGAGCGACTCGCGGCTTCGTGATGTAGCCAGAGGCACCGGTCGCGAGGCAACTTCGGACAAAATCGGGGTCGGAGTGAACGGTCAGAAAAATGATTCTGGCGTTGCATCCTGTTCCCCGCAATTGTTCGGCGGCTTCAATACCATTCAGAAGAGGCATCGAAATATCTGTGACAATCACATCGGGCTGCAGGTTCGCAGCTGCTTTAAGCAGAGCCTGCCCGTCGCCCACCTTTCCAACGATTTCGAACGATGTCTCCAGAAGACTCTCGACGAACTCGGGAAAGTGTGGATGATCGTCAGCAAGTAAGATTCGCACCTTTTTCAATGAGCCCGCCCGCTGGTTCCTTAGAACAGGAGCATGAAATTCACGTTCCATCCTGTTCGGCCCGCATCTTAGTACGTGGGCCCAGGCCGCGCGCACTCTCGACCCTAACTTGCAGATCAGGTGCCTGCATACTGTAAACTTTGTCAGCAGCCTGCAAAAATTCTAAAGTGCTTTGCCAGAAAGCGATATGCTAGAATCTCTCGTAATCGGCATCACACTCCGGAGACTGCATGGCTTGCAAGAATTGCGGATCGAACAGTCTGGTAAAGCTTAAGGGTGAAGTAACAGCCAGTTATCCAACCATTGAGGGGATAAAGACCCCCCCTGTCTATATTTGCCAAGACCTTTGCGTTTGCCTGGACTGCGGTTTGGCTGAGATTCGGATACCAACAAAGGAACTGGAATTGTTGAAAAAGAGTAAGGCCGCTCCCACATAACCTGCTTTTGGCTATCCCCTGAAGGGAAGCGATACGGGCTGCTCAATCCTGAATTCGAGCAACGATTCGCTCGGAATCTGCAACTGCTCGCCCTTCTTGGACGCAGCAAGTGCGGTTCCACCCGCGGCACCAGCCAAAGCACCAATCGCAGCTCCGGTCCCTCCGCCGGCGATACCTCCGATTATCGCCCCAAGCCCTGTGCCGCCAAGTATTTTGCCAGCTGTCTTTTTGCCCTCACCTTTCCCCTTGATTTCGAAAGTGCTGGTCAACAGAGGGTAGGAAGTGCCATTGATGACGATATCCGTCATCTCGAGTGTGAGCTGGGAGCTTCCAGACATCCTTCCGGCTGAGGATGCCTGCGCTAAACGCCCGTAAACGATGGTTCCCCTCGGCGCTACAACCGTGTCCTCCACTTGCAAGTTAGTTTCGAGACTCGCCTTGAACCGATAACCCGTCTTTTGCGTGCTGGAGTCTATAGGATCGATGGTTCGGATTAGGATTCGAGTTCCTGCCGGAACGGTGACTTTTTTCTTCGCTTGCGCCGCGGCACTGTCCACCCCCCCGGGATAACCGAGGACTGTCCCTATCACCAGCGCCGCCGTCGCCATCAATGAGTTGCGCATGAGACTGTCTCCTTTTCCTTGAGTTCACTGCTCTTGGCCGACAACGGGCAGCGAAGAAGCGATTTGCAAATCGATAATCAACAGGAGCTGATGTTCAACTTGGACGAAACGTGCTGCCGTAATTCCCCCAACAGCCTCCTTAAGCCGGTCATAGGTCTTCGCCAGAAGCTCCGCACGTTGTTTCTGGTAAGCCAAGGATCTTTGAATCAAGTCGTTCGCCTTTTCATCGGTCAGCTGGTTGTAAACCCGCGCATACTCCTTGATATTCGCGACTCGCTGATCATTCAGTTTGGTCAGCTCGGCATCATACTCACTGTAGATCGGCCAAAATTTCGCCGCATCATCGGCACTCAACACCATGACCGCTCCCATGATCTCGGCCTTCTGCTGCCGCACATCCATTCGCAACAGTTCGACATAGGCTTCGACATTTTTCTTCTGTGTAGTGGCCTCGGCTGATGCCTCAGCTTTGTTTTCGGGGTTTTGCGTCCCGGTCTGCGCGCAAGCAGGATGTGCAACGAGCACACAAAATATTGCGAGCAAGAGTCGATTCACGATTTTCATATGGTTTCACTCTTTCTGTTTGAAGCTACTCCAGGGAACCGCTCAGTATCATTTTTTGAAAAGACCTGGCAATGTGAACCATGCCACAACCTTCACGATGTGTGGCCCCGCAGATGTTAGTAGCGCTCAAACTCACACAATCCCACGGGGCCTTTAACTGTCAAAAATTACAGTCCGAGCCGCGCACCGAGTCTGACGATGAGGGAAGTGTGATTGCCCGCGCCCTTCCTGTGTTCACCTGTGACTTCTGACAGTGCCGATAAGTCTTTTCCAGACATACCGTTTAACCGACCACTGGCCCACAGATACTGATCACGGAAGAAGGAAAATGAGCTTGGCCTATCGTGGATCGCCTTATCGGCCGGCCATGAACGTCGTTTTGCGGAAAACTTTCAGCATTGCAGCCCACCGCCTGCTCCTGCTGGCGGTAGTGGTGTTGATACTTATCACAAAAGCACCTCACACGGTTGAAGCCCAGAAACCGCAGGCCACGCCGGCGCCGAACTCCGAAACTTCCCAGGCGTCGCAGACTCCACCACTCCCTGCGCCCACCGAACAGGTCATTCCGTTGCCGCAGATTGCGGATCGAGCAAGAGAATTGCACAACCGCTTGACGGAGATCTACCTGCAGCTGAGTTCCACGCAGCAGACCCTACCATCCGAAGGCGCCACCGAAGCGCGAGCTAAGGAGATTCAAGAGCGAGCGCTTTTCGTGGACGCCCTGGTTAAAGGCGTTCCGACGTCGCTCGAACTGCGAGATGAAGATCAATACTGGATTTCTCAAAATCGACGGTTCGCCTCCGAGCGCGAATTCTTAACCTCAAGCGCCACGTCTCTTGAGGAGCAGATGCAATTCCTCAAGACCCAACAGTCAGTCTGGCAAGCTACACTCGATCAGATAGGCCAAATGCGTGGCATTCAGAGCGTGGCTGATCGCGCCCAGCAGGAATTGAATGCGATACGGACCGCGCGAACCAAGGTTCAGGAGCAGCTAAATCTGGTCTTAACGTTGCAGAGCAAAATTTCACAACAGGACCAACAGATTACCGAGGTTTTGACCAAGCTCAGCCAGGGCCGTAGGCAGCTGCGTGGCCATATCTTCGAAAGAGATGGCCACCCGCTCTGGGAAACTCGCGAATTGCGCAATCTCGAACGGCCAATGACCCTTTCGGTCCAGGGGAGTGTTGATCGAGAGCTAAAAGACTCGAGCAATCTATTGGGTATGCATAAATTGCGGGCGCTTTTCGCGCTGGCCCTCTATGCGCTATCCCTCTTCGTTGCTTTCAAGCTCAAAGACTTTATCAACAGCAGGAGTGGAGCCGGATTTCCTTTACAAACTCGGCAGATTTTTTTGCGCCCCTATTCAGTGGCTCTTCTCATCACCTTAGTCGGAACTATTGGCCGATTCCAATCCGCTACTTCTGGCATAGCCATGTTCTTTGCCGTGCTATGGCTGGTCCCAACTTTGCGTTTGCTTCCCCCCTTGATCGCGCCGGGACCACGTTCCTTGTTGTATGCCTTTGTCCCTATGCTTCTACTAGAGGGCGCGCGGATACTCATACCGCTTTCCCCTGTCCTGAAAAGAGAAGTCTTCCTATTCAACATGATGCTGGCCCTGATTCTACTCGCCTGGCTGAGTCGCCCCGCGCGGTTGCGCCAACTGGCAATGGAGGATCGCAATTCCCGGTTCTTGGTATTCGGCGTGCGAGCCGGAATTGTGCTGCTCGCCGCTTCGCTTGTCAGTAACACCCTCGGTTTCCTCTCGCTTTCACAGGTCCTCGGCATGAGCGTGCTGCTCGGTTTCTTCGGCGGAGCGGCACTTTTTAGCGCCGTCCGTGTCTTGAATCTGATTCTGAGAATATTGCTGCAAACTGATTGGGCCCGATCCCTGATTCGAGCACAGATCTTCGCCTTTGAACGCTGGGCTGGACGGATTCTGGCCTGCACCGCAATCCTCGTATGGCTCAACGGCATGTCACAACTGCTGAGCATCCATGAGACGGTCAAAGGCACAATTTCTGAAGTACTAGGGTACTCGTTTGGTTATGGACACCTTCGATTCACACTCGGGGGCTCTCTGAGTGTCTTGTTGATCATGCTCGCCGGCTATGCAGGCGCGAGAGTGCTCACTTCGGTTTTGGGAAGATTTCTACTCCCTAGATTGCCCCTACAGCGAGGGGTGGCACATGCCGTCTCAACGGTGACCTATTATGTGCTATTGCTTTTGGTCGCAGTCGCAACACTCGCTGACGCGGGAGTCGAGCTGAATAAATTTACGGTACTTACCGGCGCCATCGGAGTCGGCCTCGGGTTCGGTCTTCAGAATGTTGTTAACAATTTTGTATCAGGATTGATTCTTCTTTTTGAGAGACCCATCCATCTTGGCGATACCCTTGAAATTGGTGGATTGGTTGGGACTGTGCGACGTATAGGCGCTCGTTCAAGTACCATCCTGACCTTTCAAGGCGCAGAAGTCATCGTACCCAACAGCAATCTGATTTCTAACCAAATGATTAATTGGACTCTATCTTCCCAGTGGCGGCGCGTGGATGTGCAGGTTCCCGTAGCGTACGGCACAGAACCCGAACGCGTCCTAAACTTGCTTGTGGAGGCGGCCGAATCAAATCCTGAAGTATTGCGTGAACGGCCACCCACGGCTTTCTTTCTGGGATTTGGTGAGAGCGCTTTGAAATTCGAGCTTCGCTTTTGGTCTGCCCATCAGGACGCATGGTTTCAACTGCAAAGCGAAGTTGCGATCGCAGTTGTCAAAGCATTGCAAAAGGCCGGGATCGAAATACCTTTCCCACAGCGAGACTTACACCTTCGTAGCCTTGAGCCCTCTGTGAGAGCAGCATTCGCAGGCGACAGTACTGGCCCTTCTTCCCTTTCTTACACTTCAACGCCGGAACGCGAGATGGCAACACCATCGCAGACTCCTCGAACCACGCGGCAGAAATAGCAGATCAATCCAGACAGGCTATACGTACTTTGCCGCTGCGAGCGACCGGATGAGACCCCTCATGTCTCGGTATGTATTGACTGTGTGCCGAAGGACTACAAGGAACCGGCGTTCGGACAATACTCCCGCAAATCTGTAAAAAGTGACAGTATGCCGTAGTAACCTGTTCTGACTAAGGTCACACGTGGTGCACCCATGACACTTCCCCGGCTCATGCTGGCTGACGATCACACCATCCTGATGGAAGGATTCCGCAAGCTTTTGGAACATCAGTACGAAATAGTTGGTACTGTGTCGGACGGACGCGCCCTAATGGAGATGGCTCCGCAGCTCAATCCGGACGTAATCGTGGCAGACATTGGTATGCCCCTGATGAACGGTCTGGAGGCCGGGTTGCGATTGAAGCAACAGATGCCCACGACGAAGCTCATTTTCCTGACCATGAACGAGGATCCTGATCTGGCCGTGGAAGCAATGCGCTCCGGAGCATGTGGATATCTTTTGAAGACTTCTGCCGCTGACGAACTGATCCGCGCGATCCAGCTGGCTCTCAAGGGAAAATCATACGTTACGCCTCAGATTGCGCGGGGAATGCAGAAATCGTTTATCAAGAATCCCAGTGTCAGAGGCCAAGCAAAAACCCTTACGCCACGCCAGCGAGAGGTCGTGCAACTGTTGGCCGAAGGCAGATCCATGAAAGAAATAGCCGATATCCTGAACGTAACCCCACGGACTGTGGCTTTTCACAAATACCGTGTCATGGAAGTATTGAGTATTGAAACGACCGCAGAGTTAATTCAGTTTGCCATTAAATCAAAAATCTTGGTAAGGTGACGGCCGCCAGGTCACTGATTCCCGTCGTCTGCGCATGTGAGCTGGCCACAACAACCGATTGCCCCTGCATTCCAGTAACGCAGGCACGCCTTGGCATAATTACGCAGTCACGGTGTGATTGAAGAAGAAAGCCCCTTCGCGCTGTTCTTACTTCGGCTCTCCCACCTAGCGCGATACACCATTACCCGCGTCTGAACCAATTCCGCTTCAGCTTTCCGCTTCGTCTTAAAAAGAAGTAGAGCATAGGTGTTCAGGGCATCGATCAAATTTGGATAGTCCGGGGGAGAGGTATTCTCCAGGATCAAGAGCGCTTGCTTACAAGCCGGCTCTGCATTAGCTTCATGGCCGAGCGCTATTTCCGCCAAAGCTAATCTAGTGAGGCTCTTCCCCAATTCTAGGTGCTCCGGCCCGAGCAATCCTTCTATGATCCTGCTGGCGCGGTCGAAAATTGCCCTTGCATCTTCATACCGGTGTACTTCAAGGTGGACCACGCCCAAGTTTTGCAAGCTTCTTGCGAACTCTAGCGTTTTCGATCCAGGTTGCTTTTCCCAGATCGCCAGCGCACGCTTGTATAGACTCTCAGCCTCCGCGTATTTCCGCTCGAAGTACAATACCGCGGCCAACTCACTGAGGACTGTGGCCACCTGCGGGTCTTCCATGCCATGCGTCCTTTCCTGTATAGATAAGGACCGCCGGAGCAGCGGCTCAGCCAAAGTGTATCGGCCTTGATTCTGGTAAAAGATAGCCAGATTGCTAAGCAATGTATCAACATCCTGATGCTCCGTTCCAAGTGGCTTTTCCAAGAGAGCTTGGGCGCGTTTGTAGAATGTTAGTGCTTCCTTCTGCTTACCTTCCGATTGGCTAACCAACGCCAACTCACTGAGAGTCAATCCAACTCTCATGTGTTCGGCTCCGTATAAACGTTCCTGAGTCAACAGGGCTCGCCGTAAAAGAGATTCAGCTTCTGGGTATCGGCCTTCCACCCTGTACATGTGTGCCAAGTTGCACAGCGTGATGGCCAAGTCTCGCTGATATGCTTCAGGGGCCGTTTCCCAGATTGTCAGTGCCCGCTTATAGAGTGGTTCCGCCTGCGAGTAATTGGCTTCCCTTTCCCGAATCGTACCCAAATTATTTAGGAGCATAGCCATCTGCGGGTGTTCAGGGCCGAGGGTCTGCTCCTCCAGTGCCAGCGCATGCTGATAGAAGGACCCGGCCTCTGCAAACTTGCGTTCCAAATCGAGTAACGTAGCCAGGCTCTTCAGTGCAATTTCAAAACGCGGATCAAGCTCTCCGAATTCTTTGGCCTGGTCGAGAGAGTCTCTAAAGAAGGCCTCCGCCTCCGCGTAATGCCCTTCCCTATATGCTTGCATGCCATGCTCGTAGGCCGTGTCTGGAGTGGTCACCTGCGCTGACACAGCGGCGGCCCCGAAGGCAACAAACGCGATGACTACGAGATGGAGGTTCAAAGCATTACCTCACATCGATCTCCCCTCAGACTGATTTATAGTTTTGCGATTGCAGAGTTTGCATGAAACTGGCAAAAGTACGAGCCTGTCTGAGATCCCCGAAGGAAAGTCAAACCTACGCCCGCGCCTGGAGTTTTCATTGCTCTGGCATTTTTGACAGTTCAAAGAATGCTGCGCGAATCATACTGTGAGTCCAATCCGACACGGGAATCCGGCCGAGAACTCCCCAGTGACGAACACACAACCGTAAAGTTCTCTCCTCTCGGCCGGATCCCCCCTCAAACTGACGTCCAACCAAGAGCCGCGAGCGCGACTTGGATCATGGGAGGCCACCATGCCGCTACATCTGCTATCTCGTACTCGTGGGGACAGAACGCGAGTCTGTTTTGTCGTATTGATCACACTCCTTCTGATGCCGTCCCTTGCGCTATTTGCCGGCACGAAAATTATTCACCGTTGGGTTCTTACGGACCACCCCATGCCCAAACTCCAGAAAATCCTGGTGATTGCGGTCCTCGAAAACTACCTGATCCGGCAGCACTTTGAAGACGAAATGGAAAAGCTGATGGCCAAGTCCAACGTTGAAGGTATCAAGAGCCACATGGTTCTTCCTCCGCGTAACGAGCTTTTGGAAGGCGAGCTGAAGCAACGGATAAAGGAAAGCGATTGGGACGCAGTTCTGGTGATTCGGCCCAAGGCCGTGCGCCGGGAAACCAAGGAGGTGGTGACAGGCACTTTCTATATGCCACCCCCGGGCTACTACACTTTTTGGCCTTACTGGAATATGACGTACACACAATTCTCTTCGACCACCTCCTATATGGAAGAGAACACAATCGTAAGCGCCGAATTCAACCTGTATTACACCAAAGACGAGAAGCTTCTTTGGAGCGGCGAAACGGACACGGTCTATTCCAAGGACTTCGGGAAATTGGGCAAGGAGTATGCCGGAGCCCTGATACGACAACTCAAAAAAGATAAGGTAATCGGCAAGGAATGATGACCCTCGGCTATGGACCGAACGATGGTCGCCGAGGTCACGGAAGTTAAGGTGCAGTTGCGCCGTCGAAGTGAACGTTGGCGGCTACTGACGCGGCAGGTTTCGGCTGTCAAACCTGACAGTGGCAACCATCACTTCAGGTCGTGAAGATACCCAACCTGTTGGTTCATCGCGGGCCCGTGTGGAGAAACTATGGATAACATCGATAAGGCGTTCCTCTGTTCGATGGCAATGTTCTTTGCGACCAGTATGGCCACGGCGCAGATGCAGCAGAGGGTGCCAGATTCCAATCTGACCACCAAGTCAGTCACGGCAATTGGTTACAAGGTCGGGGGCGGAAGCACCAGGGTGGACCTGAAAGGCACAGAGTTAATGTCGGCGGCCAGCGGAGAAGCAAAGGTCAATGCCAAACCGGGTGCCACAAGTATTGAGCTCAGTCTTATCGGCATGACACAGCCCTCGACCTTGGGCGCTGAATTCCTGACCTATGTCCTTTGGGTGGTCACACCGGACGGCCGCTCCGGAAACACCGGGGAGATCATCATCGACAAGAACGGAGAAGGCCAGCTGAAAGCCACCACACCAGCCCAGACCTTCTCACTCATTGTGACGGCTGAACCTTATTTTGCCGTGCGCTATCCCAGCGAGATGGTTATCCTGGAAAACCAAACGCGAAAAAATACAAAGGGCCAGGTATTCCCCGTCACTGACTTCAAATTGATGAGGCGTGCGCAGTACGAAAAGCTGGGAAATCCGTTGGCCATGACTCCGGATCTGGAACATGTCCCTTTGCAAATGTACGAAGCGCGCAACGCTGTGGATATTGCCAGGTCACGCGGAGCGGACAAAGATGCGCCGGAGATTTTTTCCAAGGCTACAGGCAGTCTACAATTGGCGGAAAATGCTCTCTCGAACAAGGAGGACAAAAAGAACATTGTGTCCAGGGCGGGCCAGGCCATCCAATTTGCGGAGGATGCGCGCGCACTTGCAGCCCAACGGCAGAACGAAGCCCGCATAGCGGCGGAGCGTGAAGCCGCCGCCGCCAAAGCGAGAGCGGAGGCAGAAGCGAAAGCGGCCGAAGAGGCCAAACGACAGGCCGCACTAGCTGCCGAAGAAGCCAAGCGACAGGCCGAACTGGCAGCCGCAAAGGAAGCCCAGATGAAGGCGGAGGCTGAAGCGGCCGCGGTTAAGGCGAAAGCAGAGGCTGACGCCTTGAAAGCAAAGGAAGAGGCTGCGCGGGCAGAAGCAGAACGCTCTCGTAGGGCTGCGGCTGAATTGCGAGCTCAACTCCTTGATCAATTTAATCGGATTCTGGAAACTCGCGATACCCCACGCGGGCTGGTGGTCAACATGGGTGACGTGCTATTTGATTTCGGCAAGTATGATTTGCGCTCCGAAGCCCGCGAAAAGCTGGCAAAACTGTCAGGGATTATCCTGGGACACCCAGGCTTAACGCTCGCCGTCGAAGGTCATACGGATAGTGTCGGAGGCGATGAAGCGAACCAGAGGCTCTCCGAGCAGCGTGCAGAAACTGTGCGCAGCTACCTCATAGGGCAAGGACTGCCGGAGGACCGCGTATCGTCCAAAGGATTCGGGAAGACTGCGCCGATTGCCGATAACGATACCGCAACTGGAAGACAGAAAAACCGCCGCGTGGAGATTGTCGTGTCAGGTGAAGTCATCGGGGAGAAGATTGGAACTTGAATCTCACGTCTCGTGCAGTGCTATTCCGAATCAATTTCAAAACGTAGCAAGCTAAGTCCATTCCTTTTACGGCACTATCGGTGTGTGCGCGCGGTGCCAAACAAGCGCTCAGCGACAAAATTTGCGCGCCGCGTCCCTGCTAATTTTGACAGTTCAACCTTCCAGTGTTAGCTCCTAGCATCGTCGCGGTGTGGGCGCTTGGATTTGCCAAAGCAGAGTCCCTCCAGCGACAAACCAGTGACCGACACTTGGACATCCGTGGCGTCTCGAACTGACGAAGGTAAACCAGCAACATGGGCTGAAATAACTTCGTTGAAGTTTCACTGGCGGGCGCCGGCGACCGTTATCTGGAGGCGAACGAATGATAAGCGATCTTGAATTCCCCGTCGCTCTGCGGCCACAAAACCTGACAGCGGAGAATCACAGGGCACCATTCGCGTTCACAGATCTCTGGTGCACCGCCAGGCAAGCCTCATTCCTGGCGTTTTTCGCGACCACGCTGGCCTTGTGTGCCGGTTGCTCTTCCAAAAAAGAGCAACCACCCCCTCCACCCCCGGGCGTCACCATTGCTCCCGTCGTTCAGAAGGATGTGCCTATTCAACAGGAATGGGTGGGAACGATGGCCGGTAATATGGACGCGGATATTCGGCCTAAGGTCGAGGGATTTTTGCTCGCCCGTCTGTACACAGAAGGTTCCTACGTGGAGAAGGGCCAGCCGATGTTTCAACTCGATAAGCGCCAGGCGGAAGCTGCAGTGGAGCAGGCAACGGGAAATCTGGAGCGTGCCCGCGCTGCGTTAGCACAGACACAGATTGATGTACGCCGGTACACTCCATTGGTAGCGCAGAAAGCCATCAGTCAAGCCGAACTCGACAAGGCGCAGAGTTCTGAAAGAGCTGCCACAGCTACTGTGGCAGCCGACCAAGCGGTTCTGGACAATGCCAGATTGAATCTTGGTTGGACCGCAGTGACTTCACCGATTTCCGGAATTGCCGGCGTAGCCAAGGTTGGCATCGGCGATCTAATAACGCCGACAACGGTCATGACCACAGTTTCGAGCGTGAATCCCATCTACGTTGACGTAAATATCGCAGAGCAAGATTATCTCCGGCTCAGC
Organism: Candidatus Acidiferrum sp.; assembly: GCA_035693365.1. Classification (GTDB taxonomy): domain Bacteria; phylum Acidobacteriota; class Terriglobia; order Acidiferrales; family UBA7541; genus Acidiferrum. The sequence goes on along the minus strand of DASSGS010000031.1, from coordinate 109,962 downwards.
CGCGAGAAATCGAGCCGGCCTGGGCGCACAAACCTGGAGTTAATTCTGGGTGATGGCACGATTTTCCCCCATGTCGGGCACCCGCTTTTTGTTAATCGTGAAGTGGATTCGCGAACAGGGACGATTCAAGTGCGAGGAGAATTTCCCAATCCAGGCAACCTGCTTCGGCCTGGACAGTACGCGAGAATCCGCGCCGCCACTGAGTTGCGCAAGAGCGCTCTTCTGATCCCCCAGCAATCAGTTTCCGAATTGCAGGGCGTTTACCAGGTCGGAGTGGTTGCTGCCGATAACAGGGTCACCATCAAAACCGTTACCTTGGGGCCTCAGTTCGGCGACATGTGGATCGTTGAATCCGGCCTTCAGACTGGTGAAAACGTCGTCGTTGATGGCTTGCAGCGGCTTAAGAGCGGCATGGTCGTCGCACCTACACATTACAAAGACACTCAGGCAAATGCACCGGCCGGTGGAATGTAGCCATGTCCAAATTCTTCATCAGCCGCCCCATTGTTGCGATTGTTATTTCGATTATCACGGTCATCGGTGGTGTCGTGGCGATGTCGAAGCTGCCCGTCGCGCAACTTCCTGACATCGTGCCTCCACAAATCAACGTATCTGCGACATATACCGGAGCCGATGCGTTGACGATTGAGCAGTCGGTTGCCACGCCGCTCGAGCAGCAGATGAATGGTGTGGACAACATGCTCTACATGATGTCCACCAACGCCAACGACGGGACAATGACCCTCAAAGTTACCTATGACATCGGCACCAATGTGGATATCGACCAGGTCAACACTCAGAACCGGGTTTCGCAGGCTAGTCCGAACCTCCCCACCTCCGTGAACCAGTACGGGGTAACGGTGAAGAAGCTGATGGGACTTCCCCTCCTTGTCCTTTCCGTCTACTCGCCCAACGAAAGCTACAACGGACAATTCCTGGGGAACTACGCGACTATCAATATTAACGACGCGCTTTTGCGCGTCCCCGGAGTTGGACAAGTCACGAACTTCGGGGCCGCAGATTATGCGATGCGCATTTGGGTGAAGCCCGATCAATTGACGAAACTCAGCCTGACCGTCTCGGATTTGAACAATGCCATCCAACAGCAGAGTGCCGTCAATCCCGCTGGCCAGATTGGTGCTGAACCGGCCCCAAAGGGTCAGCAATTTACATATGCCGTTCGCGCGCCAGGCCGGCTCGTAAACGCAGAAGATTTTGGAAACGTCATCGTCCGGCAGAATCCCGATGGTTCAACCGTGAGGCTGAAAGATGTTGCGCGGATCGAATTGGGATCTCTGGTCTATCAGCAGATCGGGCGGTACAACGCGAAATCCGCAGTGATCATTTGCGTCTACCAAGCACCTGGCTCCAATGCATTAGCCGTGGCGGAACAGGTGAAGGCACAAATGGTGGAGCTAAAATCGCGGTTTCCCCAAGATCTCGAATATAAGATTGCCATGGACACCACCCTCCCAATCACGGAGGGGATGAAAGAAATCGTAACGACGCTATTTGAAGCCATCGTCCTGGTAATAATTGTCGTTTTCCTGTTCCTCCAGAATTGGCGTGCTACCTTGATCCCGCTTCTTGCCGTTCCTGTTTCACTCATTGGCACTTTCGCCATCTTCCCCATGCTGGGTTTTACAATCAACACGCTATCTCTGTTTGGATTCATCCTGGCGATCGGCCTGGTGGTGGACGACGCCATCGTCGTGGTCGAAGCAGTCGAACATCACATTGCGCATGGCCTGTCGCCCAAAGATGCAACGATTAAGGCGATGGAAGAAGTCTCCGGGCCTGTGATTGGAATCGCCCTGATTCTATCTTCAGTCTTCGTTCCTATGGCCGCTCTCGGTGGTATTAAAGGGCTTCTGAACCAACAATTCGCAATCACTATCGCCATCTCAGTATTGATCTCCGCTTTCAACGCATTGACCCTTTCACCAGCACTCTCTGCTCTTTTGCTGCGCCCCCGCAAGGAATCCCGCGGACCGCTTGGAAAATTCTTCAGTTGGTTCAACTACTGGTTCGATAAGGCGACAAGTGGCTATGTAAGTTGGAGCCACTTCTTGATTCGCCGGTGGGCGCTTGCACTTCTCTTGCTCGCTGGAATCACGGTTGTTGCTGTGTTCATGGGCAAGAGCCTCCCCACCAGCTTCATCCCCGAGGAGGATCAGGGATACGCGTTCCTCCAGATACAGCTGCCTGACGCGGCGTCTTTGCAGCGTACCGATGCGGCCATGCGCAAGATTGATGATATGTTGGCACACACTCATGGTGTTCAGAGCTTCAGCGGGATTTCTGGCTTCAGCTTGCTCTCCAACACCTCTGCGTCATACACCGGTTTCTATTTTCTTCAGCTTGAACCTTGGGAAGAGCGCAAGACTGCAGAGCTTTCCGCTACTGGTCTCGTTCAAGCCTTGAACAAGAAATTACGAAGCGAGATTCCAGAAGCAATTGCGTTCGCTTTTGGCCCTCCCGCCATTCCTGGTCTTGGCACCGCCGGCGGGTTCACCTTCATGTTACAAGACCGGACCAGCGGGACAGTTCAACAACTGTCGGAAGCTCTGGATAAACTGGTTTTGGTTGCGCGGAAACGCCCAGAGCTTGCCTCCCTCGTCACCACTTTTCGGCCGACGGTGCCCCAGCTGTTCGTGGACGTAGATCAGGACCGCGTACAGAAGCAGGGACTCCAGTTCGGGGAAGTCTATCAGACACTTCAGGCTTTTCTGGGTGGTGCCTACGTTAACCAATTCAATCGTTTCGGGCGGCAATGGAAGGTTTATCTTCAGGCGGAACCCGCCTATCGTACCAGCATAGACAAGATCGACAGTTTCTACCTCCGAAACTCCAAGGGCGAGATGACACCTCTTACCTCCTTGGTCACCGTGAAGCGTGTCTCGGGGCCCGAGTATACCAACCGCTTTAACTTATTCCGGAGCATTCAGATTAATGGTTCACCCGCTCCCGGCTACAGCTCTGGACAAGCCATGGCTGCAATGGAACAGGTCGCGAACGAGGCCCTGCCCACCGGATTTGGGTATTCCTGGAGCGACATGTCCTATCAGGAAAAGAAGGCAGAAGGAGGGCAGGCGATGGTTTTCGCCATGTCCTTCCTGTTTGTCTTTCTAATCTTGGCGGCCCTGTACGAAAGCTGGTCTTTGCCCTTCAGCGTTCTTCTTTCAGTTCCGGTGGCGGTGCTCGGCGCCTATGGCGGACTGCTCTTGCGCAAGTTTGACAACAATGTGTTCGCTCAGATTGGACTCGTCATGTTGATTGGACTGACCGCCAAGAACGCCATTCTAATCGTTGAGTTCGCAATTCTGGAACATTCGAAAGGTAAGGAGCTGGTGCAGGCGGCCTTGGAAGGCGCCAAACTCCGGTTACGGCCCATTCTAATGACCTCTTTCGCTTTCATTCTTGGGTGCGTGCCTCTCTGGACGGCGAAAGGAGCAGGCGCAATTGGCCGAAAGGTGCTGGGAAGTTCGGTGATCACGGGCATGTCTGCCGCAAGCGCGTTGGGAATTTTTTTCGTGCCTGTCCTATTCGTAGTTGTTGAACGCATCGCCAAAAAGAAAGCTCATGTGGCTGTCGTTCAACCAGCCGTGTTGGAAGGGGGACACGATTAATGCGAAAGGTCGTTGCATTCGCACTTGTTCCGCTTCTCCTGTTGAGCGGATGTACCGTCGGCCCAAAGTACAAACGTCCGATACTCCAACCTCCCGCCACGTTCTACACCGAGGACCAAGCCAAGCAGATTTCGACTGCCGATCTCGCCTGGTGGCAACTGTTTAAAGATCCCGTTCTCCAAAGCCTGATCCGTGAGGCCCTCGAGAATAATTACGACCTTCAATTAGCCGTGGCGCGGGTCGATGAGGAGCGTGCCCTCCTCGGTGTCAGTCGCTCGCAGTACTTCCCACAGGTGGGATATGACGCGAACATTTCCGGACAGAAGTCGCTAACAATCCCGAATCACACTTACTACAGTTATAGTTTCAGCACCTTCTGGGAAATTGATCTCTTCGGGCGTATCCGCAAATTGAATGAAGCCCAACGAGCCCTTTACTTTTCCAGTGAAGAAGCTAGGCGAGATGTCCGGCTCTTGGTCATGTCGGAAGTTGCCCAAGGGTACTTCCAGTTGCGGGCCTTGGATGCACAGTTAGAGATTTCCCATCGGACGGTCAAGAGCTTTCAAGGCTCTCTCGAGATCTTTCAACACAGGATGGAAGGCGGCTACGCCTCCGGACTCGAAACTTCCCGGGCGCAAGCGGCTCTCTCGAATGTGGCCGCGACCATCCCTGATCTGGAACGCCAAATTGTTGCGCAGGAGAATGCGTTGGACCTCCTTCTTGGGCGCAATCCCGGCCCGATCCCTCGTGGTGTAGCCCTCTCTGCACAGTACGATCCGCCTGAGGTGCCCGCTGGTTTGCCGGCTTCTCTGTTGGAGCGCCGCCCCGATCTACGGGAAGCAGAGCAGAACCTGATTTCCGCCAATGCCAACGTCGGTGTAGCCAAGGCCAATTTCTTCCCGACCATTTCCTTGTCTGGATTGTTCGGTGGAATTAGTCCTCAATTGTCGGAACTGACGGGAGCGGGCAAAGCCTGGACACTCGCTGGTGATTTTGCCGGACCTATTTTCACCGCCGGCCGTTTGAAGAATCAATATAATGCGTCCCTGGCTCAACGACACCAAGCTAAAATCTCCTTCGAAAAAGCGGTAACCCGTGCATTCGGCGAAGTGTCCACATCTCTCTCCGCTCATCAATTACTTGCCAGGGCTTACAGCGAGCAGATCACCTCGGTTGAGGCATATCGCGAGTCGGTTCGCCTTTCCACTATTCGCTACGACAGCGGGTTTTCGAGTTATCTCGACATCATTGATGCCCAAATTCAAATGTACCCCGCCGAGATTGCGACGGTAACGTATGATCTCGGCCGCAAATTGGCATTGGTTGACGTCTATCGTGCGCTCGGAGGGGGGTGGAATCTGAGCGATTCACAATGGACGAGTACAAGTCCTACCGCTAATGCAACTCAGAACCCCACTCCCTGAGTCGCCCACAATTGTCACCTTATGACCTAATCCGTTAATCGAGTTGCGCAACGCTCAATTTCATTTGCACCCGCACAAGACTCCCTTGTCTCGTTAGAAGTCAATCGCCTCAAGATCCCCACCCGATGCCTGTCATTTTTCCCAGTGCTCTCGGACTCTCTCAATACATACCTTTTAAGCAGCGAGGTAACATGCGGGAATCGATTCCGAGAGAGGCGCCCTGTGAAACACCGCTTGAGGCCATCTGCCCGATTCAGCAGTGCAATCCTGAAGCGTTTGAACGCGTCTACGAGGCAAATAGCAAACTTGTTCGCCGGCTTTGCTTGCGTATGTTACGAGACCCGATCGAAGCCGAGGACGCCGCGCAAGATGTGTTTGTCTGCGTGCTTCTCAAGCTGCATACGTTTCGAGGGGAATCAGCTCTGTCTTCATGGTTATACCGGTTGACAACCAACCTTGTTCTTATGCGGTTTCGAAGAAATAACCACAACCGGGTTTTCCAGCGCGAGTTCCTTGCCGGTAATGGGGAGCTGCTCGCCGATATCGGTATGCCAGACTTTTATTTGAATGGCGTCGTTGACCGCGTCGATCTTCAAGCTGCTCTCGATCAGTTGCCGGACGGTTATAGAGAGGTGTTTGTTCTTCACGATGTTCAAGGTTTCGCGCACAAGGAAATAGCCAAACGCTTTGGATATTCGGTTGGGAATTCGAAATCCCAGTTGCACAAAGCTCGTAAGCGTTTGCGCGAATTGCTGGGCGCGAAACCAAGCAAGGGACCACCTCGGGAGACAACCAAAACACACCTGCTTGCCGTAGCCCCAAACGCAGAAACCGCCAATCATCCGATTAGTGGATATTAGACTGCAATGAGGATGCCCGCTTCGGACCTAAATGCAATTCCGCCGTCCACTCCAGGTGATCAACATCCTGTGCCTCAACTGTAATTTCTAGCAGTATCGCGAGGAATTTGTGCGACCTACCGTGAGGGAAACGAGCGCACTTAGGCCAGCGAATGACGAAAGGAGTGCGCATATTCGTGCTCGATCGAGTCCTCTGGCTGAACAGGGCGATCAAGAGCAGAGGTAGCCACCATGAATCGGATCCGAGAGTTTTTGCGTGCGATGTTCCGAAACCTTTTGGTGATCATGTGCGCGACCGGTGTTGCACAAGGGGACATATCTGCATACATGGCATCGTCTGGTTCGGCGCAAGCCGCTTCGCCACAGAACCAGACTGCCAAGATTCCACCCGACCAACTAGACTCCCTCGTTGCGCCCATTGCCCTCTATTCAGACCCGATGCTGGCCCAGACCCTCGCGGCTTCCACCTATCCTCTCGAACTCATACAGCTCCAGCAGTGGCTGGGAAAGAATCCCGGGCTGAAGGACAACGCACTAGCCGATGCTGTCGCCAAGCAGCCCTGGGATCCGAGTATCCAAGCGTTAGCGGGGCTGCCCGAAGTGGTAAAGCGCCTGGCAGACGACATTCAGTGGACTACCGATCTTGGCAACGCGTTCTTGGCGCAGCAAAGCGACGTGATGGATGCCGTGCAGCGCATGCGAAAGAAGGCACAGGACGCTGGAAATTTGAAATCGACCGAACAGCAGATGGTGGAAACCAAGGTCATCGAGAGCAAGAGTGTGATCGTAATCGAACAGGCTAATCCGCAGGTCGTCTACGTACCTTCTTACGATCCTGTTGTGGTGTACGGCCCTGCGGTTTATCCCTATCCCCCCATTTATTATCCACCGGCCGGATACTATGCCGCTGGACTGGCAATCTCTTTCGGTGTTGGCGTGATGATGGGGGCGTTCTGGAGCGGCGGCTGGGGCTGGGGTTGCGGTTGGGGCGGGAACAACGACATCAACATTAATAACAACAACAATTTTAACCGCAACTCGAATGTGGGTGGTGGAAACCGCAACAACATTGGGAGCGGAAACCGCCCGTCCAATCAACCCTCTCGCGGCGGAGGAAGTCGCGGCGGAAACTCCAGCTGGAAGCACAATCCGCAACATCGAGGCGGTGCACCGTATCGGGATCGTTCTACGGCGGACAGGTTCGGCGGCACAGCACGTGGAGACTCCTTGTCCAATCGTCAGGCTAGTGCCCGACAACAGGTGGGCAGACAGGGTGGAAATCTGCCCAGCAATCGCGCCGGAAGAGCTGATGTAAGCAATAGAGCTACCGGGGCGGGCGCCGGTAACAGGACTGGTGGTGCGGGCATTGGCAATAAGTCGGGCGGAGGTGGAGCGGATCGGGTGGGAAGTCGGGACCTCTCGCGTGGTGGCGGCGGAAATCGGGATGCCTTCGGAGGAGGTTCCAGGGGCTCCAAGGGTTACAACGGGTCGAGCGCGCGCGCCAGCAGCAGTCGGGGTTCATCGAGCATGGGATCTCGCGGAGGCGGTGGTCGTGGTGGCGGGGGTCGGCGTAGATAAGCGGCTTGGATCGCCGAAAGGAAAGCACAGGAGCTTGGATATGAAATCAATATTTGCGAAGGAAATTCCGCTCAGACTTCTTTGGATCGCCGGCACATTCGCGCTCTTATGGGTGCCTTGCCACCTTTCTGCGCAACAGCCTTCTGCAAAGACTGCCCCTGCTTCTGTTGTTGTCGGTGGCAAAACCTTTGATACTCCGCAGCAGGCTGCCGATGCTCTAGTCGCCGCGGCTGAACAGTTTGATGAGCCTGCTCTCGAACAAATCTTTGGTCCCGCTGGCAGGGATATAGTTTTTACCGGCGAATACCCACAAGACCGGCAGCGAGCACTGGACTTCGCGGCACAGGCTCGCGGCAAGAAAACCGTCTCCACTGACTCAAAAAAAGAGAGCCGGGCATTCCTCCTAGTGGGCAATGAGGACTGGCCGTTTCCTGTGCCAATTGTGAAGGTGGGCACGAAATGGGCATTTGATGCCAAAGCGGGGCGCCAGGAACTCCTCTACCGTCGCATCGGAAGCAACGAATTGGATGCCATTGATATCTGTCGTGGCTACGTCGAAGCGCAGCACGAATACGCGCTCGAGCCGCGAAAAGGATACGACGCGAATCAGTACGCGCAACGGATCATCAGCACTCCGGGCAAACAGGATGGCTTGGCATGGCAAAACTCGGACGGTAGTTGGGCCGGGCCGATTGGCGAAAAGATCGCCCGAGCAATCGAACAGGGGTACTCCATAAATGCAGAACCATATCATGGCTATTTTTTCAAAATCTTAAGAGGCCAAGGCCCCGCGGCACCTCTTGGCGAAATGGACTTCGTCGTAAAGGGTGTAATGATCGGGGGCTTCGCCCTCGTGGCCGCTCCCGCCGAGTACGATGTGACCGGAGTCAAGAGCTTCATCGTCAGCCACGACGGCGTTGTCTACGAGAAGGATTTTGGGCCGTCCACACTCACTGAGTTTATAAAAATGGAGCGTTTTGATCCCGATAGTTCCTGGAAACCGGTTCCCGAGGAGTAAGTAACTTTCACTCGTGAAAGCGGTCAGTGGCGAACTAACTCTCTGCCGCCATTGGGCAATGTTCAAGCTTCAAAATGCTATAGGAGGACTTCAATGAACATGATTACGAGCATTCGGGAAGTAACGGACGTCACCATTGTGGACATAAGCGGGCGAATTGTACTGGGCGATGAGAGTGCCGCACTCCGGGATCTGGTTCGCCGATTGTTAAGCATGGGGCACAAGAAGATTCTATTCAATCTTGCCAATGTTAATCACATCGACAGCGCGGGTTTGGGCCATCTGGTCGGCGCTTTCACCAGCGTGCAGAAACAGGCGGGAGAACTGAAGCTGCTCAACCTCACGAACAAAGTTCACGAGCTGATGCATATCACAAGGCTCTACACCGTCTTCGATATCATCGACGACGAGCTCGTGGCCATTGAATCTTTCGGTAAATCAGCAAGGGCAGTCGGATGAGTGCTGATGGGCAGGTTGGCGGTTTTCTTTACAAGGAGCGGGTCACCTACTGACTGTGGTGACCAACTCAGTGAGAATGAACGGCTGAATGTTCCGCACAAATACTCCGGAAAACCTGCTCGTCTTCCTCGCCGCGAAAACTACTCAAGGCATACCCGCAGAGGATATCCACCTCGAATGTCGTGCCTACCTCGTCCCAGAGCTGTTCTAGCCGAATTGCGGCGTCCGCCTTACCTTCTGCCCACAGGAGAGCAACACCTTCGCCGCAAGCCACGACGCGAGAATGCTTTCCCTTCGCCACTCTGGCAGCTGACTGAATGAGACCGCTCGCAGCCTTGAAAAAACGAGCCTCATCTGGCATATCATTCACCATAAATGTGGAGAGTATTTTGGCAACATCCAATTGAATGTACGTCCCCTGGCTGGTCGCAGCATCAACATCCAAGCCCTGTGCCTTCAATCTCAAGACAATACTGTTCCGATGCGACTCGGTAGCCAGAACAATAGCCACGTTACCGGCCTTTAGGGCAGCAGCAATAAAGTGAGTAAAGCCATCGAGAAGAACTGAGTCATCAGAATAAAACAGAACTTCATGACAGCGAGGGGCCTTCTCTGCTGAGGTGTCTGGGAATTCAAAGTCTTTAAGGTTAAGGCTGCTACTGACAAATCGCTTGCCTCGAAGAACCGCATCGACCGCATGCAGTAGTTCACCGGCAGCATCTGTCTTATGAACGTAACCTAGGGCGCCCGAGCTCAAAGCTGCCCGCACGACGTCTCGATCACTGTTCTGACTTAGGAAAACTATTTTGGAATTGGGAGAGACTTGTCGAATCCGCCAGGCAGCTTCGATTCCATTCAACTTCGGGAGACCAATGTCCAGCAGAATCAAGTCCGGCTTCAGTTCTTCGACCTTCTGAACGGTTTCTGATCCATCCGATGCATCGGCGATGACATCCCATTCTGGCCGCGCCTGAAGCAGCAAACGGACTTGGCGTCGCCAATCTGAGTAATCATCAGCTATGAGAATGCGAATTGATGGCAACGGCCGCTCCGCTAGCTTTAAGCCCAATGTGCAAGATAATCTCTCTTTATCATCCCAATATGCAATAACACCCCCTGTGCAAATTAGTTGCGCAAACATCAAGCTCCTTGCGCTTGTTCCGCCGCAAAGGACGGCTGCTACGGCACACGTACCTTTGCGGCCTGGAACGGAGGCACTCCGTTCAAATACAACGCACGTATGGAGGCGATTTGGCTAGATATTGCACTAAGTTGGCTGATGTCGGTTATTCCATCAAAGATGGTGGCATCTGGGTACGTAAAGACTTGAGGTGTCAGGCTGAGCGTTGGATTCAAGCTGCTGATATAACTAGGGATATTGGCAAGCGTGAATGCGTTCCCGGTGACCGAATTTACCGTTCCCGTCAGCCGTGAGCACCGCAGGAGTACATTCGTGGCCACCGCAGAAATTCCGTTATTCCCTGATGTGATCCCTTTGATTTGCGCGCGAATTGTCTGTCCAGCAAGCAAGTCGCCACTTCCGGCAAACAGTGCCCCCACGCTCAGGTTCTGCGATGAGAGTGTCTTGGTATCCACCGAAAAGAGTGTGCTCGAGTCCGCGGTCAAGAATATGCCGGTGCCAAAGGTTGTGCCGGAACTGGCCAGAGGAGATGTGGATGTGACTGGCACTTTGTCCTGGATGATCAGCCCTACTACTCCAGCGACGCCTGTGGGATAAATCGTGCCTTCCACTTCATCCGTCGCGACCGCATCCAGCACGTCAATTTCGCTTGCAGTCAATGTGCCTGCGGAATTGAGATCGGCATCGAGGCTGACTGTGCTGCCGATCGCTATACAGGAAGCAGCAGTTCCCGGGCACTTGCTATAGGTCACAGGAGCAAGATCGAATTCTGTGTTGGAGGATATCGTGGCTGTCATGCTGCTCCCGGTAATTTTAGATTGCACGGTGATGCTACTCGAACTCGCCGAGGTCACCACCCCTATGAAATCTTCTATGGTGTCCACGCTACCGGAAGGGATCCCGGCCCGGACAGCAGTTGTGGCCGTCATGACATTTGGCTGGTTGAAATCCACCGCTATCCCGTTGGCTGTGGTGATGGCGTTGCGAAGATTGAACTCCAATCCCACCCACTGATTCTGGTTCCCGGTGAGCGTAAGCGAAATCGGTACCTGAATCGTTGTAGCGGCACCGGAAGGCATGGGACAAACCGCGCCGTCCGCACAATTGCCGACCGTCGCGCCAGAGGTGTTAATGAACACACCACTTGAGGCAGTCAGAGTTACGTTGATTGAGGTGTATGTCCCCGCGGGAACAGACAGACTTGAACCGACCAGGGTGGAGTCCGTCTGCAGGCGTGTCATCTCATACGATGTGGGCGTGATCGGCACGGCCACTACCGTCCCAGACGATGGCGTAAGCGAGATTCCGGCAATGGGAAGTGTGAAGCTTAGTATGGAAACTCCTGCTGGCGGGAGATCGAAGAGTGTAATACTCAAATTCGCGCTGCCGCTGCCGCAACCCGCGAAGCAGCCACCGTTCTTTAGCCCACTACACGATCCCAAAACAAGAACCATGACCGATAAGGCGAAGACAAACAGCGCTTTTGTTTTCATGATGCATCCAATACAGCCTTCAGTTTCAGGGCGCGAGCGGGATCTGGACAAACTTCTAAGACATGCCACGTGTTTTAAACGGGATATTGGCGCTTTGGCCTCGGCGGAGTAATTGTTAAAAGTAACAGGTACTGTGTGTGACGAATAAGGCTGTGGCAGATGTCCACAAGGCTGCGGTCCACAATCTCGGCGGCATGACAATTGGAATATATCTACCAATGAGGCGCGCAGGAAATCCGCTCTAAGCCATGATTGAAGATTTAACGGCGCAGGTCTTGCGACGTCCCTCGGCGCTGGTCACTCCTGATCGCATGAAGCATCTGCCGGTCAACGCGGGGTGAGCTGTCATTAGTTACAGTAGACGGCCATGTAAGAGCTTCGCACACTGTCAATTAAGCGCCGTCCGTGTCGCTGGGCCGGGATGCTTCCGCGGCAACGGACGCCACGTTACGGGCCGAAATCCTCAGCTATTCAAGAGCTCGAGGCGCGTTTGCTGGGGTATCCCTTGAGGGTTCCACGCTCCGTCCAGTGAAAGTGCGAACAAGAATCTGTATGGAAATGAAATTTCCTCAGCGGACATTTTGACGAAAGGCGCGGTTCCCGCATCCGCCTGCGCGAACCAACTTTTGAAGATGCTGAATGCCGGGTCGCCAAAGAATAAGTCTGGAGCGTAGCAGGTACAGGAATACGGGTTGCACGCGGAATGAGCAAATAAGTCTCGCAAGCAGTTCACGTGCCCTATGTTGAATCGACTGAGTACACCTTCAAGCTGGAACGCATCGCGGCCCTACACATCTCAAAGCAGGGTGGGTTGCAAACCGGTGCATCGATGCCGGATTTGCGGCAGCGCTAACGTACGGCGATCCAACATGAGGAAGAAGATCGAAAGGCTTTTATCGCGTCTGTTTTCGATTCAACCTTATCGTTGCGAGGATTGTGATGGCAGGTTTTGGGACAGGCGTGCGCACTAACCGGCTGCCGCGATTCGAGCACGTTCATAGGAATTTGATACTTGGTTCTATACAACGATTCGCCCTTTCTATCTTCATAATGTAATTCTTGGGAATTTCCACATCCGGACCACTTTCAGGCTTCATCAGCAATCTGTTGCCATAGTCCCTCAGTATAGTTCCCGACACATACAATTTGATTTGCCCCAACGCCAACTCAAGAACAGCCGGATGGCCAATCAAAGGCTGAAATGTCCGCTCCATCGCGTCACCCACCACGTTTTAGTTTGAAAGAACGAAGCGTCTCTCGCAGACCGTGGGGTGAGAACTGGCAAAAATGACAGTCCCCTGATTGTTTTGGGTGGGTTGGCGATGCGATTGGCGGATCGCGTCAGGATATCCATCACTGCCAGCTGTGTTCTCCCAGGATCTGTGTGGAGCGGCACATTTCAAACGATAAACAGACTTCAGTTGGCTGCAGATACTGCCGGTGCGAAGTCAGGAGTAAGTCTGTCCAGTTTGTACGACCTGTAATTACTAACAGTGGTGCATATAACACAAATTAGTTAACTACTCTCCGAAAGAATTTGGTTTCCGTTGAGAGTTTCAAGGGAAGCAGGCTCGACCTTTCGGTGTGGTTAAGTTACGCCATCCAGCGGCGATAACCAGGAGCAAAACATGAAGCTGACCACTGTTATTTTCTCAGGTCTTGTTTTATTACACGGGAGCATCACGCTGGCTCAGGATTATCCCAAGGTCGAAGTTCCCGTGTTTTACTCCTACATGCGATTCAATCCGGAGAACAGCAACATTGTCAGCGGATTTTCACTGAATGGTGGCGGCGGTGGTGTGACCGTGAACGTCAACCACTTTTTGGGGATCGAGGCCGAATTCGCGGGCTACCAAAGTCTGACTAAAACCTTTGCCTTCCCGGCAACCGCCAACAGCCCTTGCCCAACTGGCTGCACGGTTACGGCAGACGCCAATCTGTTCACTTACAACATAGGACCCATTCTTAAGTACCGTACCCGACACTTCGAGCCATTCGTAGAAACCATGTTTGGTGGAGCGCACTCCAATACGTATCAGAACCTTTTCAAAGCTTGCCAAGGTGCCTGCAGCACAACGAACAATCCCAGCAATAACGCTTTTGATTTCATCATTGGTGGCGGAATTGATATCCCAGTCAGCAGCCACATCGCGATCCGGCCTGTGCAGGTTGATTATGTGCTGACCCGCTTCGGCAATGGCTTCACCAAAGGCAACCAGAATCAGAGCAATCTTCGCTACAACGCCGGTATTGTTTTCCGGTTCGGAGGCAACCCCGCGTCCGCGCCGGTCAACCACTTACCCGTTGCGTCCTGCTCCGCGAACCCCGTGCAAGTCAATGCTGAGTCTGGAGACAGCGTCCTGGTGCGAGCCGATGCGAGCGATTCGGATAACGAAACTCTCAACTACACGTGGACAGCGAATGCAGGCACCGTTGATGGCACGGGGGCACAGGTCCGGTGGAATTACGCGGGTTTGGAGCCGTCAACATACACCGTGACCGCCCGTGTGGACGATGGTCGCGGCGGCAAAACAACTTGCAGCGCCGATATTCGTGTGGAGCCCCGGCGCAACCGGCCGCCTACAATGAGCTGCTCCGCGCGTCCAAGTCCGGTGCATCCTGGCGACCGTGTGCACATTGCCGCAACGGCAAGTGATCCAGACAGTGATCGACTGACGTATACGTGGAACACGAATGGTGGGCAAATTGCCGGTTCCGGTGCCGAGGTCGAACTCGATACGACGGGCCTGGCCCCTGCCCGCTATACGGTGACGGGGCGCGTCGATGATGGACGGGGCGGAGCCGCTGACTGTACGGCCCAACTGAGCGTCGAAGCTGCTCCACCGCCTGCAGTCGAAGCCAGGCTGGCCATCCGGAGCATCTATTTCCCGACGGCACTACCCTCGACGGGCAAGCCGGATGTGGGGCTGGTGGAGAGCCAACAAAGAACACTTACCTCCCTGTCCAACGACTTCAAGGAATACCTGACAAGCCGGCCCGATGCCCACCTCGTGCTCGAGGGCCACACAGACCGCCGGGGCGCGCCGGAATACAATCAATCCCTTTCCGAACGCCGTGTGGAAATTGCAAAACAGTTCCTGGTCAAACAGGGCGTCCCCGAAGCTAACCTCGAAGTGAAGGCGCTCGGCGAAGAGCAGAACATGGCACCAGAACAGGTGCAACAACTGGTTGAGCAACATCCAAACCTCACCGAGGAACAGAGGAGCAAAATCCTGAAGAACTTGCAGACGATTACCCTTGCCCAGAATCGGCGAGTGGATATCACTTTGAGCAGTACCGGTCAACAATCCGTTCGGCAGTTTCCGTTCAATGCCGAAGATGCTTTGACGCTCATCAACCCCAAAGCGGGAGCAAAGCCGATGGCCAAGAAGAAAGCCCAGTAATCTGGCTGAACAAGAATCTGTGACAACCGTCGCTGGTGGGTCAGAGCCAATCCTTCCGCGAATGGTTTCGAAATTCCCGACGCCCGAAGTAGGGATTAACGAGAGAACAATAACAGTTCCCTTCTGTTCCTTGACATGCTTTTCTGTTCCCTCATGCGCCGGCAAGTCATTGGAACTCCGGATCAAGGTACTCTGTCACGGCAGAGGTCGCGAGTTCGAGTCTCGTCGTCCCCGCCATTCTTAATCAATCACATACGCCGGTGGAAGAGTTTTCGCGTGGGCACAAAGAGGGCCAAGGTCCACGCAAGGCGTCAAATTCGGCACACAGATCTCTCTAACAATAATTTACGTTCAACACCGGCCTGGCGGGCTGATCGCTCTCCTTCGGTTTATACAGCCCGCACCTGCCAAAATCGCCGCCATCTGAGTTGTGACGAACCAGTGGTGGCGATGCTGAACGAGGCAGAACTCAGCAGAAAAATGGGGGCGCGGCAGAAAAGCCGGCACCCCCTGATGGAAAAGTCTCCGGACTAGAACTCGAAGCGGAAGCCGAACTGGGAGCGGTAAGCGTTCCCAAAGGTTGCGCCCGGTCCCTGTCCCCCGCAGTAGCCTTGCGGCTGGCCAAAACTGCCGCCGTAGAAGTTGGTGTCGACGTTGTTGCAGGAATTATTCCGGTTCCCGATGTTGTACATCTCCCAGATCAGGCGGAATTTCATGTTCTCGCGGATCTTGAAGGCATACGCGGCACGAAGGTCAAATTCGATAAATGCTTTGCCGCGGGAGTTGTTTACCTGCACTTCCTTGCAACCCAGGGTATTCGTCCCGTCGGCGCAAGCGCGATCGATCGTGGAGCGTCCATCTCCGTCAATGTCGCCACCGGCTAGCGCAGTGTAAGGCCTTCCACTCGAAGCTTGGAACGAAGGCGCGACTTCAAAACCATACGGCAGATTGAAAACGCCGCTAGCCGTGAAACGGTTGCGCTCATCGAAGTTGGTGGGGCCGAATTCGCCGCTCAGGAACTCGCGCTCCGGCGTGATATTCAGTCCGCTGCCGCCGTAGGAGGAAGTTGGCAGACCACCCCAACCGCGCGACCAGGAGATGACGTCGCTTGCCTGAAACATGAAGTTTCGCGAAAAGCGCTTCTTCAACGCGATGTTGATGCCATCGTAGAGAGAACGCGTGTTCGTGGAATAATCGCGGAGTTCGCCCAGGCGATCGGCGGGAAGCCCCGCGTCTGCGAAGGCGATATCCAATAACCGTGAATCCGCTCCACGGTCACACCTGGGGTCGGCCGGGTCAGCCGTAGGATATGCCGAGTTGCAGAGCGAAGAAAGCTTTGGATTCATTTGCAGGACGCGCGGCTCGTGTGTTCCGAGCACGTGATAGTAATCCACCGAAAGCGCGTAGTCATTGCTCGCTTGCCAGGCGACGCCGATGGATGCTTGCTCTGACCACGGATCGTTCAACCGAGGATCGATAATTCGGCCCGTGCCACCGGCGGCCAGCTGTGAAGGAACGACGTTCGGAGATGGCAGCGGCGTGTTGCCAAAACTAAACTGGCAGAGGTCCGTTGTGGGTGTTCCGCCCGCCGCCGGCGTGCACGCAGTGCCAGCTGGATTCGTCAGGTCAAGCACCGTTTGGTACAGGGTAGGGTTGGTCTGCTGAATGGAAAACAGAGTAAGGTTCTGGAAAACCTGATCGCGGGCGATGCCGAAACCTCCACGAACGATGACCTTCCCGGTTCCCGTTGCATCCCAGGCAAAGCCAACGCGCGGCTGAAACTCCTTCCAGCTTGCCGTGTTTCTGCGGAGAGGCGATTCATTGCCAACCAGGTCATTGACGCGGGCCAAGCCATCCGCGGCAAGCGGATCCGTGATGCCTGCGTTTTTGACTTCAAGCAGCGCCGCGATGGCGCGATTGGTGGTCAGCGGATCGTTCGTGAGTTGCGGCACCAAGAATTTTGGATTCGCGTCCCAACGGAGTCCGAGGTTAAGGGTCAGCCTGCGAGAAACCTTGTAGTCGTCCTGAAAATACAAGCCCAGGGAGTGCGCTGGCGGCTGGGCGGTAGAGCCGCTGCCGGTATTGAAAGTGAGCTCTTGAACGGCTCCTGGAGTTGCCAGCCCTTGGGGGTAGGCCGCAGGATTCCCAAGAATAACGCTGGGATCTTCAAGGAAAGTTACCTGGTAGCCGTTGGCTCCGAAAAAGAACGAGCCGCCGAGCTTGGCAAGATAAATGTAGTTGGCGCCGAAATGCATGCTGTGCGGGCCATGCGTCCAATTGAAATCATCGCGGAACTGATATTTGCGAATAAACGTAGTTTGGGGAACATTCACGTTCTGTCCGACTTCAACCTCCGGCGCTCCGCCACCGCAGCCCGGATTCGGCTTGAAACAAATCTCCGGATTGACTGCTGTTCCGCCGTTTTCGGTTGGAAGCGAAAAGGTGCGGCCGGGCGAAGGCAGGATGCCGTTAAAAAAGTCCTGAAACTGAATCGCGAAGGTATTGATCTTGGTTGGCGAAACCAGGAAATTATGGCTGATTACCAGGCTGTGAAATTGATTTATATCGCTGTTTGTCTGGGAAAGGTCAGTCACGAAGGGGCTGCCCAGCTGGTCGTTAGGATTCGTCCACTTTTCACGGCCGTATCGCGCAGACACAGACTGCCTGTCGCTGATGTGCCAGTCCATTTTTACGGTCACGAGGTCGTCGATGTAGGGGAACGGCAACTGGCTGACGGGCGCCGCGAGGGTTGAATCCACCGTGGCAAGCGCGGTTAATTCAGCAAATGCGTCCGGGTCGACGGTAAGGTTGCCCGGCTCGCGTTTCTGTTCGAACGCGCCAAAGAAAAACAGCTTGTCTTTTTTGACAGGGCCGCCAACCGAACCGCCATATTGATACCGGTGGAATTTGGGATTGGGACCGGAGGTAGTGAACGGCTTGGAATTGAGGCCGCTGTTTTGGAACAGACCGAACAGCGTGCCGTGATAGTTGTTGCTTCCGGATTTGGAGATGACGTTGACGACCGCCCCAACGGCGCGGCCCGACTCGGCAGAGTAGCGGTCAGTGACGACGTTGAATTCCTGAATTCCTTCCATCGTGTAGTTCTGGACAATGCCGCCGATAACGTTGTCCTTGTTGTCGCCACCATCGACGTTGTAATCGATCGCGCGGCCGTCCGAGCCATTCACCGTGACGTTGCCGGAGCGCGTTTTGGTTGGATCAAAGTTTTCAGCCGGGCGAACACCGGGGATCAGCGCCATCAAACCGGCAAAATTGCGGTCCACCACGGGCAGGGTTTGCACTTCAACTGGAGAGATTGAGCCCTGAATTTCCGAGGAGGAGGCTTGAATGAGAGGAACCTCTTCCGTAACTTGGACGATTTCCGAGCCGGAACCGAGTTTCAGCGCCGCGTCGAGCGTCAGCTTTTGTCCGACTCCCAATTCGATGGAGTCAAAAACCATCGTGGCAAAGCCAGTTTTTGTAATCGTGACTTTGTACATCCCTGGCGGCAACTGGTTCACCGCATAATCTCCCGACTCGGAAGTCACTGTGTCGCGCGTTGCAGCTGTTTCTTTACTGGTGATCGTGACTTTGGCACTTCCGACCGCTAACCCTTTCGGATCGGAAACGTGCCCGCGCACATCTGCGGTCGTGACCTGAGATGTTGCCGGATTGCCTGCCAGACACACGAAGGCAAAGAAAAAAACACAAACGTAACTAAGGTTTTTGAACATTGCGTAACCTCCCCCCGAAGGTTGTTGTTCTCTGGGACGCGCGACGTTTTCCGTGCCCACGAGGTGGTACGGACGCGTACACTTCACACGCTGTCGCGCTTCCGTTTTTTACCTTGCTTTTTCAGGAACCTGTTTGGAAAACCACTCCCCTGCTCTTGAGGGCGAATCTAGCGCAGGGCTTGGTAGGTGTCAATCTGTTGTTTTTACCAGGCCTGCCGAAACATGGAATCAACAACTTACGTGGTTTCGAGAAGGAGAGACGTTCCGAGTCTCGCCGTCCCCCCCATTCTTGCTTAAGGAGTTACCGCGCGTGACACCGGAAACTCCTTGGCGCCAGGCCTGCAATTCCCGCCTGGCTGAAGCGTTCGACCCTATCCAATTCGGAGCATAGACTAGTGGTGGAGGAGTAAGCGTGTCGACCAGACCTAAAGAATTTTCCCAGAGTTTTTTTCATGGCACGAAGACCTAATTGAAACTGGGAGATCAAATTACTGCCGGCCATAGTTCAAATTATGGAGAGAAGTCACAAGCAAAATTTGCCTATTTCACCTCGAATTTGAATGCGGCTGTTTGGGGCGCTGAATTGGCTATTGGCGAAGGGCCCGGGAGAATTTATGTAGTGGAACCAAGCGGCTCATGGGAAGATGACCCGAATTTGACGGACAAAAAGTATCCGGGCAACCCAACCAATTCATTCCGCACCCGAGATCCGCTTCGGGTGGCAGGCGAGGTGATCGATTGGCAGGGGCATTCACCGGAAGAGCTGAAACTCAGGAAAGAGAGCCTCGAACGGCTATTACAAAGCGGCGCCAAGATCATTGAGGATTAGTGCGAGTTTTTGCTTCGTTGCCTGGTTCGTTCCGCTGCAATCCATAATTCAATGCAAGGGCTGGCGCGCTGACGCAAGGCGCGCTTCGCGACGGCTGGATCACTGATCGGTGTGAATCGCAGCGGTTAGGGGCGTATCTTGCCCTTCTGGCCTGCGCGCCGGCGGAAGATTTTGGCTGGAACCCCGTTTATATATGCCTTGACACGTATATGCTCTGTGGCGTATACACAAGGCATGGAATCCGCGTTTCAAATCATTGCAGAACCGAACCGCCGGGCGATCTTGAGCCTGCTGATCTCGTCGGAACAGTCGGTGGGAGAGATTGAGAGCCGACTTCGTATGACGCAGCCGGCCGTATCGAAGCACCTGCGCGTTCTGCGCGAGGCGGGATTCGTGGAATCGACCGTGGACGCACAGCGGCGGCTCTACCGGCTGAAGCCGGAATCGCTGCAGGAAGTGGATGCCTGGCTGGCTCAGTTCCGCCGGTTCTGGTCGGGTCACGTGGATGCTCTCGAGCGCTACCTCGACCGCATAGAGCGAACGACTCCAGCATTGGCAACATCAACGAAGAGAAGGACGAAGGAGAAGGCCACGCGGCGCAAACCGCGAAGGCGATAAAGGGGAAAAAAATGAAAATCAAAATCACCAGCGTATATGTGGACGACCAGGACAAAGCCCTGCGCTTCTATACCGAGGTGCTGGGCTTTACCAAGAAAACGGATTTCAGCCAGGGCCCTTATCGCTGGCTGACCGTGACATCGCCAGACGAGCCGGACGGCACAGAGCTGCAGTTGGCGATGAACAACAACCCGGCAGCCAAAGCGTACCAGCAGGCGATGTTTCAGCAGGGGCAGCCTGCGACAATGTTCTTCACTGACGATATCAAGGGCGACTACGAGCGGATCAAGACTCGCGGCGCTGAGTTCACCATGCCGCCCACCGATGTGACGGCCTCGATCATTGCGATGATGAAAGACACCTGCGGCAATCTGATTCAGGTGACGCAGCTGAAGCGCTGGTAGGCCTGACGATCAGCGGATGATCCAGGCTGACGTGAGGAGAGGAAGATGATCGATCGCGAGCAGTACTCCCCGGGTCCGGCGCGCGGAGCGCGGGTGCAAAAGGACGGAGAGAAGTGGACGCTCGTTCTGGTGAGAGAGCTGCGCCACTCGCCGGAAAAAGTCTGGCAGGCGCTGACCGACCCGGCGCATCTGCGCGAATGGGCGCCATTCGACGCCGATGGGAATCTCGGCATGATTGGAACTGTGAAGCTCACCACGGTGGGCGCGCCCGTGCCGCGCGTGACCGAAACGAGAGTGACGCGAGCCGACGCTCCAGAAATGCTTGAGTACAAATGGGGCGACTTCGATATGCGGTGGCAACTCGAAGCCCACGGTGACGGCACGCGCCTGACGCTGTGGACCAACATCGGCCACCGATTTATCGCCATGGGCGCTGCCGGGTGGCACATTTGTTTCGATGTGCTGGATCACCTTTTGAGTGGAACTCCGATCGGACGGATCGCCGGCCCGGAGGCGATGAAATTTAGCGGCTGGCAGCAGTTGAACGCGGAGTACGCCAAGGAGTTCGGGATTGAAACTCCAAACTGGCCACCCCAATCGGCTTAGAAATCCTAAATCGAGGTGGATGATGAAACAAAGCACCCAACGTTCGATTTTTCGCTGGTTTCATATTATTTTAGCGATTCCGATCGTCGGTTATATCTACAGTCCGTTTGAAAAACTTCCCGACTACGCCGCCCCCACGCGGTTTATCTTCCTTCCTGTCATGGTCCTTACCGGACTGTGGATGTGGAAAGGGCATCTCCTTCGCCAACTGATTTCGAAAAAATCGGCTCAACAAGATGCCGCAGATAGCCGCTAGAGGCCATTTCGGGCCATACTTCGCAGAGCGTCCGCGGAGGTTGCAGGATTCGCCGGCCGATTCGGGGTGGATTACCTTGCGACTGACGTTGGACGGGCGCTAGAAGAGTTCAAGGTGTCCGCGTGGAGGGACTGTGCCCCGAAGTGGAGCAAATGCGAAAGGACGAAGTGTCACAATGCATGTGGTTTCGAGTCTTGATGGATTCATCGCGAAGCAGGACAACAGCGTCTCCTGGCTGGAAGACAATGGAAGCGTTTACGAAGCCGGGGCCACCATCTCGGAGCAAGAAATTGCGGCGTTCATCAAAGCGATAGACTGTTACGTGCTCGGCTCCCGCACGTACGAACACGCGCTTGAGCTGGGATGGCCTTATGGCGAGACTCCGACAGTCGTGGTGACCAGCAGAAAAATGTCGTCTACAAAGAATAACGTCGAATTTTATTCAGGGGATCTCCGGGAGTTAATTGACGCGAAGCTTGCCCCTCGCTATCGAAACATCTGGCTGGTGGGTGGCGCCCGGTTATGCCAGCGCTTCCTCAAACTCGGCTTGGTGGACGAAATCAAGTTGACGATCGCGCCGGTGCTATTGGGTGATGGCCTCCGGCTGTTCGGCGACTCGGCAACCGAGGCGAGGTGGAATTTGCAGAACGTGGTCGCTTACAAGAATGGTTTTGTCGAGCTATCCTACTCCGCCCCTGCCGCGTAAAACCTGTTTGAAGAACGGAGCCAACCATGAAAAAGAATGCCCCGATGGAATCTGCCTCTGAATTAATCGACGAGAAGATCAGAGAGCTGGGGGACTGGCGCGGGAAGACGCTCGCGAAAGTACGCGCAATCATTCACCAAGCAGACCCCGAAATTGTCGAAGAGTGGAAGTGGATGGGGACTCCCGTCTTTTCCCATGGTGGGATCGTCTGTACAGGTGAGACGTACAAGAGCACGGTCAAGCTGACATTTGCTAAGGGAGCGGCGCTGAAGGACCCTTCAGGCCTGTTCAACTCCAGCCTCGACGGGAATATCAGGCGCGCCATCGATATTCACGAAGGGGAGAAGGTGAATGAGGCGGCGTTGAAGAATCTTATCCGCGCTGCAGTGGCGCTTAACCTTCAGCTTAAGGATAAGAGCAAGCCGAAGCCGCGGCGAGCGAGCCGCAAGCGGGCCGGCTAACTTCCTCGCAAGTCCCTGCCTCGCCCAGTGCTATCACGGTTGAAATCGTCGAGCCAGCTTCATTTCGTTCAGAACAAACCTTCGCCACCACATTTCTTTTGAAGGAGTTACCGGACATTTGATTCCAATCTACAGATGAGAGCATCCAATGGAGAGGAGAGTCAAATGAAGACGCGCAAACTCGGAAAAAGCAATTTGGAAGTGTCCGCAATCGGCCTCGGCTGCATGGGAATGAGCTTTGGGTACGGTCCGGCCGCGGACAAAGAGGAAATGATCTCCCTGATTCGGAAGGCGGTCGAACTCGGCGTAACATTCTTCGATACCGCTGAAGTCTACGGCCCGTTCACAAACGAAGAACTGGTGGGAGAAGCCCTTGCTCCCGTCCGTGGAAAAGTCGCCATAGCCACCAAGTTTGGATTCAAGCTCGATCCGGAGACGGGTAAGCATGCGGGGCCGGACAGCCGGCCCGCGCGCATCAAGGAGGTCGCGGAAGCCTCGTTGAAGCGCCTCCGGACCGACGTTATCGACTTGTTCTATCAGCACCGCGTTGATCCCAACGTGCCGATCGAAGATGTGGCGGGAGCAGTGAAGGACCTGATCCAGCAGGGAAAGGTGAAGCACTTCGGACTCTCGGAGGCGGGTGTGGCGACGATCCGCCGCGCACACAAAGTGCAGCAGGTCACGGCGCTTCAGAGCGAGTATTCGCTTTGGTGGAGAGAGCCAGAGGCGGAAGTGCTACCCACACTTGAGGAACTCGGAATCGGATTCGTTCCATTCAGCCCGCTGGGAAGGGGCTTCCTTACCGGCAAAATCACCGAAGATACCAAGTTCGATAGCACCGATTTCCGCAACGTCGTCCCCCGCTTCACCCCAGAAAACCGCAAAGCGAATCAGGCGATGGTGGATCTGATCGGCAAGTTTGCGCAACAGAAAAGGGTCACGCCCGCCCAGGTCGCGCTTGCATGGCTGCTGGCGCAGAAGCCGTGGATCGTACCCATCCCTGGCACGACCAAGCTGCATCGGCTTGAAGAGAACCTCGGAGCTGCTGCCGTCGCGCTGGATGCAGAAGAGATCCGGGAGCTTGAAACCGCAGCCTCAAAGATTGCCGTGCAAGGTGCTCGCTACCCCGAAGCGGTGCAGAAATTAGTGGACCGATAGGAATCACGGCGCGAGTCAACCGCCTTGCAGCAGGACGAGTTGCAGCCTCCGCGGCGTTTAGAACAGAGGGCCGAGGCCCCAGCCCAAAGCGCCGAGCGGATCGTGCAGGCGCGTGGTCGAGCTGTCCGAAAAAAACAGGACGCGGTTCAGGCGCAGGAGGTTGAATAAGTAGTTGATGCGCACCGGGGCGCCAACGATGGGGAGAGTCCAGCGGAGTTCCAGGCCCGTGGTGCTGTGGATCAGGCCGTTGGTGAATTGGATTAAAGCGGGGCGCGTTGGGCCGAGCCAGTTGGGAAGGAGAAATCCGGACCCGGCATCGAGGAAGGTTGCGGCTTCGATGGTGTGCGTCAGCGGAACGCGGTATTCGAGATTTGATGCGGCGAGGAGGTTGGCACCAGTTGGGACGGCGGAGTAGGTGGTTGCACCCAAGGGAGAATTGCTGGTGAGTGCCTGATAGGGCCCGAGTTCGCCGGGGCGGAGACCTCGGACGAAATCGTCGCCGGAGAAAAAACGGGCGTATAGCGGCATGTCGCCGCGATAGCTGCCAGCAACGCTGGCGGTGGTGCGGAAAGCCCACGCGTTGCGATGGTTGAATATCTCATCGGGGAAAATCTGGCTGTACTCGGTTTTTGCCTTCAAAAGGTTTTCACTGCCGCCGAGCCAGCCGCCGGAAACAGAACCGTCCAGTTGGAATTTCTGTGCACCGGTGTCACGGGTCCATCCGAATCCGAGGGAACGGCTGGAAGTTTTGCTTTGCAGCTCGATGGGCTGGGGATTTGCCGCAGCTGAGGGCTGATTGATCGAATAATCTGTGACGGAACGCGAGAGTCCGAAGTTGACGCCGATTGCATCCACATTGGAAGCGGCGTAATTCCAGCCCACGTTGACGCCTTGAGATTGCGAGCGCTGGAATGGGCCTTGCACGCCGGGCGTCAGCCGGGGACGAAGAAATGTGTCAAACGCAGAGAGCGCGAGGGTGCCGCGCGAGCCGAGAAAGCCTTCCTTTGCGAAACCGATGGCCAATTGCAGGGACTCCGGGCCGCCATCGAATTGAGTGGAAAGAAATTCGTCGAGGCCGAGGAGATTGAAAACGGTGTACGCGATTCCTACGGTGCTGCCGAATTGCTGGCGCCCCCCAGAAAAACTGATGCGCTGTTTGCCTTTTTCTCGGAGATGGATGACTACGTCGGCCGTGTTGTCCGCGGGGTGAGTATTGATTTCAATGTCCTCTTTCTTGAACGGCTGGAAATAACCCGTGCGGGCGAGGCGCGCGAGACCTGCTTCGATGGCGTATTCATCGAGAGGCTGGCCTTCGCCGAGAGGGATGCGGCGGCGCAGGTAACGATCGGGGAAACGTTGATTGCCGCGAAAATCGAGGCGGCGGACGGTGTAGGGCGGCGTGGGATCGAGATCGAAGTTAACGGTGGCGATGTGCGCGGAGTAGTTGAAGGTTGAAGTAGCGCGCAAGCGATAATCAGTAATTCCCTTCCTGTGGTGGCCATTTTGGCGGAGGCGAATTTCCAGGTCGCGGCGAAGAGATTCGACGGCGTGTTGGGAGTAGGGCCTTCCGGGTTTGAGTTCGAGGGACGGCAGATTCGCTTTTTTTATCGCGTTCAGCCTCTGTTGGAGAGGAGCGCTTATGTCGGGTCTACCGAAAGCGTAGAAATTGCCGGCGTCGACGGGCAGGGTGACGCTCAAGCCGGGCTGAACGGGGCGAAGGCGCCAAGGAGAGGAAGGATCGGAGAAAGCGTTGACGACAGTAACGTGGGAAGCGCCAGCGCGGGCTTGCGGGAACCCGTGATTGTGCAGGTAGGTGAGCAGATTAAGGCGATCCTCGCCGTCTTTTTCGGGGGTGTAGATATCTTTGTTGCGGAGCCCGGCGAACCAGGCATCGGGAGAGATTTGACGCATCTGTTTGCGAAGTATTTTTTCGGGAACACCCGGGGCGCCCGAAAAATTGACCTCTGAGACGGGCAAGCGCGGGCCATCACGGATTTGAAACTCCACTTTAGTTTTTTGGCCGGGAAGCTTTGCTTGCCGAATCAGAACTTGACCTTCCGGATGGCCCGCGGCGGCCAGTTCGGATCGGATGGCGAGCGCGGCACGATGCAGCCGGACCGGGTCAGAGGGAGCCCCTACCTGCGGGGAGAGTTTGTTATCAGCGAGGAGTTTCGCGATTTGTTGCTGAGACAAAAGCTTTGAACCGGTGAAAGAGACTGCGGCCAGATAGGGATATTCCTGAACGTGGAATTGGAGTGCAACGGTTTGAGGGCTGTGTGATGATTCAAATTCAGGAATTAAGGGAATCGCCCGCACGAAAACATCTTCAAACCATCCTGCCTGGCTGAGTACGTGGACGTCGGCCGTAATGTGGACGTCATTGAACTCTTCGCCAGCGTGAATGGAGAGACGGGACATCGCGGTTGCATGCGCGATGCGGCGAAGGCCGACGAATTTGATTTCGCTGATTATCGCGTGAGAGAGAAGGCCGGAGGAGGGAGAAGTATCTTCTGAGGCGAAAGACTCGCTAGCCTGGGGACTCGCTGTGGAAATCGTTGCAGCCAGCAGCCCAAGAAACGATACAACTAGGGGAGCGCAACCGATCTTCATTTGCTGCACCTGGCCCTGCACCTGAAACCCAACTGAGCTGATGGATGAACGGATCTGGCGAGAGGTTGCCCCGCTCTACAAACCGCCTTGCCGATTTTCCGTGGCCCGCCGCTACGATCAACTGTTCATCCCTTTGACATCGAGGCAAAGATTTTCCATCCCTTATCGGTTCAGGGTTACTTTGCTCTGCACGCATGCGTTACAATCTGGCCGCGAGATTTGTGTACAAGGACTGGGAGGCAGACATGCTTCGTTGGCTGGCGGGAATTTTGTTGCTTGGAATCGCGACGGTGTGCCGGGGGCAGGGACAGGCAAAGCTGCCGGCGAAGTGGGAGGAGCTGACGGCGGAAGAGTTCAGGCTGGCGATTGGGAAGGCGCAAGGGACCTGCTTGCTGCCGTTTGGAATTTTGGAGAAGCACGGGCCGCACCTGCCGTTGGGAACGGACTTGCTGAACGTGCGGTATGTGACGGAGCATGCGGTGCAGCAGGAATATGCGGTGATCTTTCCCGATTATTATTTTGGCCAGATTGCGGAAGCGCGGCACGAGCCGGGGACGGTCGCGTACAGCGCGGAAATGCAGATGAAATTGCTGCAAGCCACGACGGATGAGATGGGGCGGAACGGTTGCAAGAAAGTGTTGATTGTGAACGGGCACGGTGGAAACGAAAACTTACTTCCGTATTTCGCACAGTCGCAGCTGGATGCGCCGCATGACTACGTTGTGTACGTGCAATGGGGCCACGATGCGACCAGGAAGGCGGGCGGGGACAAGGAAGGGCCGGACTGGCATGCGGGAGAGACGGAGACATCGAACCTGCTGGTGACCCATCCGAACCTGACGCACGTGGATCGCGCGAAGAATGAATCCGGTGCGGATCAGAAGCGGGTGAGACTGCCGGAGAACGTGTATACGGGAATCTGGTGGTACGCGCGCTTTCCGAATCATTACTCCGGAGACGGATCGACGGCCACGAAAGAGCAGGGGGAAGAGGATTTGCAGGCCTGGATCAATACTGTAGTCCGCGCGATCCGGGCGGTAAAGGCGGATGAGGAGAGTTTGAAATTGCAGAAGGAGTTTTACGAAAAGAGTGGAAAGCCGATGGAGACGGTGCATTAGAGCGAGTACGTCAGACAGAAGGCGGCCTGAATCCGGCCCCGCGCTAGCGGGCTTGGCGGAGGGCGTCTATCCAGGCGCTTAGCATTTCGCTGTAGGCCGGCTCAAGATCGAAAAACTCGATACCCATGCCGATGCGCGGCTTGACGATGCGGACGGCGACCAGCGCTTCCAGCACCTGGCCCTTGCGAACGAGTTTCATCCGCGCACGGGCATTCAGGGGAAGCGGCTTGCTGGTGCAAACGAAACACCCGCCCAGGGAAATGTCAGAGGTGACACCCTCGACCTGTTTGCCGGTTTCCAGGTCAATCAATTCGACGTCGGCGGCAAACGGAAAACGGATAGCGTAGCGGCGATCGCGGACTCCGCTGACGCCAGAGTTGGAAGGGCTTCGGTCGGCCATGGTGATAACTTTGCTCACTTCACACACCCAAGATATGCGCGAGGCGAAAAGCCCGGGGGCGAACCAGACCTCCGCAAGTATTCAGTTTGACGGAAGTGTTCCGGATTGGAAATGGGCCGGTGCCGAAGGGCGTCGTAAGGGTAAACCGAGGCAGAACCTAGCGCTCCGCCAGGTTATTAGTGGGTACGACATTACCGGTCCCGGAGCCGCATTGCGGCGATTTTCCGCGTGATAGCCTGAATCGTAAGCAGTTCCCCACTCTACGGACTGATGAGAACGGAACGAATGCGCCAAAGCGACCGGGTCACGCTGCGTCTGGAGGTGGAAGCCTCGTGGTTCAACGGGGATGGTGTGGCCGTGACGAAGCCGGCGGAATCGCTGCTGGTGAGCCGTAACGGCGGGGTGCTCCGCCTGCAGGAAAAGCTGTTTACCGGCCAGGAATTGACGCTGCGAAGAACTTTGGAAGCCGATGCCGTGAAAACGGTTCGGGCGCGGATTGTGGCGGAGATCGACCAGGAAGCGGAAGGATTTCTTTACGCGGTGGCGATCCTGGAGCCGCGAGCGGATTTCTGGGAGATTGAATTTCCGGCGCTGCAACAAGGGGAAGAGGCGATAGCTCGGCTGCTGATGGAATGCAGCTTCTGCCAGCGGCGCGAAGTGGTTTACCTGAATGAGATGGAACTGAAATCGTTTGAGGCGCGGCGTTGCGCCGCCCGGGTTTGCAAGCATTGCGATGCTCCGTCGATCTGGGTGGAAGCGCAGTCGGATACGAACTCGGCCGAAGTGCTGCCTTCGCGGGCGGCGGTGGAAGAGCGCGTGGTGCCTCGGCGGAACCGGTTGCGGGTGAAGGCGCGGGTGTTAGCGTGCATCCGGCAACGTGGATTTACGGAAGAAGTGGCGGTGTGTGAAGATTTGTCGAAGGGCGGAATCAGCTTCCGGAGCAGGAATGCTTACCCGGAGGGCACCAGGCTGGAAGTGGCTGTGCCGTATACGCCGGGAGCGGGTGCGATCTTTGTGCCGATCCGGATAGTCTTTTCGCAGCCGATAGCGTCGGCGGGGTTATTCCGGCATGGAGCAGCGTATTTGAAGGTGCCGGAGTAGCGGGCCCGAATTCTTTTAAACAGACATTTTGAAAACGAGTTAGGTTGAGGTCCTTCGGCTATCCTCGTCGGATATCCTCAGGATGACCGCCCGCTCGACTTGCGATTTTCAAATTTCAATTTTCCAAAAACTTTTTTGGTTGGGCAGCGAGGATGCATTGCCAGTTTAGGATGGCGTTCCAGAGCATGCGCTGGTCGCCGCGGTTGAGGTCACGGTGAATGGGATTGAAATTGAATGTGATGATGTGGCCGCCGCCAACGGGTGAATCGAGAATAGCCGGCCGGCCGAGCAAGTTCCCTTCCCCCCAAATCTGACCGCTGAGGAGAATGGGCGCGCCAGTGGTATCTCCCCACTCGAGAACGACGGTGCTGGTATCGATGGGACCGTCGAGGCACGTGGTGCAGTAGGCCATACGCAGCCAGCTGCGCGGTTCGGCGTACAACGGAAAATTCTGGCGGAAGACGTACGTATGTGGCGAATAGCCGTAAGCGATCGGATGATCCGGGCGATCGAAAGTGACGCGCAGGTGAGAGCCTGGAGTGCGCGTTGCAGCTCGTTGCGCGGCGGCGGCCGCATCGCTGCCGCCGCCCTGGGTGCTGCGCGGGACGCCGCCGGATTCACGGCGGACGCCGCGAACGAGGCCGGCTTCGAGAGGAAGCATGGAGCCGCTGCCGAGCGTGATGAGCAGGCCGCCGCGTTCGACGAACTCCTGAATTTGCGCGAGCCCCTGGTAACCGATGCCGCCCGTGATGTCGTCGGATTCGGCGGGAAAACCGAAATTTGGAGTTTGCGCAGTTTTTTTGAACGGCATTGGACTCCAGCGCTTGGGCAGTCCCTCGATTTGTTCGGCGAGTTCAAGATCGACATGGCCGTAGAGGAGAACGTCAATTTTGTCGTTGAGCTTGCCGGCGCGGATGTCTTCATCGCGGATATATATATATGGGACTTTGCGCTGATCGAGCGAGTAGCGGACCCAGCCGATGGAGTCGGTGTCGGCCCACGGAATCCAGAGGCCGAGGCGAGGTGCTTTGGCAGAATGCCGTGGAACTTCGGGAACGGAAGAGGTGCCTGTGAAGTCGAGGCCAAGTTGATCGGAAATCTGGTGAAGTGCGTCGGCGAGGCCGGATTGTGATGAAAGAATCCATGAGCCGGCGGGATACTCGACGCCGTTTGCGATGAACGAGCGCTCGGCGATTTCGAGATTGAAGCTCGAGAGGCGATAGCGGGCGGCGAGAAGGCTTTCCTGGCCAGAGTCTTTGAGGAGGAAGACGGGGCCGGTGCCAGCGACTTTGCCGTGGGGTTGGGGAGCTTCGGTCAGCGCAGCAAGTGAAGCGGAGCGGACCGAAGGATCGTCCGTGTGAAGGGCCTGAAGGTGATAGTGCGCGGGAAGTTCCCAGCTGACGTCGTCGTAGGGTTCGAAGGCGTCGATGGGATAGTGCTGTGGCGCGAGAAGATCGACGGCGTAGTTGCGATAGGGCTGATCGAGGCGAACGACATAGGTGCCGGCGGGAAAGGTTCCTTCTTTCAGACGAAGAAGCTCTTTGGCACGGCTGACTTCAATTTGCTGGCTCATCAGGCGAGCTACGAGTTGCGCAACGCGGGCGGGGTCACCCTGATCCTCGGGAATGAGGAAGGCGGCGGGAGATTCCTCGAGGCCTTTGCGATAGGAGTGAAGATTTTTTTCATAGAAATTGTGGAGAAACGCGCGGGAATTGGTGGCGGTGTAATCGAGGGCGGCGAGAGCGGCGGTTTCGTTGTAATTAAGGTTATCACGCGCGGACCACGAGACTTTTCCGGCAGGCGGCGGGAGCGGGCGATACCACTCGCGGGAGGTCTCTTCGCCCGATAGCAGCCAGGTAAGCGTTTCAGCGGTGCCGTTGCCGAGCGTTTCATACCCGCGGCCGATGGAATTGTGGTTCATGGCCACGGAATCGAGGAAGAGTTCAGCGAACCCCTCGCCAAAATTCCAGGTGGAGACGCCGGGCATGCCCTGGCCAGTGAGGGTTTGCACTTCGTGAAAACTGAGGGCGAGAAATTCAGTGAAGCTGATGGGATCGACATTGGGATTGTAGGGGCCGGTGCCGTTCCAGGACATGAGGAAGGGTTCGCCTTCGTGGAGGTCGTGGATGACGGTGGGATGCCAATCAAAAAACATGCGGGCCACAGCTTTGGTGGTTTCCTGGGTGAGCTGGTGGGCGTCGCGATTGAGGTCCACGAAAACGTATTTCCCCCAGTAGGGCGGAGCCTGGCGGGGGAGAGAGGCGCGGTCGGTTTTTCCCTTGAGGTAGCGATAGAACCACTGGACCTGATTGTCGCGTCCATCGGGACTGGAAACGGGGTTGATGAGAACGACGAGATTTTCGCGGATGCGGCGAATCATGGGTTGCTCGGAAACGGCCAGGCGGTAGGCGAGTTCGAGGACGGATTCAGTGGATCCGGTTTCGTCGGAGTGGAGCGCAGCGTTGAAATAATAGATGGGACGGGAGACGGAGATTAATTTTTCGGCGGCGGCGGAATCTGTTTTGCGGGGATCGGCGAGAGCAGCGGTGGCGGATTTCAGCTTGTCGAGGGAGGCGATTCCCTTTTCATCCGCGATGGCGAGGAGCAGGATGTCGCGGCCTTCCTCGGACTTGCCGATGGTGAAGACGCGCACGCGGGGAGAAGCGGCGGCGAGAGCGCGGCAGTAGGCGTAGGCTTTTGCGGAGTCAACGAGTTCGCCAGGTGCGCCCATGATGCGGCCAAAAAAGGCGCGCGGGGATGGAACCGTGGAAGAGGCAGGGACATAAGAAACCCAGGGAGAGAGGAATCTAGGCTCGGTGGTGGCTTTGGAGATTTCGTCGGCGGAGCCGGGCTCGGGTGTGTCGGTAGATTGTGCAGGAAGGAGTGCGGGAGAAATAAGAAAAACAATGATAGCGAGGAAACGGATTTGCATTGGCCTCCGGCCTGTTCGCGCAAGATTCGGGGAACGAGGTCGGAAGGAGTGTACTACAGGTGAAAAGGAGGGGAGATGTAGGGAGAGCGGCCCCTATAAATGCAAGTGGGGCCACTTGAAAGTGGCCGCTACGTTTTGGTGCTGTGTTTAGTCCAGCGCGTTGACGGCAGTGCGCTCGGCGCGGCGGCGATGGAGATAGTGCATCGCGATGTTGAGGTAAATTTCGCCGCATGGGGTTTCGATGCACAGAACCATGGCTTCGGTGTCGACGCTGCCAGAAAGACCCTGCTCGCTCATGTGAATTTCGGGGGGGAAGACCTTGAAGCGAAAGCCCTGGTCGTTGAGCAGCGTGACGCTGTTGCCGATGACCATATTGGCGAGTTCGCAGACGGTTTCTTTGATGACCTGTTCGCTTTCGGGCAGAGCTTCGCCGGCAAGCTGACTGGCAACGCGCATAGCGACGTCGGGCGCAAGGTCGAGGATGACGCGGCCTTCGATATCCCCCTTGATGGCGATGAGCGCAGCAACGCCTTTACGGCGATAGGTATCCTCGTCCATCGAGAGGTCGGCGATTTTCGTCGGCGCCTGCAGGGCTTCGGCAAAAACCGCATCGGCGGCATTAATAAAAGGCTGGATGAGTTCCATTCTCATATTTGATGCTCCCCCGCGAGGGCAACGGGCGCGCCCGCAGCATTTGGATCGTCACCGAGAACGTAGCGAAGGATTTCGTAAAGGACTTCGGGCTTAACAGGCTTCTGGACAAAATGCTTGGCGCCCTTTTGCAGCGCGGCAAGAATATTTTCCTGGTAGCCGACAGAGGAGACCATGATGATGCGTGCGTCGGCGTGCTGCCGCACGATGCGTTCGACGGCTTCGATGCCCTCCATCTGGGGCATGGTGATGTCCATCAGAACGATGTCGGGCTTGATGCGGTTGAACTCGGCGATTGCGGTGAGGCCGTCGCCAGCTTCACCGGCAACCTCGCCGCCGAAGAGCTCAATCATCTTCATGATGTTCTTGCGAGCGAAGACGGAATCGTCCACCACAAGGTAACGGACCGTCTGATGGTCCTTGCGAAGTAGAGGCGCGAACTGTGGCATAAACATCTCCTTTTGCTCCGTGGCCCCGTCAGGCACGCGGAGTTGAAACTGGAACTTTTTCACCCTTGTCGGATTTTTCCGAACTGTCCTGCTTTTCTGAATTGCCGCGATCAGAACCATACTGGCTGATAAGGTGCGCGCCGAGCGTATCGAGCGGCAGCACCTTCTGAACGAAACCCTTCATCATGGCGGCGCGCGGCATTCCGCCGACGACACACGTTTCTTCACTTTGGGCGATGGTCATGCCACCTGCGGCTTTGATTGCGCCGATGCCTTCGGCGCCGTCTTCGCCCATGCCCGTCATGATGATGCCGACGGAAGTAAGGCCGAATTCCTGCGCGACAGAATGAAATAGCACATCCGCCGACGGGCGATGGCCGTTGATGGGAGGCGTGTCCGACAGGACAACCATTTCTCCGCGCGGCATGCGGCGAACCATCATGTGCCGGTTGCCGGGGCAGATCAGCACCCGGCCGGCGATCAGCAGGTCGCCGGACTTGGCTTCGTGCACATCAAGAGCGCAGCATTCATCCAGGCGGCGGGCAAACATGTCGGTGAAACCTTCAGGCATATGCTGGACGACGACGAAAGTCGCGGGGAAGTCCGCGGGAAATTGTGTAAGGAGATACTGCAGCGCGTTGGGACCGCCGGTGGAGATGCCGATGGCGATGACGCGGTTTGGTGGAATCGCCGGACGTGACCCTTTCTTGGAAGATGGGGGAATTTCCAGGACCGGCTTAGGCATGGACTTGCGCCCGCCGGCGCGCTTGGCAACTTTAATTTTCTCGGCAAGTTGGAGGGCCACCGGCTCGAGATTGCCGGCCGCCGCGTTCCTGGGCTTGGCGACGAAATCGATGGCGCCGAGTGCGAGCGCCTTGAATGTGGAGTAGGCGCCTTCTTTCGAATGCGTGCTAAACACGATGACCGGCAGAGGCGCCCCCCTCATGATCATGCGCAACGTTTCCAGGCCGTCCATACGGGGCATCTCAAGATCGAGAGTGACGATGTCCGGCTGAAGTTCGGCAATTTTACGAAGGGCGAAAGCGCCGTCCATGGCGGTGCCGACGACCTCTATGTCCGGATCCCGCTCGAGGATCATGGGAATGAGCTTCCGCATGAGCGCGGAATCGTCGACGACCAGGACTCGGACGCGTTCTTTCATGCGATCGCTCCGAGAGGCAGGGATCTGGAAAGCCGAGAAAGAATGGCGGGCACGTTGAGAATCAGGACCACGGTGCCGTCGCCGAGGATGGAAGCGCCGCTGACGAGGTCGCTGGAAACGATCTCGCCGGGCAGGGCTTTGATAACGAGTTCTTCCTCGCCCACCAGGCTGTCCACCACCAGGCCGAAACGCTTTTCGGCGAGGCCGATGACAACTACGAAATTCCTTTTCTTCTTCGCGGGATTCGGATCTTCGACCGGGTGAATGCGGTTGAGCTGGTTGAGCCGGACGAGCGTGAGAATCTGTTCGCGCAGGCGGAGAACCTCGCGCTGGTCCACTTTGTGAATTTCGTGGTCTTGTATCCGGCTGATTTCGACAACCGCGGAAAGCGGAACGGCGAAGAGGCGTCCACCAACGCGGAATAGCAGAGTCTGGATACTGGCCAGCGTAAGCGGCACACGAAGCTGGATGGTCGTGCCCTTGTTCATGCCGGAAGTGACGTGAACCGTGCCTTTGAGGCGGTCAAGAACAGTGCGAACAACGTCCATGCCGACTCCGCGCCCGGAAACCTCGGTGACTTCGGAGGCGGTGCTGAATCCCGGCTCGAAGATAAGATTCATGACGTCCTGATCGGAGATACGAGTGGAGTCTTCGAGCTTGATGAGGCCGTTGCGAACTGCGTGTTCGCGAATGTTATTGAGATCGATGCCGCGGCCGTCGTCGCGGATTTCGATGATGACTTGCGTGCCTTGGTGGTAGGCGTTCAACGATATTGTACCGCGGGCGGGCTTTCCAGCGCTCAGGCGCTCGTCGGCGGGCTCGATGCCGTGGTCCACTGCATTGCGGACCAGGTGCGTCAGCGGCTCCGAAAGCGCGTCGAGGATGCCTTTGTCGAGATCGGTATGTTCGCCGGAGACTTCGAGAGCGACGTCTTTGCCGCAGAGCTTGGCGATATCGCGCACGACGCGCGGGAAGCGGCGGAAAAGCTGTTCGACGGGCACCATGCGGATTTTGAGGACG
Source organism: Candidatus Acidiferrum sp. (assembly GCA_035693365.1). Taxonomy (GTDB): domain Bacteria; phylum Acidobacteriota; class Terriglobia; order Acidiferrales; family UBA7541; genus Acidiferrum. The sequence goes on along the minus strand of DASSGS010000031.1, from coordinate 74,741 downwards.
CATTTGTGCAGCTCATCGAGGACGCGGGACTGAAACGCAAGCGCTTCGGCGAGCTTGCCGCGAACGGGGTCGCGGGCGTGATGAACATCGAACTCCGTGAGCGTTCGGTGCAGCATGGATTTGCCGATGATGAGCTCGCCAACAAGGTTCATGACCGCATCAATACGCGCGGCGTCCACTCTCAGGGAGCTTTCGGAAACAGTAGCGACTGCGGAGGAGGCGTTGCCTGGATTCGCAGGTGCCAGACCGGGAGCGTCGGCGGCGCGAGAAGAAATCTGGGCGGCTTGCGCTTCGATCAGGTCCCCGAGGAGTTCGTGTTCGGAGGATTCCGCGTGTTCGGCGGCTTCGATCCGGACCTCGGAGACTACCGCGGGAATCTTGCAGCGATGAGAAATATGGTCGAGCGGGTATTTGCTGGAAATGGAGGCTTCGACAATTTCGACGGAGGCGGCAGCAAGATTGTCTTCGGGCCGGAGTGCGATAACGGTGCCGCAGGTGTGAAGCACATTGCGAATCAGCTGAAACGCGGCGGCCCGCATGGCGCTATTGGGATCGACGCGCAAGGCGATATTGAAAACATTGTCGCCGCGGAGGAGCGCTTCGGAGATCATTAAGCGCTCGTACTCGCTCCAGTCGAAACGCGCGGGGATCGAGGCGGCACCGGGCTTTTTGGGGGACTGGCCGCCCTCAGCAGACCGCAGCAATTCCTGAATCAGCGTTCGCAGGGGAGCGGGTGACGGAGGCTCGACATCCTTTTGATAGGCGCTAAGCATACTTTCAAACGTATCAACCGCCGCGAGGACCACTTCGGCGAGCTGTTGGCCATGAGTTTTTCCAATCTGCGGGGAAAGAATGTCTTCGAGCTCGTGCGCGATTTCGCTGAGTTTCGAAAAACCGCAAGCCGCGGAATCCCCCTTAAGCGTGTGAATGGCGCGGCGAACGCTGCGAATCAGTTCCTCGTCCGCGGGACGCTTTTCGAGCTGCAGACCCGCATCATTGATGGTCTGGAGAAGCTCGCCGGCGCTCTCAAAAAAGAGAGCGCGAAGCTCCGCACCCCGCTCATCGGGAAGAAAACTCAAGAATTCACCTCGACGCGCTTATAAGCGGTGCCGTTGTTCTCGTGCACCATTTTGAATTTCTGCGTCAGTCCGAAAAGGCTTTCCGCGTGGCCAACGAAGAGGAATCCGCCGGGATTCAAACAGTGCCAGAACTTTTCGATCAGGCGCTTCTGCTCGGCTTCGTCGAAATAGATCATGACGTTGCGGCAGAGAATGATGTCGTTGCGCCGCGGCAGGAATTCGGTTTTCAGATTGTGGAAGTCGAACTGGACCAACTCCTTCAGCTGCGGCTTGACGGAATATTTGTCGCTGGACTTTTCGAAATAGCGGAGGCGTGTAGTGTAATCCACCGGCTCCATCTGGAGTTCGTTGTATATGCCCTCCTGGGCGGAACGAAGGCTGGCGTAGCTGATATCCGAAGCGACGATTTCCAGTTTCCAGGGCGGAGGAATCAGCGGCTTCGGCGAAGGCATATCGAACGGAAGCGGATTTCGCAGGTAGTAGTACGCGAGAGCGTCGCAGATGAGGATGGCGACGGAATAGGCCTCTTGCCCCGCCGAGCATCCGGCGCTCCAGACGCGGAGATTCCAGTCGCGGCGCTCCTGCTTGTGCCGAAGAATTTCCTCGAGGACGGATTTCTGCAGCAGATCGAGCTGCGGGCGATTGCGGAAGAAGCTGGTTTCGTTGACGGTAAGATTTTCAAGAAGCAGGGCCAGCTCAGCGCGGCCTTCGCGGCTGGTGAGCAAGCGATAGTACGCGTAAAAGGAATCGAGCTGGCAAGCCTTCAGGCGCCGTTGCAGGCGGTCCTTCAGGAAGTGAGAACGGCGTTCATCGAAGAACATCCCGCATTCCTGGTAAACAAGAGTCTGGAGCAGCTTGAGTTCGGCTTCAGTAAGCTGAATTTGCGCTGTGATCGTACCCATGTCGCGTGATGCGGAAAACCGTGGCGGCGGCAACGCGGCGAGGCGTTACCTGAGAGTCGCGACGGGTTCCACGGCCTCCTCGAGCTTGCGGTATTCGGGCTGGCGCAGAAGGCGGGCGATATCCAGAAGGATGATGAGGCGCCCCTTGAGCTTGCCGACTCCCGTCACATAATTCGATTCGTTGTCCGCAAAAACGGATCCCGGTGCTTCGATTTCGGAGGGCGGAATTTTTAGCACTTCCGATGCGGAGCTGACGATCAAGCCGATGAGCTTGCTTTCAAGTTCGACGACGAGAATGCGATTCTTTTTGTCGGGCTGCGTGGGAACGCTTCCAAAGCGTTTGCGAAGATCCATCACCGGAATAATTTTCCCGCGCAGGTTTATCACGCCCTCGATGAGATCCGGGGCGCTGGGCACGGTGGTGATTTCGGGAACGCGCACGATCTCGCGGACGGACCCGATGCGAACGCCATAGGTTTCGCTGCCGATTCGAAAGCCGACGATTTGGAGTTCTTTCTCCATGAAGGTTTCTCCGCCCTAGGACCTGGTCAGTTCGGCGTATTCAAGTTCGCTGGTCTCGCGGGATGCCGCGGGACGACGGCTGGGCGGCGCATCCTTGCGGAAGCGGGAATGCGCGGCGCGATCGATGACGAAGCGATCCATGGTGTCGAGCAGGTTGCGGGAAAGCTTGAGCATCTGCTCGGCGGCGGCGGAAAGCTCGGTGGAGCTCGAAGCCGACTGCTGAACCAGTTCGCGCATTTTGTCCATGGCGCGGACGACGGCTTGCGCGCCGGAAGCCTGTTCCTCGACGGCTGAGCTGATTTCCTGGGTGATTTCCGTAAGGCGGTTGGTGGCCTTGGCGATTTGCGAGGATCCCACGGACTGTTCGTTGGTGGCCGCGCCGATCTCCTGGGAGAATTTGTAAACTTCCGTGACGACGTCGGAAATTTTGTGGAGAGCGCTGCCGAGATCGTTGCCGAGGCTGAGACCTTCTTCGACGATGCGGGTGCTGTGCTCCATGTTTTCGACGGCCTGGCGCGCTTCGCGCTGGATGCTCTGGATAAGGTCGGCGATTTCCTTGGTGGATTGCGTGGACTTTTCGGCCAGCTTGCGGACTTCGTCGGCAACGACCGCAAAGCCGAGGCCGTGTTCGCCCGCGCGCGCAGCTTCAATGGCGGCGTTCAGGGCGAGCAGGTTGGTCTGTTCTGCAAGGTCATCGATGACTTCGATGATCTTGCCGATATCGTCGGCGCGGTGGCCGAGAATGTTGATGATCTCCGCGGAGGACTGGATGGCCTTGTTGGTGCGATTCAGGCCGTCGGTGGTCTTCTCCATGGTCTGAATGCCGGTGACGACTTCCTCGCGCGAGCGGTTGGCGATGTCGAGAAGGACTTTTGCAGTGTCCGCGACGCGCTGGATCGAGGTGACCATCTGGTCGATGGAGGCGGATGTTTCTGCCACGCTCGATGCTTGCACCTGAGTGTTCTTGACCACGTTCTGCACGTTGATACTCATTTCGTGCATGGTGCTGGTAACTTCTTCGATGGCAGAAGACGCCTGAACGCTGACCTTCGCGGATTCGTCCGCCGCACCAGCGACCTGATTGGAGCCGGCAGACACCTGCGATGCGCTGTCGCGCGTGGAGCGGACGATTTCCTGCAAGCCGTGCGACATCCGCACGAACGCGTTGCCAAGAGTGTCGCGCCTGGAGCGCGGCGTGACCTCGACGGCGAGATCGCCTTCAGCGACGGCCATCGAGACGCTGGCCATTTCCTTCAAGTATGCAACCATGTTGTTGAAGGTAGTGGCCAGGGCGCCGATTTCGTCGTTGCGATGGATATCAATGTTCTGATCGAGGTCGCCGGAGTTGCCGATTTCCTGGGCGACGGTGATGAGGTGTTGGAGAGGTTCGGTGATCGAGCGAGCGGTGTAAACCGCCCTGTAGAATCCGAAGCCAATCGCGAGAAGTGTGAAAAACACCACGACGCCGAAACTGCCTTTTATTACAGTCGAGGCTGCTGATTCAGATTGAGCAAGATCCTTGCTTATTTTCGTGTTGGCTTCATCGAGAACCATGGAAGATTTCGTGAGCCACGACGCGGGATCCTTTTGCAGATAGAAAATCTGAAGATCGGAGACGGTAGCATCGCCGGAATCGACTTGGTGGCGTTTGGCAAGAAGGGGCTTCGCGAAATTGTCGGCCCAACTGGATTCAGTGCTTTCCACCTGGATCAAGGCCGTGTGCAGGGAATCATTGTGGGTGTTGGATTCGCCCTGCTTCACTATGTCTGCAAGCTCGGTGAATCCCTTATTCACCTTGTCTTCGTCGCGGGGATCGCCGCTGAGCAGAAAATTATTGAGGTTCAGGCGATTTTGCATTATTTGGTAACGGACGGCTTCAATGGTGCGCACGTTTTCCAGAGTATTGGACGCCTCAGTGCTCGCCGTTCTTGTCATATAGATAGCCCCAAAATCGACAAAAAGAAGAATGAGGAGGATCAAAATGATCGCCCCAAAGCTCCGGTAGAGTTGCTGCTTGATGGTCATTGCGTCACTTCCTCCACACCCCAAATCCGAAACTGATTGCGAAAAATAGAATGATACAAGCGGCCGAGCGGCGCCGCATTACTGCTTGAAGTCGAATTCCACCACTTGCGTCGTCTCTTCCGGCGCCGGTTCGAATTTCCATTCCTTGACCGCGTCCTGACAGGACTGGACGAGCACCGGGTGCCCTCCCATGGCGCGTGAAGATTTCACGTGGCCGTCAGGAGCAATGACAACTTCGATCTTCACCTTGCCGGTGATATTCATCCGGCGAGCAAGCTCCGGCGTTGACGGCAATATTCTTGTTTTTACTTTGCGCTTGCCGTCTTCAACGGTGGTTTGCGCAGCAAACGATAGCGAGACGACAAACAAAGCCGCGGACGCGGCGCCGAGCATTTTCTTGCTCCAAGTGAAAGCCATTTGAACCACACCCTCCTCAGGTGGGAAATTACCCCACGAGTGAGAAGGCAAGTGCGATGCCATGATGGAGGCGGAAATCGCAGCACCAGACAATTTGCGCGTGATGGTATTAACTGCTTTCGATTTAAAAGATTAGAGCGACTGGGAGATTTGATGCCCGATCGCCTCAGCGCACAAAACGTCTCAGCAAGCCGGGGGAATCAAGGGTTGGGTCTCACGCTGAGACGCAAGCGCGAGAAGCTGCATCTGGCAAGTTAACGAATGCGTGTCAGGGGTACGAAGTCCCATTGACTCAGAATGAGATGGCTGGGTAGCGTGGAAGCGCGTGGTTTCTTATTTTGAGACGCGCAAAGCCCCTAAGCCCCCTATGCGTGAACGGAAGAGCATCGCTGCGCGCCGCCCTGCGGCTCCCTCTGGCCGGAAGACACCCGGGCGGCCGAAGCACGACTACTCCAAAGAATTGATGGAACTGGTGGTGGAAGCCGCGAACTCGCGCGTCCTGCCGGAATTTCTCCGCAGGTTTGCGGAACGAACCGCGGAAATGCTCGATGCCGAGTGGGCCGGTGTGGGCGAAATTGTGGGAAGCCGCGTCGAGATTTACGCGCCAACGCCGGATTTCCCGGCCAACGAAAAAGAGCGGGAGTGGCTGGCGCAAAGCTTAAGGCGCAGGCGGCCCGGTCTGGAAGTGCTTCCGCTGAAGCGCCTGGGGCAATACATCGCGTTTTGTCCGATCTATGCGAGCGACGCCGAACTGATGGGCACGCTGTGCATGGTGCGAAGAGCGGAAGGGTTTTCGCGGGCCGAGGAACAACTGCTGGCGGCGCTGGCAAGCCACGCGGCACTCTCGATGGAAAAAGTGCGGCGTTTTTCACAACTGGAACGATCGAAAAAGCAGTGGGTGGAAGACATTGACGCGATCAGCGATTACATCGCCGTTCACGACCATGCCTGGAAAATTGTACGGACGAACAGATCGCTGGCAACCGAGTTGGGCATTCCGCCGGCGGCGCTCGTGGGCGAGCCGATCAGCAGCCTTCGCCACATCGCGGAAACTGGAAGCGCGCTTCCCTGCCCCTTCTGCCGCGATACGCGTGAGGCGCGGGAAGAGTACATAGCGACCAGCGCTGGCCGGACGTTTCTGGTGTCCACTTCGCGGACACGCGGGGTGACCGAGGAAGAGTCGCGCACGATTCACGTATTGAAAGACATTACCGACCGCCGGGAAGCCGAGCGGAGATATCGCGAGCTGTTCGACAGCATTCAGGAAGGACTGTTTTTTGCGACGCCGGAGGGGCAGTTCCTGGACGTGAACGATGCCCTGGTGCGGATGCTGGGGTATGAATCCGCGGAAGAACTGCTGCGAGCGGACGTGAGCGCGCATCTTTACCCGACGCCGGCGGCGAAAGCGCGGCTGGTGAGCGCGATTGCGGAGCGCGGAGCCCTGCGAAATTACGAGGAGACGCTGCGCAAGAAGGACGGCGGGCTGCTGCACACCATGCAGAACATCAGCGCGGTGCGGGATGCGCTGGGCAACGTGGTGCAGATCCGCGGATTGATGCTGGATGTGACGGAGCAGAAGATGTTCCAGTCGCAATTGCAGCGCGAGCGCGATTTCAACCAGAAGATTCTCAACACCACGCAGAGCATGATCCTGGTGCTGGATACGGCGGGGTTGATCAGCTATGCGAACCGGCGGTGCTATGAAGCCGGCTATCGCAAGGACGAATTGATCGGGCACCGGCTGGTGGAGTGGGTGGAAAGTTCGCACCGCACGGATTTTGACGAGGCTCTGCAGACAACCGCGCACGGACAGCAGGTGGACAACCTGGAATTGCGGGCGCGAAGGGCGGACAGTTCGCTGGGACACTTCTCAATCAGTCTGAGCCCGATGCGCGACGAAGCGAACCAGGTCAACAATGTGGTGGTGGTAATGACGGATATCACCGATGCTGCTCTGTTGCAGGCGAAGCTGGCGCACGCGGAAAAGATGGCCACCATCGGCCGGCTGGTTTCCGGAGTAGCGCACGAAGTGAACAATCCGCTGGCGGCGATTCTGGGATTCACGGACTTGCTGCTGGAAAACCCGGATATGCCTATCGCGGCGCGCGAGGATTTGCAGATTATTTTGCAGGAGACGCAGCGGACGAAAGAGATCGTGCAGGATTTGCTGAGCTTTGCTCGGCAACGGCCCACCCAGAAGGAACCGGTGAACGTCAACACGGTCCTGCGGCAAACGATCAAGCTGCGGAGCTACGATTTTTCGAGCCATGGCGTGGAAGTCAGCGAAGATTTCGAAGCCAACTTGAGCCCGACGCTGGGGGATGCTCAGCAGTTGCAGCAGGTGTTCCTGAACATCTTGAATAATGCCTACGACGCGATTCAGGAGTCCGGGAATCACGGGCGGATCCGAATTCGCACGCGGCGCGCCGAAGACGATATTGAAGTGGCGTTTATGGACAACGGGACAGGAGTGGTGGACCCGGAGCGGATTTTCGATCCGTTTTTTACAACGAAACAAGCGGGAAAAGGCACCGGCCTTGGGCTGAGCATCTGTTACGGGATTGTGCGCGCCCACGGAGGAGAGATTCTTTGCTGGAATAATGAAGGCGAGAACGGCAGCACGTTCGTGGTTCGGCTGCCCGCGGCGACGGAGACTTCCCTGGCGGCGGCTGTGAAAGAAGCCGGCCGATGAGCGCAACCACGATGCCGCGGACAGCGACGGCGATCCTGGTGATCGAGGATGAGCCTTCGGTCAGCGCGTTCGTGCGGGCGGCGCTAGAGCGGCGAGGATATAAGGTAGTTCAGGCGTCATCGGGAGCAGCGGGATTGCAGCAATTGGAAGAAAGAACTTTCGCTGGCGTGATTTCGGATATCCGCATGCCGGGCAGCATCAATGGAGCCGACGTGCACGAATGGATCCGCAAGAATCGCCCGCAGATGGCGAGCAAAATTATCCTGATCAGCGGGGACACGGCGAACAGCGAGACGCAGCATTTGCTGGCGTCCAGCCCGACTCCCTGCCTGGAAAAACCTTTTCGGGTTCAGAAACTGATTTCGATGGTGGAGAAAACCTTCGGGAAACCATGAGCGACGATCTGAAAATAAAAATACTGGTAGTTGACGACGAGCAGAGCATCCGCAAACTGTGCATGACGATCGGAGGCTCGCTGGGATTTTTGTGCCAGGAAGCGGAGAGCGCGGAGGCGGCGGCCACTCGGCTGGAAACGGATCCTCCGGACCTTGTGCTGACCGATTTAAGACTGCCGAACCTTACCGGCGTGGAGCTATTGAAGCAGATCAAGGCGGCGCTGCCGCGCACGGAAGTGGCGATCATGACCGGGCACGGCTCCATTGAATCGGCCGTGGATGCGATGAAGCTCGGCGCGTACGACTACATCGAGAAGCCATTCCGCGTCGAAAAAATGCGGCTGCTGCTGCTGCGAATGGCGGACAAGGTCCGGCTGGTGAATGAAAATGCGTTCCTGCGCGAGCGCGTGAACACAGAAGAAAATCTGGACGGAATTATCGGAAGCTCGGCGGGAATGCAGGACGTGCTGCGGATGATTTCCCGGCTGAAGGACACTCGGACGCCGGTGCTGATTTCCGGCGAAAGCGGAACGGGCAAAGAGTTGGTGGCGAGAGCGATCCATTTCCGGGGAACGCTGGCGCAAATGCCCTTTGTGGCCGTAGATTGCGGCGCGCTGGTGCCCACGCTGATGGAAAGCGAAATGTTCGGATACGAGAAGGGCGCGTTTACGGGTGCAATGAAGTCCAAGGCCGGGCTGTTTCAGGCCGCGAATGGTGGCACGATCTTTCTGGACGAAATCGGCGAATTGCCTCTGGAAATGCAAGCCAAATTGCTGCGCGTGCTGCAGGAGAAGGAAGTCCGCCCGGTCGGCAGCAACGAAAAAATTAACGTGGACGTGCGGGTGATGGCGGCGACGAATCGCGACCTGGAGTCGGCTTACCGCGCGGGAACTTTCCGCAAAGACCTGTACTTCCGGTTGAACGTGGTTACCGTACACATTCCGCCGCTGCGCGAGAGGCGCTCGGACATCCCAATGCTGGTGCACCACTTTCTGAACCGCTACGCTCCGAACGGGCACCTGCAGGTTACAGCGGCCGCGATGAAAAGCCTGCTGCAGTACGAATGGCCGGGAAATGTACGGGAACTCGAAAATTGCATCGCTCGGGCGGTCACTCTGGGCGACCAACAGACGATGGACGTGAAAGATCTGCCCCCGGCAATCCGAACGGAACAACCCGCGAGCGGCGACAGCGCGGAATCAGGGGACGCGGCTTCCCTCTCGACTACGGCACTGGCGGAAATGGAGCGGATGACGATTTTGCGCGTTTTCGAGCAAGCGCACGGCGACAAAGCGCTGGCGGGAAAAATGCTCGGCATCAGCCGTGCAACCCTGTACCGGAAGCTGAAGCGCTATAACATCGGACTGCGGGGAGACGAAAAAGAGGAAGAAATGGGCGCCGCAGCCGGAGAAATGTAGATGCGGCGAGTCTCAAAGTAAGCGTTGCGCGGATACGAAAAGCTGAGACGAAAACGTTTCAGCGTGAGACATCCTGTTAGCGGATAGGAACTGGGAAATTCTTAAGCCTTCTCCTTTCTTGCAGTTGCAAATCAGAAAAGCCTGAATGTTTTTGGCGCTCAGCGTGCAATTCCCTGCTTGGGACATTGCGTCCGGGTTCGCCTCACTCGTGTATCTACGCGTGAGAGAACTTAATCCAGAAGGAATACGGCTGCAGTTACGGGGCTAAACCAAGCGATGGCGCTGATCACCGACGAACTGGGATGTGCGGAGCAGTTGGCAAGGTTTTTTCCAAGCCTTCCCGGCGTGCGAATTCCGGTACGCGTTGCGCCGCTGAGGAACGGAAGTTCACCGGCTCGGGCAGAAGAAACCGCGATGGTGGAATACGGCTCGGAACAGTACGCAATTTTTCTGAGCACGTTGCCGCTGGAATTCGCGGATCGGGTGCGTATCTCGGGTAACGGAGGGGGGCATTCAGCAGAGGCCACCGTGATTGCGCTGCAGTATCATGAAGGGCGCAAAGCAGTCGCGGTGAAATTTGTGAACGGCCGCTGCGAATGGATGAGGCAATCGTGAATAAAACGATAACGACATTGAATTTGCCGGCTCCGTCGAAAGCGGACGGGGCAAAGCAAGCGCAGTGGGAGGAATTGCGCTCGGTCTTCCCGATCTACGTGGCGCTTGCGAAGCAACTGCAGCTGGAAATTCCGATCGCGCAGAACAAACGGATTTTGCCGGAAAAGCTGGATCCGGACCTGTTCAACCAGATCCAGAAATGGCTGGACGTGATGGATCAGCAGGTGCTGGTACACCAGTTGCGCCACCTGCTGCAGATGACCACGCTGAACGCGAGCGAAAGCGGCTTGCGCGCCCTGATCATGCGGCACCTGCGGAAACCGTCAAAGACCACAACCGACCGCGACAAGGCCGACTTCCTGCTGGTGCAATACTTCGCACTGACCGCGCCGCCTAAAATTTATCACAAGCAGATCGAGCTTGGGGACGTGGCCAACGTGCTGCGCCCCGTGTTTGGCGAAGTGGACTCTACCCCGTTGCCCTGGTGCGAACCGCTGGAGAACATGATCCACGCGCTACGCGGCTTCAAGAGCTTGCGGGACATGCTGCAGACCAATTTCATCGAGCAAGGCCGCCGCGTAAAAGAGACTGCGGGCGGAATGTTCTACGACCCTTCGGCAATGCTGGCGTTTATCCGGTTCAATTTTCTAATGCGCCGGACGCTGATTGAATTGATGCATGCCGACCTGATATTCATCCGCTCCGGGTTGAGCAGTTTGCAGCACGGAGGCGCGCGCGCGATTGATTGCAACAGCGTGGGCCTGGGAAAAGGCGAGCCAATCGAAAAGCTGCAGCAGATGACCGATGAGTGGAAACAGCCGTTCCAGAAGGAGTACACGGAGCGCACCGTCAATCAGGCCTTTGAGAAGCTGCTGGGACTGAGAGCGGACGTGGAACGGGCCGTCGAGAAAGTACTCGGCAAGCCGCCCGCTCCGCCGGTCGTTCCAGAGCCGGAAGCGGTGGGCAAAAAAATTCTGCCCAACGCAACAGCGGTGGGATCTTCTTCCAAAGCGAAAGAGAAGCCGGACGCGGGACCCGCGAAACAGTCAGAGTCCGCGGGGACTGCGCTGGACTTTGAAACCTGCATGGAACAAATCTGGGAGCAATTGATTTCGGCGCCTCCTTCCCGCGGCCGTTCGATGACCACGGTAAAACTCGGAACGGTGCGCTTGCTGATGTCCTCGTGGGAAGTGGCAGCATTCGTCAGTGAAGACGGGCCCGCAGCGGAGGATTTGCGGCGCGCCGTGGTGGCGCGTGCGCTGCTGACCTCAAACCTGGAACACGCCAAGGAAACGGGAAACGCAACGGGGCTCGACCGTGCGCTTACGATCGCGCGCGTCGAAGTCTCTCGTCTGCAGGAGCGCGTGGAAGCGGCGAAGCAGGCGAAGGACACCGAGGCAGCGGTGAATCTGGGAATCAGCACCAAACGGCTGCTTTCGGCGCTGGACGAAGCTGAAAAACTCTAGTTTGAGAAATTGCGGGCCGGGGCAAGCGCGAAAACGGGTCAGGGAGCAGGGTTCTTGCGAAATACAAACGTATTGATTCTGACGGACGATGCGGAATTCGCCCGGCTGCTGACAGCCTGCTGGCAGGTGGAGCGCCAGCTTCCGGGAATCTGCGTGGTGACCAGCGAATTCTGGAAGGAAGCGGGCACTTCCTCGCCGGATCTGATCGTGGTTGGGCCATTGAAAGAAGGGAAACTCGCGGATGTAGTGAGTTCGATGGAATCGAACACAGCGTTGATCTTGTGCGCGCCTTCGGAAGCGAAAGAATTGGGGCTGCTGCGGAAAAAATATCCGAAGCTGCTGCATGTGCCCTTGCGCGAGGACTGGACCCAGGTGGTGCTCCTGCTGGCCGGCGAATCCCTGCGCCGGACCGAGGCGCTGAAGCTGGCGCGGAAGGCTGAGCGCCACGCGGCGCAGTACGCCAACGAAGCCACGCTGGGCCGGTACATGTACGACATGAAGCACAACATGAATAACGCGCTGACTTCGCTGCTGGGGAACGCCGAGCTGCTTTTGCTGGAGCCCGGAGGTCTTTCGGCGCAGTCGCTGGCGCAGATCAAGACCATCCATACCATGGCCCTGCGGATCAATGAGGTGATGCAGCGATTCTCATCCCTGGCAAGCGAATTGAGAGAGGGTGAGACGCAATCGCAAGTTGAGACGGAAGAAGTGAGTTCGACCCCAAATTCCCGCCGGTAACAGCTCCCCCAGTGCGGCTAACACATTTACTTTCAGCCAGATAGAAAAACCAGTCAACACTCCCAATAAGACCCCAAAGGTGGCCGCCGACGTGCAATTTTCCTAACTGGAGAACTGTGCGGTCCAAATGCGTGTGCAGAAAAAAATCCTGATTGTGGATGATTCGCCGGCCCAGGTGAAGCTGATGCAAGGCCTGCTGGAGCCGGAGGGTTATTGGCCCGTGGGGTTGAACGACCCGCGGCGGGTGGAAGAGGCCATTGCCACGGAGCGGCCGAGCGTGATCTTGCTGGACGTGGTGATGCCGGAGCGGAATGGGTTTCAGGTTTGCCGGGAGTTGAAGAGCAACACGGAGTTCAATTCGATTCCGGTAATCCTGGTGACGTCGAAGGATACGGCCAGCGATCGCTATTGGGGACAGCAGCAGGGCGCGGACGGTTATGTGACCAAGCCGTTCACGCGGGAAGAGCTTTTGCGGGCGGTACGCCGCTTCGCCTAGGGAGATTCGAAGAGCAAAGGCATGAGCGAAGAATTCCAATTGACGCCGATTCCCGCGGACGCGGAACTGGGCGAACTGCTGGAAGCGATGGACCCGGGAGTGGAGCGGACGCCGGAATCGCAGTACTGCGTATTTCGCAGCGGGCGCGAACGGTTTTGTTTGCCGGTGCTGGACGTGGAAGAAGTGCTGGAGTGGCCGCTGGTGACCCGGCTGCCGCTTTCGCCGGCTTACGTGCTGGGAATTTTTAATTTGCGCGGAGCGATTGTGCCGCTGATTGATATCGCACTCACGGAGGGACGCCGGGCCGGTTTGCTGCCGAAGCATGTGGTGGTGGCGTCGCTGCGAGGTGATGGAAATCACGACGATGTGCGGCTGGGCATCGCGGCGGACGAAGTGGTTGGGACTTATTCGGTGCGGGATGCCGAGGATCTGCTGGAGCAGGCGCCGGAAAATGTGCCGCATTGCGTGGGAATGCTGCGGCATGACGACCGGCTGGCGCTGGTGATCGATTTACGGCGATTGATCGAAGTGTATCCGGGGCCCGGAATTTAGGAATTCAGGAAAGAGTTTGGGAGGCAGTAATGAAATCGCGACTCAGTAGCACTATAACGATGCTCGTCTTGTTGAACGTCCTCGCTTTTGGCGGGGCGATCTGGTTCGCCTATAGCGCCGGAAAACAGACGGGAGCCGGTTCGCCGGAAAGCAGCGGCATCATCATCGCCATTGTCGCAGCCGGCGTCGGCACAATCTTTCTGGGGTGGCGCCTCGGCAGCCTCATCTCTCCCGTAAATGAGCTCGCCGCCTTCTCCGAGCGGCTTGCCGCAGGAGACTCGAAAGCGCGCGCGGATGTCAGCACAAACGACGAGTTCGGCTATATCGCGGAAAATCTCAACCGCGCCGTTGCCAAGGTTTCGAAAGCCTCGAGCAACCAGGAAGCCAACGAATCCCTGCAGCGCAGCATCACGGACCTGCTGGCGGTAATCAACCAGGTGGCGCGCGGAGATTTGGCGTTGCGCGGCAAGGTGACCAACGACGCGCTCGGCAACGTGTCCGATTCCATCAACTACATGCTCGACAACTTCACCAAGGTTTTGGAACGCGTGCGCAAGGCGGCCATGGAAGTGGCCGTTTGCTCAAACAACATTTTGCTGGCAGCGGACGAAATGCAGGCCGGCGCCACGCAACAGGACCAGGAAATTACGAATACCTCGAGCGCCGTGGAAGAGCTTACGGTTTCCATGAAGCAGGTGTCCAACAACGCGGAAGCGAGCGCGGAAGCGGCGCGCCGCGCGCTGGATGCCGCGGAACAGGGCAACCGCGCGGTGCGCGACACTCTCGAAGGCATGCAGCGGATTCGCGCTTCGGTGCAGGCGACGGCGAAGAAGATCAAGTCGCTGGGCGATCGCTCATTGGAAATTTCGGAAATCATCAACGTGATTAACGACATCACGGAGCAGACCAACTTGCTGGCGTTGAACGCCGCGATTGAAGCGGCCCGCGCGGGCGAGGCTGGTCGCGGGTTCGCGGTCGTCGCCGACGAAGTCCGCAAGCTGGCGGAACACTCCCGCAGCGCGACGAAAGACATCGCGGCCCTTATCAAGGCGATTCAGGCCGAGACGAACGAAGCCGTCGTCGTCATGGAAGACGGCACGAAGGAAGTGGAAGGCGGTGCGCAGCTTGCCGATCAGGCCGGACGCGCGCTGGATGCCATTTCGAGCGTGGTGCGGCAGTCGGCGGAGCTGGTGCAGGAAATTTCGCTGGCTTCCAAACAACAGGTGCGCGGAACGGAAGGCGTGGCGCATGCGATGCAGATTATTTCCGGCATTACGCGGCAGACTTCGCAAGGCACGCGGGGCACGGTGGCGACGGTCAGCCAGCTGGTGAAATTGTCCGACCAACTGAACGAGGCCCTCGCACAATTCCGGGCGAACTCGAAAGTGGCCGCGGCGCTGGAAGAAGCCGACCGGCCCGTCCCGGCAGGAGCGGTGCGTTAGAGGTGCAAGTGACTCCCGCGGGTAAACCGGGAAGCGAGTGGGATGGCCATGAGTGAACGCCACGGGGCGGGACACGGTTTGACGGACCACGAACTGAGCGAGATCCGCATGCTGATTGAAGAGCGTACGGGCATTCATTTCGACGAGTCGCGGGAGAGATTCCTCTCGACGCGCGTGCGGGAGCACATGCACGAGCGCGGATATACGCGGGGAAGCGAACTGCTGCGCGCCGTGCGGAAGACGAATGTGGAGTACGACTCTCTGCTGGAGCGGATGCTGACGCAGGAGACTTCGTTTTTCCGGTATCCGGCGGTCTATGAGGCGTTCGAGAAACGCGTGTTGCCGGAGATTCACGTTTCGAAGTTCTGGAAGAATCCGCGAACGTTGCGGGTTTGGAGCGCGGGCTGTTCGACGGGCGAGGAACCCTATTCCATCGCGATCACGATTGCCGATTCCCTTTCGTTTGCGGATGCCTGGAACGTGGAGATTCTCGCGACGGATGTTGGCAAGCTGGCCCTGAAAAACGCGGAAAAAGGAATCTACTCGGGACGCAGCCTGGGAAGCGTAAGCGAGAAGCAACTGGGCGCGCATTTCACGAAAGTAGAGAACAAGTATCACGTCAAGCCGCGCCTGAAGAAGATGATTTCGTTTGCGCCCATGAATCTGGCCTCGCCGGTGTACGTCGGCCGCATGGACCTGATTTTCTGCATGAACGTGCTGATCTATTTCACGGAAGAACGGCGGCGGGCGCTGGTGCAGCGTTTTTATGAAGCGCTGGAGCCGGGCGGGTACCTGTTTTTGGGGCATTCGGAATCGATTTCAAAGATGCCGGTGAAGTTTCAGGCGATTGTGCTTGGGGATTGTATTTTGTACCGGAAGCCGACGATGCAGGAACGGGAGAAGGCTGAACTGGTGGCGGAGGGACGCGCGTGACGCCGGACCGCGAAGCCGTCGAGTTGTTCCTCCAGGAAGCCGCGGAGCACCTGCAATATTTGCGGGAGTACGTGAGCGTTCTGCAGGAGGTTTCGCCGCGGCGGGAAGACCTGGAGCGCCTGTATATTTCCGCGCATACGCTGAGCGGAACTTCGGCGAGCTACGAGTTTCCAAGATTTTCGGAAGTGGCTGCGAAGCTGGCTCATATTTTTCAGTATGCGTTGCAAGCGCCTCTTGGTGACGACCTTCATGGGCCGTTGACGGAATTTCTGTCGGACGCGATTTCGCTGCTCGAAACCAGCCTCCTGGAAATCAGCGACACCGGGCAAGAGAACGTCGAGGATGTCGCCGCGTTTAAGGAACGCTATCGCTTTGCGTTTCCCCCGGAGCCGCCGCCGCTGAATCTGAGCGCACAACCAACCGCGCCTCTTACGCAGGCGCCCTCCGATTACCTGGACGAGCCCGAGCCGATAAATGTGGGCCAAACCGGGTCGTATTTCGACGCTCTCCCGGTAGATGACGAAGTTCCAAACGAGATTCTGGAGTTCTTCCAACCGGAAGCGGAAGAACATCTCCAAATAGTGGCCGATTGCCTGCTTTCGTTGGAAGGTAACAACAACCCGGAAGAGATTAACCGGTTATTCCGCGCAATTCACACGGTGAAAGGCTCCGCGGCGCAGGTTGGTTTGCGCCGGCTGGGGGGCATCGCGCATCGCGTTGAAGATTTGATCGGACGTCTGCGCGACGGCGAGATTCAGCCTTCACCATCCGTGGTCGACATCTGCTTGGAATCAGTGGACGTCCTGAAAAAGACGTTGCACCGGGAATGGGCCGACGAAGCCGAATTCCGCGCCGGAGTTGATTCCCTGCTTGGACGCATCGCGGCGTTTGCTCCGCAGGAAGCTGAAGAAGAGGCGCCGGCAGTAACGGTTGCGGAGACGGAGGAAGAGTCTCCCGTGAAGGCGGCCACGCCCAAAGCGCCGCTTACGGCGAAACAGGTTGCCGCAAACAAATCTGTGCGCATCGCGCTGGGCCGGTTGGACCGGATGATGAACACGGTCGGGGAACTGGTGATCAGCCGCACGAAGATGGTCGGCCGGGTGACGGAACTTGAAAAACTGATCGATACCCTGGGCTTTTCAAAAGAGCGCCTGCATGGAAAGGTCAACGAGTTCCAGGAAAAGTACGAGTTCAACCGGATTCGCTCGCAATTGGCGACGCCCTGGGCAAGTTCGCAAACCAAAAAGCTGCTGACCAACGCCGCCGCGGGCGAGGGATCGTACCTCGAAGAGTTCAGCGAATTGGAGATGGACCGCTACGACGACTTCAACATTCTCTCGCGTTCAATGACGGAGATCTCCGCGGACGTGAACGAGGTGCTGACGCAGCTGGAAGGCTACGTCGGTCGGGTTGAGGGCGACATCGACGAGTTTACGAAGCTGGCGCATCACCTGCAGGACGAAATCACCGCGGCACGCATGGTGCCGATTGGAACCCTGTACTCGCTGCTTTCACGCGCTGTGAGAGACGCAGCGAAATCGTCGAAAAAACAGGTGGACCTGGATTTTTCGGGAAGCGAAACCGAGCTCGACAACAACATCATCCAGCAGATTTCCGATCCGTTGGTGCATCTGGTGCGCAACTCCGTGGCCCATGGAATCGAGCTCCCTGAGATTCGCGCAGCGCAAGGAAAAGCGGAAGAAGGAAAAGTTTCCCTGCGCGCCTACCATCGCGGCAATCACATTTACATCGAGGTGGAAGACGACGGTCGCGGAATCGACTACGAGCGCGTGAAGCACAGCGCGATCGAGTGCGGCCTGGTTTCGCACGAGACGGCGGACCGGCTGACGGAACGCGACCTGCGCGAAATGCTGTTCCATCCGGGTTTCTCTACCGCTGTCGTAAAGACGGAACTCGCCGGGCGAGGGGTGGGGCTCGACGTGGTTCGCTCCAACTTGAACGCGCTGAACGGCGAAATTGAAGTGAGCAGCGTGGCGGGTTCGGGGACCAAATTCACTCTCAAGGTACCGTTGACCCTGATTATTTCGCCGGCCCTTTTCGTGCGCTGCGGCTCTCACCATTTTGCGCTGCCGCTGGCGGTGGTGGAAGAGATTCGACGGTTGCGCGCGGATGAAATCGAGGACGTCGGCGGGAAGCTGCTCACCAAGGTGCGCGACATCGTAACGGAAGTGGTGCGCCTGGATTCCTATCTAGGATTGCCGCCGCTGGAGCCGATCAACGGTTATTTCCGCATGGTAGTGGCCAATGCGGGAAATCGACAGATTGGCGTGGTCGTTGAGGAAGTTCTCGGCAAAGACGAAATCGTCATCAAGAACCTCGGCGAGTATTTGCGAAAGGTGAAGCTCTTCCCGGGGACCACGATTGCTCCGGATGGAAGCCTGATTTTGTTGATTGATTTGAACCGCATGGTGGCGACGGAGCCGAATGAACGCCGGGCCGTGCAAGCCAACGCCAGCGCTGCTCGCATCTTTGCGCCGGGTTCGGCGGCTGTGGCTCGCGGAACGATTCCGACGGAAGCGATCGACCGGGTGGACCAGGAGCGCGTGGTGGTGATTGCGGATGATTCCATCAGCGTAAGGAAATTCGTGGGCCGCATGCTCGAAAAGAACGGCTATCGCGTAAAGCTTGCCGCCGATGGGCTGGAAGCGGCCGAACTGGTGGCCCAGCACGGCTGCCACATGGTGATCACCGACCTGGAGATGCCGCGGATGACCGGCTACGAATTGATGGCGCAATTGCGGCAGAGCCCGTCGACAAAACGAATTCCGGTAATGGTAGTGACTTCTCGCGCGGGCGCGAAGCATCGGGACCGCGCCATGAAAGAAGGCGCGTCGGCATTCCTGACCAAGCCGGTGCAGGAAGATCAGTTGCTTGCCGCGGTGGAACAACTGATCGGAACGGAGGCGGCACGCCCGATCGTGCCGGTGGGATAGACGAGCCATGGCCCCTGCCCCTTCCAAAAAGTTTCGCGTGCTCGTCGTGGACGATTCCGCCTTCATGCGCAAGGTGCTGGAATCGATTTTCACTGCCGACGACCAATTGACCGTGGTCGGCCATGCCAAAGACGGCCGCGAGGCCATCGCGCTGGCGGAATCGCTGAAGCCCGACGTGATCACCATGGATTTGAACATGCCGCACATGGACGGCCTGCAGGCCACGGCGCAGATCATGACAACGAATCCCCGGCCAATTGTGGTCGTGAGCTCGGAAAGTAAAGAAGGCGCTGCGAGCACATTGCGCGCGCTGGAATTGGGTGCGATTGATTTTGTGACCAAACCTTCGTCGGGAATCGACCTGGACATGCAGAGCGTGAAGGACGATTTATTGCGCAAGGTGCGAATCGCGGCGAAGGTGCGCGTGGTTCGCACTGCTTCGAGGCTCGCCGCGCAGTTGCAAGCCCCGATGAACGGCGGCTCTGCTCCCAAACCTCAGCCTCCCGTCGCCAGGCCGGCCGCTCCCGTGGCGCTTCCGTCCGATATGCGCTTCCCCGTGGTTGTCTTGGCGGCTTCAACGGGCGGGCCCGCAACAGTGATGCGGCTTGCGCCGGGATTCACAAAAGACTTTCCGGCGGCCGTGATCCTGGTGCAGCACATGCCCGCCGCGTTCACTACCCAATACGCATTGCAACTGGCGGAGTTCACCGGAATTCGCGTGAAAGAAGCGGAAGCAAACGAATCGGTGCAGCCGGGGACATTTTATATTTGCCCGGGCGGACAGCACCTGCGGGTTTCTCCCACCGGGCGCATGCGACTGGACGCCGCGACGGGACGAATCGAAGGCTATCTGCCGAATATTGACGTGACCATGGAGTCCGTGGCCGCGTTTGCGGGCGCGATGAGCATCGGCGTGGTGTTGACGGGCATGGGCAGCGACGGCGCGCGCGGCGCAAAGGCCATTAAGAACGCCGGGGGATACGTGCTGGCGCAGGACGAAGCCACCTCTGTAATTTTCGGAATGCCCGCCGAAGCGATCAAGAGCGGCGCCGTGGACCAAGTCCTTAGCATCGACGACATTTACTCTTCGATTGAAAATCGCGTGCTGGGGTTGAGCCGGTTGTCGCCCACGGGAGTTCGCTGATGCGGTTTGCGTCCGCCCATAAGACGCCGCACGCGCGGACTGAGCAGATCATACTGTTCCGCTGCAGCACGCAGGTGTTTGCGATTTCGTCGGCGTCGGTGCAGGAAGTGCGCAGCGTGGACTCTCTGGCTGGTTCCCCGATGGAGATCGAGGAGCCGAGCCTTCCGAAAGTGCGCCACATGTTCCGCCGCGGCGAACAGAATCTCTACGTGGTAAATGGAGCGGTGCACTTTGGATTGCGGCCTTCGCCGGCTTCGCTGATTTTCCTGCTGCGCAGGGCCCGAACGGCGCTGCTGATCGATGGCATCGAGAAAATGACCACCATGACGCGGCTGCAGGCGCTGCCGGCGGCGTTTTGCCGCGACGAACGCGTGTGGTACCGGGGGTTGACGGTGCTGGATCAGAGCGTGCTCCCCGTTGTGAGCCCCGAAGGGTTTTTGACGGCGGACGAACTTTTTCGTTTGGACGCGCTGGCCGGGCGGTTGAGGATGCCGGAATCGGCGGCCGCCGGAGAAATGGGCCTCGGCCTATGAACAAGCCGGACCAATTCGACGCGCGATCCTGCGTACTGCTGCGGTTGGGCGAGCGGCGGTTTGCGCTGGCGGCGGAGGACATCGCGGAATTGGTTGCGCCGAGCCGCGTTTTCCGGTTTGCGCACCGCACCACGGAGATTGACGGGGTTATTTTGCGGCGCGGGCGCGTGGTGCCGGTTTGCGACGTTGCGGAACGCCTCACAGGAAAAAAACTGACGTCGCGGCGGTTTTATCTTGTGGCGACGCAGCAGCGGGGCGCGGGGTTGGATTGGGTCGCGCTGCCGGTCAGCGGCGAATGCGAATTGATCACCGCGGATTTGACGCCTGCAGGAGACTCCGATTCGCCGCATGTGGCGGCGTGGCTTTCCTATGACGGCGAAGTGATTGAAGTGCTCAACCTGGATGCGTTGATGCCGGGGGCTGCAGTGCAAAGGAATTCCGCGCAAGACGCAAGCCCGGAGGCACGCGCATGATCGTGCCCGGCAAACCGGCAAAGATTTTGCTGATTGACAGCAACGTGCTGTTTTCGAAGCGCCTGGGAGACGCCTTGCGGCGGGAGGGATTCGAAGTGACCACGGCGACGCAGGCCGCGTTCGCGCTGACGACGCTCGAATACAACGCGCCCTCTGTGATTGTTTGCGCGACGAATATGCGCGAGATGGGCGCTCTGGAAATCGCCAGGATTATTCATGCTGATCCGAAAAACGCGGCGCTCCCCGTGATCGCGATGGGCGACGGCAGCCAGCGCGCTCTGATGGAATCCTTTCAAGCGGGTTGCGACGACTATATCGACCGTCATCTGTCACCCGGGGTGATCGCCAATCACATCAAGAACATAGTGATCAGCAAGCTGGAAGGGTTTCAGCCAACCCAGATGCTGGGCCAGGCGGACACCAGCCTCAGCGGGAATTTGACGCACCACGATCTGACCGGCGTGATGCAGATGCTCGGGCAGGCGCGGCAGACCGGAGCGCTGACCATCAACGCGGGGGAGACGGACGCGGTTTTGTTTTACGACGGCGGAGAAATCACGCACGCGGAGTGCGGCTCGCTGTTCGGCGACGAAGCCGTCATTTACATTCTGAAAAGCTGCGTGAAGTGCGGATCCGGTGTCTACAAATTTATCTATGGCGCTGCATCGGCGCAGCGCACGGTGCTGCGTTCGGCCACCGACCTGATGCTGGATGCCATGCGCGAATTTGACGAGACGGAGCGAACCGGCTCCGACGAGTTGGCGGACAAGGAGGCCCAATGAGCGACGCAATTGTTCTGCCGGAGACCGGAGCAGCCGAAGCACGGCGAACTCCGACCGTCTATTTTATTGACGACAGCGCAACCATGCGCGAAGTGATCAAAATTGCTTTCCGGCGCGAGCACATTAATGTCGTCACGTGCGCCGATGCCGCGTCCGCACTGGCCCAGTTCGACGAAAATCCTCCAGACGTCGTGATCACCGACGTCATCATGCCGGACCAGGACGGCTATTCCGTCTGCAGCCAGGTGAAGCAGAATCCCCAGTTTGCGAAAACCCCGGTGATTCTGATGTCCGGCGTGGTGAACAAAAGCGTAGCGGATCGCGCCGTGGCGGTGCAGGCGGACGAACTGGTGCGGAAACCGTTCCAACCCCAGGAACTAATTTCCCGCGTGAAGAACCTGATTGGCCACGGAGCGCCGGCGCTGCAGCAACCGTCGGAGCGCCCGGTGGCCGTGCCTTCGTTGAGCAGCTTGTTTGCGGCACCGCCGGCGCCGCGGATTGTCCCGCCACCGGCCCCGGTGCATATGGCGCCGCCCGCGATGGAATCGCGCCCGGCCGACAACGTTTGGCCGCGAGCGCTGGCCGAGGCATTTGTGCAACAAGGAAACACAGGCGTTCCGCAAGCTCCGCCTGCCGCCCCGAACGCAACGCCCCGCGCTGCTGGAACCGCAAGCGACCTCCAGAAACTGCGAGTGGAGATTTCGCGCCTCGAAATACTGGTGAAGAAGCTCCAAACCGAGTTGCAGATCGAGCGCCAGTACAACCAGGCGCTCGAGCTCCACGTCCGCACACTCACCCAAGTGGACTGATGCAATTCATTTGATTCATGCAATTTCCAATATCCGTTCCAACGGCAATCACATTTCCCTCCTACCCGGCTGGAGTGAATCTCCTGTATTCGCTGTAAGCACTAAACAGTATTGAACACGCGCCAATTATCTTGCATAAAGTTAACGGCGGGGGTGCCTGAATCTAGGTCGGGCTAAGAACTTAACTCCTACCTGTTTGCCTATTTCTATTGCTTCGTTGCGGATCGAAACCAATTGGACTGATGATTCCGCGCATCGGTTCAATAAGGTAGATCTGGAAAGGACTCCCCGTGCAAGACCCCGGACTGGGAGTGGACCTCGAAGAACGACTCCAGAATCACATGATGCAAACACTGAAACATCTCAAAGCGTTCCACTTGACGGTAAGCACTCTGATGATTGAGCTGGCCGCGGTCAGGCAATCCACCGTCGCAACGGAGAGAGCCAGATCTCAATACAAGCTCAACTTGGCCAAGGCCATGCGGGAAGCAAGACCCCTCCTCGAAGAGGCTGCGCGGTCCTTCGACGATCAAATCAATTCCGTGACTGACCAAAAGCACACCGGGGAGCTTGACTTGCTTGAGGCGGATCGCACCAAGTTCCATTGAACCCTGGATCACGGGAAAATCCGCGATCAGGCGAGCACCCGGTGTTTGTTTTTGGTCGCTATACTCCGGGCGAATTGCATGAGCAGTTGCCTGTCTTGCTCTGACATGCGGGAAAGGTACTCCGTTAACTTGCGGAAATAGTGCCTGTCTTTGGGCGAGTATATGGGTAACTGGCCCTTGTCCTTTCTTGGACTCGGCGAAGCTGGAGGCATTTCCCCGTCATAAAGCAGCTCGTAAAGGGAAAGCTCGAGAGCCCTGGCCAATTTTTCCAGCGTCTCTATGGATGGGATAGTATGGCCGTTTTCCACTCTCGATACATAACATCGAAGCAATCCGGTGCGTGCCTCGATATCTCCTTGAGATAATTTTCTTTGTTCCCGCACTGACTTAAGCCGATCCGAGATGTCCAACACAGTTATGCCTCCCGTCGTTATTCTCCCGAAATTTGGATGGTGGGCCTGCCAATTGACCTCTGCGATCCGCTGGTCATCCGCTCATGGGTACCTCATCCGCTGATTTCATCGGAACAGGTATGATTCCCTGGCAAATGGCGTAGTGGATGAGTTGGGCGAGAGAATGGACGCCCAGTTTGAAGAATATTTTTGATCTATGTGTCTCGACCGTGCTCACGGTGATGCCCAGCATCGCCGCAATCTCTTTGTTCGTCTCTCCTTTGGCTAGAAGCCGGATTATCTCCACCTCTCGGCGAGTCGGCTGCGCCTCTGATTTGCACGGGCGCATAGCCGTGATTTCGGTCTTGGTAAATTCTCGAAATAAAATTTCAGAAACTTGCGGCGTCAGGAAAGTCTTGCCTTCGGAAACCCTCTGAACCGCTTCTATAAGGTAGTTCGTCAAATCCGACTTCAGGACATAACCCCGGGCTCCCGATTCCAAAGCGCGTCTGACCATCAACATGGAGTCATGCATCGTGAGAATAATGACGTTTGTCTTTGGCGCTATTTTGCTAAGCACGTGGGTCGCTTCCAGTCCATCCAGTTCGGGCATCCCCACGTCGAGAATCGCGATGTTTGGCTTCAACTTTCTTATTTTCGCAATTGCCTCCCGGCCGGAGGTTGCTTCCCCCACAAGCTTCCACCCCCGCCGGGTAAGCAAAAGTTGGCGTATCCCACGCCGCACCAGTTCGTGATCGTCGGCGATCAGGATCGACAGTCGTTTCATGTTCATGTCCGCCATTCAGTTACGGGGATCGTCACGCGCACCGCGGTGCCATGGGCGCCGCAATCCATCTCAAAAAAGCCTCCGATTAATTTCACGCGTTCTTGCATGCTTGGGATCCCGACGCCGACCTCGAAAGGAATCGCGCCGTTTCTTCCGCGCCGTTTTCCGGCTCCGATCCGCCCGGTATCGGTCACTTCGATTCTGGTGTCCTTCGATCTGCGGTCGAGTTTGATCGTCACTTGTGAACTTCCGGAATGGCGCTGGACGTTCGTAAGGCTTTCTTGGACTACCTTGAACAGGCTCAATTCCACATCCGAAGGCATGCGGCCAAAGGAAGGGCTCACTGTTACATTCACCCGGATTCCGCTCCGCTTTGTAAAACCGTCGGCAAACTGGCGAATTGCATCAGCAAGCCCGGTTTCGTCCAACAAGGGCGGGTGCAATAAATAGGAGAGGGTTCTGATTTCCCGTGTGCATTGTTCAATCTGTTCCTGGCACTGCAAACAAAGCGAACGCACTTTTCTGGAATTTGGCGGAATCGCTCTGTCCAATTGATCAAGAGTCGTTGCCAGGGCTATGAGGTTTTGTCCAGTCGAATCATGAAGGTCTCTTGCAATCCTCCGTCGCTCTTCATCCTGCAGTCGCAGAAGCTGTCCCGAAAGCCGCTGGAGTTCCATTTCGACGCGGTTTCGCTCGGTGATGTCCTCGCCCGAGCTCAACGTCCCGATAACGAAACCCCTTTCATCCCGCAACAGCGAATTACGCCACCGGATCAGGCGTTCCTCCCCGGTATTGGTCAACACCTGATTCTCGACACACGAAATGTCTCCACAGACGAGCTTCTGGAATTTGTTTTTAAACGCCTCTCGGGTCCTGGGCGGAAGGCAGGTCTCGATCCACTCGGATCCCAGCATTTCATGTTCTTGCCAACCGAGGGTGGTACACCCTTTTCGATTAATCAAGGTGACCCGCCCATTCAGGTCCAGGCCGAGGAGAATCACGTCGGCTATATCCAGGTAATGTTGCGCTCTGTCGCGCTCCTGGCGAAGCGCCACTTCGGCTTCCTTGCTCTCCGTGATGTCCTCGCAGACTGCCAGCATGCATGGCTCACCCGCGATCTGGATCGGCTCCGCTGAATAACGCATAAGCCTCAATTCACCCGATTTGTTCCTGCTCCTAATCTCCACTTCCTGCAGCCGCCCGGTTTTCTTCATTTGATCGATGACTTCGGCTCGATCGGCAGGGTTGTCCCATAGGCCGAGTTCAACGCTTGTGCGGCCGATGCTTTCTGCTCTCGTGAAACCAGTATTCCTTTCGAAAGCCTTGTTTACTTCGATATATCGCCCCTCCTCAATCGTCTTAATAACGATTTCCACCGGTGAGGATTGGAAAGCCTTTGCGAACTTCTCTTCTGACAATCGGAGAGCTCTCTCCAGGCGTTTTTGTTCGGTTACGTCATGCGCCACGCCTCGCACAATCGGTGCGGTCACGCCTTCCGTCCGAAGGGTATTGTGGAATTCCCAGATTCGGCGCTCTCCGGTCTTGGTCAGAACAACCATCGAGCCTTTCACAAATCCGTTTTTTCGAATGGCCGACAGAGATTCATCAAATTGCGCGCGAACCTCCGGAAGAAGGAACTCCCGCATCGGTTTATTCAACAGCTCCTCTGGAGAATATCCAAGCAGTTTGCTTGGTAATTCGTTCACGGAGAGCAGCCGTCCCTGGAGATCATAAGTGCAGATCAGGTCCGTGGAATTCTCAACCAGGTCGCGGTATCGATCTTCACTTTCACGCAATACGGTTTCCATCTCCTTGCGGATGGTGATTTCTTGAACGGTTCCAACGAGGGCCGAAACGTTGCCCGCGGAATCTTTGGAGGTGAACCCAATGGCTCTGACCCACTTCACAACCCCCGTCGGGCATACGATGCGAAACTCTTCCTCAAATCGATTCGAACTTGCCAGATTTTCAAGCGCCGCGAGCACCCGAGCGCGATCTTCGGGATGCATCAAGCCCCGATAGGACCATGGGTCCACCAGGAGCGACTCCAGGGGTGACTCACAGATTTGCTCGAAGGCGGGGCTCACATAACTGATTTCCTTGGTGTTCGGATCCATCATCCAGAAGATCTCCTGGATGTTTTCCGCCATTTGCCGAAACCTCTCCTCACTCTTTCGCAAACTCTCGGCCTGCTTCCTTAGCTGCTCGTTTGCAAGCCTCACTTTCTCCATATTCGGCAGGCTAAGCGCCGTCGGCATGAGCCGGACGAGGAACACCGCCGTTGGCACTGACAGCAGTGCAGTCCCCAACTTTACTCCTCCAGAAAGCCAATAAGCGGGGACCCAGAGGGTCCAGATATCCATCGCGTGGGTCAAACCGCATGCCGCGATGAACGCGCTAAAGCACAGGAACATCCAGCCAAAGGGAATGTCTCGCCGTTTCCGGGTCAAATAGATTAGGGCGGCCGGAATCGAAAAATAAGAAATGGCGATCAACGCGTCGCAAATAACGTGCAACCAGATGAGTGCTGGGTTCCATTGATAGCAGAAACCGTGGGGCATCAAACCGTTCGAAGACAGCCATTCATTTAGCGTGTGCATTGCATCCCTCCCGGGTGGTCTGCTCAGGCGGATGGACTCGACGGGCTATATTCATGGCCTGCCCCAACCCAGTTGAACCCTTGAGGAATTGGAACTCTTGGACGAGAAGACGCGGCGGATTCTGAGAGGGCCGCGCCCGCACCTCGCGAATCGGGTCACGTATCCCACGAACTTGGAAGCATGAAGTCACGTTGCCCCCCTTTCGGATGCAACAGACTCCCGGAGTTTTTTCTTGCTAAAGCTTAAAAACCTCTAATTTGATACCTTTTACGCCATAGCTATTAAAAAGGCAAGACAATACTTCATTATCGTAACTGAACCGGAACTAGCGCTCCCCAGAGACGATTGCCAACTCCCGCAGCCTGGGTCGGCGAGTGATTGGCCGATTGGAAGCCCGAGGCAATTTCGCACTGAGCGAATTTATCGCGTCTCCGGCTTTTCCTCTCAGGCTAACGACACATCTATCCCGAGGACCAGTTGACGCGTTTCGCCGAATTCAGTAGCCTCGGCAGACGCTGAATTTGGGTGGAATTTGTACATCGCAAGGGGAACGCGTGATGAATGAACCGAGGAAGGGCGGCATATCGAGGCGGCAGTTTGCGCGGAGGGCGGCGCTGCTTTCGGCAAGCGCATCGATTGCGCCGGCCGCGAGCGTGTTTGCAACGCCTCTGCTGACGCCCCTGCCGCAGGAAGCGCCAGCACATCCAAATCTCTCGGCGGAGAGCCAGGCGGAGGCGGAGGCGCGTTACCAGCAGATTTTAAGCCAGTATGGCAGCCGGTTCAGCGCCGAGGAAAAAGCGTCCCTGCGCGAGATGAACCTGGTAACACAGTCGAGCCTCGACAAAGTACGTGCCTTCTCGCTCGAAAATGGGGATGCACCGGCGCTTTATCTGAAGCCGCTGGTGGAACGCGAAAAGAAACCCGTTCAGCCGCAGGCAGCCGCGCCGGCGAAGAAATCCTGAGGAAACGACGAATGCTCAACGAGCAAGTGCTTTACCTATCCGTTGGCGAACTGGCGAAGAAGATCCAATCCAAGCAGATTTCGCCCGTTGAATTGACGGAAAGCTACCTGGCGCGCAGCCAGGCGCTGGGGCCGAAGCTGAACGCGTATGCGCGGCTCACTCCCGATCTGGCGCTGGAGCAGGCACGCGCGGCGGAGAAGGACATTCAGCGGGGTCATTACCGTGGTCCGCTGCATGGAATTCCCTACGCGGCAAAAGATTTGCTGGCCGTGAAAGGAATTCCGACCACCTGGGGCGCGAAGCCGTTTGCCGATCAGGTATTTAATTACGACGCGACTGTGATCGAACACCTGCATAACGTTGGCGCGATCCTGCTGGGCAAGGCGGCCATGATCGAACTGGCCGGCGGAATGGGCTATGCCTACGCCTCGGCTTCGTTGCAAGGCGAGGCAAAGAATCCCTGGGACACCAAGTGCTGGACGTGCGGGTCGTCCTCGGGATCGGGCGCGATTGTCGCGGCGGGACTTGCGGGATTCGCGATCGGGACGGAAACCTGGGGCTCGATCGTCTGCCCTTCGGCGTTTTGCGGCGTCAGCGGTTTTCGCCCGACGTACGGACGGGTGAGCCGGCGCGGGGCAATGGCGTTGTCCTACTCGATGGACAAAATCGGACCGCTGGCGCGCTCCGCCGAGGATTGCACGAATATCTTTGCGGCGATTGCGGGACACGACGTTCTGGACCGCAGCACCCTGCCTGTAGACAAGGCGGCCTTCACACATTCACCCGCGGCGGATTTGAAGGGCCGGAGTCTGCGGATCGGGTGGCTGACCAACGCGTGGAAACAATACGATCCGGGTATCGGGAAAATCATGGAGGCAGCGAAGACCGCGCTGAAACATCATTTCCCTTCCATCAAGAATGCCGCGCTGCCCGAGGGGCCGTGGGAGGATGCGGCGACATTGATTTTGTCTGGAGAAGCGGGTTCCGCTTTTTCGCAACTGATTCGTTCGGGGCGGGCAAAGGAGCTGAACGACCCGGTAGGGCGATTGGGCGGATACGTCAGTCAAAGCGTTTCGGGAGCGGATTACACGACGGCGCTGCGCATTCGCGACATTCTGCAGAAGAAGATGACCGAGATGTTCGATTCGTACGATGTGCTGGCCACGGCTACGTTGCCGGTGGCGGCGACTCCCCTGAATTTGAATCTGGTTACCGGCCTTTCGTTCGCAGATCCGCTGGGCGGGATTGGGAATCTTTGCGGCCTGCCGGCGCTATCCGTACCCTGCGGATTTACGGACAAAAATTTGCCGGTGGGATTGCAGTTTGTGGGACGCGCCGGAGATGATGCGGCTGTGTTACAGGCCGGGCGGATATTCCAGCAGACGACGACCTGGCATAAAAAGCATCCGAAGCTGTAGCTCAGGCCTTTAGGCCTGAGGCTTTTCATTACCGAGTCACAACCTCGTCAGTGCAAGGATAAATCTCACCCCTGAAGGGGTGAGCTACACCAGTGTTTCTACGATTTTTTAAAAGTCTCCAGGATTTCGCGGACAGTGCGAAGGATTGCGCCACGGCTGAATGGCTTGGTTAACAAACGCACGGATGGGTCGGCGTTGGCCATTTCCGTGGCGGCATGCTCGCTGTAGCCGGACATGAAGACAACCGAAAGACCGGGGTGCTCCTGCTGCAGCTTCACGGCGAGTTCCTGCCCGGTCATTCCCGGCATAACCATGTCAGTGACGAGTAGATCGATCTTGCCGCGGTGCTCGGCGGCGATGGCGATGGCTTCCTTGCCGTTCTTTGCTTCGATCACCTTGTAGCCGCCCGATTCCAGAAATTCGCGCGCGATTTCGCGGACGTCCTGTTCGTCTTCGGTCAGCAGCACGGTTTCCGTGCCCGCGGGAAGTTCGGCGACCGGCTTCGGCGTGCCCACTCGCACTTCCGCTTCGTTGACGCGCGGAAGATAGATTTTGAAAGACGTTCCCTTCCCCAATTCGCTGTAAACCCAGATGAAGCCGCCGCTTTGTTTGACGATCCCGTACACGGTCGCCAGGCCGAGGCCCGTGCCTTTTCCTTTTTCCTTGGTGGTGAAGAATGGCTCGAAGATGTGTGCCTGAGTTTCTTCGTCCATGCCGGTGCCCGTGTCGGTGACGTCGAGCAAAACGTAAGCGCCGGGCTTCATCAACGGATGGCTGGCGGTGTAGGACTGATCAAGGTCGCAGTTGCGCGTGCCGATCAAAAGTTTCCCGCCGGTCGGCATGGCATCGCGCGAATTGACGGCCAGATTCATGATCACCTGTTCCATCTGGCTGGCATCGGCACGAATGGTGCCGAGGTTCTGGCCGGGACGCAGGACCAATTCGATGTCTTCGCCAATCAGCCGGGGCAGGAGCTTGCCCATCTCTTCCACGACGGAATTCAAACTGATGATTTGGGGCTGCAAGACCTGCAATCGGCTGAAGGCCAGCAATTGCCGCGTCAGCGTGGTCGCGCGGTCGGCGGAGCGATCGATCTGTTCGATTTTGCGCGCGATGGAATCGCCGGGAGCCAGCGCGCCCAGCAGCAACTCCGTGTGCCCCTTGATGACCATCAGGAGATTGTTGAAATCGTGCGCGACGCCGCCCGCCAGGCGCCCGACGGCTTCCATCTTTTGCGACTGGCGCAATTGCAGCTCCAGATGGCGGCGCTCGCTGATGTCCTGGGCCACGACCAGGCGTACTCGCCGGCCGGCATAAACCAGTTCGTGCGAAATCAGTTCGACTTCAAATGTCTTTCCATCCTTGCCCTGATGCACCCAGAATCCGTGCTCTTCGGCGTCCGCCTTCATCTCCAGCAAATACGTTTCCGCACCGGCGCGCTCGGCCCCCAGGCGAACCTCCAGGATGGTCATGGATTCGAATTCGTTTTGAGTGTACCCATACTGGGCCACGGCCGCTTGATTGACGCGCAGGAATCGCAAAGTCTCAACATCATAGAGCCATGTGGAAAGCGGATTGTGCTCGAACAGCAGGCTGAGCATCGATTCGCTCTTGCGCAATTCTTCTTCGGCGCGGCGACGTTCGATGGCCAGGGCGATGTGCCCGCCGACGGAATCCAGAAACTCGAGGTCGCGTTGGTCGTAGGCATTTTCATTCTGGTAGTGCTGCACGACCAGAACGCCGATGGTGGCGGTGGGCGTCTTCAAAGGAACACCAAGCCAGGCGGGTGAAGGCGAACCCACCAGTTCCACTTCCCCAAGGGCCGCCAAGCGGTCGAAATCGGATTGTGGGATCAGATTTGCTTTTCCTGTGCGAAAAACATACGCCGTGCAACTGCGGTCCACTTTTTGCGGCGGGGGCGCGACGTCGTATTCGTCTGCAAAAAACGGAAATTCAAATACATCGTCCTGAGGATTGTGAAGCGCGACGAAACAGTTCCCGGCGGATAAAATGCGCTTCAGCGCGACGTGAATCCGGTTCAGCAGCTGGTCCAGGTTGGCCGTCTGGTTCAGCGCGTGCACGATATCGGAAATCACCTGACGCTCGGATTCCATTCGCTGCAGTTCCGTGACGTCCAGGCCATGCAGCAGGATCCCTTCAATCGCGGGATCTCCAAGCCGGCTCCGGCAGGTGATTTCGAACCACCGCCAGGAAGCGTCGCCGCTGCGGAAGCGGCAGCGAAAGCTGAGGGGCGCGCCATTCAGCCCGGCGACTTGCTTCAATAGGGTGCGAATGGGGCCCACTTCAGAGGAGTGCACCAGGGCGTGAAGGCTGCGGCCGATAAGCTCGTCGGGGCGATACCCCAAACTGGTCTGGAAAGTGGAATTAGCAAATTGCAGGGTGCCATCCACGGAGAGTACGGCGATGATTTCCCGGGTGGAGTCCAGCAACGAGGCAAGTTGTGCGGTCCCGAGAGCGATTCCGGGCTCCGTGACAATTCTCTGGGCCATTTAATTGTCGCTTCATTAGCCGGCACAAACGCAGAACCGCCGGCGGAACGTACGGAAGCCTCCAGGGATCGACATCGAACAAAACAAGCTAGATGGAAATGATTCGTCTTTTATTAACTGTATCCAAGGCCGTGCGTTTCGTATACCCCACAAAGGGAACGAGTTGCGAATGAATACCTGCCCGATTGGACAGGGTGTGAGGCCTTGGGGTGCCAGCCCGGATGGGGGTCGTGCTACTCTCCGTATCCGTAAGCAGTTGAATCTGCACGAACTGCCGAGCCCAAGGCCGGCTCCTGGAGGTTTGCCGACATGCACGGAATCTGGAAAGACATGTTCGTGATTACGTTGCCGCTACTTGAAAAAATTTTGCGGCCAGTCATCGTGTACGTTTTCCTGGTGATTATGCTGAGGCTCTCTGGGAAGCGAGAACTGGTTCAGTTGAACCCCTTTGACCTCGTAGTGCTGCTGACGCTGTCGAACACCGTGCAGAACGCGATCATCGGCGACGATAATACCGTGTCGGGCGGGCTGATTGGCGCCACTTCGCTGCTGACGATGAATTATCTGACGGTGCGCTTCCTGTACAAACACAAAAACCTGGACCAGATTGTGGAAGGCAAGGCAGACGTGCTGATTGAGGGCGGAAAGGTACGGCCAGAGCATTTGAGAAAGGAATTGATCACCACCGCGCAACTGGAAGCGGCGGCGCGCAAGCAGGGATTCGGATCGCTCAGCGAGGTCGACCAGTGCATCCTGGAGCCGGGTGGCACCCTGTCCTTCCTCGGCAAGAAGCCAGACGCGGATGCGATCCGGCACAAGGAACTGCTGGACCGCATTGACCGGTTGAAGGAAGAGTTGGCTCTCCTACGGGGCAATCGTCCGCCATCTATCGCTTAGATTTTGCGCCGCGCGCAAGACTCAGTGGATGAAAAAGCCGCTGATGCCGATAAAAAAACCCGTGGTGCCAATAGCCATCCCCGAATACCAGAAGGCTTTGATTCTTGTAAGCAGCGTGAGGGAGCAGATGATCAGGGCGATGTCGAGCACAACCTCTCCGGCATCGAAACGGTCTTCCTTGCGGGAGACGACGGCGCGCTCGCTTTCCAGTTCCTTGGCCTTCTCGCTGATCTGGTCTTTGTCTTTCTCGTAGCGCTCGATCTCGGTTTTATACTTCTCGCGCAAAGCTTCGGCTTTTTCTTTTTCGCCCCGGTCGAGGACTCCGATCAGGTCCGCAACACTCTGCATCTCGTGCAGGCGGATGTTTTTCGCCTGGTAGAACGCCCACTGATCGCTCGCCTGGGTCTGAAGAAGCACCGCTTCGATGCTGGAGCGGTGTCCCATCAGCGTAGCCATGGCTACCAATACGGCGAGAATGGAGATAGTGATAGCGACGGGAAGTGTCCACGGCTCTTCTTCATGATGGTGCGCATGCTCTTCGAGCACTTCGTGCATCGGGGTTTCCTCTTTTGGTGGATTTATGCCGACGGCTGGGCCGCAATGAATTTTAGCACTTCCTGCGCGCTCAAAATGGTGCGTTCGATATCGGCAGGTGTATGGGACGCGGAAACAAAGGCGGCTTCGAATTGCGAAGGCGCAAGGAAAATTCCGCGGTTGAGCATCTCGCGGAAATAACGTGCATAGAGTTTTGTGTCGCAGCGCTTGGCGCCGTCGTAATTGGTGACAGGATCCGGCGCAAAGAAGATCGTGGAGAGCGAGCCGATGTTGTTGACCTGCGCGGGGATTCCCGCGCCAGCCAGGGCGTTACGCAATCCGTGGACGAGCTTCCTGGCGAGCGCGTTGACGCCGTCATACAGGCCCGGCTTGGCCAGTTCGTTCAGCGTGGCGATACCGGCGCTCATCGCCAGCGGATTGCCGGCCAGCGTGCCCGCCTGATAGACCGGCCCCAGCGGCGCAACGTTGTTCATCAATTCGGCGCGGCCCCCATACGCCGCAACCGGAACGCCCCCGCCGATGATTTTACCCATGGTGGTCAAGTCGCCTTCGAGACCCAAAAGAGTTTGCGCCGCGCCATACTGCAAGCGGAAGCCGGTGATCACTTCGTCGATGATCAGCAGCGCGCCGTGTTTGCGCGTCAGGTCGCGAACCCCCTGCAAAAAACCTTCTTTCGGAAGGACCACGCCCATGTTCGCGGCGATGGGTTCGACGATGACGGCGGCAATTTTATTCTTGTGCTCCTCAAAGACTCTTTCCACAGCAGGCAGATCGTTGTAGGGAACATTCAGCGTCAGCGCGGCCAGAGCCTGCGGAACTCCGGGACATTCGGCGATGCCAAGCGTGGCGAGGCCGGAACCCGCTTGTGACAAAAAGCTGTCGGCATGTCCGTGGTAGCAGCCTTCAAACTTGATGATCAGATCGCGCTTGGTGACTCCCCGCGCCAGTCGGACGGCGCTCATCGTGGCTTCGGTGCCGCTCGAAACGAAGCGGATTTTTTCGATGAAGGGGATGGCCTTCGTAATCAGCGTGGCGAGTTGCAGTTCCAGTTCTGTGGTGACGCCGAAGCTTGTGCCGCGCCGCGCTTGTTCGGCGATGGCCGCGTTCACCGCGGGATGCGCGTGACCCAGCAACATCGCGCCCCACGAGCCGACGTAATCCAAAAGCTCATTGCCGTCCGCGTCGTAAAGGTATTGACCGCTTCCCTTCTCGATAATCAGCGGGTCGCCGCCCACGGAACGAAACGCGCGCACCGGGCTGTTGACGCCTCCGACGAGAACTTTTTCCGCTTTCTCAAAGATTTCCTTCGAACGGCGGCGATCGGGTTTTGCCTGCGCTTGCGTCGCACTCATCGGGCACCTTTTTCGAAACTCAGGATTTCAGCCAGCGGGCTGCGTCTTTCGCATGGTAGGTCAGGATGATATCGGCGCCCGCTCGCTGAATGCCGGTCAGTATTTCCAGAACTACGCGCTTCTCCTCAATCCAGCCTTTTTGCGCCGCTGCTTTGACCATCGCGAATTCGCCACTGACGTTGTACGCGCCGACCGGCACGTCAAAACGCTCGCGCACGGCGCGGATGATGTCGAGGTAAGGAAGCGCGGGCTTCACCATCACGATGTCCGCGCCTTCTTCGATGTCCAGCGCGACTTCTTTCAAGGCTTCGCGGGCATTGGCGGGATCCATCTGGTAGCTGCGGCGGTCGCCGGATTTCGGCGCGGAGTCAGCAGCCTCGCGGAAAGGACCGTAAAAGCCGGAGCAATATTTCGCGGCGTACGCGAGGATCGGAACATTTTCAAACTTGTTGCCGTCAAGAAGCGTGCGGATCGCGGCGACGCGCCCGTCCATCATGTCGGATGGCGCGACGATGTCCGCGCCCGCCCGCGCATGCGACAACGCCTGCTGCGCCAGAATTTCCAGTGTAGGATCATTCAAAATATCGCCGTGTTCGATAACTCCGCAGTGTCCGTGATCCGTGTATTCGCAAAGGCAGACGTCGGTAATCACCAGAAGATTCAGCTTAGCGGCCTTGATCGCTTCAATCGCTTTTTGGACCACGCCCGTTTTTGCCAGCGAACTCGTGCCGCGAGCGTCTTTGCTCTCGGGCAAGCCGAATAGAATGACGGCGGGTATGCCAAGCGCTTCCACCTCGCGGCACTCTTCAACAATCTGATCCACGGATTGCTGGTGAACCCCGGGCATGGAGCTGACTTCCTTGCGAACCTTCGTGCCGGGGCAGACAAACATCGGGTAAACGAAACCGGCGGGGGTCAAACGAGTTTCACGGACGAGGCCGCGAAGAGTTTCGCTGCCGCGCAGGCGTCTCGGGCGTTGAATGGGAAAACTCATCCTTGTTTAGCTCCCGCAGGCTGATGCTGGCCTGCCTTTGCAAAATATTCTTCCAGGGTTGCGACGACAGCGGCCACGCTTGTGTCCGCGGATAGCTGGATCTTGCCTATCCCTTCCTTGATCAACTCCTGTTCGGTGACTGGGCCAATCGCCACGAATGCCATGATTTGGGCAAGTTTGCGAAACCGGTCTGCTCCAAGAAGAGCACGAAGATTCTGCACCGCCGACGGACTAAAAAACAGGACAGCGTCTGCCCCGCCACGAAACAATTTCTCCTGTGTCTGATCGGGATCCAGTTTTGAAGCCAGTGTTTTATAGGCAATGACGGACGTCACGAACGCGCCGTGGAGCGTCAAGATCTCCGCCATTGCCGTATCCGCACGATCGCTCCGCGGCAAAAAAATGCGTTTCCCTTTAACCGTGGCCGCAAGTGCTTCCGCCAGTCCGCGGCCACTGTGGATCTCGGAAAGGTAGGTAATGCTTAAGCCCGCGGCTCGCACCGCATCGGCCGTCGCGGTGCCCACACCGCCGATTTTCACGCCGGAAAATATCTGATCGAGTGATACGCCCAATGCCAGACACCGCTGCTGGACAGCTCGCAGAGCGTTTTGACTCGTAAAAAGCACCCAATCGAATCGGGTTCCATGCTTCAGGCAATCGTCAAGTTCTGAAAGATCATCAGGAGGCGCAAAGACCAGCAGAGGCAATAGTATCGGCTCAGCGCCAACCGCACGCAAGGCCTCCACCAGCGACTGGCTCTGTTCAAGCGCGCGCGTCACTATCACGCGCTTCCCTGCCAGCGGCTTGTGATTTTTCTCAACCACGGGCGCGCTGCACCTCTTCCAGAATCGTTCGCGCTCCGCCTTCCACAAGAACGCGGGCCAGATGTTCGCCGAGTTGCGCGGCCTGGTCCGGCGAGGCGGTCGCTTTTTCGCGAACATACTGTACGCCATCCACGGAGCACACGACTGCTTCCATCACCAGTTCGGCGCGCTCCATTCGCGCCCAAGCGCCAATCGGAACCTGACATCCTCCCTGCATGGCGGAAAGCAGCGCGCGCTCCGCGATAATCGCCGTGCGCGTTTCCATGTCGTTCAGCTTGGACAGGAATTCATCGGCGTCGCGATCGCTCACGCGCGATTGGATAGCGATGGCGCCCTGCCCGACGGCCGGCAGCGAAATCTCCGTTGAAATCGGTTCGGTAATTTTCTGGCTCCAGCCCAGCCGGTCGAGTCCGGCCTTGGAAAGCACGATGGCATCATATTCGCCGCTTTCCACCTTGCGGAGCCGAGTGTCCACATTGCCGCGAAGCTCGCGGAAGTCCAGGTCGGGGCGATAGTGCCGCAACTGAGCTTGGCGGCGCAGGCTGCCGGTGCCTACGCGGGCGCCTGGTTTCAGGTTCCTCAGTAAAGTTCCGGTGTGTGAAACCAGGCAATCGCGCACATCGTCGCGGCGGCAAACCGCGGGAAATTGCAGCCGGCCAGGCGTTTCCGTGGGAATATCTTTCACGCTGTGCACAGCGAGATCCACATGTTCCTCCAACAGCGCTTCTTCCAATTCCTTGATGAAAATTCCCTTCCCTCCGATTTGCGTCAGGGGTTGCTGCTGCATCTGATCGCCGGTGGTTTTGATGATCACGATCTCGGCCTCGACGCCGGTGAGCTGAAAGAGTTGCTTGCGAACAAATTCAGCCTGCCAGCGGGCCAGCATGCTGCCTCTTGTTCCGATGCGAAGCGGCTTCACGGTTTCTCCCGGTCGGACAAATACAAATCCCGAATGGCTTCGACGTTCTGAATCTTGCGGCGCAACTCTTTTTCAGTGCGAAGCCGCTCCGCGGGATGCAAAAGCAGATGTTCGATCAATTCGTCCATCAAGACCCCGATTTTTTCCCGGTCCTCCCCGCTGAAGTGGTTCATGCCGGAAAGCCGCTCCTGCAGAAAATTCGCGCGGCGTTGCCTCAGGCTGCCGCGCAGAGATTCCAGCACGCCGGTCAATTCCACGCTGGCCTGCCAGGAAATAAATTTCGCCACATGATCTTCTACCAGCGATTCCGCCTTGGGAACTTCGCTCTGCCGGGCATCGCGATTCTGATTCACAATTTCCGTCAAATCGTCCAGCGAGTACAAATAGACGTTATAAATCTCGGCCACCGCGGGGTCAACGTTGCGGGGCATGCCCAGGTCCATCAGAAAGAGGGCGCGATTCCCGCGCGAGGCCATCGCCCGCTCCACCATCGGCCGGGTCACCACAAAATCCTGCACCCCGACGGCGGTCACAACAACGTCGGGAAATTTCAGCGAAGCGTCCCACTCGCCCCATTCCAGCACTTTGCCATCGTAATGTTTGGCGAACTCCTCCGCCTTTTCCCTCGAACGATTCATCAGGTAGAGGTTTTTGATTTTGCGGTCGCGCAACTGGGAAACAACCTGTTCGCTGATCGTGCCCGCGCCAAGTACAAGCGCGCTGCGATCCTGAAGCTTTCCAAAAATGCGCTCGGCGAGCTTAATCCCGGCGGATGCGACACCCATCGGGCGAGTGCCAAGCTCGGTTTCGGCTCGAACGCGCTTCCCGATTTCGAGCGCGCCTTGAAACAACCGATTCAGCACGGGACCGGTGACATGGCCCTCGTGCGCTCGCAAATACGCTTCGCGTACCTGCCCCAGGATTTCCGCCTCTCCCAGGAGCATGGATTCAAGCCCAGCCGAAACGCGGAAAAGATGCCGAACCGCGTCGTGGTCGTAATGGTGATAGAGAGATGGATTCAGCTGGTCGGGAAGCACCTCGTGAAACTTGCTGAGAAAAGAGGAAAGCGCTCCCGCCGATTCATGGGTCGCGCTGGAACGGACCCCATACACTTCGCTGCGATTGCACGTGGAAAGCACCAAAGTTTCTTCCAGTATCCCGCAAGAGCGAAGTTCTTCCGCCGCGCGTTGCGCCTGCTCGCCAGAGAACGACACCTTTTCCCGCACCTCAACGGGCGCCGTTCGAAAGTTCAGTCCAACGAGTACGATCTCCATGCTGGGCGAAATGCGCTCCTAAAAATACCGGTGATGCGCGGAAAAGTAGAGATTCACGACCGTAAAGCTCAGCACCACGAGAACAAAATTAAATACGCACAATTTGGAGGCCCTCGCGCCTCTCCACGCCGTTGTGCGCGCCAGTTGGAAATACGCTGCGTAAAGCAGCAGCACCACCAGCGTAACAATGTATTTGGGATCGAAATACCAGTGCTGCCCGGCCTGGCGATCGACCGCGAGGAATCCCAGCGCGGTGCCGGCTGCAATG
The DNA here is from genome assembly GCA_035693365.1 of Candidatus Acidiferrum sp. Taxonomy (GTDB): domain Bacteria; phylum Acidobacteriota; class Terriglobia; order Acidiferrales; family UBA7541; genus Acidiferrum. The sequence continues at coordinate 35,994 of DASSGS010000031.1, read as the reverse complement.
GTGACCAGGCCGACGAGGACGCTGGTATGGCTCATGCGTTCGAGCAGTTCGAGCGAGGGCAATCGCCAGACAATATCTCCAACCTTGCGCTTGCGTAGCAGCCGCTCTTCACCCAAGAACATCAGGCTGAGCACGCAGGAAAGGGCAAATCCAGCGTAAGCCAAAATGCTCAGCGTGACGTGCAGTGCGAAAACTACTCCATGTACTTCGGTGGGCGTGGGCGGATGATCCGGGGCAAACGTGGCGGCAAGAAAAAAGGCCAAAATGATGGGGACGACAAACGCTCCGACCGTGCGTTGGCGGTGGTAAATCTCAAGACAGAGGTAAGTAACTGCCAGCAGCCAGCCGAACAAAGACATCGACCCTTGCAGGTCATGGTACGGGACGGAATGCAGCGCCTTGGCCCGCGCCAGTAGTGCCAGGTAATGGCAGACTAAACCTATAAACATCAACAGGGTAGCCAGGCGCCCGGTCAACTCTTTTCCGCCCGAGAGAAAGCCCATGTACAGGCCCATGCTCAGCAGGTAGGCCAGCACCGTCAAGATCACAAAGATATGATTCATCGGCTCGGGTCCTTGCCGGGACGTGGCGGAGGGAGCGCGTACTCATCCCCTGGCCTGCGCGACATCTCAGATAGCCTCAGTATAGCCTAGTCGCAAGGTTCTTCCATTGACCAAGCATTCTCAACCATAGAGGAAGCCCATAATTTGGCCCATAAAGATCGTGTATCTCTGGCCTTCCAGGCCTGAGGACTTCCGAGGCTTCATCACAATCACCCCGGCGTATGCCTCTTGGTGGCGAGGTAAAACCTTTCTTCCGGGGCGGGAAGCTGGCAGATTTGTTATTCTGTGACGACAGATCTTATGACCAACGAGGCCGCTGGATTGACACGCAAGGAGCTGTTTATTCGCGCCGCAAGGTGCGAACCCGTTCCGCGGCTGCCCGTGTGGATGATGCGGCAGGCCGGCCGCTACCTGCCCGAATACCGCGAAATCCGCGCCAAACATTCCTTTCTGGAGGTCTGCAAGACGCCGGACCTCGCCGTCGAAGTTTCGATGCAGCCATTTCGCCGGCTGGGCGTGGACGCGATTATTATTTTCTCCGACATTCTGATCCCGGCGGAAGCGATGGGACTGCCGCTTGAATTGGAAGACAAGGGCCCGAATTTGCCGGAGCCGGTGCGGTCCGAAGCGGACGTTCGAAAACTGCATATTTTCGATCCGGAAGTGGAGACCGGCTTTCTGATGGAGGCGCTTCGGCGGACCGTGAAACAGGCGGGGCCGGATGTTCCGGTGCTGGGCTTTGCCGCTTCGCCCTGGACCCTGGCGTGTTACATGGTGGAGGGCCGCACCAAAGAAGGCTTCGCCACGGTCAAGAATTTTCTCTACACCGAGCCCAAGGTTTTTCGCGAGCTGTTGCACAAGATCGGCCAAGCCACCATTCTTTATCTGAAAGCGCAAATTGCCGCGGGTGTTTCCGCGGTGCAGCTGTTTGATACCTGGTGCGGCGAGCTTGATTTGAAGGATTACACGGATTTTGTGTTACCCGCGGTGCAGGAAATCATCGCAGGCCTCGGAAACAGAGTCCCGGTCATCTATTACACCAAAGCCTCGCATCACCTGATGCCTGCGGTCGTCTGGGCGGGAGCAAACGTTTTGAGCGTGGACTGGCGCATTCCACTAGCCGAGGTTCGCAAACTCGCCGGGCCGCATGTGGCTTTGCAGGGAAACCTTGACCCGGCGATTTTGTTTGCGCCCGCTGAGAAAATCCGCCACGCCACTCTGGACATTGCCGCCGAACTATCCGGCCACGGGCACATCTTGAATCTGGGCCACGGGATTCTGCAGCATACCCCAGTGGAAAACGCGCAATTATTCATTCACACCGGCCAGCAGGCCGCGCTGCAGCAAGCGCAGCCCGCGGTGCAGACGCGCCGTTAGGCGCAGGAGGCAAGCGCCGTGCCGAGCATGAATCCATCGTTGCGGGAGATGCAGGCGGAACTCTCCGTGGGAGAGGAGTTCGTCACCCGCTACAACCGCCCCGGCCCGCGCTACACCAGCTATCCCACTGCGCCGGTGTGGAACGAGGCCTATGGCCCGGACGACTTCGAAGCCGCCATGCAGGCCGCCGAAGCTAAGCGCAGCCCCGTTTCTCTCTACATGCATCTTCCCTTCTGCGAGAGCCTGTGCCTGTTTTGCGCCTGCAACGTGATCATCCGCAAAGACAAGAGCGGCACGCCACCATACCTGAATATTCTGAAAAAAGAGATCGACCACATTGCCGGCCGCGTTTCCCGCGATCGCCAGGTTTCCCAATTCCACTGGGGCGGCGGCACGCCGACGTATCTTTCGCCGGAGCAGATCGAGGATTTATTCAGCTACACGCGCGAACGGTTCCATTTTGCCCCCGACGCGGAGATCGGCATCGAAGTCGACCCACGCGTAACCTCCCGCGCGCATATGGAAATACTGCGCACGATGGGCTTCAACCGCTTGAGCATGGGAGTTCAGGATTTCAAGGAAGAAGTTCAGAAGGCCATCCACCGCATTCAGCCTTATGAACAGACACGCGACCTGATTGCCATCGCGCGCGAACTTGGATTCGACAGCATCAACGTGGATTTGATTTACGGCTTGCCCTATCAGACAGCGGAAAGCTTCGCGCACACCGTCGAGCAGGTTGTCAGCCTCTCGCCCGACCGCATCGCCATGTTCAGCTACGCGCACGTGCCCTGGCTCAAAAAGCAGCAGGGTTCCTTTGTCGGACATTTGCCCGAGGGGATGAAAAAGTTCGACATTTTCCGCAGCGGCCTGCTGCATTTTCTAGAGGCCGGGTATCTCTACATCGGCATGGACCACTTTGCGAAGGAAAACGACGAACTCGCCGTTTCGCAGCGCAATCGCACGCTTCACCGCAACTTCCAGGGTTACACCACCAAAGCCGGCGCGGACCTTTACGGCATGGGTATCACCGCCATCAGCGGCATTCAGGAAACGTACGCGCAGAACCACCGCGACCTGCCCGCTTGGGAGAAAAGCGTCCAGCAGCGCGGCGTCGCCACCATGCGCGGCTATCACCTCTCGCAGGACGACGTCATTCGCCGCGAGGTGATCAGCCGCTTGCTCTGCCACACCGTCATCGTTAAGGACGAAATTTCAAAACACTTCAGCATAAACTTCGACGAATACTTCGCGTCCGAACTGGAGCACCTGAAGATGCCGCAGGAGGATGGCCTGGTGGTCATCAACGACAAGGAAATCCGCGCGGCTTGGCTCGGACGGATTTTCATCCGCAACTTGGCCATGGTTTTCGACCCATATCTGGAGAAGCAGCAGTTGGCCGCGCGGCCGCTCTTTTCCAAAACCCTCTAGCCGCTACAGGGGCCACACATGTCTGCTCGAGTTGAGTCTCTCGTCGTGGGCGCGGGCATTTCCGGGCTCGCCACGGCCTATGCGTTGCAAAAAGCGGGCATAGCCACGCGCGTGGTGGAAGCGGCGGCGCGTCCCGGCGGCGTCATTCAGTCGCTGAAGCGCGACGGCTATCTGATCGAGTGCGGCCCGCAAAGCTTCAGCGGAAATGGTTTCATCTCCGCGATGTGCCGCGACCTCGGCATTCTGGAGGAACGCGTCCTTGCCGACCCCAGGGCACCGCGCTACGTCCTGCTCGACGGCAAACTTCAGCAGGTTCCGATGGGCCCCGGATTGCTCGCTTCCTCCTTCATGAGCGGCGGAACGCGCACCGCCATTCTCCGCGATATTTTCGGCAGTAGCGAATCGCCGGAGCCCGACGAGTCTGTCGCCAGTTTTGTCCGCCGAAAATTTTCGGGAACTCTCTTGGATCAACTGGTAGGTCCGTTCGTATCCGGCATCTACGCTGGCGATCCAGAGAAATTAAGCCTGCGCGCGGCTTTCCCGATTCTCTACGAAGCGGAAAAAGCCGCTGGAAGCGTAACCCGCGGCGTGTTCAAGGTGATGAGGCAGCGCAAGGCGGAAAACGGCATCCAGCCCCGGCCACCGAGGGAAAAGCCCACCTTGCAATCGTTTCGCGAAGGTAACGAGACACTGATCCGCGCCATCGCTTCTCGTCTCGCCGAACGATTGGAGTGCGGCACCACGGTTACACGCATCGAGGCGCTCGACTCCGGCCAGGAACCCAAAGCGGCGCGTTTTCGTGTGGGCCTGCGCGGCCCCCGCGGCGAAGAGGCCCTGGACACGGAGCGCCTGATTCTTTCAGTGCCGACGGAAACCGTTGCCCGGCTGCTGGAGCCGCTGGATCTGGGTTTCGCGGCGCAACTCAGCGCGATTGCATATGCCGGAGTCGCCGTTGTTTCGCTCGGCTACCGCACGGGCGATGTCGGCGATATCCTGGCGGGATTTGGTTTTCTGGTTCCGCGCTCATCAGGCCTCAGCATTCTCGGAACGGTTTGGAACTCTTCCCTTTTTGCCGGGCGAGCGCCGGATGGGCAGTCCCTGCTGACAAGTTTTGTCGGTGGCGCAACAGATCCTGGCGCCGTCCACAAATCACCGGAGCAACTTGTGGCCCAGGTTCATCGTGAATTGACGCCGCTTTTGGGACTGCGCAAGGAACCGGTTTTCAGCAACGTAACGATTTGGCAGCGAGCAATCCCCCAATATAACCTGGGCCACACTTCCAGAATTGCGGCGATTGAATCCCTCCGCTCCCGCTTTCCCGGACTCTTTTTTTCGGGAAACTACCTCAATGGTCCCGCCATCGGCACCTGCGTCGAGCAGGCCATGAAAGTTGCCGGCGAGGTTCGCGTCAGCTTCGCAAACTAGCCTTTTTCTTTTTGCCGGTGAGCCAGCCGGATCTCCCTGCGTTTCGCGGCTTCGCGCCAGCGACGCTTTTCTTCCGCGGTCTTCAAAATCAGCGGCGGGACGGGCCGCGGCTTGCGCGTATACTCGTCGATCGCCACAAACGTCACATACGCAGAGGTCGTATGCTTACGCTCGCCGGTCAGCAGGTTTTCCGAAAATACTTCCACGCCGATCTCGAGCGAGGTGGTGAACACCCGGTTCACCTGCGATTTCAGCATCACGATTTCCCCCAGGTTCACCGGGTTGCGAAAATCGATGTAGTCCACGGAGGCCGTCACCATGTAGCTGTTGGCGTGCCGGCTGGCGGCCATGGCCGCAACAATATCCACCATGTGCATAACGTGCCCGCCGAGCAACTTCCCCAGCGCATTGGTCTGCGCGGGCAGCACCACCTCCGCCATCTCCGATGCCGACGCGCTCACCGGCTTGCCCTTCTCTCTCCACTCATCCATCAATGCGGGTGTCGCTTTGTGCTTTTCCTTCATCGCTCTCCCTTGCGCGGCGCCTTTGGCCGGGAATTGTCCTACCCGTATAATACGCAAGACGCCCATGACCGAACAAAACAAAACCCGCCGGCAAAAGCTGGAACAATTTCTCGCTCAGAATCCCAGCGATGCATTTTCCCGCTACGGCATCGCGCTCGAATGCCTGCGCGAAGGCGACATTCCCGCCGCCGAAACTCATTTCAAGACTTTATTGGACGCTAATCCGGACTACGTGCCCGGCTATCAGATGTACGCGCAAACCCTGGCGCAGCACAACCGCGCCGAAGAAGCGAAGGCCCTGCTGCACGCAGGCATTGCCGCGGCTAGTCGCCAGGGCAATCAGCATGCCCGCTCTGAAATGGAAGGCTTGCTGGCTCAGCTTGAGTAGTTGGATCGATTTTTCGCGCCACCAGCAGGCCGTAAACGAACGCCCCGGAAGAAAATCCGGCGCGCATAGCCCGGAAAGAATTCAGATAGCGGACGAAATTCATGCCCTGCTTCGCGGCCAGTGCCCAGAAAGCTGTGTCGGCGATAATTTCCAGACAGAGATCCCATGTGCGCGCGCAGTGCTTCGTTAATTCCTCGCGGCGCACTATTTCCATTCCGTTCGAACGCAGGAACTCCTCGTAGTGGCCAAGTTCTTCCAGGCGCACAAACATCCCATTCTCGATCGGTTGAATCAGCTTCCGGGTATCGGCGCGGGATAGATCCGGCCTCTTGAACCAATCCGTGAGGGCGAAGATGCCGCTAGGCTTTAGCAGTTTCGCAGCCGATGCGAAAAACCTGGCCCGGTCCTGATAATGCGAAATGGATTCCACCGACCACAGCACGTCAAAGGGCTTTTCGAATGTCATGGCTTCGGCGTCCATCAGGCAGAACTGTGCGTTGGCCTGGGCGCTGGCGGCCGCCGCGTTGGCCATTTCCACCTGCACCTGGGAAATGGTAATCCCGGTACAGGTAGCATCAAATTTCTTGCACAAATAGAGGCTGCTGGCGCCGAAGCCGCAGCCCACGTCCAGAATTGCCGCTCCACGAGGAATCCGTGCCAGGCGCGACAGGTGCTCGATCAGCTGCTGCTGCGCCAGCTCCTTCGATTCATCGCCGCGGATCCAGTAACCGTGATGAAGATGCTCGCCCCACAGTTTGTAGTAGTAAGGGCTGACAACGTCGTAGTGCTCGATAATCTTATGCTTTGCATTGGGCAGCGCCATCGGACGAATGACCCCCGGTTAGCCAGTCCGCGCAAGAGTCCTGGCCAGCCGTATTGTAATCGCATCGCCTTACAGGGCCAAGACTTGCCTCCAGCCAGGTACAGGATGCGAACCTCCGGATTGCCCTTTCGTACCATTGCGCTATCTATCCCCGCTGTTAAGATTCCTGTGTTGGACCGCCCGGCCCAATGGAGTGGAAGTGGCGTCCACGGAACCCAAGAGCCGGAAAGAACAGCGCGTTGCGCTGAAGATGTTTGTCACCCTCAGCAGCCCGGGGAATGTGTCTTCGGAAATCGCACCCACCCTTGATATTAGTTGCCACGGCGCCAGGGTCGTTACCCGGAAAAGTTGGCAGCCCGATGAACAAATATCGGTGCGTTCGATCCGGGGGAATCTCTACTCGCGCGCCCGCATCGTTCACTGCCATCCCTATAAGGACAATTCCTTCGTCATCGGCATCCAGATGTACTATCCCACCGGCGACTGGACGGCGCGCGAACTGACCCGCCATACGTGACGCGTGCTCTCACTTCGCAATTGCTAGCTCAATTTGACTTGGCGGACGTTTTTGTTGACTACAAACACTCTCAAATTATTCCCATTCTCGTCGTGCGGAAACATGAAGAACCCCAGTTTTTGAGGATTGTAGGCTTCCGTCGCTCCTGTAATCTCTTCGCCATCACGGAAGGTCACCACCACTTTGCGCCCGTGCTTGGGCGCATTGACGCTGGATGAGTTGGTGTACTCCGGATTGCCTGCAAAATCCTTCACGAAGAAAATGGCCTTCAAGTCCTTCATTAAAACGTCTGTGCCTGACTGTTGCCCGCCAGGCCCGTCAGAAAAAAGCCGGAAGCTCTCCTTGAGGGCTGAAAAATTAAACAGGTAACCCTTCAGTCGCCGCCCATCCAGGTACGCCACGACGGCGCGATTCATCTTCTCGACGGAAATCGGGGGTAGTGACATACGGTTTTTGCGCTCGGTTAGAGTATAGCCCGAGCGGCGAGCCGACAAGGGATTTGCGCGCCGTGGCCGTAACTGTTTGACCTTCTCGACTTCACTTCCTGGGCAAGCATGCCCTTGCAGTGTTTTCCCGTTTCTTGGCCGCTCTGCTATCATGGGCGTCTGTAGCCATGCGGCCCGATCGCATACCGCTCTTTCCTCTGAACGTCGTTCTTTTCCCCGGCGAAGAGCTTCCTCTGCACATTTTTGAGCCGCGTTACCGGCGCATGGTTCGCGATTGCCTGGACGGCCGCACTCCCTTCGGCATGCTTCTGGCCATGGATGACGGCGTAACCCACGTCGGCTGCACCGCGGAAATCCTGGAAGTCGTCAAACGCTACCCGGATGGCCGGATGGACATTCTCACCGTCGGGCGTGACCCCTTTCGAGTCGTGGAGTTGTTCACCGAAGATCCCCTGCTCGAAGGGCAAATCGATTATCTGGAGGACCGCGAGGCTCCCATCGAAGCCCATTGCAAGCGCAAGTTGATTGAGGAATACGAAACCTGCCACACCCTGCTCTTCGAAAGCATGCCCCGCAATGTGGAAGAAGCCGAAGACGGCAGCCTTTCCTTCGCCATTGCCTCCACACTTCCCATCGAATTGCTGTGCAAACAACAGATTCTGGAACTGCGCACGGAGCGGGAAAGGCAGGAACGCCTGCTCAGGTACCTGTGCGACTGGGCGCCGCATCTACTTAAAGAGAAGGCCATGAGACACAGTGCCGGAGGCAACGGGCACGGTTTGAATTAGCAGTGCGCGGACTATCGCGAGTGGTTCGCAGACAGGGGCCCCATGACGCCAAGTACCTCAGCGCATTCCGCAGGACATCCGAAGCCGCGCACCATCGGCGAATTGAAGCGCATTCCGGACTTTGATTCGCGTTCCGCCGGCGTCTCCGTGAAAAATGAAATCCGCCGCAACCTGCTGCGGGCCATCGAGCGCAACGAACCGCTCTTCCCGGGCGTGCACGGCTATGAAGACACCGTGATTCCGCAGCTCGTCAACGCCCTGCTCTCGCGCCACAATTTTATTCTCCTGGGCTTGCGCGGCCAGGCCAAAAGCCGGATATTACGCGGCCTGCTGCAGTTTCTGGACCCGGAAATTCCCGTGATTGCCGGATGCGAAATCAACGACAATCCCCTCCAGCCTATTTGCCGCGGATGCCGCGAACGCGTTGCCGCCGAGGGCGACAATACGCCGATCAACTGGCTGCCTCGCGACCAGCGCTATGTGGAAAAACTCGCTACCCCAGACGTGACCATCGCCGACATCATCGGCGATGTGGATCCCATTCGCGCCGCACGCGGGGGGCGCGATCTTTCCGACGAATTGACGATTCATTACGGACTGCTGCCACGCGCCAACCGCGGCATCTTCGCCATCAACGAACTTCCGGACCTCGCCGGGAAAATCCAGGTTGGATTGTTCAACATCATGCAGGAAGGCGACATTCAGATTAAGGGCTACCCGCTGCGCCTGCCGCTGGATGTTTTGCTGGTTTTTTCCGCCAACCCCGAAGATTACACCGCGCGCGGAAAGATCATCACGCCCCTCAAAGACCGCATCGGCGCGGAGATTCGCACCCACTATCCCTCCACCGTCGAAGAGGGCATCGCCATCACCACACAGGAAGCCTGGACGGCGCGCGACTCCGGTATCAGCGTGGAAGTGCCGGATTACCTCCGCGAAGTGGTGGAAGAAATTGCGTTTCAGGCGCGCGAAGACAAGCGCGTGGACCGGCGTTCCGGCGTCAGCCAGCGGTTGCCGATCTCCACCCTCGAAAGCCTCGTCAGCAGCGCCGAGCAGCACGCCGCGCGCGCCGGGGAACGCCGCGCCGTTGCCCGAATCGCCGACCTTTACGCGGCCCTTCCCTCGATCACCGGGAAAATGGAATTGGAATACGAAGGTGAGTTAAAGGGCGCGGAAGTCATTGCCCGCGAGTTGATTCGCACCGCGGTAGGCCGCATTTTCTCGAAATACTTCGGCGAAGTAAGTTTTCAGCCAGTCGTCCAGTGGTTCGAAGCCGGCGGCGAACTGAAAATTCCAGACCTTCTGTCCACAAGGGAGCGCTACCAGCAACTCGCGAAGGTTCAGGGTTTGCTGGAGCATGTCGCCAAGCTCGGCGTAGCCGACCGCAAGGAGGAAGCGCAGGCGGCAGCCGCTGCCGAGATGATCCTGGAAGGACTTTGGGCGCACCGGCGGATCGGCCGCAGCGAAGAGCGCGGCTTCTACGCCGAAAAGCAGCGAACACCGGAACCCCGGGAATCCGTCAGCAGGCCGCGCCGCAATTATAATTGACGACCCGACGAAGGGTCGTCATCCTGAGTCGGTCTCCGCGACCGACGAAGGATCTCAGCCGGGCGGAAGGATCTCAACCCGAGGAAGGCTCTCAAGCGGAGTAAGCAAGATTCGGTCCCCAATGTAGTGGCCGGTCTTTAGACCGGCCACCACAGCATATAGAGACCACAAGGGCCACGAAATGAAAGTAATCAAATACGGAAAGTACATAGGTGAACCCGCCGACTCCGTCGACCTCGACGAACTGATGAAGCGCCTCGGCGATTTCCTGCTCCAGAGCGGCTTTGAATCGCAGTTCTACGGGCTTTCCGAGCTTGACGCTTCCCGTTCGATGGAAGCCTTGCGCGAAGCGATTCTCCGCGCACTCCAGGAAGGCGATCTTTTCCCCGAAGACGCCATGAGCGACGAACTGCGCGAAATGCTTCAGGATCCCGGCGCCCTCAACAATGAAGAGGTTCGCGACCTGATCGACAAGTTGGTCGAACGCATGGGGCAGGAAGGCTTCATCAATCCCCAGCAGCCTCCGCAGGTGACGCCGCCTCCGCAAAACACCCCAGGCGGAAGTTTGGGCCAGCCCCGGGACACCAACACGGAAGCGCGCTTTGAAATCACGGACAAGGCCATCGATTTTCTTGGATTCAAAACGCTTCAGGACTTGCTCGGCTCCCTGGGCCGCAGCAGTTTTGGGCGTCACGACACGCGCGACCTTTCCACCGGCGTCGAATCCGGCGGCATTTCCCGTCCATACGAATTTGGCGACGTCCTGAACCTGGACGTCAGCGAGACCCTTTCGAACGCCATTCGCCGCGAGGGCGCAAAGGTTCCGCTGCAGATGGAATATCGCGACCTGATGGTCCACCAGTGCGAATACAAGTCCTCCTGCGCCACGGTTCTGCTACTCGATTGCAGCCACAGCATGATTCTCTACGGCGAGGATCGCTTTACCCCCGCCAAACGCGTGGCCATGGCCCTTTCGCACCTCATCCGCACCCAATATCCCGGCGACACCTTGAGCCTGGTGTTGTTTCACGACTCGGCCGAAGAGGTGCCGCTCGGCCAACTGGCCCGTGTCCAAGTCGGCCCCTACTACACCAACACCCGCGAGGGCCTGCGCATGGCCCAGCGCATTCTCCTCCGCCAGCGCAAAGACATGCGCCAGATCGTGATGATCACCGACGGCAAGCCTTCCGCCTTGACACTTGAGGATGGCCGCATTTATAAAAACGCCTTCGGACTCGACCCATTTGTCGTGGGCGAGACGCTGGAGGAAGTGAACAAGTGCAAGCGCGCCGGCATTATGATCAACACCTTCATGCTTGCCACGGATTACAGCCTGGTGCAGTTCGTGCAGAAAATCACCCAGATGTGCAAGGGCAAAGCGTATTTTACGACGCCCTACAATCTGGGCCAGTATTTGCTGATGGACTACATGCAACGCAAGACGAAAACGATCCACTGATGCATGCGCGCGATTCCCGCTACCCGGGCTTGCGCTAAACTCTTTCCATGTCCTTATCAAACAAATTTTCCAGATGGCTCGGTTGGGAGGCCCCTTTGACAACAGTTGCCGTAGGACATGCTGCACCCGGTTTTACGCTGAAATCGCTCGACGGCAAGGAATATTCGCTCGCAAAACTGCTGGAGAAAGGCCCGGTCGTCGCAGCCTTCTTCAAGCTTTCCTGCCCGGTCTGCCAATTTACATTTCCCTATCTGCAGCGCCTGGCCGAACGTTACTCCGGCGACTCCGCAACGGTCATCGGCATTTCGCAGGACGACGCGCGCGGCACGACAGAATTCAACCGCGAATTTGGCGTAACATTTACAACCTTGCTGGACGCCGCCGGCTACCCGGTTTCCAATGCCTACGGCCTCAGCATGGTGCCGACGATTTTCCTGATCGAGCCGGACGGCAAAGTGAAGGTCAGTAGCATGGGTTTCGACAAAAACGATTTGGAACAAATCGCAGCCGAACTTTCGCAGCGGCGCAAAATCGCAGCGGCGCCCCTGTTTCGCGCCGATGAGTCCATACCGGCCCAAAAACCCGGATGAGGCTCCAAAAACTAGGTCCGGTCGGGACCTAACGTAAATCGAAGCCGCGAATCTGCGAAAGAAACTCCAGGTCAGTCCACTTCCCGAAGCAAATCGGGCTTGTGTTTTTCCGGCCTTTTTCGCTTGTCCGGAATCACGCGCGTGTTGGCCGGCGCCAGGCCGGATTTGCGGGCCCGTCGCCGGGCCTCGGTTCCCTTCTCCAGGCGATCTTTCTTCCGCTTCTTCATTTCAGCTCTTCTTCGCAACGATCTCGCTTACGGCTCGCCATCCCTGATCGATCGCTTCGTTCGTATACGCGAACGCTCCCGCATCCGAATTCGCGATATGAATATTTCCAAAGGGCTGGCGGCCAATTTCATGCGGCGCCTGGCCCGCCGGCCATTCCGGGTCGAACAGCGAAATATATTCGTAAGAATAGCCGTGCGGCCAGCGATTTACGGTGATGCCCTCAATGTCTCGCGCCGGGTCAAAGCCGCCATCGGATAGCGCCCGGGCAAGGTGATCCCGAATGGTGCGCTCGAAGGTTTCGAAGCTCGTGGCATACAATTTCGCGCGGCCCGCCCGCTGCATTTCGCGGGCGTTCGCCCCCGGGCCCACCGGAACGTGCTGCATGTGCAGCACGCAAGGTTCTTCAGAATTCTGAGTGAATTCGTAGCCCCCCATGCTCACCGGAAAATCCATGTCAAAGTCCGTGAACATGCAGCCCGGCGAATACACGCGATGAATCTTCAGCTTCTCAAACGCCGTCCAATTCCGAATCTGCACATTTGCATAAACCAGCGGAACTTTTACGTTGTACGCCAATCCCTTCTTCTGCGCGTCCGCCATCTCCGGACACATGTACGGGATCAGCATGTTCCAGCAAGCCAGAATGCACGCTTTCCCCTGAACCGTGCGCGCCTCTCCTCCCCGCACGTAGGTCACTTCCACGCCCTTGGAATGCTCCGGATTCCCCAGATTCCGCGCATGCACGGCGGTCGAATTCAATCGTATCCGCACGGGCGAATTCTTCTCGTCCAGCTTTGCGTAATCAAATTTTGCCAGCACCACATCTTCCATCGTGCTCCCCGATGCAATCCCAGGGATCAACGCGCGCACGATCAGCCGCGCGATCGAAGCATTACCGTCGGGAAAATGGTAAATGTATGGCTCGTTGTCCTGCCGCGTCACTTCGAGCCCTATTCCTGGTCCGTCGCGATCAACAAAACCCAGCCCCGCAAATCCCGGAAGTTCGCCAAGCCCCGCCATGTCGCCGGCGGGTACCGCCTCAATCCCAACGCCGTAGAGGCCGTGCATCGAAGGCCTGAAATATGGAATCAGGTCCGGCGATACCCCGGCGTTTTTCAGCAAGTAGTCCTGATAACTGGTCTTCGACAGGTACGTTTTTTTCGCCGCAGCGTCCATGCCCGCGAGATAATCCACTTTTTCCGTTGTCAGCCGGATCAGGTCTTTCTTCGCCGCATCAGAAAGCGGCGCGCCGGCAATAAAATCCGCGGTTGGCGCTTGCAGGTGGCCGTTGTAACCGCGAACCAGCCGATCCCTCCCAAACGTCTCCCTGTCGAAAAAGACAGCTTGCCCCATCCCCTGGCTCGAATAGAACTTTCTGTCGTTATAGGTTTCGAAGCGCTTCACTTCGATTCCCAGTTCCTGAAACAACTGCTTCCCCTGGGCGCTATACAAATTGGGGCCGGCAATCGCCTGCGTTCCGCCGTAGCCAATGATGGTTTTCCCGCCGCTCGTGAATTCGTTGCGCTTGGCGTGGCCGCCGAAGTCATCGTGATTATCCAGAATCAGAATGCGCGCCCCGGCCCCCGCCTGTTGCCGGTAGAAATAAGCCGCAGCCAGGCCGCTGATCCCGCCGCCGACGATAATCAGGTCATACTTCTCCGTATCTTTTCTGGCGTGCTCCCACTTTTTCCCGTCGCGAAGCGCATGACCCGTTTCCCAGGAGCCGTCATGGCTCCCGCGCATGCCGGTCTTTGCCGGCGGATAATAGCCGGCTTGTTTTTCCGGCGAAGCCCCCGCGTCGGCCAAATGAAGCATCTTGCCCAGAACCGAGCCCGGTGCAACTAGCGACGCGCCGACGGCGACGCCAACCCCATTCAAGAAGTCCCGCCGCGCTATGCCGCGATGCATTCCCAGTTCTTGATCTTTTTTCAACTGAGTCACGAGTGTCTCCGAATGGATGGAACCGCCGCTTCCCGAAACGCCGCAACTCCGCGTTACGGACTAAGAGGATAGCTCAAATTTCGAAACCTCGAAATCAATGCAAACGATCTTTGCGGGGCGTATTTGTAGCGGCCGCCTTCTGAGGCGGGCGCCTTTCGCTTGGATTGCGTGCAAGAGCCCGGGTTCGCGGCACAAGCAGCGGCCAGTCTCGCAAGCAATCCGGAATCAGGTCTCAAAACGTGAACGTAAGCTGCAGATCCAACCGCCGATTCGACGTGGAATCGCTGTAAGGCCGCCCCGCAAGTCCGTTCGCTTCGCCAAACAGTGGTGAACCGAGATTGCCGATGGGAGTGGCGAGATTTACGTTGTTGAAGATATTCCGCCCGATCACGCCAATCGTCAGTGAATAACGGTGATTGGTCGAGCCCGCATCCGCTCCGCGTCCTCCCCCGCCGCCACCGTGCGGCCCCCCGCCCGGTCCGCGTCCGAATGTCCCGCCGCCCAGGCCGCCACCACCTCCGCCGCCGGAAGCGCTCTCGCTTGTGGGGCCAAATCCAAACGTCTTGCTGACCCGTAGGTTCATCGAGAAACGCCCCGGTCCCTCCCCGTAATAAGCCGGAATCAGCGCTGCATTGGGGGCGGGATTCGCGTCAAAGCAGCCAAATTTCGTTTGGGTGGTTGCGGTGCAGGCTGCAAATGCAGGCCGCACGTTGTAGAGATTGTCCTGAAACGGATCGGTGCCCGTGGTGATGTTGAACGGAATGCCCGAACTGGCAGTCACGAAGGGGCTCAAGCGAAAACCGCGGGGCAATCCGATCGTTCCGCCGAGAAACAGCCGGTGGCGAATGTCGAAACTCGCGCGGCCATAATCAAGTTTCAAATCCCGCGGGTCAGAAGGAAAACTCCCGGCGCCCGACGTGTCGCTGTCCGCGCGATTGTACGTGTAATAACCGAAGAGAGAGAGCTTGGCGCCCAATTGCACCCTACCGTTGACGATCAACTGGTTCTGCTTGAAATCCGCTGCCGACTCATATTGAAAAATATTCCCCTGGTTCGGAATCGGACGCCCGGCGGGTGTGGTGTCCGTCGCGGGGAGAAACGCATTGAGGTTGTTGGTGTACAGCTGGTGAACGCCGCGGGAGTTGAGATAAGTCACCGCAATGTTTGCAAATTTCGTAAGCTGACGCTCCAGCGTTACCCCCGTTTGAATCGTGTACGGCGCGCGGAGATTGTTGTTGGTCTGATACAGGGTGGAAACCTGTGTGCCTGCCGGAGGGGGATTCGGGGCAGGCAAAAAGAACGAGGGGTTGGGGATCTGCAATTGTTGCTGCAGCGGATTCTGCTCGTTAAACCGTTGCTGCGTTTCAACCAAATCATACGTAAACCGGTCGTAAAACAAGCCGAACCCGGCGCGCAGCACCGTCTTCGGCGGATTCTTCGCGCTGCCTCCAATCCCCCAGGCAATTCCGATGCGCGGTGCAAAATCGGTTTTATCAGAAAAATTGTTCTGCGTTTCGAAGCGCAGCCCGTAACTCAGGGTCACGTTTGGTCGGACCTTCCAATCGTCCTGGATGAAAAGCCCCGCGTCCACCAAGGTGACCGTCGAAGGAATGATCTGCGCGCTGCTTGCGGTCTGCATCGTTTGCGTGAAGTAGCTTGCGCCTCCGCCCATCGCCTGAATTGTGGCAAAGGGCAGCCCCGCCGCGATTCCCTGCTGCGTAATCTGGTACGCCACGATCGGCGTAATAATGCAATTATTGTTTGCTGGAGAAGCAACGCAGGTCGGGTCTGGGTTCGGCCGCGAGCCAAACGAAAACGTTCCATTAAAATTATTGCTCAGCTGGTCGCGATCGTTCGTTGCGCGAATCCGGCCTCCGAATTTCCACGCATGTTTGCCGAAATTAAGGAACGTGGTGTTTTGGTATTCGTACCGATTCTGAATGTCGGAAGATCCGAACCCGCCGCTTCCGTTTCCTTTGAATGCCCCGCCGACGTCAACCGTCGTCCCTGTTTCCAGCGGCGTGCTCTCGTTATCCGAGCGGACAAACTGGAATCGCGACTCGTTGATGGCGTGCCCACCGATGATCTGCGTGTCTGTCGCCTGCAAGGTGTGTTCCACACCTAGCGTATTGCTGCCGGTTTCCGGCAAATTGAATTGCCCCACTCCGGCGTTTGTCACAACATCGCGAAAATACTGGTAGCGGACGGTCAGCGTGTTATTCGGCGTCAGCTGGTAATCAATCCTCGGGCTGAGATTGGTTCGAGTCTGCGGATTCGCCACCGCCAGGCTTTCGGGAACGATCGCGAAATTGTTGGCCGGATCCAGCACCTGGGCGGTGACCACACTCAGCGCGCCGATGTTCCGGCGCTCGATGTTAAAGAAAAACGACGCCTTCTTGTTGATTGGCCCGCCGATGTTGCCGCTGTATTGCTCGGAATCGTAACCCGGTGGCGAAACGCCATCCTGTGCGGTTTCGAACGGATTTCTGGAGTTAAAAGCAGAAGTGTTTCCCTGCACCTGCAGTTGCCCGTGCAGCTTGTCCGTTCCAGGCTTGGTGAATATCTCCACGCGGCCGTAACCCAGCTTGTCGTACTCCGACGAAAACGGATTCTGGTTGATGCGAATCTCGCGGATGGAAGCTTTCGGCGGCAATTGTCCCGCGGTGAATCCGTCAATATAGATCTGTCCGCCATTTGGACCCGCGGAAGGCCCGGCCAGCGCCTGCAGTTCCGAAGACAGCTCATCCGGATCGTCCGAAAGCGCTTCCAGGTCCTTCCCCTGCAGAACGATGCTGTTGGCGTTGTTTTGCGGGCTGACGTCCACCTGCGTGGCGCTCTCGTTCACTTCAACTTTTTCCTTCTCGATTTCCAGCGTCAGCCGAACATCAAATTGCAGAGTCTGGCCCGCGGCGAGCGCAACGCCGCTTTTCTCGAACATGGCAAAACCCGCGGCTACGGCCTTTATTTCGTATGTTCCCGCCGCCAGATTCTTGAATTCGTACACGCCTTCCTTATTTGTGGCCGTGTCCATCGAAGCCCCGGATGGCGTCGTCAGCAACACCGTCGCGCCCACCAGCGCCGCTCCGGAGGGATCCGTTACCTGGCCGCGAATGGAGCCGCTCTGGTTTTGCGCGCGGCCCGGCAGGGTCAGGAGCGACAAAAAAAGAAACAGCAGGGTGCCGCTGGACTTAACACACTGCCTTGGCTTAAGTCGGATCAATCGAATGTTCCGTCCCTCTGCTGTTTTCGCGGCGCTTTATTGCACTGCCGCGTCGCCTCCGCCATTGCTCAAACTCCATGGCGTCAAAATACTGGATGCTTGCTCCTGGGTTGTCGCCTGCAGCAACGGTTCCACGCCGCTCAAAACGGTGATGGCGGTAACTTGCGCGTCTTTCGCTGCCCCGGCCGCGACAATCATCACCACGTCGCCTTTTTGAAGATCGCCAAGCAGCACGGACGGCAATCGTCCCAGCAACTGTTGGAGGTCGCCTCCGCCGCCGCGGCCTTGTCCGCCCGAGCCCGAGCCCGCGCCTTGGCTCGCCGCAGGCGTGGGTGCCGTTGTCCCCGCCGCTGCCGGAGCGCCCGCCGTTGCGGCGCCCCTCAGGCGCGCCGCAATCATTTGCGCCATCTGCGGCGGCAATTTCCGCAATTGCGTATCCGAACTCACCTTCACCACCCCGGGCTTTTTTGTCGCCAGATCGGAGACTGTAATCGTGCCCGCGCCCGCATCCACAGCGGAAATGGTTCCCGCAATATTTTGAAATGCTCCCGTCACTACTTCATCCGCGGCAAAACTCGCCCCATCGGCCCCGCGCACCCCGCGCGCCCGCAACTGATCACCGGCGTTGATTTCCGAAAAGCTGCTCACTTTGGCGTCGTCGAATTTCACGGATCCAGCGGCGTATCGCCGTATCACCGTGTTCTTGCCGATCTGGACCGCCACATCTTTCTTTCCCCCCGCGGTGATCGTACCGATGATGATCGTCCCTTGCGCCGGGTCCACGCTTTTCACCAGCCCGCCAACCCCATGCTTTTGCCACTCTTCCCGTTCGTGCGCCTGTTTCTCCGCGATCTCGCTCTTTTTCATGGCGATCACGCTTCCGGCTTCACAAACCGGCGGATCCCCCGCGCACCGCAACCTCACCAGCACTCGGTCCCCCTGCTGAAATTCGGAAAATGGTATGGTCTCTGCCTGGGACAAATCTTTCGAGCCGGGAGCCACCCGCAAAAGCTTGGTGGTCGGAGTAACTCTCACTTTCTCCTCGGCTCCCGCATCCGTCGCGACTGTAAAAGATTCCCCCGCAATCGTTTTGATCGTCCCCAGAATCGGCGGCGTTTTTGCCGGCGCGCCATCCGGCGGCGTTTGCGCCATTGTGCTGGCCGTCGCAATCAGCGCCAGGCAAACACTCGCCGCCGCGCGTGCAATCCGGCCAGCGAAAACACCACCCGCTCTGAATTCCTGCTTTTGCATTCAACTCTCCTCGGGTTCCCTCTCATGGGCGGGAGCGCGAGCCTGCCTGGACACACTCCGCTATCGCGCAGGTGAGACCTACTTTTTAGACGCTGCGAACCGCTTCTCGCGTTTCATCGGACTTAATACGTAGCATAGGCTTTAGCCTGTGTCCTCCGGTGCTCCACTCCGCGTTCGTCGCAAATCCAGCCCGCGCTCCGCAAGCTCCGGCTGCTCTCCTCAAATCCCAACAATCTCTCCGGCCGCATCCACATCCACTTCCACCGCCCGCGATACCTTCGGCAGCCCCGGCATCAGCATCATGTTCCCGGAAATCACCACCACAAATCCCGCACCGGCGGAGAGTGTCGCGTCCGTCACATTCAACTCCCACCCTTTCGGCGCGCCCATCAATTTCGGATTATCCGAAAGCGAATACTGCGTTTTCGCGATGCACACCGGCAATTTGCCAAAGCCCCAATTCGTAAAGTCCTGCAGCTTCGCCTTGGCCTTTTCGCTGATGATCACGCCGGCGCCACCATACACTTCCTGCGTCACTTTCTGGATTTTCGCTTCGAGAGTGTCGTCCACGCCGTAAATGTGTTTCGCCTGAACTCCCGGATTTTTCTCGATGATTTCCACCACCCGCCGCGCCAGGTCCTCCGCTCCCGCTCCGCCGTTCGCAAAGGCCGTGTGGTGCGCGCTCAATGCACCATTTTCCCGGCACGCGCGCTCCAATCGTTCCAGGTCCGCATCCGTATCTTTCGGAAAACGATTGATGGCCACCACCGTCGGCAATCCAAATTTGCGGAGGATTTGCAGGTGCTGCGCTAGATTTGGTATTCCCTTCTCCAGGTCTCCTTCGCCCTGATTCCGCAAGCTCTGCACGGTCGTAACCAGCACCGCCGCCGCGGGACTCACGCCCGTCGACCGGTAAACAATATCGATATATTTTTCCGCGCCCAGGTCCGAGGCGAACCCGCATTCGTTCACCACGTAGTCCGCCAACCGCAAACCCATTTCCTGCGAAATCACGCTGCTCGTTCCATGGGCTATATTTCCAAACGGCCCCGCGTGCACGAACGCGGGCACTCCTTCCACGGTCTGCACCAGGTTCGGCTGAATCGCTTCGGTCAGCAGCGCCATCATCGCGCCGGTGGCCTGCAGATCCTTCGCGAAGACCGGCTTGCCAGTCCGCGTAACGCCAACAATGATATTTTCCAGGCGCCGCCGCAGGTCCGCGCGGTCCTTCGCCAGCGCCACAATCGCCATGATTTCCGACGCCGCGGTGATCACAAATCCCGTGCGCCGTCCCGCTCCGTCTTTCTTACTTCCCGCGCTCGCGATGATGTCCCGCAACGCTCGGTCGTTCATGTCCATCGTTCGCGGCCACGTGATCCGCTCCGGGTCCAGATTCAAATCGTTGCCGTGAAACAGATGCGCGTCCACCAGCGCCGCCAGCAGATTGTGCGCCGCCGCGATGGCGTGAAAATCCCCGTGGAAGTGCAGATTAATCTTCGCCGCCGGTTCGATCGTCGAACCTCCGCCGCCCGCCGCTCCCCCCTTCATCCCAAACACGGGGCCCAGCGACGGCTCGCGCGAAGTGATAATCACCTTCTTCCCGATGCGCGCCAGCCCCTGCGTCAACCCGATCGACGTCACCGTCTTGCCTTCTCCGCTCGCTGTCGGCGAGGTCGCGGTCACCAGAATCAACTTCCCGCGCCGCAGAAACGCGCCGTCATCCAGCAGGTCCAGCCGCACCTTTCCGCCGTAAGGGCCAGTCTGTTCGAAATATTTTTCGGGAAGCCCCAACTTTTTGACGATTTCCAGAATCGGACGCAGGGATTTAGTCATATTCGTTTTCGCGAGCCATCTACGGCGGCTCGCTCCTCAGTTAACTCTCCATGGGAAGTGCACGGCCGCAGGAGGGGTGCGCTCTCTCTCCAAACAGTGCGGCGATGCCTGCTCGTAATGCGGCCCTAGAATCTTACTTCGTTCCCCTCGATTTGTCCGCAAACTTGACCCATTTGTCTTCGCAAAAGAGCTCCACACGTGCCCGCGGCGGTCTTCTCAGTTTCAATCCTTGCCGGGAAGAGTATAATGGCCTGCGTGAAGCCGGGAGGCACGGCTTCGCACTCACCCCCGGCCCAAGGATTCGGCAAATCCCTCTTCCCCCGCTGAAGGGCATTCCGAAAATCAAACCGGCCTCAAATGAGCCATGACCCTGCGAAACATCACCCTGGAGCGTCGCGAAAAAAACAGAAAGGTGCCGGACCAGTTTGTTTTCCTGCAAATGGAACAGGACGACGGCGGAACAGTCTTGGATCTTTCCGAAGGCGGTCTGCGCTTCGAAGCATTTTCTCCGGTTCCGCAGCACGGCCCAATCCAGTTCTGGTTCTCGCTGAATCTGCGCGAACGCATCGAAGCCTGGGGTGAACTGGCCTGGACTGACGCGGATCGAAAGTCCGGTGGCTTGAAATTTGTGAGCATTTCCGAGGGTGGCCGCGAGCAAATTCGCGAGTACCTGGGTCACCCCGCCGCGAACCGCGTTGTGACAAAGCCTGCACCCGTCGAAACCGACGCGGTCGCCAGCTTCGTATCGAGAGCGCGTCCACGGCAATCCACCTTGTTTCCTGGGAAGAATGCCACCCCCATCACCAGCACTCCTTTCCCTGCAACTGCGGCGGCAGCCGGCGGAGTATTGGTCCCCATGCAGCGCCATCTCGCCGCGATGCGTCGCCAGTTGATCATCGGCCTGCTCATCGGCGCATGCCTAGCGGGCATCATCGCGTTTGCGGCAATCGCGGTTTCCTCCACCCTACGCAAAAATCGGACCCAGTCAAAGCCTGCAGTCGAAAATTCTGCGCCAACTGGATCGCCAGAAAGCCTCCCATTGCCAGAAGCGCCGGCTTCAACCGCAACCCCAAAGGATGTTTTCGCGATCGAGAATCAGAAAAAAGGGCCAGCCTCTCTCCGAATTCCGGTCGCCCCTCCTGTTGATACCGCCACACACACCAGCCGCCAAAAAGCCCCGATGAAACCGGATCAGCTGTGGGCCCAGGTGCAGGCGGGAAACAGTTCGGCTGCAGCGACTTTGGCTGAACTCTATATCAAAGGGGATGGCGTCCCCCAAAGCTGCGCCCAGGCCCGTGTCCTCCTGCTCGTGGCGTCCGAAAAACGCAACGCCGCCGCCATCAAACGCTTGGCCGATTTGGACAAAGCAGGCTGTCCCGCCAACTGAAGCTGCATCCAATGACACTCCTTAATCGCAGTGCCCTGCTTTGCAGCAGCCACACCAGGCGTTTCAGGAAAAGTCTGGCCCCGCCAAGGAAATATTTCCAGGACTAGTACTGCCTTCCATCCTGCCCGGTCTTTCGCTGCTTCGTTCCTCCTTGATAGCGCATACCTTAGAGGCACCAGTGTGCCGCGCAGGTCGGCCCCGGTCTTGCTAAAGAATGCTCGAACGTTGTGGGTTTGTGTGGTCTGCAGGCGTCCGCGGATTGCTCGGGGCGCGAAGAAGGCTGGCGTCATGACACCGGTCGCCAGATACGCCAAAAAATATTCAGGAGGACGTAAATGCAAGAGCACGACGAACGGAACGAACATGAAAGTCCTTATGGCTCCGGCACGATGAGCGCAAATCGCTGGCTGGTGATTGCCGTTGTATTGATGCTCGGGGTCGCCGCCGTGGCCCTCGGCTACGGTTACCGCCAACAAATGCTGGTTGGTCATTTGACGGCGCAACAGAGCGTTTCCGACGCCACTATCAACCAGATGCAGGGGCAGCTTAGCGCGGTCACCTCCAAGCTGAACGACATGACCGCGGCGCAGCAGGCACAGGCGCAAGCCCAGGCTCAGGCCGAGGCCGCGAAGCAGGCGGATTTGAAAAACGCCGCGGGTGTCGCGCACACCGGCGCACGGCGGCCCGCCGCAACCGACAAGCGCTACAAGCAACTCCAGGCGCAGCTCGCCGATCAGCAGAAACAACTGAAAGACACGCAGGACCAGGTGGCGAAAAACCGCGCCGACCTCGAAGGAAACATCAGTTCGACGCGTGATGAGCTGAACGGCTCCATTGCTAAGACCCACGAAGAATTGGTGGTCCTGCAAAAGCGCGGAGAACGGAATTACACCGAGTTTGACCTGATGAAGGCCAAACAGTTCCAGCGCATCGGCCCCATCACCCTCTCCCTGCGCAAAGCCGACACCAAGCACAAAAACTACGACGTCGAAATGATCGTGGACGACAACAAGCTGAGCAAAAAGCGGGTAAATCTCTACGAGCCGATCTGGATCCACACCGAAAGCGAATCGCAGCCCGTGCAAATCGTCGTCAACCGCATCGAAAAGAACCTGATCCACGGCTACGTCAGCGCGCCAAAGTACCGCCCGTCCGAACTCGCAACAACGGGCGCTTCCGGCAGCCTGACTCCGGTGTCCGCGCACATCCCTGCCAGCACCAACGACACCCAAACTCAACCAGGCGCCACTCCGCCTCCACAACAGTAAGTCATCACAGCCGGGTGCCGCACCCTTCGCCTGTAAGGGTGCGGCTTCTCGCTTGTCCGTGTCTCTGCGCTCTCAGCGTCTCTGCGTTAGGTTTTCTTTAGTTTTCCGCTTAGACTCGTTTCAAACATCTCTTAACCAACATTCTACTTGACAACTCCATACCCAACTGCCACACTCGCCACATAGAAAAGTGTGCCCGCGATTTTTCCTGCGCGGGTTTCCCACTCAATCTAAATTTCAATCTTTCTGGAGAATCACTATGTCCATTAACCAGGACCGCCCCTGCACGTGTATGTTTGTCTTCGCCGACGGCCGCCGCTGCCAGATGCCACCCTCCGCCGATGACATGGATCTCTGCTATTTCCACGCCAGAAAACACCGCGACCACCTTGCCGCCCAGGAAGCCGGCCTGCAGATCAACGATTTCCTCGGCCGCGACATCCTCACCGCTTGCGACCTCAGCGCCGCCCTCGTCACCCTCTTCTCCGCCACCTCCCTCGGACTCATCAAGCCCAAAACCACCATCGCTCTCACCTACCTCGGCAACCTCATGCTCCAAACCCACAAACTCGCCCATGCGGAATTCGTACGAGCCTTCGACGACCCCTGGCCCAAAATTGTTCGAGAATCCATCGTCTTCAACGAACCCGTCCCTGAAGAGCCCACCGCGCCCACGCCGCAATCCACCATCCCCACCCTCACCCCCGCATCCGACGCACCTTCCGCCGACCCCAACCCCGATCCCACCGGCACACCCATCCACCCAAGCCCTTTTCCAAAAGTCATGTAGGGGCAGAGCTTGTTTACCCTGAGTCTGTCAGAAGGGCCTGCCCTGAGTCCGACCGATGGGCTCCGCCCTCTTGGGGTTCTTCAAAGTGTCATTCCGAATCCCGTTCGCCTTCTGACCGCGTGAGGAACCTGCTGTTCCATCCATTCTGCGCATTCTTCTCTCGCAGCTCTGTGTCGCACTCGGCGAACCCCGCGCATCAATTCTTGCCTTCGGCTTATAGCTTTCGGCTTATGGCTTACGACTTATGGCTTCCCGGCTATCCCCTTCAAAATCAACACTTACAATCTGATACAAAACAAACAACTTCATCCCCAGCAGAATCAACACTTACAAAAAACGGGGGGGAGGGGGGGTATCCAACCAATTAACACTCCCTGGCAAAACCTCGACGCTCGGCAGTCGGCACTCGGCGGGCGCAAGCCTCCTGTGTCCAGCCACCTGACTGTTAGTGAACACCGCGCGGATCGCCCCCGCCCGCGCTCCAACTCCTTGTTACTATTTCCAAAACTCCGGCTCAAAGGAGCTTCTCAATGAAACATCTCTTCTTGCTAGGGGTCGTCTTTCTTCTCTCTTCGCCTTCGCCGTTCGCACAAGAGAAACCCGCCGGCTCCGAAGAAATCCAGATCCGCCAGCTCGAACGCGCCTGGAATCAAGCCGAGGCCAAACAAGAAGTAAAAGAAGTCGCCAATCTCGTCGACGACACGCTCGTCTACACCGATTACGACGGTTCGATCATGAACAAAGCCGAATACCTGAAGTGGGTCGCCGCGCCCGAACAAAAAGCCGACCACCTCTACGATGAAGGCCTCACCGTTCACGTCTACGGCAACGCCGCGGTAGTCGCCGGTATTTATCGCGAGTCAGGCATAAACAAAGGGAAGCACTACGTAGTTCGTTCGCGTTACACCGACACTTGGATCAAACGCGACACTATCTGGCGATGCGTCGCCAGCCACAGCACATTAATCCCCACGAAATAGCACCTTACCGGAGCCGTTGGCGGTGGCGCATCCACAAAGCCGAGATTAACCTTCTTGGGTGGCCTACGGTTACGTCGTCGGGCCCTTCGCGCTTATTATTGTGCCGGGGAGACTTTGAGCGGAAGAAACGGCCCAGCGATGATGGCGTCGGGAATCATCATGTCAAATTACTTCTCGCACCTTACGCACTTAACCGATTGATGTGCCATTTGCCAGAATCCGGTTCGGGCTTGCATGTGTACGATCTGTTCTTGCTGGCAGTGATTGCAGGAAATAGTCATAGGGATATAGGTCCGCTTCATTTCTACTTGGGGCATGACCGACCTCCGGCCTCATCCTGCAACTTTCGATTGTCGACTGTCAATCCTGATTGAGCCAGGTCAGCTTCACCAAACAGTAACATTTCTAGCGCTATTCTTTGATTGAGGTACATCATGAACGCTGCCAACCCACTTGCATCCGCCGCTCAGCTACTCTGGACCCAATCGAAGCCCATGTCCCGCCTGTATCAGCTAAAAAGCGGTGACACACTCGTCGGCAACCTGCGCTTTGAAAAAGCCTCCGGATCCCGAGCTTCCGCGGAAGTGGCTTCCCAACGTTGGACCTTCAAACGCGAAGGTTTCTTCCATCCGCGCGTTACCGTGCGTGTTCCCGATTCCGATGTCAATGTCGCAGTCTTCCACCCTCAGTGGAGCAGTGGAGGCCGGGTGCCCCAGGTTCCGGTTTTTGGTACCTGGGTCTTGGGGTGGCCGTTGCTTTCCGTGAGGTTTGCAATGTTGGCGGAGGCGTGTGGAAGTCGAATCCACCATTCGACCCGCGAAGGGCCGAATCGCCGGCTTTGAAGGCCGGGAAGGTCACCGGACCCCTTTCGCCTCCGCTAGAAGAATATCATTCCCGCTAAAAACGCACCGGAAGCATGCGGACAAAGGTGGACTGATCTCTCGGAAGGAATACAAGAAATTCATGGAAGGGGAATTCCATCGCTTAGACAAGGAAAAGAAAGTCGCACTTCGCCGGCGAGGGGTCAGACTACGTAGCGGCCACTTTTAAGTGGCCCGATTCGCCTTACGCTCGAGTGGTTTCGAGTCCCAGCGCCTGCGTTCGCTTCAGCGCGGCGGCCAGATCATAAATCACGGAACTGGTGCAAACCTCATAGTAATGATGATCCGATCTCTTTCCGATTTTTCCGTCCGGCAACAATTCCCTGGCCAGTCCTTCGCGCACCACCAGCAGCTCCACCGACTCGCCCATCGGCACTTCCCCGTAATAGAGCGTCACATCCTGCTTGGCCCAGGGCATCTCCAGCTTGGTAACCAGTTTTTCGAGCGAAATCTCTTCCGACAATTTCTGGAAGCCCTCGTCGTTCAATTCAATTCCGTTCATGTTAAAGCGCACCAGAAACTCATCCAATTCTTCCGCCGAAGCTCCCTCGAGCGCCGTCAGAAACTGGAACACCGAAAAGTGTGTTTTCTGGCCGGCCAGCATCCGTTTCGCCAGTTTGGCGCAGCCGGAAAGCCGGTCGGAAAGATTCAGCGCCTTGGAAATCATGATTCGCGCGTCGCCGTCGATCCAATACGTCGGCGCCGAACCCTGAAACGCGATGCCAATCCCAAGTTCCAGCGGCGGCAAGTGCGTCGTAGCCGTTCCTTCGTTGTAGGAGTTGCATACATTCAATATCTGCTTGGCCAGGGCGCAGGCTTTGGCCACCGGACGGGCATCCCCCTGCGTCGCCTCCGTTTCAAAAATCGCCAGAATAATGGCGTCGCCCTCGATGAACACCTTTTTCGCCGAATAGCGATCCAGCAGCTTCTTCACCGGCTCATGCAAATTCAGGCTGAAGTGCGAAGCCGGGCTCAACCCCCGCGCCAGCAGGTCCTGCGTCATCCTCGTGGAGCCGCGCACGTCCGCCTTGATGATCACGTGCGAAACCACCTGGTCGTGTTCCGGCTTCACTTCCTCTTTCAGCAGGCATTCGTACAGCCGGTTGTTGAGCCGTGAAAGCTCGCGAATTTTCTCCGCGGTCACCAGATTGATTCGCTCCATGCATGCGGCCAGATGTTCCGCATCTCGAAGGTCGCGCCGCAAGCGCAGAAAATCGATCGCAAACCGCAGCACGGCCGCCTGCGTTTCCTCGCGCGAATACCGGCGGATGCGTTTCGTCAATTCTTCCAGCGGTTTCATCGTCAGTCGCTTGGCAGGCACCTGTTTCAGGATTTCCTCGACGCGCTTGGCCTCCTCTTTCGACACTAGGGCCTTGCGGAGTTGCTGCAGGTGGACCGGAGGACAGTAGTCGCTTGCGATCGGACGGATTTCATAGCTCGCCAGGACATGCGGCATCATTTCGCGCTGTTCCAGGCGGCCGACCAGTTGGGTCAGCAATCGTGCCCGCCCCGGTCGCTCGCTCTCCGTGGCGTTCGTCACGTCAAACAATTTGCGCGCGTTCTCCGGCTCGTTCAGGTAGTCGCCGAGCTTCCCTTCGTAATCCTTCTGTACGAATTCCGCCTGTTTTTTCGCGCGGTCCAGTCTGGGGCCAAGGTCCTCCAGCGCCTTCTGAAAATGGCGGAGGCGATTCTCCACGTCTGTGAGCGAGGCTCGCAATTCCGCGGGGTCCGCCGTCGAGCTGAGGAACTTGTTCAGCAAGCCGTCACCCTTTTCGAGCCGCTTGCGAAGATTCTCGCGCTGCTCGTCGAGTGACCCGATTTCGGTGCGAAGGCGTTCCGCCTCGGCGAAAAGTGTTCGATACTCCTCGGCGCCTTTTGCCGGCGCGCTGTCGGGCGCAACGCGGATTCCAGCTTCCCTCAGGAAGTCCTGGAACACGGCATCCATCGCTTCCAGGCGATCCGGGTCTTTCGAGTAATTTCCCAGCAACACGTAATGCTCGAGAAAATAAAAATCGTCCTTCCCGCCGTCCAGGAACACCAGGCGGTTCAACAGCATTTCGTAATATGGCCAATCCTCGCCAAACAGCGCCCGCCGCGCTTTGGCAATGAAGTTTTCGTCCAGGTCAATGAAGATTTGCGCCACCACCTGACCGATGATGCGCAACACGTCTCGCCGCGCCGACTGCATTTCAGACAGCCGCGCCTTGATCACATGGGCTTGCTGGCTGCGCTCGAAATATTCGCCGCGCTTCCGGATGTACTCCTTCACCTCCAGAATCACGTTGCCAAACTGCGTGACCAGTTCCGCGGTCACAAATTTCAGAATCGCCAGCCGGAACAGCAGGTCAATCTCAATGTTCTTCTGGTGCTTGGCCTTGGCAAGAGAACTCTGCAGCAGCTCGAGCAGCATTTTGCGGAACGGCGTGGAATCCACCGCTTTTGCATTGCGAAGTTCGATGCCGGAAAGATAGGTACCGCTGGTGTTTTGGCGGATCAGGTCGAAGAGATAATCGCGCGCCACCTGCACAAATTTGGGGCTCAGGAAAACATCGTGGTGGATATTGTCCACGCCGATCGACAACGATCCCATCGGCATCGTGACGTTGTAGCTCTTCAGCGTCTCGCGCGATCCTTCCATGATCAGATGATTTGCCGGTTCGTTTCCCATGCGGGCGGCCGCACCCCTCCATCTCTCAAGCTAGCAGCGGGTTTTGTGCCTCGCAAGGAACCGGAAGGACAGTCGTGGCGAGATAGTTAGCGAGGGATTGCCCGTTTAGTCACTCTTTGGGTCACTTAAAAACGGCTAATACGGCGGGCATCGCCGCCGAGGTGCTCCAGCCGCAGCCGGATCTGCGGCCATTCCGTTTTCAGGGGGAATTTCTCCGACCATTCCAGAATAACGATCGCGGGTTTGGCGAAAACGTCTTCCATTCCCAGCGTTTCAAAATCGTGAAAGCTTTCCACGCGGTACAAATCGCCGTGAAACACTTTGCCGCCCGTTCCGTATTCATGCAGCAGCGTAAACGTCGGGCTGGTCACTTCATCCTCGGCCGCGGCATGCAAGCCGGCAACGATTCCCTTGGTCAGCGTGGTCTTCCCGCTGCCCAATTCTCCTGAGAGCAGCACCAGCACCGGCGCCGCCAGCGTTTCCGCAAACGCGCGTCCCCAGGCGATGGTCTCTTCGGCCGATTGCGTGATCGCTTCTTCAGCCACGCGCCTGCAACTCCCGCATCAATTTCCTCCGCGCGGCTGGCAGCGCGCGCGCTACTTCTCCGGCCAGCACGCCGGATTCGTCGCTCTCCACGCTCACCAATTCCGCGGCCAGCCCGTGCAGATACGTTCCGAGCGCCACCACCCGGTACAAATCCCGCGCGCCAAATTGCGCGATCAAAGCCGCCAACAGGCCGGTGAGAACATCGCCCGATCCGCCCTTCGCCAATCCCGCGTTCCCGGTTGTATTCACGAAGACGTCGCCATTCGGCGCGGCGATCACACTGTGATATCCCTTCAGCACCACCACTGCGTTCCACTTCCCGGCGAACTCCGCGGCGATCCGGATTCGGTCGGCCTGCACTTCCGGCGTCGCGAATCCGCAGAGCCGCGCCATCTCGCCCGGATGCGGGGTCATCACCAGGTGCGCGGATTTCCGGTTCGACAAAACTTCCGCCTGCCCCGCAAATGCATTCAGTCCGTCCGCGTCCAGCACGATCGGCAAATCCGCGTGAGCCACCACGCTGCGCACGAATTCCTGGGTCTCCGGGTGAGTTCCAATTCCCGGCCCAATCCCCAACACTGTCATTCCGTGGAGCAACGTCGCAAATCCGCCGAGCCGCGCCGCTTCCGAAGCAATTGTCCCGGAAGCTGTTGCCGGAAGCGCTTCCGTCATGTATTCCGCTTGCGCCGCCGCGATCGTCGCCAGCGCAGGCTCCGGCGTCGCCAGTGTTACCAGCCCGGCGCCACCCCGCAGCGCCGCTTGCCCGCACAAAACGGCTGCTCCTGTTTTTCCCACGGAGCCCGCGACAAGCAGGACGTGTCCGTACGAGCCCTTGTGCGCCTCCGCAGCCCGCTGCAGCGGAATTTCCGAAAACTCTTCCGGTCCGGCCCAACGCAACTTCCCCTTCCCCACTTCTTCCACCAAAGCCGCCGGCGTGCCAATCTCCCGCACCACCAGCGCGCCGCAACTCCCCGCGTCGGCCGAGACCAGTTGCCCGATTTTCGGAGCCGTAAACGTCACGGTAAGATGCGCGCGCAAAACCGGGCCTTCCGCTGCCTCCCCATCCGACGGCAGTCCGGACGGTGTATCCACCCCCACTATCCATCCAGGCCACGCAGCCTTCGCATCTTGTGAAAACCGGTTCACATTTTCGATTACTTGCGCCAGCAAGCCACTCGCGCCCCCGCGAATCCCGGTTCCCAGCAGCGCATCGACGATTACCTCGCTTGCGGCCACTCCCGTCCAAGCGTTCACCCACTCCGTTTCGCTGCGTACCAGCGCTACTTCCTCGCCGGATTCCGTCCACCTTTGAAAATTCTTCGCCGCATCGCCGCGCAGTTCACCCGGCTCAGCAAACAAATAAACTTTCACCTGGCCGACGCGCCCCTTTAAAAGCCGCGCAACAACGAAACCATCGCCGCCGTTGTTCCCTTTGCCGCAGAGCACAGACACACGCCCGGGAATTCTCGCGTTGCGCTCCCTGTATTTTTCGAGGAAAACTTCCGCGACGCTCTTCCCGGCCGCTTCCATCAACTCCAGCCCGGGAATGCCAAACCGCTCCGTCGTCAGACGGTCCACTTCCCGCATCTCCGCCGCTGTCAGCGCCTTCATCGCCAGTCCCGCAGCCGCAGGCCTAGAGCATCCATCCGCCGCTCACGTTGAGCACCTGTCCGGTGACATACTCAGCTTCTTCCGATGCAAAAAACGCCACCGACGCAGCTACATCCTCCACCGTCGGCGGCCGGCCAATTGGATACCGAGCGTCGCGAAGTTTTCGCGCTTCTTCCACTGTCAAATCTTTCTCGTCCATGCTCGAAGGATTCACCACATTCACGGTGATGCCGTTCTTCGCTTCTTCCAGCGCCAGCGAACGCGACAGCGCCACCACCGCCGCCTTCGCCGCGGCATACGCGCTGATTTTCGCCTGGCCAAACGCGCGCTCCGCTCCCACTGCTCCGAGGTTCACAATCCGCCCCCAGCGACCTTTGCGCATCACCGGCAATGCCGTGCGGCACATCAGGAACACGCTCATGACGTTTGAATCGAACACGCTCTTCCATTCTTCCACCGACGATTCCGCCAGCGTGTTCCAACGGAAATCGCCCACGTTGTTCACCAGAATGTCGATGCGGCCGTAGCGGTCGGCCACCGTCTTCACCAGTTGTTCCGCGCGCCCCGGCTCCGTGATATCCGTTTCCACCGCGACGCAATCCGCGCCCAGCGCCTGCATCCGCCGCAATGCCGCCTGCGCCGCCGCCTTGTTCACGCGGTATGCGAACGCAATGCGCGCGCCTTCCTGCGCCAGACGCAGCGCAATCCCCCGGCCAATACCCCGGCTTCCACCCGTCACCAACGCAACCCGGTTTCGCAGCGCCATTCGGCTCCTCGTCGACTCCGTTCCAACTTCAAATCAGTAGCTTACCATTCCGCCCACATTCTACTTCAGCTTCGCCACAATCACGGTCATATCATCGGCCTGCTCCGGGCTGCCGGACCATTCTTCCGCCGCGGTCATCAGCGCAGTAGCAATGCGCTTCGGATCGCCCTGCCTCACGCGCTGCGCAGCCGCCTCCAGCCGTGACACGCCAAATTCCTCACCGTAAGCGTTCTCGGGCTCCACCAAACCGTCGCTGTAGGCGATGAACACCGCGTCGCGCGGCACTTCCACCACTCCCTCTTCGTAAGGGTAGTCTTCCACGATCCCAAGCACCATGCCGCCAACATCCAGGTGCATTGATTTTCCGTCAGACAGGCAGAAGCCCGGCAGATGCCCCGCGTTTGTGTAGCGAAGTTTGCGCGATTCCATGTCGTAGACAGCCACCAGAAACGTCGCAAACCGATCTTCCCCAGTATTGCGAACCAAATGCTTGTTCAGCCGCCCCACAAGCTCGGCGGTGCACATCTGTTCGCTTCCGGGAGTCAGTAGTTGGCTGCGCAGCGCCGCCTGCAAGCTGGCCATCAAAAGAGCGGCCGAAATTCCTTTCCCGGAAATATCGCCCAACGCGATGGCCACGTGGGTCGGACTCAATTGGATAAAATCGTAGTAGTCGCCGCTGACGGACCGCGCCGCCTTGCAGATCGCCTCGATCTCCAGACCTTCGACTTTTGGCAGTCCACGGGGAAACAACTGATCCTGCACCTCGCGGGCGATGGAAATCTCATTCTCCAGCCGCTGCAGCTGTTTCTGTTCGTCGATCAACCGGCTGATAGAACTGGTCATGATATTGAACGACTCGCCTAACACGCCCAGTTGGTCCCTGCGCTCTATGGTTACGCGATGCGAGAAATTCCCTTCCCGGACAAATTGGGTCGCGCGGTAGAGTTCCGCAATAGTTCCCGTGATGGCTTTGGCGAGAATAATTCCGATGATCAATGCCGCGAGTTCAATGACCAGAAAAACGACAGCCAGCACCTGAATCAGGGCAACCTGCGCGCCGCTGAATTCGCCCAAGGAGGAGAAAATACGTTGATTCAGCTGCGAGCGCCGCGCCGTGTAAAACGCAAACAAGGGGTGCGCCTGCTCCACCGAGTGATCGGGCAAAACATAGGCGGCCTCAAGTTTGGAGAAACCTTCCACAACCGGGTCCAGCCAGGAGTTCGGCGGCAACAACCCTCGCTTTTCGGTCTTAATACTGTTTACTTTCCTGTAGTCCTTCTCTCCGATCCGCACCGAATTGGCGGTCGAAACTCCTTCGACCGTCTGCACCAGGCTGATGTCGATCGGTCCAAGATCCGGCGCGACGCCCTCAAGCACTTTCTTGTCAAACGGGGCGCTCACCTCAACGATCCGTCTCTCGCCGGCGCTCTCCAGCTCCTTCATCCCCACCAACCGCAGCTGTTCGCCGTTTTGAATCAAGCCGGAAAACGAACGCGCCTTCGGCCCCGCGACTTGCCGGAAGAACTCCGGATCCACCTCGAAGTTCACCCGAATCTCAGGCAATTGTTTGCCAATGGAAAGCTTGGCCTGCTTTGTGAGTATCTCCTGTCTGGTTGCTGTCGGCATTGACGCCGGAAGCGAGGCCTCCGCCGCCACAAGTGCCGAGGAAGCATCGGAAATCATGGCGATGCGGTCTTCAATGTCGTGGTAGAGGAGATACGCGGCAAGCTGGGAGTACAGAATCTGGCCCAGCATGCTGGCAAGGAACAAAAGGAGGACCACCGGCACGACTGCCAGAAACAGATAACCCAGGATCAGGCGGTTCCGCAGGCTCCACAGCAACTCCGCGCGCCAGCGGCTCCAGAACCGGTACAGCACATACGCTGCCGCGAGCACGCTAAACAGTCGCACCAGCCCTGCGCCCGGCAAATTATTGAGAGGGTTCAGGGACGCTGCGAGGCCCGCGATGCAAATAACGACTGCAAGCCGGTCGAGTTTCGACAGGCTCTTCCAAAAGGGTGTCTGTTGGGTTTCGGGTCCGCTCATAGCTGAAGAGTCAGAAAAAACACTTTACCCGATTCGCCGGATTTGGACGAGTTCGGGTTTGATTTTTTTGTTAAGCGCTTCGCTATTGTTCGCGTAGCTGCGGGTTGCTGACCCGGCTGTGATGCCGCCCGTAGGTGAAGTAAACGACCAAGCCGATCGCCAGCCAGATGATCAGGCGCGCCCAGTTGATCCAGCCGAGCTTGTACATCATGTAGCCGTTGAAAATAATTCCCAGGATGGGCACGAACGGCACCAGGGGAGTACGGAAAGGCCGCGGCTGGTCAGGATTTGTGTTGCGAAGCACCATCACGGCGATGCACACAATCACAAACGCCAGCAGCGTGCCGATATTCACCATTTTCCCGATATCGTCAATCGGCGTCACGCTGCCCACGATGGCGGCAAGCAAGCCGACGGCGATCGTATTCTTGTAGGGAGTACGAAACTTCGGGTGAACCGCCGCGAAAAACTTTTTCGGGAGCAAGCCGTCGTTGGCCATGGAATAGAGGACGCGCGTCTGGCCCAGCAGCATCACCAGCATCACGCTGGTCAGGCCGGCGAGAGCGCCCAGCGTGATCACATGCGAAGCGGTGGAAAGCCCGCGGTCCATGAAGGCGCGCGCGATCGGGGCTTCGATGTTCACTTCCTGCCAGTTCACCATGCCGGTCAAAACGCCGGCCACCAGGATGTAGAGGGCCGTGCAGACCAGCAAGGACACGATAATTCCGATGGGCAGATCGCGCTGCGGGTTCTTGGCTTCCTGCGCGGTCGTCGAAACCGCGTCGAAGCCGATGTAGGCGAAAAAGATGTACGCCGCTCCCGCTCCTATGCCTCCAAATCCGTACGGCGCGAAGGAGTGCCAGTCATGCCCCCAGTTGGCGAAATTGATGTACTTCATCCCCAGCACGATTACGAACAAAACCACGGAAACCTTCACAACCACGATCGCCGTATTGAATCGCGCGCTTTCCTTGATCCCTATGGCCAGAATCGCGGTAATCACCAGCGCGATGATGAATGCCGGGAGGTTAAACCCGATTTCCACCCCGAAAATTTTCGGGGCGTTGACCATGTCGTGCGCCCGCTGCAACAGTTCGGGGGAGTGGGCGCCCAAAATCGCGGTCACCTTGTCGAGAAATGCCTGGGTCCCCGGAACGAGAGACGGGTCGGCGGCCCTGGCCATCTGCTTTGCCACCATTTTTTCGGCAGTACCCAACGCCGTCCAGTGGTCATAAGCCAGCCACAGCGGCATCTTCAGGTGAAAGATGTCCAGCAACTCAATGAAGTGATTCGACCAACCGGACGACACGGTGCTGGCGCCCATGGCGTATTCCAGCGTCAGGTCCCAGCCGATGATCCAGGCGAACAACTCTCCCAAGGTCGCGTAAGCGTAGGTATAGGCGCTACCGGCGAGAGGAATCATCGCCGCGAACTCCGCATAACAAAGCCCCGCGAACGCGCAGCCCAATCCCGAAAGCACGAAGGAGAGCATGAGCCCCGGCCCCGCATAGTGGGCGCCCAGGCCCGCCAGCACAAAGATGCCTGCTCCGATCACCGCGCCCACGCCCAGCGCCGTCAGCTGAAACGGACCAAGCGTGCGCTTCAGGCTGTGCTCACCGGTCTCCTTCGACTCGGTCAGCAGCATTTCCAGCGACTTCTTTGCGAACAGGGGGTTGCCCATGCAACTCCTCCTTCTTTGGTTAATTCTCTGGCTTCAGTTAATTTTCTGAAAACTTCCGGCTACCCGGCGACCTTCCTCGACTGCTTCAGCCGCGCCCACACCCAATACACCGGCAGCCCCAGAAGCACGATGACCATGCCCATGCCGGCGGTCTGCGTTTCATACAGCAACAGCACACCCATAATTCCGCTTGCAGCCACTATATACAACAGCGGCAAGAACGGATAGCCGAATGCTTTGTATGGTCTATCGGCTTCCGGCCGCCGCACCCGCAAAACAAAAATCCCGGCAATCGTGAGCACATAAAAAAGCAGTGCTGCGAAGACAACGTAATTCAAAAGGTCGCTGTATAGATTGCCGTAGGTTCCATCCGGGTTGCGCGTTCTTAGCAGAATCAGGACTACAATCCAGATTCCCTGGTAAAGCAACGCCACTCCTGGCACGCCTTTTGCATTCAGCTTGCCCGTCGCACGGAAAAACAGCCCGTCCTTCGCCATGGCGTAGGCAACGCGCGAACCGGCAAGAATTAATCCGTTGTTGCAGCCGAAAGTGGAAATGATAATGGCGCACGCCATGATCACGGCACCGCTCGCTCCAAAAACTGCGGAGAGCGCGGCCGTCGCCACGCGGTCGTCGGGCGCGGTCTGAATTTGTGCCAATGGCAGCGCACAGAGGTAGGCGAGATTTGCCAGGCAGTACAGCGTGATCACGATGACGGTGCCGAACACCATCGAAAGCGCAACGTCGCGCTTCGGATTTTTGACTTCCGCCGCGGTGAATCCGATGTTGTTCCACGCATCCGCCGAGAACAATGAGCCGACCTGCGCTACCGCCAGCGCCAGGAGCAACCCGAACCAGCCGCTTCCCGCGGTCACTGTCGGCAGCAATCCTCTTAAGAAACCAACGCCCGGCTCGATGGTCTGCGCGCCGCGAATCGCCCACAGATGTGAAAAATTATCCGCAATCGCCGAAGCATTCCGCCCCACAAATACGCAAATCAGAATCAGCCCCAGCAGCG
>DASSGS010000030.1:0-71703 GCA_035693365.1 Candidatus Acidiferrum sp. | reverse complement strand
GCAGACGCTGCATGAGATCGGGCGCGCTTTTGGCAAAGAACATTCCTCCATTCGTTGTCTGGTGTCGCGGCACGGTGGGATTGCTCCGGCCGTCCGGCGGCGTGCGCTCCTCGCGCTCACGCTGCGTGAGCGCGAGGAAATTTCTCGTGGACTGGCTTCCGGTTCGTCGATTCGCGAGATCGCCAGGCGTCTGGATCGCGTGGCTTCGACCGTGAGCCGGGAGGTCGCACGTCATGGTGGCCGTCCTGCGTATCGAGCCAGTCAAGCGGACGGCGAAGCCTGGCAGTCGGCCTTGCGGCCCAAGCGCTGCCTTCTTTCCATCAACCTCAAGTTGCGGAACATCGTTGCGAGTAGACTGATTCTGGACTGGTCGCCGAGGCAGATTTCCGGCTGGCTGAAAACCCAGTATCCCGATGATGAGAGCCTGCGTGTGTCCCACGAAACCATTTACCGAAGCCTGTTCATTCAAGCCCGCGGAGTGCTGAAAAAAGAGCTGATGGACCATCTGCGCTCAAAGCGGCGCATGCGCCGTTCGCGCCATGCCAGTGAACATGGACACTCACGCGGGCAGATCGTCGATGCTATCTCCATCCGCGAACGACCTGCAGAAGCGGACGACCGAGCGATTCCTGGTCATTGGGAAGGCGATCTGCTGGCCGGTGGAAAGAACAGCTATATTGCGACGTTAGTGGAGAGGCATTCCCGTTTTCTCATGCTGATCAAAGTGCCGAGCAAAGAGACGCAAGCGGTGGTCACTGCCTTGAGTCAGCATATCCATAAACTTCCGGCAACGCTGCGACGGTCGCTCACCTGGGACCGCGGACTGGAGATGGCCAAGCACAAGGAGTTCACGGTAGCGACGCATGTGCAGGTCTATTTCTGCGATCCGCAAAGTCCCTGGCAGCGCGGAACGAACGAGAATACGAATCTACTGCTGCGGCAATACTTCCCGCGAGGCACCGACCTGTCGCCCTTTTCTCAAGCGCAGCTCGACCAGGTCTCGCTGCGCTTGAATCAACGCCCAAGAAAAACCTTAGGCTTCGAAACTCCAGCGAGTACACTCCATGCAAGTGTTGCGTCGACCGCCTGAGCTGGCAGTAGTAACTGGACAAGTGCCTTTAGTACTTACATGTCCGGCTGGCCGACGTACCGGCGAAGTGGATGAGGCGAATGATTTGGACTTGGAAAGATCAGCGGATGGTCTTATGACCCGAGTTTAGGTCGTGGAAGAAGGCGGTCAGGTCGGCTGCGAGGGCTGCGGGTTCCTCGACTGGGGAAAAGTGGCCGCCGCGAGGAAAAACCGTCCAGCGATGGATGTTGTACACGCGCTCCAGATAGGAGCGGGGCGGCTCGCCCTCGGAAACCTTCTGGTGCGCGAAGACACTGAACGCCGTGGGTGTACGGACGTACGTGGGGTCGACAGGGTGCCAGCGATTGTCCCAATAGTCGCGCATTGATGAGGTGATGGTCTGTATGACCCAGTACAGCGTGAGCGTAGCGCAAAGGAAGTCGTCGGGCGGGGTGACGTCGCTCCACGAGTGCCACTTCTCGCCGAGGTACGCGGCCAGTCCAACCGGGGAGTCGTTGAGTGCATAGCCGATGGTCTGCGGCTTGGTGGACTGAATCGCGCTGTAGCCACGCTCCGTCGCGTCCCAGCCGCGGCTCACTGCGAGGTACGAACGCTCGATGTCGGAGAGCTGCGCGTCGTCCACTTTGGGGGTGAGGTCCGATTCCAGTGTGGTGAGATGGATCCCGATCAGTGACTCGGGATGGTCCACCGCGAGGAAAGTCGTCACCCCGGAACCGAAATCATTGCCGCCCGCACCATAGCGGGAATACCCGAGTTCGGTCATGAGCCGGTGCCAGCGGTCAGAAACGTAACGGTAGTTGATACCGACTTCGGGTGGGCGCGGCGAGAATCCATACCCGGGCAGGGAAGGCACGACCACGTCGAAGTCTTCGAGAAGCGGCAGCATGTCCAGGTAGTCGAGGAAACTGCTGGGCCAACCGTGCGTGAGGATGAGCGGCAGACCACGGCCGGATGCCGCGCGCTGGTGCACGAAGTGGATGCCGTTCCAGGTGAACTGGTCGAGCGCGTTGAGCTTGCGCTCCCAGGCACGCCAGTCGAATTCATTGGCCCAGTAGGAGACGAGGCGGCGCAGCCAGTCCAACTCAGTGCCTTGTGTCCAGCCGATTCCCGGTATTTGGTCGGGCCATCGTGAATGGCGCAACCTTGCCCGCAGATCGTCGAGCACTTCGTCTGCAACATGAATCCGAAACGGCTGCATGATAACGATTCCTTCCCAGGATGGCCCGTCGAACGGGCGGACAGAGGAACAGGTTACCACCCAGATGGAAGATAATGCCCGGCAAACGCGCTGACCGGAGAGTGCCGTACGTGTCCGGCCAAGCGACGAGCCGGGATTTAGCACGCCAGAATCTTCCGGACCCATTATGATCAGGGGATGAAACGCTGGGTGCGATTCTCGCTCTGGGCGATTGCGGCGCTGGCCGGATTCGTCATCATCCTTTTCGCTGTCTGGATTCTTGTGCCGCTCCGGAGTTATCAGAAGATTGGCGGCGGATGGTTTTCCGCGACCGAGATACCGATCATGGCCGAGTCTGGAAGGAAGCCGAAATATCTTGTGCGTGGCGGGATATTCTTTCGCAAAACATTGGCTGAAGCCATTACGGATTTTCATTACCTGGGGGATGACTGCATCGTGTATACGGTTGCGGGCCACCGGCAGGACGAAATGTATGCCCGGTGCGGAGAGCATGATGCGGTTTTTCTGGACCACGTTCCCGACCACCAAAGAATTTCAATGGTGTCGGATCCGCTGCAATTGAACGGGACCACAATGGACGTGGCGGAAGTCAAGCGCCGGGCGAATCAGGGGATTAGTCACTAACTGAAAGTGCCGGATGCGAGCGCACGCAGTTTGTAACGAAGCACTTTTCCAGCCGCGGTCTTAGGCAGTTTGTCCGTGAATTCGATATGTCGCGGGTATTTGTATGGCGCGATTCGACGTTTGACGAACTCCTGCAGTTCGCGCGAGAGCTCGGGAGTAGCTGCGATGCCTTCCCGAACCACGACGAAGGCTTTGGGAGAGTAGAGTTCCGTATCTTCCCGGAAGGCGACCACCGCCGCCTCCAAGACGCTTGCGTGTTCTATCAGGGCGCTTTCGACCTCAAAGGGCGAGACCCATTGACCTGAAACCCGGAACATATCGTCGGAACGGCCCGCATACCAGTAGTAGCCATCTTCATCCATCCAAAATTTGTCGCCGGTGGAGAACCAGGGTCCAAGCATGCGCTCAGAGGTTAGCTTGCGGTGGTTCCAATAATAAGGAGCGATACTGCCTCCCGACACATGCAGCTCTCCCATGGTGCCGGGCGAAACCTCGCTATTTTGTGAATCAACGATGCGAAGTTTGTAACCCGGTACCACTGTTCCCGTGCTGCCAGGCTTCACAATGCCGGGCCGCGCCGACAAATAAATATGAAGCGCCTCGGTGGAACCGATCCCGTCCAGAATCTCCATGCCAAATTTGTGCTGCCACCTGCGGAAAATTTCGGCCGGAAGTGGTTCCGCTGCAGAGACAGCCAGTCGAATGCTGTCCAAGCAGTACGGCTCTTTCTCTGCTTCTTGAAGCATCTGGGCATACAAAGTAGGAACAGAGAAGAAAAGTGTCGGCCGGGCCGCCTGAGCAATTTCCAATACCGCTTTGGCTCCCACTTTGCCCGGGAATAAGACCGTGCTCGCCCCAACGTAGAAGGGAAACATAAGCCCATTGCCCAGACCGTAGGCATGGAAGAGTTTTGAGGAGGAGAAGGTTGTGTCATCGGGGCCGATACCAAGGACCTCGACAGAATAATTCCGGCAGCAGTGGATCCAATCGTAGTGAAGGTGTACCGCTGCTTTCGGGAGCCCGGTGCTGCCGGAGGTCCAGAGCCAGAAGGCGACATCCTCGGCAGTTGTTGGCGCGGCATCGAGTTCGTGGGAATGCTGGCTGAGCCAGTCGTTCCACTGCATGCGTCCGGGGCGAGGTTCGCCGACGACGATGACATGGCGAAGGGAAGGCTGCAAATCCAAAATTGGCGTGACTTCTGGAAAGAGTGACGAATGAACGATGAGTATTGGGGTTTCACTTTCACGAAGAAAGTAGTCGTAATCGGCTGTGCGTCCGGCGGTGGATGTCGGAACGGCTACGGCGCCGATTTTCATCACGGCGAAATACGCAATAACAAACTCCGGGCAGTCCGGAAGCAATAGCAAAACGCGTTGCTCAGCTTGCAGCCCCAAACGCAATAGACCGTTGCCAGCGCGATTTATATCGGCAGCCAACATGCCGTAGGTGTAGGCTGACGCGCCGGATCGAATCGCGACTTTTTGAGCGCGGCCTTCCCTGATGTGGCGGTCCACAAAGTAGTCGGTCAAATTAAAAGCAAGCGTATCTTCAGGGTTCATGATTAAAGCCGGAAAGTTTTGTTAACTATTCCACGATCTAACCCGGTGAAGGATAATCTGAACACCATCGGGTTGCGAGTCTAGCGCATTCCTGGGAGTGGCGAGTAGCCTCCACTTGTCCGGTCTGGTTGCCGCTAGTTATGGCGCTGGCGATTTCGGGGAAGCACGTGAAGAAACACGCCGATGCTGCCGAGCGGGCAGGAAAAGCAATGAGCAGCATGATGAAGATTGCGATCACCGGAGAGGTGTTGCTGGTCTTTCAGGTCGCGCTGTAGAGCGGTGCTTGAGGCGTTCGGCGGATAGTTATTCAGGAGCTTTTCCGCGAACTTCTGGATGTTTTTTTCACTTCCCGGGAGATTCAGATTGAGGTCGACGGCGTTGGAGACGGCGCCGCGCCAGACCAGTTTTTTCTCCGTTGCTTCATACATGTCCAGGTCAAGCTCACCGGCGTGGATGGACGCTTCGGACATCGCGGCCAATCCGCCGCCCCAGCCCGGGCCGTAGCCCCAGCCGTCGCGATAGGCCATCCAAGCTGTCTGCCTGCTGAGAGCGGTCTGGTAACCGATGTAAAGGTCGGCGTGGTCTGAATCTGTTTTGAGCAAGCCTTTCTTAGCCAACTCGGCGTCAATGAGGGAAGCGATTTGGCGAGTGGTGACATAGTCGACCTGCTGGACGCTCTTGATGTCCACCCACTTATAGCTCCTGAATTTGGAGAAATCAGTGTCCTGGTCGAAGTTGAAGCTTACGTCCTGTGCCGCGGCAGGACCGGTTGCAAATCCCAAAAGCAGCGGCAGAAGCAATGCGAGTCTTTTCATCCCAGCTCTTCCTGGGACCGGGCAATTCCCATGATGCGCCGTCCAGCGCAAATTTGGAACGGCAATTTTGCCCGTGAGAACCGGGAACCCCTTTCCACGATTGCTCAGGGGCCAAGCCGACAGAAACAGACAGAGCCGCGATTACGGTAAGGCAGGGGGCTTGTAAATAAGGCCAATGACCATACCGACTACGGTCCACTGGAGGAAGTAGGTTACGGCTTGGCCGAGGGCGAGTTTCCATCCAATGTTCAGGTTCACGTAGTTATGCAGGACAAATCCGCAAACCACGAAAATACCGATGAGAACGCCGAAGCAGGCACCCTCCGCCGCGCCCGAGCGGCCGTGATGATTCATCGCGAAAATTATGGCGGCGGCCTGAATTGACAGGAAGGATGCGAGGAACCCGATTGGCATAACGCGCATCATCTCTTCCTTAGGGCGGAATACGGCCGGGTACTTGTGGGCTTCCTTGATCAGAGCCGGCACCAGCCAAAATACCAGGAAACCAAAGGCAAAAGACGCGACCGTGCCACCAAGCGCGGCCAGCACGAGACTTGAATAGTTCATCTGCACTCCTTTACGAGTTGGGAATCAAAACCACAGCCGGTTCGGCAGGACCAGTCCGCCCAAACAATGATGATATTGTTACGGCGGAAGATTGGGCCGACGAGCCGATGGCTAAGATTTGGCGCACATGTTAGGTTGCGCGGCGAAGACAAGTCAATCGCCAGAAAATATTTGAATGGCAGGTCTGGCGCAAGGGCGGTGTGCTGAATCCTGGTGAACGCGAATGCCGGATCAGCGGGCATAGGCCCGAGCATGGCCGGTTGCTCGATTCATTAAGAGGTGGGCCAACGTGCAGCGTCCGGCATCTAAGTTTGCGACCGGATGAGAATGCCGCCCGCACAATGGCCTGGGGGAAGATCATGATGGAAGCCGCTGATCTGCGGACGCTGAAAATTACACTTAAGCATGGCGCCGGCCGAATGCCCGCGCTCGGCTTTGGGACGTTAATTCCCGACGCAGCCGTGACGATCACCGCGACCAGAGACGCGCTGGAAGCGGGATTTCGACACTTCGATTGCGCGGAAAGATACGGAAACGAACGCGAGGTTGGCACGGCGTTGCAGGCAGGGATTGCCGCCGGAGGGATCGCGCGGGAAGACATTTTTGTGACGACGAAATTGTGGAACTCGAACCACCGGCCAGGGCGAGTGGAACCGGCATTCGAGGCGAGCCTGGTCAAACTCGGGATCAAATTTCTGGATCTCTATCTAATTCACACTCCGTTTGCTTTCCAGCCCGGGGACGATCAGGATCCACGGGATGGAAAGGGAAATGTTCTGTACGACCAGGGTGTGACTTTGCTCGACACGTGGAAGGCGATGGAAAGTCTTGTGGACCACGGCAAGTGCCGGGCCATCGGGCTTTCGGATATCACTTTGACCGAACTGAAGCCGCTCTACGAATCGGCGAGAATCAAGCCCGCCGTGGTGCAGGTGGAATCTCATCCGTATTTGCCGGAAACAGAGCTACTGGAATTCTGCAGAGAAAAGGGAATCGTGCTTCTTGCTTTTGCACCATTGGGTCACGGGATGAAGCCTGGGCTGCTGGAGGATCCGGTGATTTCGGGTATTGCTGCTCGGGTTGGGAAGACGCCGGCGCAGGTGCTGCTGGCCTGGGCGGTGCAGCGCGGGACGGCATTGCTTACGACGCCAAAAAGTGCAGCTCGGGCGAGGGAGAATTTCGAGATCGCGGCTCTGCCGGAAGAGGCGTTCGAGGAAATCAATCGAATTCAGACCAGGCAGAGGCTGAATCCAGTGGTGACAACCGGGGTTCCTGGTTTTATTCCGAAAGGTGGACAAGCATGATGGCGAAACCGGAGTTGGATAAATCGAGGCAGGAGGAGCAAATTCGAGCGGCGCTTGATGCGCACTGGAATGCGTCGGCAGCGGGAGATGCAAACGCGGAGCACGAGATCTACGAGGATGATGCGATTTGTGATTATCCGCAGTCGGGCGAACGAATCCTGGGGCGGAGAAATCTGCAGGCTTTGCGAAGCCATCATCCGGGGAAGCCTTCGGGTTTCGAGGTTAAGCGGATCGTTGGAAGCGGGAACCTGTGGGTCACGGAATACACCATCACGTACCAGGCGCGGGCGGCATTCACGGTGAGTATTATGGAGTTCAGTGACGGCAAGGTGGTCCACGAAACACAATATTATGCGGATCCCTTCGAGGCGCCGGCCTGGCGGAAGCAGTGGGTTCAGCAGCGCGCGTGACGCGGCGCTTCGGATCAGGATACTTGGCCGAAAGATTGCAATACTGGGGAATTATTGAGGCAGCAGGGCGCTGAGGAGATTGGCGAGGTGGGATTCCTGCTGAGTGAGTGCCGTCCCATCCGCAGTGGCGGTTTCGTTTTGCGTCAATTGCGCAAGCTGCGCGGCCAAGCCCTTCACCGCGACGTCGTGCGGTATGTAGGTTCGATCCGGCGGAGTCACGACCTCCCAACCTGAAGGGACGCGGCGCAACTCCCAGCGTACATTCTCGCGACGGGGCTTGCGTTGAATTGCTCCACGGTCGATGGAAACTTTGGAATCGACCTGCAGGCGCGCCCAACCGTGGTCGCGCTTGATTTCTATTTTCAGGACGGTGAAGCGGTCGACAATCACGAGCGGCGAGCGTGTTTTGAAGGGGTCATCGTTGCGCAACAGGTTTCCGGATGCGTCAGTCAATTCCGAGATGGCCTCCGCCACTTCTTCGCGCGTTGGAAGCTTGGCGGTGGCGGCGACGATCGTGCTGGTGGGCATTACAAACGGCTCGCTCGCTTCGGACACTTCCTCGGGTGCAGAGGGACCGTAGATTAATGGAGTGCGTTCGGATGCGGCGGTGGTTGGCCGGTTCAATGCGGAATTTTCCTGGCGGGGGCGGGTTTCGATCAGCGTGCCGCTGCTTGGCGGCCGGTTCGGGTTCGAGACTTTTGATGATGCAGGGCGCTTGGCGGCGGTCAGCACGGCGTCGTTTTGTACCTTGAAGCGGTAAAAGCGCGGCCTTCCGCGAGATTTCCAATAGGCAGATTCATAATCCTGTACGTCGAAGCCCGTGCTTACCAGGCTGGAAAAACTGTGATGCAGGGGATCGACGACGATGCCAACGTGGCCCGGCCAAACGATTAGGTCGCCGGGGCGGGGGTAGCGAACGCGAGCGAAATTCTCGTTTCCGGCAAAGAGTTCGAAGGAGCTGGCGTAGGGATATTCGAAGCCGGAGGACCGGTAAATTTCGTGGATCAGGTGCGAACAATCCGCTGTGCCGGGGGCCGGCGGATCCTGTTGCAATGCGGCATCGGCGATGGAGCGTCCTTCATCGATCGTTAGCAACCGAGTGGTGGAAGGCTTTTCCGGCGAAGCATCTGCGCTTTGCTGGGCGGTTGCCGATGTCGCCGCCAGCAAGGACACGAGGACAAGGGCAAGGGCAAAACGCGGCCCGGAGCTCGCTTTCCACGGTAGCTTCAACTTTGGCACTCGCACCTCTGGTCGAATCCTTTCGCAATCGAAAAAGACTCTATTCCTCTAGAAAACATTTGCGGC
Source organism: Candidatus Acidiferrum sp. (assembly GCA_035693365.1). GTDB lineage: Bacteria > Acidobacteriota > Terriglobia > Acidiferrales > UBA7541 > Acidiferrum. The sequence continues at coordinate 62,831 of DASSGS010000030.1, read as the reverse complement.
TGGGGGAGGCAATGGAACTTGCCCTGAGCGTAACTACAGCGGCTGGGTCCGCTCTGACGGGTTGTGGGCTGGATTCGCAGCGGGGGTCAAGGCCCGCACCGACCATCAACTTAGATAGCTGTGATGGGACTGGGGTATCGCTATTTTCTCGCGATAGGGGCTACGGAGGCAACCTCGTTGTTGGTGCTTACCGGACAGATTGGTGTAGGGAACCACATGTCCGGCTAACTAACTACCCAGGCAATATCGCGTCGCTTACCGTTTGCGGCTAGGCTCCACTGTTAAAAACTGAAGTTGAATCCCAACCGCTGTGTCAATAGAATCCGCGGCATGCTTCTGTGCTGGACACATCCCGACAGCGCCGGTGCAAGTGAGGTCTCATGCCATGAAAGCCTCGCACGGTAATAATGGGGCCGTTGTGCGAATCCTCATCGTGGAAGACTTTCCAGCGTTTCGACAATTCATCTGCTTTGCGCTGCGGGAAAAGCTTGATTGGCGAGTCATCGGAGAAGTGTCCGATGGATTAGAAGCGGTACAGAAAGCGGCAGAGCTAAAACCAGATTTGATTTTGCTGGACATCGGGCTCCCCACCCTGAATGGAATCGAGGCCGCTCGACAGATTCGCAAGTTTTCCCCGGAATCCAAAATAATCTTCGTGAGTCAGGAGTCTTCTGCGGATGTAGTGGAGGAAGCCCTTAGCACGGGGGCATGTGGCTATGTTGTGAAAACAGATGTCGCAAGCCAACTACTTGCCGTCGTGGAAACCATTGTCTCGGGAGAGCGATTTGTTAATCGGTAGGGCGAAAAATCGGGACTTTACATGTTGCTTTTATGGATGGCCGAGATAGCGCCGCGACTCGTGAGGCTTCATCCCGCCGAAGCGGCGTTACTTTTCTCAAGCACGCGCAATTCAGTTTCGGGTACGAGAATTTCCGCCTTCCCGCAATTAAAACAAAGGAACAGCTCCGGAAACACCCAGACAATGGGCTCGTTGATACCCTCTAGCCCTGGGGAATGGATGGCGACTTCTGCTGTGAACCTACGTTGTTTGTCTGATCCGCACCACTTGCATGTCATGTATCCTTCTTTTCAGACACGGATCGACCTCGATTGTGTCACTACACAAGCTGATTGCATTTCTCCAGAAGGGGCCTAGTTTTTGGGCGGTACAGCTCCGTTGGGAGCCGGTATGAATTGAGTGGTCGGACGGCCCGGTTATACCACTTAGGCTTTTACAAGTCACCAGGAAAACACTTCTATTCCAAACTTGCGTGAATTGAGCGATGGTGCCGGCTAAAGACCTGAAAGCCCTCACGGAGGCAAGGCGAATCAAGTCCTTGTTAACTCGCTAATCAAACGAGTTGGTTTTAGTACCCACTTGGCCGGTAAGCCGACTTACCAGGCACAACTCCCGAGTTGCTTGCCTTTTTCATTCTTGTGCTGCAAGCCCATATCGTATTGCCGCTTCGAGCGTATCAATGTTTATATCCTTTAGAGCTTTAAACCGAATGCAATATCCGGTCACGCTCGCATTGCCTAGTTTTTTTCCATACGTTTTGGCTAAGTACTTCTTATCCTTGAGACCAAGAATATAAACAGAGATTCCGGTTTTGTTTCCGCTCAGACCAATTTGAAAAAACTCTCTACTTTTTCCATTGGCGTATTGTATTGTGTGAAATCCATAACCTATCGTAGGGTTGGAAACAGTATGATTTTTGCTGTCTTTACCATCGAAGAACCATAATTTGCACTCTGGAGACACTTGAAGTGTGAGCCGATTCAACTCTCGCATGTCACTGCGTTTCGGCTCCGGTTGTCTGGCAATGTACTTCCTGATTTCTTCTTTCACGTTCATATGTTCTGCTCCCCAGTTGCGCGCACGAGATTATACGACGTTTAATCCCGCTCTCTCTTGCAAGGGCGGCCTGACCGTTGAGGTCGCTCGACCGCGAGGGTGTCAGGCCCGGATAAACGCGCCAACCGGACATGTGGGTGCTCTTGGCCACTTCTCCGGTAAGCCGACTAATCAGGAGCTAGCCTAGCGCTTCGGGGGCCGATTGCACGTGTAAGCGATTTACAAAAAGCTAGGTCGCAGCCTCTGGATGAGTCTAAGGATTGACAACAGTCAACATTTTTCCGGCCAGATCACGAGCGAGGTACCTTTGCAAGATAATCCGTGTCTCGGGATTGGCAGCCAGGTAATGGTCGAGCGGCTCAACCTCCCATCGCATGCACCGAACGAGCTCTACTACCACGGCATCGACCTCTGGTGTGACGCCGCTCAAGAGAAGCGCTGAACCCACAATGTTGCCAGTGACGAGCTCCCCGAAGACGTGATCATCCCTTGTGACCCGTACTCTCCCGCGAACAATCACCGAGACTGCCTCAACTTTTTTGCCACGCTCAAGCATTCGCTCACCAATTTCCAGAGTTGTCCACGTTCCGATACTCAGAATCTGAAGGACCTTGCGAGACGGCAAGTCTGGGAAGACGACCCGGCGAATTTCCTCCTCTTCCGGCGTCAATTTAACGGGACGTCGCTCGACAAAAATACGCCAGGATTGGAACGAATTGATCGCAGCAAAGACGCCACTCCAAAAGATTGGCACCCACAGCGGTTCCGGCTGCAGCATGAAATACGGCAGCGAGATCAGCGAGGCCGCCACGGCAAACAACCTCAGCCAGAGAATGTCGCGAACGCTGTACGCCACCAGCAGCAGGATGTTTGCAGTGTGCAGAAAATAGCTCGGGTGTAATAGACCCATGTTTGTAATCTCCCTCGGTGGACAAGTAGGAACTTGTTCTGCTGGGGCTGGCGGAAAGGGCTGAGGCCGCTCTACACGCTTAAGCTGAGGCTTGTCAGAGACAAATCGTCGGCTGGAATCTAGAATACTGTCAACTCATCAAGCTCTCCAGCACAAGTAGACCAGTCAGGGATCGGAGGCATCGAACCGTGGGAATCAACCTAAACACATAGCTCATGGCTCGATTGGGCACCGCGGGACGAAGTGGAAGGCTTAAGAAACAAGCTGCCCATCAGAGACCAAGCCAATGGCCAGGCTACCTGTCGTTGACAGGGTTCAGAACATATCTCTGACCGGTTCCCCGGTCGCAGATAGCATATTTGGCGGGAACCTTCGACGCAGACATTTCGGCGTCGAATAGAGCAATGTGGTAGGACGCGGCTTCACTGACATACAGTTCAGAGCCATCTGGCTGAAGCCTAAATATCTCGAAGGTTTTTGGTGAGATTTTCATAGCTCTTCCGTGACAAGGTGCGCAGCAAGCCTAAGACCCCGGCGGCTGCGCCACCATGGGTTACGGAGAACTTTGACATGGGGAAGAGTTAATGTCGTTGCTCGAGAGCAATCACTCAAAGGTCCAGATGAACGCGCTTACCGGAGAAGTGGGTACTAGGAGCTACATGTGCGGTTAGCCGACTTACCGGGACTGGGAAAGGAAATTTAAGTGCAGTTCTGCGGCTGGTAACAGTGTACGTGGCGGGTGCAAAAGCAGACGTTCAGGCGATCTAAGGAGGACTTTGCCGCGACGCTTTACTAAGGCACGGTCATTTTGCCACTCGCTCATCAGGCGGCTGGCTGTGAATGGGGTGACGTTTGCCGCGTTGGCTAGGTCCTCGTTTGTAATCTGGAGTGCAACACCACCCGGAACTTTTTGGCCGATAGTGCGGGCGAGAGTAACGAGTACTTGAGCAACCCGCTGTCGAGCAGTATGGCAAGCTAACCCTATGTGGGATGTGAGATGCCAGGCCAGGTAATCTGACGCAGTTAACAGCGCGTTCTCCAGCAATCTCGGATACCGTGCGATGAGGCCTCGGATTGTGGAGCGATCCCACACCAGCACCAAACTATCCGTTACCGCTTCTGTGCTGAGGAGATAAGAAGAGTGGCTTGACAAAACAGTCCGACCGCCAAATAGGTCTTCAGGTCCAAGCCACCGAAACAGAAGCTTCTTGCCCTCCCCTGTGACGAAGAAATATCTGGCGAGGCCTTTCCTCAGCAGGAAAAGATGGTTGGCAGGGTGGCCCTGGTTTGTGATCACAGAATTGGCGAGGAATCGGCGCTGTGTTGCAGCTGCCAAGATTATATTCCGATCTGCCGAAATCAAGCCGTCGAGAAACTGTGACCTGAATTCCGCCGATACGGAAGCAATCCCCGAGCAAGGCATAAATGCGCCTCCCAGAAGTGAAAGTAGGCCGAGCCCTAACTGTCCGGGCAGCTAGGGGGGAAGAGGATCCAGCCGACTTAGTAAACGAATTGAGGCTTGGAAAGCATTCTTCTGAGGTCGGGGTATAGATCCGGACCCTCCCAAGGGTTGTTGTTAGCCGAAACCTAGCGCCTCCACTCCCTTCTGGGAACTGTTAAAAGTAACAAGTAGCTTGATGTGATTGTATTCGACATGGCCCAAAAGCCCTTTGAATGGTGGTAGCGTGCTTTTGGCCTTATGTTCATTGACATCGGTCTAGTGCTTATCAGATTTGGTCCGCAAATCGACCGCTTCGCTTCGCTCCCCGGCAGGCATCGTCCCAGCGCTCGCGCCTGAATCCACCGCCGGCACCGACAGCGGCGACTAGCTCGCCTTCAGTCGTCTCCCTCGGCCGTCACCAGCATGGCGCACGTCGTTTTCGACGCCAGTATGCTCACCCTCTGCATTTCCGGCCCGTTCACGAACAACTCCGGCGCCCGTGCCGCAAGCGCCTTGGCGATTGCTCCCGTCAGGTGCACCACTCGGCCTCTTTCGTCCGGAAATGTATCGAAGATTCCATACTTCGACGGGCCAATTCTCAGCGCGTACCAATTGGTAGTGTCCGGCTCTTTTTCCGCCAGAAACTGCGCCGACTTCAGGAACGCTTCGACCTCTGCTTCTTTCCCGGGTTTGCTTTCCAGCACCGCCCACAATGCGACTCGATCCATGGGGACCATTCCTGCTTTCTCATCAAATTTGGCTGGGTTAAAAAGCTGTATTAACGGCGGAGTCCGCCTTTCTCTCCTGCTCCATTTGTTCAGCATAGGCCGCAACTTGGTCGTCAATGATCTTGATATTCAAAGCCAGGCCAGTATCTTGGGGATTCCGCAAAAACTGCTTAAACAGCAGATTCCTCTGTGCCTTCAATTCTTCGCGTTTCGTCATGGCGTTAGATGGAGCCAGCTGCATACGGATTAACTCCTTTCCAAAATCGTGAGGGAAGGGACCTGAAGAGGAGAACAATAGCCAAGCCAGATAGGAGAGAAACAATTGTGGAAGGTTCTGGTCCGGCCACGGGATCGGTGGGTAGATCAATGTTTCCATTGGTGGGGCCATCGCCGTAATGACGATGGCGGTTGTGCTCGACACCCATCCCCCAACCGAGATGCAAGCCGTGGTTGCGCTTATCTGCCAGTGAATCCCCATGAAGCCAGTGATCCTCATGACCGAAAGAGGCAAGGAAAGATGGATCAGGAGAGAAAGAAGATTCCTCTGAAAGCAAGGAATTCTTGGAAATCAAGGGATCGTGCTCCGGGTGGGTCGGGCCGGGCGGAGTCAAGGAGAAGGTATCAGAATGACCGTGAAGATCGAAATTGTAGATGGGATCGGCAACGAGCGCAGGCGCTGAAACAACCGTTAAAACAGCGAACGCGCAAACGCACACGCCCAGGCGCATATTTTCCATCAGACTTGCAATAATCGTTTCTCGTTGCATAACTGAGCCCCTTTTCTCGATATTGGGATTCAGATGCTGCAGCCGGACAACCCTCAAGACTACTGGCAAAATTAGCAGTGAGGGACTTTACCGACAATGGGACACACCGAGCGCATTGGGTGGGTTGTGATGCGTTGCGCTTTATGCTGGAGTCTGCCTGAGAAAGGGCAACCTTGAACTGCCCGCAGTGGAAGAGAAGAGGTTCCGATCTGCGTAACCGGAAAGGATAAGCCACGTACAACTCCTTGTCATTCCATTAGCCACGCTTGCCGCGCAGACCGCACCATTCTGTGCCGGATGAGTGCTCCACTTTTTGCTATTCCCTTCACCTTGCTCAACCACTCGAGGCATTGCCTGGCAAACTGGTGACCATCGCGTGCGAGGGAACTCCACGTCCTCGGTCAAAAAATAGGGAGAACGTCCTCAACTCCTGATTAACTCCGCTACCGGACAAGCGGTACTGGGATCGGACTACTGTGACTGTACGAGAGGCATCCGCGATGACAATTGCAGTTCGATCATCATGGCAATTCGGCGATCCAGCTGAAAAAACGTGGCTGATTTCTTTCCGTCCAATACCTGGGACACGATCGGAACATATTTCTGTCGCAAATGGGCTGTCTCAATGTCCGCGTCTAACCACCGCCGGATAAACGACAAGGACTGCTCGTTCGTCAGTTTCCCATAATTATCCGCATACTCCTGGATCAGGCCGAACTTCTTGTCATTGATGGTGATCAACTCCGACACGTACTGGTCGTAGACCGGCCAAAACTTTGTCGCCTCCTGGTCGGTCAACTTCAGGTTCGCTGCAATGAGCTGTTTTCTCTGGGAGCGAATATCTTTCCGAAGAAGATCCAAATCCTGATCATTGATCACGTGCGGGGTGGTCTCTTGTGGCGTTTGCGTCTGCGCGGTCGTCTTCGGCCCGATCATCAACCCCGCACCAACCAAAACTGCGACGACTAGTTTTTTCACGATTGTGCTCCTTCGCGATCCTTCAGTAGTGAAACTTAGAGCGGATCCATTTGCGGACCCACTAGCAGAAGTTACAGGTGGGGCTATCGTTTTGGTTCGTCCGTATTCGATTTTGACGCGAAATTCAGCATAAATTTAGTCACGCACTGCGAAAAAGGACTGAGCGCAAGAAGCAAGCACCACCGCTGTCCTTGAATCGGTATCCGCCTTCATGGCAAACGCTTTGGATAGGGCGGGCCGGCAAACCTGCCGGCTCCGCCCTGATGCATTCGGGGAGCTACTTCTGATCTACGTGAGCCTGAATATTCCCCTTGGTAACGAACTGCACCGTAAAGTTCAGGACCACATTCGATGGATTAGCCGTCTCGTAAACCTTGAAGCCGGCCGCGTCATTCCCGGCCCCCGGTTCGCCGTTGTCAATCAGGGTGAACTCCACGGTAAAACCATCAACGCCGTCATACCGGCCGCTGCCTGACGCGACAATCGTGTTGACCGGAGCAACCGGCGGCTTCGGATTCCCATTTAAGGTGCATACCGCCGACAAGAAAGTCAGCATGTGGAAGTGGTGGCTGCCACCTGATCCATCCGACCAATTGATTTCCAGATTGTTGGAGGGCTCATGCAGGTCGCAGTCGACCTCGAATCCCTTGGTCATTGTCAGCCCGGAGATATCCACCTGCTTTCCCCCGCCTGTGAAGCGTCCGATCCCGGAAGCACAGTTGGTGGGTATGGTTACCGTCACGACAGTGGATTGGCCGGGCGCGAAACCGTCACCCCAGGTGCCCACGGCAAGTGCCTCTACATCAACCGAAAGGGCGGCGGCTGGTGCTGGCTTCTGGTTTGAGAACTGGAAGCCGTTGGCGAAGGTGTACGCCCCCATGTCCACCTTTACTCCGTTAAAGAGGATATCAATCTCGGGGTTGAGGCCGTCCGCGAACCCTGGGTCCCAGGACGTCGAGGTGTAACTGATGATTGCGGTGCCGTTCGAGCAACTGGCCGTCGCCGTTATGATGGGGTGATGCGCCGATGCCGTACTCGCTCCGATTCCCTGGAGGCAAATCGCCAACGTCGCCGCTAAGAATAGCCATACTGTCCGTCTAAACATACTTACTCCTTCCGTCCCCTCATCGGAGGACTTGCTCCGTCACTAGTCTTGCGATGCCGGTTTGGGCCAGCTCGAGGCGGTGATTTCTACTACTCCAGCGTAGGCATTACGGCAAAGCGAAAGGATTCCCTGATTAACGCACTAACCGGAGAAGTGGGTACTGGGATCGATATGTCCGGTTAGCCGACAATCTGGGCGAATAGGGTCTAGCCCTTATTCAGGTGTGCCCGCACGTCCGAGAGTTTCCCCGCCCAAGAGAGCCCACGGAACGTGCGGGACCGCCACCCGCAGTCCGAAAGTCCAAGTCCAGGGGGACTTTCCTGCTGCGGCAGGTGAAACTTTATATTTGTGTCATATATCGGAAACTGGCAAATCTAGCAGTCCGGGCTGAAGTCTGTGACCGAGGACTTGGAATTTGGCTCTCGCGCCGTTGCCTAAGTCCTGGATTCCGGATTTTTGATTTTTCGGGATGGGACATCGGAAACAATTTGGAGTCCGCAAGACCCATGTACCGCAAGGCGAACGTGGCGCACCCGGTAGCTGGAACCTACACAAGGGAACTGGCTCTCAATTCGACAAGGTCCCGGTTCGAGGGAACTTGCGTGGGCGGGCATAGTGGAGCCGGTCACAATCCCGACAGAGATAGGGCCTGATTCCAAGCATGTTACAAAACATTCGCTGAAGAACAGTGTCGCCATTCATCCGCATGATCCTGCGGCTGTTGCAATAAGGACAGGAGTACTTCAAGCCGAAACGTACCGGCAAGCGGGGAGGTAGATGAAACATTTCTGCGAAGCTACTTCTGTGTGCCATTCCCAAACCGCGATTACCAGCAAAGTGGCGACTAACCGAGCGCTAGAACCGAATAGGGCCTAGACCTGATTCAGGTGGGCCCGCACGTCCGGGGATTTCCCCGCGCTGGAAAGTCAGCGGAACGTGCGGGATCACCATTCGCAGTCCGAAAGTTCGGTCAAGTCCAGGGAGGACTTTCGTGCCTGCGGAAGGTGAAATTTTATAATTGTGTCGTGTATCGTGAACTGTTAAATCTAGCAGTCCAGGCTGAGGTCCCTGACCGAGGGCTTGGAATTTGACTCTCGCGCAATTGCCTAAGTCTTGACGAATGCGCTGACAGGACAAATAGGTACAAAGATCAGCAGTTCCTGTTACCAGACTTGCCAGGACCTTGCCGAAGTCTTGGGCGGTGCATGGTCGGGCATTACCGCGCCTTCACTGGCGTGTACACACTATTCTCCCAAGGGTTATCCAGAAACTCATAATTCCACCAAATCAACAGCGCCCTAAGCCACTGCAAATGACAGGGTTTGAGTTTGGACCTTCGGTTGCACCGAGTTTCAGCACCAGCAGACTCCGCCCAGGCGGTATATTTTGACTCCACCAATCTGCTGAACCACACGGCAACGGCCTCGCCGCGCCACATGGTCTGGAAACGAAAAGGAGCATCATGCGATTTGCAAAGATCGAAAAGATTGCAGCCAGAGTTGCGGTGGGCGCGCTTGCGCTGGTGAGTTTGCTGAGCATGACTGCGAGCACGCGGGCACAGGAGGCAGACAGACCCTATCCGAAGATGCTGCCACTTTCGGAGTATTTAATGGACCGGAATGCGGCAATCGCGCTGGCGCGAAGCGCCGCTCCGGAGGGCGTTTCAAAGGATGCGTCTGTTTTAGTGCTGACGTCCAAGGGTTGGGAAACTGCGGTCAAAGGTACGAACGGTTTTGTGTGCATGGCGGGGCCTTCATGGACGGCCAGCATTGACTTTTATGACGTCTGGAGTCCGAAGCAGAAAGGGGCGATTTGCCTCAACCCAGCGGCTGTGCGATCGATCCTGCCGATTTATCGCAAGCTGACGCAAATGACGCTGGCTGGAGTGACCTCTGTAAAAGAGCGCATCGCGGGTATTCAAGAGGCGTATGCGAAGAAGGAGATTCCGCCGGTTGAGCCGGGGGCAATGAGCTATATGATGTCCAAGGACGCATACCTTAGCCATCTGGGCCAAACACACAATTTATGCCACGTGATGTTTTTCTTGCCGATGAAAGATGCTGCTGAATTGGACGCCAATGATCCGAACTCACCCATTTCTTCCACGTCTATCTGGTTCCCGGACCCGGACAAACCGGATAGTCCATTGAACAAAGGGCTGCCGCCGCTGCGGACCGTCCCAATTGAAGTGCCCTATTGGTCGGATGGCACTCTTGCGTTTCACTAAATAAAACCGTAGGGCAACAGCAACGATAGCAGGAACGACCTCAGGCCCTGGTAAACGCGCTTCCCGGACAAATTAGCACTAGGATCAACATATCCGGTTAGGCGAATTACCAGGAGTCGATCGTCCTTCGCCTGGCGAACGACAACTCGAATAGTGCCGGTAGGATTTGGCTATCGGTGATATAGCCAGAGGAGCATGCCGACAACCGCGCCGCCTACAAGCGAAAGAAGCATGAGGTCACGCACCGGAGTTCTGGAAACCAAGCCCATGAGCACTAAGCCAAGCACAATGACAAGGCCAATCGGGTGCGCGGTCCACTGGCCCACGCCACCAGGACCGAACGGAACAAGGTGCTTGGACTCCGGCGTCCAAACCTCCTTGTGCCGAAGTTTGCCGGGGTCAACGTGCCCGTAACCGGTCTCAAATGGACCGCGAGGCTGAAAAAACGAGGTCTGGCGCTCGCGACGCCAAACGAAAAAAGCGACGATAGCACCACCCGAAAAAGAAGCCGGAAGAAGCACGTTGAAATACGTGTCGCGAGAGTCCAGGAGAAGGCCAATCACCGGCAGGAACAGACCAACGGCAACGCCAGACAAAATGGCATACGCGACCGGATGGGACCCATCGGCTTTCGGGCCGGAACGCGTGCTGGTCCGGGCGGCCATACGGTCACTCTACCCCCAACCGCTTTACATTCTCAAGTACGTACTAGTCCGAACTTGTCCAGAAGGGCGATTAACCAGGACTTTGTGAAGCGGTTTCGTGACCGCGATCATCCAATCGACAAGGAGGAGAGAGCAGATGAGCAGGAGGGCCATTATTGCTGTTGTTTGTGGAATCGTTGCCATATTCCTCTTGGAGGGGTTCGCGGTGTTGGCGTGGGCCTAGTAGCGTATCTTTATCAGCCCGGATTAGCAGTATTGACGATCTGTCGTTAACGTTCCTAAAGCCTTGAAATTCGCGCGGTGGCTGGAGCGGCACTCGAAAACACCCAAGTCACACATAGGCCAGTGGCGGGGCGCCGCCTTTATGGATTGACCTGGACCATCTCAGGGTGGAACGTCGCAGACACTAGCAAAGGTGCGGAGCAGTCCGCGGTTCCCGAACTCATCGCCCCTTGCCGTGCTTCCAGCTTGTCGCCGGATTTCACTCGAGGAACGGTTTGCCCATTCTGGGTATTTAGTTCGAACTGGGCGTCTCCCTGCATATCCGTCTGAGGCACGGCGAGCGGGGTCGTCCCGGTTGGTTTCACCAAGCAAAAGGAAATGGCCGTTCCGATGGAGAAGCCTGAATTGTCCAGTTCTCCCCTGAGGCGCTGTCCTTCAGCCTCGATCCGAAATTGCCCCTTTAGCTCGGCCTGCATGCCGTTAATGTCGGCTTGTGCCGATGCCTGCAACTCGATTTCCCCTGCAGGATCCATGCTTCCGCAACTTCCCAATAACAATGCTAGTCCTAAGCTCGAGACACCAAGTGATACCCTCATCCAACGTGTCATCGTTTCCTCCCCCAACCAGGAGCAACCAAATGGTCGTCGCAGCTGTTTATTGTGTTCTCTCTGCGGGGCGACTTCCGAATGAAGAAGGCAGGCTGTGATTTCAGTACATGTCACACAGCCTGCTCGGAGGGCGACAAAAAGAATGGCCTACACGAACCTTGTCAGCGATGGTCTTCATTCTCTTGGTGCTTATGATTGACAACCAACCGCATCCAGGGGTGGATGCAGCACTGATACCTTGTTTGTTTTTCGCCATCCCCAAGCGTCGGCCCGGGCTCGGTTTCGCCAGCCTCCAAGAATAGATTGTTCGGGCCCGGCGGCTGCGGGGCGAGACTCCCATCGCCAAGAACCTGCGCGCACTCCGGCGCGGGGATGGGGGTTCCGGACGGCGCATTCAGGGGAGCCACAAACCCGCCGCCGAACTTTTCGACCCTTGTGAATGTGTGTGTTTCGCCGCCTCGATTCACGAGGACCAGCTTCGTCCCTTCCTCGGCGCGGATGGTATTGGGATTGAATCGCCATTCGCCCACCGACTTCTCTTCAACGAGCTCCGCGAGGAATGTCGCAAATGGCATTAGCCCGCTGCCGATACACGTGCCGGGGCCTGCCGCTTGATTGAACGTCGGTGGGTCGCAGAAGTCGCGCAGGTGGATTTCGATCACGTGTGTCTTGTCGGATGCGTCTGCTCGGGCGCCTTTCCTCGCGGCAAAACCCAGGGCGATGACACAAACGAATACAACCAGAGAAAACACGATTCCCTTACGCAGTGTGGTCATGTTGGCCTCCATTGCCTGAATTGGAATTGCGAGAAGTGCCTGATGGGAATGGGACTGATCTGTGGAACTGCGCGGGGTAAAACTCGTAGCGCACTTATACTGCGAAGCGTCGCGGGATGTCAACAGGAGCGGAAACAGCTATGACAGGCGATACAAAGAATTCGGTGTCCTGGGTGCGCAACCGTGTCTTCCTCCACAGATCCGCCCAAGCAGAACAACTCTTTGCCATTTCACTAACCGCGTTTTTCCGGTGCAGAACGAATCATTCTGTGACGGCCCAGTTCACCACTGTTTGCTATTTCCTTGGCCTTGCACAACCACTCCAGGCATTGCTTAACAAACTGGTGACCATCACGCGCGAAGGAACTTCTCACGGAGCACCAGTACAACAGAAGATGCGAACAAAGCTGTGAAGCCTTGGACCCGGGTTTAAAGATGATTAGTTCCGCCCGCGACCTACTCATTGCCGCTGGCAGGACACGAGGAGGATCGGCGGTACTTGACGCTGGTACTGCAGATAAGCTTGCGATCGCTTCTGTCTGTTCGCTTGGTACCCCAGTTACGGCCGCATCTGTCACTTCGTTCCACTGCTTCGACACTACTTTCGTGCTCTCGACGCTGAGTTCGGGAAAAGGGATTAGGCGAGAAAACACGCTTGCTCGTAGCGGCTCTTTCCCCGCCTGTGACTCCCCGCCAAGTTCAAACTCTTGGGCGATTGCCGCCACATCGTCAAGATCAATAGAATTGCGGCGATCGGCGTAGGACGAAAGGAGGGCATGCTCACCCAGGAGATTTATCAAACGCGGAATTCCATTCGAATACTTGTAAATTCCCCGAACTGTTTCCGGTGGGAATAAACAAGGGTTGTCTGACCCCGCCCATGCCAGACGTCTGCAGATGTATCCAGCCGTTTCCTCTGGCGTAAATGGCAGAAGATGGCAGTGGCACATCATGCGCTGCCGCAATTGCGTCATTTCTGGCAAGCGGAGCTTTTTGTCCAACAGTGATTGTCCCGCCAAGACGATTTGCACAAGTTTGAAGCCATCCATCTCTAAATTCAGAAGCATCCGCACTTCCTCGAACGCTGCATTCGTGAGCGCCTGGGCTTCGTCAATCAATATCACTGGGCAATCGCCCGCCCTATAACGCTGCTTAAGCCAGTCCGTCAGCGCGATCAACAAGTCCCCCTTGGACGGAGCATCGTACGATATTCCGAAATCTCTTAAGATGAGCCGAAACAAGTCCATTGAAGGAAGCGAGGAGTGAAAAACATACGCTGTGGAATAGCCACAGCTCTGCTGTAGCCAGTTGCGGAAGTATTGAAGAATCGTCGTTTTGCCAGTTCCGGGCTCACCCGTAAGTACCATCAAGCCCTGCCGGGTTTCGGTAGCGAACATCAGCTGCAATAATGTTTCATCGTACGTGGCTGTCGAATAGAAGCTTTGCGGACTTACCGAGGCCGCAAATGGATTTCGCTCCAGCCGAAAATGTTCGAGAAATCCTTGGTACACATGATTCATCTCGGATGCCGTGGGTTCGAAAGCGTAATGCGTCACAGTCTTCAACCTTTCTTCCGAACCAGACGGTCGCCGTCGGGTGGAACCTCACTGACCGCGGCATTACTTTCGCATCAAGGATTTCACCGAGGCACAGATTGTGGCTGCTGTCAGTTCTGCCAGATACCAACAGACCGTCGTCGTAGTGAATCAGGTGGAGAGACTCGGGCGGGTCAGGCGTCTGTGGCTGATCAACGCTCCAACCAGAGAAGTGGGTACTGGGATCAAGATGTACGGTAAGCCGACTTACCTGGAGGCGGCGCGGGGTGTGATATAAGAGGAAAATTCGGGTTGCCGCAGACGGGGAGAAATCCATGCCGAAATATCGCGAGCATTTGCCGCAGATGGACGGCGGAATTTTCTTGACGGACGGGGGGATGGAAACAACTCTGATCTTTCACGACAAAATCGAGCTGCCACATTTTGCAGCTTTTGACCTGATGATGGACGGGACGGGAATAGAAGTTCTTCGAAAATATTACTCTGCCCACGCATCCATAGCGAGCGCGAATGGCCTTGGATTTATTCTTGAAAGTCCGACGTGGCGGGCCAATCCGGAGTGGGGTGAAAAACTTGGGTATGGCGAAGGGGCGCTTGGGGAGGTGAACCGCGCCGCGATCGCATTGATGCAAGAATTGCGCGAGAAATACGAGACGCTACGCTCGCCGATGGTGATCAGCGGCTGTGTGGGCCCTCGCGGCGACGGTTATGACCCCGGCCAGGTGATGACCGAGGACGAGGCCGAGACTTATCACGAAGAGCAGATTGGTTGTTTTCGAAACAGCGAGGCGGACTTTGTGACAGGTGTGACCATCACAAACACGCCGGAAGCGATTGGAATCGTTCGCGCTGCGTGCCGACAAGGGTTGCCGGTAGTTATTTCATTCACGGTGGAGACCGATGGCCGTCTGCCAACCGGGGAGAGCTTGGAGGGGGCGATCAAGGCCGTGGACTCCGCAACGGACAGTGCGACGGCGTATTACATGATCAACTGTGCCCATCCGACGCATTTTGCAGCAGTGTTGGCAACGAGCGAGCCGTGGATCAAGCGTTTGCGGGGGGTGCGCGCCAATGCGTCTCGACTGAGCCATGCGGAGCTGAATGAAGCCCCCACACTGGACGAGGGCAATCCGCGCGAACTGGGAGCGCAGTATGCAGAGCTTTTGCGACGGCATCCGCACATCAATGTGCTTGGAGGGTGTTGCGGCACGGACCATCGGCACATCGAGGAGATCGCAAAGGCCTGTGCGGCGCCGGCATAGCCTCAACTGGGCTCAGCAAAACTGATTTAACCAATTGGTGTTGAAAGACTTGATGGGGATCGTTAGCGCGAGAGTTCGCAGATCCAGTTGACTTCCCATGACTTTCCGCCGTCTGCGGAAAACGACTGTTCCATTCGCGAGGATTTGGGCGAAATGTCGAGCCAGACGTAGCGGACAAGGACGGCGCGGCCTTCCCAGGTTTGCTGGTTGAAGAATTCACCGCGCTTGCCGGTAAACTGGCCGACAACGGGCGGAAGATCGAGAGTACCTTTGTCGAGATCCACCAGGTAAATGCTCCACTGGTGGGAATCCGGGCTATAGAGCCGGAGGGTTTGCGCTTTTATGCGGAGTTTCTTCTGGGGGCTGGAGACGTCGAACTCTTCAAAATTCGCGTTGCTGTCGAGAAGCTTTTTGTGATTCGAGATGCCGTCGTATTCAACCCAGACGTTCGAACCCTTCAAGCGCTCGGGGAGCCGGCGAACATGGGCTTTCCAGTCACCGATGAGAAAATCGAAATCGTGAGATCCGTCTGCCTGCGCAGGTGTAAATCCGTTGGCCGAAACAGGCGAATTCAGGAGTCCCCAGGAAACATGCTGATCCCCGATGAAGAGCGCGCCACTGATTACCGTGAGCAGGATGCAGCCAAGCCAAATTGATTTCATGCCCGCCATGCTCGCACAGGTCTGAGAAAAAGTGCAACGCTTCAATATTTTCTGCTTCAGCTGTTAGCCGCGGCTACTGATGGACCGAAAGACTTCACTGCCACTGCCTCATCATTCAGGACGTCGAACACGGTATAGAGCCTGGTCATTTGCATTACGTCAGAGACCTTGTGGGAGAGGTTGAGAAGTTTCAGTTCTCCGCCTTGCTTCCGCACGCTGGTAGAGGCACTGACCAGAGAACCCATCCCCATGCTATCTATGAAATTGACGCCGGCAAGATTGAGCAAGATCTGCTTCTGTCCGTTCTTCAACAAGCCAGAAACCAAGTCGTGCAGTGCCGCGCTCTCTTCACCGAAGACGATATTTCCCGTGATATCCACAATAGAAACGGCGCCGACCTGCCGGACGTTTGTAGAAATACTCATTTGCAGCCTCCTGATTCCGCCCTGGAGCGAAATAGTTCATCCCCGCATCAGACCACTTTGACTTGCTCCCCGCAATGCCTTTGAGTCAAGGGTTGGTTAGACGGGGGCTTTTTCGCCGAGGAGAACCGGTTCGGGCGCACGGGTTGGGGTTTGAACTTTGGCGGCGGCAGGTTTTGTGCGGCGTAGATCCGGCCATTGGAGGACGATGTCGGCAAAGAGCAGGGAGAAGGCGACGCAGGCCCAGACGATGGTTTCGGTGACGGATTCGCCCAGATTATCCCAGCCAGTGATGCCGGCGACGACGCGGACTTCCAGAAAGACGATGGCGACGGCGAAGCTGCGGACCATCCACTGGCGGTGCTGCTGGACTTTGCCGCGGAGGATGAACATGAGGGCGATGGCGGTGGTGGTCATCCAGAGGGCGGCGTCGGTGGCGGCGGCGAAGCTGAAGGAACGCGCCGAGCCCATGCGCTCCTGAAAATATTGGATGTAGGTGCCGAGCGGGGCGGAGATGAAGACACCCGTGACATAGATGCGACCGACGACGCGGTGGAATTTGGCGTACCGCTGGCGAAGGCGATCGGAGAATTGCATGGGGGCGAGGAGCAGGGCACAGGCGCCGGCGATGCCATGGGGCAGGAGCCACCACTTGAAGGACTGGATGTGGGGCCATTCGGGATGCCGGGGGTCGATGAGGAATCGTTCGTTGTGGCCGAGAACGTAGACGACCATGAGGCCGATGAAGGTGAAAAGAAGATATTTGGGACGAGGGCGGGAGAAGCGGGAAAGCACGCTTGAATTAGCCAATCTTTCCTCCGTTGTTGAGACCTGGTAATGCGGGATTGGGGCCGACTGCCTGGTGTTGCGGGGAGGATAGCGAATCGGGTGGGGTTATGCAATTTGGAAACGAGGGGGTGAGGGAATAGTTATGAATACAGAAAGAGCGCTGTGCTGCGCACAGCGTCATTCAGGAGAATGGCGTTCCCGGGGCGACCGGAAGGCTGACCCTCCGAATAATTGCCCGGAAGCTGGGCGGTGCGGGAATCGGGTAATTCACTTAGGCGGAATAGGGTGGAGACCCGATTTATTCGGGAAGCGTATTGGGGCACGCTATCTTTGGTTTCTATTCGGCGAACGTAAGAAACGAAATGCCGAAGGGAACAGCGCCCAGCGGAAAATTAAGGATGGCGGCGTCAGTGAGCGGAGCAGCGAGTTCCTTGCCTACCCGACGGCGGATGATGCGCCTGCCGGCGACGCGGGATGTGTGGGTGTATTGGGAGTGCGGGGGAATCAGCGACGTGTCGCAGGTGCGTGACCTGAGTACGGGTGGCATCTTCATCGAGACGAGATGGCGCAGGGCCAAGGGGGAATTGGTCAAGGTGCATTTTCTGGTGCAGGAAGGGCAGATCAGCCTGGACAGCGTGGTGGCGCAAACACGGCCGTCCGAGGGACTGGGATTGAAGTTTCGGACGCTGCCGACGAAAGATATTGTCAAATTGACTTCGCTGCTGGACCGGGTTCGCGAGGCGATTCGCGAGGGGGGCCCAGGTGCTGAATAGGGGTGGTGCCTGAGCCTGGTCGAGTCGTTATTGGACAGGGCAAGTTATTCAGATGGGCACCACCTGGGGAGACAGCTTTCGAGGATTGCGATAGAATAAGAGTGGCCGGAAGAGACATAGTCCGGCCCGACCAATTACCAGCCCAGAGCTGCGGCGCCAGAATACCCGGCGGCTAGCCTGCAGCCAAAACCTGCCTGTTTCAGGCGGGAATGAAGGACCGGGACACCCTAGCAGGCCCGGAACTATCCCAAAGCAACAAGAAAATAAGGAGGAGGAGATTCTCATGTTGAGAACAACAGGGTTGCGAATCATGGGGTTACTGCTTGGAGTTTTGTTCGTGGCGCTGCTGCCCGCGGCGGCCCAAGACGACAAAGTGGAAGTGTTCGGCGGGTACTCGTATATGAGGTTCCGGCCGTCGCCCGACGTGAATTTGAACGGGTGGGAGGCTTCGGTTCAATACAAATTCAGGGATTGGATCGGAGGGGTGGCGGACTTCGACGGGCACTATGGGTCGCAATTCGGAGTTGGAGAGTCCGTGCATTCGTACTTGTTCGGACCGCAGGTTTCGTTGCCGTCGAAGGTGTCCCCGTTTGCCCACGTTTTGCTGGGCGGAGCACATTTCAGCGCATCGGGGTTCAGTGACAGCGCCTTCGCGATGGCGATTGGCGGTGGCATGGATTATCAAGTGAATGACCGATTCAGCTGGAGGATCATTCAAGGGGATTACCTGCTGACGAAATTCGGGAGCGATACACAGAATAACGGAAGACTATCCACGGGGATCATTTACAGGTTCTAAAGGGAATCCCGGTGAAATAAGAGGGGCCGGCAGGCGTTTGCTTGCCGGCCTTTCTTTTTTGAAGAGTCAAAATCGGCACCCTGAAAACCGCAGGGTGCGGCACCCAGGTTCGGATTAGCGCGTCAAGCGCGGGGGATCGGGTTGGGCTTACGAAACGCCCGGGAACGGCCAAACATCTCTTGAATTGCAGGTCAGGTGGCGAGTAAGATAGGGGCTCCCACGCAGGGTTGACCGCCGTTCGGTTGAACCCCAGCCCCTTCGCAACGGCGGTGAAAAAACGCTGTTCTGCCTGGAAGGGTGCAACATGAAGCTCATACTCAATGGAAGTCAACCGGAACGCTGCCCGGATTGCGGCAGCACCACGATTCACCGGTCGCGCAGAAAAGATTTCGTGGAGACGTTTCTGCACTACGCGTTGTTCATCAGCCCGTACCGATGCGACGAATGCTACGAACGGCATTTTCGGGTGCGTAAGATGAATAACGAAGGACACGCGCCGACGCACCGGACGCGACACGCCGCATAGCCTTCCCGATCAACGATCCAATGATGAAATCCGCAGGCCGCTGAGCGGTCAGGCGGACGGGTGTTTGAGAATTTCGGCGAGCGCGTGAATGCGCGCCGAGTCCGCGGGAGATTTTGCGGCGGCAGCGTTCTTATCGACGGACGACGCCATGCCCCGCAGCTTGGCTACTTTGCTCTTGTTCATGTGGGAAGACTCCGCGATTTGGATTGCGCCGCGGAGAGAGGCGATCTGCTTTGCGGGCAACGCCGACGAACGGGAGAGTTGATCGAGATAGGCTTTTGCGACGACCAGGCTGGAGGGCCAGACGATTTTTTGCTGGTTCTGGACGTTCAGGTAGTCGACGTGGACGGATTTTGCGGCGTCGATTTCGTTTTGGGTGAGGAGTTTGCCGGGCGTGAGTTCAAAGACATCGAGGCCGCGGGCGATTTCCGAGCCGTAAATGTAGCCGTTGTACCAATAAGCCGACCACTCGCCGCCGAGGACGAGCATTTTGGGATCGATCGGGCCGCGGTCGAAGTAGGCGATTTCGACGGGCTGGGATGGGTCTGTGAAATCCATGACAGAAACGCCGCCTTGATACCAGGCCTGGACTTCGATGTCGCGTCCGGGGACGGGAACGAGCGAGCCATTGTGAGCGACACAGTTTGCGGCATCGCTTTGCGCGGCAGGCATTTTGTAATAGTTGGCGAAGGTGAGCTTGTCGTCCTTGAGGCGGAAGATGGCATCGGCGCCCCATTTGTTCGGATCGTTCGCACGGCAACGCGCGCCGAGACCGCCGCCCCACTCGTCGGTGAAAACGACTTTACTGCCGTCGTTGGAGAACGAGGCGGAGTGCCAGTAGGAATAGTTGGGGTCGTTGACGGCGTCTAGACGCTTGGGATGGACGGGGTCCTTAATGTCGAGAATGATTCCGTTGCCGGAGCAGGCGCCTGCAGCGAGGCCGATGGCGGTGTAGACCGTGATGTCGTGGCACTGATCGGTGTCCGCTGGTTTTTCCTGACCTTTGTGGAGGCTGCCACCATTGGTCAAGCCATTGATTGCGCCGGAGCGCGCGTCAATGAAGAGACGGGGAGTGGAAACGATTTTCGCGTCTTGCGGAGCAGCAACGGGGACTTTGATTACGTCAATGCGGAACAGAGCGGTGTTGGGGTCCTTGTCGGGCTTTTCGCCGGAGCAGCCGGCGAGTTCTTCAGCTTGCCTGACGAAGGAAGTGCCAGAGACGTAGATGTAGACGTTGTTTTGGTCGTTGGGATCAAGGACAAGCGTGTGGGTGTGGGAGCCGCGGCAGGTTTGCACGGCGGCGACTTGCTTTGGATTCCGGATGTCGGAAATGTCGAAAATGCGGACACCGCGGAAGCGGTCTTTTTGGGCGGCGGGGAGGCGGCGCTTCTTTTCTTTCTCTTCGGTTGCTGGAGGCGGAGGCTCGGGAGGGAAGCCCTGGGAGCCGCAGTCGAGGCGGCCGTTGGGCATTTCGACGGACATGAAGAGAAGGTTTTTGTAGACGGAGACATCGCCCTGGCCGCCGGGGCAGACCATGGAAGTGAGCAAGGTGGTGTTCGCCGGATTGGAAATGTCGTAGACGTTCACGCCATAGAAATTGCCCATGAAGAGGTGATTGCCCTGGAAGGCAAAGTCGGAATTGGCGAAAGCGAGTTGGGCGATGGGGAGTTGCACGGCCTTCGGGAGCTTGGAGATGTTGCCGATGCCGAGCTGAGCGATGGTCTTTTGGACTTTGGGATCGTCGGGATCGGTTGCGCCGAGTTGAAAGGCGTCGGGCTTCTTGAGGAGAAGCAGGTGCTTGATGCCGTTGGAGACTTCACCGGCGTCGTAGAGGCCGGGGGAAAGCTTGGCGCGGGGATCGTTGGAGTCGGAGCCGGTCATGCCCGGGGGAAGAGGGGGAGCGGGTTCGGGTTCAAAGGGATTTTTGTTGTCGTCGTCCTCGGCTGCGTCTTTTTTGGCCTGATCCTGCTTGGCGGCATCCGATTTGGACGCGTCTTGCTTGGCAGGAGCGGGCGCGGGCTCCTGGGCTTTGATTCGGAGGACGCCGGAAGATAGAAAAATCGCGGCGACGAAGACGCGAAGTGCAAGTATGAGTGCTCGATTCATTGTTTCTCCTCAGATGATTTTTGCTGAAGCAGGTTTTCCATAATTTTAATTTCGGCGCGCTGGGTGTTGTCGGCGTCGGTGGCGAAGTTGAAAAGGTCGGCATCCTGGCCGGCGCCGGCGGTGTCGAAGAGATCTTTGACCATGGTAAGGGCGCCGTTGTGGTGTTGAATCATTCCGGTGAGGAAGAGGCGATCGAAGTCGGCGCCTTTGGATTTACGCAGGGCGTCCATCTGTTCGGGGCTGAGCATGCCGGGCATCAGGGCCATCGGGCGGCCGGACCTGTCCATTTCCGGCATGCCGGGCATGGCCATGGAGAGATGCTCGCCACGGGAGGCGAGCCAGCGCTGCATGAAACGGATTTCGCTGGACTGGGAGCTGCTGATTTTGGCGCCGAGGGAATGGAGATTCTTGTTTTCGGTATGCGAGGGGATGAGGGCGGTCATTTCGACGGCTTGCTGGTGATGCATGATCATGCCTTGCATGAATTCGACGTCGGCGGGAGAGCGGGGCGGCACGGTGCCTTTGGTGGTGGGCGGAAGTGTCTTGGTGGGCTGGCCGGGAGCGCCGGGCTGAACGACGGCGGGAGAGGAGGAATCTTTCTGTTGCGCATGGGTGTGGGCCGAGAACGAAATCAGGGAAACACCGAAGGTGAAGAGCGCGGCGCAATAGGCCAGTAAGCGACTCGCGGAGAGGACTGAGCGCTTGCCGTGAAAAAGGGAGGGGCGGGACGGCGACGGGCAGTTGGGAACTCGTCCAGTTGGAATTCTTGTGAGCAGCTCTGGTTCTCGCAGGCGATTCAAGCACAGAATTTATATCATGACCACGGAGGGTTGGGAGCGGGTTTTTTGCACGCCCGCGGCTGGAGCGAGTGCGATTGTGCAAAAGCGGGCTGGCGTGGTCAAGCGGGGAGGGTTTCACCAGGCGACGGAATCCCTTTGACCAACAGGATGATGGAAGTGGCGCCGGCTTTGCGGTCCTCGGCAATCGCCAGGTAATCCGGAGATTCAACCCAAGCCCGGAAGGAAGACTCGTCCGGAAAAGAGACCACGACAACTTTATCCACGTGCCAGACTCCCTCGAAGATCAGGGGTTTCTCGTCGGCGACCAGGACGCGGCCCTGGAACCCTTCGAAGACTTCCATGAACCTGCGCGCATAACGCGCGTAAGCGGCAGGATCGTGAATCCACAATTGAGCAATCGCATAAACACTCATCCGACTTCCGGCCTCCTTGAGCCCACATCCTGCTTTGATGCGGATAGGATGCGGGGGAAAGAGTCGCGCGGCGGGTGAGAGTACAGAGATTGCGAAACTAACAAAAACGTGACTTTCCCGTGACAAGCGCGAGGTGGGCGTCCGGTATTTTGCTTGCGACGCCGAAGTTCATTGGCATCCGACGGAGAAGAACGGGTCATCCCAGAGGCCCGTGGGGCTGATTGCGAAACGTATAGCCACCTCCTGCAGTGCGTTTGCACGAACATAAAAAATCAAAATCAGAATTGAGATTTGATCTCAAGGAGCTATGCATGTCCGAGTTCATCACGGGAGAACTGGCCGCGAAAACGGGGATTGTGGCGGTGTACATCGAAGGAAAAACCCGGAGAGGCCGTTCGTTGCCGGCGGACGCGCGGGAAGGGGCGTTGCTGATGCTGAAGGGCGATAGCGGACACAATCGCGGAGAACGAAGGGAGGCGACGGCAGCGGTTACGGAGCCAAGCATGGCCGAGCCGTGGAGCTTGCGATGACCGGGATCGAGCAATTGAAGCACATCGTGGTGCTGATGATGGAAAACCGTTCGTTCGACCACATGCTGGGCGGATTGAAAAAGGAGGACGCGCGGATCGACGGACTGAACGGAAACGAATTCAATCCCGACATGAACGGACAGCCGGTGTTGGTGCAAGCAAAGGCGGAATTCCAGAGCCAACTGGCGCACGACCCAGACCACCATTTCCCTGGAACGGACCTGCAGATATTTGGAGGGCAGCAGGGAAACGGACGCACGGCCAATATGCAGGGTTTCGTGAAGAGCTATTTTACGCAAACGCATGACAACCAGCTGGCGGAAGAGATCATGTACTACTTCCGGCCGGAAAAGCTTCCCGTGCTGACGACGCTGGCGAAGGAGTTCGCGGTGTTTAACAGATGGTTTTCGTCGATTCCCGGGCCAACGATCTGCAATCGAGCCTTCGGGCATTACGGAACTTCCTTTGGGCAGGTGGGAATGAATCTGTTTTACATCGGGAAGGAAATTCAGAGCATTTACGAGCGAATGATCGCAGCGAACAAGACCGCGAAGATTTATTACTACGACCAGCAAAGCTCGACGATGGAAATCGTCAACCTGCTGCAGCACCAGCCGGAACTGTTTGGAACGTTCAGCGAGTTCGTGGCGGATTGCCATTCCGGGAGGCTGCCGGAGTACAGCTTTATCGAGCCAGCGTACAACGATCATCCGGGTCCGGATGGGGGGCAAGTATTGGCATCGGATCAACATCCGACGCACAACGTGCAAGAAGGGGAGCGATTTATCGGCCAGGTGTATAACGCGATTCGAGGCAACGATGCGTTGTGGGCGAGCACGGCACTACTGGTGGTGTACGACGAACACGGCGGCCTTTACGACCATGTGGTGCCGCCGGCTTGCGCGGGAGATGGATTCGTGGCGCAACCCGTGGACACGGGAACGGGTATGCCGTTCGAATTCGACCGGTTGGGAGTGCGGGTGCCCGCGATTTTGATTTCACCGTTCGTTCCGAAGGGGACGGTCGTGGATGGCCGGACATTTGAGCATTCATGCATTCCGAATACGTTGACGGACTTCTTCCTGAACGGAGATGCGAAACGCACGGAGCGGGAAAGGAAGTCGCAGACGTTTTTGGATTTGCTGAGCGGCCCGATGCGGCCTGACGACGAAATTCCGTGGTTCGAGTTTTAGGAGAAGACGATGAAGAAGCGCGCTTACGTGGTGAAAGTGCCGAGGCCGGACCCGGGATCGTATAACCCTGACCGGAGAATGACGGGCCTGGTGCAGAATCAGATATTCCATTTCAAGCTGGCAGAGCGGGAACTTCCCGAAGAGCACCGTTCGGGAGTCGATCACTATTCGATCGATACGGAAGCAAAAGCGGCGGAATATATCGGGCACTTGACGAGGAAACTGCATCTTGCGGGGGCGAGCAAGCAAGCCGGCGGCAAGAAATCGGAGCTTGGAAAGAAGAAACGGGCATGAAACGACTTTACGCCCGGGCGGCGCTTGTGGCGATCCTTGCGAGTATCAACTGCGGCGCTGTGCATGCACAGCAGAGCGCGGAGCAGCAGAATCAGGCGAAGGTGGACGATCCGGCGGAATGGCCAAAGTTCAAGGAGAGTTGCCTGGATTTTCAAATCAAGACGGTTCCTTCTTGCGCGGAATTGCTGTTCACCGGAAAGCCGCTGCATATTGCGGTGGGGAGCTTGTCGCCGCAAAACGGGTTCGGGGCCGGGGCCGCGTATGTCGGGTTCCTGACGCCCACGGAGATGTGGCGGCCGAGTTGGAATGCCGACGCGGTAGCTACGGGGAATGGGTCGTGGCGGGCGGGGGTTTATTTCAAATTTGTGCACACGCCGGCATTTCGGACGACGGTTCACTACGGGAAGCCGAAGATCAAATCCAATCTGACAGAATTGCCGGAGCACACAGTTTTCAATGCGTACGTACAGGCCATCTCTCTGAACAAGCTGAGCTTTTTCGGATTGGGGCCGCTGACAACCGAAGCGGGGCGATCGTTTTTTGGGATGAGGGAAGTGATTCCCGGCGTCAGCGGGGTGAAGCCGGTGTTAGCCAGGTGGAATGTTGCACTGACGGGAGAGGTGAATGGACGTTTGGTGAGCCTGCGGCCCAGTTCGGGCAACGGTAGTCCGTCGATTGAGAATTTGTATACCGAAGCGACGGCGCCCGGGTTGACTGCGCAGCCGGGTTTTCTGCAATTGGGAGAGGGGATACGGCTAAGGCCGGTGTTTTGGAACGACATCGTGCACTTGAACTACAACATTGCGTACCAGCAATTTATCGCGCCAGGCGATTCGCATTTCACGTTTCAGCGGGTGAATGTGGACCTGGGGCACGACTTTGCGCTGTATCACGCCACGACGAGATTTGGCACGGCGAGAGACGCCAATGGACCCGATGAATGTTCGATCGAACAGAGCGGGGGAGTTACCAGGTGCGGGCTGGTGAAACAAGAACAAGTTGCCAACTGCATCGCGGAAAACAGGAACGATCCGGCGAGATGCAAAGCGATCAGCCGGGATTTGCAGGGAAGCGTCAGCTTCCGGGTGTTTTATTCCACATCGGTGACGGGAAATGGGAGCGTTGTGCCATTCTATTTTCAGCCGACGCTCGGCGGTGGAGATGTCAACGGGAACCCGTCGCTGGGAAGCTACCAGGATTATCGCTTTCGGGCACCGAACGTGTTGTTGCTGCGGCAGAGATTTGAACACACGCTGTATGGGCCGATGGGGCTGGCGCTGATGGCGGACGAAGGAAAGGTAGCGCTGGAGCGGGGAGATTTCGGGGCGAGTACCTGGCTGCGCAGTTATTCTGCGGGGCTTACGCTGCGCGCCGGGGGATTTCCGCAGGTGTTTCTGCTTTTCTCGTGGGGCGGAAATGAGGGAACGCACACGATTGCGAATGTGAATGCGTCGCTGCTGGGCGGGTCGGCGAGGCCGTCGCTGTTCTAGTTTGACTCCGGTGCCGAACGAGAGGAGAGATGCAACCCGCCGTTAGCGCTCACGAGGAGATAGCCGAAGGCGGGCACACTTTTCGGAGGCCCGGTGGGTACCGGGGCGAATCAGCATTTGTGGTTGGCGGTGGTGGGGTCGATGACCGTGGTGATTTCGGTGATTTTGGTGGCGGGGAAGCCGCTGAGTTCGGCGTGGCGGCGGATGACGGACTCGTCCTTGGCGAGGTAGATGCAGAAAGTCTTGTCGCCGGTGACAAAGGATTCCTGCCACTGAATGTCCGGGCCAAGCTGGTTGAGGGCATGGTTGGAGCGGACAGCGGCTTCGCGCAATTGATCTTCCTGCAGGGCGCCCACCTTGGGTATTTCGCGTTCGATGACATATTTTTTCATTGCATCCTCCTAAGATGGCAAGAATTGTGGTGACTCAACCAAAATAGAGGAAAAAGGGACTTGCGGGAAGATGGCGTATTTGCCATTCTACATAGGTACTTGCGCCAAGTGGAAAGGGGCCGGGAATGATTGACGTGACGGTGGTGATCCTGGACGGGACGTTTTCTTCGACGGCGGTGGGGCCGATGGAGGTGTTCCGGCACACCGGGACATTGTGGAACGATTTTGCGGGTAAGGCGCCGGCGCCGAAATTCCGGGTGACGACGGCGTCGGTAAGCGGGCGGCCGGTGGAGTGCGACGGACCGCTTTACATTCGGCCGATGGCGTCGCTGGCGGCGATTCGGAAGACGGAGTTGATTTTTCTGCCGTCCACGGGGCCGAGCCTGAATGACATTGTGGAGCGGAATGGCGCGGTGGTGCCGTGGCTGCGGAAATGGAGCAAGCGGGGAGCGGCGATTGCGAGCGTGTGCACGGGAGTTGGATTGGTGGCGGCAACAGGATTGCTGGACGGAAAGCGGGCGACGACGCATTGGGGCGTGGCGCCAAATTTTCGGAAGCAATTTCCCCGGGTGAAGTGGATGCCGGAAGTGATGGTGACGGAAGACCGGGGATTTTATTGCGGCGGGGGAGTGAACGCGTCGCTGGATTTGAGCTTGTACCTGGTGGAGCGGTATTGCGGGCACGAGGTGGCGATGCAGACGGCGAAGGCGCTGCTGATTGAGACGCCGCGGGCGTGGCAGGCGGGGTTTGGAATCGTGCCGCTGAAAACGGAACACAACGACGAAGCGATTTTCGGGGCGCAGGAGTGGATGCACAAGAATTTCCGGCGGAGCTTCCCGCTGGAGGCGCCGGCGCGGGAGGTGGGGATGAGCATGCGGAATTTTGTGCGGAGATTCAAAGGGGCGACTGGGGATGCGCCGCTGATTTACCTGCAGAAGCTTCGCGTGGCGGCGGCCAAACGCCTACTGGAGAGCGACCATCGCGGGGTGCAGGAAATCAGCGAGGCGGTTGGATACCAGGACGTGGCTTTTTTCCGCACGATATTTGAGAGGCACACGGGGGCATCGCCGAGCGCGTACCGGCGGCGGTTTGGAGTGGCAGCCTAAGCAGGAGTTTGCCGGCTGGTTAGGAGCCGGAGACGGATTGTTTTTTGAGCTCGAGACTGCCGGATTCGCAGGTGTAGTCCGGCATCGTGAAGATTTGGCGGATTTCGGTTTCGCCTTCCCATCCGGGCCAGTGCTTGCGGTGAAGTTCCATGAATACCAGCGCGCTTTCGACGGCTTCCTGCTTGGAATTAAATTCAAAGATGGCGTAGCCGCCGACGAGTTCCCTGGTTTCGGCGAAGGGGCCGTCGAGCGAAGTGATTTTGCCTTGGGCGAGGCGAACGCGGGTGCTCATGGCGGAGGGAGCGAGGCCGCCGGTTTCGATCATGGTGCCGGCGTTGGTGGTGTCCGCGGCGAGGTTGGCGATGGCGTCCATCAGAGCTTTGGGGGGTGGGCCGGAGTTTTCGGCGGATTTGACGAGCATCATGAAGCGCATGTGGGTCTCCTGAAATGGGTTTTAGGCCGGGCGCCGGGCGAGCGGGTGGCGGGGAGCGCGGCCTCTATCTATAAGACGATTGGCGGACGGCGGAATCGACAGCCGCCGACATTTTCTTTACCACATTTGGCGGGAAATGGGCGGAGTTTTAGCGCGGCTTTTTGGCCGCGATGTTGGCGAGGCGCGCCCTGACCATTTTTTTGATGAGGGAGGCGGGGAGAGGTTTATCGGTAGGGAACTGGATGGTGCCTTTGGAGCAGGTATAGGGCTGGAGGTCGGCTTTGAACATTTCGATGATGCGGCCGGTGGGGAAGAGGCTGCAGTGGTCGGCGAAGGCGGCGAACCAGATGACGATTTGGCCGTGACGGAAGGCAGGGATTTTGTAGCTGATGGTTTCGGTGGCGGACGGGGGGAGGGCCGCGCGAATGGCGGCGCGGACTTTTTGCAGGGTAGTGCGGGCGGGCTGGGGGACGCGGGCGAGGTAGGCGTCGATGGATTTGGGGGCGGCGGGTGGTTTGCGAGGTTTTGGTTTTTTCATGCGAGAAAGGGTAGAGGAAGGTGGGAAGGAAGTCCACGTTTAGAAAGATCCCGAGGTGTTGCTGGTGGAGACGGGCAGAAGGCCCAAGTATCTGTAATTCACTGCTGGGCCACCTGAAGGTGGCCGCTACGCGTTGGAGGTGAATACGGGCGCCGGCGGAGGGGCTGGCGAACGGTCTCCGCCGAGCGATGGATTCCTGTTATTGGATGTTGGAGCAGTTGGCCGGGGCCGGAGCGTCGATGCGGCGATTGGCCCTGGCTGGGTCGAAGGGAACGAGTTGAACGGCGATGCTCGAGGCCGGTACCGAACCTTCGTTGCGGATGATATGCACGTGGCCGTGGCCGGGATCGACGAGCGTGGGGGCCGGCTGTCCTGGGACGAATGTGAATACGTGTGGCGTGCAGTCATCTTCGTACTCGGTGATGCTGCCGGAAGTGATGATGATGAGGCTGTGGCCGGGGTGGGTGTGCCAGCCCGTGGTGGCTATCGCGCCTGTGAGCGGGTTGACCGGCGGCCAGGTATTGCTCTGTACGTACAGGTCGGAGCGTCCCTTGGTCTTCTGCAAAGACAGCCAGACTGGTCCACCGAACCCGGCGGGAAGCGAGTCGTTCGAAGCCTGGTTAAAGACATCAAACTCGTCGAAAGTGCCAGTGGCGAGGGTTGTGGCTTTGAAGCCGGAGGGGGCAGTGGCCAAGACATTTTTCGAGAGATAGAGGGCGGTGACCACGAGTGCAGCACTGAATATCGCCAGCCAAATGAGATTTTTACGCATATGCATCTCCTTTTTTTCTGAGCACTCCTGAATGGAGTCGCGCCAGCACACAATCAGGCAGACAGATGGGTGTGGTCAAACGGTAAGGCGCGGAATGGATGGAGTTGTCTCCAAGTGCCGTCGAATGCGGTACTATGCCGTCACCTAGCAGGTGGAGTTACAATCCCGCGTAACAGGCGCCGGCAAGGACCGAGCTTACAGGAGAGGTGGATGGGAGAGTCTTTTCCCGAAGCAGCGCCGTCCGCGAAATCGGCAGAGGATCGGTTGGATTCGTGGAAGGAGATTGCGGCTTACCTGAACCGCGATGTGACGACCGTGCAGCGGTGGGAGAAGCGGGAGGGGATGCCTGTTCACCGGCACCAGCACGACAAGCTGGGGTCTGTTTATGCGTCGCGGGCGGAGTTGGACGCATGGACACGGAGCCGAAAGCCGCAAGGAGCCCTGGAGAACGGCCAGGATGGGGGGGTTGCGAGTGCGAATGTAACGCCGGCGGAGTTGGTGAAATCGAACGCGAAAACCGGGCGGTGGAGATTGGTTTTGCCACTGGGCGCGGCGATTGCAGTGCTGGTGATTGGCGGGCTGCTGTGGCTGCGAAGGACGGAATACTTCTGGCGGAACCCACTGGCAGCGGCGCGTTTTGAGAATGTCACTGATTTCGATGGAGCGGCAGAGGCTGCCGCTGTCTCGCGCGACGGGCATTTCGTGGCGTTTCTTTCGGACCGCGATGGGCAGATGGATGTGTGGGTGACGCAGGCGGGTTCAGGTGAATTTCACAATTTGACGCGAGGGAGCACGCCGGAACTTGTGAATCCATCGGTGCGTACGATGGGGTTTTCGCAGGATGGATCGCTGGTTACGTTCTGGGTTCGCAAGAAGGGCAGCGCTAGCGACATCAGTATCTGGGCGGTGCCAACATTGGGCGGGCAGCCGAGGCCGTACCTTGAAGGCGTGGCCGAGTTCGACTGGTCGAGGGATGGTTCGCGATTGGTGTACCACACGCCCGGACCCGGAGATCCGATGTTTGTCTCGGACAGCGGCAGGCAACTGGAGGGGAGACCGATATTCACAGCGCCCGCCGGGCTGCACTGTCATTTTCCGTTGTGGGCAGGCGACGGGGCAATTATCTACTTTGTTCAGGGTTCGCTTCCGGACAAATTGGACATCTGGCGGATTCCGGCAAGCGGCGGAAACCCGGAGCGGATAACACAGCACGCCGGGCGGGTGACGCATCCGGTGCTCTTGAATCGACGCACACTTTTGTACCTTGCCAGCAATCCGGATGGTTCCGGGCCGTCGTTATATAGCCTCGATGTGGAGCGGCGGATACCACACCGGTTGACCTATGGGCTTGAGAGGTACACATCGCTGGCGGCTAGCGCTGACGGGAGGCGGCTGGTGGTCACGCAAGCCAGCCCGAAAAAAACGCTGTGGCGGCTGCCGCTTGAAGATTCCGAATCACCGCTCGAGACGCAGGCGGCGACGCCAATCTCGTTATCGACCAGAACCGGGTTCTCTCCGCGGCTTGGCCCAAATTTTCTTCTGTATGTTTCCGCGACGAGCACGAGCGAGAGCATCTGGAAGCTAACGAACGGAACTGGAACGGAGTTGTGGAATGGCGCCGGAGCGCGAATCTTTGGAGGCCCGGCAGTTTCTCCGGATGGAAGAGCGATCGCGTTCTCGGTCCGGCAGCACGAAAAGACGATGTTGTATGTGATGCAGGCCGATGGCACGAACGCGCGGATGGTGACCGATGCGCTGGAATTGCAAGGCGCTCCGACATGGGCGCCAGACGGCCAATGGATCACCTCTGCGGTGGAAGAACGCGGTGTTCCGCACCTTTTCCAGATTCCGATCGACGGGCGCAAGCCTGTGCGATTCGTTCAAGACTATTCAGTCGATGCCGCATGGGCAGGCGATGGACGGTTCGTAGCTTACTCGGGGCCGGATATCGGCACAACCTTTTCAGTTAAGGCGGTAACGAAGGAAGGCGCAGAACAACCGGTGCCGGCGCTGACGCTGACTCGAGGCGCTCGACATCTGACTTTTTTGCCAGGAGGGCGAGCCCTGCTGTTTTTGCAAGGAGAGATTCAACACAAGGATCTGTGGCGGATGGACTTGGATACCGGGGCCAAGCGGCAGTTGACCAAGGTGGGGCCTGACTTCGATATTCGCGACTTCGACATCTCGCCGGACGGGCGCGAGGTTGTGCTGGAGCGAGGCCAGGAGCGCTCGGAAGTAGTGCTGTTGGATATCCCACAGTCATAATCGTGTAACCGGAAGTTTTACTTTACCCTGGCATTACGGTATTGGATACTTCGGCCAATCGGGAGGTGGGTATGGTTCTCCGATCGATGCGGTTTTATCTTGGCGGGATTTTGCTGCTTGGGTTTCTTGGGCTGGCGTCCATTGTGAAGGCAGATTCGCTTTCGATTGTATACACATCGGCGCAGGATCAGACGGACGTGGTGTCGGCGGGATTCAGTTCGGTGGTGTTCACGGGATTCGTGGTGAACAACACGGACGCGGCGATCACGTTTCAATTGACGGATGTGCTGGGGCCGCCATCGTCGTTTTATGTGGCGAGCCTGGTTACGGGAATTGGATTTCCGGGGATTACGCTGGCGGGTGGAGAGAGCACGCCAGTGTTCGACCTTGCGACGGTTGCCATAAATCCGTTTGACCCGAGCCTGGTGTATCCGGGGGTGGTGAGTTTTAACCTGGACGCGATTGCGCTGCCGACGGGCGGATTGATCACGGAGAGCGCGGACACGGTCCGCGTGGTGACGGGGGTTCCGGAGGCGGCAACGCTGCAGCTGAGCGTGATCGCGCTGCTGGCGGGATTTCTGGCGATGCGGGTTCGATTGCGCAGGCAGAGGATTAGCTGAAGCTGCGGCGCCGCGAGCCCTGGGCACGCCCTGCCGCTACAAAGGCAAGAGTAAAGAAAGGAGGCGGCCTAAAGCCGCCCCTACCCGGACGGAAACTCAAGGGCATAGATCGGAGTGCTTGGGGCAAGTGAAAAGAAAGGCGCCCGCCTCGGAAGGCGGCCGCTACAACGGCAAGAGAATCCCAAGAGGGCGGGGCAAGCCCCGCCGCTACAAAGGCAAGAGTAAAGAAAGAAGGCGGCCTAAAGCCGCCCCTACATAGAAAACCCAAGGGCCATAGCCCCGCCCGTACAAATGCTTGTTGGAATTCGCCGGGGCTGCGGTGCAGGGATCGTACGAAAACAGGTTGAAACCGGGAAATTTGGGGAGTAGAGTTTTTCCATTCCGTCCAGGGCCCAGTTGTGATCTTTCGACAAATTGACAGGAGGGATCATGCGCCGTTTGCCTCGAGCCGTACTGCTGGGAATTCTTCTGGTTGCCGCGGGACTTATCTATTTCAGTTCGTATGCGCAGGAAAAATCGGCAAAGCCTGATTTTGAGATGACGGCGAGTTATATCGAAGCGTGCAGCTGCGACATGTTCTGCCCGTGCTATTTCAACACGCATTCGACGAATCACATGGGCGAGCACCACATGGACGAACATTTTTGCCGGGCGAACCTGGTGCTGAAGGTGGACAAAGGACATTACAAAGAGACGAAACTGGACGGCGCGAAGGTGTGGATCGCGACGGACCTGGGAAGCGACTGGAGCACGGGGAAGGATTCATGGATGGTGGCGAATTTTGATCCCAGCGTAAGCAAGGAACAGAAGGCGGCGATGGCGGATATCCTGGGGCAACTGTATCCGATTCCATGGAAGAAAACCGGCGCGAATACCGTAGCGTTTACCTGGGATGTGGATACGAAGACCGGCGTGGCGCACGCGAAGATGGCGGATGGAAAGGGAGAAGTGGTGCTGGAGCGGGTGGCCGGGAACAAGGCGGGAGAAGAAGTGGTAATGAAGAACTTGAAGTATTGGGGAGCGCAGTCAAACGATGGGTTCCGGATGTGGAAGTCGAAGCACGAGGCGTACGAAGGCGACGGACATAAATTCGCGTATGACGGGACGAACGGCTTCCTGATTACGATTCATTATTCGGGAATGGCGAAGGCTGCGGCGGCGGACTGAAGCAAGAGAACCCTGGGGGCAAAAACCCCGCTTCCTTAAGCTCGAATTGCCGGAGCTCTTCGGGGCTCAGGGCCATTGCAGTTGCGACCCCTGAAAAACACAAACTGCTTTGCCGTGCGCGCTTTCGGTGTGTGGGCTGAGGGCGCGGCGGCGGCGTGTCTGTCTGCAAGAACTCTTCAACTTAAAAATACAAGCAATACTTGCCGGTCCTTCCCTGGTCAGGGTGAACAGGCTGGGAAGCGCTACGGTTTGGTGTTTGGAGGAATTGTGAAAGCAAGAAATCTAAACGCAGAGACACGGAGATCGCAGAGAAAGGAGGGACGGGGTTGGAGAAAGGGCACAAGGGAGATTGGGGAGGGAGGCAACTGGTAGAGTAGAGATTCCGGGAAGAACGAATCCGAAAAGTTGGTCCGCGCCGGATTCGGGTGTTAACCCTTTGAGTTAAATGGTTGTGATTGGGGAATCGGAATTTCTTTGGGACTTATCCGCCCTTCCTTCGTCAGGGCAGGCTCTAAAGGTGGACGCTACGGAGGTGCGGCAGGTGGACTCACTGATATTGTTGGTGAAGATAGCGATTATGGTCGGGTTGGTGGGTTTGTATTTGCGGTGGAGGAAGAGATTTTCGTCATCGGAGCAGGTGATGGCGGGGATCGATGGACTTGCGGGGTGGGCGCAGAATAACAAGGAGCGAATACTTCACTACACACGGATTGCGGAAGTTGTGACCGGAGTGTTTCTCTTGTGCTTCGGCTATTTTATCGGGAAGGATCATTTTCGTTTGATACGGGATGGGGTGCGGGCCCAGGGAACGATTGTCGGTTACCGGCAGGAATATTTTCGGGGAAGCAGCGGGCGGCCAAGCGATGGGCGGGATGCATTCATGCCGATTGTGAATTTTCAGGCGGATGGGCAGGATGTGCGGTTCAAGGACTGGATGGGAACGAATGTCACGGTGAAAAACGTTCGGGTGACCGTGATTTACGATCCGGAGAACCCGAGTCTGGCGATGATTGACCGGCCGGTGTGGAACTGGATTCCGTGGGCGCCGACGATGGGAGTGGGAGTGTTTTTGATTTTGGTAGGAATGAGAGGGTGGATGGCGGGGAGATGAATAGGGGTGGAGGAGTTTCCAATTTTAGTATGGGAGTAAGGGCTTAGGTTGAGGTTCTTCGGGCATGCTCGTCGCATGCCCTCAGAATGACAAGTTTCATGAATCGGAAATGCAAAGGGCGGCTCGTTATGAGCCGCCCTTTCTTGTTGGCAAGGAGTGTTGCTGAACGCTGGCGAGGTGAGATTGCCAGCCGCTCGGAATTCAGTTAGCGATGTCCGCCGCCATGGCCGCCACCGCCTCGGTTGCCGCCACCCCCGCCGTGGAAGTTGCCGCCGTTGCCATGGAAACCATTTCCGCCGCGGAAGCCGCGATCGCCACCGCGGAAGGATTCATGGCTGTAGTAACCACCCCGGCCATAGTAGCCGCCACGGCCATAGTAACCCCGGCCGTAATAGCCGCCACGACCGTAAAAGCCGCGACCGTAGTAGCCGCCGTGGTACCAGGGACCGGCGCCGATGAAGACGCCGCCGACGAAGTAGCTGGGCCCGTAGTAGCCGTAGGGAGCACAAGCATAAGGATAGTAGCCGTAGTAACCGTAGGCGCAGACGGGCGCGGGTCCGTAGGCGCCGTAAACGGGGCCTACACCGATGCCGACGCGAACTTGGGCCTGGGCAGCACCAGCGGCGAAAAGCAAAACTCCGAATAAAGCGACATATTTAAGGTAGCGCATAGGATCTCCTCGATTCCGGCCTGGGCCTCGTGGAGTTGAACGAGGGGGCCGGGGCGCCTCCCGGAAATTGCCCTGGGGAAACGCCTTACAATTCGTTAAACACGCGGAGTGGGGAAGAGTTGCGGGAGGGGACGGTGGGTGCATAATAAAGGTTGTAAATGCAGATAGTTACAGAAGGTTGAGGACAAGATTTGGTTCCCAGTGATTGTAGGACCGAGGTGGCGCCAGAGAAAGCCTCACCCCTGAAGGGGTGAGCTACAGGGCGGCTAGGAGGGATTGGGGAGAGGCGTTGTCGCCGAAGGTTTGGCTGAGGTGGGCGAAGCGGTCGATGTTGCCGGGGCCGAAGATGAAGGTGCCGCCGAGTTGGAAGGGGTCGCGGCTCAGTTTGTGCTGTCGGTGGCCGGCAGTTTTGGCGCGTTTGCGGCTTTCGAAATTGTCGCCGCGGAGGAGATGGAAGAGGTTGGCTTTGCCGAGGTTGGCGATTTTGTAGGTTTGGCTGTGCTCGTCGATAAGGAGAGGGAAGTCGATGCCGGTTTCCTGCTGGAAGAGGCGAGCGTAGTTGGCATCGCCAAGGCTGATGGCGGCCAGGGTGGCGCCCTTTTCGCGGAAGGCCTGCTGGTGCTCGCGCAACTGCGCGACGTGTTCGCGGCAGAAGATTCAGCCGTAATGGCGAAGGAAGACGAGGACGACGGGATGCGATTCCCAAAGAGAGCCGAGGCGAATTTGATTGCCAAAGGCGTCGGGAAGAACGATATCGGCGAGCCGCTGGCTGAGGGTGTCGGGCATGATGGGCCATGATTGAGGATGGGGGAGCGTGGTGTCAAGGGAGGGCAATGCGGTTGCGCGACGAGCGTAGCGCTCCCAAAACGGAAAAGAAGTTACGGCCGCGGGACGTCACCGCCTAGACACTTAAAAATCAAAGTGATAAGCTCTGCCAACTTCGGGGTCGGGCTTGGGTGGAAAAAGACTCCGGACGGTCGGACGGGCCATGCGAGCACACCGGGTTGATCTTCAGAAGTATTTCCTTGCGGCAACTCTTTTCATTTTGGGAATGGGGATTGGGGAGGGGTGTGTCTGGGCCGGCCAGGAAACCCCGGGGGCGGGTGGAAATCCCGGGCAGAGCGCGGGAGCGGCGCGGGCGGTGAAGAAAACGGCCGCACCCAATCAGGGCAGCGTGGAGCAGGGAGCCGAGACGGAAAACGAAACCGGCGTGAACGGGCAGGATGACATTACCAAACGCGCGGAATGGTTTTACAAGCAGCGCAGCAGCGTGAACGGGCGGCTGCCAGCCGGGGCAAGGCAGAAAGCGTTCGAGCACGTGCAACAAATGATGGTGGCGGAAGGAAAGCTGAAGCAGCGCGTGGACGGAACTTACGCCGAGGTTATGCCGGAGTCTGGAACTTCGACGACGACCTGGACGTCGATTGGGCCATCGCCAACATTGGGAAGTTCGTTTGGTCCGGTGACCGGGCGAATCACGACCATTGCCGTTGATCCAACGGACAGCACGGGAAACACCGTGTTGATTGGAGGAGCGCAGGGGGGAATCTGGAGGACGACGGACGGAGGAACGACGTGGACGGCGCAGGGGGATCAGAATGCGTCGCTGGCGATGGGATCGATTGCGTTCGCGCCATCGCAGCCTGCGACGGTGTATGCGGGGACGGGCGAGCAGGCATCCATAGGTTTCGACGTGTATTACGGAGCGGGAGTTTTGATTTCGAGCGACTCCGGCCGGACGTGGAGGCAGACTTGTACGGTGGCGAGCGCGACGTGCCCATTCATCGGGCCGTATAACGATATAACGCCGTTCGGATTTTTCACGCTGGGAGGGACGCGGATCAGCTACGTTTCGGTGAATCCCTCGCACCCGAATATGGTGCTGGTGGCGGCGCAGACGCAGTTCGTGCAGGGAACGACGGAAGGAGTGTATTGCTCGGATAACAGCGGTGCGACGTGGAGCAATATTTTGCCGGACGAGATGTCCACGTTTGTGGGGTTTGCGTCGTCGAGCGTGGCGTATGCGGCGCTGGGAAATCCGTTTGGAAGTGCGAACGGGACGCCGAACGGGAATGGGATTTACAAGGCGACGTCGATCGGAACGACGTGTTCGACGATTCATTTTACGCGCTTGGTGAGCACCAGCCTGCCGCTGCAATCGACGATGGGAAGGATCGACCTGGGAATTGCGCCGAGCGACGGCAATACGGTGTACGCGTCGATAGCAGACGGTACGAACGGCTCGGCAACAAATCTGGGAGTGTACGTGACCACGGACGGAGGCACGAACTGGGCCACTACCCAGGCGCCGGACGTCTGCCGGCAGCAATGCTGGTACGACAACGTGGTGAAGGTGGATCCGAACAACAAGCAGATCGTCTTTTTCGCGGGAGGTGCGGTGACGACCGGTGGTGCGCCGTTCTGGGTAGTGCGGACAAAGACCGGGGGAACGAGCTGGAGTTCGGCGATTCCGAATGTGGCGCCGCCGAATGCCGGGGTGCCGCACGTGGACTCGCACGCGATTGCGTTTGTGAAATTGCCGACGGGAAAGGTGAGGGCGTACCTGGGGAATGACGGCGGCATCTGGAGGACGGACGACGCGGAAGCGACCAGCGTGACGTGGACGAACCTGAACGGATCGGCGCTGACACTTTCACAATTCTATCCGGCGATTTCGATTCATCCGTCTTCGCCGTCCATCGCGGTGGGCGGGACGCAGGACAATGGTACGCAGAGCTACGGCGGAGCAGCGACGTGGGCGAACCTGAATATCTGTGGGGACGGGACGGGAACGGCGATCGACGCGATGGTGCCGAGCACGGTGTATATCGCGTGCAACGGGCCAAATGTGCTGGCTTCCTATCAGAACGGGCAGACGGGAACATTTTCGCTGGCGGTGAACGGAATCAATGGGTCGGATTATTCGAATTTTGTGCCGCCGCTGGTGGTGGACCCGGAACAGCCGGGAGTGGTGTACCTGGGAACGACGACGGTGTACCAGTCGGTGGACTCTGGAAACAACTGGACGACGATTCAAGCAGGTCTTGGAAATGGGGGAAGCCAGACAGCCATAACCGCACTGGCAGTTGCGCCGACGAATTCGAAATCGCTGTACGCCGGAATGTCGACAGGGCAGATTTTCGTTACCAGCGACGTGACATCGGGAAATGGAATGCAAGCTGTGCCGGGGCAAGGGAGCTTGCCGCCCAGGACGGTGTCCGCAATTGCGGGTGATCCCGCGGATGCGACGGGACAAACGGCGTATGCGGCGTTTTCGGGATTTTCGTTTGTGGTGAATACGAGCGGCTTCTTTGTGAACGACCCGATTGGACACATTTTCAAGACGACGGATCGCGGAGCGACGTGGGTGGATGTGAGTTGCTCGGTGGCGAACTGCATGACCCCGGCAGGGACGGATCTGCCAAATATTCCGGTGAACGACGTGGTGGTAGACCCGGATGTGCCGGGGACCATTTATGCGGCGACGGACCTGGGTGTTTTTGTGGGAACTTGCACGGGGACACCGTGCGGGACGTGGACCTGGAGCACGCTGGGAGCGGGACTGCCGCGCGTGGCGGTGCTGTCGCTGAAATTGCACGAGGCATCGCGGACGCTGAGAGCGGCGACGCACGGACGCGGTGTGTGGGACATCGTGTTGAACAATTTTTCGTTCGGGGCCGGGCCGCACATTACTTCTCTTTCGCCGACGACTTCGACGGCGGGGGGAAGTTCGCTGACGCTGACGGTGACGGGGAGCGGGCTGACCGGCGGGACGATTCAGTTTGGAGCGACGGCGCTTGCGGGAACGGGGACGGCGTCGGACACGACGTTGTCTGGAACGGTGCCAACCGGGTTGCTGACGATCGGAACGCCGGTGATTACGGTGAAGAATCCGAGCAATGTGGTGAGCAACGGATTGAAGTTTGTAGTGACGGGGGGACAGCCGACGCTTACGAACATTGCGCCAGGCAGTACGCCGGTGCAGGCGAATCCGGTGACTAATATTCCGGTTACGTTGACGGGTACGAATTTCACGGCGGGGAGCAAGGTGTTCTGGAACGGAGCAGCGGCGGGGATCAGAGTAACGGTGAATAGCGCGACGAGTATCGCGGCGACATTGCCTGGGGGATTGCTGGGCCCGTTTGGAAGCACGAACGATGTATCTGTCTTGAGCGCGCCGCCAGGAGG
This sequence comes from Candidatus Acidiferrum sp., assembly GCA_035693365.1. Lineage (GTDB taxonomy): Bacteria > Acidobacteriota > Terriglobia > Acidiferrales > UBA7541 > Acidiferrum. The sequence continues at coordinate 23,672 of DASSGS010000030.1, read as the reverse complement.
AGGGCAGTCGAGCGCGGTGACGTTCAAAGTTGCCGCACCACCGCCGCCTAACGACAATTTTGCGAACGCGATCAACGTCACAACGTTTTCGTTCGTGGATGACAAGGACAGTTCCGCGGCGACGACGGAATCTGGCGAAGCGGCGCCGGTTTGCGTAAATCAATACACCGTGGCGCAGGGAAATACCGGCGGCCATCCGAATGGGGCGTACAACACGATCTGGTACAAATTCACGCCGACATTTTCGGCGAATTTGTCGCTGGACACGATTGGGAGCAGTTACGATACGACGCTATCGATCTGGTCGGGCACGCAGGGGAACCTGACGAGCGTGGCGTGCAATGACGACATTGTTTCGGGCGTGAATACTCAGTCGCAGCTGATTAACCTGGCGCTGACGGCGGGAACGACGTATTACATCGCAGTGGGCTCGTTTGGTCCGCCGGACCCGAATCCAATCGCACTGGGCGGCCACGCGCACCTGGATTTTTCGTATAACTTCGGGCAAAACCCGGCGGCGAAGCTGACGACGATTTCGCCGACGAGCGCGAATTCAGGTGATCCGGCGGTGAATATGACCCTGACTGGAAGCAACTTCCTGAGCGGGGCGCAAGTGCTATTCATTTATACGAAGACGGGGGCCGCATCCTTTCTGCCCACGAATTTTGTGAGTAGTACGCAGCTTACGGCAACACTGGCGGCTTCGCTGATTACGCTGCCGGGGCAGTTTCAGGTGCAGGTGCTGAACCCCCAGCCTTCGAGCGGGCCATCGAATGCGTTGAATTTCACGGTGAATCTGGGAACGTACCCCGTTCCTTCGCTCACGTCCATAGACCCGACAAGCGTGATCGCAACGAATCCGGGAATCAGAATCAATGCTTTTGGATCCAACTTCGCGCCCACGGCAGTTTTGACTTTCAATGGAATCTCGCAGACAACCTCGGTGATCGATTCTCAACAACTGTTCGCCACCGTGCCAGCTTCGCAAATTGGGGTGAATAACGTGGGAACGGTACAGGTGACGGTAACGAACCCAACTCCGGGCGGTGGGACTTCCGCTTCAATTCCGTTTTCGATTCAGCAGCCTAGCGTGGTTCCGACCATCGCATCCGTAAGTCCAACGAGTACGCCTGCAAATCCGGCGAACTCCGTACCCATCACCGTCACTGGAACGAATTTTCAGCAGGGAGTGATTATTCTTTTCAACGGATGGAGCCAGCAAACCACATTTGTCAGCGCGACACAGCTGACCGGAGCAATCTTTCCGAGCTTCTTGACTAGCGGGGGCGTGTTCCCGATACAGGTCGTGGACCCGTATCCGGGGGGATATTCCAATACGGTGAATTTTACGGTGACAGCGCCGATTTTGCCGAGCATCGCGGTGGGGGAGAGCGCGGTGACGCTGAATTCGTCGACGGGGGCGAGCCAAAGTTCGACGGTGACGGTTTCGGCGAGCGGAGGATTTTCGGGGCCTGTGTCGGTGATTTGTCCGGAGGCGATGCCGCCGGGAGTTTTGTGCGGCAATTCTCCGTTGACGATTATGGTGCCGAATGGAAGCACGAGCGCGACGGGGCAGTTGACGGTGAGTGTGCTGGCGACTTCGGGAACGTTGTCGGCGTCGGCCGTGCCTAAGGAATACGATTGGCAGGCGGCCGGACTGCTTTCCGGGCGCGGGGGAAAAGAGTGGTGGGGGCTGAGCGCGTTCATCGGAGCGGGAGCGTTGCTGCTGATGCTGCTGCCGGGAAAAAACAAAGCGTGGAGCGTGCTGGGGCTGAGCCTGGTGTGCGTGCTGACGTTTGCGATGGGCTGCGGAGGAAGTGGTGGTGGGGGCGGAGGCGGTGGGCGCGTGTCGACGCAGACGAGACTCACAGCGGCAAATGGCAAGGTCGCGTCGGGCAGTCCGTTCAATTTCAACGTGACGGTCACCGGCGGAGCGCCAGCCGGGCAGGTGCTACTGCTGGAGGGCGGAACCGCTTTGGGCACCGCGGTGGTGAGTGGGGGAACGGCTTCTATTCAAACGGCGGCGCTGGCGGTGGGGACGCACTCCATTAACGCGAGTTACCAGGGAGACGCGAATACGTACCCGTCTTCGAGCGGAATCCTGCATGTAACGGTGACGGGAACGACGAGCATCGCGATCACGACAAATCCGGTGGCGACTCCGGCGGTGCCGCCAATTAGTCTGACAATCAACTAGAATGCATCTCGTAATTGATTCTGGCTTGGGGAAAACAGTTCCTCAGGGGCTAAAGCCCCGATTTCCGTAGCTCTTTTTTGTCGGAGCTGAAGCTCCGACCCCCAGCGACGATTTGTGAGACAGCCCCAAAAAAAATGGATCAGGCCAATGCGGCTGAGGGAGAGCCGGGTGGCCGCTTGCCTGGTCGGGCCGCAGTTCTTATTCTAAAGCTGGCATGAATTCCGAGAGACATCCCGCAGCGTGGAAGACATGGCTGGCGTTTGGGATTATTTATTTTGTTTGGGGATCGACGTATTACGCGATACGGGTCGGTGTGCGGGAGGTGCCGCCATTTCTGCTGGCGGGGATGCGATTTTTGATCGCGGGGGCGGGGCTGTATGGCTGGACGCGGATTCGGGGGCAGCGTGGACCGAGCAGAGGCGAGTGGGGGTCCATCGCGGTAGTTGCGTTTCTGATTTTTGTGATGGACTACGGACTGGTGTTCTGGGCGGAGCAGCGTGTGGCGTCGGGGTTAACGGCGGTGATGATGGCGACAATACCGGCGTTCATGGCGCTGGCGGAGATTTTTATTTTGAAGACGCAGCGGCTGACGATCCGGCTGGCGGCGGCGCTGCTGGTCGGGTTGGGGGGAGTGGGCGTGCTGGTAAGCCGGTCGCTGGATTTGGGAGGAGCGCCGATTGACCGGATGGGAGCGGCGGGGTTGATATTGGGGGCGGTGAGCTGGTCGATTGCGTCGGTGCTTTCGCGGAAGCTGCCAATGCCGGAGGCGAAAGTGATGAGTTCTGGAGCGCAGATGCTGGCGGGAGGAGTGTTTCTGGCGGTGATTTCGTGCGCGCTGGGGGAATACCGGAATTTTCATCCGGGGAGCGTGTCACGAGGAGCGTGGATTGCGCTGGTGTACTTGATTGTGGCGGGATCGATCATCGCGTTCACGGCGTATGTGTGGCTGCTGCATCACGAATCGCCGACGAAGGTGGGGACGTACGCGTACGTGAACCCGGTGGTGGCGGTGGTGCTGGGATATTTTCTGGGCGGGGAAGAGTTGGGAGCGCGGACGGTGTTGGGGACGGTGTTTGTGCTGGTTAGCGTGCTGGTAATCACGACGACGAAAGCGGAGAAGAGCGCGGCAATGCCGATCGCTTCCGAGGCGAAGTAATGCGGCGTCCGGACCGTTTGTGAACGGGACAAATGAAATTCAAGGAGAAGGCGGCCTTTTCAGGCCGCCTTTTTATTTAGAGAAGCGGCAAGACTTCGCCGCTGGTGCGCACGCCGGCGCCTATGGCGCTTTCGTTGGCAGGGCTGGATTCGACGTCCTGAGCGCCGAACGAGATGCGGCCGATCTGCTGGCGCGCGTAGAAGCGAGCTGATGGAACGCGGGTCACTTGGCCGCCACTGCCAATGATGGGAGCGGAGAAGGGCCAGCCGGGCTTGGGGAAGACCATGCTGTGGCCCCAGCGGTTGAGATAGACGGCGGTGACGTCGCGGTCGAAATCGAAATTGCGGCCGGCGAGCACGCGATTGAGGTCGGCGCGAAGGGAATCCTCGTAACTGGAAAAGGGAGTGGTGAGGAGCTTGATGCGCTCGTTGGGCTGATCGTCGACAGAAGCGGTGTTGCCGCCGTAGAAGGTGAGGACGGTCTGGCGGTTCGGGTTGTTGCGATTGGGCCCAACCCAGTCAGCGACGACGAAGTCGGCCCAGTATTGGCTGCCCCAGTAATACGCGTCGTAGCCGAGATCGACGACGGGGGCGGCGCTGCGGATGGTGACGTTGGCGGTGACGACCGGGCTGAGAGTGACCTGGTCGAAGGCATCGGCCTGGGAGGCGCTGAGGAGTTGCGCGCAAGCGGTGCGAGCGGTGTGGGACTGTCCCGCAAAAATGACTGCCTTGGCGGTGGCGCGATAGAACTGGCCGTTGAGGAAGTAGACGACGGAGGCGCTGTTGTTGGCGGTGTCGCCGCGGAGGACCAGGGCGCCCTGACGAATGCGGACGTTGTTGTTGGCGCTGTCCATGGCAGTGAGGTTGAAAGGATTGGCGAGTAAGTCGGCATCGGAAGTGCCGGCGATGGAAGAAGGAATCAGCCACTTCACAATGTGACGCAGCATGCCGGAGTTCCCGCCGGGATAGGCGAATTCCGGAAAATATTCGGCGGCGGTGAAGCTGATGGAGGTGTAGGCGCTGACCTGGCTGGTGGTGCCATCGAGAGCGTCGACAGCGTAACGCGTGTAGAAATCGGAGACGGCGGGATGGAAGCCGCGGACTTGGGTGAGGTAGTAATCCCAGGTCATGGGAGAGAGGTAGTCGTATTTGGGATCGCTGTTGTCTGCGGGATCGGTGGGCGAACCGGGCTTGTGGTACCAGTTCATCAGGTCGGCCCGAGCGGATTTCAGATCGTTGACGATGTTATTGGGATACGGAACGGTGTTGAGGCCCGCGCCGTAGGTGTCGATATTCCAACTGGCGGTGCCGGGATTGACGTAGGGGGTCATGCTGTCGAAGTAGTAGCTGTAAAAGGGTGAAGCGACGAGGTAGTTCTGCCAGAGAATTCCGGTGGTGTTGTAAATGTTGTTGAGGAAGTCGGCGTAAGGTTGGACGGCGTAGGCGGTGGCGGTGGAGGCGATGTCGGGAATCGGCGAGGCGTCGTCGCGATTGGCGTTGCCACCGGGAGTGCGTTGGCCGTCTAGGATCAAGATTTTCGTGCCGGGGCGTTGTTGGGTGATGTAGAAGGCTGCGGAGCATCCAGACATTCCGGAGCCGACGATGATGACTTCGTAGTTGCCGTTGTCGGCGAGGATGGGCTGGCTGCCGGTAAAAGAGTCGCAGGGCGAAGGAGAGATGGAGACGGAGTTGGTTTTGAAGGTGAGGCGGCCATCGCGGAGCCAGTGGGCGATATTGAAAACGGAGCGTTGATTGCCGCCGCGGAGAACGTTGGGGTCGGTACCGATCGGACCATCGCAGGGAAAGGTTGTGGTAGGTCCGAGTTGGGCAAAGGCTCGCATGGGGATCGAGCCACCAACGCTTGCTGTGCCGGCGGCGATCAACATTCCATTGATGAAGTCGCGGCGCTTGATTCCGTCGTCGCGTTTATGATCGGTCATAAGTCCTCCAAGTGAAGGTCGTGGAACGTGGGCGGTTGCGAATACGGAGAAGCTATAACTGGGGCGCGGTAAAGGCAAGGTTATTTTTTTATAGGAAAGTAAGTGGGATGGAGAGGCGGGAGAGGTGAATTATTTGGGGGTGGGGAAGAGCCGATGGGGTTAACTGCTTCAGAGACTGGAAGCGCGCCGCATCTTCCGGCGATTTGCCCCAGGCACTCGCGGCAGACGTGAGCCGCGAGTAACCGGGCGCAAAGTTTTCACCTCTTATCGGGTGAATGAGTTCTTAACCCGCGGAAGCCTCCGCCGATTTCACGGACGGCTCGTCGGCGGCAGCGCCTGCGGGCCTGGCGGAAATTTCCAGGCCGCTTTTGTTCATATCGAATTTCTGTTTGCGGTCCAAACGCTTGACAAAGTCGCGCACGGCTTTGCCGACCGCTCCCGGAAGGCTCGAAGCGTCCACCTTGACGGTGGATTCGACGGTTCCAGCGGTTCGATCCTGATAGCGAAAATGCACTTCGAAGCTTTTCATGCGGTTACTCTCCCTTTTCTCACGGTGAATTTAGAAATTTAATAATGCGTCCAAATCAAATGTGAAACCAAAGGTGAACCGGGCCCTAGCTGTGGTGATGCCTGCGAGTGGCAGATTTCTTGCCGGACTTCTTTGCCTTGAGGGCCTTTAGTTCGGCTTTAAGCTGCTCGTTCTCCTTCGTCAAGGTATCGCGTTCAGCGGTCATGGATTCGAGATCGTTGACCGCCTGGCCGTTGTCTTTCTGAAGCTGCGCCACCTGGGATTTCAATTGCTCGTTCTCCTGCAGGGTTTTTGTGTCTTTACAAGCGGCCAGCGGCAAAGCGAGCAGCATGGTGAGTGCAATAAAGGCCCAGGAGTTGCTGCGTGTCATATGCCATCCCTCGGTGAAAAATTTGAAATTGAAGCTGGAATCACAGATGCGGGCGAGGAGGGGAGGCACCGCTGACGACTGAACCAGCGTAATCGAGTTTATTAGAACGTGCAAGCCCGCGAAACCGAAAACGCAGGAGGGGGAATTGAAATAGATTGCGGCGCCGGTGCTAGAGAGATAACATGGCGCACCGTTCCACGCCCACAGTCCCCTGTCCAAACGTTTAGCCGGGAGGGATCGAATCATGAGAAGCAAATGTCTGATCTTGTTTGCTGGCTTGACCGTCGCACTGTTTGCCGCGGATTCTACGTTCGGCGCGAAAAGTTATTCTTATTTTCGCGTGGGCAGTCCAAACGACATCACCGCGACAACTACCGCGGGCACAGTGCTGATGGGCGGCGGCACGGACGTGGACGCCGCGTTTCAATGGATGTGCCAGCGGAGCGGCGGCGGCGATTTTCTGGTGATTCGCGCCACGGGCACCGACGCCTACAATCCGTACATCCAGCAACTGTGTCCGGGTGAAAATTCGGTCGCCACGCTGATTATTCCTAATCGCGCGGCGGCAAGCGATCCTTTCGTCGTCAGCACGATTCAGAACGCCGAAGCCTTGTTCATCGCCGGTGGAAATCAAGCGGACTACATTAATTTCTGGAAGGGAACGCCAGTCGAGAGCACTTTGAATGCGCTGATCGCGCGAGGCGTACCGGTGGGCGGGACCAGCGCCGGAATGAACGTCTTGACGCAGTTCATTTACTCCGCGCTGGCGAGCCAGGGCGTTACCTCCAGCCAGGCGCTTGCCAATCCATTCACCCGCTACATCACGCTCGATCGCGACTTCGCGAATGTCGCCACGGTGCAGGGGTTGATCGGCGATCCGCATTTTGTCACCCGCGATCGCATGGGCCGCGACTTGGCTTTCCTGTGCCGGATCTTTACAAACAATTGGTCGAACATGCCGCGGGGTATCTCGATCGACGAACAAACAGCGCTGCTGATCGATGCGGGCGGAAACGCGACCGTCGTTGGGTTCAGCACGGTTTATTTTCTGCAGGCTCCCGGGGGACCCCAGGCCTGCCAAGCCGGAACGCCGCTGACTTACCTGAACATTGCGGTGTACCGCATCAACTCAACCGGGACGTTTAGCCTCTCGACATGGAACGGTACTGGAGGCGTAAGCTACAACGTTTCCGCCAACGCCGGCGTGCTGAGTTCCACGCAGTCCGGCGGATCCATCTACTGAAGGAGTTGGTCTTTCTTGCGAGGAGGACTTTTCGCGGCGAGTTGACCGCAAGTCGTGGACCTGTCCGAGTGACCAGTGGGGTTACATGTTCCGGCACCCGACTCGGCAGCACTACAACATGCAAAATGGCGGCTTCGCTAGAATGAGCGTGTGCCAAAAAGAAACTGCATGCGCCGAGCTGAGTGGAAGCTCCAGACGGGAAAATCAGCGGAAGCTCTTTCTGCGAATTACCGACTGGACTGTGATTTTGGAACAGCGGTCATTGTTTGCTGGGAAAAGGGCGGGATTGAGCCAATTTACGTTTGTGAAAGTCATGCGAAAGAGTTGGGGCCGTCGCGGGGACACAGCCCGGAGGCGCGCATCCTGACGGCGGAATCGGAAAATAAAGAGAGTCCGGCCAAGACCGAGGATCGAACCAAAGCCGAGGTTCGATCCAAACCCGAGAATCGAGCTAAATCCGAGCGGCGCGCCAAAATCGAAGAGCCGTCCGACAGAAAGCCAAAAAAGTCTGGTTTGTCGGAGGCGGCGCAGCCCTCGGCGGAGACAAAGCCCGCCCGTGCAATGGCCGAAGCACCATCGAGAAATCGCAACCGCGACGTAGCATTCGGGAACCCGGCGAAGGCGATGGTGGACGAAGCGATCTGGAATCTGGCTACCGGAGACTATGAGGCTTACCGGACGGCGCTGCAGGAAGGGAAGTCTGCCAAGGAGGCGGCGCAAGCGGCGGGCGGGCAGTTGGCGATGATCCATCAAAAAATCGGCGAATACGGGATCAAGCTGGATGGGGTGCTATCCGAATCAAAGGCCGGGATCAGCGTGGGAGAGACGATCGACAAACCGCTGGAACGAGCGATGCTGGAAATCATCAGCGGCGATGGGCGGAGCGACGCGGAGAAGGACGCCGCGATTCAGGAACTAGGCTCGATACAAGAGTGGGTGAAGCAGGGATTGCAGGGAGAGATGGCGGTTACGCAGGCGAATCAATTGCTTGTGAAAATTGGAGAGCGGCTGAGTTGGGGAGCAAACAGCGAGGTTTCGGAAGAGCTGAAGGCCGTTTATCGCACGGTGCACGGAAATCTGAAAACGGCGATTTCTGCGGTGGCTCCGAATGCACAAAACCTACTCGATCGATTGAGCAACTTGTACGCGGCCAAAGCGGATCTGGATCGAGAGCTGGCGAGCACAAAAGAATTGACGCAGGCGATTCGCTGAAACCTTGCCATAAATAATTGCGGCTTGGACAAGATAGTCCCTCAGTCGCTGCCGCACTGAGTTTTCAAATTTCTTTTTATCGGAGCCGAGGTTCCGACCCCGCAACGATCTACTCTGAGAGGGCTTCGCCCGTTTGACAGCCTCGGCTGAATTGAGTGTGAGAGGTGGCGCGACCGCGGGCGGGGCAAGCCCCGCCCCTACAGAAAAGCGGGAACCGGGACGCGGTCCCTTAACTTGGCCGACGGTGAACGCGCTTATTGGCGGCTGGCGGGAGGGATGGTGTTGTTCATCCGCAGGTACACCGCCATCTGGCCGTAGTGATCGAAACAGTGGCCGACGTTCAGGGTGGAGAGCCAGAGCCGGGTAACCATTCCTTCGCCGAACGGGTTTTTGACCGGAGCCAGCAGATTGGCTTCGGTGACGGTGCCAACGGCTTTGTGAAAGTAGGCGAAAGAATCCTTGATGAATTTCACGATCTCGGCTTTGGTCTTGATTGAGTCGGGGCCGTTTTCACCGCCGAGCTCAACCGGTGGCTTTTCACCGAGGATCGCCGCGCCGAGGATGTAGTTGACCGCGGCAACGTGCTTTACCTGCTGGGCATAGGTTCTCGCGCCTTTGAATTCGCCGCTGGTGGGTGCGAAGGAGAATTTGTCTTCGGGCATCGCTTCGGCCGCGGGGACAAATTCTTTTTCGACGTCGGTGACGCTCTGATTCAGGACTTGGGCAACGGTGCGATGTTCCGCCGGCTTGGCGTCTTGTGCCAGGGCAAAGCGAGAACCAGCGAGCAGTGCAAGAACTACGAGCATTCCTTTAATCGTCTTCATGGACAACCTCCGTGTAGAAAGTGGAGCCATTGTAGCCCGGAATCTGCCTGAACAGGTAAAGACGGCAATTTGCGGCATGTCTTCCACTTCTTGCGCGGGCAGGGAACGGGAGCCAGCGGAATTCGCCTACGGATGCGGGGAGATGGCCACCAATGCCGGAGTGGCGGCGCGAAGACGCGCGAGGCGCGTGTCCTCGAGATCATCCCTGTAAAACAGGTTGTAGGTGTCGAAGGGGATGAGGCGCCCGTCTGGATGGACGATGTGGATGCAGGTTTTTTTCACGGAGCGGACGTCGAAAGCGTGGGCATCGAGAAATTGGACGATGAGAATGCGGAAAATGTTTTTGTAGGAGAGCCCGGCGGGAGCGGCGATTTGGGGAAGGCAGCAGAGGAGTTCGCGCAGCGAATCGGCGCCCGATTGCGGGGAATGGTTGGTGGCGAAAAGTTTGAACAGGCAATCACGAACGCCGGGTTCTTCTTCGTAGACGATAGTGTTGCGAGCGGCATTCAGGAGGACGTCCGGCTCGACAAAGCGGGTGAGCGGAAGGACTTTGCCGTCGACTTTCAGGGCGTAGGCCATGGCGAGGGAATCGGGATGACACGGGACCGGGATTACGTCTTCGGGGCGAAATACATTGGATTGTTCGAGGATCTTGCGGCGGACTTCGGTGAGAGTAAGGCGGTCGGTCGCGGGATCGAAATGTTCGAGGCGGCCGGCATCCTGGATTGGTTGCAGGGTGACGCCGCGGACGCAGGGTTGCTGGAGGGCGTATTCGATGATCTTGCCGATTTCGGCGTCGTTCAAGCCTTTCCGGAGGGTCGCTACGAGTGTGGTGGAAATTTCGTATTTGTTCAAATGCTCGAGGGCGCGTTCGCGGATGGCGCGCAGGTCGCCGCCGCGCAGATCAAGGAGCGCTTCGCGTTCGAAGGAATCGAACTGGAGATAGACCTCGAAGTCTTCGAATTCGGCGAGGCGTTTTACGAAATCCTCGTCCTGGGCGATCTTCAAGCCGTTGGTGTTGACCATGAGGTGGCGGATGGGCCGGGACTTGGCCATCTTGATGATGGTGAAGAAATCGGGATGCAAGGTCGGTTCGCCGCCGGAGAGCTGGACGACATCGGGATGGCCTTCGTTCCGGACTACCGCGTCGAGCATTTTTTCGATCAGAGCGAGAGGGCGGTGGTCGGTGCGCTCTGGACCGCTGGCTGCGTAACACACGGGGCAGCGCAAATTACAGGAGTCGGTGAGTTCGACGAGCGAGAGGCAGGAATGCTGCTCGTGGTCGGTGCAGAGGCCGCAGTCGTAGGGGCAACCCCATTTCACCGGCGTGTTATAGACCAGCGGCATTTCCGGCTTCTTGATGAAGACCTCTCGGCAGCTGCGATAGTAATCGACGTCGTCGGCGATCAGGACGCGCTCCGGGCCGTGTTCTGGGCAGCGCTTGAGGAGAAAAACTTTATTGTCCTGAAAAACAATTTTGCCCTCTAGCTTGCGGAAACACCTGGAGCAGATGGTGAGGGCGAGATCGTAGAAAAGGTATGGGCGGACGCGATCGGCCATTAATGACCTCGGCTTCCCCGGAAACCATCGCGAAGCGCTTTGATTACCAGCCAAAGCAGGGAACCAAGAAAGGTCAACACGCAAAAGAGGAAACCCGCGGCGCAGACCCTGCTCATTATCGAATCCTTGTTCACATTAAACGTCGAAAGGAAGCCGAAGCAGGTGCCGCCGGCGAGCAAGAAAGAGAAGAGCAGGGTGAGCAAAATGGGTGTGTAACTCGATTTTTTTGGTTGCGGAGGCGTTGGTGATTGGTCATTCATGCGGTTCACCCGTGAGATGGAGTTTCAGCGAGCGGCTCTGTTGCACTTGGGCCTGGCGTGCTAAGCCAGCGGAAGACGTCGGTGGAGCAGTAAAGGAGCATCAAGATAGAGGCCAACTGAATCGAGGACAAGCCGACGAGCACGCGGACGTCTGGCTTCAGAAAATCGACGGCCAGCCGAAATGCGAAGTACGCGACCATAAATTGCTTGAAGATGTCGCCTGGGATAAAGGAGCGCCGCATGCGCCGCCAGAGATACACTCCAAGAGCCAGGGCAAACAGCGCCTCGTAAAGCTGAGCCGGGTGCCTGCGAATCCCGTCACCGAAGTCTATCCCCCACGGAAGTGAAGTTGCCGTTCCCACGGTGTGATCCTCCAAACCGGTCAAAAAGCAGGCGATACGGCCAATAGCGATGCCCACGCAGAGCGGAACGGCGAAGATATCTCCAGTGCGCCGCTCGATGCAGAGAATCCGCTTGGTGAGTTCCACGGCAAGCAGACCGCCAATCAGAGCGCCAACGATGGTCTTGCCGCTCATTAAATAGATGGGATCCTGCCAGTGCACCAGGGTAAGGGCTGGGTCTTCAAGCCAGTACAAGAACTTGCTGCCCACCATTGCGCCCATCGCGGCAGCGGCAATAATCCACCAGCGAGCGCCATCATCCAGCGCGTCGCCTGCGCGCTTGCGCAGGGTGAGATAGACGCGGAAGGCGATCGCATAGGCCGCTGTTTCGAAAAGCAGATGCGGATGGATTTTCAGAGGACCAACGGGAATATATACAGGGAAGCCCATAATTGGCGGAAGCGACAGCGCGATAACGCTACGCCGGAATCCGGGGCAGGTCAATGGCTGCCGGGGGGGCTGGAGCCGAGTGAGGAGAAACGAGGTAGATCAGCGAGTCTCTCCATTGGGCACGCTTGTTTGAGGTCTGGCACGGGGGCGCCTTCTGGTGCCGGGGAGGGGGTGACCTGTCCTTCCAAGCATGGACAAGGCAAAGACAGCGGAGGGTGAGACTGGCCGGTGGGGCAGGTTTTGAGGGTTGGAAGTACAGGCAAAGATTGAGGTTATAGTGGGATAAGAGGTGAAAATACTAGTACTTAGGGGCTAATTGGGCAGTAGTAAGGGGGGTGTCCTAAAAGGGGACTAGGTAGCTATGGAGGAGAGCAAGGGCAGGTGGCCTAATGGACAGGTGAAAGAGAGATTCGAACGAAGGCAGCAGATGAGTGGAGCCCCAAAAAGGGAGAAGCGAATGCGATCGCACAAACCAAATTCGAACGGAAAGTCCGAAAAAGGCGCGGCGCTATTTATGGCGATATTTGCGCTGCTGCTGGTGAGCGTTGTGGCGACGGGCATGATGACCATGGCCGGAACGGAGACCTCTCTGAATGCGAATTACAAGTCCGCGGCACAGGCATTTTACGATGCCCGGGCGGGAGTGGAAGAGGGACGCGGGCGGCTGTGGACGGGCCACCCGAACGCACTGGCCGGGTTTGTGACAGCGCCGGGTACGACGATGGGTGTTGGCCAAGTGAGATACATTTTGAACCCGGCGGGTGGAGAGACGGTGAACCCCGCGGACATGTCAGCGGGAAACCTTTATGCGGACCGGCAGTACTTCACGGAATGGGGAATGAATCCGCCGAGCAATCCGCCGACGATCGGGTCAATATCGACGCAAGCGGGGGTGGCAGGGCCGCTCTATAAGTGGGTGCGCATCACGCCGCGAACGGAAGTTTCCGCGGGGATTGACGTGAACGGCGATGGAGCGATGGACAACACGAATCCGCTGTACTACGACGGCACGCAGCAGATGCTGTCGAACCAGATTGCGGTGAACGATACGGCGTATCAGGTGTTTGAAGTTACGGCGCTTGCGGTGACTCCGGCAGGAAGCCAGCGAATCGTGCAATACACGGTTGCGCCGATCATTCTGGGTCTCAGCTTTCCTTCGGCGTTGACGTTCGATGGGCCGGCGCCGGTGTATAACGCCCCGAATTCGAATCCATCCGGGATGAACGGGAACGATCGATCAGGCTCGAACCAGTTGGCCGGGTGCACGGTGCCAGTACAGCCGTCGAAAAGCGCGATAGGAGTTGTGACGAGCGGGGACATCGCGACGGCGACTACAGGTATACCGGCGAACCGAACGAACAATTATGTGGGAACGGGCGGAACGCCGAGCATTGGAAATGTTTCCGGCAGCCTTCCTCCCAGCGAGCAGTCGGTGGCAAGTCTGCAGACCCTGGTTCAGAACATCGCCAATGTCGCGAACAATACGCTGAGCGGGCCGGTGAACGGGCTTTCAGCGGCGCAACTGGGCAGCGCGGCGAATCCGCAGATCACGGTGGTGAAAGGCGACCTGACGCTTTCGGGCAGCGGCACCGGGTATGGAATCCTGGTGGTGACCGGCACGTTCCGGTTTACCGGAGACTGGGGCTGGCGAGGGGTGGTGCTGGTGATCGGGCAGGGAAACATGCAGGAAAGCGGCGGGGGAAACAACGAGTTTGACGGCGCGGTGCTGGTGGCGCAGACGCTCGATGGAGCGGGCAATCCGCTGGCAACGTTGGGGACGCCGACGCTGAACTGGAGTGGCGGTGGAGGAAACGGAATCTATTACGACAGCTGCTGGATCAATAACGCATCGGCGGGTGTGACATACAAGGTGCTGAGCTTCCGGGAAATTTCCCAATAAGGGAAAGAGAAACGGGGGTGGCGCGCTGGTTCGCCGCCCAAGTGCCCGGATGGAGACGCACTTCGGGAAATCAAACGTTTCTGATAAATGCATCTCACGTAGATAAAGCAGTTCCTCAGTGGCTAAAGCCCTGATGTTCCAAACGCAATGTTGTCGGAGCTGAAGCTCCGACCCCTAACTGCCCTTCCTGCGATAACTGCGAATCAATCTGAGTGGGATGGACTGACTTCCGGCAGGCCTGCTGCATAATGAAGGCATGGATTCAACGAGAAGGGTTTCCGCTGGGCAGCGCCTGGAGGGCGTAGATGTGCTGCGCGGGCTGGCGATTCTGTTGGTGTTGCTGAACCACGTCAATATGCGGCTGAGGCTGGCGAGGGTGCCGTATACGGAAGGGCTTCCCGGACAGTTGGTGACGTCGCTGGTGTGGAACGGGCAGCGAGCGGTGCAGATCTTCTTTGCGGTGTCGGGGTTTTTGATCACGGCGACTTCGCTGCGACGGTGGGGCGGGTTGGCGCAGGTGAGCCTGCGGGGATTTTACGGGATGCGGATAGCGCGCATCGCGCCGTTGCTGCTGATGATTTTGGGAGTGCTGAGCGGGCTGCATCTGGCGCAGGTGGAGCATTACGTAGTAGGGGAGAAAGCAGGCGGGCTGGGGAGAGCGCTGCTGGCTGCGCTGACGTTTCACGTGAATGTGCTGGAGGCGCGGCGAGGATACCTGCCAGGGAGCTGGGATATTTTGTGGTCGCTTTCGGTGGAGGAAATGTTTTATTTATTTTTTCCGGTGGCTGCGCTGTTGTTTGGACGAGGAAAATTGTTTGTTGGGGTGCTGCTTGGATTTGTGGCGCTAGGGCCGCTCTCGCGGACAGTGTTCACGCACGGAAATGAGATTTGGAAGGAGTATTCGTACCTGGGAGGGATGGACGCGATCTCGCTGGGGTGCCTGACGGCGCTGGTGGTGTCGCAGATTCAATTTTCGCGAAATATTTTGCGGGCGGCGGGGACGATTGGAGTTGCGTTGCTGGTTTTCAGCTTGTGCTTTTCGCTGCAGGGAGAGGCCTGGGGATTGGAGCGGACGGGATTGGACATGACGGTGGTTGCCGTGGGAGCGTGCCTGGTGATCGCGGCGGCAGCGCAATCGAACTGGAAAGGGCCGCGGATTATCAGTCCGCTGCTGAGGATCGGCGAGAGGAGTTACGAGGTTTATCTGACACATATGTTCGTCGTGTTCGGGGCGTTTGGATTTTTTGTGCGGGCTGGAAAGCCGATGTGGGGCGTCCCCGCGTTGTTTACCGGGGTGATCGCAGCGGCGGGATTGCTGGGAGAAGTGGTTGCGAGAATTTACTCGGAGCCGTTGAATCGATGGATTCGAGATCGATGGAAAAGTGGAAAAGTGGTGGAATCGCCGGCCGGCGAGACTGTTTCCGAGCGAGTTGAATTATAAGATTTGGAAAAAGATTCAGCGGAGAAGGCGATTCATGAGGCGTTGCAGAAGGACGCGATCTTTTGGACTGAGGCGGGTGAATTGGATGCCCATGCCCTTGCCCGGTTCGATGTTGCGAACGATGCCCTCGGTTTGAATTTCTCCCCCTGGGACTTCGAAGGCCAACTTGAGTTTTGTGCCGACGGGCGGGGGAGCCGGCGCGCAGATGAAAATTCCTCCCATGCTGAGGGTGCCGACGCGAGAGATCTGGTGGTCGGCCGCGCCATACCAAGCCGCCCACATTCCCTTGGGCAAGGCGATGCGCGGGAAGCGGCGATCGCCGGTTGAGGGCTTTTCGGCGGATTCGGAGAGAGAATCAGCGGGATCGGAATTGTTTCCGGGCATAGATGACCTGAATTCAATTTTACAATAATGGAAAGGAACCGATTCTGTGGGTCTGGCGAATCAGTACACGGTTGCGGGTGGGGTCTGAGAAAAACGAACCGAGGCATGAATTAGCCGAGGGGAAGGCGCATTTCGTTGGTGGGCTGGAAGCCGAGGGATTCGTAGAGAGGGCGGCCAGCGGTGCTGGCGTGAAGAGAGACGCTGCGGAAGCCGTTGGCGCGGGACCAGTCGAGGATGGTTTGCAACAGTTGTTTTGCTATGCCGCGGCGGCGGGCTTCTGGTTCGGTATACATGTTGAGGATCCAGGCGCGTTTTGGGAGCAATTCGCCGGGAAAGCCGGGCCAATCGGCGATGACAACTCCACCGCCAGCTACAACGCGAGCGTCGGGTGTTTGGGCGAGCCAGGCTTTGTAAGTGCCGAGGGGCAAGGCTGCGGTGAAATACGCTTGAGAGGCTTGATCGACGCGGTCGAGCAGGGCGGGATCGCAGTGTCCCATATCTTCGAACATCGCGCGACGGTGATGGACGAGGTGGTGCAGATCGTTGAGGTCAGCTTCTCGAATGTGGAATTGCATGATCTTCGATGGTGCCGGGGGTGGACTGGAAGCGGTAGAGACAAAATGGTCTGGCGGTATTGGCGGTTGGAAGGCCGACGGATAGAATGTTAGGATTCGCGCGACGGAGAAGAGAGATGCCCAAGTTTGTGATTGAACGGGAAGTGCCGGGAGCGGGGAAGCTGACGGAGGCGCAGCTGCGGGAGATTTCGCAGAAGTCGGTGGGCGTTTTGCGGGGACTGGGGCCGGAGATTCAGTGGTTGCATAGCTATGTGACGGGCGACAAGGTGTATTGCGTATACATCGCGGCGGACGAAACGATCATCCGGGAGCATGCGAAGCGGGTGGGATTGCCGGCGAACCGGGTGTCGGCGGTGCGGGCATTGTTGGATCCGTCGAGCGCGGAGTAGTTCCTCTTTCCGAGTTTTCCAGACAGTTGAAAGCGTAAGACGCGGGAAGGTCGTGGTGTGTTTGAAAAACGAAAGGAAAACCCCAAGAGGGCGGGGCAAGCCCCGCCCCTACAAAGGCGGGTTGGGGAGATGGGGTTAATTCTTGGCGGAGCCGGCGGAGTTGGCGGTGGTGATGTTGCATTTCAGGAAGGAGGAGAGTTCTTCGCGGAAGAGTTTCCAGGCGGGTTCGTCGGAGAGGAGGATGTGGTTGGCGCTGGGGAGGGGAACGAATTGAGCGCCGGGGATTTCGGCGGCGAGGATGCGGCCTTCTTCGGGAGGAGCGATGCGATCGCGGTCGGAGTGAAAAACGATGGTGGGGACGGAGATATTGGGGAGAAGAGGACGGACATTGATGTCGTCGCAGGCGCGCATGGTTTTGACGAGATTTTCCGGGGAGACGGAGACAACCTGCAGCTCGTTGAACCAGGATTGGTCTTCGCCCGTGGCTTTTTCAGGGATGTAGAGGTTGGTGACGACCTGGAAGAACGAAGGATTGGTTTTGCCCCAGTTCAGTTTGACGAGTGTTTCGAGGGCGCAACGAACTTCGACGGCGTCGGGATGGCCGCGGTGATGGGCGCCGCGGGAATAAGCACCGCATAAAATCAAGTGAGATACGCGCTCGGGATGGCGGGCGGCGTAGGCGATGGCGATGGCGCCGCCTTGGGAGTGGCCGAAGAGAGCGAATTTTTCCAGACCGGCGGCGTCGACGACAACTTCGAGATCACGGATCCAGGACTCGAAAGAAATATCTTCGACTTCCCAAGTGGAGAGGCCGTTGCCGCGGCCGTCGTAGCGAAGAATATTGGCGCCACCGGCAAGATCGCGGACCCAATGGCGCCAGATTGGGCTTTCCCACTCGAAATCGAGATGGTTGAAACAGTTGGCGACTTTGACGAGGGGAAAACCGGAGCCGACCGTGGAGTAAGCCAGGCGGACTTTGTCCGGGGTAACGCAGAAGCGAATTTCCTGGCGCGGGGAAGTGGAAATTTCGGCGACTGGCGCGGAGGGCGTGTGCACAGACTGGCTATCTGTGACGGCTGCAAGAAATCGATAACCGACACGCGGAACGGTTTCGATGAAGGGGCGGCCGTTCGACTGTTCGCCGAGGGCTTTGCGAAGGGTGGAGATGTTGCGGTCTAGATTGTTTTCCTCGACGGAGGTTTCCGGCCAAACGGCGGTCATGAGGTCTTGTTTGGAGACCAGGTTGCCGCGGGCCTCGACGAGAACGCGGAGGGTCTGGAAAGCCTTGCCGGTGAGGGGGATAGGAGCGCCGTGGCGGAGCAGGCGATGCTCGCGGAGCTCCAGACGAAAGGAGCCGAACTCGTAGACAACGCTGGTGGTTTCCCTGGGCACGGTTTCAGAAAAATGGCAGAAAAAAATCAGTCCGGACAAAGGACTCTGGCGCCCGAACGGAGAGTTAATGGACCCGACGGGAGCCAACCTGGATCGCTAGGAATTGTAGCGTACCTGCGGCCCCGGAGGAGAAGAGAAGATGGGGAGAATCGCAGCATTCGGATATGGGGTTTTCTGCTACGTAGTGTTTCTGGCAACGTTTCTCTATGCAGTGGGATTCTTGGGAAATTTTGGAGTGCCGAAATCGATCGATTCGGCGGGGCAGAGTCCGTTCGGGCAGGCGCTGGCGATCAATGTGGCGCTGCTGGGACTTTTCGCGGTGCAACACAGCCTGATGGCGCGGCAAGGGTTCAAGTCCTTGTGGACACGGATTGTGCCCGTGCCGGTGGAGCGGAGCACGTATGTGCTGTTTTCGAGCGTGGCGCTGATCGTGTTGTTCTGGAAATGGGAGCCGATGGGCGGAATAATCTGGAATCTGGAGACCGGGACTGGGCGAATGGTTTTGAATACCCTGTTCGCGATTGGATGGCTGATCGTGCTGGCGGCGACATTTCTGATCGATCACTTTGATCTGTTCGGGATGAGTCAGGTTTGGGCATATCTGCGGAAGCGGGCGTACAAGGCGCCGGGATTCCGGACTCCGGGAATGTATCGCTTTGTGCGGCACCCGCTGTATGTGGGATGGCTGCTGGTGTTCTGGTCAGCGCCGAAGATGACGGCGGCGCATCTGGTGTTCGCGGTGGCGACGACGGTGTACATCCTGGTGGCGATTCAGCTTGAGGAGCGCGACCTGGAACGAATGCACGGGCAATATGCGGAGTACCGGCGGCGAGTGCCGATGATCGTGCCGACGGGAGCGTCTGTGCCGGCGGAAGGAATCGGAACAGGGCGGCGGACAGAAAAGCCGCTGGCGCGGGCATGGGAGTAAAACAGGTCGTTCGATCCGTGCGCAACGCGCGCCGGGCAATTTTGATGAGAGTCCGGCGCGCGTTGCGGAAGTGATAGCAGACAGAATTTTGACAACCGGGTGACACCTGGAGAATTTAGTTTAGCTATGCTGATCGGGACGTCGTAATAGACGGAAACAACGGCAGGGAAACGAGTCTTTCGACCAGCCCGATTGGCTCGTTGCCGCGGCAGATATAGGTTTCCGCAGCAGTCAGGTCCGCCCACATTCGAAGCGCAGCAGGTTGCCATGCACGGCTTGCCGCGCCAGCCCAGGCAATATTGCCGAGGGGCACATGGTCGCGTGAGTCCCGGTCCGCTCCGCCGCGCAAGCGGGAAGGCCAGCGGGAGCGATCAAGATGGACCACCGAGTTCAGCGGAAGCGGGGTAACTGGCTGGACCGGCAATTTCCATTCACCACGCGGAACCGTTTGCAGGACAGAGTGCGGGGAAGCGTAAACGGGGGAGTTTCACGATTGGCCCGTGAAGCTGGAGAGACGAACGTGATTACCAAAAACCAGGAGTTGAGAGAAGAATTCGAGGGACGATTTTCGCGCTGCCGCAATTCGCTGTATTTTCTGGCGTGGGGGACGCTGGGAAATGTGGGCGAAGCGGAAGAAGCGCTGGAGAACTGCTACCGGAAAGCGCGGCGCGATGCGCGGCGATTCAATTCCGACGGAGATTTTGGGAGCTGGATGATCCGGATGTTGATCAACGAAGTGGTGCTGCTGGCGAACCGGCGAGTACCAGGGGCGAGCGAAATCGGCGCGATGGAGTATCCAGAGGTGCGGTAGAACCAGGATTCGGATTCAATGTGGAAGTCCCAAGCGACGAATCAGGTCGCGAAACCGCGGATCGGAACGGATAGGATCCCAAATTGCGTTTGCGTTGAGATACAGGATGTAGCCATCGTGATTCGTGTACGCCTTCTCCAGATATGCGAATGCGGCGTCATATTCTCCTAGGCGAACCTGAATAGCCGCCAGGTCCACATTCTGCATGTAATCACAATGGCCGAAACCGGACATGGTCGCCAATTTTCGTGGCTGACGGAACGCCTGCCTGCACAGTTCCATGCTTTTGCTCCAATAGCCTTTTGCGTCAGAGTACTGGTAGGCCTTCCGCAATGCTGTCAAGCGTTCGGAGCTCATCCCGAATAGTTCTTCGGCCTTCAGATATTTCTGAATCGCTTCGCCGGATTGGCCCGTATGCTCGTATGTTTGCGCCAGGTCAAAATGCGCCCAGGGAGATTCCGTCGTCAGGTCCACGGATTTCCGCGACAGCTGAATTGCCAAGTCGTATCGGCGCGCAAGGTAGCAGGCCCATTCCGCAAAATCCCTGGTAAATTGGGAAAGAGGGTCGAGTTCAAGAGATTTCCTCGCCTCCGCAACACCTTCGTCAGGGCGTCCCACGGCCACAAGATAGTGGGCGTACCACGTGTGTGCGGCGGCAGAACTTGGATTCAGTTCGATGGCCCGCTTGAATTCGGCTTCGGCTCCAGCCCAGTCCCATTCGAGAACCATCCGGACATTGGCCAGGGAAGTATGGGCTTCGGCGAGATTCGGATCGAGTTGCAAGGCCTTCAGGGCCGCATCTCTTTCCCTGGGAAGGAAGTCTCGGGGCGTGAGGTCGTTTGGAAACAAATCCCCCGCCCAAGCCCAGATGGAATAACACTCGGCGAGACCGGCGTAGCCCAGAGGATCATCGGGAGCCTCTTGAATCGCGTGCTGGAAATACGGGATCGCCTTGTCCAATCCCTCGCGTGTATCCGTGTTGCACAGATAGCGGCCTTTCAAATAGTCATCGTGTGCTTCGGGATTCACATGTCTTGCTTTGCTCAGCAGTTTTTCTTCGGCAGGCGTGAGTTTCACCTGGATCTCTTTTGCCACCGCCTGCGCGACTTGGGTTTGGACGGTGAGGATGTCCCCCACTTCGTTCTCGTAGGTTTCGGCCCACAGATGCTTCTCCGGGGAGGCCTGCACCAGATTCGCCGTGATGCGCATATGGTTGCCGGAACGAGATACCGCGCCCTCCACCAGGGCGTCCACCTGGAGTTCGCGGGCGATTTCCGGTAAGGGCTTTTTCGTGCCTTTGTACTGCATCACGGAAGTTCTGGAAATCACGCGCAGGGCGCTGATTTTTCCGAGGTCTGTGGTCAGGGCTTCCGTCATGCCATCGGCGAAATAATCCTGGCTCGCGTCGTTGGACAAATTGACCAGAGGAAGCACAGCGATGGATTGAATCGTTGCGCGAGGTTGGCGGCCGGACAGCAGATGGAATAGATCAGCCCGATTTGCGGCAATTAGCAATCCCCAAAAAGCCACCGGCGCCAGAATCCAGGCAAGCTTTTTGTATTTGCGGGGAGGTTCAGCAGGCGCCGGCGGCGTTTCGGGAACGGCCGGATTGACTGTCAAAGAAGTCTGAGGAGCGGGCGCGCTGGGCTCAACGGATCCGATGAAGCGATAGCCCCGGCGAGGAAGTGTTTCGACAAATCGCGGATTGTCGGCGGAGTCTCCCAACGACTCGCGGAGACGGTTAATCGCCGTGTTTACGCCGTGATCAAAATCAACGAAGGTGTCCGTCGGCCAAAGGCGTTCGCGGAGTTGTTCTCGGCTGACCAATTCACCGGGCCGTTCCAGAAGCATGGCCAGAACGGCAAAAGGCTGGCCGTGGAGTTTGAGTTTCAGGCCGTTCTTACGGAGCTCGCCCGACTGCAAGTCCACCTCAAAGGTGGCAAAGCGAACAATGCGGGCTGGAACACCGGATTCCGATGGCATCTGGGCGAATCTCTCGCGGCAGAGTGTATCACCACTCAAGTAACAGATTGCACGGAGATATGGGAGGTGCGCCGCTAAACTTTGCCGAATCAGCAACTTGAAATTCGAGGAGCATTCGAGGGCGCATCTATTGAGGTATTTCCGTGGTTCCCGGATTCTCGGCCCGTTCAGCGGCCACAGCGAGACCAGAGCCTCTGAAAAAGGAGAATTCAAATGAAGACCATGAAATCGATTCAACGGGGAACGCTGTTGGTTGCGGCCTTGTTCGTGGGCCTGATGACTGCGGGGGCGGTGCAAGCACAACAGGTAACCTCAAGCTATTGCGGGAAGTTCACTCTGACCACTCCGGTGCAGTGGAGGAAAAGCGTACTTCAGCCGGGCGAGTACACCATTCGTATCGAGTCAATGTCCTCAGCCCATTTGGCGCTGATCCAAAAGGAAGATTCCGCGTTTGCGATTCGTGTCATGAGCGGCGTCGCGAACAGTTATCAGGGCAACTCGGACGCTTTGCAGTTGAAAGTGAAGAATGGCCAGCTTGTGGTGGAGGCCCTGGTGTTGGGCAACTTCAAGACCGCGTTGTTCTATGACTCTTCTTTCCCTGAGCAAAGTGTCGAGGAAGTGCGCGGCGAGGACAGCGTGCGGATCCTTGTTGCCAAGAAGTGAGTGGCCACGAAAAACGAACCGATGTGGTTGTTCGAATTAACTCTCAACTTGTGCGTTTACTCGCACACAGAAAGGAAACGATGATGAGAATCAGCTTCGTGAAGTCCGCGTTCGTTGTTTTGTGTTTGCTGTTTGCCGGCGGCGCCGCTTTAGAGGACTCCCCACGCTTCGCGCAGATTGTGGCTCTGGATGAGTGCGATCCCGCTACCTTCAATGCTGCTGATGCCGGCGGTCCGGATTTTTGCCGGAACGTCGCGCTGGGTGCCTCAACAAAGTTCGCTGATTTATTTACCGCAGCGCAGAGTAACAATCCGGATCCAAAATGGGATTTCGAACCTGATTCCCTCGCGATCAGCGAAGGGACAATCCTGAGTGTGGTGGATCAGGGCGGCGAGCCGCACACTTTCACGGAAGTCGCAAAATTCGGAGGAGGCTTCATACCGGGATTGAACGCCCCGGGAGAAGACACCGTTCCAGAATGCGTCGGGGGCTTTTCGAGAGTCGAGGTTGCCCGTACCAGACTCCTGCAAGGGAGCCAGGTTGAGCTCACAGGATTGTCGAAGGGCGAACATCTCTTTCAGTGCTGCATTCATCCCTGGATGCGCACAAAAGTCGAGGTGCAATAATCAAAAGTACTCCAGCGGGATGCTGAGCAGAATGGGCCATTCGTAACCATTATTGAACCTTCTGCCGCGGCATCCCGCGACTGCCACGAACGAAAGAGAAGGGTGCGGGCGAGTGTGTCGGAAGAACTTTTGCACAGTCTTGCACAAATATCCTCAGAGTTGCAGAGAGAATCCTCTTGCCAAGATTTCAGAGTGCTCCTACTATGCGCACAGATTGATCGGGAAGAAAAACTTCACGAGTCAATTCCGAGAAGGCGGCGAGGGTCAAACCGAGTTGCAGTCTCGAGTTGAATGAGAAGTGCGAACTTCGGAATTTCATCCGGCAGGAAGGCGAGGGTAAAACCGAACCGGCCTGGCGCGGTGGGGTTCAGGAGAAAAGCGCCACAATTCAATGTGAGGACCGAGCGAGGGTCAAACCGAGCGAAGGCCCGAGTGTGGGATGGTGGAAATAGCTTCGCAGCGGGGTTCTCAGCGGCACGGGTCAAACCGAGCCGGCGGG
>DASSGS010000029.1:0-39200 GCA_035693365.1 Candidatus Acidiferrum sp. | reverse complement strand
GCCCGACAAGGCTGGGATTGGTCTCGGAAGGGGACGGCCCGAAGTAACTTAGCGGAACAGTAGCCCCCACAGAAGGCGGCGCGGGCAACAAGTTGCAACCGGGGCCTGGACCGATCGGTCCGGGGCCAGGACCCTGGTCAGTGTTGAATGTGTTTACATTGCCTGATTGGCTGGTCGAAGAACCGCCAGTGCCTGTCGCGCCCTTAGAGGTCGAAACGGCTCCCACAGAAGTGGGCTGAACAACTCCGCCAGCAGTTGAGGGAATAGAGCCGGTGGGAAGAAATAATCCGCCTGCGAAGGGCGCTGGAGAAGAATTCGGGGTTGCCGCTTGACTGTTGTCGGGAGCACTCGTTGGAGCAAGCTCAGAAGCATTGTCCCGGCTGCTTTCTTGCGAGCTCTTCACGCTATTGATTCCCACGGGATTCGACGGGGCAAGCGTATTCCCGCTTACCAGGGCAGAAGAACTGGCGGATGCGGCAGCCACAGGAGCCGTTTGCGAAGCGAGGCTGGCTTGCTGAATCTGCTTGGACTGTTTCAGAGCCGCTTTCTCTTTGGCAATGAGACTGAGGGCATACGCATGGAAGTCACCCGCAGGGCTGAAACTGGCAAACCGGCTCGATAGTTGCAGAACACTCTCGATCTTTGTGTCCGCGGTCCCTTTTTGCAGAAGCTGGCGCACGTAGGCTCGATCACGCTGCACGCTCTGCTCCCGCGGAGAAAGTTGGGATTTATTTTCCGCAGCCTTGACTCCCTCGGTGCTCTGACCACAGACCACTGTTGCTGACGCCGCGAATAGGAGGAGAGCGGTGCCTGTTCTGATTAGCCGGATGGCTTTTGTACGAGAACTGCCAAGTAGAGCCTTTTCTTCTCTCTGCTTTGGTTCAATCATTTAATTCTCCTTTGGACACGTTCAGCCTTGGCGGAACAGTTCCGAGTTCGGATCGTTCCATCGCAAGTTCCTGACTCGGTAAAAGTTTCCGGTGCGTTGAAGGTCCCCCTAACCTTGAACGCTCCCAATGAGACTTACGAGCAGCCGGAAAGTTTCCGACCGCGCAATTTATTTGTTCGCGTGAAAAAAGAATGGAGGAACTTTTGTACCGTGATCGGGTCAGTGACAGAGCACACCAATATCAATCTGCAGGAAGACCCTGCAGATTGCGCTCAAACGACCTAGCTATTTTTCTTCGAACGGGTCCTGCCAATGCAATAGACACAGGGGGTGTATCCGTCACGAATCGCTTCGTCTACGGTGATAAATTTCGGCTTGCCCTGGAGGCGCGGGCAGCCCGCAATGTGATAGACCTTGTCGTCGTGATCCAGAGAGATAGCGACCGTGCCGGCAACCTGGAGCGGTTCCGGTCCGCCCGCCGGACTCTGATGATCGTGCGCCGGCAATATCAGCTTTCTAGCGGAGAACAATGCAATTCCCAGTGGTAAGGAGGCAGCTGCGGTCAATGTCCACACCAAAAAGGAACGTCGCGAACGATTCGTCTCTTCTCTCAACCTCTTATGCAGCCGTTCGTGGAAACCACTCGGCGGAGCCAGCACTCGCTCATCGCGATAAAGAGAAATTACATTGCGCATGCTATTGAGAAGCGCGGTGCAATGGCGGCATTGGGCAAAATGCTGATCGAGGGCAGCTCTTTGGAGCGGGACGAGATCCTCATCCATATAGTCTGAAATATCTCGCCAGACTTCCTGGCAGCTTATTCCCATGGTCTCTTGACTCCTTTCGACGCCCATCCCAAGCGGCCATCCCGACCAAGTCCCGGCGCCAGCAGGTCCCTGAGCATCAAACGAGCGCGTCGAAGCCTGCTTTTCACGGCTCCTGGGGAAATCCCCAAAATGCCGGATGTTTGCGAAATGCTCAGTTCATGTATATCGCGTAACACGAAGGCCTCTCGGTAATGCTGCGCCAGCGAGCCCAGGGCATTGACCAAGGCCTTGCGTACTTCCAGGCGCTCCAGGGCAGTCGAGGGAGTGTCCCGCCAGTCTTCAAAATCCTTCGGAAGGCATGCCTCCTTATCGCGCTTGTCACGGGTCAGCGACATCATAGGTACACGCCATTGTTTTCGATTCCGCATACGCGTCTCATTAATTGCTATCTGGATTAGCCAGGTTCCGAAGGACGATTCCCTGCGAAACTGATGCAAGCGTGCCAACGCTTTCACGAACGCATCTTGCGTGACGTCTTCTGCATCTTCCTTGTTCGCTAGTAAAGAAAATACTGTCCCGTAGACTGTCCGCTGATGTGGACGAACGAGGTCTATGAACAACTCTCTTTGTCCGGAGCGGATCTGGTCAATCAATGATTGTTCTGTCGCATGGGCCGAACTTTCCTGGGGATCCGAGGGCAAGTCATTTCCCAACGTGTCTCCCGGAGTTGGCTTACTCAAGAGGACATTCGGAAATGCCCCTGTTTCAGTCCCTCCAGAATTCGTTGGTTGGTCGGTTTGCCCTTCGACAAAAAGGATTCTGGGTGGATGTGGCGATTTTGCCACATCGGGCATCACCGGCTGACATAGATCGATGTCCGAAAAGTTGGAGCACCCGTTGACGCAATTCTCGAGCCGGTTTCCCTTTCTCGCAGAGACGTAAAGGTTTTCTTTGGCGGTTGTCCCCATTGGCTCCAAATCGTTGAGAATTGACCTGAGAATCGGATTCCCAACTTTGCAAAGAGTTTCAGGCTGCGGTCATAAAGAAGCGCGCCAGAAGCGCAGGATGAGGCCGCCGCTTGCCACGATGTTGTGCTGGGTGCTCGGATTCAACTTGGCGTTCAGGTCGGGATTGCCAGAGAGGAAATCACGGACTTCTGCCCGCAAGCCAAGGAAACGAAATAACCTGAAATCCAACCCGGCGCCGTAATCGAAGACACCTCGGCTCAGGAACTTATCCGTCTCATTTTGGCCATTGGAGAGCTTCGCAGACTGCTGGTAAAGGGCATAGCCTCCTCCAATGGCGCCCCATGGAGAAAGCCGCGAAGACGGAAAGAACGTCAGGCGTAACCCAGGAGCGAGGTAGAGCGACGCATAACTCTGTGGCACGGTGGCGGTGGCCGAGGTCACGTCTCGATTGGGAAACGCCACGAAGTCAATTTCGCCGTAGAGAGCCGCTCTCTTCGCCTCCACGAACCGATGGCCGTAGTTAATTCCGAAGCTGCGATCCGAGGAAATTTGTGCAGTGCCCACGGAGCCTTGGAAATTGCGCGTCTGGCCGGGAATGCCACCGAGCGAGAAGGTGAGCTCCTGATTCTGACCGAGTGCAGGCTTTGCGAGGAGCGCGGTCGCCAGCAAAAGCAGTGCGGACCAGCGAATCGATGCAGCCTTTACGAGCGGAGTTCTCTTCACGAATGTTCCTCAATTTGAATTATTAGTGCCCCTGTGAAAAAGTTCTGTTCGAAACTGAAGGCAAATCCTGCCGAGTTGCACATCTGCGACTAGTTCAAAATCGCCTTCAAAAGGCGTACAACCTGGTTTGAGTAACTCTTCAACGGAAAGTTTCCGAGATTCGTCTCAGGAGAATAGATATAGAAAGGGTGGGGTCGTTGCCGGAACGTGAAAAAGCGAGGTCGATTATTTTGATCTGGTCTGAAACCTTTCCTTTGCTCGTGACTCACATTGAGTCGGGCCTCTTTGAAGTCAACGAGGCAACGGCCTCCAGTCTCTGCTGGAGAGTGGTCAGGCCCGAGGCTAGTCGGGTGTTGACTTGTGTGACGCAAATCTTGTTTTGCTAGGAGCACAGAATGGCAGACGTAAAGCTAGTGGTGATCTATCCGCGCCCTAAAGATGTCGATGCTTTCGAGAAGGTCTATGAGGACGAGCATGTACCGCTAGCCGTCGTGAAACTGGCTGGCAAGACCAAAATCGTCGCCACCAAGATACTCGGCTCGTCGCAAGGCACCGCCCCTTTCTACCGGATCGCGGAGGTTTATTTTCCGTCGATGCAAGCTCTGGAAGCATGCGCTGCATCTGAAGGTGGCAAGGAAGCACTTGCGCACGCGGTGAAGATCTCGTCCGGGGGACCGCCAACCTTCCTAGTGGCAGAGGAAGAAACGTTCACGTTCACGAAAACGGTAAACGCATAGCCGCAAATCGATTGTCATCCAGGCGGCAGCCAATGGACGCGGTGGGCAGCCCGAGAAGCGCACCGTTTAAAGTAGAGTCCGTTTCTTCTCATCGCCCGAAGCAAGGAAATTCAATCTGGAGTAAAGATGAAAATTGCCGTTGCCAGTCTTTGCTTGGTCGGGTTGTCCGCTCTTGCAGGCGGTCAAGATAACACTGCCACAAATCACGCCATAGCTCCATCCGTCGGCCTCCAGGTCGGCGAGCGAGTGCCTGCATTTGCTCTGCATGATCAGTTCGGCCACGAATGCACCAACGAGACGCTCAAGGGATCAAAAGGGACCGTCCTCCTTTTTTTCCGCTCCGCCGACTGGTGACCCTTCTGCAAAGCGCAGCTCGTGCAGCTGCAGGCGGCAAAGAAGAGATTTGAGACGCAAGGACTTAAGCTGGCCGCAATTAGCTATGACAGCCCAGCAATCCTAAAGGATTTTGCCGACCGGCACAGAATAGACTTTCCCCTATTAGCCGACCCCAAGTCCGAAATCATTCGCAGCTTCCAAGTGCTTAACCCGGAGGCGAAGGGAATGACCAAAGGCATGGCGTATCCCGGATATTTCTATATAGAGGAGAGCGGCGTAATTCGCGAAAAATATTTCGAAGCCAATTACGCAAACCGATTCACGGCGAACAACATCATAGGGAAGCTTTTCCCTGAGCTGGCTGAGGAAGTGAGCCAAAATGTTGAAGCGCCTCATCTGCTGCTTAGCCTTGCGCAATCGGATCGGGCTGTGGCACCAGGTAGCCGCGTCACCTTGGCTGCTGAAATCGAGCTGCCACGGGGTGTTCACGTTTATTCTCCTGGCGTAAAGGGATACAAGCCGATTCAGTTGGAACTGCTACCGCGCTCAGGAATCGAACTTTCTGATGTGGCTTACCCGAACTCGAAAGTTCTCTATTTGGAAGCGATCCACGAACGCGTACCAGTCTTCGAAGGCAAGTTTCGTATCACCCAAGATGTAACTGTGACGCCCTCCGAGGCTCGCGATGTAGCCCGCTCACTCGTTGGAGCGCAGAAAACAATTTCCATTACCGGGGAGCTAAGATATCAAGCCTGTGACGAGGCGACTTGCTATCCCCCTACATCGGTGCCGCTCAAGTGGCAATTGCAGATACTGCCGCTGAACCTCAAACGGTCTCCGAACGGTATCCGGCACAATTGATTGTTCGGAGTTGGATGAAATAGATTCAGCAGCGAGGAGAAATTCATGGGTGATGTCGTATATGTTTCAAAATCGCGTATCGAGCGCAGGCAGGGACCCCTTCGCGTCGCGCATCTGCCTGGCGAGTCCCAGCCGGTAATCTACAGTGTCCACGGGGCAATTGCCGAGCATTACAAAGTTGACCCGGTGAAGTTGAAGGAGTCGCATTCCTCCACCATTGACTATGTCATTTCAGCAACCGCGGGTTGAATGGTCGGCACTTTTGGAGGCGCGCTGGAAGCGCGTCAAATCGATGCAAGCAATGGGAAATTGACAGCGGAAGTAACAGGAGAAGTGGAAACGGAGGAGGGCGTACTCGTCATTCGGCGCATTCACGTGGCTATCCAATTGGAGGCGCCGGAATCGGCAAGAGAAACGACCGAGCGTACTCACGGCATTTACGCCATGCGCTGCCCGTTGTACCGGACGCTGCACAAAACGATTCAACTCACATCTTCTTTCGAGTTGAGGGCTCCGCCGCCCAACTCGTGAGATAAGAAAGGCAATGGAGACGACGCTCCGATCCTGGGCACTGGTGACAGCGGAAGCGGGAACTGCTAGTACGTTATGACGGCGACTCCTAGAGTTGCGGAGGTGGATCGGGTGACACTCACCGATTCCACTGTGCTGATCCTAGGCGAGACAAGTACGGGCAAGGAGTTGATCGCCCGAACCATTCATAACGCGAACCGACGCCGCGGACGCCCGTTCGTAAAGCTGAATCGTGCTGCCTGCTGTAGCAACCTCGATTGCTCAGGGAGACTAGGCATCATCGGAGTGACATTGTTGTGACAGCACCAGATGAAACGACCCAGATTCAGCCGAGTAAGGTTAGGAGCGTTCGGCTTTCAACCGAAGGGTTGGTGTTATTCAGGGGTTGGCTACCGGTGAAAGTATTTCGCTGTTCCTTCGCTGAGGGGAAAATTGGGGGGACTCTATGCATGCGGAGCCACATTTCGGTACATGGTGCCACTACCAAATATTTCTCTAAGTCGTTTATTCTCAAAAACAAGATTGAAAAGGAAGGACTTCCCAGAGATAGCCTCGCTGGCTTGGGCGCAGGAGGTCCCCGGTTCAAATCCGGGCGCCCCGACCACTTCCTTCTTAATCCTCAATTCCCTACTTCAACCAGCATCCGCGCCGGAAACTGGAACTAGTGTCCAATTTGGATTCGAGTGTCAGCTTCTCGACGCTGTTGATTGCGAGGTTGTTCTTCCGGGGTGGCGTGCAAATAAATCTCGCGCGTAATCCCGGGTAGGGAATGGTCCAAATTATCAGTGTCCAGGTTTCTGAACGGAGAGTCTGCCTGACGGGACGATTTAAATCGCCGCTCATGATTTCGCCATCTGAATCCAGTTGCTTGGGGAGACGGAAGCTAGCCGAGTGCGGTTTCGACCGGTTCGGCGGGCGGGGCGAAGCGGTGCCAGACGACACGCAAAGCGGCGACTAACGGCACGGAGAGGTAGATTCCCACGATTCCGCCGACCGCGCCACCGATCATGACTGTAAAGATGGCCAGCAAGGGGTGCATTTCCAGTTCGCGTCCCACGACTCGGGGCGAGATCGCGTAATCCATCAGCATTCGCCAAAGGCCCAGCAGCGCCGCCATCCAGATCCAGTGGGAGTGAGTAAGCATCCCCACTGTTGCAATGGTGATTAAGGCGGTGATCCAACCGGCCACGGGAATGAATTCAAGGACACCGGCCATGAGCCCCAGCGCGAGTGCGTGCGGGAAACCCAGAAACAGCAGGGCAACGGAGCAGAAGATGAGCGAGAGTAGGGCCAGGATAACCTTGGCCCGAATGTAGTGCCGGAGCATTTCGTTCAGGTCCTCGGCTAGCGCCTTGGTTTCCGCGTACGTTTCCCTGGTCGAGACGAGTTGAATGATTCCGGCGGCCAGTCTGTCGCCATCGCTGAGGAAAAAAAGGCTGAGAATCGGAATCAGCACGATTCCGCCAAACGCAACCGAGACGAACTGCCGCACGGATTCCAGCAAACCGCGAATACTTTCCCTGCGCTGCTGCAGAAAAGCTTTTGCGCGAAGAGACTTGGACTCGTCCCACCCATTCCGGTGTCCGATGTCAACGGCAACATCGCCTGAATAAACATTTTCCATCATCGCCGGGGAGTCCCGGACGAGTTGCTCCACCCGGGGGATCAGTTGGGGGGCGAGACTGTAAATGATGAGACCAAGAACGATCAGCAGCCCCAGGTAAGCCTCGGCAACATGCGGGCCCCTGAGATTCCTGAAGAAGAGCGAGTGGCGCTGCAGAAATCGGACGATGGGATTAATCAGGTAGGCGAACAGAATCGAGAAAACGAAAATCACAATGACGGCGCGGGCGACGTAGATAATCGCCAGCACCACTCCGAAGAGCAGCGCAGTCATCAGAACATTCAAGGTGCGGCGATCTGGAAACGCCATCTGCATCACCTCGTGGGATTGGATGATTGCGCTTGTGACTCAAGTTTCTGCTTGATGGAAGCCAGGGCCTTTTCGAGCGAAGAGCGGGTTTTATCCACCGCGACTTTCCGCACAATTCCTCCCTTAAAACCGGTCAGACCAGCCTGTTGCGATCCCTTCATGGTTATCAGGTAGAAGCCTGCGCTACCCGGGTGCTGGTCGTCTTTGACGCACACGGTGAGGTCCAGCGCACTTTCGAAGTAGTGGCTGGCGTAGAGCTGCTTCACGGCTACGGCATACACCGGGCTCTCGGCCGCTTTGCCTTGATAGACGATGGCCTGCACCACGCGCAGTGTCGGCTTCAGTCCAAAGTTCACCTTTTCCCAATAGAATTCGGATTGAATGTTGCCGGAATCGGCTTTGGGATAATTGAGGAGGTATTGGTGCAGTTCGGGCAGATACTCAGGTAGCGCCTTGGAGCGGCTGAGCAGAGAAGCAAATGTTTCGGCGACGACCGCCGGGTGATTTTTATCGCGGTAGGTTCCGAGGGCCGCGTTGCCGCCCTGCTGGTAGTTGAGGAGGGCTTGCAGAGCCATCTGCTGAGCCAGGCGATTGGCCTGGCCGTTGGCATCCGGGGCGGACCAATTCACGGAACGCTGGAACTCTTCCATCGCTTCGGTCGGCAATTGCACCTCGCAATGGCCCGGCTTGCAATTCTTCAGCTGCTTGAAATCCTGTTCATCCATTGTGAATTCGGCGAGGTCTGAAAGCTGCGGCGGGTCGCTGAACTTGCGGAGTGCGAGGTAGCTGGGGAGTTTGCGCAGCTGATCGATATCCAATGCGAATTTAAGGTAACGCTCCGGCGTCGAATTTATGTACACGGAGCCAAAAACAAATACCTGATCCGCGGTCGGGGAGTCCAAAATCTTCGCGATTGCCTTCCCTTCGCGGATATCCCTAATTTGTCCGTCGTTCAGGCCAACAAAGTCGTGGAAAAACTTATCGGGTTCGGCTGGTTTTTCCGTTGATGGAATTCCCGGCCCGATAGCGGAAGAACCCAGCAGAGCGAGCAGGGCCACCGTGGCGATTCTTTGTTGCATGAATTGAATCTCCGATTCGTGGATTCAAAACGACGGAACGGCCATTTTTCCGGCCCCGGCTTAAGCCGGCGCGCTATGCTCCAGTTCTTCCGCCAGAATCGTGACGCCAAGGCTGCAAGCCTGCACTCCCTGTATTACGCCGAGCTTCAGAACTTCCATGATTTCATCCACCCTGGCGCCGGCCTTGAACGCATTCTTGATGTGACGGCGTGTGCCCGGGCCATAGATGTGCGCGTAAGCCGCATCGAACGCGATGAATAGAAGTTCCAGTTCCTTGAGAGGAAAAATATTCTCGGTATAAAGCGACGCGCCCATGGCCATGTATTCATCGGTCCACGCGGGATCCAGAAAAAGGAGGGAATCCCACTCTTCGCTCCAGTTTCCCATGGCCTTAACCTTTTCGACCGCCGAAGTCGCTTTTCCAATTTTTTCCAAACGTTTTTTGCGCAACGCGCCGAAGTCTTCCAGGCTGCCCACACTGGCCTCTTCCAGCAGGAGCGGCGCGTTAAAACTGAACGAGTGGATGGACATTACGGAAGCACACTTGAG
This sequence comes from Candidatus Acidiferrum sp., assembly GCA_035693365.1. GTDB lineage: Bacteria > Acidobacteriota > Terriglobia > Acidiferrales > UBA7541 > Acidiferrum. Next base: position 29,827 of record DASSGS010000029.1, on the reverse strand, counting down.
TACGAACAAGATCTCCTGGCGGCTCGCACCCGCGGCGAGCGCGGCCCGGATGTGGCGGCGCGTGCCCTCGGGATTCAGGTTTGTGCGGGAAGCATTCAAGCCGACGCAGACCAATTCGATGAACTTGACGGGGAGAATTCCATCCGTCCAGGGATTCGTGGTCATCTTCACGGCGTGTTCCGCCCAGGCTGGTTCCCATTCCTTAAGCTGTTCCAGGGCCGCCGCCCAGGGGCTTGCTGGCTGCAGATTCGCCGAGGCTTTCGCCTGACCGCTTTCCGTTGCCATGATTTTTCCTTTTGCCGCGTCTTTTCTCTAACCAGGAACATCGCTTGAGGGGTTGGATGTACGAGTGGGACAGATGATGCATTTTGGGGCGTTACGATTCAAGAGTAAATTGGAACGGGACCCCAAGGACGATCCATCGGACTTCGAAATCCATCCTTTTTCCGACCCGCGCATCCAATTCGCTAGAATCTCGAGCGCCAGTCCTTGGAGCTTTGTCAAAAAACGTTTGTGCTTAATCTTGGCCCATTTGACTGGATCGCTTCGCGGCATGCGGGAAAGTCCGTGCCGAACAGCCACTGGTTGCGTCGGCCGGGAAATAATGGACGAACGGGTTGAGGATAGGAACTGACCGTCAACGCTCCCAGAAGTTGTCGTTAGTTGTCTTTCGTGGTATTTGCATGTAGCAGAAATGTCTTACGAAATGCTTGAATCGATGCCCTCAGGCAGAGAGAAGGAGTTCCCATCATGGCCGCCGCAAGCACGCCGGCTCCGACACCCGCAGCGAGCCCTGCTCCAAACCCAGCTACCCATCCAGAACCGGCTCCTCCAGCGCCGAAGACAAGTTGGGATTGGCTGAAATATGCAACCCCGATACTGGTCTTGTTGCTAGCCGCCGCTGTACTGATCAGCCTGACGAGAAACTGGAATGCGTGGGAGGGGGGAAAGGCGGAGCAGGTCACCGACGACGCGTTTGTCCGTGGAGATCTTACTCCTCTTAGCACAAAGGTCGCGGGCATAGTCCGGAGCGTGAAAGTGACCGACTATCAGCGGGTGCACGGCGGCGACCTGCTGGTGGAACTGCAGGATGACGACTTTCAGGCGCAATTGGCGCAAGCCGGCGCGGCTGTAGACGCCGCGAAGGCAGCAATCGAGAACAACCGACGGCAGCGCGAACTGCAAGATTCGCGAATTCAGCGCGCGCTGGCAGGCATCGATCAAGCCAAAGCGCAAATCGCGGCGGCGGAGGCTGGAATCAACGCCGTTCAGGCGGATGTGGTGCGCACGCAAGCGGAGCGCACACGTCAGGAGGCGCTGCTTGCGACACAGGCTGCGACGAAACAGAAAGTCGAGTCGGCGGTAGCCGACGAGCAACGCTTCGCCGCGCAAGAGGCCAGCCGCAAAGCGGACCTCGAACAAGCGAAGACGGCGCTGCGCAGCAGCGAGATCGCCGTGGAATCAGAGCGCCGCAGCAAAGCGGTTCTGGAATCCCAGGACCTGCAGTTGATCGCCGATCTGCACGCGAAAGAAGCTTCGCTCTCCGTGGCGAAGATCAACCTCGGCTACACGAAGATTTCTGCGCCGGCGGATGGCACGGTCGGCGAACGCCAGGTGCGCCCAGGCCAATTGGTTTCTCCCGGAACCCAGGTGGTGACGTTTGTTCCCGAAACAAAATGGGTGCAGGCGAACTATCGCGAGACACAACTGACGAATATGAAAGTGGGTGATGCGGCGGAAATCCGGGTTGACCAGTACCCGGGAAAAGTTTTCCGCGGCAAAGTGCTGGAGATTGCGCCCGCCAGCGGCTCGCAATTTGCACTTCTTCCGCCAGACAACGCCACGGGCAACTTTACAAAAGTGGTTCAGAGAATCCCGGTGAAGATTTCCTTTGACGACGCGAAGCTGGGAAGCAGTTTGCGTCCCGGACTTTCGGTGATCGCCACCGTACGCACCAGGCAAAACTAGGTGGAGCGCACCATGGCTTCAGCGGCAGCAGTCGTCCATCCGCCGTCCAAGCAGCAAATCGCGCGCGCCATCGCCGGAGGATTGCCGGCGGAGCTATCGCAAAGTCCGCTGTTGGGGATTTTGGGCGTGGTGCTGGGCGCGGGAATCGTCACGTTGACGGGGCGGATGCTCACGCTGGGCACAGCCGACCTCAAGGGGAGCCTCGGGATCGGCGTTGACGATGGCGCGTGGATTGGCAGCGCGTATAACGTCGCGCTGATGTTTATCGGGCCGTTCACCGTGTATTTCGGCGGTTTGCTCGGCCCCCGCCGGGTGCTTCGGATCGCAGCGATCGGATTCACCGTGGTTTGTCTTTTCCTGCCGCTGATTCACAACTACAGCCTGCTTCTGACCGCGCTGGTGATTGCGGGGCTGACCTCCGGAACCTTTTACCCGCTTACGCTGACGTTTGCGCTTAAGAATATTCCGCCGCGCTTTTTGCCGTTCACGCTGGCGCTCTACGCCACCTCCGTCGACTTCGCCGTGAATATCGCCCCGTCTCTTTATGGCTGGTATCGCGACCATCTTTCCTTCCACTGGATGTTCTGGAATTCTGCCCTCATCACACCTCTCATGCTCCTTTGCATCCATTTGGGAATTCCTGCGCCGCCTCCGCGAAAAAGCAGCGGCCCTCCGCCAAGTTTTGCCGGATTTCTTTATGCCAGCGCCGGATTTGCGTTGCTGTTTGCCGCTTTGGACCAGGGGCAGCGTCTCGACTGGTGGCACTCCGGCCTCTTCAACGGGCTTTTCTTCGGCGCCGTGGTTTTCCTGCTGGCCTCGCTGGTGCGCCGCCTGCGCAGCCCAAACCCGTTGGTGGATCTTCCGTATCTCCGGCAATGGAACACGATTGTGCTTGGCGTGGCGCTTGGTTTTTTTCGATTTTGCCTGCTGGCCACGATTATTCTGATTCCCCAGGCGCTCTCTATTCACGGATTTGAAGCCAACCAGATTGGTCCCGCGGTGCTGTGGATCGCCTTGCCCCAGATCCTGATTGCGTTTATCGCCGCGCTGCTTCTCCTGCACGGCTTCGATTCGCGCATTTTGATGGCCGTGGGATTCACGTGCATGGCGGCCGCATGCATTCTGAACGCGCAGTACACTTTCGCGTGGTCCGCGGCGGATTTTTACCGGACGGAATTGCTGATGGGTGTCGGCCAATCCTTTGCTTTTATTGGCCTGGTGTCCACGATCGTGCTGCAGGCTATTTTTTCCGGCGGGCTCACGAAAGCCCAGGATGCGCTCACTTTCTCCGCCTTCTTTCACGTGATTCGATTGTTGGGCGGGCAAATGGGAGTTGTCCTGATGGGGCACTACATCGCCGTCCGTGAGCGCATTCACTCCAACCTGCTCGGCCTGCACGTACAAGGCGGCGACTGGCTGGACGAAGCTTCCATTCGGCAGATGACCGCGGGGCTCTACGCCAAATCTTCCGGGTTGGCTGCCGCGACGGGCCGCGCCGTTGGATTGACCAGCGCGCGCGTGCGATTGCAGGCGTTCACCCTTACTTTCATCGACGGATTTCATCTCATCGCGTGGGCTTGCGTGTTGGCGCTGCTGCTCATCGCATTGCTCCGCAAGTCTCCACTGAATTACGGCGAATTGGGCTTCCCGGACGGAGGGCCCGCGCCGGCCGAGAGGACAAAATCATGACGAAACGCAACCCACTTTTTTGCTGGCTGCTGGCGCTGCTCTGCGCCGGGCCGCTCTCCGCGCAGGAAGCCAAATCGCGGGAAACTCGCCATCTCACGCTGGAGGAGGCCGTGCAGCTTGCGCTGAAGCACAATCACGTTGTGCGCATTGCCGCGTTCAGTGTGCAGGAGAAAGAGCACACCAAGGACGTTGCCCGGAGCGCCTATTTTCCGCTGCTCCGCAACGACAGCACGCTTGCTCACCTGACGGACACGCAATTTATTGGAGTTCCGGCTGGTGGCTTCGGGACAGTCGGAGGAACGCCGGTTCCCACACAGTCCACCATCCTGAACCAGGGCGGACTCACCGCCGTGACCAGCGGCACTTCTCTGACCCAGCCGCTTTCCGGGCTTTGGAAAATCAAATCGGCGAATGACGTCGCCGCCGCAGAATTGAACGCGACGCGCGGCAAAGCCCGGCAAACAGAAAACGAAGTGGCGCTGCGGGTTCATCAGCTGTACTACCGCATTCTCATCTTGCAATCCCACAAGGAAGCGGCGGCGGCCAAGATTCAAGCCATCGATGCCCTGCAGGCCGAACGCGTGCAGCAAGTCAAATTCGGCAGCGCGCTGGGCGAAGAAGCCATCGAAAGCCGCGCGCAATCTCTTGAATCGAAGCAGGACCTCCTGACCACCGACTTGCAGCTTTCCGATCTCACCATGCAGCTCGATGATGCCATGGGCCTGCCATTGACCACGCCGCTGGCGCTCGATCCCGGCGTGCGCCAGGTCGCAAACACCTGCGAACGGGAACAATGCCTGCGCAGCGCCTTGGAAGCACACCCGGAGATCACCGAGGCCCAGGCGAAAGTGGAACAGGCATCCGCGGCCGTGCGCCTGGCCAAGCGGCAATATATTCCGGACGTCGAAGCGTTCGCCCGCTATAGCTACGCGGATAATGTCCCATTCTTGGTACACAATTTCGGAATCTTTGGCGTGCATCTTGGCTACGACCTGTTTGACGGCGGCAGAAGAAATGCCGCGATTGCGGAGCACAAGTCTCAGTTATCCCAGGCAGAGGAGAACCTGGCGCGAGTGAAGGAAGAAGTGGAGCTGCGCGCGCAGACGGCATACAACAAGCTGGAGCGCACCCGGCAGATGATGAAGGTGTCCGAGGAGCTCCTGGCGCTGCGAACCGAATCGCACCGGGTTTCCGTCCAGCAGCTTCAGGAAGGCAGCGCGCTGCATTCACAAACCGAAATGGCCGCTGCGCGCGAACTGGAGGCCAAAACATTGTTCCTGCAGTCGCAGTTGGAGTACATCCAGGCGAACGACGAAATGACCGAAGCAATCGGGCAAACGCCGGAATAACGGACATCGAAGAGGCTCGAAGCGCAATTCGATTGCGGCCAGGTTGTGGCTCACCACCGAAACGCAACAGCTCCACCCGAACGCCTCGATGATTGGCCTGGTGAGGGAATCCCCATGCGATCGTTTCGATACGATTGCGAGACGTCGAGCTGAGACTAGGGCTGGATGAGGCTCGGCGCGGGCCTGCCGTTCAAAACCGCGTCCACGTTGTCCAGGGCCAGCATGCCCATTGCTGTCCGGGTTTCGATCGTCGCGCTGCCGATATGCGGCAGTAGAAATGTATTTTTCAGCGAAGCATATTCCGGGTTGAGTTTTGGCTCGCCTTCAAATACGTCGAGTCCTGCGGCTGCGAGCCGTCCGCTCTTGAGAGCTGCGATGAGGTCCTCATCGATCACCAATCCACCGCGGGCGGTGTTCACCACGATGGCCCCGGGAGGCAGCAGGCTTATCGCTTTTGCGTTCAGGAAATGGCGGGTCTCGGGAGTTTCCGGTGCGTGCAGACTCAGGAACTGACTGACGCGAAGTAGATCCGACGGATCCTTGTGGTAGATGGCGTCTCCGGCGATTTCCGCGGGTAGCTCCGAATTGTTGCAATAGTGGATTTTCATCCCGAACCCTCGCGCTCGACGCGCCAGGGCTTTTCCGACGCGCCCCATACCGAAAATGCCGAGGATCTTGCCACCAAGTTGCCAGCCCAAGAGCATGTCGGGACTCAGCGGCTTCCATGCTCCTGTTCGAACCAGTTCCTGGGCCTCGTATGCGCGGCGCGAAGCACCCAGCAAAAGCAGCATGGCGATGTCGGCCGTTGCTTCGTGGTTGACACCTGGGGTGTACGCGATCGGAATTTTCCTGCGAGCGGCGGCTTGCAGATCGATATGCTCAAAACCCACCGAGAAGGTAGCGACAATTTTTATCGTTGGCGAAACTTTCTGGAAAAACCCGGAGTCCAACCGGTCCGCCGGGGTGATGAACATGGCGTCGGCTCCCTCAGATGCAGAGAGCAACTGCTGCTGGCTGAAAGGAAGCTGGTTCGGATTTCGCCGCGCGTTGAAGTCGCGCTCGATACGGTCTTCAATTTCCTTCGTATAACGGCTGGTTACCACCAGAATGGGTTTAGGCATATCCAGGATCCCTTCCGCGTAACTAGTTGTGAAGCACTCGCGGAAATCTCATCCGCGCCGCAGCTAGCACCTCAAGGATCACCGCTCAAACCAAACGGACGTTGTGTTCTATCGTCTTGATCACCTCGTCGAACCGGCCTGCAAGCACCTGCTTCGCGAGACTCAGTGTGTAACCTGCTGCCGTGTGCAACGGGACGTGCGACGGCAACGAAAGCGCGTAGGGATCGACGACAGCGTCGACAACAACCGGGCCGTCCGTGTAGGCCAAAGCTTCCCTGAGCACGTCTTTCACGTCTCCGGGTTCTTCGAGGCGGATTCCTTTTGCGCCCATCGCTTCGGCCACGCGCGCGAAATTCGGATTCTTGAAGTCCACTCCAAACGGAACGAAGCCCGCTTCCTGCTGCTCGATGTTCACGAAGTCCAGCGATTCATTGTTGAGGATAACGTGCACAACGCGCGCCTTGCGCTGCACCAGCGTGGGCAGGTCACCGAGCGCGAGCATCGTGAAACCTCCATCGCCGCAGAGCGCAATTGTCTGCCGGCCGGGGTAAGCCAGCTGTGCGCCGAAGGCGTTAGGCACGGCGTTGGCCATCGACGCCCAAGAAAAGGAGCCGAAGAGCCGGCGGTTCGCACCGCCCTTGATGTGCCGCGCCAGCCAGATGCAGGCCGTTCCAGTATCGGCGAAAAACATGGCGTCGTCGGAAGCCAGCGCGCTTAAAGTCGCGGCAAGGTATTCCGGGCGAATCGGCTTGATGCCTGGGCCCTTGTCCACGTAGTGGCTCAGCAACTCCTCGAAGCCGCGCGTATGGGCAAGATGCTTTTCAAGGAAGCTCGTGTCCTTTTTCTCGCTCACCTTTGGCAGCAGGGCCGCGACCGTCGCCTGCACGTCTCCGACAAGACCGAGATCCAACGCCGTCCTGCGGCCAAGATGCTTCGGATTCGTGTCAATCTGGACTTTTTTCACCTTGCCGTTCGGCAAAAACTCAGAAAACGGAAAATCGGTCCCGAGCAGCAGAAGGAGATCGGCGCCGTGAATCGCGTTGTAGGTTCCGCCGTAGCCGATGAGACCGGTCATGCCCGTGGCGTAGGGGTTGTCATGTTCAAGCCATTGCTTGCCGCGGAAGGAGTATCCGACAGTCGCTTTCAGTTTGTTGGCCAGCGCCAGCACTTCATTCCTGGCATCGCGGCAGCCGTCGCCGCCGAAAATGGCTACCGTCTTTGCTTCGTTGACAAGGCGCGCGAGCTTTTCTAAGTCCGCCTCGGCAGGACGAAGGACAGGTTTGGCAGGAATCGTGACGCTATGTATGCCCTCCGGCGCCTCGGACGCCGCGATGTCGCCTGGAATCGAAATCACAGTGGGACCCCGGTCAATGATGGCGGTCGTGATGGCGGTGTTGATGACTGCCCGGGCCTGTTCCGGATTCACGATGCGGCCGATGTAGAGCGCAGCAGCATCGAAAAACTTGTAAGGATTCAGCTCTTCCAGGGCGGCCGTGTCGATCAGTTTCGATTCGACGTCGCCTGCAATGGCGATAACCGAGGCGCGTTCTTTCCTTGCGTCCATCAGGCCGTTAAACAGGTGAGTGACGCCGGGGCCGGCCGTTCCGCACACGGCAACGGGGTTTCCAGTAAGGTAGGCCTCCGCAACCGCGGCGAAGGCGCCGTACTCTTCGTTCCGCACATGAACGAATTCAACTTTCCCATTTCTGCGAAGAGCATCGATGACGGGATTGAGAGCGTCACCCACAATTCCGTAGCAGCGTTTCACGCCAGCCTTTTGAAGCATCTCCCACAAAGCGTCCGCAACATTTCGTCCCATTCGAATTCTCCCAATTTGGATAATAGATGCCGTGACCATCAGCTCCCGGATTGCCGACTAGCGGGAGCAAGTAGAACTCTGAAACCTCATATGTTTGACTTTCTGTTGGAGCTGCCTTCGGAGCAACGATTGTGCAGATGTCTGCCGTTTTTTCTTTTCCTCATCTTCAAACGGGTTGCCCATCGGCTTCTCCAGTCGTGACGGCACATGAAGAAAGGGATGGACCGGGATTTGGATGCTTCACTTCGAAATTGGGAGACAAGAATTCTTGGCATGGTCCTTCCAGGTTCGAATTGTCGGGTTCGCCGGGGGGCTCCTGGACTCTACAAGAATCACTTTTCCTGCGTTTCTGGAAATCTCCGACGACTTCCGGTCCAACGCTAACCAGCCGAGCAATAGGCAACGGAGAGCGGCCGATTTGCGGCTGTCCTCCCCTTGCCGGAGCGCTTCTCCGCATCAGGTAAACACCTGATCCGCCTGGGGTATTTACCGGGTTTGGAAATGGAGGGTTTCCCGAATTGTTCAATTTCCCCCGCGAGCTATCTTGTGTTTACGAGAGCGGGCCGCCTCCGTGCACTGGGCTCCCACCTCATTCACCCCGAGAACAGTAGTGCTCAGTCACGGAGGCGGACCAACTCCGGCTGGCAAGCCGCGGGAAGAAAGGATCGAGCCACACCAAGGATTGATTCCAGGTGAAGCTCAGCGTCGGGACAGACCCAGGCCAACGGCGCAAATGGGGGGAAGCCGTGAACAACTTGGCAAATGATGTTCCAAAATTTGTAACCCAGGCCAGAGCCTCTTACCTGCTGGGAATTCCGGGGGAAGATCTGCGCCGCCTTTCAGACGAATCGGGATTGGGCCATGTGGAGCGCGCCGGAAACGAGGAACAGCTTTATTTTACCTACGAGGAATTGCGGCGGATTTGCCAGATCGCGTTTCCGGCGGTGACCAGCCACTGACCGGGCGCCTGGAAAGGAAAAGCCTGCAATGCAGGAAGCAGGCGAAAAATTCTGCAATGTGGCGTGAACTGTAAATGGAAGCTGCGATCAAGGATCAAGGACGACACGGGATGACCACAGGCTCAGCCAAAATTCGCGCCTCTTCGCGGAGACCCGCGGAGCATTTTCGCTCCAAAAAATATCCATTTGACGCCGCATTGCTCCGGGTCAATGAGGACGCCGAACAGTTGCGCCGCAACGTTTCCGGCTTGATTGAGCAGGGCGATGACATTTCCAGCGAAACCATGTTTCAGACATTGCTTTCCGACGCCAACCGGGAGCTTGCCAGCCTGTTGCAAGACGTCCGCAAGGTGCGGGAAGACCCCGCGCTCGACGAAGGGCAGTTTGGCCGGATGAAGAAACTGATGATGCGCGCCGTCCATTGCGCCGCGAAGCAGTACATGCTGCAGGCGGAACTCGGCAACCTGGCGCTTACCGACGAACTGACCGGCCTGTGCAACCGGCGCGGGTTCATGGCCATCGCCGAACGCCAGTTGAAAATCGGGCACCGCACGGGACGCGGGATTCTGCTTTTCTTCATGGACATTGACGGCATGAAGCAGATCAACGATTCGTTCGGGCACGGCGAAGGAGACCAGGTTTTGAGGCGCACCGCCAAGGCCCTGAAATTGACCTTTCGCGATTCCGACGTGATTTCGCGGCTGGGCGGCGACGAATTTGCGGTGCTGGCGATCGAAGCTTCGGACAACAGCGAAGCGGCCATCCGGGCCCGGCTGGCCGAGGATCTGAAGACTGTCAGCGCCGGCGAGACGCGCTATGCGATCAACCTGAGCCTGGGCGCGGTTCGAATCAATATTTGCAGCAACGCTACGATCGGAGAGTGGATGGTGCGCGCCGATCAGGCCATGTACGAGCAGAAACGGCGGCGGGCAAGCCGTTTTCCGCAGGCAGCCGCGCTGTTTCAACCAAGCCCGATGATTTGAGCGGTAAAGAATTATTGTCGTTACAATTTGTGCCGATTCATTCGGTCTTAGAGCTCCGTCCAGCCCGGTGCCACGATACCGAAGGCAGTTTGGAAGGTGAGTCACCAAATGCCTATGCGGTCCGGACGACTTGAAAAACGGACTCGCCTGGCCGTTCCCGTAAGGATCTCCAGCCTTCAGGAGCCATCCGCAGGGGAACGCTCGACGACCGAGAATGTGTGTTCGCTGGGGCTGCGGGTGCTCGTACAGCACGCGCGGGAACAGAACGAGCGCCTGCTGATCAAATCGGCGGACGGCGAATTGCAAGCGGACGCGCGGGTGGTCTATTGCGAGAGGCTCGACGACGGTCGATTCGCGCTGGGGCTGGAATTTCGCGGAGAAGTCACCCGGTGGGTGCAGAAGTCACTCGCCGGCGGTAGCTGAGACGACCCCTCTGTTAATCCTACTGACAATTCTGGAGTTAGCGCCGGAACCGCAACTTTCCCTTTAACCCTGTGTTTTATCTCTCATAGACTTGCGAAAGTACTACGATTGGCCGCGCCACACCCGGTCTGCGCCGGCAAACTTTGCGAGGATTCGAATATGAAATTAAGAACAATCCCCGGATTGCTTTTGCTCGCCCTAATTTCCTTGGTGGTCCCAACGGGAAGTTCCGCGCAGGTTGCCGTCGGGATCTCCGTGCACATCGGACCGCCGGCTCTTCCTGTCTATGTTCAGCCGGTTTGCCCCGCGCCGGGCTACATCTGGACGCCGGGTTATTGGGCATACGGTCCTGACGGGTATTACTGGGTTCCGGGCACCTGGGTGCTTGCTCCCACGCCGGGATACCTGTGGACACCGGGTTATTGGGGATGGGGCGGAGGAGTGTATGTCTGGCACGCGGGTTATTGGGGACCGCACGTCGGCTTCTACGGCGGAATTAATTATGGCTATGGTTATGGCGGAGTGGGCTTCGTTGGCGGCGAATGGCGCGGCGGAGTCTTCCACTACAACACGGCCGTGACAAACGTGAACACCACCGTGATTCATAACACGTACATCAACAAAACTTTGATCAATCGAACCACCGTTAACAACGTGAGCTACAACGGCGGCGCCGGCGGAATCACCGCACGGCCGACTAGGGAAGAATTGGCAGCGGAGCACGACCGCCACGTGGCCGCCACCTCGCTGCAGACCCAGCACGAACAAACGGCGCGCGGCGATCGGAGCATGCTGGCTTCCGAAAACCATGGGCGCCCCGCGATTGCAGCCACGGCGCACCCGGGACAATTTCACGGGCAGGGCGTGGTAGCGGCGCGCTCGGCGGGTTCCAACGGAAACCGGCCGAACTCATTCGCCAACAACAGCGTCCGCAGCACCGATGGGCACGGCGACCGGCCACCCAACGCTCATGCAAACGGCTCGTTCAACCGGAACAATGCCAATCAACCGAACGCGGCGGCGCAGAATTCTTCCCAACGCGGCCCGCAGAATTCACCTAACGGGCAGCACCCGCCCGCCAACAATGTGAACGGGAATCGCCCGAACAATGGGAATGGAAACGCCAACCACCAGAACAGTCCGCGGCCACCTCAGCAAAACCACCAGCAGCCGCCGAAGGAACACGAGAACAACGGTCACCCGGGAGGGCGCCCTGGCCGTTGAAGCATCTGACTCTGGAAGTCCAAAGAACAAAGGCCGGAGCTGTAGCTCCGGCCTTTGTTCCGCTCGCAAGTTCAAAGTAACGCTACCCCAGTTTTGAATCCACGATCGCCAGGGTTTGCTGGCCGCGCACAAAATTCACGTCGGTAATTCCGAGCAATCCGCGCAGTTGTTCTGCCGGCACCTTCATCGGCCCCGGTGAATCCGCCTTCCCCGGTGCCGGTTGGGGAAACGCGGTCGATGTCGCGGTGTGGAACGTCACGTTGCCTTCCACCTTCTGCATGGTCTGGTGGATATGGCCGTTCAGAACCGTCACCGAGCCGAACTTTTTCAGATAGCTCAACGCCTGCGCGCTGTCCTCCGTGCCCCATCCCCATTCGGGATAGACGGACCACAGGGGAATGTGGGCGAAGACCACGATCGGCGTGCTCTTCGACAAGTGCTTGACGTCGTCTTCCAGCCATTCCAATTGATCGTGGCCCAGCGTGCCCAGCCCGCCGGCCTTCAGATTCATCACATTCACCAGGCCGACGAAGTGCACGCCCTTCTTCTCAAAACTGTACCAGCCCGCTCCCTTGCTTCCCTTTCCGTAACGCTCCAGGAACTGCTTCCCGTCGTCATTCAGCACGTCGTGCTCGCCCGGCACATAAAAGACGTCCTTCGGGTTGGCGCCCTTCAGAATCTGGTCAACCGCATCGAATTCTTCCGGTTTGGAAAGGTGGCTGATGTCGCCGGTGTGCAGCAGGAATTCGGGCTGCACCTTCAGGGCGTTGATTTTGTCCACCGCCGCCTTCAGCGTGCCCACCACATCCGTGTTCGCCGGCTTGTTGAAGCCCATGTGGCTGTCGCTGATCTGGGCGAAGCTCAACTCACCCTTCATGTCCGCGGGATCGAGTCCCCCGATGCCGCTGAAGGCATAGGAGTTCAGCACCCCGCCCTTGATCACGCACAACGTTCCCGTGCCGGCCCACGCCATGCACTTCAAAAACCCGCGCCGGTCTATGCCGTCGTGATTGTGGTCGTACAAGATTTCGTCTTTCTTTTTGTTGCTCATCGCTTCTCTCCTCTTGGATCTCTGTTGCCGGTTGCAAGCCCCTTCACGTTCTGCCCATAAGGGGGGGCGGCGCGGGCCTACAGAGAAAGGGGGCAAGCCCGCGCCGTCTGTGTGAACGTGTTCATGGTGGTAGACCCCGCCCTGCGGGCTTTTATTCCCGGCCGGCCCACTTTCCCGCAAAAATTCTTTTTTACCTTTATTCTCCCCGGCCGGAATAAAATCGAGGGCGGCAAGGTTATCCAAGACAAGGGCAAGTGAAAGGTGAACGTGTTAGAAGGAGAGGACAGAGCCCGATTTGAGGCGCTGGTATTGCCGCATCTGGACGCCGCCTTTAACCTGGCGCGCTGGCTGCTGCGGAACCGGACCGACGCCGAGGACGTGACCCAGGATGCTGTTGTACGGGCTTACCGCGCGTTTGGCACCTATCGGTCGGGGAATGCCCGGGCGTGGCTGCTGCAGATTGTGCGCAATAGCTGCTTCACCTGGCTGCGCCAAAATCGGATGGCCGCGGAATTCACGGAGTTTGACGAGAACACAATGCCGCAGGAAAGCGTAAATCCCGAAATGTTGGCCCTGGCCGGCAGCGACCGCGAACAGCTTACGCGCGCGCTAGAGATGCTGCCGGAATCGTTTCGCGAAATTCTGGTGCTGCGTGAACTGGAAGGGTGCTCCTACAAGGAAATCGCGGAGATCACCGCGCGCCCCATCGGGACGGTGATGTCGGCGCTGGCGCGCGCCCGCGGCCAGTTGCGAAACGCGCTATCCCAACCTGAATCAAAGGAGGCTCGCCGTGCCGTGTGATCAATCGCAAAATCAGTTGCACGGCTACCTGGACGGAGAACTCGACGCCGTCAGCGCCGCCAATTTCGAACGGCATCTTGAAAACTGCGCCGACTGCAAACAATCGCTTGCCGAAGAAGAGGCCCTGCACCAAACCATTCAAAAGGCCAACCTTTACGAACGCGCTCCGGAGACGCTGCGGATGAGTCTTCTGGGCAATGCGCAGAAACTGCCGGCCGTGCGACCGTTTCCCGCCGCGCGCGTCTCCACCTGGCGCTGGCTGGCGGTTGCTGCCGGCTTGCTCTTCGCTGCTTTCATCGGGTGGCGGCAAGTGCAACTTTCCCGCGGCCCCAGCGATGCTCAACTCATGGCCGCATCACTGGTGGACGCGCATCTCCGTTCGCTGCAACCCGGACATCTCACCGATGTCGAATCAACGGACCAGCACACGGTGAAGCCCTGGTTCGACGGGCGCGTGGACTTCGCGCCGCCCGTCCACGATTTCATAACCGATGGATTCCCGCTGCTCGGCGGGCGCCTGGATGTAGCAGGCGGGCGCACGGTGGCCGCGCTGGTCTACGGCCGCCGCAAGCACATTATTAATGTGTTTGTGGAAAAGGCTCAGGGGGAGAGCTATTGGAATGGCACTGGCGAGGCACGGGGCTATCACTGGCTGGCCTGGGAGCAGAACGGCTTCTCATTTTGCGCCGTCTCCGATGTGGCGCCGCCGGACCTTGCGCAACTCCGTGAACTGATCGCAAAAAACTAGCCGGGCAGTTTCGCGGGTTTATTCGACTTCGATCTTGAAGGGCGCGGGGGAATCCTTGCCGATTACAAGCGCCACGCCCTTCCCCAGAAGCGCTTTCTGTTGTTCCGCGTCGGCCCACGGCAGTTCCCAGCCGTTTATCAGGGCCATCAGGCGGTATTTTCCGGGCACAATGTTCGGCAGGGTAAACGTTCCATCCGAGTCGCTCTGATCGCGCCGAGCGGATTCCGGGAGTCCACTTTCCGGGAGCAGCAAAATCATGGCGCCCGCGAAAGGTTGACCCTTCCTGGTGGCGGTGCCCCGGATCACCGCCGTATTTTCCGATGCGGTCAGCTTCAACCGCACCTCACCCGTTCCATCCGGCGTCACTTTGTTGCCGTTCACGCTGGCTCCGTTGGCTTCGATCTTTTCGATGGCCACGCCCTGCGGCGCGGTCGCGAAAAGTTCGAAGACTCGCGCTCCCGGAGGCAGGTTGGCAAACTGGAAGGTAAACTCGGTCGGCTGCTTCGGGGCCGTTCCTGCTGGATTTTCCTCTCGCTTCGGCATGGTTTGTACCACCGATTGGTTTCCCGTGTCGTCGAGCAGTTGCAGGACGACCCAGGCGGTCGTAGCGGGCGGTTGCGCGAAGCGCAGCGTCCCGCTGATCACCGGCGCCCGCGGAGTTCCTCCCTGAAAATCCAATTCGGCATCTCCGTTGACCTCGACCCTTTCCTCATGTGGTCCGATACCGCTTCCGCCAATCATCAGCACACGATAATTGCCGGAAGCCAGACCGCTGACTTCCACAACCCCAGGGCTGATCTGGCGTTGCTGGGTTACGGCACCTTCCCACAAAGCGTCTTCCGCTTCCGGCATAACACGCACCCGCCAGGCCCCACCCTCTTCCTGCAGCGCCGTACGGATCCGGATACGAAATCCGGGGGTGGGGATTAATTGGAAATCGGCAGTTTGCTCTTCTCCCGGCCGCAGTTGGAACCACGAAGCTTCTCGAACGTGACGCCCGCTCGGATAAAACGTTGTCGAGTACACCAGGTCTGGCAAGGAATTTTCCGACGATCCTGATTTTTTGCGTTCCGGCGTATCCGCCCCCGTAGCGGTACCGGTTGCCTTCTCCGCGGCAGGCTCACCGGAATCGGCATCGTCGTTTGATGGCGCGGCGTTCAGAAACCTCCGGTACCAGGGAAAAGCAACCACGCTGACCGTGTATCTTCCGCCCGTCAGGTGCTCGAAGCGGTATTTTCCCTCGTCGTCCGTGGACGTCCGGATTCCCGGCGAGCTTTTTTTCACCCCATTTTGCAGCGAATCACTCCAAAGTTTGACGGTGGCTTGGCGAATTGGCTCTCCGTTTTCATCCGTCACCTTGCCGCTGATCGTCGCCGAAGGCGTCAGCGAAAACTTCAACTGCGAAGCGTCCTTGCCCGGCCCAACCGCGATGCCGGACCAGAAATTCTCATGCTGCAGATAGGCCTGCGGCGCGTACCCGCGCCGAGACGCCATCAGGGTATATTTTCCCTCCGCGATTCCATCAAAATGAAAACTCCCGTCCGCAGCGCTCTCGGTCATCTCAAACATCTCGCCGATATTCTGGGCGGACTCGTAGATCTGGATTTCCGCGCCCTGGATCGGCTGACCCGTCTGGGAGTTCACCATTTTTCCGCGGATTTGATAAGGACCATTGGGCCGGGGTTTCGAGTCCAGGTTGGGCATGTTCTGCGCACTGATTATCAGCGGCAGGAAAAGAAGCCAAGCGAGCAGCGATAATCCCCGCTTCATTGGTTCATTCCTCCCACTGCTTTAATTCCAAATCCACGGAGGCCCGGCCATCGGCTTGCAATTCCACGGCTTCGCCCCGGCTCTGGATGCGCCTCAGCGTCCCCGGATCCTGCAAGTCAAGCTCAGTGCCGTTTCCGAGCGCCAGCAAGAAATAGCGCCCGGGCGCAAGATCCGGAAACGCAAATCTTCCGCTGGCGTCCGCGGAAAAGGTTGCCGCATGGCGTGGTGCATTTTCCGGCAGCAAGACCACGCGGCCCGGGGCGGCCTTCCCGTCGAGCCGAACAGTGCCGCTTACGGACCCCGGGTCGTCGCGCAAAACCAACTCGATCGGCTCGGCTCCCGAGCCGGGAGCGACGACCAGATCCTCCTTGAGCAAATCGGTGTGACCGTTCATCGCGCTGGCCACATAGATCTTCGGTGATGCTTGGATCTGGATTCGAAATACGCCGGGCTCCAGCAACACCTGAAGTTCCTTTTTCTGCGCGTTCCAATCCGATTGTTGGTCGGTGAACCTGGCAGCGACCTCGACGGGCAAGTCCACGCGGAGAAATTCGACATTCGCGGGGGCCGAGTCGGGCGACGACTCCGTGTCGGATTTGTGGGTGTACTCTTCGCGAAAACGGATGGGAATCCGCGTCACGGGAAATACCTGGAGCAACAGGTTCGGCATGTTCGCCTTGACGGTGATCATCTTCACCGCGACTTGAGCTTTCGCGGCTTCCTCGTTCGTCATTTCAACCGCGGCCACCGCGTATTCTCCCGGCGCCACAGCCGGCAGGACAAAAGAACCGTCCGGGTTTGCGGAGACCAGCGTGAAATTCTGATCGCTGTAACTGCTCAGCAGCGCAACCAGCAGATTGGCGCCGCCGCCCCTGGTTTGTACGCGGCCAGACACCTGGTAGAGCGGCTGGTGGGCGATGCGCCAGTCGAGCTGCTGGGAAGATCCCGGAAGCACCCGGATGGTCGCGGCCTGCGCGGCTTCGAGCACCCCGGGATAAAAGTAGATGGGAACTCCAGACTTCACCCGCCGGATGGTGGTGAGCATCGCTTCGTAGCCCTTAACTGTCCTGACCGTTTCCAGCAGGTAGTAGGCACCGGCTGTGAGCCCGGAGATCCGGTATTCGCCGGCTTCATTGGTGGTCGCCGTGCGGTCCGGGCCGCTATTCCTTCCGGAATTTCTTTCGAATCGGGGCCGGGCCTGAACTTCCAGGCCTTCGATCGGCTCTCCCTGTTCATCCACAATTTTCCCGAAGATGATTCCCTCGGGAATCAACCGCAGCGAAAGTTCCCGCGTAGCGACGTCCAGGCGGACGCGTTCCACAACTGCGCCCAGCGGCTCTCCCAGTTCAGTGGCGAAATATCCCTGCTTTCGGGCGCTGACGAAAAACTCTCCCGCGGCGAGCTTGGAAAACGCAAAACTTCCGTCGTTCCCGCTCAAGGCGCTTCCCTGTTCCGGCCCGCTCAGTTGGACAAGCGCGCCGCGGACCGGCGTTCCATCCACCGAGCTGACCACTTTTCCCCGCAGTGTGTAGGTTTCCTCCGCCCGGACAGTGGCGCAGAGCCAGCTACCGCACAGTGCCGCGGCCACCACCACACGCCTGAGAGTTTGCATCAAGGTCTCCGCAATCCTCGAAATTTCAACACGCCCATGCTAGCGCAAGAATCTTCTCACCATCTCCCTGCAAAATTCGATCCCCGTATCCGCCCCTCGTTTGGACTCCGCTATGCCGACTTTGGAGCCCAACTTACTTGCGCATTGCCGCCTGAATTTGGATGCAAGTTCGGCTTCAGGTTTTGTTTGGCGTTCCAAGGTAAATCTCGCAACTCATTCGCCCGGCCCGCGATGGGTGTCGACCGCTTCACCCGCATTGCCCGACAAAAACGCTCGCTTGACTTTGCCGGGCTCTCCATATATGAACGGGGGGATTCCTGACCTGTTTGATGGGGGCCGGCCCGGTTTTCTCCCATTTCCCTGAAAATCGCGGCCTGCGGCACCTCTCCGAGGGACTTTTTCCCGGCGGATTGTGCTTGCCAGCGTTCAGCCAGTCCAGGAATTTCTGCTTAACGACGGAAATTCAGGGGGGAACAATATGGCCAGCGGCACCATGGCTCTTGAAGGAGCACCGGCGGAATACGGGATTTGGCGGGTCATCATGGCCTCTTCCGTGGGCACGATGATTGAGTGGTACGACTTTTATATATTTGGCAGCCTCGCCGCAATCCTGTCGCCGAAATTTTATCCGCCCGGCAACGAAACTTTCGCTTACATCGCGTATCTGGCTACGTTCGCGGTCGGTTTTCTGGTGCGTCCCTTCGGCGCGCTCTTTTTCGGGCGCATAGGAGATATGGTTGGCCGCAAGTATGCCTTCATCGTCACGCTCAGCATCATGGGCGGCGCGACGGCCCTGATCGGGTTTCTCCCCACATATCAGACAGCCGGCTGGTTTTCTCCCATCACGTTGCTGGCGATCCGCGTGTTGCAGGGCCTTGCACTCGGCGGCGAGTACGGCGGAGCGGCGGTCTATGTTGCCGAACACGCTCCCGACGGCAAACGCGGCTTCTTCACCAGCTTCATCCAGATCACCGCGACGCTGGGGCTCTTTGTTTCCCTCCTGGTCGTCCTCGGCACGCAAAACGCCATGACCAAGGAGCAGTTCGCGGAATGGGGCTGGCGCATTCCGTTCCTTCTCTCGATCGTCCTGGTCACCATCTCTCTCTACATCCGGCTGAAGATGAAGGAATCGCCGATCTTCTCGCAACTTAAGACCTCCGGCATGACCTCCGCGAAGCCGCTCACCGAAGCCTTTACGGTGTGGGCGAACGCCAAGCGCGTTCTGATCTCGCTCTTCGGCGCGACTGCCGGCCAGGGCGTCGTCTGGTATACGGGGCAGTTTTATGCCTTGTTCTACCTGCAAACCGTGCTCAAGGTGAATCCGAAAACTTCGAACATCATCGTCGCTATCGCCCTGCTGTGCGCGATGCCGTTCTTCACCGTTTTCGGCGCGCTCTCTGATCGCATCGGGCGCAAATGGCTGATGATGGGCGCATGCCTGCTCGCGATCGTGACCTACATTCCAATCTATAAGTCTATGCAAGTCGCGGCCGGCAGCAACATCAATGGACTGAAATCGGCTAAGAACAAAGTGACCGGCGCGATCAGCTTGACGGCCCTCACCACCGATCCGGCAACAGGTCAACAGGTGGCGGCCAAAGAAGCGGCAAGTCCGGATGTTCCCAAACTGGTCCTGCTGGTATTCATCCAGGTCATTTTTGTCTGCATGATCTATGGCCCCATCGCTGCCTACCTGGTCGAGGCGTTCCCGGCAAAGATCAGATACACGGCTCTGTCTCTGCCGTATCACATAGGCAACGGGGTCTTCGGAGGATTATTGCCGCTCATTGGATTATCGCTGTGCGCGCGAACCGGGAACATCTACGCGGGTCTCTACTATCCAATGGGGATTGCCGCGATCACCCTGGTACTGGGCTCGATTTTCCTGAAAGAAACGCACGGCACGCTGATTTGGGCCGAATACGACGCGGCCACCAAGAAGAGTTAAATTCGCCAGTCATGCCGGGCGCGGACCCGCATTGACGAGCGAACCGCCAAAGTAGCATCATCTTTCTCTCGGGCGGCAGTTGTGCCATCGGGTAACATGGCGCTGCCGTTCCTCCACAACCTGCCGCTCCGCGCGTGTAGTCCAATTCGTTCGTGGTGTGCAGTCCTTACTTTCCAAGGGAGTTGCTGCCGTGCCGAAAAAAGCCCGTGCAAAAAAGTCCGCTGCAAAAAAGCCTCAGCCCAAAAAACAGGGGCTGACCGAAGCGCAGATTGCCGTCCACTGGAAAGATGAAGACAGCATCCGCCCGCCGGCCCGGTTCATCGCCCAGGCCAACCTGAACGACCCGCACACCCTGGAGCGCTTCAGCGAAAAGAATTTCCCCGAATGCTTCCGCGAGTACGCGGAACTTCTGCACTGGGACCAGTATTGGCACACAACTCTCGACACCAACCACCCGCCGTTCTGGAAATGGTTCGTCGGCGGAAAGCTCAACGCCAGTTATAACTGCGTGGACCGCCACCTGGCCAAGTACAAGAACAAGGCCGCATTCATCTTCGTTCCCGAACCCGAAGACGAGCACCACACGGTGATCACCTTTCAGGAGCTCTATCGCCGGGTCAACGAAACCGCCGCCATGCTCCGCGATTTTGCCGGGCTGCAAAAGGGCGATCGCGTCACCATCCACATGCCGATGATTCCGGAGCTGCCCATCACGATGCTGGCCTGCGCCCGGCTCGGCGTGATTCACTCCGTCGTATTCGGCGGCTTCTCCGGCGAAGCCTGCGGCCTGCGCGCCGCCGATTCCGGCAGCCGCATCCTGATTTACGCGGACGGCTATCACCGCAACGGCCGCTGGGTGGATCACAAAGCCAGCGCCGATATCGCCGTGAAAACCGCGGAAAAAGAGGGCCAGCACATCGATAAGGTTTTGGTCTGGCGCCGCTATCCGCAAAAATATTCTTCCGACGCCCCGATGATCCTGGAGCGCGATTTCTTCGTCAACGACGTGCTGAAGGATTACCGCAACGCCGTCGTCGAGCCGGTCTCGATGGACGCGGAAGATCCGCTCTTTCTGATGTACACCAGCGGCACCACCGGCAAACCCAAAGGCTGCCAGCACCGCACCGGCGGTTATCTCGCCTACGTCACGGGAACCGCCAAGTATTACCAGGACATTCATCCCGATGATGTCTACTGGTGCATGGCCGACATCGGTTGGATCACCGGCCACTCTTACATCGTCTATGGACCGCTTGCGCTCGGCGCCAGCAGTGTGCTCTATGAAGGCGTGCCGCAATTCCCGGATGCAGGGCGTCCGTGGCGCATTGCCGAGCGCCTGGACGTGAACATCTTCCACACTTCGCCAACCGCAATTCGCATGTTGCGCAAAGCCGGCGGCGACGAGCCGAAGAAACACACCTATCGCTTCAAGCATATGACCACGGTCGGCGAACCCATCGAGCCGGAAGTCTGGCGCTGGTATTACGACGTCGTCGGCAAAGGCGAAGCCGTAATCGTAGACACCTGGTGGCAGACCGAAACCGGCGGCTTTCTCTGCACGACCAAACCGGCTCTGGACGCGATGAAGCCCGGCAGCGCGGGACCCGCGTGCCTTGGGATTTATCCTGTGATTTGGGATGAAAACGGCAAGGAAGTTTCGGCCGCCTCTCACGCCGCTGGGAACATCTGCATTCGCAATCCGTGGCCCGGCATCATGCAGACGATCTGGGGCGACCCACAACGTTTTGTAAACAACTACTACAAGAAATACAATTCCGACCCGAATAGCAAAGATTGGCGCGATTGGCCTTACTACGCCGCCGACGGCGCCGTGCTTGCTCCCGACGGTTATTACCGCATCCTTGGACGCGTCGACGACGTGATCAACGTCGCGGGGCACCGCCTTGGCACCAAGGAACTGGAATCCGCATGCCTCACCGTGGCCGAAATCGCCGAAGCCGCGGTCGTTCCCGTTGTGGATGAGATCAAGGGCCGCGTCCCCGAAATTTATGTTTCGCTGAAGCCCGGCATCCGATCCAACCGCGAGGTGACGGAAAAACTGATCGCCACCATCGAGACCATGATCGGCAAGATCGCGCGCCCCAAGCGCATCCATATCGTTCCCGACATGCCCAAAACCCGCTCCGGCAAAATCATGCGCCGCGTGCTGGCCGCCATTTCCAATCGCATGGATACAGGCGACATCACCACGCTTGCCAACCCGGATATCGTCGAACAAGTTCGCCAGGTAGTACAGGGTCGCGAACGCGGCCCCCTGGCCGAAGGCCCCGCGGACAT
The DNA here is from genome assembly GCA_035693365.1 of Candidatus Acidiferrum sp. Taxonomy (GTDB): domain Bacteria; phylum Acidobacteriota; class Terriglobia; order Acidiferrales; family UBA7541; genus Acidiferrum. The sequence continues at coordinate 8,064 of DASSGS010000029.1, read as the reverse complement.
CAAGCTCTTCGGCGAAGAGCGCTAACACAGGCCGGCCACGGCTCCGCCAGTTCGCGGAGTTAACCCGGGCACTAATCCCGCTGGCTTCAGGAATTCAGCTCAAGAAAGGGTTGACCACCAGCACACCGCCATACTCTTGCCCGTGCGACAAATCTTCCGAGTACAACACTTCACACCCGGCGCTTTCCGCCGCCTGCACGATCATCGCATCCCAGAAGGAGATCTTGTATCTCTCTTTAGCATCCAAACCACGCAGTACCGCGCCTTTCCCAATGACCACAACTTCCCAATCAAGATAAAGCACGATCCTTGCTCGAACTTCCTGGGGCGTTAAAGAAAGCGTGATTCGTCTTTGCAAATTCACCGCAAACTCTTGGAGCACCTGGGTGCTTGTCACTCCAATGTTGTCATTCCAAAGCTGCGTTAACAAGTCAACGGCAATCGCGTTTTTGGCGGAGTCAGCTAGATCATGTGCATACAAGAGAATATTCGTGTCTACAAATGCCTTACCGCTCATACAGTTCGTCTCTCGATTTCGGCTTCTTCCAACCGAGACTCCGGCTCTCCTTCATAAGGGCGATAGCGCGCTGCTTGGAGTCCTCATAACTGTCGTCGTGCTTCATCGCCTCGGTCAGGGTTTCAGCGACATAAGCGCTAATGGAGGTGCCCCGCTTAGCGGCGACTACCTTTACAGCACGCAATAGGCTTTTATCTAACTTCAATGTTATGTTTGATTTGTCTTCCATTGCAGCCTCGGCGTGCAAAAGCACGCAAATGTGTGCAGCACGAGTTTACGTGCCCGCTGCCCTAGCGTCAATCCGTTTCAGTCGTATTTTGCCAGATCGCCCATGGTGCAAACGTTGGGCACATTGCCTATTTTCTTGGGGTGGGAACTCGGGGCTTACGGTTGGATACGGCCTTGCGTGCCGCCGCAACTCTGCAGCACCGCCGCTTTCACGTCTGCGTCAAACTGCGCTCCCCGCCACCCTTGCGTGGAGCAGACCTGCCACGCTTCGAGGCCCAGTGCGCCGCGGAAATCCGCGCCATCCACGCGCGCGTCGTCAAGTTTCGTGTCGCGCAGGATCGCGCCGGGAAACGACGCGCCGCGCAGGTCCGCGCGGCTCAGATCCGCTTCCAGGAATATTGTTCCCTTCGCCTGCGCCCCGGTCAGATTCACGCCGGTCATTTTCGCCGACGAAAAATCCGTCTGCTCCATCGAAGCCATCGAGAGCACCGCTTCGTCGAGTTTCACGTCGCGCAAATCGGCGTGCGACAGCTCCGCGCGCAGCAAGTCCGCATGCCGCAATTTCACGGCGTAGAGCGTCGCGCGGCTGAAATTCGCCGTGGTCAGAATCGTGCCGTCCAGGTTGGCGTACGACAGGTCCGCGTTCCGGAAATCCGCTCCCGCGAGCTGCGCTCCCTGGGCGTCCGCCGACACCAGATTCGCTTTCGCCGCCTGCAACCGATCCAGGTTCGCGCCGCGTAACACCGCTTCCCGCAGATTCGCGGCCCGGAAATCGGCTTCCGACAGGCTGGAGCCTTCCAGGTTCGCGCGCCACATCCGCGCCCCCGCGAATTGCGAGCGATATCCCCGCGAGTAGCGCAGATTGATTTCGTTCAGACGCGGACCGCTCCCTGTCCCTGTTTCGCCGTCGGTCACCGGCTTCGCGGCGCTGGTTGAAATACTCTCTTCCGTAATATCCGCGTACGGCCGGTAGCCCAGCGCCTGGAACGCCGTGGCCGCCCAGCGCCGCGGATCGCCGCGCCCGATATCCGGCCGCGCATTGGCATCCGCAGGCAGTCCGCGAATCACGCCAAGGGACATCAGGAAAACGGCCAAGCCGACCAACACTGGAATTCGAAACGCGCCAGCCACGTCGCGCACAAAGTGCGGCGTGCTCTCATCCGTCCAGTCACCGGGACGCAACACCCGCGCCACGATCTTCGGCATCGCGAACGCCGCCGATGCCACCAGCGTCAGCAGAAACACCTGCAACAAAGTTCCGCGATAGTCCTGCATCACCAGGTAGCGCAGCCAGAACAGAAATACCGTCGCCGGTACCGCCCAATACGCCAGCATTTTCGCCAACCGGCATTCCACCATCGCCAGCGGCGAGCGCGGATCGCGCGTCCAGCGCAAGTGCTGCCGAATCGGTCCCATCAGATACCACGAGCCGTCTTTTTCCGGCGTCTGTCCATCCGGAAAAACCGCCGGCAACGCGCCCATGCTGCCCCACAAACGCAGCAGCAAGAACTGCAAACGTAAATACAACGCGGTCAAGAGAAGCGGCCCACCCATGTAAAATCCCTGCAGCGGCAGAAGATTCGGAATCCGCGCCAGCACCATTGCCGATCCATCCAGCAGCAGCCGCACGTCCCTGGTCAGCGCCACCATGGCGCAGGCCCCGACGCAGATCGCAATCACCAGCAGGTAAAAGCGCCGCGCCGCCTGGGTGAACTGTCCGATGGTTTTTCCTCCGTCGTAAGCGCCGACGGCTTCCGGCAGAGTCGCGTCGAAGAGATTTGTGCCTCCCAACCGCCCGGCCCACAATCCCTGGGCCCCATACAGGTTTGCGCCCATCAGGTTTGCGCCGGAAAACTCCGCGCCCAGCAAATTCGTTTCGCGCAGGTCCGCTTCCACCAGGTTCGCCCCGCGGAGATTCGCCATGGACAAATCGGCTCCACGAAGATTCACCTTTGTTAGATCCGCGGACTGCAGGTTCACACCCGTCAAATCGGCATCCGAAAGATTCGCCCCCGCAAAATCCCCGCGGATTCCTTGCTCGCCGTTCGATTCCACCCACAGGCGGTGCTGGTCGAGCGCCTCCGCCACTTGCAACAATTCGGTTTTCAGATCCCGCGCTTCCTCGCGCGGCATCGCGATAATTTCCGTCCCGCTTGGCACCGCGAACTCAGCCGCAAACTCTGGCGTGACCTCGCGCGTGACCTCGTGGGCGACTTCGGGCGCAAACCCGGGCGCAGACTCTCTCACCAGCTCCGCTTGCAGCGGCTCCGGCGCCTTCATGTGAGGTTCAACTTGAGCTGGCGCGTCGAAAAAGGCCTGCGCCTCAGCAATCGCCTCTGCCGCCACCGGGGCGTGCGCTGCCGAGACGGGCTGCGCGGCAATCGGCGCCTGCACGGGCGCGTCCTCTTCCGAACCGAAAAAGGCAGCCGCAACGCGCTCCGGCTCGCTTAGAATTCCCGCGGTATTCGCAGGCATCTTCCCCGCCGGCTGAAGCTCAGCGGCCGCTTTGATTTTTTCCGGGCCCGCGGATTTCTCAGTTCCTTCGAGAAGTTCCGGTTCCAGTGCGGCCACCAATTCGTGCAGCGCCGCTTGCCGCGCCTGCGCCGCGCTCTCCACCGCCGCCTTCTGCAAATCCGACTTCATTTGAACTTCCAGCAACGCAAGGATCCGTGCTTCCTCCGCGGGATCAGGAGGCGCGCCGCCGATCACGGCAAGTTCCTCGGCGGTCGCCAGGCGTTCCGTTCCTTTTGGTTTGTGAACTTCCGGCAAATCCGCGCTAAGTTTGGGCAACCGTTGAATCATTCGTCTTTCTTTCTTCTCGCCGCGCCTCCGCTGCACAGGCACACGAATTCCACTCCCGGGCGAGTATCTCCCATCATGCCCTTGCGCGCCTGTGGATATCCCCTGTCCAAAAGGACAGGCGTGCTTGAGTAGCAATTGGCTTGGGGATTGAGGAGTCGGTAGTCGGTAGTCGGTAGTCGGTAGTCGGTAGTCTGGAGTCTGGAGGCTGTAATTAGTAATCGGTAAGCAGTAAGAAGTGCGGTCCGCTATAGGAATTCAGGCATCTCGCTCGGGGGCGAATCAGACCGAAGGAAGGAAGCGTTCTTGCGAAATTTGTGCTCGGTTTGTTGAGAAGATCTAAGGCGGCGAATCTGGTGCGACAACTGCTGGTCGGGAAGAGGCCCGCCTCAGAAGGCGGCCGCTACAAATTCACTTGCTTCCTGATTACTGATCGCTGATTACTGATTACCTTCGCCACCCGGGAATCATAAATCGTCGCTCAGCCTGAAACCACCACTCACATCGATCCACGCCTACCACAAAAATTTCAGCCGGAGCGCTCCGCTGAGGGGCCGAGGCACTCCGGCTATTCCCGCCCGCCTCCGCAGTGAGCGAGCCAGGAACTTGTACAGAAATTCAAATTGTCGGCGCGAGCCTGTTAGTTGTCTTCGTTGTTGCGAAGGAATTCGTAGCGCTCGATGGCCGCCACGACGCCGACACTGCCTTCGTCGCGCGGTTCGGTCCGCTGGACGCGCCCCAGGCAGCGAACGCGCACCGGTCCGGCGAGGGTAATCTCGTTCGGCAGGGTCAGCAGGATCTCCACCGGAGACCCTTCTTTGACGTCCTTGGACAGGAAAAAATAGACTCCGCGGGAGCTTACATCGCGGGATTCCGTGCTGGTCTCCCCAACAGCTGCGCCCGTGGTCCATCTCACGGTAAGCGGCAGCCGCATGGAAAAACGTTGGGTAGTGCGGCGTTCAGAGCCGGTCAAAGCGGACCTCCCTCATCGAAGCCAAAGTCTATCCGGCCTGTGTCCAATCAACAATAGGACTCAAGGCTCAAAATAAAGTCGCCCTTTAAAAGTACCAATGTACTAGGACCACTCCCTCGGGGCGGCGGCAAGCCGGGCTATGCCGCTGTTTGCGCTAGTCTGTCCCCTGACCGCCTGGATGGCGAAGCACCTAATCAGGCAGGCCGAACCAGAACAGGGGACAAATACACAAACCCCGTCCTACCTGGAGGGGTTTACTTTTGCGTTAAAACTGGGCTACTTGTGCGATGGATGCTGCCTGCGGAATTTCGAACTATTCTGCGGAGGCCGGAACTCAATCGTGACGTCCTGTTGAGCTTGCACGGGCTTTTGATTCATGAGAGTGGGCGTGTACCGCCACTGGCGAATGGCGCTGATTGTGGCAGGAAAGAGAGAGGTCGAGCCACTCATCAGCTTTATATCCTGTACAACTCCGGAGGGTCCCACAAGGATTCGGGCCTTCACGGTTTCCGCCGATCCGTATCGATCCCCGCGCCTTGAATAACGTGGCCAGACGTAAGAGACCAGTTCGCCCGCTTGCAATCGCGCGGGCCTGTGCGCCGCTGCCAGCCTATCTTGAGGAGGAACCAGAACAGAAAGCTCCGAGGTCATTGCGAACGAGGAGGATGCGGCAATCGGTTTTGCGGGGAAACTCACCCGAAATGGCTTACTGCCATAAGTCGGGGCGGTGACCAGGATCGCCGCAGGCGGCGACCGGCGGGGCGCTCCACCCGACCGAGGGGCAACCCCGCGGGGAGCAAGATTTCCCAGGGCGCCGCTGATCGGGCCAAAAGCCTCGGGTGGAGATTTGGGTTGGAGACTCGCGGGTGGGGGCACATTTCGCTCGATGAGACCGGCCGAGCGATTGCTCCCGGGAACATCCGATTTTTTCGCTTCGATTGCGGCAGCGGAAATTGAAACATTGGAGTGAGCGTTTGCGAAGGTTTCAGAATCTGTGGCGCTTTGCTGGGGCTTTTCTGCGAAGGACGCGGCGTCATCGAGTTTATCTCCACTGGTGGACGCGTCGGAAGGAAGGGACGCATTTGTCGCCACCACAGCGGAATCTTGCGACGTCGTTTCGGGAGGGTGGGCTGGCAATGCAGGTGACGTGGCATGGCTCGGGAAAATAGATTCCTCTGTCGCACGGAGCCATTGCCCGAGCGGGCCGCGACCCACGGTGAGCCCCAAGGGAAGACTAATCACTGCGAAAAGGAAGACAAAGGCAAACGCGGCGACGTGCAATCCGGAAATTTCAAGCGCGCGCTGGGGCGAGGGCGAAAATTCGGAAAGGCTTGCCGGCCACGCGACTTTGCGTGTTCGACCCTGCGGCCGAAGATCAGCCACAGGGGCATCGTGATGCGCCATTTCCTGGATGTCTTCGACAATGGATGGCGGCTGCTCCTGAAGAATCTCTGGCTTAACAATTTCGGATGCCTGCGAGGAAGCATGTCCAAACTGTTCGGGTGAGAGGAGTTGGGGTTGCTCCGGGGCGTCGCTCCAGACCGGCTCTTCCGGAAAGCTTTCGAGGGTTGCCGTGCCAGGGCTCGCGCCCGGCTCAATGTTCCCGGCGTCGAGTTCGCCCGCTTCCGCAATTGCCGCCGCACCCGTTTCCCGCTCCGCCTTATTGCGCTTCGCGATTTCCAAAAGTGTTGCCAGCTTGCCGCCCGCCTTCGAGAGGGCATCAAAAACATACGCAACATTTTTCGGATTGAACTGTAGCTGTCGCGCGGTAAGCGTCAGCCGGATGATTTCGTCCATTTCCTTTTGCTGGCTTTCAGGAAGATTGTTCCGCAAGCCGCTATAGAGTGCGCCGTTCTCGAAATTCTCTTTCCACTCCCGCATGGCTTGGAAGCGGCGGTTGGCGTCCTTATCCAATTCGTACTCCTGGCGCACCGCCGCGGCAGATTCAAGGAGTGCTGCCGCCTTGCCCTGGGTTAATGCCCCGATTATTTCTGCCAGGCCACCACGAAGTTCCTGAATCTTGTTGGAGGGTAGCGATGTTTTGCGGCAGATCCACTCACCGCGCATCTTGTCGAACTCAATCGAGGCGCGATGCGTATCTGTTTCAAACTTGAAGACTGGCAATGGCTTGAGGGGTGGCCACCTGCCGCCCAGGAGTAACTTCATCTCAGCCTGCTGCGGTGGGGATAGAAGTCCAGCAGGGCTGGGCCTGGCTCGATCCTGTTCGTTCGATTTCATGATGCGGCCGGAAAGGTTCTGCCTGCCACGCGATTTTGCAGGCCTGCAACCGGCAAACTCCGAAAAGACGCCGTCGCGACCTGTGGAGGAAGATTCCCTTTCGATCGACTTCCTTCGGCTAACGCCGAAACTTTCCCGAGCGCTATCAGCCCCCAACCCCGTCCGAAGTGATTAGTTGCGCGGCTTGCTCGAATCAACCATCCCCGGAGCGATTTTCTGGGCCGGGCGCAGGATCAATTTGCAGTCAGTTTCTCAAGTCTTGGCGAACAGGTAGCGAAATCTAATTGGATAGCGCTATTCCAATTAAAGCCAGGGAAGTCAGATGATTGGAGACGGATGCATGACCAATCCCCTCGTTTGACGAGGCTGTTTACCCCGCAGGGGTAGAAACACAACGACGCCAACGAGAGTCCTGGATTCGCAAGCTTAAATTCTGGACTGTGAACCTGTTTCCTAGGTCTGATCAATCAACCGGTGATGAATCGCGTAGAGCGCCAGTTCCAGCCGGTCGGAAACGCCCAACTTGTCGAAGATATTGTGCAGGTGGTTCTTCACGGTCTGTTCGGAGATGAAGAGCTTTTCGCCGATTTCCTTATTGCGGAAGCCCTGGGCCACGAGCTGCACGATCTCTTTTTCGCGGTCGGAAAGCAGCGGCTTTTCCCGCCGCGGCCCGGAATCCGAAGACTTGGCGAACGCCTTCATCACTTCGGCGGTCATCCGGTTATCCAGCCAGATCTCGCCGGCATGCACGCGGTGAATGCTCTTCACCAGCAAATCCGTGGCGGACTGCTTCAGAACCACGCCGCGCGCGCCCAGTCGCATCGCCCGCACCACATCGCGGTCGTCTTCCGCGGCCGTCAGCACGATTACCCGCGTCGGAGTCTGGTCGAAATTCACCTCTTCGAGCACTGCCAGCCCGTCTTTGTCGGGCATGCGCAAATCCAGCAGCAGAATATCCGGCTTCAGCTTGGCCAGCAGCTTGATGCACTCCGCGCCATTCTGCGCCTCTCCGACGATGGTGATATCTTCATCGCCGTCAATCAATTTGCGGAGCCCGTCGCGAAAAATCGCGTGGTCGTCCGCCATCAGTATCCGAATTTGCTGTTTGGTCTTCGCCATATCAGCCGAGCGGTACCTCGATCGTTAAGCGCGCACCATGCCCCGGGTTTGATTCTACGGTCAGCACTCCCCCGACCGTGCGCGTTCTTTCCTTGATGGAAATCGGACCCAGCCGCAGGCGGTCAAGCTCATCCCCTGTGAAGCGCCCGGCGAAGCTGAATCCTTCTCCGTTATCGTCCACCACCAGGGT
>DASSGS010000028.1:0-31269 GCA_035693365.1 Candidatus Acidiferrum sp. | reverse complement strand
GCTCCGCCCGTTCAGGAGCGCGATCCCGAAAGCAAGTTCTGGAAGCGGCTGCAGAAAAAAGAATTTACCGTTTGCGTGGAAATCGATCCGCCGAAGGGCATCGCGCTCGATCGCATCTATGAACAGGTGGATCGCGTGATGGCCTCGCAAAAAGTGCACGCGATTGACATCAACAGCGGCGCGATGGCACGCGTCGGCATGGACGCGATGGTCGTTGCAGGCGCACTCGAAGCGCGCGGCGTCGAAACGGTGCCGCATCTCACAACGCGCGACCAGAACATCATCGGCTTGCAGGCGATGCTTCTGGGCGCCTGGACCGTCGGCGGCGTGCGCAACGTTCTGGCGATTACCGGCGACCCGCCGTCGGTCGGCGATTATCCGGAAACCAGCGGCGTCTACGAAGTGGATTCCGTTGGCCTGGTGAAAATTCTCCACCGCCTCAATCAGGGGACGGACTGGGCGGGAAAAACTCTTGGCGGGCAAACCAATTTCACAATCGGGGTCGCGGTGAATCCGGTGGCCGACGATCTCGACGCCGAAATCGCGCGCTTTCACGCCAAGCTCGAAGCCGGGGCACACTTCGCCATGACCCAGCCGCTCTTTGATCCCGCGCATTGGCACGAATTTGTGAAAAAGCTCGGTGGGCCGCCGCCCATCCCGGTGCTCATTGGCGTCTGGCCGCTGAACAGTTACAAGCAGGCCCTGCGCCTGAACAACGAAGTTCCCGGCATCGTCATCCCGGAGCCGCTGCTGAAATCCATGGAAGCGGCGGGCGCTGCGGCGCGCGATCGCGGCTTTGAAGTCGCGCGCGAAATGCTGGCCTGGGCGCGCACGGAATTGGCCGGCGCGTACCTGATTCCGCCCTTCAAGCGCTACGAAGAAATTCTCGAAATCCTGTAGCTCACGTCTGAAGGCCTGAGCTACAGTCGGCGGTTTCTACTTGGTTTCGGGCGGGCTCTGTGTGGTGTGATCGTGAACGATGCGCCAGCCTTCCGGAAATCTCCGAAATACCAGCGTGAAGATTCCGCCCACATCTCCGGCCTGGCGTTGCAGGTGCCATTTTCCCAGCACCAGCACGGCGTCGGGCCCCAACGAGCGCAACTCCAATTCCTGAAAATCCAGCGTGCCCATCGCGGCTTTGTCGGCGTAGGTTTTCTCGTAGCGCGCCATCACCGGTTGCCAGCCGCGCGTAAATCCGCGGGTCCCGGCAAAGGTCAGCTCCGGCGAGTTCCAGTAGCCAGCCATGAAGCCGCGGATATCTCCCTGGTTCCAGTCGTTTTGCTGGGTGGTCAGGACAGCCACGATAGCGGCGCGGTCAGCCTCCTTCAAGGTTTCCGGCGCCGGCTTGCCGTGAGCGGCGAAGAATAAGGTCCCGAGAAAAACAGCCAGAAATAGGCAGGAAACCACCGATTTCAGGGTCATGGGCTCTCCTCTAACTGCTTGCGTAAGAATAAGATAGAGCGTGTCTGCAAGCAAGGACTGGTTTTCGGCCCAGCGGGCTGCCGGAAGTGCTATCCCGGTAGTACTTGGGGGCTATTGGGGTAATCGGGCGCGGAAGGAATAATCGTGGACGAGGAAAGCTAATGTTCTCCGCAGCACTACTCTCGATCGCGGTCGTGGCCATGGGCCAGTTCGCCCTGTACTACTGGCGCGCCGTGTTCACCGGGATGGCCAGCCTGCCGATTTCCAGCCGCGTGCTGGAAGCGGCCCAGGTGGAGGAAGCGTCCATCTGCGGGAACGACTTCGAGAAGTTTGCCAGCCTGCTGACCCTCACCCCCGAATTGAAGGAAACCAAGAGCGGGTTGGGCATGATCAAGGCCTACTACGCGGTAGTCCGGTACGCCGAGAAAGTGTTCGCCAGCTTCTCGCCCATGATGGCGGGCTGGGCCGAAAGAGAACGCATGCTCTGCGCGCGCATTGCCGCGGTGCAGATTGACCGGCGCCTGGAAGCGAACCTGGTGCAGGCCGCTTCGATTCGTTCCATCTAGTTTTCTTCCACCCGACATTTCAACCTTATATTCAGGCGGCGGGATTAATACGCCCAGCGGATCAGGGTGGCGCCGGAGGTGAAGCCTGCGCCGACTGCGGCGAGTAAGACCAGGTCGCCCTTCTTGAGTTTCTTTTCGTCGAGTGCGGTCTGCATCGCCAGCGGGATGGTGCCGGCAGTGGTGTTGCCGTAGTTTTCGATGTTGATGATCACTTTGTCGAGCGGCATGCCGAGGCGTTCCGCCGTTGCGGTGATGATGCGGCGGTTGGCCTGGTGGGCGATGAAGCAGTCCACATCCTTGCCGGTCAAGCCGTTTTTCTCCAGGACCCGCTCGGTCATTTCCGCCATCTTCTTTACCGCGTATTTGAAAACGTTTTTGCCGTCCTGGTGGATGTAGTGCATTTTCTTGTCCACGGTTTCGTGCGAAGCGGGGTTCAGGCTGCCGCCGCCGGGCATGTAGAGGAACTGGCCGCCCATGCCTTCGATCTGCGCGACGTGGTCAATGATGCCGGGCTCGCCTTCCGCGGCGGGCTCCAGCAGGACGGCTCCGGCGCCGTCGCCGAAGATGATGCAGACGGCGCGATCGGTGAAGTCGGTCATGGACGAATTGACGTCGGAGCCGATCACCAGAACTTTTTTGTATTGGCCGGATTCGATGAACTTGGTGCCGACGTTGAGCGAATAGAGAAATCCGGAGCAGCCCGCGGAAACGTCGAAGCCCCAGGTGTTGGTCATGCCCAGCTTGTGCTGCACCAGGCAGGCGGTGGAGGGATACATCATGTCCGGCGTGACCGTGCCGACGACGATCAGGTCTACGGACTGCAGATCGAAGGGATGCTTGCACTGCAGCTTTTTCACGGCTTCGACGGCCAGGTCGCTGGCGGCCACGCCCTTTTCGGCCAGGTGGCGTTCGCGGATGCCGACGCGTTCCATGATCCATTCGTTGGTGGTGTCCACCATTTTTTCGAGATCCGAGTTGGTCAGGAGGCGCGGGGGAACGTAACCGGCTACACCCGTAATTTTTGCGGCGATGCGGCGAGGCATGTCTCTCCTTGCAGGAAACTTGGGCCAAGCGGAGAAGAATGATTGTAAGCGATGGGCTTTGTGGGAAACAAGCGCGCTCGGATCATTTGGGGGATTTCGCGGAGTTGGCTCATTTTGCGCTCATTTTACGCTCGGTACCGCGTGGGGAAGAATTTCGTAGCGCCAGGTGAAGGCGGCGGTTTTTTTCAGCATGGCGGCGACGGAGCAGTATTTTTCCTCGGTAAGGGACATGGCGTGCTGGACGGCGGCTTCGTCAAGTGTGCCGCGCAGGCGGAAGAGGACTTCGAGCTTGGTCCAGACGGTGGGCGGCTCGGCGGCGCGTTCGCCGGAGCAGAGGACTTCGAGCGACTCCAGCTTCTGGCGCTTTTTTTCGAGGATCAGGACCATGTCGGTGGCGGTGCAGGCGCCGAGCGCCATCAGCACCATCTCCATCGCGCCGGGCGCCTTGTTCGATTCGCGGTCCGAATCAAACGGCACGGCGTGCCCGGACGGGCTGACGGCGAGGAATTTCTGCTCGCCGATCCATTGAATGGAGGCTGTTTGCATGGAAACCTTCCTGTGTTTGCGGGATGCACGTAATTCGATGCCGCTGCGTGAGTAATGTAACAGAAGTAGCGAGTGGCGGCAGAGGCGTGGTCCCCGAAACCAGATCGCGTCGCCGATTATAATCTGGGAGCCTTGCGTGATGCATGGCGGATATGAAGGATTTCCACAACGTGCCTGTCTTCGCGGAGTTGGTAGTAGACGGCGACGGGGCTGTGCGTCAGCTTCCGCACCCGCGCTCTCTTGCGAATGACGCCGCCCATGCGGGGAAACCTCGACAACAAATCGATGTGATCCAGCAGCGAACTGCCAAATCGCGAGGCGGCTTCGGCATCGTCTTCGGCAATATGGCTGATTAGGTCAGCTAGATCCGCTAACGCTCTTTGCGTGAAGAGGGGGCGGTAATCCATCGGGGCAAGAGCTTGCGAACTTGTTCAAGAGGTGTCGTGCGGCCGGCTTTAGCGTCCTGGATGCCCTCATCAATGGCAGCGAGAGTCGCCTCATCTTCGTCATCCACGACGGGCGCCTGCTTCTCGAGGTCAAATTCCTTAGCCTTGGCCATCACCTGATGCTAGCCCCGATCCCCGGTCGTTGCAAGAGGACTCCGGAGCGCAGGCGTGGTAACGCTGTCGATAGTTAATTATGTGGCACCCATTCGAATGGTGGCGTTCGAATGGGGAAGGACTGGGGATGGAGACAGCAATCAGAAAGCGGAACAGAATCGCAGCTGGAGTTCAACCACAATACCAGGAAAGTCAAAACCCGCACCCTTGAAACTCATAAGGGTGCGGCACCCAAACTCGTCTTAGCGGATCAAGGGTGCGCCGCCCGCCAGTGAAAGGACTTAAGGGAAGGCAAGAAGTCGGGAGTCGGCAGTCTAAAGCTGACGGCAGATGGAATTGAGTTACTATGCAGGACACTCGGTGTTGCGCCTCGGTCATCCGTTTGCTACGATGCACTTAACGCGATGGCAACCCCTACCCCAAAGCCCACGCGAACGGAATCGGATTATCTACTTTCTTACAAAAAGATCGATTCCGTTACAACTATCATCCGCGATACTGTCAAGTGGGGCGGACTCTCTTTCTTAGGGTACTGTGGTTATTTATCGGTGGCAGTTCTGGCAGGCCGAGCCACAACGGCGAATATCTTCATCAAAATCTTGGGAAACGCCACCATCAGCCACGGGCTAATGGTGGTGTTGGGCGGAGGCGGTTGGGTTTACGGCATTGGGCAACAATATCTCAGAAGGCGGAACATTCAGCGAACTGTCCCGGCAAAGAATGCGCTGGAACGAAAATTGGACCCAAGGCGGAGTTCTAGCCATCTAACGGACCGAGGGACAACGCAACCGGGAGACGACCAATGAACGCGGACATCGCTCTCATATCCATCTTCACTCTGACAGCCCTCTGGTTCTGCATCTACTATTTGTGGCGCGATTACCGACTTGATGCCTTCCGTGAACATTTGTTCTCGATTAGAGACCGGATGTTCATGTATGCCGCCGAAGGGCACATCAGATTTGATCATCCGGTTTACACAAGTATTCGGACTCGGGCAAACCAACTCATTCGCCACGGCCATCACTTGAATCTGACGCGGTTCATAATCATTGCCGCAACCCAACCCATGCCTGATGTTAAAAAGATTTTTGAAGAGTGGGACAAGATGGCCAAAGACCTGCCACAAGATGTGCGTTTGAAAATGATGGAATTCCGTTTGTGCATCTCGGTAGCGTCGTTGCAGCACATGGTTTACTCGTCATTCTTCCGCTATATGGTTATGCGCCCGATAGCGCTTTTCAAGGACCCGTTCAAGGTCAAGGAGTTGAAGGAACATCCCAAATTTGCCAATACCGTTGAACGGTTTGAGTGCGACACGGTCGAACAAGAATTGCGTCAAGAAGAAGCACACGTGCTTGTTTAGGCCGCCTGGGAATTCAAGGACAGACTTGATGTTCCCTACGAATTTATCAAGCCGCTGAGATGCAAGGAAACTTTCCGTCTGTACCCAGTCCTCAGTCCCGCTTAACTGCATATTTAGGATTATTATTGACGGAGCAAGGGTGGGTAATCGATAGGTCCCGACCTGCCTGTTGCACCCAACTGCAAGCATCGAATGCCCAGCGGCCCGAATGGTCTGAATAGATAATCCTGACGAAAACGTAGTAGGTCAGTTCCCCTTTCAGAATTCTTTGCTTGTCTTCAGGGCTGAGAACTAACTCATCCAGTGAAAAAAATCCTTGAGTGCTTCCTGGTGCGTAAATCTTCATATTCCAATGTTTGTGTTCTGGATGACGCCACCATCGTTCAAACTCTTTCTTGAGTCTCTTTGCTTCCTCATCCGTATTGTTTGTTGCACCCAAGAATACCTTGCCATCGTTTACGATATTTTTCGCAGCCTCCCCACCAGAGTTGCTGAACGGAATGCCCAATCTTAGCGGATCCCACGATGTAACCTGAATGGCGGGTGGCCATACAACATAGGCTTCCCGCTCAGTATTTTTCTCGGTGATTTGTATTGTTGTAAGTAGTGAATTCATACTATCCATGGTGGTAGCGAATTGCTTTTGTTCTTGTTGGCGTGTAAAGGCCCTTAACTCCTCGTTAGCCTTGCGTTCCGTATTAATTGACGTTAGCTCTAAAGAGAGAAACCCGAATAACAAGGAGATCCAAGCCACTTTCTCCTTTCCCTTCATTTCCCCTAGGACAGCCATTACAGCAGCGGCGACGGCAAGAGCTGCCACCGCATCCCCAGGAGGAGCTGACATTGGGGGCCAGTTCCAATACACAAGCAAGCCAATAAAGCAGTAAAGGAGGAATACGCTAAGCGGCTTTTTATGCCAAACGCTGCGGTCAGTGCTTTCGGAATCTGGAGCTTCTCTAAAAAACCAAGAATCCAACTTACTCCATCTCCCCCTGAGGTTGAGCTCCTGAACGTGGTCGCGAATAGCGCGGCCTAGGCGGACGCAAGTACGGTGATAGATGGATTTCAATATTTGGGGCAAGGTATGAGCATTATGCACCTAACTCTGCGTCAAAAACACAATCCCGCTTCAATTCCACTATTTCGGCGGCGGGTGGCGCATTCAATTCGCAAGAACCTCCTGAGTGGCCTTCCCTTTCGATTTTGGAAAGAGTAGGCCACTCTTTTCTTTTCAACTTCCGATCCCCGACCGTTACTTTTTCAGCGCAAAATCGTCCCAGTACTACAGAATGCTATTGACTAGTTATTACTAGCGCGAGAGAATGAGGCATGTTCGCGCGGGGATTGGCCTGTCTACACGCCCCGCCGCTTCTCGGTCGAAAATCCTCCTCAGCTAAGTCCCGTGTTTCCATTACTTGCAAACTGATAGAAAACACACGACTTCAAGTCTATTGTTTCGGTCACTTACGAAAAACAGGGGGGAGGGGGAGTTACCGGCTGGTACACACCGCCCCGCGATCGGGGTGGGTAGGACTTTATGTGTTGCCAGGGTCCCTCCGTCCCGGTGAAGCGCGCGGGACGCAAACAGCGCGCTGCATAGCCGACGTTCGCGCGGCGCGGACGGAAGAGAAAGTCGGCCATTCCGGTCCCTTCGGCTTCGCTCAGGGCAGGCGGGATGACGGAAGGGGAATGGGGAGCGGAATGTCGGAGCTGAAGCTCCGACCCAGAATGAACAGAGCAGAGTAAGGAGAAGAAAAACCCGCACCCTTGAAAGGCATAAGGGTGCGGCACCCAAATTCGTCTCAGCGGATCAGGGGTGCGTCACCGGCCATGCAGAGGTAGCGGCTGGAGAAATGTGTGTCGCGCCTCCGGCGCTTGGGGAATTGTTTTTTGTTCTTGTTCCCAGTGCTCACGCACTGGGCTAAGTTCTGTCGCGCCTCTGGCGCTGGGTGTACGAAGCAGATAAATTTACGCGAGGCGCATCTACGAACATGATTTACGCGTAATGCGAGCGCGAGTTGGCGTGACAAATTGTTTACATGGGAATTTGGAACTTGCGAACGGGCGATCCATCTAACAGGTTGTGTGACGTGTTGAGGATGATTGCTGAACCGGCCCTAAACCCAGCCTGAAATACCAAAGCCTCCCAGCGCGACAGTTGGCTTCAAAGACGGACGGTCAAGATGTGGGCCGCGTGCGGAGCTATTCGCGGAAGCGAAAAGTGACCGGACGCCGGCAGGACGCATGGGTGTGTTCGAACGCGTGGCAAAAAAAAGCCAAGCGAGTGCAATCGGAAGATCGAACACAAGGAGAAAGCAAAGATGTCGAGGACAAATCGTAGCGTGTTGTTGTCAAAAACGGTGTTGGCCGCCGCATTCATGTTGGTCTCGGGGTTGGGCGCGCGAGGCCAGTCGGATGATGCGCCGCCGGGACAGTGGCGAATCGCCGGGCAGAATCTGAGCAATAGTTGGAGCCAGCCGGAAGAGCACACCATTAGTCCCGCAAACGTCAGCGGATTGAAGCCGAAATGGGTGTTTACGACGGGCGGCGATGTTTCCGCTACGCCGACGGTGGATGGCAACGCGGTGTACTTTCCCGATTGGAGCGGCAATCTTTACGCGGTGGAGAAAGAGAGCGGGCGGCTGATCTGGTCGCACAAGATCTCCGATTACGACGGCGTGGAGGGAGCAATCTCTCGCGTGAGTCCCGCGGTGGATGGGAATGAAGTGATTATCGGGGACATCGAGAGCTCGAAGCTGGTGCACAAAGGCGCGAACGTGATCGCCGTGGATCGGCAATCCGGAGTGTTGCGGTGGATGACGCAGGTGGATACTCACCCGGCGGCAATCATCACTGGATCGCCGGTGATTTTCGATGGCGTTGTTTATATCGGTGTGTCGTCGAACGAAGAATCGCTGGCGACGGACCCGAACTATCCGTGCTGCAGTTTTCGCGGGAGCATGGTGGCGCTGAATGAGAAGACCGGGGCGATTCTGTGGAAGACGTTCGACATGCCGGACAACGGCGGACAGGTTGGTGGTTACAGCGGAGGAGCAATCTGGCAGCCACCCGCGATCGATGCAAAGCGCGGAACGCTCTTCGTCGGCACAGGAAACAACTACACGGCACCGGCGGATGTGGAAGCTTGCCAGAACGCGAATCCGTTGGCGAACTGCGTTGCGGCAGACGATTTTTTCGACACCGCGCTGGCGTTGGATTTGAAGACGGGAGCGATCAAGTGGGCGAAGATGCTGCAAAGCTTTGACACCTGGACGGTGGCGTGCATTTTGCCGGGAGGAGCAACAAACCCGAATTGTCCGGTGCCAGTCAGCCCTGATTTCGATCTGGGAGGATCCGGTCCCAATTTGCTGGAGAACATTGTCGGGTTCGGACAGAAGAGCGGCATCTACTGGGCGCTGAATCCGGAAAACGGCAACATTGTCTGGAGTACACCTGTGGGACCAGGCGCTTCGCTCGGAGGCATCGAGTGGGGAACGGCGACAGACACGAAGCGGATTTATGTCGCCATTTCGAATAGCGACATGCTGCCGTACACGCTGGTGCCCTCCGGACAGAAGATCACCTGGGGTTCGTGGAGCGCGCTGGATGTTGCCACGGGGAAAATTCTCTGGCAGACGGCGGATCCGACTCCCGGGAGCACTGACCGGGGATCGGTGAGCGTTGCGAACGGAGTCGTGTACGCCGGCTCGAATTCAGGGCAGATGCTTGCGCTCGATGCGAGCAGCGGGAAAATCCTGTGGAGCTTCGCGAGCGGAGGCTCGGTGATTGACGGGCCATCGATCGTGGACGGCGCGCTCTATTGGGGATCCGGTTACCGGGAGATTGCTGGAACCGGAAATAACAAAGTGTTCGCGTTCAGTTTGGCCGGAGAGAAGGAGCATGTCGAAAACTCCAACGGCGAAAACGGTCAAGCTGGCGAACACGGCGGGCAAAAGTGACGGCTGGCTGTGAAGATACGCAAGGAGGATACGTGCATTGCGTGAGAGAGAATTCACTTCGGTGATCGGCCGGATGTTGTAACGATCCTGTAGTGAATTATCCGTTGTTCGAACCCGGGGAAATCGTGCTTGGCGGCGATTTCCCCGGGTTTTTTGTCGCGTGAAACGGGGTGCCTCTCGGCATGGTTATTTGGATTTGTAGGCGAAAGAGAGTTTGGTTTCTTCGTTGAGGACGAGGGGACGAAGGAAACGGTAAGAGGCGCCGGCACGAGGGATGTCCACGGCGACGGGGAGGACGCCGGCGACGCGCTGCTGGAGGTTGTAGACGTTGGTGGAAGGCGGCGGTGGCGGGGCAGCCGGGGCGTTTTTGCTTTTCTTTTCTTTGTGGCCGTCGAGTTGCACGATTGAGGTATCCACGGTGGGTGATTCGGCTTCGACCATGATTGCCGAGTTGGTGGAGCCGACATTGAGACCGATTTGATAGGCGCGTGGATTGGACGAGTCGTAGGTGAAAGAGCCACGCATGGTTTCGAAACCCGGGGCGTTGGCAGTGATTTGATAGCTGCCAGAGGGAAGATTGGGAAGGAGCCAGCGGCCGTCAGAACTGGTGGAAGCGCTCCAGGTGGCGTTGGTGGAAAGGTTTTTGACTTCAACGATGGCGGAGGGAACGACAGCGCCAGAAGGATCGTTGACAACGCCAGCGAGTTGGCCTGGAGCTAGCGCGAAGCCTGGCGACAACAGGCTGAAGCTGACGTAATTACGGCCGTTGATGGGGAGAGACGCGCCATTCGCGCCGGCTTGGAAACGTCCACCACCTACCCCGCCTCCCATTCCGCCGCCTTCCCCTGTGCTGAAGGTCTGAAGCCGGTTGAAAGGTTCGGGCGACACGGGCCAGAAAGAAGCGGAGAGAGCGTCGCCGCCGAAATCCTTCACTTTGTATTGTTCGGGGAGGAAAACTTCCCATTCGAGGATGCTGATGGGGATATCCATCTTTGGTAGGGAAAGGCCAGCATCACCTTTTTTGGCGAAGGGCGAACCGGCGTGGAGGAATACGAAGGAGACAGTGTAAGCGCCGGCGGGACGGAAACCGGTGCGGAGAAGCGGGACGCGGCTGCCGTCGGCACCTTGCACAGGTTTCACTTTTTCACCGGCGACTTCGGCGGTGAGGATATTCACGCCCGCGGGAAGATCCACTTTCAGGAAAGGCTGGGCCTGATTTTTCACGGTGAGCCGGATTTCGGTGAGGGATTTGCCTTCGGAAGTGACAAGCGTGGTGACGACGGCGCGCTCGGCGACGGCGGCGAGGACGCCGGCATCGGGGAAGCGGGTCCAGTCGAGCGCGAGAGTTGGAGATTCATCGGGCTGGCGATGATAGCGGAAGGCGGCTTCGAGCGAATAGCGGGAAAGGGCGCGGAGGTAGGGATTGATTTCCTTGATGTCGAGTCGCTTGAGGCCACCGGATTCGTGGGCGGCGAGTTCGAGCGTGCCCTGGCCTTCGACGAGGACTTCGCCGGTTTCGCGCTGGGCGTCTTTGAAGGCGAGGAGGGGAGCGGCGGCTTTGGCGTCGGAGAGCGGGCGTTCCAGGGAGATCAGGAATTCGTGCATGGAATGGCCGCGGCCTGCGACGTGAAGAAGGAGGGCGCCGTTCTGGATTTCGCTGGACTCGAGGGAAGCGCCGTTGACGGAGGTGACTTCGAAGCCTTCGGGAATGGCGACGGAGAATTGATCGGCGTCACCCTGGACGACGGTGAGATTCGCGAGGGCGGCGATTTGCAGATCGGACTCGCTGACGGAGACGAGAGTTTTTACGTCGGAAAGGAAACGGACTTCGCGCGGGGTTACGGGAGCGACGACTTCGCGGGTGGCCCACCAGATGTTCGCGGCTTGCCCTGGAACGAGCGTGGCTTCGATTTCGGTGTTGCCTTTGACGGAAGCGCGATGAGTGATGATGCCGTGGTTGATCTGGACGTTGGCGCGGTCGCCGGGAACGGTGAGCGAGAGGCGAACGCTGCCGGCGGAGGGAACCGGCAGGAGGAAAGAGGCGCGGCCAGTTTCGATGGCGAGCGGAAGACCGGCGTCAAGATTGACGGAGAATTCAGATTCGCCTGGAAGGACGGCGACGTGAGTGCCGTTGTCGAGCAGGAGGGGGAGAGGACGCGAGCCGTGGCGGGCGTCGAGGATGGTCATGCCGGAGACGAGCGGAACTTTGGCGGAGTTGGCGCCGAGGGTTTCGCCATCGAGCTGGACGGAGCCGAGGACATCGTCGTTGGAGACGCGGAACTTGAGGTCGGCGCGCTTGAGGATGTAGGGAAGCGGGGGAAGCTCGGAATGTTTGCCGGGACGATTGGCGAGTGCGAGGAGGCGGTTGTACTCGTCGAGGGAAAGAGTGACGTTGCCGGTTGGAGGCAGCGGGGATTCGAGGCTTTTCTGGGCGAATGCGGGGAGAGCGAAGGCGAGCGCGAGAGTGAAAAGCAACGGAACGCTTGAGTGAAAAGCAGGTCCCTCACCCGCAAAAGACGCGGGTTCGGGATGACAGTTTGGGTGGTACTGCGGAAAGAGGGTAGCCAAGCAGTTGCGGACTTCGTTTAGGAAACTGCACAGGGAGAGTTTCACTTGCCACCTGCCTTTTTGTCCTGCTGATAGCTGAATTCAGCGGACGGAGATTGATTTTCACTGGTGAGTTCGGAAACGAGATAGAGGGAGGGGCCGTAAGCGGGAAAATCCACGCGAACGGGAAGAATGCCTGTGGCGCGAGCGCCGCGTTCGTTGGCGTGGAATTTATCAACGAGCGATTGGGATTGCGCGGAGAGGCGTTTTTCGTCTTTGACATCGTCGACGCGTGCACCGCTATTGATCAGGTATTCGTAGTTCACTGCTCCTCCTGCGACGCCGGCGGGGGCCGGCTTGGGAGGTGCGAGAGGCGTATCCACGGCGGGTTCGGCGACGGAGGCGGAGAGGACCGAGGAGATTGGGTTCACGTAGGTTTCGGCGTGAAAGGAGCCGGGTTCGGAAGAGAGACGGAATAGCGGAGGGAAGAAAACCTGGAGGCCAGTTCGCGAGACAGGGAGGTCCAGCGCGGGGAGAGAAAGTTTCAGGCGGCCTTTGTCGGTCCAGGAAGCGCCGGGGAGAAGATAGACGATTTCGAGAGCGAACTCGGAAGCATCTTCGCCGGCGCGGGATTTTGCGAGAGGGAGAAGGAGGCTGCCGTCGGGAGCGGAGCCGGGGCGAACGGGCTTTCCGGCAAGAGAGGCGCTCCAGAGAGTGGCGCCTTGCGGGAGAGCGATCTTGACGAAATTACGCTGATTGTTGCGAATGGCGTAGCGCGATTCGACGAGGGATTTTCCTTCTTTGGTGAGCAGGACGCGGTAACGGGCTTCCTCGATGTTGGCCATGAGCACGGCCTGCTGGGCGTAGCGAGCGACAGCGATGTGCAGCGAACGCTGGGATTTGGCGTCGCCGGGGCGAGTGCGAAAAGCGATCAGCGCGGGAGACTGGCGATTGGTGACGGGTTCGCCGAGATCGGTGGCGTCGGCGCGCTCGAGGCCCTGGGTCTTCACGGAGTCTTCCTTGATTTCGCCGGCGCCGAGGACATCGACGGCTACGCCGCCGGAGTCGCGTTCCGTGCCGGTGAGACGGAGAAGCGGAATATCCATCTGGCCTTCGCGTGGAAGAGCGGCTTCACCAGTGATGACGAAGCTTGCGGATTGTTCCACGGGTTCGAGGAAGGTGACGAGGAGTTCGCCGGATTTCATTTCCCAGTCGGCGACGAGCGCGCCTTGCACCTGGTTGACAGTGACTTTTTCGGGAAGCTGGATGCGGGCTTCTTTTGCGGCGCCCTGAGTGATCTCGAGATTGACGTTGGCGGTGAGGGAGGTGGAGTCTTCACCGAGGCCGACGAACTGGGTCAGCGTGCCGCGCATGCGCAGGGGAAGTGTGGCGTGATGGTCCTCGGTTTTGCGGCGCCAAGCGAAGGTCATAGGTTCGGCGCCTTTGCCGTAAGCGGTCCATTTGTTGCCGCCGTTGGGAAGATCGGCGGTATCGGAGAAAAGGCCGCCGTAGAGAGAGAGGTCGACACCGGCGCGGGGGATTTCGAGAGCGACTTTGGTTACGCCGGAAAAGGTGGAAGGAATGGAGAGCCGCTCTTCGCCGGCGGAGGAGGAAATGGGCAGGGCGATTTCGAGAGTGATCACCGAGCGGCCGGGATGAGAGAGCAGCGCGGAGAGTTGCGAGGCGTCTTTGCCTGAGGAGGGCGGAGCGAGCGAGAGGGATTTGCCGTCGAGCCTGGCTTCGCGGACGAAGAGGCCGGCGGGAATGGGGACGCGAACCCAGCCGTTTTTGAGGACGTCGACGGTGAGGGTGGCGCGGCCGGAGGCGAGGTCGGTGTCGATGCGGAGGTCGTAGTCGACGCGGGTGAGGGTGGCGTCGACGGGCGGAGGCTCGGGTTCGCGTTCGGTGGGGTAGGCTTTCACGCGAAGGGCGCGGTATTCGGGGACGGAGATGACGACCCAGCCGGGGGAATGATTTGCATCTTGGGCTTGCAGCCGAGGAGCAGTGAACAAACCAAGAGTACCGAGAACGAGCATGCACAGAATCGCTGGCGAAAACCTGAGCAAAGACACAACGAGACGACCGCACGCAGGGGTTGTCATAGCTTTTACCTCACTTGGAGAGAGAACGTATTCACACAGATTTCTTGCAGGGGAAAATGGTTGCTTGAAGGGGTAATTATTCAGGAATCAAAATCGAGAACAGATGGCAGGGAGTCCGAGTACTACTGAAGCTGGCTTGAAAGCCAGCCCAACATTGCAGAATGAAAAGAATTCGGGAACATCCAGGCGTTTCAGCGGGCTGAGGCTGGTGCTATGATGGCGGCGACTTGACGGGGGAGTGACCTATATGCCGGATCGATACGATACGCCCAGTGCGCAATTTCTGGAGCGGAAGCTGTCAACGATATTGTCGGCGGATGTGGCGGAGTTCAGCCGATTGATGGGAGAGGATGAGGAGCAGACCCTGCGGGTGTTTCGCGGGCACAAGAAAGTGTTTGAGTCGGTTGTGGCGATGCACAACGGGAGGATTTTCAATACCGCGGGGGATGCGATTCTGGCGGAGTTTCCGAGCGCGGTGGAGGCGGTGCGGTGCGCGACGGATATTCAGGCGGCGCTGCGGACGCGGAACGATCAACTGGCGCCGAACCGGCAGGTGCGGTTTCGCATCGGGATCAACCTGGGCGACATTCTGATTCAGGGGCAGGATTTGATGGGAGACGGCGTGAACGTTGCGGCGCGGCTGCAGACTGCCGCGGAACCCGGCGGCGTCTGCATTTCGGGAACGGTGCACGACCAGATTCGAAACAAACTTTCGATGTCGTTCCAATCGATGGGGGAGATGAGTTTCAAGAATATCGCGCAGCCGGTGCGGACGTTTTCGATAACGGATGCGGAGGGAACGGGACCGCTGCCTTCGAGGCAGCCGGCGCTGGTGCCGCGGGGGAACACCAAGTGGATCGCAGCGGTGGCCGTGCTGGCGGTTTTGCTGGCTGGCGGCGGATTCTGGGCGTACACGAATCGGCAGCATGGTGGTGGCGGAAATGCAAGCGTTGCGGCGCCGGCAACGCAGCAGCAAGCGGCGGCCGCGATTATTCCGAGCGCCGAAAAAACAGAGCCGGCGACAGCACCGGTGGCAGAAGTGAAACCGCCCGCTCCGGCCAAAACCACGCCGACAAGCAAAGCGAAGGCGCCGTCTGCGAATAATAGCGCGTGGGACGGAATCTATTCGGGACAGATTTGTTTTGCGGAGGGCAAGAAAGATGTGGCGCGGTGTTTTCACGGAGAAGGAACGGCGGCGGGTAGCAAGTTGTCAGGCAAATGGCCGATGGGGAAGGACACCGGAGTGACAATGAATTTGACGGGGCATGTCGCGCCTTCGGGCGAGGTGGAGATCGAGATGCACAGCAAGGCGGCGGATGGAACGGTGTTGAATAATATTTTTCTGACGGGAAAGATTAAGGATGGGTTGATGACGGCGAGGGGCGCGTTTCAGATGGGACGCAAGGTTGCGTTGGATTGGCATAAGAATTAGGCGTTTCCAAAATTACAATTTGGATTGGATGTGGGCGGGTTTACGCGAGAGGTTTGGTGTGTGCCGCGCCTACGGCGCTTGGATTTACTGCGTGGGAGACCCAGCCCTTACGGGCTGGGCTAAGGTCTGGCGCGCCTCTGGCGCTGGGCGAGGATGAGCACTACAGCGTAGGAGTATCAAGAATCGAAGAGAGAGGAAGACAATGCAAGAGCACAGGCCCTTCCTTCGTCAGGGCAAGCTGAAGCCTGTGCTACTGGTTAGGAGGTGCGGGAGAGGAGGGAGGCGATTTCGATGATGGGGTTGGGGAGCTGGCGCATGGCGCGGACGAAGGCTGCGACTAGTTGAGGATCGAACTGAGTGCCGGCGCAGCGCTCGAGTTCGGAGAGGGCTTGTTCGGCGGTGCGGCCTTTTTTGTAGCTGCGGTCGCTGGTGATGGTGTCGTAGGAATCGGCGATGGTGATGATGCGGGCGCCGAGGGGGATGCGTTCGGCGGAGAGAGCTTCGGGATAGCCGGAGCCGTCGAAAAATTCGTGGTGGTGCAAAACCATTTCGCGGATGCGAGCGAGCGGCACAAGCGGCTCGAGAAGTTTTCCGCCGAAGGTGACGTGGGTCTTCATGGTGTCCCACTCTTCGAGGTTGAGCGGGCCGCTTTTATTGAGAATGGCTTCGGGGATGCCGACCTTGCCGACGTCGTGGAGCACGGCGCCGAGACGGATTTCCTCGACTTCAAGATCGTTCATGCCGAGGGCTTCAGCGAGAAGCGCGGCGTAGGCGGAAACTTTTTGGGAGTGGCCCTGAGTGTATTGATCCTTGGCGTCAATGGCGTAGGCGAGCGAAGTGACGGTGTCGAGGATGGATTGCGGAAGCGCGCGAGGGCCGTCGGGCGGAGGATCCTGGGCGATTTCCGTGGAGGGCAGGGAATCGGTGAACTGGCGGAGGCGGAGATAGATTTCCTCGAAGGCCTCTGGGCCGGTGGTGAAGAGGCGTTTCAAAGTGACGCCGAGATAGGCTTCGAGAACGTCGCGCTTCCAGCGGCGCGCTTCATTGGGGTCGACGTGATCGGCGGTCGAGACAGTGTTGCCGCCCTGATGCTTCGAAAGGTACATGGAGGCGTCGGCGACCTGAATGAGTTCCTGGGGCGAAGCGCCGTGGAGCGGGTAGCAGGCGATGCCGAAGCTGGCGCTGATATTTTTTTCGCGAAGGAGCGGATCGGCGGCAACCCAGCCGCGAAGTTTTGAAGAGAGCTGGCGGGCCTGCTCCATGGTGGTTTCGGGCATGAGGATGACGAATTCGTCGCCGCCGTAGCGTGCGACGACGTCGGAGCGGCGGCAATTGGTTTCGAGAATCTGGCCGACGCGCTGGAGAACCAAGTCGCCTTCGAGGTGGCCGTAGAAATCGTTGACGAATTTGAACCGGTCGAGGTCCATCAAGACCAGAGCGAACGCACGGCTGGCGCGGGAAGAGCGCTTCCACTCGGAGGAGAGCGCTTCCATGAAAAAGCGGTGAGTCTTGACGCCGGTGAGGCCGTCGGTGATGGCCTGCTCCTGGGCTTTCTGGAAAGTGAGGGCGTTGTGGAGCGCGCCGGAAATCAGGTCGGCGAGGGTGCGGAGGAGGAGCGTCTCTTCCTCGGTGAAGTCCGCGGGCTGTAGGGTTTCGACATAGAGGACGCCGTGAAGATGATCGGC
This sequence comes from Candidatus Acidiferrum sp., assembly GCA_035693365.1. Lineage (GTDB taxonomy): Bacteria > Acidobacteriota > Terriglobia > Acidiferrales > UBA7541 > Acidiferrum. The sequence goes on along the minus strand of DASSGS010000028.1, from coordinate 14,041 downwards.
GTAGAAAATCGGAAGGCCCATGGAGGCGGCGGAATCGGGGAGCACGGGCTTGGCGCCGCTCTGATTATTGGGGAAGGCGCGAAAGGTTGCGGATTTTCCGGTGCGGGCCACCTGGCCGATCAGGCCGATATCGAGGGGCAGGCGGCGGCCGAGAGCGCCGCGACGGGCGCCGCTTTCAGCCTGGATAACCAGCTCGCGGGTGGTGTAGTCGAGCATGGCGATGCCGATGTGGTCGTAGTTGAGGCCGTTTTCAAGCTGCTCGATGATTTTGGTGAGGACTTCGTCGGGGTTGAGCGTGGCGATCGCGTCGCGCGAAATGAGATTGAGCAGACTGAGATGGCGGGCCTTGGTGCGCTCGTTTTGAAAGAGGCGCGCGTTTTCGATGGCGATGCTGGCTTCGCTGGCGAGGACGCGGAGGAGTTCGAGATGGCCTTCGTCGAAGGCGCGTTCGTGATCGGAGAAAATGCAGAGCGCGCCGATGGCCTGATCGTAGGCGACGAGGGGAACGCCGCAGAAGGAGCCGGTAGTGCGGATGGGCTCGATGCCGAGCTTGCGAATTTCGGTGACGTAGTTTTCGCGGATGAGAACCGGTTGGCGAGTGCGGATGATGTACTCGGTGACGTGATTGCCGGCAGGACGCGAGCGCATGGGCATGCGGGTGCCGCCGATCATTTCGAGATCGAAATTGATGGCGTCGCGGACGGGGTCGGGAGAAGCGAGATAGAGATTTTCCACGTCGAAAAGGCGGCGGAGCTCTTCCCAGATTTTGCGAAGCAGGTCTTCCTTGTTGAGGGTGGAGCTGAGGGCGCGGCCGATTTCGTTGAGGACATGGAGCTCCTCGGAGCGGCGGGAAGTCTGTTGAACGAGGTAGCTGTTTTCAACGGCCATGCCGATCTGATGGCCGAGAGCGAGGAGGAGGCGGAGTTCGGCGGGAGTGAAGCGGCGGCTATCGGGAGTGGCGAGGAGAAGCAAGCCAAAGGCGTGCTCCTTGGCCTGGAGGCTGATGACGACGACGCTGCGGAGGCCGTGCTTCAAAGCGAGTTCACGGAAGCGGCGGAGAGGCTCGTCATTTTCGAGAGAGGTGAGATTGTCGTCGCGCAGATCGCGGAAGCCGAGGAGGCCACCGAGGCGGGAAACGAGGCCGACGAGATAGTCGTCGAGGCCTTCTTCCTGGGCGGCATTGCAAAAAGCGTCGGGGATGCCGGCGGAAACGACGGAAGTGGGGCCGGAGGTGTCGCCGTGATGGAGAAAAAGAGCGCCGGAAGGAAGGCGGACGACGCCGAGGACGCGATCGAGGGCCTGGGCAAGCATGCGCTGAATTTCGCCACCGACGAAGCTGGAGGTGGCGAGATTGAGATTGGAGAGCGCGAGCATGTTGCGCTCGACGCGGCGTTTCTCTTCCTCGTAGACGGCCATGACGAGGAGCATGCAGACAAAGGCGACGGGGATGGCGGAAACGGAGAGGATGGAATCTCCGATGAGTTTTTGCGCGGACTGCAGAAGGAAGAATCCCAGGAAAACGACGCCCCATAAGGAGAAAGCCAGGCCGAGGAGGCGATCGGCGAGAGTTTCGTGGTGGCGGCTTTCGTTCCAGAAAATGAAGCCGACGGCGACATAGATGAGGGAGGCGGGAATGAACGAGGAGACGGGGAATATCTGAAAGGCGTTTGCGGTGGACCAAAGAGCTAAGAGAGCGGCGGCGCCGAAGGCAGGCTTAAGCCAGAGATTGTTGTGGGTGTAGAGTTGCGCGCCGAGGAAGAAGCAGATGGCGGCGAAGCCGAAGAGGGAGTGGTTCAGGGAACTGAGAACGATGCTGGAGCCGATCCAGGGAGAGAGAGCGGGACAGAGATAGTGGAGGGCGTAGAGAGCCCAGCCAACGGTCCAGTAAACCAGATAATTCTGGCGTTTGAGGGAATAAATGTAGGCAAAGAACACTCCGACGAGGAGAGTTCCGAGAAGCAAGCCGAGCGCGATCACGTGTTGTGACATTCGGACGTAGTCAGGTCGTTCCGCAGGGCGCAGGAATTTCCGAAGGCGACAGGAAGAAAGAGTGGGTGGGACACTCGCGAGAATTTATGATGGCCCGAAACGAAGCGACACACACCCGGCTTTTTTCTACCAGAGGCCCCCAAACCCTACAGAAAACGAATCACATAGGATTATGAGGCAGGGGAAAAACAGGGGGCAAGACTACGGGAGTACTGGTAGCGAAAGAGGTAGTAGGGGGAGGGACACGAGAGGCGGTTAGTTTCCGGTTCGGCGAGGATTCGGCGGGGAGGTCACTGGGTGGGCGGTTACGGCTGCTTCCGTGGACGAGATGTCATGATTTAAGAGAGACGCAAATGTTGCAGCGGATTCGGGCGATCTCTTTATCGACAATCTTGCTTATAGCAGGACGCGCCGCCTTGTTGAGTTCGAACGCTGTTGGAGTTCTACATACTTGGTGACGGAGTGCCATCGGACCATTTCTCCACTCCGACCAAGAACACGCGAATGGGAGGAAAGCTTTTGAGCTGCGGAAACGCCTGCGCAGACCAGTACCAGTAATCAACCCCCATCACCGGAGAATTTGGCAGATTTGCGCCCCAGGCCGCGTCCGTGGCGGATCCGTAGAACATGAGGTGGGCGCCGTTGTGGGCGCCTTGATCGGTGAGGTAGGCGGCCTTCGACATCATATAGCTGACCGTTCCCGGCTCCAGAGCTGGTAATTCTTTTTTGTCGATTGCGGCTTTGATGGCGGCGATGACTTCGGTTTTGGAATGGCCGGCGAGGATTAATTCGGTGCGTTTGTACGCGTACGGGAGAACGGAGCGGACGGCGGGTGGATTGATGCATTCCGCGGCGCGAACTTTGGGGTTCCAAAATTCCGGGTGGTCGAACATGGCCATCCATCCGCGTCCGACCCAGCAGGCCCAGCCGTTTTTGCCCTGGACCGCGGTTTCGTAGCCGTGGCGTGTCAGGACGATGACCGAGGCGTCGTGGGAGATGGCGTCTGGAGCGGCGCTGCGGGCGAGGGCGATTTCGGCGTCGCGATCCATCAGATATTGTTCGATTGGGGCCATGTTGGGATATGGCTCTTTTGCATCTTGTGCTGAGACGGGCCGGGATGGGATCAGAGCGGCCATGATCGCGAACGCGATCAACAGCCTGGCGTACATTTTATTTCGAGTCATCGGGATTCTCCGTTCGCTGGTTTTTCAGCGCGCAACTTTCTGGCGGCGCTGCTCACTGGCTTTTCGAATTTCGGTGAGGTCGCCGACCGGGCGAATCTCCCAAACGCTGCCGAATTTCAGGGACGGATGCTCAGAGACGATCTGGTGGGCGTGGTTCATGTCGCGCGCTTCGAGGATGCCGATGCCACCAAGCTGTTCCTTGGTTTCGATAAACGGACCGTCCGTCGTCGTGACTTTGCCGTTTTTCCACTGGAGGGTCAGCGCGGTTTCGGGGGGCTGGAGGGCTTCGCCAATAGCCCAGTTGCCGTTGGCGCGAAGATGCTCGTCGTAGGTAAAGCATTCATCGAACATCGCCTCTTTTTCCGCCTGGGTCATGGCGTCGTGTTTGCTTTTGTCGTAGTAGCCCAAACAGATGTATTTCATGATTCTTCTCCGTTTCCTCACGCTTTCGCGTAGTGCAGCGCGACGCTGCCTGATTTGAAAAATTTCGAGTCAATGAGTTTCAGCTGTAAACTTTGCGGCAGGCTGACGCCATCGAGCAAGCGTCTGCCTTCTCCGGCAAGAGTTGCGCCAACGACAAAACGATATTCATCCACCAGGCCAAGCTGCATGAGTTGGGAAGCAACATCGACACCACCGAGCAAAATATGTTTGCCCGGTTCCTGTTTCAGTCTGAGTATTTCGTCCCTAAGGTCAGCGCGAACGATTCTGGTTTTTTTGTCTTCAACGCTTTCTAACGATCGCGAAAAAACGACCTTGCTGGTGGAAACAAATGCCTGGGCAAATTCGGTATCTGATTTTGTCGCGGACGGATCTTTAAGGACGTTAGGCCAGTAGGGAACCATCAACTGATAGGTTTTTCGCCCAAAGACCTGCAGGCCAGCCTCTCGGAGAGCGCCGGTCCAATACGCGTGGGTTTCTTCGTCTGGGTGCATTTTGGTGTGGTCGACGCAGCCATCCAGGGTCGTGTTGATCGCGAAGATCAGCTTTCTCATTTGATTGTCCTCCCCATTTTATGTATCAACGCTCAGGTGCTTCAGTCGGGTGACGGCACGAAGAAGATCTCTCGCACCTCGACCTGTCCTCGGGTGGCGGCGACGCCTTTGCGCGCCCAGGCCACCGCTTCCTCCAGGTTGGCGCATTCCAATATATAGAGACCGCCGATGTGTTCCTTGGTCTCCAGGTACGGCCCGTCGGTGACGAGGACTTTGCCATCGGCCTGCGGCCGCAACGATTTCGCAGCCCCCAGGCCGCAAGCGAGTTTCAAGATGCCGGCGTCCTCCATCTCTTTGTTGAAGGCGTGGATCGCCTGGCCCATCTCTTCGGTCACGCTGGAGGGGTCAAAGTCGTCGGGCATGTAACCAGCAACCAGATATTGCGGCATTGTCTTCTCCTTGTTCACTACGGTTGTAGGGGCACGATACATCGTGCCCTCTTCTCTCTCTTCCTAACTCGACACAGCGTCTCAAACTTAGCGGTTCCTGAACCAGCAGCTTACCCCTGCGCGCTGCAGCTTCATTCTATAGTCGTCGCACAGGGGAAAAATCGACAGAACAACCGAAATATTTTTAGCGAGACTGGGGATAGGCCGACCGTCTATCAGTCTCCCTCCGTTCGAAAAACCGGTAACCTTCCCCTTTGTTGCCGGGTTTCGGTGTTCTGATCGTGCGGTAGGACTAATGTGATCGTCTCACTCTGGTGAGCATAACTCCTACTTCATATATGTTGACGGAGTATCACATATATGTCATACTGCCTGGCATGAGTACCACAGAAAAGCCAGAGACAGTGTGGTTTACGACCAAGGGGCAAGTGGTTATTCCGCTTCGCCTACGCAAACAATTTGACATCGAGGACGGGACCAAGGCCGTTGTTCAAGCCACACCGGAGGGCATCCTTCTGAAACCTGTTACCGCGGCGCTGATCAAGCGCGGGCGCGGCATCTTGAAGCGCACACAGGGGGGAAAGCCGTTGACGGAGGACTGGGCCGAGCAAAAGGAACAAGAACGGGCACTTGAGGAGCGCCATGCCCGCTAAGGTGCTGGACAGCTTTGCACTGATCGCCTACTTTCGCGACGAACTGGGCGCGGAGATGATGGAAACCCTGCTGGTTTCCGCGGGCAGAAAAGACCAGCCAGTCTTTATGACCGATGTGAACTACGCCGAGGTGAAGTATTCGATTCTGAAAAAGGATGGCGCGGACGCGTGGGCGGAAGCCGCGAAAATTCTTCCTGGTCTTCCCATTGATTTTCATTCGACCACACGCGCCTTGGCGGACACCGCAGCCGATTTCAAGGCGCGATTCAAGATGAGCCTGGCCGACGCTTTCGCCGCCGCGCTAGCCAAGGAAAAGAAAGCCGAACTCGTCACCGGCGACGTGGAATTCAAACCCTTGGAAAGGGAAATCAAAATCCACTGGCTGAAATAACACTCTGGAAATTGGAGACAGACTCGACGTTTACCACTCTCCATTCATCGAGAAGTGAGGGTACGTTCCGTCTGTCCCCAGTTTCCCCCAGCCAGGAGCACGAAAAACCAGGCGGCCAGGAGTTGTGAACCTCCGATGGGCACGATACTAGTGCTAAAGATAGTCAAAGTAATTGTTGTCGCAGGGGCCGCCGTTTACGTTGCGGGGCAAGTCCGCAAGCCCGACCGTTTTGCGGGCCGCTTGTTTGCCATGCTAATGAACCGGTCCCACTCCAAGCTGACCAATTGGGGGCTGACTCACGTTCAAGTTGCAAAAAGCTTCTCGATCTTGGACGCAGGCTGCGGGGGCGGACGGACCATTGAGAAACTCGCGCTCATGGCTGCCAATGGCAAAGTCTGTGGAATCGACTACGCCGGAGGAAGTGTTGCCACATCGCGTGCGAGAAATAAGGACCTGATTCGCGCGGGACGGGTCGATATCCAGCAAGCGTCAGTTTCCAAGCTGCCTTTTGCGGCGAACACCTTCGATCTGGTCACTGCGATTGAGACGCAATACTACTGGCCCGACTTGGTGAACGACATGCGCGAAATCCTGCGCGTCCTCAAGCCGGGCGGGACATTGGTGATCATTGCGGAAACTTACAAAGGTGGCTCTCGCGACCTGCTGCTCGGAACGGCAATGAAGATGTTAGGCTCGCGCAGCCTTGGCGTCGAAGACCACCGCGAACTATTCGCGCAGGCCGGATACACAGGCGTCGAAGTCTTTGAAGAAAAAAACAAGGGATGGATCTGCGTAACCGGGAAGAAGCCGGCGGCAGTTGCTTAGTCATGCAAGTGAAAACTGGGGACAGCCGGGACGGGTTTCCACTTTTTATTTCAATTCAGCGAGGCGCCTGGCTAGGAAACGGCGGTCCGATTCCTGCTGCGCCAGGGCGAGGGCTTTCTCGTAGGAGGCACGGGCCTGCGGGATTCGGCCTAGTCTACGGCAGAGGTCGGCGCGGGCGGAGTGGGCGAGGTGATAGTGGGAGAGGTGCTCGCCTGCCAGCAAGTCATCGATAAGGGAAAGGCCTTGTTCCAGACCTTCGGACATGGCAACGGCGACGGCGCGGTTCAGCTCGACGACTGGGGAGGGCTGAATGCGAAGCAACTGGTCGTAGAGCAGCGTTACCTGACGCCAGTCGGTGGATGCCGTGGAAGAGCTTTCGGCGTGAACGGCGGCGATGGCGGCCTGCAGCGTGTAGGCGCCGAAGCGGCGTGATTGAAGAGCGCCTTCGGTGAGTGAGATGCCTTCGGCGATTTGGTCTCTGTTCCACAGCGAGCGATCTTGCTGCTCGAGGAGGATCAAGTCTCCATCGGAAGAGGTTCTGGCGGCGCGGCGAGATTCCTGGATGAGCATGAGCCCCAAGAGACCCATCACTTCGGGTTCGGGCAGCAGGTCGAGGAGGAGTCTGCCCAGACGGATGGCCTCGCGGCTGAGTTCGGCTCCGGTGGTTTCCGCCGTGTATCCCTCGTTGAAGATCAGATAGACGACCAAGAGGACGGTTCCCAAGCGCGCCGGCAATTCCTGGGAGACCGGAACCTGGTAGGGAACTGCTTTATCGCGGATGACTGACTTTGCGCGCACAATCCGCTGCGCGAGCGCTGCCGGCGTTATCAAAAACGCGCGGGCAATCTCTTCCGTCGTCAGGCCGCAGATTTCGCGCAGAGTGAGCGCCACCTGCCCTTCCGGAGGCAGAGCGGGATGGCAGCAGGTGAAGATCAGGCGGAGGCGATCATCCTCGATCTCTTCGTCATCGCCCTCTGCCTGATGTAGGGAAGCCTGGTTGGCGCGCGATTCGGTATAGAGCGCAAAATCTTTTTGTGTTTCGCCGTCGAAGCGCGCGCGCCGGCGCATCCTGTCGATCGCTTTGAAGCGTGCAGTGGAAATCAGCCAGGGGCGCGGCTTTTCCGGAATACCGGTCCGGGGCCAGGACTCGAGAGCGGCGGCGAACGCCTCATGCATGGCTTCTTCGGCGAGATCCAGATCTCCGAGGAGGCGCACGAGCGTCGCCAGAACCCGGCCCGATTCCGAGCGGTAAAGAGCGTCAATGGCCTTGCTGAGTTGTTCGGGCACAGGCGGCGGCATCTTCGCCAAGCTAGCAAACGGAGTGGCTCGACACAACCGCGCTCGGGCTTCCCCTAAGCGCGTTTGTTGGCACTCGTTGTTCAGGCGAAGCGCGGCGCGGTTGGGGCCAGATAGAAGTCTCGCCTGGCGCGCGTGGAGAGTTTAGTAACAGCCGGGACCGAAGAGCCAGACGAAAGTGGCGTATGTGGACTCCAAGGTGGACCGCCGATCCGATTGTTCTTTCTCGCTGGATGGAAGTTTGCCCGGCGCGGATAGATCTGGTCGGGAAGCCTCGGCTGTTTGCCGGCGTGGCGTTTCGCCCGCGATTAAGCTGGATTGAATTGACTGCATGGCTTTCTCCTTTGCTTTCGGAATTGGGCGGATTCTCTGATGACTATTAACTCCTGGAGGGGGCAAAATTGTCCTTTGCCGGGGCTGAATTTTTCCTGCTATTTTTCTGAATAAGCGGGATTGGATGATGGAAACACAGTATTTGCGCGGGAAGCGGAGGCTTGGCGCGGCCGGGCAGTACGCTCGGACGGAGAGTGGCGTGGTTGGACGGGTTGCGGGGGGTTCCGGTAAACTGGACGTTTCGAGGGAGAGAGCGAGAGCTTACTGATCATGACAGACGTGGGGAAAATACAGGCGGGAAGCGTGCGGGTGCGGTTTGCGCCGTCGCCGACGGGGTATTTGCATGTGGGTGGAGCGCGGACGGCGCTGTTCAACTGGCTGTTTGCGCGCAAAGAGCGCGGGACGATGATCCTGCGGATTGAGGATACGGACGCGGAGCGGAACAAGCCGGAATTGGTGGATGGAATTATCGAAGGGCTGAAGTGGCTGGGCGTGGATTGGGATGAAGGGCCGTTTTACCAGTCTCAGCGGACGGAGCTTTACCAAGCGGCGGGGAAAAAGGTGCTGGCGAACGGCAGCGCGTTTTTGTGTTACTGCCCGCCGGAAAAATATGTGGGCGGCGACCACGCGGAAGAGGGTGGCGAGGGAACGAAGGTGCGGCGGATTACGCGCTGCTCTTGCCGCGACGGGAAGCCATCGACGCCGGGGACGAAGCCGGCGGTGCGTTTCAAGGTGCCGGTGGGAGGGACGACGAAGTTTTTTGATGCGGTGTTTGGCGAACGGGAATTTTCGAACGACGAGATTGAGGATTTCGTGCTGCTGCGCTCCGGAAAAGAGGGCGAGGAGTTCGGGCAGGCGATGTACCAGATGAGCGTGGTGGCGGACGACATTGATATGCGGATCACGCACGTGATTCGCGGCGCGGACCACATCTCGAATACGCCGAAGCAGGTGCTGCTGTATCGGGCGCTGGGAGCGGAGCCGCCGATTTTCGCGCATGTGCCGCTGATTTTGGGAGCGGACAAGTCGCGGCTATCGAAGCGGCATGGGGCGACGGACGTGAACATGTACCGGCGGGAAGGGTTTTTGCCGGAGGCGTTCCGGAATTTCCTGGCGCTGCTGGGCTGGTCACCGGGCGGGGACGAGGAGTATTTGCGGACGTCGCAATTGCTGGAGAAATTTTCTCTGGAGGGCGTGAGCCGGACGAACGGCGTGTTTGACCGGGCGAAGCTGGAGTGGTTCAACACGCAGTATCTGCAAAAGCTGCCGATTGAGGATTTGCTGCCGGAAGTGGAGGCGCAGCTGAAGCAGGACGGACTGTGGAAGGAAGAGTGGGCGGCGGGCGCGGGGCATGAGTGGTTTGCGAAGACGGTGGACTTGTTGCGTCCGCGGATCCGGTTGCTGCCGGATTTTTCGAGCTGGTCGCGGGCGTTTTTCAGCGACGAGTTTCCGATTGATCCCGCGGCAAAGGCGAAATTCTGGAAAGACGAGAAGGTGCCGGGGTTGCTGGCGAAGCTGGCGGATGCGCTGGCGGCGCTGCCGGAGTGGAATCACGATGCGTGCGACCACGCGTCGCGCAAAGTAGCGGAGGACGGTGGCGTGAAAGCGGGATTGCTGATCAATGCGACCCGTGTGGCGATTGTGGGGCAGGCGGTGGCGCCGCCGCTGTTCGACACGATGGTGGCATTGACGCAGGAGCGGGTGGTGCGGCGGTTGCGCGCGGCGCTTGCTGAGTGGAAGTAAGGGGGAAAGTTAAAAGTTGAAAATTTAAGAGCGGCTCTTCGGAGCGGCCTTTTTTTTTGCGTATGCGCTTCGGGGGCGGAGGCTGTGCGGCAGGCGAAAAGGCTCTTTTTTTGAGGGACACGCGTTACAATGCGGGCACTGAGCGGCAGGCTCGAGGGACTTCCGCGGCGTGGGGACGCTTGAGATTCGCGGAGTTCGCTGCCGAACCGAGGTGGTTGAACATGAGTGAGCCGAAAGAGAAGCAGGCGGCGGTTCGGGAACAAGGGCTGGTGCGATTTGGATTGGGATTGGCGAACTGGAGCGAGCGGTGGTTTCCCGATCCGCTGATTTTTGCGCTGATTGGGATTGTGGTGGTGTTTGTTGCGGGACTGCTGTTGCGGGAGAGTCCGGCGAAACTGGCGATCCAGGGCGGGAAGAATTTCTGGACGCTGGTGCCGTTCACCATGCAGATGGTGATGATTATCATCGGCGGATACGTTGTGGCTTCGACGCCGATTGTTTATCGCGCGATTCAGGCGCTGGCGGGAATTCCGAAGACGCCGCGTGGCGCGGTGGCGATGGTGGCGCTGTTTTCGATGTTGACGTCACTCGTCTCGTGGGGCTTGAGCCTGATTTTCAGCGGGCTGTTTGTGCGGGAACTGGCGCATCGGGTGAAGGGGATGGATTACCGCGCGGCGGGCGCGGCTGGATATCTGGGGCTGGGTGCGGTGTGGGCGATGGGGCTGTCGTCATCGGCGGCGATGCTGATGGCGACAAAGACGGCGATGCCGGCGACGTTGTTCAACATCAGCGGATTGATTCCGCTGACACAGACTGTTTTTCTGTGGCAGAGCATTGCGACGACGGTGGTTCTGATTGCGATGTCCGTGCTGATTGCCTATTTGTCGACGCCGTCACCGGAGAACGCGCGGACGGCGGAATCGTACGGGATCAAGTACGAACCCATACGCGCGAGCCTGGAAACGCGGAGCAAGCCGGGGGAATGGCTGGAGTATAGCCCGCTGCTGACGGTGTTGGTCGCCGCGCTGCTGTGCTGGTACCTGGTGGACGTCTTTCGCACTTCGACGCAGGGGGCGCTGGCGGCGCTGGATCTGAATACCTATAACCTGATGTTTATTACGGTGGGGCTTTTGCTGCATTGGCGGCCGAAGCGCTTTATGCGCGCGGTGGCCGATTGTGTGCCGGCGACGGGCGGCGTGCTGATCCAGTTTCCCTTTTACGCGGTGATCTTCGGGATGATTGTGGGAACAGGCGTGGCGGAGGCGCTGGCGAAACTGTTCTCTTCGATCAGCACACACAACACGTATCCGCTGCTGGTGGCGACGTATTCGGCGGTGCTTGGCGTATTCATTCCATCGGGCGGAAGTAAGTGGATCGTGGAGGCGCCGTACGTCCTGCAGGCGGCCAACTTGAATCAGGTACATCTTGGCTGGGTGGTGCAGATTTACAACGCGTCGGAAGCGCTGCCGAATCTGGTGAATCCGTTCTGGATGCTGCCGCTGCTGGGGATTTTGAAACTGAAAGCGCGGGACATTGTTGGCTACGGAATGCTGCAGCTGGCCGTGCATGTGCCGGTGGTGTTCTTTTTGTGCTGGCTGTTTGCGCGAACTATTCCCTATGTGCCGCCGGTGAAATAGTGTTGGCCGGCGCGCGATTGGAACGACGCCACGCTTGCCGCTGAAGAGTAACTAGCCCTCGCCGCCTTCGTCACCCGGCGGAAGAACGCAGGTGTGCCAGTTTTCATCCTCGGCATGCGCCGCGCAGAACCACCGCCCGCAGATGCCGCAATGGAAAGTTGCGGTCGTGTCGCAGGGTTCATCCATCGGGGAAACGGCCTGACACGACCACTCGAGGTCCCGGGCTTCTGCTTGACCCGCTTGTTGCAGCATGTTCCCTCCTCTTGCGGGGAGTATACACCTGTGAAACGGCTCGGGGTCCTAGTCCGGGTTGCGTAGGTCACTCAACCCGATGCGCCGGACCTTCGCGCTGCTGGTAAGCGTTGGCACGAGTTGCACGCTTCCATTGGCAGAGGGAGACAATTCCCACGTGAGTTTCATTTCGATGATCAGATCCGCGTTGGCGTCAGAGAAGAAGGAAAGAGCGGCGCCGTCCATTCTGTCCGGCATGATGCGGATCTCGGACGAAGCCGCATCGAGTTGAAGCGGGTGGACGCTGCCATCCGCCATGACGATGCAATTGAATATTCCCCCGCCACACCTGTTTTTCTCTGAAAGTTGATCGTCGGCCGCAGTGTGATTGGGGGCGAAACGCAGGCGCAACTGACGATAGATTCCGGCGGGGATAACTGCGGTTGCTCTGAAGGGTTCCTGAACGCCCTGAGCGGCATTGCTTTCCATGAGGTCGATTTGGAGGGGGCTCTGGTCAAGTTCGGGCCGCAATAATTCCTGCCAATCCGGCGAATCGTTTTGCGCAGAGGCGTTCGAGTTGAGCGCGACTCCGCGGATGGTGAGGATAATGTGCTGGGCCTGGTTAGAGCCGTTGCAAGTATCGCAGGCGGGCGGAATACCCAGCCGAAGGCGGACGGCACTCATCGTCACCTTCGGAATCGTGCAAGCGGGTGGCGGATTACTCGACACGATGCCAAGCGTGCCGTTAGGCGGGTTGGAAATGAATGTAACGCAGGTGTTGCAGCCGGCGAGCCCTGCGAAAAAGAGCAGAGCGGCAGGAATTCGCTGGAGCCAACAATTCTGGAAAATCGTTTGAGTCTTTTTGGATGAAGTTACCCCATCCGACACCTCCGGACAGGCGGGAATTTGAGAGGAATGCATTCTACGCCAAAGACAAAGGCCCGGCTACAACAGACTCAGGCTGACAATCGCTTTGCCTTTAGACTCTGCAAGTAGATTCAATTCGGTGAGCCGGAATCGAGTTGAGCCAGGCGATGATTCAGCAGTGCGAGGTCGTCTTTGAGAAGGGATTCGTCGAACAGATTGATATTCAAATGTTGTTGGAGCAGGACGGCAGGCGGGGCGTCGAAGCCGTTTTTCAGCAAGGCGATGTAGCTCGGCAGGAAACGCCCTCGATCGGCAGTGTAGAGCTGGTAGTACTTCAGTGCCAAAAGGCCCCCGTAGACGTAGTTGATGTTGTAGAGCGGGTCTTCGTACAGGAGGGAAAGCGTGGCCCAGCGATTGCGGAGTTCGGGAGTAGTGGCAGGAAAGAGAGAGAACTGCTCATCAATCTGGAGCGTTAGTTTGTCGAGGTCGTCCGCGCTTCGGATGCTGTTCTTGGACACGCCGTCGTAGATTTGCTGCTCGAGCAGGGCATCCTGCGCGCCGTAGAAGGCGTCGAGGCCTTTGATGCGCAGCCATTGTTCGAGGTAGTAGCGCCGCAAGCGGGGATCCGCGGCGTGTTCGGCGAAATAGTCGGCGAGCACGAGTTCGTTGAACGCGGCGAAGGATTCAAACAGGAAGTTTGGCCCGTTGGCGTACAGGGGCTTGACACCATTTGCGGACATGAATGCGCGATGGACCGCGTGGCCGCCTTCATGGGCAATCACGGAGAGATCTTTGAAGGTGCCGTCATAGCGGCCGATGAAGACCAGGCTGGCGTTCCCGGGAAACCCGGAGGAAAAGCCGCCTGAATACCGATCCGGCGCGCCGCCGGGCAAAATATCGGCTCGTCCATTGAGAGGATTCAGCAGCGCGTCGAAAGCTTGCTGATACTCGCTGCCGAGTCCCGCGAAAGCCTGGTGGAAAATGCCGGAGGTGTCGGCAAGCGGAGTTACGGGGAGAGGAAAGTCGTTCGGAGGAGCGGCGAGGTCCCACGGCTGGAGTTGCGCGTGATTTGAGAGTTGATACTCGGCGGAGCGAATTTTCTCAAACCGTTTAACGACGTCGCCATGCTGCGCCATCGCGGTCAGAAGGGCGCGGGTTTGCTCCGGCTGCAGGTACATACTGCTGTATTTGCGCGCGGGTGCATCCGGATAGTGATGCAATTGGGCAAGAGCCGCCTGCGCCTGCACGGTGTGGATCAGGGCAAAAGCGAAAAGGTCGCGGCGGCTGGAGAATCCCTCCAGGCGGCGTTTGAATGCTTGTTCGCGCACGTGTGCATCGGTGTGAGACGAGAGCAGATTTCGTTGACGGATGATATCGAGCGGGCCGGCTGGTGTATCCACCGCACCGAAGGAAATGCCGCCCAGGATCTGTTCGTACAAATCGTATTGCCAATCCGCAATTTCCGGCTGGAGGCGGTCAAGGAAGGTTTCCTCGGCTCCGGGCAACAT
>DASSGS010000027.1:0-73083 GCA_035693365.1 Candidatus Acidiferrum sp. | reverse complement strand
TTCATGGTATGACCTCTCAGCATCATTGTCCGCGCAAATCGGTCTGGATAACAACTGCTCCCGTGAATATTGTTTCAGAATTGAAACGGAAGTGGAAATAGCCGCTTGAGGAGGGCCTGCGACGTTTTCAACGGGTCAGGTTAAGGACTGTCGCAGGCCAGGGGTATTCGAGACATCTTGAGGTTAAGACGAAATATATTCTTCTGAGGCGATCGTGTCTGTCCAAAATCGCACAGTTTTAGGCCGCCACAACAGAGAGATGAGAAGGGTGAATTTGGTGGACGAGACCGGGATCGAACCGGCGACCTTCCCGGTTAGGACCGGGACGCTCTCCCGCGCGTTAAATGTTTTGGGATGAGAAGTGTGAATTTGGTGGACGAGACCGGGATCGAACCGGCGACCTCATCGTTGCGAACGATGCGCTCTCCCAGCTGAGCTACTCGCCCACGAGTAGCAACCTTTTAAATGTTAGCAGAGGTTTGCGGAAGATTCCAACGTGACGAGAATTTGTTGTGTGGCACACCGGGCAGGAAGCGGACGGCTCAGAGACCGTCCGTAGGGTTGACGGAACGACGGCAACAAAAAAAGAGCGCTGGCATGAAAGCCAGCGCTACATGGAGTTCCTTGAACGTGCTTCGGATTACGGCTGGTCGTGGCCGGAGCCGTTGCGCTGGGCTACGACTTTGCGGGCGTTTTCGTAGAGGGCGCGGGCCTGGGGAATGGACTCGACCGCTTTTTGGACTTGCGGGTCGGCGGCGAGGAGGACCTTGTCGCCTTCCTGGGTGCCGTAGGCGGACATGAAGACTTCCTGCTTGATCTTGCGCTTGATCCAATCGAGGTTGTCGGCGAACTCGACTTCAGTGTATTTCACGTTGTGCTTCGAAAGGTAGTTGCGGAATTCACGGAGGACGTTGTCGTCCACTTCAAAGCTGTGGGTGACGGCGGGCTTGGTGCCGAGGAAATAGCGGGTGAAGCCGGCGACGCCCTGTTCGGCGGGATAGAGAACATCGGCGCGGAAAAGTGTTTCCTGGAACTTGTCGTACTTGGGGGAGGGAACGATGGTGTCCGGGGTGATGCCGCCGCCGCCGGTTACCTGGCGGCCGCTGTCGGTCTGGCGGATTTCCGTCGGGTGATCGGGAACTTTGCGCTCGTAGTGATATTCGTAGAGTGAGATGGATTTGTAGTCGCGCTGGATCAGGCGGCCGCTGGGTGTGTAGTAACGCGCAGTGGTGAGCGCGAGGCCGGTATTTTCAGAGAGAGGCTGGACGGTCTGGACGAGGCCCTTGCCGAAAGTGGTTTCGCCGACGACGAGGCCGCGGTCATGATCCTGGATGGCGCCGGAAACGATTTCGGCGGCGGAGGCGGAGTTGTTGTTGACCAGGACAACGAGCGGCACGTTCATACCTTGGTTGCCGCGCACGGCGTAGAAGCGGCGCTCCGGGGCGCTGCGGCCGTGATAGGAAACGATCAGCTGGCCCTTTTCGAGGAACATGTCGCCGACGGCAACGGCTTCGTTGAGCAGGCCGCCGGGATTGCCGCGGAGGTCGAGGACCAGGCCATCAAGAGAGTTGGCGCCGAGCTGCTTGAGAGCCTCGGCGATTTCGCGGTCGGTGGTTTCATTGAACTGGTTCAGCCGCATGTAGCCGATGCCGGGCTTCAGCATGGTGACGATGTCCACGGAGTGGCGGGGAATTTCGTCGCGGGTGACGGTGAAGACGAGCGGCTCGGTGAAACCTTCGCGGGTGACGGTGATCTTGACGACCGTGCCTTTGGGGCCTTTCAGAAGGTCAGCGACCTCGCTGGTGGTCAGGCCGTCGGTGGATTTTTCGTCGACCTTGGCGATGATATCGCCCGGGCGCAGGCCGGCGTTATAGGCGGGCGCTCCGACGTAAGGAGACATGACCACGGTGTGGTTCTCGCGGGGGGCCACGACCATGCCAACGCCGTAATACTTGCCGCGCTGGTCTTCGCGGAGAAGAGCGAACTGGCGGGCGTCGAAGAAATTGGAATGGGGGTCGAGCATCCGGAGCATGCCGGGGATGGCACCCTGGTAGACAGCCTTGTCGGCGTCCACGGGCTCGGCGTAATTGGCCTGGACGACGGAAAGGACATTGGTGAAGTCGCGGACGGCGGTTTGATAGTCGTCCGAGGATGCGGTGGTGGCTCGGACGGAGGGGCCGTAGATGCCGCCGAGGATGCCGGAGATGAGAAGGACTACGACTACCAGGATCAGGCCACGACGTTCAGGATTCATGGACACCTCGCCCTTAGGGTAAAACCCAGTATAACATGCAAAACGGAACTCTCGTTTGACACCATTGGCTGCCCTTTCTATGATGCACACAGGGCGTTTTACGGCGCTTTTTACCTATGCTTAGCGTACCGCACATGATTGTGGTGTTTCTGGTGGTGCTGGTGGTCTTTGGACCCCAGAAACTGCCGGAATTGGCGCGCAGCCTGGGCAAATTGATGGCGGAATTCCGCAAGGCCTCGACGGACTTCAAGAGCGCGTTTGAAGAGGAAATGCGGGATTTGGAGCGCCAGGCGCGGGTGGCGGAGCTACGGAAGAAGAATGCCGAGGCGGAAGCAGCGGAGGCCCAGGCTAAGGGCCTGCAATCGCCTGCGACGTCGAGCGCGACCTCTGGCACGGAAACCCTCCCGGAAGCGGCTGCGGACTACCCGGCTGGGGATGGACCCGTGGTGAAGCCGGAAGCCGAAGCTATACCCCGATTAGACGCGCCGAACGGCGAAAGCGTAGCCCCATCCGCGGAATCCCCGAGCACTGAATTGAAGACGGAAACCAGTCCGAGCGAACCTCCCCCCTCCCATGACCAACAGCAGCCAGCCTGACAATTCCATCGCGGCACGACTGGAAGAGAGCGGCGGCCAGATGACGTTTTTCGAGCATCTGTCCGAACTGCGGAAGCGGATTATCAATTCGTTGTATGCGATCGGGATTGGGGCGTTTGCCGGGGTTTATATCGCGCCCAAAGTGATCCACTTCATCAATGAGCCGATGCAGAAGGCGCTGGTGGCGGCGGGATATTCGGACAAGCTGTATTACAACCATCCGGCGGGAGCGGTGAATCTGGTCATCACGCTGGGAGTGTATATCGGGCTGGTGCTGGCGTCGCCTGTGGTGCTCTACCAGATCTGGCTGTTTGTGGCGCCGGCTTTGTACAAACACGAACGAAGCGCGGTGACGGGATTTCTGTTTTCGACGGTGCTGCTTTTCTTGATGGGGATCGCGTTCGGATATTTTGTGACGCTGCCATCCATACTGAAGTTTCTAGTGGGATTTCAGAACTTTGGCGGGACGGTGGCGCCGCTGCTGAGCATTAACGAGTATTTCGATCTGATCTTGATGATTCTGCTGGGACTGGGGCTGGTTTTTGAGCTGCCGATCCTGATTTTCTTTCTGACGCTGTTTGGAATCGTGACGCCGACGTTTTTGTGGAAGAACTTCCGGTACGCGATTTTGATTATTTCGATCGTGGCGGCGATTATCACGCCCACGCCGGATGCGACGACGATGCTGATCTTCATGGCGCCGATGGTGGCGCTGTATTTTGTGGGGATTGCGGTTTCGGCGGTGGTGGTGAGGAAGAAGCGGAAGCGGCTGGAGGCGGAGCGGGCAGAAAAATCGAAACTGGAAAAGTGAAAATGGAGAAGAAGAACCTAACGCAGAGGCGCAGAGAACTCTGAGATTCGCAGAGGGGCAGAGGAGCGGGGAGCAGATGGGGGCATTTGGATTGACGCGGGTGATGGTGTTGGCGGTGTTGGCAGGTGTTGCGCTGGGATGCAAGTCGGAGCCGGGTGCTTCGACAAACAGCGGCGGGGCGAATGCGGGGCAGCCACCTTTCATGAGCGCGGTGGCGGGTCCTGCTCCGAACCCGGCGGATGAGGCACCGGCTCCGGACAAAACCGGGGGATTTGATGGGAAGCGGGCTTACGAGCAGGTGGCGAAGCAAGTGAGTTATGGGCCGCGGCCGGCGGGTTCGCCGGCGCTCGGGAAGCTGCAGGAATATCTGGAAACGGAATTGAAGTCGTACGGCTGCGCCGTGGAGACGGATTCGTTTTCGGCGGACACTCCGGCGGGGCGGCTGCCGATGAAAAATATCGTGGCGAAGATGCCTGGGCAGAAACCGGGAATTATTTTGCTGGGGACGCATTACGATACGAAGCGGATGGAGAATTTTGTGGGCGCGGACGATGCGGGGTCATCCACGGGCGTGATGCTGGAGATAGCGCGATTGCTGTGCGCGCGGAAGCAGCCGGGGAAGTACGCGGTGTGGATTGCGTTTTTTGACGGGGAAGAAGCGGTGAATCGGGAGTGGGCGGATCCTGATAACCGGTACGGTAGCCGGGAGATGGCCGCGAAAATGGCGGTGGACGGGGACCTGGCGAAAATAAAGGCGTTTGTGCTGGCGGATATTGTTGGCGGGCGGAATCCGCATTTTAAACGCGACGGCGAGTCCACGAAGTGGCTGAAGGACATGGTTTGGAACGTGGCGGAGCGGCTGGGGTACGGCGAGGTGTTTGTGAAAGCGACGACGGATTTTGGCGGGGACGATCATTACTCGTTTACGGCGCGGAAGGTGCCGTCGGTGGACATCATGGATCTGGACACGCAGAACGATGTGCCGTACTGGCATACGACCGATGACACGATGGATAAGATCAGCGCGAAGACGCTGGCGATTGTGGGACATACGATTTTGGAGTCGGTGAAAGAGATTGAATTGAAGAAATAAGTGTTTGACCGCGCGAGCGCGACAGGCCCCGCGCGGATTGGCGATTCCCCGACAATCCTGAATTGAGCTCGCCGGGAGGCGAGATTCGGAACGCTTGCCGGCCCTTCGTCCCTCAGGGTAAACAGGATGCCGGCGCTACCTTGGCGCGATTTGCGCCGTTACTGATCGTATTTGAATGCTTTGACGGGATAGGCCGGCCGGGGCGGGTGGAGGCGTTGTCGGCGCAGAGAGGAAGTCCGAGAACAAGCGCGGCGAAGGCGAGCATCAAGCTACTGCGCAGCTTTGCATTCGGGAGAAACATGTTGGAGGCGGCTCCTGTCGTGCGCAGCGCCGTGGAATGCAGCGGAGAGTTGGCGGCTGGGCAGGCGAAAATCGAAAGTTCGGAAATCACCGGAAGAGCTGACGGAATTTCCGGCGGGAGAGAGTATACAACGCACATCCCACGGTTCAGAGTCAGTTTGAATAAACTTAAACTTTTTGCTTTCCAGAGGCCTGTTTGCGCAGGTAGTGTAGGCCCATCCGCGCACTGATCGAGAGGAGAAGAGGATGCTTTCTTTAAGACGCCAACTGCTTCGAACTGTGTCATTGGCTTTCGGATCGAGCCTGATCCTGGGACGAAACTACATCGGAATGGCCGCGGAGCCAGAGATTTCCCCGTCGCCTGCGGGAGGTAGTGTTCGCGATGAGATGGCAGGGGAAACGGAAATAGAGAAAGTGACGGGGATCGGAGGATTTTTTTTCCGAGCGAAGGATCCGAAAGCGCTGATGGTTTGGTACAAGGAGCACCTGGGGATTTCGCTGATACCAACCAGCGCCGGGCAATCCCCGTGGCAGCAAGAGGCCGGGGCCACGGCTTTTGCCGCATTCAAGGAGACCAGCAGTTATTTCGATGTGCAGAAGGGCTGGATGATGAACTTTCGAGTTCGGAGTCTGGACAAAATGGCGGCGCAGCTGCAAGCCGCGGGGGCTGAGGTCAAGATTGATCCGCAGACTTATCCCAACGGCCGGTTTGCCCACCTGAAGGACCCGGAGGGGAATCCGCTGGAATTGTGGGAGCCTGGAAAGCCGGCCGCGGGGCACTAGCTTGCTGGCTGCGTTTGGCTTTACGGAAGATCGTCGAAAAAGAGATACAGCGCGGCGATGCGGCCGTTGCGGGCGACGATGAAATCGGTTCCCGCATAAGCAGGGGGTTTGCCTGGAGTGCCGGAGACCCATTTCACCCGTCCGGCGTCACCCAATTCTTCGGGAGGGAAGAGGGGCTGATACTTGAAATCCGGATGTGTTGCCTTTATCACGCCGGCAATGCGATAGATCTCATCACGACCACGAAAAGTGCCGCCTTTTGGGTCATAGAAAACTGCGTCTTCGTGATAGAGCTCATCGAGTGCAGCGCGGCGCCGCGCAGGGTCATTTTCGCCAAATACGTCGCTGAGATTGCGAAGCAGCAAGGTTGAGATGCTGTTGGACATTGTGTTCTCCGTTTTAGTTCGTGGGCCGCAAGTCACCAGACCTTGGATTGATTTTAAGACCTTTCGGCTACATTCGAGCGACTGGTGAGCAATCTCTCGCCCCTTGAGTTTGGTGAAGTTCGGGCTTGTGCTACATTGAAATTGCCCGCAAAGAGACATGAAATCCGCACAGACAAAGGCCATTGCCGTTCGCTCCGCAGCCGGAAAATATTCGGTGGTTTGCGGGAGCGGGGTGATTGCGAAGGCGCAGAAGGAGATTGCGCGGCTGGGAAAATTTTCCAGCGTGCATATTCTGTCGTCGCCGCCGGTGTGGCATGTATTGGAGAGGAAGATACGGCAGGGGATTCCGGCACGGCTGGCGCCGTTCGTGCACCTGTTTGATGACGCGGAATCGGAAAAGAATCTGCAGTCGGTGGAAGGGCTGGCACAATCGCTGGTTGCGGCCGGGGCGGACCGGCACGCGTTGATCGTGGCGATTGGCGGCGGCGTGGTGGGAGACGTCGGCGGATTTGTGGCGGCTTCATACCTGCGCGGAGTTCCGCTGGTGCATGTGCCGACGACGCTGGTGGCGCAGGTGGACAGCGCGCTGGGCGGAAAGACCGGCGTAAACCTGCCGGAAGGAAAGAATCTTTTGGGGGCGTTTTATCCGCCGCGGATGGTGCTGGCGGATCCGGAGTTGCTGACGACGCTGCCGGTGCGGGAGTTTCGCGGGGGGCTGGCGGAAGTGATCAAGTACGGCGTGATCGCAGACGCGAAACTGTTTGCGTTTCTGGAAAAACGGATGGACTCGGTTTTGGGGCGCGATGCGCGGGCGCTGGAGCAGGTGATCCGGCGTTCGATTGAGATTAAAGCGCAGGTGGTGAGCAAGGACGAGAAGGAATCCGGGTTGCGCGAGATGTTGAATTTTGGGCACACGTTCGGGCACGCGCTGGAGTCGGTGACGCGGTACCGGCATTTTCAGCATGGAGAAGCGGTGGCGTGGGGAATGATGTGCGCGGCGCTGCTGGGACATGAAGTGGCGGGAACGCCAGCGGACGTGGTGTCGCGAATCGTGGCGCTGGTGCGGCAGATCGGGCCGCTGCCGCCATGGCCGGATGTGAGCACGAGGGAGATGATGGACGCGATGCGGTCGGATAAAAAGACGCGCGGAGGGAAGTTGCGGTTTGTACTGTCGAAAAAACTGGGACAGGCGCGGACGTTTGACGGGGTGCCGGAGAAGACCGTGGAGTGCGTTTTGAGGTGCGCACCGCAGGTTTTTGTGAAGCCGGTGGAATCGCTGGGAAAGTGCAATGGTTGAGACCACCCCAAGAGGGCATGATTTATCGTGCCCCTACGAAAGCGCGTTGCCGAAGGGAACCCAGCCGGAGGGCGCGAGCAGCGAGCAGGACGCTTCGCGAAAAGTGCGGGAGATGTTTACGCGGATTGCGCCGCGCTACGACCTGTTGAATCATCTGCTTTCCGGGCAGATGGACAAGCGCTGGAGGGCGCGTGCGGCGCGGGAGTTGCGGCCGATTCTGGAGCGGGGCGACGCGCGGGTGTTGGACCTTTGCTGCGGGACGGGGGACCTGGCGTTTTCGCTGGGGCGCAAAGCGAAGGCGAAGATAATCGGGGCGGACTTTTCACACAGCATGCTGGTGCGGGCGAGAGCGAAGGCCGTTGCGGAAGCAAATGGTACCGCGCCTGTGCCATTTTTTGAGGCGGACGCGCTGCGTTTGCCGTTTGCGGATGCGTCGTTTGACCTGGTGACGACGGCGTTTGGATTTCGGAATCTTGCAAATTATGAGGCGGGGTTGCGGGAGATTCAGCGGGTGCTGAAGCCGGGGGGGACGGTTGCGATACTGGAGTTTACCGAACCGGCGCCGGGGCTGATCGGCGATGCATACCGTTTTTATTGCCAGAAAGTTTTGCCGAAGATCGGCGGCATCATCTCCGGAGATGCCGCGGCGTATGCTTACCTGCCGAAGTCGGTGGCGAGGTTTTTCCATCCGAACGAGCTGGCGGGATTGATGGGGGAAGTGGGATACATGAACGTGCGCTACGTGCTGATGATGCTGAAGTCGGTGGCAATACACATCGGCGTGAAGGCCTAGTTCTTTTTCCGCGTATAGATGAAATCGTATTCGTCGGTCCAGGTCTTGCCGTGGTCGGCGGAGGCCTGGCTGAATTGCCGGACTTTGTCGGGCGCCAGCGGGAAGAAGCGGAGATGGCGCTGGTTGGAGGTGCCATCGGGCTGCGATTGGTCCTGAGTGAAAAAATCCATCGCGCCATCTTTCAGGCCGCCATAGAAGTGGATCATGCCCGCGCTGTTGTCCACCCAGAACTGCTCCCAGCGTTTTTCCGCGACGTTGTAGACGTTGTAGCTTTTTCCGGCGTAGAGGCTGTTTTTGCTGGCCCAGTTTTCCACGATGACGCAGTCGCCGAGGGAGAGTTCGATGCGGCTATCTCCGGCGGGCATTTCGCCTTTTGCGGTGACCACGCTCCATTCGCCGATCCAGAAATCGAACTGGCGGAATTCAGGGCCGAATTTGCAGGGAGCCTGGGCGCGTCTGGCCTGGTCGAGTATTTTGGCGAAGCGGGGGTCGTTGCCGAGGGAAGCCAAGTCGGCATCGGTGGAAAGCTGATCAGGAAGGGCGTAACCGGCTTTGAGCGCTTCATCGAGCGCGCGGAAAGAGGCATCGGGATTTCCTTTGAGTGCCTGAGCTTCGGCAGTCGCGTATTGCGAAAGATAGCGCGGCGTCCCCGCCTTTTCCGCTGTGGCGAAGGATTCGAGCGCGGCGTCATATTTGCCGAGGGATTTCTGGGCGGTGGCGAGGCGATACCAGAAGCGGGCGTTGGAGGGAGAAGACTTGGTCAGGGAAGAGTAAGCGGCTTCGGAGGCTTGCCAGTCGTGGGCCTGATAAGCCTGGTCGGCGGCGGCTTCCGTATCGGCTGGAGCGGGAGTTTGTGCGGAGGATAGGGTGACGCAGGACAGGAGCAGGAGACAGCAAGTGGCGGAGCGTAGAGTCCAATACATGTACAACTCCTCTCGGGAGAGCAGCGGTGGACGCACTCGCGATGGAGCCTATGCCACAGGGATAACAGTTTGTACCACAGGGCTGGCCGGGAAAAAAGAGTCTTGCGTTATGATGCGGGCATGAATTCCGGAGTCCAAGTCTTCGCGGGGAGCATCTACAAGGTGGGGGTAATCCGCTACGTGGATGTGCCGCGGGAGGTATCGAAGAAGTTTGGGAGTGCGGCGCATGTTCCAGTGATGGGAACCGTGGAGGGAGTTCCGGTGCGGACGACGCTGGTTTCGCGCGGGAAGGGCGCCTATCGGATGGCGATCCACGGAACGATTCGGAGGAAGTTGCGGGTGGATGCTGGTGCGGTGGTGGAAATAGCGATTGAGTTGGACGAGGAATCGCGGGAACCGGAATTGCCGCCGGCATTAGTGCTGGCGTTGAGGAATGCGCCAAAGGCACAGAAGAGGTTTCGCGCGGTGACGACCGCATTGAGAAGGCAGATTGTGAGATACCTGGTGGCGGTGAAGTCGCAGGCGACGCTGGAACGGCGGGTGAGCCGGTTTGTGGCGCGGTGGGAGAAGTTGGATCCAATGAAAAAGGCGAAAGCGGGGAAAAAAAAGAAGGGCGGGAAATAGCCAGATTGGAACAGTCTGGATTTGTGTGCAGTGGAGTATTGACTGATACGACTAGCCTATTGTGGCAACAGGGAAGGAGCCAGTAGTCTCAGCGGGAAGAGGCCGCTCGGAAGGAGAGCCACGCCATGAACCGAACACAAACGGAAACGAAAGCCATGGAAACGAGCGTGGCGGAACTGGCGCTGCGCGAATTGCAGGACCGCATCGAAGCGAGCGGATTGGAATCGAGCTACGCGGAACTGGTGTGCGATTTGTGCGTGGGACAAGTTTCGCTGGAAAAGGCTTTCGGAGAAATTCACCAGAAGGCGATGGAGCGGATGGTGGAGCTGCTGGACACGCGGATTCTGGAGGATGAAGTAGCGCTGGAAGCGTGCCTGGACAAGATTGCGAAAGAATCAGAGCGCGTGGCGTGGAGCGCGCTGGAGCAGGGAACGGAAGCGTTGCGCGAAGGGCTGGCGATCCTTGAAGGAACGGAGTCACTGGGCGACGGCGGGTACGTGAATTAGGAAGCTGGCTAGCCCATAGCACTGTTGGGATTCTTCTCCAATTTGATTTTTAGCGTAGCCGTTACGGCGGGCGGGGCGAGCCCCGCCCCTACAAAAGATTTGGAAAGGGGGTTGTTGCGGATGGTTCTCTTACCCACCTGCTCGGCCACCTGAAGGTGGCCGCTACGTTGGCTTAGGCGCGCTTGAGGACGATGGCGGTTAGGTCGTCCATTTGTTTGGTGCCGCCCGCGAAATGCAAAACTTCCTGATGCAGGGTGGAGATAATTTCGGCGGCGGATTTATCGCGTGCCGCGCGGATGGTTTGTCCCAGGCGGTCGTGCCCGAATTGTTCCTCGCGGGCATTCTCCCATTCAAAGAAGCCGTCGGTGGCCAGGAGCAGCAGGTCGCCGGAATCGAGTTGGAGACTGTGCGGCGGATCCGAGAAAAATGCGTCGGAAATGCCTAGGGGAGGGC
Source organism: Candidatus Acidiferrum sp. (assembly GCA_035693365.1). GTDB lineage: Bacteria > Acidobacteriota > Terriglobia > Acidiferrales > UBA7541 > Acidiferrum. The sequence continues at coordinate 62,264 of DASSGS010000027.1, read as the reverse complement.
CGTGGGCTTCCATGATGTCGAAGCTGTCGTTCTTGCGCCGGTAGAGAAAGAGCGGGGCGTGGCCGGCAGAGAGAAGCTCGACGGCTGAACTGTCAGAGCCAAAGATCGCGGCGACAAAGGTGATGAAGCGGCCTTCGCGGACGTCGGCGGCAACGGCGGAGTTGATTTCTTCCATCGCTTTGAGAACCGAATCCTGATTGCGGAAATTGGTGCGCGCGTAGGCACGGCAGACGGAGGCGAGCATGGCTGGGCCGATGCCGTGGCCGGTGACGTCGGCGAGGGCGGTGACGAATTTTCCGTTGGGCAGAGGCTGCCAGTCGTAATAATCTCCGCCGGTTTGATCGGCAGGCTGGTTCCAGGCGGCGATATCCCAGCCGGGGACTTGCGGCATGGAGTGGGGCAGGAGGGATTGCTGGATGGAGCGGGCGACTTCGAGATCGTGTTGCATGTGCTCCATCTGGCGGCGGGTTTCCGCCTCGCGAAGTGCAGCCTCCACCTGCCTGCGGAATTCGCGCGCCACAACGGCCGCGGTGATTCCAACGACGATAAGGCTGATGCCGTAGGTGATTACATTTTTCTGCGGAGCAAAAAGGGAAATATCCACGGTAGGGTGCAGAGGCCGCCAGCCAAGATGGTATGCGGCGGCAAGATAACTGCCCGAAGCAAGGAAACCGCAAAGCACGCTGAGCGGCGGATTGAGGCGCAGGATGGTGAGCATCAGTAACACGAAATAGATGAGGAAGGACGGATTCGCCAGCGCACGGTAGCCGGGAGCGATAACGAGACTTGCGGCGCTGGCGATGCTGACAGCGGGGAGAGCAATTTCCACCAAAATATTCAGGAACCAGAATGGCTTGGCCATGGGCTTCGAGTCTCGGATGGCGCGGCCCAGGGCGTAGAGAGTGACGAATTCGACGGCTCCCAGAAAACCGATCAGAGCCAGGAACATGTAAAGTGTGGCGAGGTTGTCCGGGGTGGGCGCGAGAATCGTTCGTGTGCCGCGAAGAACGAGAATGAAAGCCAGAATGGAGAGCAGGAGGTAGATGCGGAGGCGTTCACTTTGGCGCAACGCTTGTTGAAACGCGGGCGATCGGCTGTGCAGTTCGCTCATGGGTCCTCGCGGAGAAGGGGGGTAGCGCGACACCCGCGCGGATTATTTTCGCGGAGAACCCGCGCAAACACAAGATTCGGAGAATGATTCAGGGTTGAGAGTGGTTTAGCGAACCCAGCCGGGGTCGCCGCCCGCTTTGCGGACAGCGTCTTCCAGGTCGGCTACCTGCTGCTTGAGGGAGTCGACTTCGGTCTTTTTGGCGTCTACCTTGGAGCGCTTTTCGTTGATCTCGGAGCGGTTGTATTGCTGCTGAAGGGCTTTTTGCGGATCGGGGTAATACTGAAGCTCGTCTTTGCTGAGCTCCCGCTGGAGGATGTCCAATTCTTTTTCAGCCGTGGCGAGTTTGGTGCGCAAGAGCCGGGCGTGCTTGCGCCAATAGGCTTCGTTCTTCGGATCGTCTTCGGGATCGAGGGGCTTCTTGGCGTTCGGATCGTCCGACTGCGCATTAGCGGCAGCCTTGTTCGCGGCGGTTGCGGAGGCGGGAGGAGCCGAGGGCGGGGCGGAGGGAATATCGTCGTTGGTGAAAACTTTTTTGGGCTTGGGCGCGGTTTTTTGGTCGGCGCGAGCTTTGCGTGCGGCATCGGCGACGGGGTCGCCGGAGGATGGTTGAGAGGAATCCTGTTGGGCAAGCGTGGTGAACGGCGCAGCGCCGAGAAGAAGAGACAGGGCGGAAATTCGCAAAAGTGCCAATGAAAGCATGGTTACCTTCCTCCACTGGAGCAGCCAGGGAGCTCCCAAGTATCTGAAGCTTTACCGCAAGGGACATTGTAACGCTTTGTGGAGCAGCGGGGAGCCGCGATATGCCAAAGGATAACGGGGGAGGGGAGGAGAGCTATTGCTTGGGGATGGAAAGCAGCCATGGTAGGGCATACGCGACGGCGAGAGCGCCGACGCCGAGAAACGTGCCTAGCGGGAGCTGGTATTGGGTGGCAATCGTCCAGCGGATGGCCGGGGTGGTGCCGAGTCCGCGCCTTGCGGCGCGCTCCGCGAGAGAGCGTTTCCACCCGGAGAGATAGAGGATTCCGACCCATAGAACTCCGGCGACGGTACCGAGGAGAGTGCCCAGAAGAATCGTGAGGAAGGCGCCGCGTGGCCCCAGGAATGCGCCGACCATGGCCATCATTTTGACGTCACCCATGCCCATGCCGTCGCGCTTGCGGACGAGCTTATAGAGGGCGGCGGCACCCCAAAGAAGCATGCTGCCGAGAAGCGCGCCAAGAATGGAGTTCAGCAGATTGAAGAAGAGGTCGGGATGAGGGGGGAGTTTTCGAAAGCCGCTGAGAAAAAAAAGCGTTGCGGCGGTGGGATCGGAGATGCGAACACGAATTGCGAGCAGGAGGCCCATGGCCAGGCCGGGGAAATTGACGAGATCAGGAAGCAGGCGGACGCGAAAATCGGTGACGACGAGAACGATGATCAGGCAGGAAAAGAGGAGCCATTTTAGAGTTGGCAGGGTGAGTCCGAACTCGTGGTAAGTGAGGACGAATAGGAGTCCGGCGGCGAGTTCGACGAGTGGATACATGGGGGAGATGGGCAGGGCGCAGGTGCGGCACTTGCCGCGAAGGAGCAGCCAGCCGAGGACTGGGATATTGTCGTAGGGCTTGATCGGCGTGAGGCAGCGCGGGCAGCGGGAGCCGGGGGAAACGATGGAGAGGCCCTCCGGAATGCGCGAGATGCAAACATTCAGGAAGCTGCCGAAGATAAGGCCAAAGAGAAAAAAGAGGGACGGGATCACAGTTTCGACTGTGCCACAGGCGGCGAAGAGGCTCAACGCGGGGTGCGGTGGAGGGTGTCGCATGGCTAACGGTTGAGCGGGAATTTGGGGCGCGGCAAGGTGTTCGTTAAACTGGAAGACTATGGCGATGAGCAGGTATGAGCATTGGATCAGGCGTTACGAGCACCGGCGCTGGACGACGGACGATAACCGGATGGTGCGGCCGTTTGAGTGGGGATTGGAGCATCTCCCAAAAGTGGCGAGTGGCGAGTGGCGAGTGCCGAGCGAAGAAAATATCGGAAACGCGGGACAGCCGGGAGCCGTGGTGCGCGAATATGCGCGAATGGCGATTGAGAAGAGCGCCGAGTGGTATGCGGCGGAAGAGGTGCGGGATTACCGATTGGATTCGGAGAATGTGCTGACGTTTACGAGTCCGGTGGAATCACCGTGGCCGGAAAATAATGTGGTGCATGGGCAGTTTTTTCCGGCGCGGAAGCACGGGCCGGCGGTGCTGGTGTTGCCGAACTGGAATGCCAAGTGGCATGGGCAGGTGGCGCTCTGCCACTGGCTGCAGCGGATGGGAATTTCGGCAATGAAGATGAGCTTGCCGTATCACGACCGGCGGATGGCGAATGGACACGAGCGAGCGGATCAGTTGGTGGGGCCGAACATTGGGCTGACGCTGGCGGCAAACCGGCAGGCTGTGAAGGATGCGCGGGCTTGTTTGAGCTGGCTGGAGGAGCGCGGCTACACGCGGCTGGGAATCATGGGAACTAGTATCGGATCGTCGGTCGGTTACATCACGCTGGTGCATGACAAGCGGGTGCGAGCCGGGGGTTTTTTTCACGTGTCCACCTATTTTGCCGACGTGGTGAGCAAGGGGATGACGACGAACCACGTTTGGGAGGCGTTGCGGCACGAGGTGAGCGTGGATGAGTTGCGCGAATATTGGGCGCCGGTGAGCCCAATGCCGTACGTGGAGCGGGGGATGGGGGCGGACCGGAATACGTTCATGGTGTACGGGAAGTACGACCCTACGTTTTTGCCGGAGTTGACACACGAGATGCTGGGAGCGCTGCGGAAGAGCGGTGCGGAGCCTCGGACGCTGGAGCTGCCTGTGGGGCATTATTCGCTGGAACTTGCGCCGTTCAGCTACATTGCAGGGTGGCGGATGTTTACGTATTTTCTGGAAGCGCTGGGATAAGGCGGGCGCCGAAGAAAGACGGCCTAACGCAGAGACGCAGAGGGCGCGGAGAATTCGTGTTTAGGAGGATTCGATGGCTAAACGAAAGAATACTTCGAAGGCTTCTCGGAGACTACCTGCCAAGGTGAAAAAAGTATCTCTTGAGGAATTGCGAGAAATCGGCAGAAAGTTCAGGAAGCATTTCCGAGGCCCGCTTATCGATGACCATGCAGAGTTGCTCTATGACGAGAAGGGCTTGCCGAAATGATACCGAAAGGATCGTCAGTGGAGGATTTTGGCGATGGCGCCTTGGTGGACGAGGGTTGCGACGGCGTTGATATCTGGTGCGAGGGGGCGGTCGGCGGTGACTTTGGGAGAGGCGGCGCGGACGGCGTCGTAGGCTTTCTGGGCGAGGGTGCCGGTTTGCAGCGGGGCGAGGAGGTCGATGCCCTGGCAGGCGCAGAGAAGCTCTATGGCGACAATGTGGCGGAGATTGTGGAGCATGCGTTCGAGGCGGCGGGCGCCGCTCATGCCCATGCTGACGTAGTCTTCCTGATTGCCTGAAGTAGAAATCGAATCGACAGAATGGGGAGTGGCAAGCGCGCGATTCTCGCTGGTGAGCGCGGCGGCGGTGACCTGCGCGATCATGAAGCCGGAGTTGAGGCCGGGGTCGGGCGTGAGGAATGCGGGAAGCATGCTGGTGAGCGGGTTGGTCATCTGCTCGATGCGGCGTTCGGCGATGCCGCCGAGGGTGGCGATGGCGATGGCGACTTGATCGGCTGCCATGGCCAGCGGCTGGCCGTGGAAGTTGCCGCCGCTGACGATGTCTCCTTGGCCATCGAAAGGTTCGTTGGCTGGCCGGTCTGAAGTCCGGCCACTACAAAAAACCAACGGGTTGTCGGTGGCGCTGTTTAATTCAACGAGCGCCATCTCGCGCGCCTGGATGAGCGAATCGCGGACCGCGCCGTGGACTTGCGGGGTGCAACGGAGGCTGTAGGCGTCTTGCACGCGAGTGTCTTTCTCGGGGGCGCGGTGGGATTCGCGGATCTGGCTGCCTTCGTTGAGGTGGGCGAGATTGCGGGCGGTTTTGCCGGCTCCGGCGTAGGCGCGGGCATGCATGATGCGGGCGTCGAAAGCGCCGGGGCTGCCGCGGAGGGCATCGAGAGAGAGCGAAGCGGCGACATCGGCGGAGTCTGCCAGGGTGTCGGCTTCGAGCAACGCGAGACTCAGCAAGGCGAGCATGCCTTGCGTGCCATTCAAGAGAGACAATCCTTCTTTTGCTTCGAGGGCCACGGGAAGGATCCCGGCGCGCTTCAGGGCGTCTGCGCCGGAGAGTTTCTCTTGCTTGAGGTGGGCTTCGCCTTCGCCGATGACAACCTGGGCGAGGTGCGCCAGCGGCGCGAGGTCGCCAGAAGCGCCTACCGAACCTTGCGAGGGAATCACTGGATGAATGCCGGCATTCAGCATCGCGCAGAGTGTTTCCACTACCACAGGACGTACTCCGCTTAAACCTTTGGCGAGAGCATTGGCGCGGAGAAGCATCATCGCGCGAACTTCCGGCGCGGAGAGCGGCGCACCGACGCCGCAGACGTGCGAGCGAACGAGATTGATTTGCAATTGGCGGACTTGTTCGGCGGAGATGCGTACGGAAGCGAGTTTGCCGAAGCCGGTGTTGATGCCGTAGGCGGTTTGGTTGGCTGCGACGAGGCGATCAACGACAGCGCGGGAGGCGTTCATGCGGGTGACGGCGGCGGGGGAGAGAGAGACGGGTTCGTTGCGCAAGGCAACGGCGTAGAGTTGGTCGAAGGTGAGGTCATTTCCGGTTAGGGGGATGGGCATGAGAACAGTTTAAAGTTAAATGTTAAAAGTTAAAAGTTGGGGAGAGGCAAGACAAGGAAAAGGATTTATCGCAGAGAAGGAGGGGAGGAGGCGCAGAGGACGCAGAGAAGAGGGGCACGGAGAGATAACGGCGGAGGGAGAGAAGGCGTGAAGAGAAGAAGGCGGCCTAAAGCCGCCCCTACACCGACTAGGGAGTTGGTTGAGCCATGGATAGGAAAGCGGCTTTGTATTTGTTGGGGAAATGGGTGACGTGGCCGGCGCGGTTGCAGGCGACGTGGATGGTGTGGCCGGTGGCCAGGAGCTTGTTGTCGCTCTGGCGGAGGAGTTCATAGCCGAACTTTAGGGTGCGGTTTTTTGCTTCGAGGATGCTGGTGCGGACAGTGATGAGTTCGTCGTAGCGGGCGGGATGGTGATAGCGGCAGTGGACGTCAGCAACCACGATGAAAGTGTCGTCGTTGATTTCCATAAGTTTGTAATCGAAACCGAGGGCACGCATGAGTTCGACGCGGCCGACTTCGAACCAGATCAGATAGTTGGAGTGATAGACAACGCCCATCTGGTCGGTTTCGGCGTAGCGGACGCGGATGGTGACGTCGTGATGAGTGAGCATGGGTGCGGTCACAGGGTCAAACTATAAGTATGACCGAAAGGGTCCGGAGTCGGTAGTTGGTAGTCAGGAGTCAGGATATGAGATCGCTTGACCGTTCGGGTTGTTTTAGATGTTAGTCATGTGATAAGCATATCTAAGAGGTAATCTGCGATGCAGGACTATCGGGAACTACTCGTCTGGCAGCGAAGTCACAGGCTCGTGCTGGAGATGTACAAGGCAACACAATCCTTTCCAGTGGCTGAGCGGTTTGGGCTTACCTCGCAATTGCGGCGAGCGGCGCTATCAGTGCCGACCAACATCGCCGAGGGGGCGAGAAGAGCCAGTCCGCGCGAATACGCGAACTTCCTCAATATGGCACAGGGCTCACTTTCCGAAACAGAGTACCTCCTGTTGGTGAGCCGGGACCTTGGCTACATTCCAGTAGCTGCTGCCGGAAAGTATTTGTCCGAGTCGGCAGAGTTGTTACGGATGTTGATGGGGCTTCGAAAAAAGGTCCAGCAACCGAACTGAGCGAGCGATTGGTTTCTAGCTCCCGACTACCGACTACCGGCTCCCGACTAGTTCTTTTCGGTGCCGTCTTGCCAGATGGGTTTGCGCTTTTCGAGGAAGCTGGCGATGCCTTCCTTGAAGTCGGGAGTGCAGCGCATGCGGGCGTTTTCGAGGACGGCGCGTTCGAGGTCGGCGTCGAGGGAGGCAGCGGCAGCGGAAATGAGCAGGCGTTTGGCGCGTGTGACGCTGACGGGGCTGGCGGCGATGAGGACTTCGGCGAGTTCGTTGACGCGGGCGATTAATTTTTCGGCGGGGACGATTTCGTTGACGAGGCCGAGTTCTTTGGCTTCGGGAGCGTCTACCAGGCGGCCGGTGAGCAAAAGATCGCGGGCGCGCTTTTCACCGATCTGGCGTGTCAGAAAAACGGAAACGATGGCGGGGAGGAAGCCGATTTTTACTTCGGTGTAGCCGAATTTGGCTTCGGGGACGGCGATGGTGAAATCGCAGAGGGTGGCGATGCCGCAACCTCCGGCGAGGGCGTGGCCGTTTACGGCGGCGATTAAGGGCTTGGAGTAGCTCCAGATGCGGCGAAACAGTTTGGCCATGCGGCGGGAGTCTTCCTGATTTTCGGAGGGGGATTGGGTGGCGATGGCTTGCAAGAGAGACAGATCCATTCCCGCGCAGAAGGTTTTGCCGGCGCCGGTGAGGATCACGACGCGGGCGTGGGATTGTTCTATAGCGTCGAGGGCCGATTGCAGATCGGCGATCATTTGGGTGTTGATGGAATTGCGTTTGTCGGGACGGTTGAGGGTGATGGTGGCGATGTGTTCGGTGGATTCGAGAAGAAGTGTCTCGTAGGCCATGAGAGAACCTCGATGGAACGGTTCCATCGTTGGACAATTTGGGGGAAATTGCAAATGCCGAAGAGTAGGAATTCACCACAGAGTTAGCAGAGGGCCACGGAGAGCGCAGAGCAGAGCACGGCGAGGAATCGCTGTGCTCGAACTTCGGAACGCTTGCCGGCTGGAAGCCGGCGCTACGCCGATGTGCTCAGGGGGTTGGCCACTTGAAAGTGGCCGCTACTCGTGAGCTGCGTATTTTGCGCGGATGTCGTTGGATAGGGCTAGCGCTTGTGAGATTCGGGTGGAACTGAACTTGTGGGTGACGCCTAATTTTGTTAGAGCGGCGAGGACGGATTCGGTGGGGATGTTGCCGACGAGGGAGTCGCCGGCGAAGGGGCAGCCGCCCAGGCCGGTCAGGGCGGAGTCGAAGCGGCGGCAGCCTGCGGCGTAGGCGGCGTTGATTTTTTCTTCGGCGGTGTCGGGGCGGGAGTGGAGGTGGACGCCTAGTTCGACGCCAGCGACGTGGTCTTTTACTTGGGAATAGAGATTGTGAATGAGATCGGGAGTGGCGGTGCCGACCGTGTCCGCGAGAGAGACTGTGGTGATGCGGATGTCCTTCAGCCAGTCGAGGGTGTCTTGGACGATTTCGGGGCCCCAGGGTTCTTCGTAGGGATTGCCGAAGGCCATGGAGATGTAAATGACGAGATCTTTGTTGGCCTTTTTGGTTTCGCGTTTGAGGGTTTCGACGAGGGCGCGGGATTCGGCGCGGGTCATGTTGGCGTTGGCACGGCGGAAATAGGCGGAGATGGAATACGGGTAGCCGATGGTGGAGACGCCGGGGGTGGCGAGGGCGCGTTCGAGGCCTTTTTCGTTGACGACGATGCCGATGATCTCGGGAAGCGTTGTGCCGTCGGGAAGGGAATCGAGCAGGCGAGACATCACTTCTTCGCTGTCGGACATCTGCTTGACGTGTTTGGGCGAGACGAAGCTAACTGCGTCAATGTGCTGGAAGCCGGCCGTGATGAGTTCGCGCAGGTAGGCGACTTTGGTTTCCGTGGGAATCATTTCCGGGAGGCCTTGCCAGGCGTCGCGCGGGCATTCGATGAGTTTTACGGAGTCGGTCATTTAGCGGTGTTTGTCCTGTCTTTTGTCGGCGATTGCGGAAAGCAAGAACGCAAAGAAAAAAGTCATTCCCAAGATTCCAACTCCACCGAGGATTTTATTGTACGCGATGCTGGTTCCGAGCGCATTTTCGAGCTGCACATGCCGGACGGAAACAAGATACAGGTCGTAACAGATGCCGGCGACTAGCCCGAGTGTGGCAATTCCAAACGCGGTGGACATGGCAATCAGTAAGAATCGGGAACGACGACTCATATGTGCGGCTACAAAACTGCTTGAATCCCTCGCCCTTTGGTCGACTCGGTCATTTTGCTCTCCGAACGCGACGAAAACGGTCCCGCAGCGAAGACACAAATGCCAGAACCGCCAAGAAACAACCCAAAATAAAAATGTATTCGCAGCAATAGAAGTACCAAGGAAGCGCAGCATCGATGAACTGCCATCCTGGCATCTGCCTATGCAGTACATTTGACTGATACCGTTCACTCACAAACATCCCGAGAATGCCCGCTGGAAAGAGCAGGGACGATTTTAGGAGGAATGCTGTTCGTCGGCTGATCATGTTTGCAGAACGCCGGTTTTGAATTCGGGGAGGTGCGTGTTTAAGGAGGCGGCGTTTAGGGCCCAGATCAGGGCGTCGCGGGTGTGGGCGGGGTCAATGATGGCGTCTAGCCAGAGGCGGGCGGCGGCGTAGCGCGGGTCGGTCTGGTGGTCGTAGGTGGATTTTACGGAGTCGAGGAGTTCTTTCTTGGCGTTTTCGTCCACCTTTTTGCCTTCGCGTTCGAGTTGCTTGAGCTTGATTTCGGCGAGGGTGTTGGCTGCGGCGTCGCCGCTCATGACCGCGAATTTCGCGGTGGGCCAGGCGAACATGAAGCGCGGGTCGTAGGCTTTGCCGCACATGGCGTAATTGCCGGCGCCGAAACTGCCGCCGAGGATGACCGTGATTTTGGGGACGACGCTGTTGGCGACGGCGTTGACCATCTTGGCGCCGGCGCGGATGATGCCGCTCCATTCGGCGTCTTTGCCGACCATGAAGCCGTTGACGTCGTGGAGAAAAATGAGCGGGATGCGGTTCTGGTTGCAATCCATGATAAAGCGAGCGGATTTCTCTGCGGACTCGGTGTAGATCACGCCTCCGAACTCGATGCGCTTCTGGTCGGAGTGCGGAGCGTTGGTGGTGATGTGCTTTTTCTGATTGGCGACGATACCGACGGCCCAGCCGCCGATGCGGGCGTAGCCACAGAGCACTGTTTCCCCGTACTCGGCGCGGTATTCCTCGAATTCGCTGCCGTCTACCAGGCGGGCGATGATTTCGCGCATGTCGTATTGCTTGGCGGGATTGCTGGAAAAGATTCCGTAGAGCTCGTTGATCGAGTACAGCGGTTCTTTCAGGCGCGAGTGGCTGAAGATGGGCGGATTCGGCGCGCCCATTTTGTCTACGAGGGCGCGAATGCGTTTCAGGCAGGACTCATCGTCGGGCTCGCGGAAATCCACGGTGCCGCTGATTTGCGAGTGCATTTTTGCGCCGCCCAAATCTTCGGCGGAAGTTTTCTGGCCGATGGCGGCTTGCACCAGCGCGGGGCCGGCCAGGAAAAGACCGGAGCCTTCAGTCATCAGGATGTGGTCGCACATCACGGGGAGATAGGCGCCGCCGGCTACGCACATGCCCATGATGGCGGTGATTTGGGGGATGCCCATGGCGCTCATGACGGCGTTGTTGCGAAAGACGCGGCCGAAGTCGTCGGTGTCGGGGAAGACGTCTTCTTGTAGAGGAAGAAACACGCCCGCGGAATCGACGAGATAAATTGTGGGGATGCGATTTTCGATGGCGATGTTTTGGGCGCGGATTACTTTTTTGGCGGTCATCGGGAAAAAGGCGCCGGCTTTTACGGTGGCGTCGTTGGCGATGACCATGAAGAGGCGGCCGGAGACTCGGGCAAGGCCGGTGACGGTGCCGGCGGACGGAGCGCCGCCCCATTCTTCGTACATTTCGTGGGCAGCGTAGATGGCAAGTTCGAAGAAGTGGGTGCCGGGATCGATGAGGGCGTTGACGCGCTCGCGAGCGGTGAGGCGATTTTTTTTGTGCTGCGATTCGATGGCTTTGGGGCCACCGCCTTGGCGGATTTTTTCTTCTTCGTTTTTGATGGTGGTGAGGAGTTCCACCATGCGCTGGGAATTCTTCTGGAAATCGGGGGATTTTGCGTCGATGGCGGATTTCAAAACCGAAGAGGACACGCGACGACCTCGCAGACGGGAGTGGGAGCAGCGGAATCAGTATACGGAGGATTGGAGGATTGCGCGAGTGGGGGAAGAGAAGAGAGCTGAACGCAGAGACACAGAGGTCGCAGAGAGAGAACTGGGCAAGAAGCTTTAGGCGGGCAGGATTAGGATAGACTCGCGGGATGGAATATCCATTGTTGAGTTTGGAGTTGGCGCGGGAGATTGAGATGGCGGAGGCGCAGGCGGCGGTTGGTTGCGCGGAGCGGCTGAGGGCCGCGCTGGGGGATGAGGCTGCGGCCGTCGCCGAAGTCGCGGGAGGATTTGCGATTTATTGCGGGGCGAATTCGCCGGTTACGCAGGCGGTGGGGCTGGGATTGAACGGGGCAGTTAGCAAGGAGGAGTTTGACCGGCTGGAGGAATTTTATTTTTCACGCAAGGAACCGGTGCGGCTGGAGACATGCCCGATGGCGGATGGGACGCTGATCGAACATTATCGGGAGCGCGGGTATTACGTGAGCGAGTTTTCGAATGTGATGGTCCGGCCGGTGGAGAAAACTGCAGCTGCGGTGCTGCCTGGAGGGATCGAAATCCAAAAAGCGGCGGAGGGTGAGATTGATTTGTGGACGCTGACTGTTTCGCAGGGATTCGCGGAGCACTATCCGGTGACGCAGGAACTTCTGGGCATCATGCGGATGTTCGCGGAGGGGAAGAACACGGAGTGCTATTTCGCGAAGGTGGATGGGAAGATTGCCGGGGGAGCGACGCTGGCTTTACGCGGGCGGATTGCCGGCTTGTTTGGGGCGAGTACGCTGCCGCAATTCCGGAATCGCGGGGTGCAGACGGCGCTTCTGGAGGCGCGGATGGAACGGGCGGCGGAGCGGGGTTGCGAACTGGCGATGAGCATTGCGTTGCCGGGGAGTGCTTCGCAGAGGAATATCACACGGCGGGGGTTCCGGACGTTGTATACGCGGGTGAAGTTTGAGAGGCAGTTGGAAGCTGGTAGTTTGTAGTCTGTAGTTTTCGGAAAAGAGAAGAGACGGGAGAGAAGAAAGTTTTGCCGTCAGGTCATAAGAGCTGGAAGCCTTAAGCTGTGAGTAAGAGCGGCCCGCCTCAGAAGGCGGGCCCTACGAGGGGCTGCTTGCCGGCTGGAAGCCGGGGCTACCAAGGGCTATTGCGGTTGGGCGTGGCGCTTGTGGATGAAGTCGATGATGTCTTGGGTGGAGGTGCCGGGAAGGAAGATTTCGGCGATGCCGGACTGTTTGAGGGCGGCGATGTCGGGGCCGGGGATGATGCCGCCGACGAGGACGGTGACGTCGTCCATGCCTTTTTCGTGGAGAAGTTTCATGAGTTGGGGGCAGAGGGTGTTGTGGGCGCCGGAGAGGATGGAAAGGCCGATGACGTCGACGTCTTCCTGGACGGCGGCGGAGGCGATCATCTCTGGAGTCTGGCGGAGGCCGGTGTAGATGACTTCCATGCCGGCGTCGCGGAGGGCGCGGGCGATGACTTTAGCGCCGCGGTCGTGGCCGTCGAGGCCGGGCTTGGCAATCAGTACTCGTATCTTCTTTTCAGGCATGGTGAGTATCCGGGATGTCTCCGTTCTCTCTGCTCGCCTCTGCTAACTCTGTGGTGAGCTGTTTTCCTTCCTTCCAAATATATCTCCGAACCCCCTCTTTTAGCACGGGAACATGGAAGTTGATCAGCAGGCCAACTCGATTTCCCGAGAGTTTCAGGTAAGTGAGCACAACAGCTTCGTGGATGGGTGCGATCTGCTCTATGGCTTTCAGTTCAACTACGATTCGATGCTCGACCAAAATATCGATCCTGTAGCCGCATTCGAGTTTCACATCTTTGTAGATGACCGGCACTGGTTTCTGGCGCTCATGTGCAATACCTCGCAAGGTCAGTTCTTTGCAAAGGCACTCTTCATAAGCAGATTCAAGCAGGCCTGGGCCAAGAAGTCGATGGACCTCGATGGCCGCGCCGATGATTTTGTGGGTTATTTCCACGTCTGAGGGTGAATTCATAAAGAGGAAGATTACCACAGAGTTAGCAGAGGAGAGCAGAGAGAGCGGAGGCATTCAGTTGAAATCAGGGGGCGGGGAGGTCAAAGAGACTACGTGATGGCGACTTCTTCGTAGGCGCCGAAGACGGTGCGCATGGCTTCGCAGATTTCGCCGAGGGTGGCGTAGGATTTTACGGCGTCGTAGATGAAGGGCATGAGGTTTTCGGAGCCGTGGGAGGCCTTGCGGAGAGCGTTGAGGCGGCGCTCGACTTCGGAGGAGGAGCGGTCGGCGCGGAGTTTGCTGAGGCGTTCGGCCTGGCGATGGGCGACGGTTTCGTCGATCTGCAGGAGGTCCATCGGTTTTTCTGGGGTGACGTAGTCGTTGACGCCGACAATGATTTTTTCTTTTTTATCCACCGCCATCTGGTAGCGGTAAGAGGCCTCGGCGATTTCGCGCTGCGGGTAGCTCTTTTCGATGGCAGCGACCATGCCGCCCATGGCGTCAATGCGGCGGATGTAGTCCCACGCGCCGGCTTCGACTTCGTTGGTGAGGGTTTCGACAAAATAGGAGCCGCCGAGGGGATCGACGGTGTTGGTGACGCCGGTTTCGTGGGCGATGATCTGCTGGGTGCGAAGAGCGATGGTGGCGGCGTGCTCGGTGGGCAGTGCCCAAGCTTCGTCGAGGGAGTTGGTGTGCAGCGATTGCGTGCCGCCGAGAACGCCGGCGAGCGCCTGGATCGCGGTGCGGACGACATTGTTCATGGGCTGCTGAGCGGTTAGTGAGCAGCCGGCGGTTTGCGTGTGGAAACGCAGCGCCCAGCTTCGCGGGCTGACGGATTTGTAGCGCTCCTTCATGGCTTTGTGCCAGATGCGGCGGGCGGCGCGATACTTGGCAATTTCCTCGAAGAAATCGTTGTGGGCGTTGAAAAAGAAGGAAAGTTGCGGCGTGAATTCATCCACCGGCAAGCCGCGGCGAATGGCCCATTCGACGTACTCCATGCCATCGCGGAGGGTGAAGGCAAGCTCCTGGATGGCGGTGGAACCGGCTTCGCGGATGTGGTAGCCGCTGATGGAGATGACGTTGAACTTGGGCGTGTGCTTCATGCCAAATTCGAAGGTGTCAATCACCAGGCGCATGGAAGGCTCGGGAGGATAGATGTATTCCTTCTGCGCGATGTATTCCTTAAGGATGTCGTTCTGGAGAGTGCCGGAGATTTTTTTCCAGTCGGCGCCTTGCTTTTCGGCGACGGCGAGATACATGGCCCAGATGACCGCGGCCGGGGAATTGATGGTCATGGAGGTGGTGACGTCGGCGAGAGGGATCTGGTCGAAGAGGACTTCCATGTCGGCGAGGGAACTGATGGCGACACCGCATTTACCGACTTCGCCTTCGGAGAGGGCGTGGTCGGAGTCGTAACCCATTAGCGTTGGGAGATCGAACGCGGTGGAGAGACCCGTCTGGCCCTGAGAGAGGAGGTAGCGGAAACGCTGGTTGGTGTCTTCGGCGGTGCCAAAGCCGGCGAATTGCCGCATGGTCCAAAGGCGGCCGCGATGCATGGTGGCGTGGATGCCGCGAGTGTAGGGAGGCTCGCCGGGATTGCCGAGGTCGCGCGAGGCATCCCATCCGGCAAGATCTTCTTCGGTGTAGAGGCGGCGGATCGGGTAGCTGGAGACGGTGGTGAATTCTTTCTGGCGCTCGGGGCTTTTTTGGAGAGTGGGGCGAAGGGTATTTTCCTCCCAGGCCTGCAGGTTCGAGGGGGATTTTAACGCGCTGCCGGATTTTTTCGGATCGGCCGAATCACTCATGAAAAGGCGCTCCCGGGATCGGGGTATAAGCAAGCTGATATGGAGACCCCGCCTGTAGCTAATGCTATGGGAAACGGCGGCGGGGAGCAAGAAGAGGGGATGGAGAACGTGCGGGAAGGGGAGCAAGAAGGGGGGAAGCGGGCCGGCAGGCAGTTCGAAATGGAGGCAACGGACGGTTTGCGTCCACCCTTCTTTTGCCAGGGGAGGCTCTGAAGGAGGCAAACTACGGGGCCACCTGAAGGTGGCCGCTACGCGATGGTTATTTTTTGGGGAGGGAGCGGACGAAGTTGACGATGTCCCAGATTTCGTCGGGTTTCAGGCGGCCCTCTTCGCCCATCATTTTGCCTTTGCCGTTGTTGATAATGTTGTAGATATCGCTGTCGGAAAGATCTTTTAAGGCCTCAGCGCCGCGAAAATCCTTGAGCTTCAGGTGCATGTCTTCGGCGAGGTCGCCGTCGCCGGCGCCTTCCTTGCCGTGGCACATGGCGCAGTCCTGGCCGTATTTCTTTTTGCCGGAGGCGAGGGAACCGGGCGAGGACTTTACGGGATTATCTTTTTTTGCAGCGTCGGAAGCGGGCTTGGCCTCCGCGGCTGGCTTTTCGTCGGCCGGTTTGGAGTCAGCAGCGGGCTTCTCGTCCGCGGGCTTGGCAGGCTCCTGAGAACGGCACTGCAAAGGGGAAAAGAGAACAGAACACACAAATAGACAGGCGAGCGCGAGTTTCATAGTTGGATCTCCCTAAGCGACTCAACGCGTCAATCGTGCATAGGGCGCAGTTTGGGGAAGTATAGTCCTCTGGAGGCGAATTGCACTTGTATTCTTCGGGGCGGAGAAGCGAGGCGGCCTAAAGGCGCCCCTACGGGGACGCTACAGCCCGGGCGACAAATAGCGGTAATGAGATTTATAGCCTTATTCGTCCCCCTGACATCAAAGCGCGAAGAGCCGCCCCGTGGCGAGATGCCGCGCAGCCAAACTGAATGCGAGGAGAGCGATTATGCCAACCATTACGACCAAAGACGGAACGCAGATTTTTTATAAGGATTGGGGCAAAGGACAGCCCATCGTTTTCAGCCACGGGTGGCCGTTGAGCGGCGACGACTGGGACGGCCAGATGCTGTACTTCGGACAACGGGGCTACCGGGTGATCGCGCATGACCGGCGCGGGCACGGACGCTCCGACCAGACGTGGGACGGCAACGATATGGATACTTACTCCGATGATCTGGCGCAATTGTTTGAACGGCTGGACCTGAAGAACGCGATCATGGTGGGGCATTCGACGGGCGGAGGCGAGGTGACGCGGTATCTTGGGCGTCACGGAACCGCGCGCGTGGCAAAAGCGGCGCTGATCAGCGCCATTCCGCCGTTGATGCTGAAGACGGAAAAGAATCCGAGCGGAACGCCGATAGAAGTTTTCGACGGGCTTCGGACGGCACTGGCGGCGAACCGGCCGCAGTTTTACCAGGACATCACGATGCCGTTTTACGGGTACAACCGGCCAGGCGCGAAGATTTCGGAGGGCATCCGGGAACACTGGTGGCTGCAGGCAATGCTGGGCAGCGTGAAGGCGCACTATGACTGCATCAAGGTGTTTTCGGAAACGGATCACACGGAAGACCTGAAAAAGATTGAGATTCCGGTGCTGGTGCTGCACGGGGATGACGACCAGATTGTGCCGATCGCCGCTGCGGCGCCGCTATCGGCGAAGTTGCTGAAGCATTCGACGCTGAAGATTTATCCGGGATATCCGCACGGGATGCCGGCGACGCATGCGGATGTGATCAATGCGGACCTGCTGGCGTTTTTCAAGGGGCAGGCGCTTAGCGCGACGGCGTAGGTGCAATCGAGCTTTCGAAAGAACACGAACTATTGTCATCCCGAGGCTATCCGCTGAGGATAGCCGAAGGGCCTCAACGCTGGCATCTTGCACGATTTCTACGTTGAGGTCCTTCGGGGCGCAGACTGCGCGCCCCTCAGGATGACAAATCTTTTTTTTGAGGGGCGCGGGGAGTTGCTCGGCTCAGGGGCGAGTGGATGTTAGGCGAAATGCTGGGTGGATGTTAGGCGAAATACTGAAAGGTGCGCCAGAACTGGGGCCAGCCGGCTTTTGGTGGGCCGCAGAGGAAGATGTCGTGGCGTTCGGTGGTCTCTTCGTTGACGACGCCGAGAGAATTGGTGTTTTGTGCGGCGAGGAGGCAGGATTCGAAATTGGATTCGACGAAGGCGCGGGGAAAGCCGACGACGATGAGAGTTTGCGGCGGGGGATCGCCGTAGCCGCGCTCCCAGGAAGAGTTGACGCCGCTGATTGCGCGCGGGAGTCCGCGGCCTGGTCCATAGAGATTAATTGCGCCGACTTCACCGTAATTTTCGGCAAGTATGCCGAGACGTGCGCGGGATTCGGGCGGCAGGGAATCGCGGAGATGGGCGAGCGTGGAGACGAGATCCTGCCAGCCGATTTCATCGCGCAAGGTGAGATTCACCTTGTCGGCCAGACGAAACCACGGTGAGTTGATTGGAGCGAGCGGCAAGGCCACCGCCATTGCGCCGAGGATGCCGAGAGCGAGTGCCGCGGTGACGGCGAGGCGGACGGCTTGCGCCCGCGCGGAGTTCAGTGTGGCAAGCCAGCGCTCGCCCGTGACTGCGCCGGCGGCGTAGAGCATGGGATAGGCAGGGGCAAGGTAGTAACCGCGGCCTTTTGCAAACACAAAGAGAGCCAGGGTCACCAGAAACGTCCAGCCGACGGCGCGGAGGCGACGGTTTTGGCGTGAGCGAAGGCAGAAGACCAGCCCGGCGATCCACACAGGAAACGAGAGAAGGGTCATTTCCAGTTGATCGGGGAGGAATGTGCTGGTAAGGCCCTCGGCAACGTCGCGGTGGTGGAGGAAGCGTAGGAAATCGTAAGTGACGAAATGATGTTGGACCTGCCAGAGAAAATTTTGAGCGACCAGTAAGAGGGAAACGAGGAGGCCCAGCCACGGCCAGATGGTGCGGAAATATCTGCGCGCGTCCGTGAGGAGAAGGCCGGCAAGAATGCCGGTGGCGAAAAAGAGCATGGTGTATTTCGCGAGCATGCCGAGTCCGATGGATGCTCCGAGAAGAAGGAAATAGCGCGGGTTGGAGGTTTTGAGCAGGCGAACGAGGAAGAAAGAGGCGAGCACCCAGGCAAAATAATCGAAGGTGATGTACTGCATGAGTGCACCGGCTGCGAGAGAAAAGGGAATCGAGGCGCAAGCCGCGACAATTTGAGCTGCGCGATTGCCGCCCATGTCTTTGGCCATGGAGCCCGTCAGGACGACGCTGATGGCTTGGATGAGCGCGGAGAAGAAGCGGAAGCCGACTAGCGAAGTGCCGAAGAGAGTGAGCGCGAGGCGCCCAAAGACAGGAGTGAGTGGAGGGTAGGCGACGTATCCCCAGGCGAGGTGGCGGGCGTCTTCGAGGATGGCGAGTTCGTCGCGGTTGAAGCCGTAGCGGCCGGCGGTGAGGAGGTGAAGGACTAGTGTTGCGGCGGCGAGCGAGGCGAGCAGCGCGAAATCGGTGCGAGTGCGCGAGGCGAGAGCAGCGGTTTGGTAGGCACCGTGACGCGCCGGGTTTGCGGGACCTTCGACCGGTTCGGTTTTTGGCCTCACGGAATCCCCGAAAGAGATGGGCAATGATAGCAGAAGGTGGAGAGGCGTGAGTGGTGGTGGACGAGCTAAAGGTCGGCCACCGGGAAAAGCGAAAAGCGAAAAGCCAAAAGCCAAAAGCAGATCCCTCACCCGCAAAAGACGCCCTTCGCGAAATACGCTCAGGGCAAGCGGGTTCGGGATGACACGTTTGGTTGGTAGCGAGTTAGCGGTTGCCGGGTTTGGTTGGTTGCGAGTTAGCGGTTGCCGGATTTGGCGTTGTCGTCGAGGGATTTGAACAATTCGTCGGTGCCGACGACCTTGCCGTTGCGCGTGCCGGGAATCAGGGTGTCCTGTTCCAGGTCGCCGGACTTGGCACCGGCGATGGTGACGCTGTTGATCTGCAGGGTACGACCGAGAGCGCGTTCGTAGTTGGCCTTGGCTTCGGCAAGGTTGGCGAAGGCGCGAAGTTCCGTGCCTTGCGCGGTGATGAGGTCGCGCTGCGTCAAGATCACCTGATAGACGGTGGAAGCGCCGAGTTGATATTTTTTCTGCTCGGCGTCAAAGGTCTGCTGTTGCAATTCGCGGGCTTTGCTGGCGGCCTGGACCTGGGCGCGGCCCTGCTCGAGGGCGATCGAAGTGTTGCGCACGTCAAGGACGGCGCTGTTTTTGATCTGCTGCATCTGGGCTTCGAGCTGGCGTTGGGTGAGCTGTGCGTGGACGCTGTCGGCCTGCGCGGAGCGATTGCGAAGCGGAAGCGTGAGATTGACTCCGACCGAGTATTCGGGGAAGCGGTTGTGAAATACCTGGCTCAGGCTGTCGGAGAGGCCGGTCTTGTCCACAACCGGAGGCGTAGTGGCGGTTATCGAATTGCCGGCGAGGCCCGTGCTGGAATAGGTGCCGGTAAGCGTGGCCAGGGGCAGCAAGGCGTTCTTGGTGGCCTTCACGTCGATCTCGCCGTTCTTCACGTTCAGGATCTGCTCCTGCACGTCCGGGCGATTTACGAAAGCTTCCTTGACGGCATCGGCGAAGGGCGCCAGTTGAATCGATTGCGGCGCGTCGGGCTTGTCGGTCGGAATAATTTCCACGTCAATCAGGTTGGACGCGGTGGGGTCCTTGGAGATGAAGTTTTTCAGCACCAGTTCGTCCTGGAGCTGGGTGGTTTGCGCGACGATCAGGTTCTGCGTGTCGGTGGCGAGTTCGGATTCGGCACGAGTGACGTCGAGCGGGGCCATGGTGCCGATCTCGAGCTGTTTCTTGTTGTCGTTGTAGAGCTTCTGGGAAACGGTGACGGCCTGCTGCTGGACCTTGACGTTTTCGCGCGCGTAGACCAGCTCCCAATAAGCTGTGATGGCATTGGTGACGGTGGTGATGGCTTGCTGGGCAAAGGCCAGGTCGGCGATCTTTCGGTTGTTTTCGGCGATCAGAATGTTGCGGCGGGTGACGCTACGGCCGGTGCCCTGCAGGAGCTGTTGGGAGAAATTGATGCCGATCGAAGATTGCACGGAGGGGTTGAACAAGTTGAAAGCGGAAGTGGTGGACGAGCGGGTGTTGTCCCAAAAAACGTTGACCGTGGTGCCGGTGGAAAAACCCTGGGAAAAACCGGTGTTGAAGATGCTCTGGTGGATGCCGAGGGACGCGATTCCGTTGGTGCCTGTGCCGGAGCCGGAGGTGAGCGGGTTATTCACGGGGATCAAGCCGCTGGTGATGGAGATATTTTGCGTCAGGTAGGGATCGAAAATCAGAGAGGGGAGGTTTGCGGTTGAGCCGACGGACAAACTGCCGGGAACGCCGAAACCGAAGCCACCGGCTTTTGTTTTGAGGATGCTGGCGTCGGCCATCCAGGGGTTGTAGCGCTGGACGACGATGTCCATGCTGTTTTCCAAGGCGAGGGCGATGGTGTCCTGCAGGCTGAGATTCAGCTTACCGGATTGGATTAACTGCTCCAGTCGAGGTGAATTGGCAAGCGCGCCTGGATTGACGTACCAGGTTTTATAGGGAGCGGTGATGTTTGGCCAGAGGCTGGGAGAATTCGTGTAGTGAAATTTGTTCAAGCCGAGTGAGATGGGCACGCCACCCTGCAGATTGGACTGATTCTGGGCCTGATTCTGCGCCTGATTCTGGGGAGGCGGCGGAGCCGGATCCTGGGCGAATACCGGAGAGGCGGGGGTTCCCGCAAGAATGCCTGCCAGGACTGCGGAAAGCAGGGACTTCAGGGACAGCTTCTTCATAGGATTTCCTCACCTCTGGAATAGTGGCAAAGCTGAACTGTTGGCAAACCAACCCTTTATAAGGCTTCTCATTGTAAAACGAAGCCAGAGGGCAAATTGTTTCATCCGGGATGAAGCTTGCGGAGGCGTCCACAGCGGGCGCTTACCGGCCTGGACGCTGGCTTCGAAGTCTAACAGGGGCCCTCATTCCTTGACAACGCGTTGTATGGAGGCTAGGCTGCTGACATTTCGACGTTTAGGAGCCCCGGCGGTTAGCGAGCCTATGTTCACGCGCGAAGAGTTGCTGAAGCTGTTTGAGAAGGCGGGAGCGGTGCGCCACGGGCACTTTGAGCTGTCGAGCGGGCGCCACAGCGGCACATATGTGCAGTGCGCGCTGGTGCTGCAGTACCCGCGATTCGCGGAAAAGCTGGGGCAGGCGCTGGCCGCTCTGTTTTCGGATGCGCGGATTGATGCGGTGGTCTCCCCGGCGCTGGGAGGAGTGATTATCGGGCAAGAGGTGGCGCGGGCGCTGCCTTCACACGGCGATGCCGTTGGCGGCGGAGTGCCGGCGATGTTTGTGGAACGGGATGCCGGCGGAGTGATGTGCCTGAGGCGGGGATTTGCGTTGAAGCCGGATATGCATGTTCTGGTGGTGGAGGATGTTTGGACGACCGGCGGCTCGACCGAAGAGGCCATCAGCGTGGTGCAGGAGGCCGGCGGGCGCGTGGTGGCGGCGGGCGCGCTGATCGATCGCAGCGGTGGCAAGATTGAGTTTCAGGTGGAATCGAACGCGCTGATCGAATTGTTGATTGAGAGTTACGAGCCGGATGATTGCCCGCTTTGCCGGCAAGGCACGGCGGCGGTGAAACCGGGAAGCCGTTACGCGCGGTCCGCTTCCTAGAGGCGCCGGCCGATCCCTGCATGCGTTATTTCAAACTCACAATTGCTTACGACGGAACGGATTTTCACGGCTGGCAGATTCAGAAGGGCAAGCCGACCGTGCAGGGGGAAATTGTGTCTGTGCTGCGGAGGTTGACGCAGGAAGAGACGCAAGTGCTTGGCGCAGGCCGGACGGATGCCGGAGTGCATGCGTTGGGGCAGGTGGGGAGTTTTCGGACGCAGTCGGCGATGTCCGCACTGGAATTTCACCGGGCGATGAATGCGTTGCTGCCGGCGACGATCCGGATTGTGGCGGTGGAGGAGATGGGGCCGGATTTCAGCGCGCGCTGGTCGGCGAAAGGGAAGATTTACCGGTACCGGATTTATCGGGGGAAAGTGGTGCCGCCGATGTTGTGGCGGTATGTGCTGCACTATCCGTTTCCGCTAGATGAAGAGGCGATGAAGGATGCGGCGGGGCGGTTTGTAGGGATGCACGATTTCACTTCGTTTGCGGCGTCGACGGGTTCCGAGGATGACGACAAAGAGCGGAACATGCGGCGGGAGATTTTTTCGACAGAGCTGAAGCGGACGGAAGACGGCGAGGAGCTGTGGTTCACGGTGCACGGGCGATCGTTTTTGCGGTACATGGTGCGGAAGATGGTGGGGGCACTGCTCGAAGTGGGGCGGGGGAAATTTGGGCCGGGTTATATCGACGAGTTGTATGAGTTGAAGGACAGATCGAAATCGGGGCCGACGGTGCCGCCGCAGGGATTGTTTATGGTGATGGTGGAGCATGATGAGCCGTTCCGAGTGAGCTAAGTTTAAACGCACAAGTTTAGTTTGGAGTGCGGCCTGCCCTGAGCCTGCCGAAGGGGAGCAACGCTCCCGCTTTTGCGGTGTAGAGATAAGCTCCCAAATTAATTTCGGAGATGCGTTTACATCCCCAAAAGCGGCGGCAGAGCCGCCGCACTCCAAATGAAATAAGAGCGGCCCGCCTTGGAAGGACGGGCCCTACACAAGCATGATTCCGCAAGGTAGAATCACTCCCATGGCTGCAACTTCTCCGCTGTTGGATAGTTTGCCTTCGATTGATCCCGCGACCGGCAAGGTTCTGCAATCGTTTGAACGAACGTCGCCGCTGGCGGTGCCGCAACTGCTGGCGAAGGCTCGTGTGGCGCAGCAGAGTTGGGCGAAAAAGGCCGTGGAAGAGCGCTGCGCGTTGATTGCGGCGCTGAAGACGAAAATTCTTGAGGCGCGGGATCTGCTTACCGACGCGGTGGTGCGGGAATCGGGGAAGCCGCGGGCAGAGGCCAAGTTTGCGGATGTCTTCGTCTCGCTGGATTCCGCGGACTATTTTGCGAAGCACGGGGCGCGGCTGCTAAAACCCGAACCGGTGGCGCATCACAGCCTGGCGGCGAAGGCGAAATCCGGGAAGCTTTTCTACGAGCCATTGGGAGTGGTGGCGATTATCAGTTCGTGGAACTATCCGCTGGCGATTCCGATGGGGCAGATTATTGCGGCGGTGGTTGCGGGGAACGGCGTGCTGTGCAAGACCAGCGACTTTACGCCGGAGTGCGGCGAATTGATCGGAAAACTTTTCCGAGATGCGGGATTTCCGGCTGACCTGGTGACGATTGTGCAGGGCGGCGGCGAAGTGGGCCAGGCGCTGATTGATGCGCGGCCGGACAAGGTTTTTTTCACGGGCAGCGTGTTTACCGGGCGGCATGTGGCGGAGGCTTGCGCGCCGCTGCTGATTCCGAGCGTGCTGGAGTTGGGTGGAAAAGACGCGATGGTAGTGGTTGGAGATGCCGACGTGGAAACGGCGTCAAGCGCGGCGGTTTGGGGTAGTTATACGAATTGCGGGCAGGTGTGCCTTTCGGTCGAGCGCCTGTTCGTAGAGAAATCGATCAGCGAGCGGTTTATTCAGAGGTGCGTGGAGAAGACGCAGAAGTTGCGCCTGGGTTGCGGCAGCGATGCGGACACGGATGTTGGGCCGCTGATTCGGCCGCAGCATGTGCAGAGGATGAGCGAGCTTCTGGGGGATGCGGTGCAGCGCGGGGCGCAGGTTTTGTGCGGCGGGCGTCCGAGGCCGGACCTGGGACCGAATTTTTTCGAGCCGACGGTGATTACGGGCGTGGATTCTTCGATGAAACTTTTTCAAGACGAAACGTTCGGGCCGATCATGGCGATTCGCGTGGTGCGCGACGCGGAGGAAGCTATCGAGCTTGCGAATGATTCCGAATTTGCGCTTTCGGCGAGCGTGTGGACCGGCGACGTGGAGGGCGGGAAGCGAATTGCGCAACGGCTGCGGGCCGGGACAGTGATGGTGAACGACCTGATCAGCGGGTTTGCGATTGCCGAGGCGCCGCACGGGGGTTGCGGGTTGAGCGGGTGGGGACGCACACACGGGACGGCGGGCTTTCAGGAGATGGTGCACGTGAAGTACGTGGATGTGGACCGGTTGCCGCGGATGGAGAAGCCCTGGTGGTATCGCTATGGCGGAGATTTGGAGAAGGCTGCGGATTCGTTTTTGAAGTTTGAGTTTGGGAGCGGGATCGTGGCGAGGTTGCGGAATGCGCGAGCGGGGATGAAGACGATGTTTCGGGACCACGGATTGAAATGAACCAAAACGAATGGATTCATGACTGGAATTCGGTTGGGCCGATGAGTATCGCGCCGGGGGCGCGGGTGTTGCTGAACGACGAGACGCTGCGCGATGGGTTGCAGAATCCTTCTATTCAAGATCCGACCGTTGAAGAGAAAATTGAGATTTTGCATTTGATGGAATCGCTGCAGATTGATTCGGTGAACATCGGGCTGCCGGGCGCTGGTCCCCGCGCGGTGCAGCATACGGAAGCGCTGGCGCGGGAGATTGCCACGAATCGGATGCGGATTAAGCCGAACTGCGCCGCGCGCACCGTTGAGGCGGACATCCGGCCGATTGCGGAGATTTCGCAGCGCACGGGCATCGCGATTGAGGCGGCGACTTTTCTTGGCTCAAGCCCGATCCGGCGGCTGGTGGAAGATTGGACGGTGGAGCACCTGGAGCGCACCACGGAAGCAGCGGTGAAATTTGCCGTCGCGCAAGGACTGCCTTGCATGTATGTGACGGAAGACACGGTGCGGACGGATCCCGAGACAGTGAAGCGGTTGTATACGACGGCGATTCGCTGCGGGGCTCGCGCGATTGTGCTGTGCGACACCGTCGGGCACGCGACCCCTCAGGGCGCTTACAACCTGGTGAAATTTACGATGGAGAATGTGGTGAAGCCAAGCGGGGAAAAGATTCGCGTGGACTGGCATGGGCACCGCGACCGGGGGCTCGATATCGCGAATTCGCTGGCGGCCGTTGCGGCTGGAGCGGATCAGGTGCACGGCGTGGCGCTGTCACTGGGCGAACGCGTGGGGAACACGCCGATGGAGCTTTTGCTGGTGAATCTGCGCTTGATGGGCTTGATCGAAAACGATTTGAGTTCGCTGCGGGCGTATTGCGAAAAAGTCGCCAAAGCGACGCACACCGTGATTCCGCCGAACTATCCCGTCTTCGGCAAGGACGCCTTTCGCACGGCGACGGGAGTTCACGCGGCCGCGATCATCAAGGCGTTGAAAACCGGCGACCTCGACCTGGCCGACGCCGTTTATAGTGGCGTCCCAGCGCATCTCTTCGGGCTTGAGCAAATGGTCGAAATCGGCCCGATGAGCGGCAGGTCCAACGTGCTCTACTGGCTTTCGCGCCACAACATTCCTGCCACCGACGAAGTGGTCAATCGCATCTTCGACGCCGCCAAGCAATCCTCGCGCGTGCTGACCGAGCAGGAATTGCTGGCGCTCTGTCCTTCGTCCAGCAATCCGGCTTGATAGGATGCTTCTAACGCCCGATGAGTTTTGACCGAGAACTCGACGTTCTGGTGGCGATCTTAGTCGCATTCGTTGGCTTTGTCGGCTGCGTCTTTTCCGGTGCGCTTACGGTTGCGAGCAGTTTGCTTATCGCGGCAGGCGTATTCTTGATCGGGTTGCTTTTTGGACGCCGGGTCGCGGAAATCGCTTTAACCCATTTCCACGGATAAATCCTTTCCATCCGCCCTCTTCGAAACGGAACGTACCTCCAAATAAACACGAAAATCGGAAGACAACCCGCTACTGAAAGTCTTCGCGACTTGTGGTCCTTCAAGCTAAAATGGCGGCGTGGATTATCGCGCGTTCCCGATGGCTTCCTGCAAGACCGGCGAACAAATGCGCCCGCTTCAGAAAGCGGCCGCTACAGAAGCAAGAAGGGCCACCTGAAGGTGGCCGCTACGCGGAGGGAGATGCGAGTGCGCATTGGCACGGTGAAACGCGTTGCTGTTTGCGCTATTCTTTTGTGCATGCCGATTCGCTCGACTGCCCTCACGCAAGCCGCACGGCCGCTGACTTCGTTTTCGCTTGCGGAGCAGCCGCAGGTGCGGGCGGCGCTGGACTGGTTCGCGAAAAATCTGAAGTGGATTAACGATCAGCAGACTACACTGACGGAAATTCCGGCGCCATCGTTTCAGGAAGAGAAGCGGTCGGCGGCGGTGAAAGCAGTGTTTGCGGCGGAAGGGCTGCCGGTACAGACGGATAAAATTGGCAATGTGATCGCGGAGCTTCGCGGGGCGAACGACAAAGAGTGCATCCTGATCACCGCGCACCTGGATACGGTTTTTCCGGCGGAAACGGACGTGAAGGTGCAGCGCGTGGGCGACCGCCTGCTGGCGCCGGGGATTTCCGATAATGGAACGGGGCTTGCCGCGCTGCTGGCGATTGTGCGGGCGTTTCAGGCGGCGAGGCTGCGGCCGCAGCGCACGATTCTGTTTGCGGCGAATGTGGGCGAAGAGGGCGAAGGAAATTTGCGCGGGATGCGCGCACTGATCGACGCGTACCGGACAAAGCTGCGCGCCGTAATCGTCCTCGACGGCTCCGGAACAGACCACGTCACCACGAAAGCGCTGGCGTCGCGACGGCTGGAGGTGACGATTACCGGCCCAGGCGGGCATAGCTGGTCGGATTTCGGCATGGTGAATCCGATCAATGCGCTGGTGCGCGGTTCGGTGCGCTTTATCAATACGAAGGTTCCCATTGCGCCGCGGACTACGTTCAACCTCGGACAGGTGGGGGGCGGGACTTCGGTCAACTCGATTCCTCACGAAGCGAAATTGAAAGTGGATTTGCGGTCGGAGAGCGAAGACGAACTGGTGCGGATGGAAACGGCGCTGCGCGATTGCATGGCGACGGGCGTGAAGGATGAGATGGACAACGCGCGGGACCGCAGCAAGGGCAAGCTGGAGTGGAAAGTGGACGTGATTGGCAGCCGGCCGGGCGGGGAGCTGGCCGCAGATTCTTCACTGCTGGCGTCGCTGCGAGCGGCTGATGATTACCTGGGAAACCAATCGCGCATCGAGCGTTCTTCGACGGATGCGAATATTCCGCTGTCATTGGGCATTGAAGCGCTTGCGATTGGCGCGGGCGGCAACGGCGGCGGCGCGCATTCGCTGCAGGAATGGTATGAGCCAGCGGGCCGAGAGCTTGGCTTACAACGCGCTCTGTTGACTCTTCTAGGAGTTTCCGGCGTGGCGCAGGAGAAGGGGCGGTGAGGATGCGGAGAGCGCCGCGAACTTATCCCATAAATGAAGTTCGGACGAAGAAAGAGTTTCCTCAGGGGCTAAAGCCCGATTTTTTGAGGCGTCAAATGTCGGAGCTAAAGCTCCGACCCCCTAGTTCCTTTTATAAGATGGCTTCTTCTGTTTTCTTCACGCTGGGGATAGCTGGATTAATCTTCATTGCGGCGCGTCCGGCGTTTTCGCAAGCGAGCGACGCTGCTCACAAGACGACCTATTATCTGCACGGGCGGATTTACACCAACGATCCGAAGATGCCGTGGGCATCGGCGATGGCGGTGCGCGACGACAAGATTTTCTGCATCGGCTCGATTGAGCACATCCTGCTGGATTGCGGCGGCTCAAAATCGGAAGCGGAGATTGTGCAGTTAAAAGGCCGCTTCCTGATGCCGGGTTTCAACGATGCGCACACGCATCTTGGGGGAGCAGGGCGAGACAAGCTGACGCTGGATTTGAAAGGCACCGATTCGCTCGCGGAACTCCAGCAACGCGTGAGGGTGGCCGTTTCGCAACACAAAGCGGGTGAATGGATCATCGGCAAGGGTTGGGACCAGACGCGCTGGCCGGAAAAGACGTTTCCGCACCGGCAGGACCTGGACGAAGTTTCGCCGCACAATCCGGTATTCCTGGTGCACGTTTCGGGACACGTCGCGGTGGCGAACTCGCTGGCGATTAAACGTACCGAAATTACGCCGGACACAAAAAATCCCACGGGCGGCGAGATCGAACGAGACACCGACGGGAATCCCACAGGCATGTTCAAGGAAGGCTCGGCGATGGAGTTTGTGGAACAGAAAATTCCGGAGCCGACGGACGAGGAGCGCCGCCACGGGATTGAGCTGGTGTTGCAGGAATTGGCGCGCAACGGGGTAACCTCCGCGCAGGACAATTCGGCGTGGGAAGATTTTCTGGTGTATCACCAGCTGAAGGAAGAAAAGAGACTCACGGTGCGCATCACCGAATGGCTGCCGTTCATGGCGCCGGTGAATGAACTGCAGAACATGCGGTCGGAGGGCGGCACGACGGATCCGTGGTTGAAAACCGGCGCGCTGAAGATGGTGACGGACGGGGCGCTAGGTTCGCGGACGGCTGCAATGCTGGCTCCGTACTCCGACGAAGCGGAAACCAGCGGCATCATGACCATCGAGCCGGAAAAGCTGAAGGCGATGGCGCTGGAGCGCGACAAGGCGGGATTTCAACTGGCGTTTCACGCGATCGGGGACCGCGCGAACCGGGTGGCGCTGGACGTCTTTGAATCGGTGATTCGCGTGAACGGCGCGCGCGACCGGCGCGACCGCATCGAGCACGCGCAGGTGGTGGCCCCGGAGGACATCGAGCGATTCGGCACTTTGCACGTGATTGCTTCGATGCAGCCATCGCACCAGAGCAACGACATGCGCTGGGCGGAGCAGCGGGTGGGCCCGGAGCGCGTGAAAGGCGCATACGCGTGGAACTCGATTCAGAAAGCGGGAGGGCGGCTGGCGTTCGGCACCGATTACGACGTGGAGCCCATCAATCCATTCCGCGGGTTATACGCCTGCGTCACGCGGGAATTGCCCGAGGGCGGCCCGGCAGGCGGGTGGCAGCCGCAGGAGAAAATTTCGCTGGACGATTGTATTCGCGCGTACACGACCGGCTCGGCCTACGCGCAATTTGAAGAGGGCAAAAAGGGTGACTTAAAGGTGGGAAAGTTCGCCGACTTCATCATCCTTTCACAGGACCTGACCAAAGCCGCGCCGAAAGAAATCCTCAACGCGGAAGTTCTGCAGACCGTCGTTGGCGGGCGCACCGTTTATCAGAAGAAATAGATCGCCATTAATTCGCCGTCATAGTCACCCGCGGGCAGGGAGTGGAAGGTGACTCTTGCGCGCCGGCCTTTCCAGGCGGCGCAGGGAGGCCGATCGGCAGCGACCGGCTGGTTCGCAGGAGTGACTTCGATGGCTTTCCATTCCGCCGCGTGAAATTTCATCAGGACGGAATTAAGGGAGAGAGTGAGTATCACTTCGCCGCCGGTGCGGCATTCCACGGCGGCGATTTTCCCTTCGAGGCGATATTCGGGGCCGCGGATGATGGGACGCGGAGGATCCGCCGCGGCCGGCAGGCCGGTTGGCGCGGTCTTTGGCGAAACCGCCGGAGGATCGGCGGGCTTATCCTCCACTTCAATCGTTCGGTCGTTGGATTTCGAACCGAGTGATACGCGCATGTGGTGCTCGTCAGCATTGTCGTGAGCAAAGTTTTCGCGGGAAGCGACGGCGTTTGCGAACTCGGCTGCAACGGCCTCTTCCTGTGGCGTGCGGGCCGCGGCCTTGATGCGAGCGGCGAAAGTTCTGGCGTCGTCTGTTTTTCCGATGTTCAAGAGGACGAAGCCATAGCTGGTGGCGTAGTTGAGATTTCCCGGCTCAAGCTCCATGGCTTTTTTGGCCATGGCTAGGGCTTTGTCTTGGGTTTCCGAATGGACGGAATAGAAATTCGCAAGCGTGGCGTAGGCGGGAGCGAACAGCGGATTCAGCGCGACTGCTTTTTCCAACAGACCGGTGATTTCGGGCAATTCTTCGAATTCCACTCTTCCACCGCGAAGGCGGGCTTGCGCGGCAAAGAAATAGGAAACGTAGCTGGAGGGGCTTGATTCGAGCGAGCGGGAGAATTCTTTCTTGGCGGTAGCGTAATCTCCCTCGCGATAGGCGAGCAAGCCGATGGCTTCGTGGGCGAGGGCAAGATTCGGGTCCGACTGCAGCGCTTCGGCGGCGGAGGCGCGCGCTTCCTTCATTCGCTGCGTCTGCATGTAGAAGAGGGCCTCTTCGGCTGCGACTTCACCAGAGGAAAGGCCGCGGCTGGTATAACTTTTCTGGTTGCCGCGGATAGCGGTGGAGACATGGCCGACATAGAAAGTTTGCTGGCGGGCGTATCCCTCCATGGCGCTGGAGAATTTCTTCAAATCGCCGAAGGCTTTCGCGGCGGCGTCCACCTGGTTTCCACTGGCATCCCAGGAAGCGAGAAAATTCGAGAGCAACTGGCGTTTGCGCGCGGCGGGATCCATCAAGAGATAATGAACGATGGCCCAGGATTCGGCGTAAAAAACGGAAGCACGGTTTTGTTCGTTGTAATAAGGGGAAGTCGCATCGGCCTGGAGCAGCGCGTCTATGGGGATCAGGCGGCTGGTTTGCAGGACCTGGAGATGGGACGGCGGGATTTTGCCGATTTCGACTTCCTTCTCGTGAATCGTGGAGTTGCCGAAGTATTCGGCTAACCCTTCTCCGAGCCAGATGGGCAGCCCCTGGAAATTCAGGCTCATGACGGCGTGCGTATATTCGTGGTAGACAACTTCATAGGGATTGTCGGTTTCGATGTCGGTTCTGACGGCAACGTAGTGGCGGGCTTCGCCGGGAGAGAAGATTCCCGCGGGGTGCATCCGGCCTTTCACTTCCCAATAGCCTGGAAGGAGAAGTTTCAAAGTGTCTTCGTTTTTCACGGCGAAGATGACGAGAGGTTTGCCCAGGTCCACGCGGAGCTTGGGAAACGCGGTGTGAAAGACTTCGCGAAACTGTTCGAACTGGTCGGCGATTTTCCGTGCCTGGTTTTCACCGGCGTTGCTGACCACCTTGAAGTGGGGAGAAAGGACTTCGATCCAGGCGTCTTTCGCGGGGGCGCTGAAGGGGCAGGCAAGCGCTAAGGCGGCGAGGCACAGGCCCAGGAGAATTACAGCTTTTCCGGACAGCCGGGTGAGCATGAGGAGACTCTACCTGAGAGCCACTACGAGTCAAGGGTTGCGCTCGCGCGTTGTTCTCTCACATTGGGGTACAACACGGCGCGATTGCGGATACACTGGCAGCGCAATTCGCGTTTGACGGGGACACGGATGGACGCGCGGAAAAAAGCCGACTTGTCGCTGATGTTCTGCTCGCTGATCTGGGGCGTGACGTTTGTGGTGGTGAAGAATGCGCTGGATGAGTCGTCGGCGTTTTTGTTTCTGGCGGTGCGCTTCACGATTGCGACGGCGGTGATGGCGCTGCTGCAGATGCAGGTGATCTCGCGGATCGAGCCGCAAGAAGTTTTTGCGGGGATGCGGCTGGCGTTTTTCATGTTCGCGGGGTACTGCTTCCAGACGGCGGGGTTGCAGTACACGACGGCGAGCAATTCGGGGTTTGTTACCGGCTCGAGCGTGGTGCTGGTGCCGCTGCTGCTGGCGGTTTTCTGGGGACGGCGGCTGACGCGGTGGATTTACCTGGGAGCGTTTGCGGCGCTGATCGGGTTGTATTTTTTGACGGTGCCTGTGGAGGGCTTGCGGTATTTGAACCGCGGCGATGTGCTGACGTTTGCGGCGGCGGGATTTTATGCGGTGCACATTATTCTGGTGGGCGAGTATACGCAGGAACATTCCGTGCGGGCGCTGAGCCTGATTCAGGTGGCGGGTTGCGCGTTGATGGCGTGGCCGCTGACGGGCGCGGCGGCGGCGATTCACTGGCAGCCGATGAGGTTTTCTGGTTCGTGGGGACTGTGGGTGGGGATTGGGATTTGCGCGGTGTTTGCAACGGCGGTGGCGTTCACGGTGCAGCTGTGGGCGCAACAGTTTACTTCGCCGGGGCATGCGGCGATTTTGTTTGCGCTGGAGCCGGTGTTCGCGGTGATTACGTCATACGTTGTGCTGCACGAGCGGTTATCGGGGCGGGCGATGAAGGGCGCGGGGATGGTGGTGGCGGGGATTGTGCTGGCGGAATTGTTGGGAGCGCCGATGGCGCCGGAATCGCCGGAGCCGGTGTTTGAGGGAAGGGTTTATTTTCGGCCGTGGTGGAAGGGGGGGTGAGGCGTGTAGCGGACACCTTCAGGTGGCCGTGAAAGACGCCCGCCTCAGAAGGCGGCCGCTACAAAGGCAGGAGGGTCCACCTGAAGGTGGACGCTACATCAGCGGCCGTTGGAATAATTCTTTATGTCCACTGGCTCGTACATCGTGGCGGTGGCGGCGTGGGCCTTTTCGTAGGTGTCGATGGCGTTGGCGTGGAGGAGGGAGGTGCCGATGTCGTCGAGGCCTTTGAGGAGGACTTCCTTGCGCGAGGGGGCGATTTCGAATTTGTAGACCAGGCCGTGATTGTCTTTCACCGTCTGGCTTGGTAGATCCACGGTCAGCGAGTAGCCTTCTTCTTTTTCGGTGCGCTGGAAGAGTTCTTCGATTTGGGCTTCGGTGAGTTCGGCAGGGAGGATGCCGTTCTTGAAGCAGTTGTTATAGAAGATGTCGGCGTAGCTGGGGGCGAGGATTACGCGGAAGCCGTAATCGCCGATGGCCCAGGGAGCGTGCTCGCGGCTGGAGCCGCAGCCGAAGTTGGCGCGGGCGAGCAAAACAGAAGCGCCCTTGTAACGGGGAAAATTCAGAGGAAATTCCGGATTCGGTTTTTCGCCGGGGAGGTAGCGCCAGTCATAGAAAAGGATGCGGCCGAAACCCTGGCGGGTAAGCGCCTTCAGGAACTGCTTCGGCACCATCTGGTCGGTGTCCACATTGACCCGATCCATCGGTGCGACTAGTCCGGAGTGCGTGATAAACGGTTTCATATTGTTCAGGATCCCCAGTATTCTTTAGCTGTCCGTCGATTTGTGCCTTCGCACTCGCAAGTGGCGAACGTACGTTAGCACCAGGTTGTAACAAAAAAACAAGAGCACGGGCGTCGCTAATGAAAATGTCTTCCTTCGCCAATCCCATCGTGGATCAAGAAAAAAATCGGAACGGAATAGTGTGGCGAGAAGTGCGGCCGTAACCCCAAAAAACGCGACGTTTACTACAAGTCGAGGCTTCGGAGCTTGAAAGACTGTTGTGGGTTGGTCGGGTGAACTGCGCACCCAGAAATCGAATGCTAACCCAAGACCCCCAATGAGAAGTGCGAGAAAAGCTAGAGGCATGGATCGTTCGATGTGCATGGAATCTGCAGCTACAAGAAGCAGAGCCATCGCGACAAATGGAAGAATCCAGCGAGCCCACCGAATTGTGCGGTTCCGATCCACAATAAATCCAGAGACTTCTACTCTAAGTGGGCGACGTCGAATTCGCGCACGTCAACGAAATGGCCGGCGATGGCGGCGGCTGCGGCCATTACCGGGCTGACGAGGTGCGTGCGGCTGTCTTTGCCCTGGCGGCCTTCGAAATTGCGATTGGAGGTGCTGGCGCTGCGCTCGTGCGGCGGCAGGACGTCGGCGTTCATGCCGATGCACATGCTGCAGCCCGCGTCGCGCCATTCGAAACCGGCCTGGGTAAAAATCTTGTCGAGGCCTTCTTTTTCGGCTTGGGCCTTGATGCCGCGCGAACCGGGAACGATCAGGGCTTGCTTGATGCTTTTTGCCACGTGCTTGCCTTCGACCAGGTGCGCGGCGGCGCGCAGATCGTCAATGCGGGAATTGGTGCAGGAGCCGATGAAGACCCGATCCACAGGAATGTCCACGATCGGCGTGCCGGGTTTCAGGCCCATGTACTTCAGCGCGCTCTCGGTGGCTTTCTGATCGTTCAGGTCTTTGTAATCGTGCGGGTCGGGAATGCGCCCGTTGACGCTGGTGACCATGCCGGGATTGGTGCCCCAGGTGACTTGCGGGGCGATTTGCTCGGCTTGCAGTTCCACGGTCATGTCGAACTTTGCGCCGGCGTCGGACGACAACAGCTTCCAACGGTCGACCGCGGCTTGAAATTCCTTGCCGCGCGGGACGAATGGACGTCCTTCGAGATAAGCGAAGGTGGTTTCGTCAGGCGCGACCATGCCGGCTCGCGCGCCGCCTTCGATGGTCATATTGCAGACGGTCATGCGGCCGTCCATGGAAAGGGAACGGATGGCTTCGCCGCCGTATTCGGCGACGTGGCCGGTGCCGCCGCCGATTCCGATTTTGCCGATGATGGCGAGGATGATGTCTTTGGCGGTGACGCCCTTGGGGCGCTTGCCGTTGACCACGATGTGCATGGTTTTCGAGCGGCTCTGAACGAGGCACTGCGTGGCGAGGACGTGCTCGACTTCACTGGTGCCGATGCCGAAGGCTAGCGTGCCAAAAGCGCCATGCGTTGAGGTGTGGCTGTCGCCGCAGACGATGGTTTGGCCGGGCTGGGTGATGCCGAGTTCGGGGCCGATGATGTGCACGATGCCCTGGTTTTTGCTGTGCATGTCGAAGAGGCGCACGCCGGTTTCGCGGCAGTTGCGTTCGAGGGCTTCGAATTGGAGTTTCGCGTCGGTGTCGAGAATCGGAAGCAGGCGATCGGTTGTGGAGACCGAATGATCCATCACGGCAAAGGTAAGGTCGGGACGGCGGACTTTGCGGCCCTCGGCTTTGAGCCCGGCGAAGGCTTGCGGGGAGGTGCCCTCGTGGATGAGGTGGCGGTCAATATAGATGAGCGCGGGCTTGCCGGATTCTTCGTAGACGAGGTGGGTGTCCCAGATTTTTTCGTAGAGTGTTTTGGGTGCCATAGGTGTCTAGGAAAAGTTTAGCACTCTGGGGACGTGGGGCAAGTCGCCGCTGCGCCTATGGGTCGTTGTAGCGGCCGCCGTCTGCGGCGGGCGAATTTCCCTCACGCAGGCTTAGGCCGCTTGTAATAGAGGACCAGGCCGGCGAGATTGGCGAGCAGGATTACGGCGACGGTTTTTGCGGAGTAGGCGGACTGGCTGGCTACGGGAATAATCGGAAAAATGGAGAGGACGACGTACATCAAGGTCATCAGGAAGCCGAATGCGGCGAGGAGCTTCATCCAGAGCGGGCCGCGCAGGGAAGATTGTTTGCCCGCGAAGACCGGAATGGCGAAGAGGGCGAGGTAGGCGATCGCGTAAAAGGTGAAGGCCCAAATGAGCAGGAGTTCGAAGGCTTCCTGCGCGCCGACACCGACTAGCACGGCGATACTGGCGGCGAGGGTGATGCCGCCGAGGAAAAAGATGGAGTTGACCGGGGTGCGAAAGCGGGGATGCAGACGCGTGAACCATTGGGGAAGCAAGTGGTCCCATCCGGCGCACATTGGGAGGCGGGTGTTGGCGGCGAAATTCAAGCTGAAGCTGGAGAGATAGTTGGTGAGCAGAAAGAGAATCGCGACGGGGACGATCACTTCACCGATGCGCGTGCCGCCGAGCGCGACTCGAAGGGCCTGGGGAATTGGGCCGATGACGTCGATATTGTCGGGCGAGACGTAGGCGAGGATCGCGCTGGTGCCGAAGATGTATAGGAGTGCGATCAGCGGGGCGGCGATCCAGATGGCGCGGGTCAGGTGGCGGCGAGGATTGCGCGACTCTCCGGCAAAAATGGCGGCGTATTCGAAGCCGCAGAGCGCGCCGAAGCTCATTTTGCTGAAGACGCTGAAGCTGAAAAGCGTGAGCGGCGGCATCGCCAGGCGTAAAGGGTGGTAGCCAGTAGCGGCCTGGGCGCCGGGGCGGATGAACGGCAGTGCGGCGAGAAGCAGAATGATCAAGACGGTCAGGGCGCTGCCAACGTTGGTGACCCACTTTCCGACGCCGAGGCCGAGATGCGCCACCAGCATCAGACCGCCGATGATGGCGATGGAAGTGACCAGAAGAATTCCACGGTGGGCGGCGACTGCGCCGGCGTCGAATCCCAGCGCGTATGCGGCGTAGTTGGTGGTGACCAGGCCGATCGAGGCGACGTAAAGGACCACGTACATCCACAAATTGAGAGCGACGAGGAAGCCGACCGCATCGCCAAAGGCGTGGCGTGCCCATTCATACAGGCCGCCTTCGATCGGCAGCCGCTGGTTCAGGTGCGAAACGACCAGTGCTTGCGGCAGGAAGAACAGCGCGATGGCGAGAAGCCAAAGGACAACGTGGGCGGGGCCGGCCTTTACGGCAGAGCCGAAGAAATCGGGGACGACGACGAGAAGGATGGAGGCGAGGACAAGATCCGCGAAGCCGAGTTCTTTACGAAGGGCGGAGGCGGGAGCGGTGGGCTGCAATTCGGCGATGGCCGGCGTGGACGGGCTGAGAGTGGCCAAGTGTGTGGACCGAAGTCCTTCGCTCCTGGGAAGAAAGTGGCGTTAGTGTGCCGGGTAAGAAAAAGAGAAGCAAGGGAATTTCAACACTAAGAAAGCTTGTCATCCTGAGCGCAGCAGGGTTGGCGGTGCGAAGGAGCCCGACGCTATGTGGTGCGCAAGGAATTGACGTTGAGGTCCTTCGCCCATCTCCGGTTTTTGGAGTCCGGTGATTCAGACTCACCTGGATTCCACCGGAGTCCACAAACCGGACCTCGTCGGATGGGCTCAGGATGACAACCGTTCAGTTGGAGGGTTACTAGAGCGACGAATATGTTTACGAGTGGTGCTGATCGCGGACTTTTACTTCGTAGTGGCGGACGCGGCGATCGTAGGAGGTGAGCAAGTGCACGGCTTCTTCGGCGACGACGGCGGATTCGCGGTCGGAACCGGCGAAGCGTTCGATGGCTTCGAGGGATGCCCAGAGCGTTTCGACGATCATTTCGACGACGACACCGTCGGATTGGGTGAGGACGCGAGCTTCGATGAAGCCGTCTTTCGCGCGGAGATGGGGAAGCACATGCTCGTTGAAGTGGCGCAGGTAGTCGGGCAGGCGAACTTCGGTGGTGCGGGCGGACCAGAAACGGACGACCATTTCAGATTGCTCCTCGGCTGGTAGCCGCACTTGCGAGGTCGAAGTCTGCGCCGACGACTACATTCCAGGGGCGCACTTCCCAACGCTCGACGAGGCCGTTGCGGACGTAAGGATCATTTTCGGCGAAAGCCTTTGCTGTGTCGGGGGATTCGCCGCGAAAGACGATGAGCGCGGTGTCGGCAGGATCGGCGAGAGCGCCGCCGAGGACCAGATCTCCGCGATTGGCGGAGTGGCGGGCGTGGTCGAGATGGGCTTCGCGAAACGGCGCGCGGCGGTCCACGAATTTATCCACTACATGATAGAGGAGCGCGAAGTAGGCCATGGTTGCCTCCTTGCCCGGAGCGGGCCTGTAGAAAAATAGCGTACCACGTTGCGCCTCGGGCGGAATGAGGTAGCGGACACCTTTAGGTGGCCGCGATTGGTTTGCCAGCACGATATTCTCGTCCACCTAAAGGTGGACGCTTCGGTTAGCCTCCGGCGATGGAGGGGACCAGGAGGACGCGGTCGCCGTCTTTGAGCGGGGAGGATTCGCCGTTGAGGAAACGGATGTCTTCTTCGTTGAGGTAGACGTTGAGGAACTGGCGGATCTGGCCCTGGTCGTCGCGGACGTGGCGCGCGAGGGCGGGGAATTTTTCGGTCAGATCGTTCAGAGCCTCGGCGACGGTGGTGGCGCCGGTGTCTACTTTGGGAGAGCCTTCGGTGAAGCGGCGGAAGGCTGTGGGGATTTCGATGGTGATGGACATGAGGTGGCTCGATCCTTTCGATGCGGCGTTGGCCGGTTGGTGATTAGAAATTTGTGGTGAAGCGGTTGAGAGTTTGGGAGTTTAAAGTCTTTGGTACCGGGATCTGGCGCGGCCAGCTGAAGCTGGCCGCTACGCTTGCCGGCAGGATGCCGGCGCTACGCCGGTTGTTTGGTATTGACGGTGTCGTTCAATTGCTCGCTAAGGAGAGCTTCGAAGGCGTCGAGTTTTGGCTCGATGACTTCGGTAGCCGGGTAGTCGGCGGCGATAGCGTCTGTGGTTTTGAGGCCATTGCCAGTGATGCAGACGACGGTGGTTTCGTCTTTGGCGATGCGGCCTTGGTGAATCAGCTTGGCGGCTACTCCCGCGGTTACGCCCCCGGCGGTTTCGGCGAAGATGCCCTCGGATTCGGCGAGTAGCTTGATGGAGTCGATGATTTCGGGGTCGGAGATGTCTTCGGACCAACCGCCGGATTCGCGGATGAGACGAAGGGCGAAGGGGCCGTCGGCGGGATTGCCGATGGCAAGGGAACGCGCAATGGTGTTGGGCTTTTGCGGGGTGAAGCGCGGCAATTCACGTTTCACGGCATCCGCGATTGGGGAACATCCGGTGGCTTGCGCGCCGAAGAATTTTACTTGTTTCGGCTCGACCCAGCCGAGATGCGCCAACTCGGCAAACGCCTTGGCAATTTTTCCGATGAGAGAACCTCCGGCCATCGGCACAACCACGTTGTCGGGAAGTTCCCAGCCAAGCTGCTCGGCGATTTCGTAGCCGTGGGTCTTGGAGCCTTCAGCGTAATAGGGGCGGAGGTTGACGTTGACGAGTCCCCAGCGGAACTTGTCGGCGATCTGGGTGCAGAGACGGTTGACGTGATCGTAGTTGCCGTTGATACGGACGATTCGCGCGCCGTAGACGGCGGTGTTCAGGACTTTCGCCGGCTCGAGGTCCGCAGGGATGAAGACGCAGGTGTCGAATCCCTGGTGCGCGCCCTGAGCGGCGACGGCGTTCGCCAGGTTTCCTGTGGAGGAACAGCCGATGGTTGCAAAGCCGAACCGGCGCGCTGCGGCCAGCGCCGTGGCCACCACGCGGTCCTTGAAGGAGAGAGAAGGGAAGCAGACCGCGTCATTCTTGAAATAGAGATTCTGCACGCCGAGCTGCGAGCCGAATTTGCGCGACTTCAGCAGCGGCGTTCCCCCGATGGGCTGGCTCGGGGTGAATCCTTGGGGCAGAGGCAGGAACTCCGAGTAGCGCCACATGTTGAATGCGCGCCCGGACAAGGCTTCGCGGCTGACGGTTTGCCGCAATGCTTCGTAGTCGTAGCTCACTTCCAGGGGAGCGAAACATTCCTCGCAATAAGATTGCGGTTGGTTGGGATACTTCTTTCCGCATTCCCTGCAACGTAAGAAAAAGATTTCCTTCATAAGTCACCTCGTCGGGGCTCTTTGGCCAGAGGCCGGGAGCCGCCAGTTGAAATGACGTGGGATGATCGCGGGCAGCGCGGAGGGGGAAAATGAAAAACCCTCCGTGCCAAAGTGCAGGAGGGTCTCAGAAAATCTGTGAACGCTTCCAACTCTTTAGCAGTTTTTTACGTGGAGCAAGTCGCCCTAAATCGCCACGTGACACCGCAAATGCGGCTAATCCATTTATGCTAGAAGGCGAACTGATTGTCAAGGCGAAACTTAGCGGCGCGACCGCGAGAAACCCAAAGGCAACTTCTGTACGTCCAAACCCTAGGTGGACGAAAGTTCCAGTGATACCCGTCCGTACGGCCAGTTAACGCCGACGCGCATCCAAGGTAACAAGAAACTCCGCGCATTCCACGGTGTTATACTTTGCGCAGGTGGACTGGGCCACGGAAATAGATAGGAGCCAGATTGTATGGAGCAGTCAACGAATAACAAGGTGAATTGGACGAACCGGCGGACATATGTGGCGGCCGGGCTGATCGCAGCGACGCTTTCGGTGGGCATTCTGATTGGAACGGTGGTTTCCGGGAAGGTTTCCGCAATGCGGTCGTTCACGTTCGCAGGAACCAGTGCGACCCCGCTTTCCCTGCCGGACCCGATTCCTTCGTCGAACAGTTTTTCGGGCATCGTAAACCGCGTGGAGCCCGCCGTGGTGAACATCGCCACCACCCAGGTGATGGATCGGAAGTCCAAGCGGCACCGCGGGGGAGACGAGGATGACCCCAGCGAAGATTTCTTTTTTCATTTTTTTGACGGGCGGCCGGACACCGGCCCCAGGGCAGAACGCAGCCTCGGCTCCGGCGTGATCGTGGACAAGAGCGGATACATCCTGACGAACAACCACGTCGTGGAGCAGGCCACCAAGATTCAGGTGCAACTGAACGGAGACGCGACGAAGTACACGGCCAAGGTTGTGGGCGTGGATGAAGCGACCGACCTGGCGGTGATCAAGATCAGCGCGGGCAAGGAGCTGCCGTTCGCAAAGCTGGGCAATTCCGAAGGCGTGCAGGTGGGGGATTGGGTGCTGGCGATTGGCAGTCCATTTGGCCTGAACGCGACGGTGACCGCGGGAATCATCAGCGCGAAGGATCGCGCCGGCATCGGACAACAGTTCCAGCGTTTTTTGCAGACCGACGCGGCGATTAACCCGGGCAACTCGGGCGGACCGCTGGTGGACATGGCCGGGCAAGTGATCGGTATCAACACGGCGATTATCACGGGGAGTCGCGGCTACGAAGGCGTGGGCTTTGCGATGCCGTCTTCCACGGCGATCAGCGTTTACGATCAGATCATCAAGAGCGGCCGCGTGACGCGCGGCTCGATCGGCGTCAGTTTCCAGGAAGAACTGGGCACCAACCAGATTACGTTGAAGTCGCTGGGCGCGCCGTACGGCGTGGTGATTGAAGGCGTGGAACCCGGGAGCCCGGCGGAAAAGGCGGGCTTGAAGGGTGGCGACGTGATCACCTCGATCAACGGCACGGCGGTGAAGACCGGGAACGATCTGGTGAATCCGATCGCTTCCGCTCCCATCGGCAGCAAGGTGAAGATTGTCTACTACCGCGACAAGCAGATGAAGGAAACTTCAGCAACCGTTGAAGACCGGACACGCGTGTTCCCGAATACCCAGGGGCGCGTGAGCAGCACTCCGGACGAGAACGCGCCGGCTGAATTCGGCCTGCACATCGAAAACCTGACACCTGTGCGCGCCCAGAAAGTCGGAATCGAGGGGCAAAAGGGCGTGGTGGTCAGCGCAATCGAACCGGCGAGTTTTGCCGATGATCTCGGTTTCCAGCCGGGCGACGTGGTTTCGGAAGTGAACGGAGCGTCGGTAGCGTCGGTGGACGAATATCGCAAGGCCGTCGCCAAGCTGAAGCCAGGCGAAAGCGTGGTGTTCAAGGTGCTGCGCCGCAACGGCGAGCGCGTGATGACCATGTTCCTGCCAGGCGTGGTGCCGGCGGACTCTAAACAATAGACGGGCAAACGGAATAAACCCAGCTATGCGCACACTGCCGAACAACCGTCGAATGACACGCTTGATTCTTGCGGCCCTGGCCGTGGGCAGCTTGACGCTGCCTGCGTCCGGCGCCGTGCAGACCACCACCACCGCGCGGAATACAACTCGCAAACCCGCGGCTGGCGTAGCAGCTTCAAAGACGAGTTCCGGCACGGCAAAGAAATCGAGCAAGTCGGTAAAGCGCACCAGCCGCAAGAGCAAGCGCGTGAAGGGGCAGGCGGCGCCGACGGCGGATCGCATCAACGAAATCCAGAGCGCGCTGGCGAAGAAGGGCGTTTACAGCGGCGAGCCATCCGGGAAGTGGGACGACTCCACGGTGGAAGCCATGAAGAAGT
Organism: Candidatus Acidiferrum sp.; assembly: GCA_035693365.1. GTDB lineage: Bacteria > Acidobacteriota > Terriglobia > Acidiferrales > UBA7541 > Acidiferrum. The sequence goes on along the minus strand of DASSGS010000027.1, from coordinate 20,868 downwards.
TCCAGGCATCGCGTGGGCTGAATCCCACCGGGAAGATGGACGCATTGACATTGCAGAAACTTGGGCTGGGATCGGATACGGCCGGGATGGGCGTGCCAACGCCGCCGCCGAATTCGCCGAACCGGCTACTTTCCTCGAAGGTGCAGCGGGACGAAGTGAAGAACGAGCCCGAGTAAGAAACCCTCCAGCGATTTTGCTTCCTGAGAGCTTACGGCGACTTATTTCTTGCGCTTGCGGGCCAGCGCGCCTACAGCCTTGGTAAATTCTTCCAGGACATCAGTCTTTACCCGGTTCAGCACGAACTGGCCTTCGCGCTTGCACTCGACCAGCCCCGCTTCGGAAAGAATCTTCAAATGGTGAGAGACCGTGGCTGGTGTGACGCCGCGCATTTCAACGAGGGCGCAGCAGTTTACGCCTTCGTTCGAGGCGATATGCTCGTAGATTTTCAGCCTGGTCGTATCGGCCAGGGCCTTGGAGATTTTTTCAATTTGCGCCAGGTTCATACGGCAAGTCCTTCTGCTCTCAGCAGCTTACCCCACAGCGGGGCCCGTAAGCATTTTTTGAATCGCGTTGTAACCAACCAGTTAGATGTTCATCTAACTGTCGGAGTTGCTTAAATCAAATCTGCCTGGAGCAATGCTTCGGGCGTGCTTGCAAGGGGAGGATTTATGAAGCGTTTCCAAGGAAAAGTGGCGGTCGTTACGGGAGGGAACAGCGGCATCGGCCTGGCCAGCGCGCAGCGGCTGAAGGAAGAGGGCGCGAGCGTGGTGATCACCGGCCGGAGCAAAAAGACGCTGGATGAAGCGGTGAAGCTGCTGGGCAGCGACGTTGTGGCGATCCAGTCGGACGTTTCGAAGTCCGGCGAGATCGAGAAAGTGTACGAAGCGGTATCGAAGAAGTTCGGGAAGATCGACATTCTGTTCGCGAATGCCGGCGTGGCGAAGTTTCTTCCGGTGACCTCGGTTACCGAGGAGCACTACGACGAGCAATTCGACATCAACACCAAGGGCGCGTACTTCACGATTCAGAAGGCGCTGCCGTATTTGAATGATGGCGCGTCCATTATTCTGAACACGAGCGTGGTCAGCCAGCAGGGGCTGCCGACGGGTTCGGTTTACGCCGCAACCAAAGCGGCGATGCGTTCGCTGACGCGGTCGTTCGCCAGTTCGCTGGTGGAGCGCAACATCCGCGTGAACGCGGTGGCGCCCGGCCCGATCGAAACTCCGATCTTCGGGCGCACCGGGCTTTCCAAGGAAGAAGTGGAAGGATTTGCCTCTTATGTGCTCAACCAGGTGCCGATGAAGCGGTTTGGGAAGTCGGAAGAAGTGGCGTCGGCGGTGGCCTTCCTGGCGTCGTCGGATGCGTCGTACATTACGGGCGTCGAGCTGAACGTGGACGGGGGCATGGGCCAGGTCTAAGCAACGACGCGCCGGACATTCATCCAACGCAATAGCAAAAAAACGGCCCGCCGATTGGCGGGCCGCTTTGTGTTTAGGCCGGTTGATTCCGGATTGGTTCAATCTAGAAGAAGAACCGGAAGCCGATCTGGAGTTGGCGCGGCGTGTAAGCAATATTGCTGTTGGAGTTGGTCACCGAGCCGAACGACGAATTGTAGCTCAGGCACGGCGCCGCGGTGCTGCAGGGAACGTTTCCGTTGGCGGAGTTGACGGAACCGGTGGTGGAAATTGTGTAGCCGGTGTTGCTCACCGTCGTTACGTTCTGGTGGTTGAAGATATTGAATGCTTCAGCAATCAGTTCCACGCGATAGCGCTCGCCGAACTGCAGGTTCTTGGAGAGGCGCAGGTCCATGTTAATGAGGCGCTTCTGGCGGAAGGTGTTGCGGCCGACCCGGTCAATGCCCTTGCGGCCGTTGGAGCCGTTCACGCCGGCGCCGAGAGGGCTAAAGGTGGTGGTGGTCACATCGCCGGTGACCGGATCCGTGCTGGTGCTAACGATTTTCGGCGCTGTGCCGGAAGTGACCAGGGAATAGGGCAGCCCGCTTTGCGAGGAATAGATCGGCGAGAGTTGCCAGCCGTTGGCGAGATACCCAAGCCAACCGGCAACTTTCCAGGGACTTTCGGCAACGGCGCTGGCGACGAGGCGATTGCGGACGTCGAAGATGGAGTTGCCGTACTCGCCGCGGGTATTGGTCGGCACCAGAAGGTCGTTGGTGTCGGCAAAGGTGCTGCCATTCTGACCGTAATCCAGGGCGTGAGCCCAGGTGTAGCTGGCGTTGAATTGGAGATGGTCAGTCATCCGCCGGTTAAGGGCCAGGACGAACGCGTTGTAGTTGGAGCTGACACCACTGAAGACGGAGGTGGTGGAGCCGAAATTGGAATTCGGCCGGGTCACGTTGGTTGTGATCGGGGTGCCTCCTCCTGCGGGAGTCACGACAGTGCTGATGGTGCCGTAGAAGGGCGTGGTATAGGTGGTGGCCGGGAGTGGACCGCCTGAGCCGACCGTATAGGTGATGTTGGTTACCGGGGCGCCGGTGTTTGTGTCCACAAAGTCCGGCAGGCTGCGGCCCAAGCTGCCGAGATAGCTGACGGAAACGACGGTGTTGCGGGCAACTTCGCGCTCGATAGTCAAGTCCATCTGTTGGACCGAAGGATTCTGGAGGTTTTTGTCGAGATAGGTGACGCTGAGGGCAGAACTTGTGCCCGGCTGGTTGAGCAGAATTTGCGGGAAGGTCGCGGCGCCGGGACTGTTCGCCGTGAAGAAGTACGACAACTGAGAACCTGTTGCCCCGGTGCTGGTCAGCGCGGTGTAAAGAGTGGAATTGATGATGCGGCCGAAGTAGATGCCATAGCCGCCGCGGACGGACGTTTTGCCGTCGCCGAAAACATCCCAGGCGAAGCCGATGCGTGGGCCGAGGTTGTTCTTGTCGGTGGGGAAGGACTGCGACTGTGGAAGCAGAGGGTTGGGCAGAATCACATCGGGCATCATCTCGTATTCATACCGAGCTCCGACGGTGAGCGTGAAGCGCGGCAGAATGCGCCAGTTGTCTTCCGCGAAGAAGGAGATATCGTTGGTGTTGAAGGAAAAGCCCAGGGGGCCGAAAGCCTGTTGGTAGCTGGAGTAGCAGGGTGCATCGTGCACCTTATTGACGTCCAGGCACTTGTTGGGGGAGTCCAGGTCGGAGATGTAGCCAGCAATGGTGCTGTAGCTGAACGAACCGTACTGGAAGCGCAGGTTCTGGCTCAGATCATGCGTGTGGGCAATGTCGAAGCCGAACTTGACGGTGTGCTTGCCGTGGGTCCAGGAGAGAGTATCCGCGTATTGGGTGCGGGTTTCGTCCGGGAAGGCAGGCCGCTGGAGAAAAGTGGGCACGCCCATGTCGAAGCCGTTGGTGATGAAGACGTCGGGAGGCAATCCCAGCGGGTTGACGTAACCCGGCGCCGTCGGAGGATTCAGGAAATTCGCGGTTTCGTAGGCGGTTGGAGGCTGGGCGAATTCGAATTCGAAATCGCGGCCATATTGGAAGCGGGCTTCGTTGGAGAGATTGGAAGTAATAAAGGTGTAGAGCTTGGCGACGCCCCAGGTGTCGCGGACGTAGTCGTTGCCGAAGCTGTTGGTGGCGAAAGTGTTGCTGGCCTGGGTTTGAATACCCGCCGGTGAAACCCAGCGCAAGCGGTTGACCTCGAAAGAAGCGTGATTCTTGGAATTGATCTGCCAGTCGAGCTTGGGGAAAAAGATGGTCTGCTGGCCTTTGCGGGGAACATTGCCGAGTTCGCCAATCAAGCCGCCCAAGCCGGTGTTGTAGGATGCCGCTCCGGCGTTGTAATCGGCCAAGCCGAGGTTGGAGACGAGCGTGCACGCGCCGATGGTGGCCGTTGCGATGTTGGAGCCGTTGACGAGCGAGGTGGCGCCGGTGGTGAAGGCCGAGGAGTTGATGTTGCTGGTGGTGCCGTTGGCTTGGAAACAGTTGGTGGTGCCATCAACGGTGTAAGCGGGAGTCAAGGTGGCCAGAGGAGAGGCAAAGAAGGCCTTGGGGGTTCCTGCGATCGCTGTGCCAGGGAAATTGCGGTCGTAGCGGTCAAAGGCAAAGTACCAGAAGAGCTTGTTCTTGATGACCGGGCCGCCGACGCCGAAGCCATAGATTTTGCGTGTGTCGGTGGGCTTGTAGGGGTGCGCGGTGAAACTCCCGTCGGCGTTTTGCGTGGTCAGAGTGACGAACGGGTTGAAGGCGCCCCAGTCGTTGTCACGGTCATAGAAATACACTTCGCCGTGGTAGTTGTTGCCGCCGCTCTTGGTGACGGTATTGACCACGCCGCCGGCGGCGCGGCCGTACTCGGACGAGTCGTTGGACGTGTTGACCTGGAATTCCTGGACGGCGGCTTTGGCGGAAGAGTAGCCGGCGCGCGTGCGGCCGCGTTCTTCGGAGAAGAAGGCCTGGTTGTTGTCCGCGCCGTCGATGGTGTTGTTGTTGAGCAGGGTGCTCATGCCGCGGAAACTGAGCAAGCCGAAGCCGTTGGAGTCGTTCACGACGCCGGGAGTAAGCAGGGCGAAATCGGACCAGCGGCCGCCGTTGATGGGCAGGTTGCTGATCTGCGTCTGATCAACGAGGGGAGCGAAATCCTGGCTGGTGGTATTGATAGCGGGCGACTCGGCACTGACGACGACGGTCTCGCCATGGGAGGAGAAATTAAGTTTTGCGGGGAGGTCGGTGACACTGCCAACCTGTACGATCACCGTTTCGGCAGTGAATGCGGCGAACCCCTTGGCTTCAATTTTCACGCGATAGGAGGCGGGCTGCAATTTCGCTACGCGGAAGTAGCCGGTCTCGTCGGTGGTTGCGGTCTGTTCGAGCCCGGTGGAGATGCTTGTGACGGTAACGCTGGCACCGGCTACGAGTGCGCCGGAGGGATCCGTGACCGTGCCGCCGATGGCGCCATCTGTTGTGGATTGCGCCCAGATTCCGCCCGCAAACAGAAGCGCGAGACATAGGAGAAATGAACTTCTAATAAGACAAGAAGACCGCCTGACCGTGACCCCTCGCATTCAAATACCACTCCTTTCAGTTTTTAATGCCAGTATGCACACCGATACACTTCGGAAAGTCTCCCGGGGTGGGAAGACAGTTGGGGACAAAGGACCTGGAGCGTTATCCCGAATTTCTAAATTAGTAAGGCACAACCCTCGGCTAGTTCTCAGCGTTGTAACACAAGCAGAAGGTATAGAAAAGCCACTAGCCTGTGGAAAAAACCAGGTCCCCAAGGACTAACTTCTGCAATTCATTGCATGGCAGAACGTCTGATTGCCGCGCGGTACCAAATTGTGGCGTGCTTACGTTTCAGCGGAATGACAATTTCGAGAATAGAAAGTAAGAGGCCGGCGGGGTGGTGGCAAGGTTTGACGCGGCGCGGGGCGCGCCGATAGACTCGATTTTGTTCAGGAGGCTGTATGGCAACCGCGTCCGCGTCACACACGCATAAAAATTTCATCAATGGGGAGTGGGTGCCGGCGCGAAGCGGGAAGACGCTGGAAAACCGCAACCCGGCGAACGTGGATGAGGTGATCGGAGTTTTCCCCCTGTCTTCGCAGGAAGATGTGGATGCGGCGGTTGCGGCGGCTCGCGAGGCGTACAAGAGCTGGCGGCTGGTGCCGGCTCCGAAGCGCGCGGAAATTCTTTTTCGGGCGGCGGAGCTTCTGGTGAAGCGGAAGGAAGAGTTTTCCCGCGACATGACGCGGGAAATGGGCAAGGTGCTGGCCGAAACGCGCGGCGACGTCCAGGAAGCCATTGATATGACGTATTACATGGCCGGCGAAGGGCGCCGGCTGTTCGGGCAGACGACACCTTCGGAGCTTCCCAATAAATTTGCGATGAGCGTGAGGCAGTCGATCGGCGTTTGCGGCTTGATTACGCCGTGGAATTTTCCCATGGCGATCCCTTCGTGGAAGATGATGCCGGCGCTGGTTTGCGGAAACACGCTGGTGATCAAGCCGGCGGAGGATACGCCGCTCTCCACGTATCACCTGATTGAAATCCTGCGCGAGGCGGGACTGCCGGCGGGAGTTGTGAATCTGGTGGGAGGCGACGGGCCGGGGGCGGGGGCGCCACTTGCGAAACACGGCGATGTGCCGGTGGTGAGTTTCACGGGCTCGAGTTCGACGGGGCGGATTATCGCGGAGACTTGCGCGCCGGAGTTCAAACACTGCAGCCTGGAGATGGGCGGGAAGAATATTATTCTGGTGATGGAAGACGCGAATCTGGAGTTGGCTGTGGACGGGGCGATCTGGGGCGGATTTGGGACGACGGGACAGCGGTGCACGGCAGCCAGCCGAGTTGGGGTGCACAAGAGTCTATACAAGGAATTTGTGGCGCGATTTGTGGAACGGGCGGGGAAACTGAAAATCGGAAATGGACTGGACCCCGCGGTGGAGATGGGGCCGTGCATCAACGAGCAGCAACTGCAGACGGTGATGTCCTACGTTGAAATTGGGGTGAAGGAAGGCGCAAAGCTTTTGACCGGCGGGCATCGCCTGGCGAGCGGGGACCGCGGGAAAGGCTGGTTTTACGAGGCGACGGTGTTCGGCGATTGCCAGCCGAAGATGCGGGTGGCGCAGGAAGAGATTTTCGGACCGGTAGTTTCGCTGATTCCGATTGACAGTTTCGAGCAGGGAATTGAAGTTGCCAATGGAGTGCCTTACGGGCTATCCGCGTCGATTTACACGCGCGACGTCAACCGGGCCTTTGCGGCGATGCAGGACCTCTACACCGGCATCGTTTATATCAATGCGCCGACGATTGGCGCGGAGACGCATCTGCCGTTCGGCGGGACGAAGCAGACGGGCAACGGCCACCGCGAGGCCGCCGTCGCCGCCATCGACTTCTTCACGGAGTGGAAATCGGTGTACATCGATTATTCAGACAAGTTGCAGCGGGCGCAGATTGATAACAATTAAAGCGTCGCATTTTTGGCTAGACCACCGTTCTGTTCTGTTAATATTGCAAATTATGAAAGAAGTGAGACCGCGAAAAGGGTTCCGGCTCCTTCTGCCAAAAGAGGCGCGGGAAGCTCTTCGGGTGAAGGCAGGGGATAAGATCAAGCTGGAAGTGCCCTCTCGGGGCATGTTGGTCCTTGCGCGCGGATCTCAAAAACCCCGCCCGAATAAGACGTAAGGGCAGAGACACTTTGACGACCCTTGACAGGCCGCCTAAAATGGTAAATAGCACTTCTGACTGAGTGCTGCTATGCGGAATCCAGCTTTACAGGAACGGCGTAACCGGCAGATTTTGGCGGACTTGGTGCGCACGTACATCGAGACGGGCGAACCCGTGTCTTCGCGCGCGATTTCGAAGCGTTTTGAGGAGTCGCTGAGCACCGCTACGATTCGGAACATTATGGCGGACCTGGAGGATGGCGGGTATTTGTACCAGCCGCATACGTCGGCAGGCCGCGTTCCGACGGCGGCAGCGTATCGTTTTTTTGCGCAGGAGATTGCGTCGCAGGCGACGTTGACCGTCGAAGACCGCAAGTGGATCACCCACGAAATGAGTGGAGCGAATTCGGCGGCGGAAATCACGGAGCGGGCCGGCCACGTGCTTGCCGAGGTTTCCCGCGGCGTGGGCATCATCGTTTCACCGCCACTGCGCCGGGCGGTGCTGGAACATGCGCGGATGTGGCTGCTGCCGGACGGCCGGGTTGTGGTGGTGCTGATTTCCCCTGGCGGGAATACGCGGGACAAAGTTTTGCGCCCGGGGCGCAGCTTTACCCAGGCCGAGCTCGATGCAACGGCGGAATTTCTGAACCGCAACTACTCCGGCTGGATGCTGGACGCAATTCGCACGGACTTGCTGCAGAAACTTGCGACCGAACGGGAGCGATACGAAACGCTGGCGCAGAGCGCGCTGACCCTTTGCGATCCCGCGATGCTGACGGAAACCGGCACGCAGCAGATCTATGTGGAGGGAGCGGCGCAGTTTGTGGGAACGCCGGAATTTGCGGATCAGGGGCATCTTAAGGAATTGCTGGCGGCGATCGAGGAAAAGAACCGGCTGGTCTCGGTGCTGAACGCTTGCATTGAAACGCCGGAGCCGGTGTTCGTGCAAATCGGGATCAAGGAAATTTCCCAGGCCGGGCACAATCTGGCGTTGATCAGCGCGCCGTATTCGGGGCACGACCAGGTGCAGGGTTCGCTGGGCGTCCTGGGGCCGACGCGGATTGACTACGAGCGAGCGATGACCGCCGTCGCGTATGTGGCGCAGCTTTTCAGCGAGGCGCTTCAGAAGATCGAGTAGAAGCTGCGCTTCCCATCCTGCGCGGAGAGAAATTTAGAGGAGACGAAACTCTTTGAGGAAAGATTCATGAGCGAGCGGGAAATCAAGATCAACGTAAACAATGAAGAAGGCTCCGGGCAGCCGGAGGAGCCGCAGTCCACGGATTCCGGGCGCGAGGATTCGCAGGTGAAGAAACTGACGACAGAGCTCGCGGACCTGCAGCAAACTTTGCTGCGGCGCCAGGCCGACTTTGAAAATTACCGCAAGCGCATCGAAAAAGAGCGCGGCGAGGATTCCAAGCGCGCCACGGCTCGCGTAGTTGAGTCGCTGATCCCTATTGTGGATGGATTCGAGCAGGCGCTGGCGGCACACAAGGACGACGAGTATTCGAGCTACCGCAAGGGTTTTGAGCTGATTTACAAGCAGCTTCTGGATAATCTGGCGCGATTGGGCGTGGAGCGCGTCGAGCCGCTCGGCAAACAGTTTGATCCGCACATTCACCAAGCGATGGACCGTGCGGAAACCACAGAGCATGAGGACGGCACGATCCTGGAAGTGTTTCAGCCCGCGTATGTCTATAACGGACGTGTTTTGCGTCCGGCAATGGTGCGCGTAGCGGTCCACCCCGGCGGGGCATCGAATAAAGCAGTGAATTAATCGGAAACACTCACCGGGGATCGCGGCGCTTCCGGCGGCGAACCCTGCTAGTTTGAAATACAGGAAAGGGAAGACCAGCGGCAAATATGGCCAAGCAACACCAGCGAGATTATTACGAGGTTCTGGGCGTCACGAAAACGGCGTCGATTGAGGAAATCAAATCGTCTTACCGCAAGGCGGCGCTGAAGTGGCATCCGGACCGCAGTCCGGAGAACAAGGAAGAGGCCGCGCACCGCTTTCGTGAATGCACCGAGGCGTACAGCGTGCTGAGCGACACGCAGAAGCGCCAGATTTACGACACGTACGGACATGAGGGCCTTGCCGGCGTCGGCACGCAGCCGGATTTCAATGGCACGGTGTTCCAGGATTTCCACGACATCTTTGGCGAATTTTTCGGGTTTGATGAATTGTTTGGAGCGGGCGGCGGCCGCAGGCGCGGCGGCGGGCGGCGCGTGCAGCGCGGCGGAGATTTGCGGTACGACATGACGCTGACGTTTGAGGAAGCCGCCAGCGGCATCACCACAAAGATTCGGGTGCCGCGGCTGGAGTACTGCGAATCGTGCAACGGCACAGGCGCCAAGAAGGGAACGGGCGTCGTTGCGTGCCAGGCTTGCGGCGGGCGCGGGCAGATCATTTACCAGCAGGGATTTTTCACCATCAACCGCACATGCCCTTCATGTCAAGGGGCGGGACAAATCGTTAAGGAGCGCTGCCTGGATTGCAAAGGCCAGGGGCGCGTGGATCGCGAACGCACCATCGAGCTGCGCATTCCGCCGGGCGTGGACACGGGAACGCGGCTGCGCGTGCAGGGCGAAGGCGAGCCAGGGCCGAATGGCGGGCCAGCGGGCGACCTCTACGTTGTGCTGGAAGTGAAGGAACATGCGTTTTTCGAACGGCGCGGCGCGGATCTTTACTGCACGATTCCCTTGAGCATCGCGCAGGCTTCGCTGGGAACGGAATTGCAGGTGCCCGGCCTGACGACGGAAGAGCGGCTGAAAATTCCGGAAGGGACGCAGAGTGGCGCGGTGTTCCGGATCAAGGGCAAGGGGCTGGCCGATCCGCATGGCGGCGGGCGCGGAGATTTGTATTATCACGTGCGGGTGCTGACGCCGACGAAGCTGACGCGCGAGCAGCGGAAGATTATGGAGCAGTTGGACGCGATGTTGAAGGTGGACAACAAGCCCGCAGACCGAAATTCCACGCTGTTCGACAAAGTGAAGGACATCTTCGGGTAGCGCCGGCTTCCAGCCGGCAGGCGTAGGGGATCCAGAGTTGGCGAGGAACCGGTTCCTTAGAATTCAGTGCAGGTCTAATTTTCCTCAACACTGTTGAATCCTTGTGAGAAGCATTGGCTTCCCCTTTGGCACGCGGTGCGCTCGGAAGAGCGCTTGCCGGCAGGATGCCGGCGCTACCAGTGGGCGGTTTCGTGCGAAGATAGCGGACATGCGGCGGCGATTTTTCATTAAACAATTTGAGGAGCGAAGTGCGGTGATGGAGGGCGAAGCCGCGCATCATCTGGGGCGCGTGCTGCGCGCGCAGCCGGGGCAGCTTTACGAGCTGAGTGATGGAACGAAAGTTTGGCTTGGCCGTATTGACACGGTCACGCGCGATTCCGTGGAATTTTCGTTGCTGGAGGAAATCGCGGCGTTCCAGCCAGCGCTGCAGACGACGCTGCTGCTTTCGGTGGTTAAGTTTGATTCGTTCGAGTGGGCGCTGGAGAAGGCCACGGAACTTGGCGTCAGCAGAATCGTGCCGTTGGCCGCTGCCCGGAGCGAGAAAGCGCTGCTGGCCGCGGCTGTGAAACGCGCGGAGCGGTGGAAGAAACTGCTGCTGGAGGCATCGCAGCAATCACGGCGGATTCAAGTTCCGATTCTAGAGGCGGTCGTCAAGCCGGAAACTGCGTTTGCGGAATTACATTCAGGCGTGCGCATTTTTCTATCGGAGGCGCCCGACGCGAAGCCCCTGCGGGAAGTGTTGCATGGTCAAACTGCGACGACCGCCGTGCTGGCGATTGGTCCGGAAGGCGGCTGGACGGATGAGGAGCTTGCCGCCGCGCGGGCTGCGGGATTCCAGGACGCATCGCTTGGAAAACTGATTCTTCGCACAGAAACGGCCGTTGTCGCTTCGCTGGCGGCGATGAATTTTGCGCTCTCTGAATAATCACAAGCCAAAAAACACGAACACCCGAAGGAAAGAAATTTCCGTTCGGGTGTTCGAATATAGCTTCAACTGGGATACATCTTCGTTACTTCCCGAAGGTGATAACGCCGAAGGTGCCGTCGCCGTAATTGTTGTTGCCGGCGGTGAAGAAGAGTTGATTGGGGTTGCCGTTGGCGCCCGCTGCGCCGCCCTGTCCGAACTGGATGGCCCAGATGTCGTCGATTTCGATAGCCTTGCCGCTGGTGTCGCGCAGAGGTCCGAGGAATGCGCCGCTCTTCGGATCGAAGGCGTTGATGCGGCCGTGAGGGGTGTTGTTGGTGACGAGCAGCGCGCCACTCATCGGGCCGAAGTCGGCCGGGGCGAACGCGACGCCCCAGGGCGAATGCAGCGGGCCGCTGAGGGCGAAGTGGGAAATCAAAACGCCGGCGGGCGTGAAGGAGTCCACGAATCCGCTCTGCGCTTTATCGAGAGCGGTGTAGGTGACCCAGATGGTTTGCACGCCGTTCGCATCGGTGATTGTTTGAATGCCGTAGGGGGCGAACTTCTGGGGAATTTTTGGATCAACAAAGGCGTTCGGGGCAAGCTTGTCGTTCACCAAGGTGAACGTGGAATCGAAAACGTCGATCCTGCGGTTCGGTCCGTCATCGGCCGCGTAGAGCATCGGTTGGCCGGCGTTGTGGGCAATGGCCAAGCCTGTGTAGACGGCGCCGACGGAGGACCTGTCGGCCGCGATGTTGGCGACGCTGGCGCCTGTGGCGGTGATTCCGCCGACCGCGGGATTCCATCCGCTGATCGAGCCATCAAGCCCGGCGAAAATGAAGACAGAATTTGCCGAGGCTTGTTTGCCAGTGACCGGATTGACGCCGGAGATCGTGAATGCGGTTACTCCCGGGGGAGTTTGCGCTGCAACGATGCCGGTCGGGGTTCCCTGGCCGCCGCTGACCGAGGGGATGCTGACGAAGAGCCCGACCTGAGTGGCGGCCACTCCATTGGTGTTATTGATCGAGTAAAGGGTGGAGAAGCCGGTGCCGTTGTCGCTGACCCAGAACGGACTGGTGCCGGTGGAGACGAGTCCCCAACCGTTGACGAGGTGGGAGTCATTTAGGGTGCCGCCCGCGCCGGAGTTGGTGACGAGGTCGGTGCGAGTGTATTGCGCGAAGGTAAAACAGGGAAGCGCGACCGCCAGCGCCAGGATTGCCAGCGATTTGATTGCTATTCTCATTCTTGTTTTTCCTCTCTGATATTCTTTGTGCCCAGGCACGATTTGCAGTTGGCCTTGCGGTTTCGGGCGAGCTGGAAAGGGCTGGAGGTGGCCGAGTTTTCTTCCTGAGGCAATCAACCGCAACGCCACTCTCAAGATAGCCGCGCGTGGCGCGGGACGTGTCACGCCGAAGTCAACTCGGTGTTAGATTTCCGCTTGGGGAAGACAGGTGACTGGCCGCGGGTTAACTTATTCGCCGGAGGAGAGTCCGTGTTTTGCGATGGTCCACAATATTTTCCAACCGGCGCGAATCGTTCCTGCCAGGCTTCCGGAAATTTTGGATTCGCCGGCGATTCGTTTGCGGTAGTTGACCGGAATTTCCAGGACGCGCAATCCTGCGCGGTGGGCTTTGATTTGCATTTCGATGGTCCAGCCGAAGTTGGTGTCACGCATGTGCAGGCGGTCAAGCGCATCGCGCCGGATCACGCGGAAAGGGCCGAGGTCGGTATAACGCGCGGCAAAGAACAAGCGCATCAAGGCGGTTGCCAGCCAATTCCCGAACGCCTGCTGGGGCGTGAAGGAGCCGGAGGTCTTCGCAGCGATCGTGCGCGAACCCAGCACCAGGTCGGCCGCGCCTTCGCGAAGCGGCGTGAGCAGCCGGACCAGATCTTCGGGGTCATCGCTGCCATCGGCGTCCAGAAAGACGACAATTTCTGTGGCGGAGGTGAGCGCGGCGATTCCCGCGAGGCAGGCTTGCCCGTAGCCTCTTCGCGGCTCGCTGACTACGCGCGCGCCGTGTTTCCGGGCGACAGCGGCGGTGGCGTCGCGCGAACCGTTGTCCACCACGATGATGTCTGCATCGGCGCAGGCCGCGGCATCCAAAGCAGCGCGCAGGCCGTCTAACATCGGAGCAAGCGCCGCTTCCTCATTCAACGCAGGGATAATGATTGTGATTGGGGAGGGCATCGCTGAAATCCTAAAGACATCGCTCCGCAAAGTCGAGCCGGCCGCAACCGTAAATCGCCGCTAGTGTGAATCTCACGGGGCATGTTATAAAATAAAGGCAGTTGGAGATGCGCAAACCAGACGAGACCCTGAACGCTCCCCCCACGGGCGGCTCACCCGGCGCCCAGCAAATTTCTTTGGCGCAGACACCCTCATCCCACGACGCTCCGGCATCCCAAGCAAACTCGCACCATCTGCTCCGCAGTGAAATCCGCGTGTGGACCCGCGACCTGCTGATCGCCATTGGCCTGGCGCTGGTGATCATCGTGTTCCTGTATCAGCCAGTGAAAGTGGAAGGCACCAGCATGGCGCCGCTGCTCTCCGACCAGGAACGCATATTCATCAACAAATTTGTTTATCGCTTTGAGGACATCCACCGCGGAGACGTGGTGGTGTTCTGGTATCCGCTGGACCGCTCGAAATCGTTTATCAAACGGGTGATCGGGCTTCCCGGTGAAACCGTGGACATCCGCCGCGGGATGCTCTACGTGAACGGCCAGATGATTCCGGAGCCGTATGTGCCGCCGCAATATACCGACGTCACCGACTTCGGCCCGGTGAAAGTTCCCAAGGACACTTATTTCGTGATGGGCGATCATCGCATCAGTTCGAATGATTCGCGCGTGTTTGGGCCGGTTTCCAGCCAGTTTATTTATGGCCGCGCCGTGTTTGCGTACTGGCCCGTGGACCACTTCGGTTCGCTTTCCACCGCCGAGGCCAATGAAAAATGACGCAGTCCGGAGGACACACTGACGGAAGTCCAGCATCGACCCGCAATCCTCGCGCTCGAAGACGGGCGCATATTTAACGGCCGCGCGGCCGGCGCGATCACGCGCCGGGGCGGCGAAGTCGTTTTCAATACAAGCCTCACCGGTTACCAGGAAGTCTTCACCGATCCCAGCTATGCGGGCCAGATCGTTTGCCTGACTTATCCGCACATCGGCAATGTAGGAGCGAATCTGGATGATGAAGAGTCCATGCGGCCGTATATCGAATCGCTGATCGTTCGAGAGTTCTCGCAGGTCACTTCGAATTGGCGCTCTGCCGAATCCGCGCAGCTTTATCTGAATCGCCACAAAATCCCGGTGATCTGGGATGTGGATACGCGCGCGCTGGTGCGGCACATTCGCAAGATGGGGGCGCTGCGAGGGGTGGTCTCGACGGACGGCACGCCAGCGGATCAGCTTGTGTTTGAGGCGAAGCAGTTGCCGACGATGGCCGGGCAGGAATTGGCAGGCCGAGTAAGTTGTGCGAGGGCGTACGACTGGCAGAAGGGGTCGATCGATCTTGCCACTTCTCCATGGGCCGAGCAGATGGGCGAATCCGGTGCCAGCCCGGACACGAAGAAATTCAAAGTGGTGGCGTACGATTACGGCATCAAGCTGAACATTCTCCGGCTGCTGGTTGATCATCATTGTGACGTCACCGTTATTCCTGCAAACACTTCCGCGGAAGATGTCTTGGCGTTCCGGCCGAACGGCGTGTTTCTTTCGAACGGTCCCGGCGATCCGGAGCCAATCACGTATGCGGTTGAAAATATCAGGAAGCTCGCGGGACGCGTTCCGGTGTTCGGGATTTGCCTGGGCCACCAGCTTTGCGGCTTGGCGCTTGGCGGGAAAACATTTAAATTGAAATTCGGCCATCACGGATCGAATCATCCGGTGAAGAATCTCCTGACCAGCCAGGTGGAGATTACCGCGCAGAATCATGGCTTCTGCGTTGACCCCGAATCGCTGCCCTCAAGCGACGTCGAAATCACGCACGTCAACCTGAACGATCACACCAATGAAGGCATGCGACACAAGAATCTGCCGCTCTTCAGCGTGCAGTATCACCCGGAGGCTTCGCCCGGTCCGCACGATTCGCATTACCTGTTCACACAGTTCACCGACCTGATGAAGGAGTTCGCAAGTCCGGGGAGTTCGCGGAGGTGAATTATCGGATTGATACCACTACTCGCAAAACGTGTCATCCCGAACCCGCGCTTTATGCGGGTGAGGGATCTGCTTTGAGGTTTTCGCGATGGGCAAGGTCTATTGCGTCTATATTCTGGCCAGCCGCTCCAGGGTCTTGTATACGGGGGTAACAAGCCAATTGCTTGAGAGAGTGAAGCAGCATCGCGAGGGGTTGGTCCCAGGCTTCACGTCGCGATATCGGATTCATCGCTTGGTGTATTTTGAAAGTTTCTCCAATCCAAAGTCCGCGATCGTGCGGGAGAAGCAGATTAAGGGTTGGAATCGGGCAAAGAAAGTTGCACTGATCGAGGCGCGGAACCCGACTTGGGAGGACTTGGCGGAGAAGTTTTTTGCCCAGTACCCGAGAGAAGCAGATCCCTCACCCGCAAAAGTCGCGGGTTCGGGATGACAGGTTCATTTAGAGAGCGGCCTGCATTGAAAGCTAATATCGTGCGCCATAAAGGAAGAGATGCCTAAGAGAAAAGACATCCACAAGATTCTGATCATCGGCTCGGGGCCGATTGTCATCGGGCAGGCGTGCGAGTTTGACTATTCGGGCGCGCAGGCGTGCAAAGCGTTGCGCGCGGAAGGGTACGAAGTGGTGCTGGTGAATTCGAACCCCGCCACGATCATGACCGACCCGGAATTGGCGAACCGCACCTACATCGAGCCCCTCACGAAGGAATATCTGGAAGAAATACTGATCAAGGAAAAGCCGGACGCGCTGCTGCCGACCGTCGGCGGACAGACTGCTCTGAATCTTGCCGTGGAGCTTGCCGAAGGCGGCATTCTCGAAAAGCACAAGGTGGAGATGATCGGCGCGTCGCTCCGCGCCATCAAGGTTGCGGAAGACCGTCTTTGGTTCAAGGACGCCTGCCGCAAGATCGGCCTGGAAGTGCCCGCGTCCGCGCTCGTAAACAACGCGCAAGACGCGCTGCGGCTTTGCGATCAGCTGGGCTTTCCGCTGGTGATTCGGCCATCGTTTACGCTTGGCGGAACCGGCGGGGCCATCGCTTACAACAAGGAAGAGTTCGCCGACGCCATCTCTCACGCGCTGGACATGAGCCCGGTACACGAAGCGCTGGTCGAAGAGTCGGTGCTTGGCTGGAAAGAGTACGAGCTGGAAGTGATGCGCGATTTTCGCGACAACTTCGTGGTCATCTGCACCATCGAGAATTTCGATCCGATGGGCGTGCACACCGGCGATTCCATCACCGTTGCGCCCGCGCAAACTCTGACGGATAAGGAATACCAGCGGATGCGCGACGCTGCGGCGGCCATCATCCGCGAAGTGGGTGTCGAAACCGGCGGTTCCAACGTGCAATTCGCCATCAATCCGGAAAACGGCAAGATGGTGGTCATTGAAATGAACCCGCGCGTTTCGCGGAGTTCCGCGCTGGCCAGCAAAGCCACCGGCTTTCCGATTGCGAAAATCGCCGCGCGGCTCGCCGTGGGCATGACACTGGACGAAATTCCCAACGACATTACCCAGAAAACGCCGGCGTGCTTCGAACCGACCATTGATTATGTGGTCGTGAAAATTCCCAAGTGGCAGTTTGAGAAATTCCCCGGATCGGACAGCACCCTCGGCACGCAGATGAAGTCCGTTGGCGAAGTGATGTCCATCGGGCGCACGTTCAAGGAATCGCTGCAGAAAGCGATTCGTTCACTGGAGCCGAGCACGCCCTGGCGCGCGCCCGCCGAGACTCCGGATTCGCTCCTGCGTGAAAAGCTGGCCACGCCCCGGCCGGACCGCATCCACTGGCTGCTGACAGCGGTCGAACGCGGTTTGCCCGCCGCGGAAATTTGCGAGCTCACCAAAATCGATCCGTGGTTCATCCATCAGATTGAAGAACTCAATCAAGCGAATCGCCGTGCTGCCAGCGTGACGGTCGAAACCGCTTCAAAAGATTTGCTGCGCGAAGTAAAACGGGTCGGCACCAGCGACGAACAACTGGCGCAAATCTGGAAGACCACGCCCGCGGTGGTACGCCTGCAGCGCGCGCGTTACGGCGTCGCGCCGGTCTTCAAGCGCGTGGATACCTGCTCGGCCGAATTCGAATCGTTCACGCCCTACATGTATTCGACTTATGAGGAAGAAGACGAGACCGACCCGACGCCAAAACAGAAAATCATGATTCTTGGCAGCGGCCCGAACCGCATCGGGCAGGGAATCGAATTCGACTACTGCTGCTGCCACGCCTCGTTTGCTTTGCGCGCGGACGGGTTCGAGACCATCATGGTCAACTGCAATCCGGAAACGGTCTCGACGGACTACGACACTTCCGACAGGTTGTACTTCGAGCCGCTTACTCTCGAAGACGTGCTGGCCATCGTCGAACGCGAAAAGCCCGCCGGCGTGATCGTGCAATTTGGCGGGCAGACGCCGCTGAATCTTGCCCTGGAACTCAAGCGCAATGGCGTTTCGATCGTCGGCACGGCGCCCGAATCCATTGACCTTGCGGAGGACCGCCGCCGCTTCGGACGCCTGCTCGACGAACTGCGCATTCCCCAGCCGCGCAACGGTACCGCGCTTGTCCCCGAAGAGGCTGCGCGAGTCGCGGGCGAAATCGGCTTGCCGGTTCTCGTCCGCCCGAGCTATGTGCTGGGCGGCCGCGCCATGGTGATCGCCTACGACGTCAACACCGTGCAGGAATATGTGGCGCAAGCGGCGTTGATGGGTCCCGCGCGCCCCGTCCTGATTGATCAATTCCTGGAAGAAGCCACTGAGGTGGACGTGGATGCGCTGGCCGACGGCACCGACGTCGTGATCGGCGGAATCATGGAACACATTGAAGAAGCCGGCGTGCACTCCGGCGACTCTTCGTGCGTCCTGCCGCCAGTCAGCCTGTCGCCGAAGGTGCTGGACACGATTCGCGATTACACCAAGCGCCTCGCGCTGGCCCTGAAAGTCGTCGGCCTGATGAACGTGCAGTACGCGATCCAGCGCGACACCGTCTATGTCCTCGAAGTGAATCCCCGCGCATCGCGCACTGTTCCTTACGTCAGCAAAGCCACTGGCGTTCCGCTTGCGAAAATCGGTGCGCGCCTGATGGTGGGCCGGCGCCTGGCGGACATGAATCTTCCCTTGGTTCATTCCAACGGCGTCGCGGAAATTGCCGTGCACGATTTCTATTCGGTGAAATCGCCGGTGTTCCCGTTTAACAAATTCCGCGGGGTGGACACCATCCTCGGCCCGGAAATGCGCTCGACGGGCGAAGTGATGGGCATTTCCACTTCGTATGGGCAGGCTTTTGCGAAAGCGCAACTGGCCGCGGGCCAGAAACTGCCCAGCAGCGGCACGGTCTTCATCAGCGTCAACGACCGGGACAAGCGGCAACTCGGCACCATCGGCAAGGAACTCGTTTCCCTGGGCTTCAAGATCGTCGCTACCAGGGGCACCGCATCGGCGCTGCACGCCACCGGCGTTGCCTGCGAGGAAGTCTACAAAGTCAACGAAGGCCGGCCCAACATCGTGGATCTCATCAAGACCAGCAAGGTTCAGCTGGTCATCAATACCCCGCTCGGTCGCGAATCCTTTTACGACGAGAAATCCATTCGCCGCGCCGCCATTCGCTACAATATTCCCTGCATCACCACGCTTTCGGCGGCCCATGCCGCTGTTCGCGGCATCCACGCGCTCATCGAACTCAAGCGGGAAGTCTCTTGCCTGCAGGACCTTCACAACAGCCGCGTCGCCGCCTCGGGCAATCCCGGATCCGGAGACTAGCCATGGACGTTTGCGGAATTTTCCCCGCGCTCACGACCCCGTTTGAAGCTGACGGCAGCGTTTCGCTTGCCGGGATGAAGCACAACATCGGCCTCTACAATCGCACCGGCCTGGCGGGTTATGTCGTGCTCGGTTCGACGGGCGAGTCCGTGTTGCTTTCGGGCGAGGAAGCAGACCAGTTGCTTGCGGCGGTGAAAGAAGCCGCCGCACCCGGCAAAATTCTGATTGCCGGCACGGGAGCGGAGTCCACCGCCGAAACCATTGCCCGCACGAAACGCGCCGCCTGGCTCGGCTATCAGGTCGCGCTCGTCAAGACGCCTTACTATTACAAGCCGGCCTACCGTGCGGAACACTTCCTCACGCACTACCGCGCCGTTGCCGACGCTTCGCCGATTCCGATTCTTCTCTATTCCGTGCCGGTGTTCACCAACATCACACTCGAATCGCCCGAAATCATCGCCCTGGCCCAGCACCCGAACATCATTGGCATCAAGGACAGCTCCGGCAGCATCCAGCGCATCGGTGAGGTCGTGGCCGGAGCGCCGCCGGCGTTTCAGGTGCTTACGGGGGGCGCGGGGATTGTTTATCCGGCGCTAACTGTTGGAGGACGCGGCGCGATTCTTGCCCTAGCGAATCTACTCCCCGAAAAGTGCGTGGAGCTCTATCAGCTATTTGAGCAGGGCCGCCACGATCAAGCTCGCCAACTGCAGTTACAGCTTGTCGGAGCCTCCAAATTGGTGGTCTCCGAGAACGGGATCGCTGGCCTGAAGTTTGCCATCGACCTTCGCGGCTACAAGGGCGGGATTCCCCGGCCTCCCCTTTTGCCCCTTAAGGAAGAAAAGAAAAACGCCATCGCCGCGCTTTTGGCGGAACTCTATCCGGCCGCGGCGCGCGTCTAACTATCCGCCACTGGGGCCGCCCACCGCCCTCGGGTTGCCGTGACCTTTCGCCGGGACTATCATCTAAACGCTCATGGACTGTCGCGCCCTTCTACCCTCCGCCCTGCCGCATACCAGCAAGCTTATCCACGATTACACAGAGAATTTTTCCCGCCTGCAGAATTTCTACGAACACAAACCGGAGTTGCATGCCGCGGAAGCGTATGCCCGCCAGCTCGATTTTCCCGCGGACCGGCGCAGGGAAGTGGCGGCGATTCTGCGCGCCGACAACCTGTCGTTCGGCAGCGGTCCGGAAACGGAAGCGAATCTGCGTCGGTTGGAAAACGGGGCCGTCGCTGTGGTCAGCGGCCAACAGGTGGGCCTGTTCGGCGGTCCCGCTTATGCATTTTATAAGGCGCTGACCGCCATCGAATCGGCGCGCGAACTATCCCTCTCCGGCGTCGAGGCCGTCCCCATCTTCTGGATGGCTACCGAAGATCACGATATTGACGAAATCCGGCACACGACGTGGTTCCATGAAGGCAAGCTTCATAAGCTGGTTTTGCCGCCGCCGGTTGAGGAAGCGTGCCCGGCGGGCCGGGTTCCGCTCGGCGTCGAAATGGAAAGCGTGCTTCAGGAAATCGAAGACAGCCTCACGGGCTCCAACGGGTTCGAGTTGCTCGAAATTCTGCGTTCCTGTTATACCCCACGGGATACCTATGGCAGTGCCTTCGCTAAACTCTTCGCCAAGCTCTTTTCCCCGCACGGCCTGATTCTTCTCGATCCACTCAATCCCAGCCTCCACCGCATTGCCGCCCCCGTCCTCGGCCAGGCTCTTGAACAACGCGACGAATTGAACGACGCGCTCTTGCAGCGCGACAGGGACCTCGAGAAAGCGGGTTACGCCCCGCAGGTCAAAATCACTTCCAAGAGCACGCTTTTGTTCGCAATGGAAGACGGCAAGCGCGAGGTCATCAGCGCCGCCAACGGAAAGTTTTCCTTTGGCGGAAAATCCGTTGCCAGGGCAGAGTTGATTGAACGGGTCTCGGCAGAGCCGGAGT
>DASSGS010000026.1:0-54868 GCA_035693365.1 Candidatus Acidiferrum sp. | reverse complement strand
ACGGTAGGAAACGCACTGCGTCGCGCGCTGCTCAGCTCCATCGAGGGCGCGGCCATCACCGCGGTGAAAATCGAGGGCGTGTTGCACGAGTTCTCTTCGATCCCCGGTGTGGTTGAGGATGCGACCGACATCATCCTGAACCTGAAGCAGGTGCCCATCAAGCTGAACAACGACCTGCCGAAGACGATTTACCTGAACGTGGAGCAGCCCGGCGTGGTCACCAGCGCGCAAATCGAGGAAGACGCGGATTTCGCCGTGCTCGACAAGAGCGTGTACATCGCCACCGTCAGCGAAGGCGGCAAGCTGCAGATCGAAATGCGCGTGAAGAACGGCCGCGGCTATGTGGCCGCCGACCGCAACTACGACGAAGACCTGCCGATCGGCTACATTCCGGTGGACAGCGTTCACTCGCCGGTGCGCAAGGTGAACTACTCCGTCGAATCCGCGCGTCTCGGACAGATGACCGACTACGAAAAGCTGATGATTGAAGTCTGGACCAACGGCGCCATCACCCCGCAGGACGCCATCGGACTGGCCGCGAAACTGGTGAAGGATCACATGATTATCTTCATCAACATCGACGAGCCGCCTGAAAACGTCGAGATGCCGCAGGACACCGTTCACGATCCGAGGCTCGAGCACCTGGACCGCTCTGTGGAAGAGCTGGAGCTTTCCGTGCGCAGCTACAACTGCCTGAAGAACGCCAATATCCAGACCATCCGCGAGCTTGTGCAGAAGAGCGAAAACGAAATGCTGAAGACCAAGAACTTCGGCCGGAAATCGCTCAACGAGATCAAGGATATACTGGTGAAGATGGGCCTCAGCCTGGGCATGAAGTTCGACGAGCACGGCCGCATCATCTGGCCGCCGCTGCCGAGCCAGACCGCGCCGCCAACCAGCGACGAAGCCACCCTGTAGGAAGTTTTCAGCTGTAAGTTCTAAGTGTCAGGTAAAGCCGCTTTTTACTAATTACTTAGAACTAAGGACTTTCAACTCTAACGATCTGTCGGGCCCGCAATCCAACGCGGGCCCCTTCAACAAAGCTGGAACACTGGAGTAGAGGATACAATGCGACATCTGAAGTCGGGATCAAAACTGGGACGGAATCCGTGGCACCGCCGGGCGACCTTGCGCAACCTGGTCACCAATCTGTTTGAACACGGCCGCATCACTACAACGTTGACGCGCGCCAAGGCTACGCGGCCGGTCGCCGAGAAGATCATCACTCTCGGCAAGCGGGACACTCTTGCCTCTCGCCGCCAGGCAGCGGCTTACCTGATGACCCCGGCCATGACGCAAAAGCTCTTCAGCGAAATCGCGCCGAAGTTTGCCGATCGCGCCGGCGGTTACACGCGCATTATCCATGGCGGCACACGTGTGGGCGATGGCGCGAAGGTGGCCATCCTCGAACTCGTCGGCTACGAGTTTAAGAAGAAAGAAAAGAAAGAAAAGAGCAAGGTCGAAGAAGCTGTCGAAGCCAAGAGTTAAGCCCGTCTCCGCAACCAGTATCAAGCCCGCGCCGGGATTCCAGCGCGGGCTTTTTCTTTGCCCACCAATCTTTCAAGGGACGTTCCACCACTGATTTCTCTTAGGCTCACAAAAACGCCTGGTTCATTGACTGGGGCAAAACTATCCGTTCTACTATTTCAAGGTTGCACCGCCTTCTCTCGGGCGGCTTGGGAGCGGTTCCAACTTCAGCGAGAGGCTCCCGGTGAAAAAGCGCAGGGTTCTGGTGGTCGACGACTCCTCCACCATCCGTAAAATCATTCGGCATTCGCTCCACCAGGCCAATCTCAATGTGGGCGACATCCTGGAAGCCAGCAACGGCCGCGAAGCGCTTGGGATGGTGCAGAGGTTTACGTTCGACCTGATCCTGACCGACATTGACATGCCCTTGATGGACGGCCTAGAGCTTCTGGAAGCGCTGGCTTATGTTCGCAGCGCCCAAGGCACCCCGGTCGTGGTCATTACCAAGCACACTTCGGAAGAAGGGGTGCTGCGGGCGATGGAAGCGGGGGCCCGGGCCTTCATCCGGAAGCCGTTCACGGTAAAGGATCTTTCCGAAAAAATCGAACCTTTGCTGCTGGAAAAGGTGGAGCACGCGGGGAAGTAGGGGTTTCGATCTGAAACCCCGGGAGGGCCCAATGGGGTGCCCTGGAGGCTACTTTTTTGGCAGAGTACCATTGACGCGGGGCCGGCAGGGGTTTAACTTTTTAAGTGGCCCCCCGGACTTTTATTTCCCCCGTGAGGTTTTTCATGTCTCTGTTAACCCCGGAACAAACGCTTTCGCAGCTCAAACTAATGGAAGAGCGCTGGGCCAGCATGCGCTCTCACCCTCGAGCGACTGCCAGCCTCCGTCTGCGCCTCGAATGGGAGGAGGGCGAGGCTCGCCGCACCGCGAATGGCCTGACTGTGGATGTCAGCCACTCGGGCTGCATGGCCGTGGTCGGCGCAGATGTGCCCCTACATCGCGAAGTGCGCCTGGTGTTGCCCGAAACTGGGCGCAGCGCTCAGGGCCAGGTGGTCTGGCGCGGTCACGAAGCCTGGGAAGTAGGCATCGCACTCGCCGAACCCGACAATGGGTTCTGGGGCGTCAAGTTTTAGATTGCAGTCCGCCAGGCGTCAGGCACACTCTCGCTCGGAGTTCCTCCTCCGTCCATCCTGCAAAAGCGCGATAGTGCGTTCGCAATTTTCCTCTGTGGTTCCCTAACGGCAATAGGCACCGGCATTCCCAGCCGCCGGGAAGCTCGCCGATTCTCAATCTGATGTGCAGAGTTTAGGTTTCAGCCGGGAGCAGTGCGGTCAGGCGATGCGCGTGGTGTAGGAATTGCCCGAAAAGGGCTTTTGCTGTTCGGGACTTGAGCCGCTTGGGACTGCGGACCGGTCTGATTGCTGCCGTGCGGTTGCCGATTTCTCCGCTGGGACGAAAATCAGGCCGGAAGCCTCTGCCCGGGCGGCCTCTCTTTGCGCGGCCACACGGCGCAGCAATACTGCTGCGTCTGTCTCCGAAGCACAGCTTGAAGAGGACGTAAATCATAAAGTCCAAACCGAGGATGCAGAGTGCCAGAAAGATTGTGAGTGACATCGCTACAACGCCAGAACGACCGCAGTCCTGCCTCCCCTGGAATTAGAATCGAAGATCGGAGGCTCGGAAGTCCTGAGGAGTCCGTGAGGAAATTGTTAGGGCGTGGGGTTGGCGGCTTCGAGCGCCCACGGAGATAGTTTTAACTTGCCTTCAGCACCAGAAAAATCACAGCCGCCAAAACGGCCCCTAGTGGAAGAGTGGCGACCCAGGCGAGGAGAATTTCGCGGACTTTGGTCCAGTTGGCTTCTTCCCTGCGAAGGAGACCGATGCCGAAGATTCCGCCAGAGGTGACGTGGGTGGTGGAGACGGGCAGGGCGAATGGAGATGCCAGGGTGACCAGAACCGCGGCGACGAGGTTGGCGGTTACAGCTTCCCGGGTGGCCATGGGGGTGATCCGTTTGCTAAGCGTGTGAGCCACGCGGGCGGCACCAAGGATTCCACCAATGGCGATCGCCATCGCGACTACCAGAAAATTCAGGCGTGCATTGTGCGCCGCGGCGACGAGCAGGACGGCAACGAGTTTGGGCGTGTCGTTCAATCCCCTCGCGAAGCTGATGGCCGCGGCGGAGAACCAGTGGATGCCGTCGGCGATGCTGAACTGAGCGATTTCGACACCCGATTGGCATTCCTCCATCGGCGCCACGCGCAGGGTTGGAGGCGCGGCAATGACCATTGTGCTTGCGGAGACCGTTGCAGGCAGTGCGACCATGTGCGGCTGGTCAAGGCATACGCAATCGCTGATGCCATTCGCCCAGCCAAAGCGTTTCAGCAAATGCTGCGCACAGACGGTCAGAGCGAGCGCCACCAGCGGTGAAAAGAGCAGCGGAAGGACAACGCCTTTGCCCAGAGCCGCAAGCTTAACGTGGGAAAAACCCGCGGCGGCCATGCCCGCTCCCAGAAGCGCGCCGGTAATGGCATGCGTCGTGGAAATTGGCAGTCCGAGACTGGCCGCCAGCAACACGGTGCAGCCGGCGCCCAGCGCCACCGCAATTAGAAAGGGAAGTTGCGCGGCAACGGCGGCGTCCACGAATTTTGCGCCGCTGAACTTTGCCGCGAGGGCGCTGCCGAGACCGATCGCGGCCAGCGAGCCTAAAAACGTGAAGGTAGTGGCCCAGGCAATGGCACGCGGGTAAGTGGTCAGGCCGGAGCCCCAGAGCGTGGCCACGCCTTTGAAATTGTCGTTTGCCCCATTGGCGAAGCTAAGAAACACCACAGCCAGAACCAACAGTGTTGTCATCGCTCGAAAAGTATACACCGGGTGTTCTCGAAGCGGCCGCTACGCTTCAGTTGTCAGCAAGGGGGTGCGTGGCTGAAGTTTTGTCAACGACAACCTGGCCCGACTTCATTACCCAGCGGACGTTTTTGATGGCCACGTCGATATTGGAGAGGGGATCGCCCTCGACGGCGACGATGTCGGCGAAATAGCCGGGTGCCACTGCGCCGAGTTCCGCGGAATGGCCGAGGAGTTCGGCGGCGTTAGTGGTGGCGGTGCGCAGAGCTTGCTCTGGAGTCATGCCGGCTTTGACGAACCAGGCGAGTTCGCGGGTGTTTTCCCCGAACATGGTATAGATGGCGTCGGAGCCCATGGCGAATTTCACGCCGGCTTTGTGGGCTTTGCGCGCGGTTTCGAGATTGCGGGCGATAAACGCTTTCGTCTTTTCCTGAAAACCGTCGCTGTACCCAATCTTCTGCCAGTTATCCAGGTAGTAGCGGTTGTGGTCGATGGTGGGAACGTAGAAAATTCCGCGCTTAGCCATTTCCTGAATGGTGGCGTCGTCCAGGTCGGTGGCGTGTTCAAGCGAGTCGGTGCCGGCGCGGACCGCGTCGCGCGCGCCATCGGGCCCGTAAGAATGGATCGCGATTTTCTTGCCGAACTGGTGAGCGGCATCGACCGCGGCTTTGATTTCTTCGTAGGAGTAGGTTTGAAATTGCGTGACGTCGTCGTCGGTGCCGGTGGAGGCGTAAAGCTTGATGACGTCGGCGCCCGCGGCTACCTGCTGGCGGACGGAGCGAAGAATTTCCGGGACGCCGTCGGCAATGCCGCCCGCGGGAGGATTGAGGCCTGGTTTGTACGGCGTGCTGGTGACGGTGAGCCCGTAGCCGCAGACGAACATGCGGGGGCCGATCATTTCACCGTGATTGATGAGGTCGCGCATGGCGATATCCATGTATTGATCGGCGCCGAGATCGCGGACGGTGGTGACACCGGCCTCGAGGGTGCGAAGCGCGCCTTTGCGGGCGAGGAATACCTCGACAGCGGGAGGATTTTTCGTGAGTTGCGGCAACATGGGCTGGCCGGGAGTTTCGTCGGTATAGAAGGTCATGTGGGTGTGAACATCGATGAGGCCGGGGAGGCCGGTGAATTTGGACAAGTCGATGATTTGCGCGTGCGGAGGGATGTCGGACGGATTGGTAGTGACGGCTTTGATTTTGTCGTCTTCGATGAGCACGATGGCGTTGGTCCAGAGTTTTCCGCGGGCGTCCCAGAGCTTGCCAAATTTTACGGCCTTAACGGACTTGGCCGGAGCGGCGGTTTGTGCGGTGGAAAAGTCCGGGCATAGAAGCAGGGTGAAGACGAGTAGCATACGGGAAATTTTCATTGAATAAGGTTCCTATGATTTATATTGCGAATTAAGTGCCGAGAGATGTTTCTAGTTCATTCGGGCGAAGAAAGCAACGGGGAGAAATGCGAGCGCGGATTGCGGTGAAGCGAGTTGACAGTTTGCGAATTTAGCTCCAAAGATGTCCTTCCGAACTCCGTTGGCTTGGTGAACGGTGTGAGGAACCTGCTTTACCCCCTGGTTCAGGAGAAAAGCAGATCCCTCAGCCGCGAAAGACGCGGGTTCGGGATGACACGTTTTTGGTTTGCGAACCAATCGAGAGGCGACAATGGAATTTCCAAGTTTTGATTTGAACGGGCAGGTCGCGCTGGTTACCGGAGCGGCGCGGGGACTGGGGCGGGCGATTTCGCTGGCCCTGGCTCATGCGGGAGCGGATGTGGCGCTGGGATTGCGCGACGCGACAGCGGACGGAGGATTGGCGGCGGAAATACGGGCGATGGGGCGGCGGGCGTTGCGATTGCAGATGGATATGACCAGGCTGGAAGAGGTGCAGTCCGCAGTCGCGGAAACGGCCCGCGAGTTTGGGAGACTCGATATTCTGGTGAACAACGCCGGGCTGGGGCCGGAGAACCCGGCGGAGAAAGTGCGCCCTGAAGATTTTGATTTGACGGTAGCGGTGAATTTGAAGGGGACGTTTTTTGCGAGCCAGGCGGCCGGGCGCGTGATGATCAGGCAGCGGAGCGGAAAGATCATCAACATGAGTTCGCAGGCGGGGTTTGCGGCGTTGCCGACGGAATCGATTTATTGCATGACCAAGGCGGCGATTGCCCACCTGACGAAATGCCTGGCGGTGGAGTGGGGAAAGCACGGCATCACCGTGAACGCGGTGGCGCCGACATTTATTCGCACACCGGGGACGGAGTCGGCGCTTGCGGATTCAGCGTTTCGCGCGGACACCATTGAACGCATTGCGGGATTGCATCGGATTGGAGAGCCGATGGAGGTGGCAGGAGCGGTGGTGTTTTTGGCGTCGCCAGCCGCGGCGCTGATTACCGGGGAGACGATATTGATTGATGGCGGGTGGACGGCGAGATAGGGCGGGAGGAGCCAAGTTCTTACGCATGAAAGAAATGTGTCGCACCTACGGCGCTTGGGTTTTCGGCGCGGTTTACCCAGCCCTTACGGGCTGGGCTAACTTCTGCCGCGCTTCCAGCGCTACGAACAGGATCTCAAGAGAAGAGAATTCCAGTTATTCGAAGTGGATCAGGACGATTTCGGGGGCGGTGCAGACGCGGAGGGGCGGGCCCCAGGTGCCGGCGCCACTGGACGTGTAGACGAGGAGATCGCCAAAACGCTTGAGGCCGTAAGTGTACGCGCCGAAGATGCGCGACGTGAACCAGGTGAAGGGGAAGATCTGGCCGCCGTGGGTGTGGCCGGAGAGTTGCAGCGAGATACCTTGCTGCTCCGGGATGGGTAGGCTGTGCGGAACGTGGGAGAGCAAGACGCTGGCGCGCGAGCGGTCAAGATCGGCATTGGCGAGGATGGAGCGGAAGCGCTCGGGATTCGCGGAGTCGTGATAGGGGACACCGAGGACCTGGAGGCCATCGAGATTTACGGTTTCGTTGTTGAGGACACGAATGCCGGAATTGCGGATGGCAGAGAGATAGCCCTTTGAGTCGGAGAATTCGTCATGATTGCCGGTGACGAAGTAGGAGCCGAACTTTGGCGAGAGCTGGCGCCAGGGAGAGACCAGGCGAGGCGCGTCGACGTGAGTGCCGTCGAACATATCGCCGCTGATGAAGACGACATCGGCGCGAAGCTGGCGGAGTGTGGTAACAATTCGTGCGATGAAATTGCGTCCCTTGATGTGGCCGAGATGCGTATCGGTGACCAGTGCGGCGACGCGACCGCGCCAGGAGGCGGGGAGGCCGGGTAGCTTTACGGTGACACGCTTGATGCGGAGATTGGCGGCGTTGGCGAGGCCGTAGAGGGTGGCGAAAACGGCGAGGCCGAAGAAGAAGGTGGCGATTCCGGATTGCGTGAAGGGAAGATTGAAAATGATTGTGGCCCCGATGGCGATCCAGGCGAGAGCGGCCGCAGCAAAGGCGAAGTTTACAAAGCCCAGCCAGACGCTGGCGAGGCCATAGTAGGCGCGGACCGGGCGATTGAAGAAGCGATGAGCCAGCAGCGAAGAGGTGAGAAAGCTGACGGAAAGCACCGCGAACGAGACTTGGAGAATGTGGAGCCACGTTTGGCTCGGCGCGCCGGCGAGGGCAACCCAGGTTTCGTAGATGAACAGGTGGACGACAAAAAGAATGGTTTGGATGATGGAGATGGCTACGGCGATGCGAGGGTTCAAGCGCGGACTCCCTGCCGGCGGACGGTTGCCTGGCTAACAATTAGATGTGCGGGAGGCTTGGTTGGGTATGTGGCCCGCCTCGGAAGGCGGACCCGACTAGAGAAAACCCAAGAGCACAGGCTGAAGCCTATGCTACTCCATGCGGTAGTTGGGGGCTTCCTTGGTGATGACCACGTCGTGGACGTGGGATTCGCGGAGGCCGGCGGCGGTAATGCGCACGAATTTGCTTTTTTCGGTGAGTTCTTTCAGGGTACGGGCGCCGACGTAGCCCATGCCGCTCTTGAGGCCGCCGACGAGTTGGTCGGTCAGTCCGCCAAGCGGACCTTTATAAGCGACGCGGCCTTCGACGCCCTCGGGGACGGATTTGCCGCTATCGGTGGAGTCCTGCACGACGGAGTAACGATCAGAACCCGCATTCATGGCGCCCGTGGAGCCCATGCCGCGGTAGGACTTGAAGGTGCGGCCCTGGTAGAGAATCGTTTCGCCGGGGGCTTCCTCGGTGCCTGCGAAAAGGCTGCCGATCATGACGCAGGATGCGCCGGCGGCGAGGGCCTTGGTGATGTCTCCTGAATATTTGATGCCGCCATCGGCGATGATCGGCACGTCGGTACCTTTCGCGGCCTTGGCTGCTTCGACGATGGCCGTGATTTGCGGAACGCCGGCGCCGGTGACGATGCGCGTAGTGCAGATGGAGCCGGGGCCGATGCCGACTTTCAGGCCGTCGATGCCGAGAGCGATCAGATCTTTTGCGGCTTCGAAGGTGGCGACGTTGCCGGCGATGAGTTGCATTTCGGGCAAACGGCGGCGGATGGCCCTAATGGCTTCCATGACGCGTTCGGTGTGGCCGTGAGCAGTATCAATCGCGAGGACATCGGCTTTGGCCTTGGCCATTTCCACGGCGCGTTCCAGGAAATCGCCGGTGGCGCCAACGGCGGCGCCGACGGTCAGGCGGCCGTGATCGTCTTTCGCGGCGCGGGGGTATTCGAGCTTTTTCTGGATGTCTTTTACTGTGATGAGGCCCTTAAGATTGAAGTCCTGATCAACGACGAGAAGTTTCTCGATGCGGTGTTTCTGAAGAATTTTTTCCGCTTCTTCGAGAGTGGTGCCGACAGGAACGGTGACGAGATTGTCCTTGGTCATCACCTGGCCGACGAGCTGGATGTGGTTTTTTTCAAAGCGCAGGTCGCGGTTGGTAAGAATTCCGGTCAGGCGGGTGCCGCGCGTGACGGGGAGGCCGGAGATGCGGTATTTGGTCATGATTTCCAGGGCCTGGCGGAGGGTGATGTCTGGCGAGATGGTGACGGGGTCGACGATCATGCCGGACTCTGAGCGCTTGACGCGGTCGACTTCCTCGAACTGGCGGTCAATCGGGAGATTACGATGGATGATGCCGATGCCACCCTGGCGGGCGATGCCGATGGCCAGGCGCGATTCGGTGACCGTGTCCATGGCGGCGGAGGCGAGAGGGATGTTGATGGAGAGCTTGCGGGTGAATTTCGTGGTGGGGTCTACTTCGGTCGGCAGGATGGAGGATTTGCCGGGGAGGAGCAGGACGTCGTCAAACGTCAGTGCTTCGGGAATGGGACCATCAATCATGGGCGCCTCTTGTGTTTGAATTTGTTGCGGGACGCCCAGCGGGAAAGAGCGAAAGGGCTGGCGGCCAGAAACAGCGCAGCCCAGCGGGTGGCCACTGGGCTGGAGGATGAATTCAACAGATCGAAAAATTGCATCACGGTGAAACTTCTATTTTAGGGGTGGAGGGAGTCTGGGTCAAGTAAGGCCCGGAAATCGCGGATTTTCGACATTATTTGACGGGCAAATGAGCTCGGGAAAGGCTCTGGCAATTCTTTGCGCGCAACTTGCCTGGGATTCGAGTCTCGCCTAAAGTCGGAGTATGGACGAAAAATTCAGGGAGTTTGAGCCGCACGGGTGGCTGCGGAACGGGCACCTCCAGACGATGGCGGGCGGGTTCCTGCGGCGGAAGTTTGCCTTGCCGGAGGGCGTGGAGCGGTTGTTTCGCGTCGATGCGGAGACGCAGTTAAAAGGGATTTGTCACTGGCAGCCAGAGAAGAGCGGCCAGACGCCGGTGATTGTGATTGTGCACGGGCTGGAGGGATCTTGCGATTCGAATTATGTGCGGGGGATTGCGGACAAAGCGTGGGCGCGCGGCTTTCATGCGATCCGGATGAACCAGAGGAATTGCGGCGGGACCGAGCGGCTGACGCCTACCTTATACAACAGTGGGTTGAGCGGGGACTACCGCGCGATCGTGCTGGAGTTGATTGCCCAGGGGTTTACGCAGATTTATTTTGCCGGGTATTCGATGGGCGGCAATCTGGTGACGAAGATGGCCGGAGAGTGGGGAGTGGCGCCTCCGGCGGAATTGCGCGGGGTGTGCGCGGTTTGTCCGGCGCTGGATTTGTCTGCTTGCGCCGATGCGCTGGAGGAGGCGCAGAATTATTTGTACCAGAGGCATTTTGTGAAGGGATTGATGACGCGGTACCGGAGGAAGGCTGAGCTTTTTCCGGAGAGATATTCGCGGAACGGATTTGGGGCGATTCGTTCGGTGCGGGAGTTTGATGATGCGATTACAGCGCCACAGTTCGGATATAGGGATGCGGAAGACTATTACGAGCATGCGGGGGCAAAGAACGTGGTCGGTCGCGTCAGTGTGCCGATGCTGATGATCACGGCGAAAGATGATCCTTTTGTGCCGTACCGGGCGTTTTTGAAGACGGATGTGGAGAAGAACGAGCGGGTGAAGTTTGTGACGCCGGACCATGGAGGACATTGCGGATTTATTTCGCAGTGGGAGGGGGCGGAGAGGTTTTGGGCGGAGGAAAGAATCGTGGAATTTGTGGAGAATTTGGCAGGAAAGAGTGAAGAAAGAATTTAACGCAGAGGAAACAGAGATTAGCAGAGGTCGCGGAGGCTGCTCGACAAGACGCAGCAGTCTTAGCCCAATGGTTTTTCGAGGGAGAGTTGGAAGCCTGGTGTGAGGAGTTGGGCGAGGCCGTCGGCGGCGATGACCATGAGGTCTTCGCAACGGACGCCGAATTCGCCGGGAACGTAGATGCCGGGTTCGTTGGAGAAAGTCATACCGGGATCGAGAACGGTTTTGCTGGCGTGGACTAGATAAGGATGCTCGTGAATGTCCAGGCCGATGCCGTGGCCGACGCGATGAGCGAAGAATTTGTAGCCGGGGCCGTAGCCGGCGGATGTGACGACGGAACGGGCGGCGTCATCCACAGCGCCAGAGAATTTTCCGGCGCGCGCGGCGTCGAGAGCGGCGTCCTGTGCTTTGCGGACGGTTTCGAACGCGCGCTGAATCTTATCGCTGGGCTTGCCGAATATCCCGGTGCGCGTGACGTCCGAGCAGTAGCCCTCGACGGTGCAGCCGTCATCAATCAACACAACATCGCCTTCCTTTAGCGTGCGCGGCTGCTTGCTACCGTGCGGCAGGGCGGCCGAGGGGCCGAAGAGGACGAGCGCGTCTCCCCGCAGATGCATTTTCGCGTAGCCGGCGACGACCATCTCGCTGACCTGCTCCTGCGTCATTCCTTCTTTCAGATTGGCAAATACGGCGCGATAGACGTCGCAGGTGACTTCGCAGGCGAGTCGCATCAATTCGAGTTCGTGGGTGGATTTTACGGCGCGGCACCCAATGGTGATCGGATCAGCGGAGACCAGGTCGTAGCCCGGCGCGGCGGCGCGGAAATGATCGAAAAAGGTGAACGGGAGGCGCTCTTCGATGCCAATGCGGCCAGTGCGAAGGCCGCGGTCCGCGAGGGAAGAGGCGAGGAGTTGCGACGGGCTTTCGTCTTCCTGCCAGGCGCGGACTTCCGCGGAATAGAGTAGCGATTCGCGCATGCGGGATTCTTCGAACGCCGGTGAAATGAGGATGGGCTGGCCGGTGCGTGGAATCACCAGGGCCAGGAGGCGTTCACTGAGCCACCAGTGGATGCCGGTGAAATAGAAGAGCGAAGTGCCGGGGCCGATGAGAATCGCGTCGACGGCGGGGTTGGATTTGGCCATGAGGGATTGCGCTCGGAGCAGGCGGGCGTGGAATTCGTCGGCGGTGATGGGATGGACGCGGTCGCCGAGCGGTTTGAGTGCGGAGAAGATGGGGGGAGTCTGCGCTTTCGGAAGCGGTGGAGCGAGAACTGTTGCTGACGCTGCGGCGGTGGATTGAAGGAAGTTGCGACGAGTGATCGGTGTCATGGGATAAGAGGATGAGAGAAGAGGAAGGAGAAGTAAAGGGGGGAAGCGCGCGAGGATGCGATGTGCCCCTCTGAGATTTGGGTGGTGGCTTTGAGCCTGTAAAAGCGAGAGCTGCGCTCTCGCACTCAAAAAAAAGCCCCGGGGATTAGCCCCGGGGCGTCGAAATGAAGATTAAGGATAGGCCGTGAAACTTATTGCTGGGGTGGCGGATCGGAATTGGGTGATTGAGATTGCGGCGCGTCCGCTGTGGTACTGGTTTGTGGCGGCCGCGTTGACTGGCCTGCGATAGAAGATTTCTTGGGGAAATAGGTTACGTTGACGGGATCGTGCAGTGTGAAGTCCAGCCGGGTTTCCGACGGAATTTTCACCTGCTGGCCGTGAGTGAGCGCTTGCACGGCCGTGCCGCCGGCCGCACCCGCGCCTGCGCCTATCGCCGCGCCCTTGCCGCCTCCTGCGAGGCCTCCGATTATGGCGCCGAGCACGGCGCCTCCGCCAATCACTTCCGCGGAGCGCTTGCCGCGCGAACCGCCTTTTTCCTGCACGTCGCTGCTGGCGATCTGATACGTCCTTCCTTGAAAGGTGAAACTGTCCAGCGAAACGGTAAGCTCGCTGCGGCCTTTGAATTTTCCAGCGGAGCTGGCGTCAACGATCTTTAGATTTACGCTCAAGCCCTTGGGGACGACCACAGTGTCGCCCACGACGATTGGCGCATCGAGAGACCCGCGAAAAGATTGGCCAGCGCGGTTAACGGTGGAGTCGATTGCATCGATCGTGCGGATGGTGACGATGGTGCCATCGGGAATGGTGACCGTGATGGGCTGTGGAGGCGGAGGTGGAGGCGGCGGCGCTGGCGCGGAAGGTTTTTCCGGCGCCGGATCATGCAGCGGGCCGGGGCTGGAATCGGAGGCCGGAGTTGGCGCGGGGGCAGGAGTTGCAACAGGCGCGGGAGTAGCCGGCTTGCTCGAAGTTCGCGCAGGCTTTGCGGGACGCACTGGTCTCTCAGGAGGGGCGGGCGGTGGATAGTTTGCAGCCGTTGTCGCCGGCGGAGGGGGAGCCATAGTTGTTTGATCAACCACGGTCTTCACGCCGGGCGTCGTGGCTGCTATATGTTGCGCTGCGAGGCGGGCCGCGTCATCGGGCACCTGGCCAGTGAGCGTGACGATGCCGTCCTTGGAGGAGACATCGACCGCGGCCGATTTCAGCAGCGGCTCTGAGTAGAGTTTGGCTTTGATGCTGGTGGTGACGGCGTCATCGCTGGGCTTGTTGCAGGCGAAGGTGAACAGGAGCAAGAGAGAAAGAGTGGAGAAGCGAAACATCCGTCGAAGCATAATGCCTCCCAAAAATTTAGACGCGGGTAGATATCTGTAATGTTGCGCCAGTTCCTAGAATTCAAGTACGTCCTTGGATGCGAGACAGCAGTGCCCAACCACACGGTCATTCATTGAAATTTACGCGAAGAGAATCAAGGAGGCAACCTGTGGAGGGAGCGGAAAGCCACCTCCACTGTCTATTAAAAATAGTAGAAACTACCTGGAAGCGTAGGAAAAGTGGCCGCGCAATCAGCGGAAGCGTTGACAAGTCTGCAAGCTGAACAAACTCATAGACTTATGGAAATGCTCCGAACCCATCATTGTTTACTGTTTGGAAAAAAGATTGCAGGGATGTAGTCAACGGTTGCTTTGCACTGTTGTACCGATTCAACGAGCAGTAAAAACCCAGCTGGGCATTGGTGAATCCGGAGTTCGGATTGGCCTTGCGCAGTTCTGCTTCCCGCGGAGTGCGGGCGTGTGTGTTCGTTTGGCTACGATTCAACCTCAGGAGGGGATATGGAGCATAGTTACAGGGGCTATAAGAACTTTCTGGTCGGATTGGGCATGGTGGCGTTAGTTGTAAGCCTACTGCTTGGTGGTATCGCACAATCGCAGGTGATCAGCGGCGACGTGATTGGAACAGTGCTCGACAAAAGCGGAGCGACAGTCCCCAGCGCTATCGTTACGGCATTGAAGGTCGATACCGGCGCCAAGTACACAAGCACGGTCAACGGGGCGGGTGAATTTCGGTTCGGCAATTTGCCCCCGGGTTTGTACGATATTTCAGCAACGGCTCCGAGTTTTGCGACCACCACCGTCAACGGATTTAAGGTGGATTTGAACCGCACACTCACGCTGAACATCACTCTGGAAGTCAGGTCAGCGACTGCCACGATTGAAGTGATCGGCTCTGCGCCAATCCTGGACACGACGACCCCCACGATTTCAACGACATTCGAACAGAAGCAGATGGATTTGCCGACGGTCAGCCAGGGCTCCGGTGTTCTGAACCTCTCGCTGTTGACGGCCGGTGTGGCGAACGGAGGAGCGCTCGGTGCGGGAACTGGCCCAGCGGTCGGCGGGCAGCGTCCACGCAACAACAATTTCACGGTCGAAGGCATCGACAACAACAGCAAGACCGTGACCGGGCCGCTCGTACCGATCCCGAACGATTCGATTCAGGAATTCACCGTACTGCAGAACGTTTATTCGCCGGAATTCGGCCACTCTGACGGCGGTCAATTCAATTACGTCCTGAAATCCGGAACGAATTCGATCCACGGCCTGGCATACGAATATATGCAGAACCGTGACATGAATGCCATGGATCAGACCGCCAAGAATAACAAGTTGACGGGAAATCCGCGTTTTGACGACAACCGCTTTGGCGGAAATATCGGCGGGCCGATCCTGAAGAACAAATTATTTTTCTTTGGCAGCGCACAGTACAACCCACACGGTGCTGCGGCTGTACCCGGGGCTCCCGTGTGCACACCGACGGCTGCCGGATACGCATCCATTGATACGGTTCCAGGAATTTCAGCGACGAACTTGTCGGTCTTTAAGCAGTACGCCACGGCTGCACCGACGGGAGGCGACTGCCCGACGGCTCCTTTAACGGACCCACGAGATGGCACCGACAACACGGGTGGATTCATCTACATCCCGAACTCAGGTGCGCCGGGAGGCTACACGCCCATAGACGTCGGAATCTTGACGGTGGTCGGGCCGAACTTTAATAATTCGAAAACCTGGCTGGCAAAGATCGACTATGACATTTCGCCGAAGGACCAGATTCGCGGCGCCTATATTTCCAACGATTTGACGGCAATCGACATCACGCCGACACTGCCGGCGTTTTATCTGACGAATCCGGCGAACACCAACCGCTTGGTTACGATCAACGAGTACCACACATTCAATTCTTACCTGAGCAATGAGTTCGGGCTCGGGTTCAACCGCACGTATTCCCTGACTTCCTCGGGAAGTTTTAACTTCCCTGGACTGGAGAATACGAATGGTTCGCCCAACTTTCCCAATCTGACGTTTGATGACCTCAACGCTCTGCAGATGGGCCCGGATCCGAACGGCCCGCAGTATACCTACCAAAACGTCTACTCTTTGCGCGACAACTTCACGTGGGTTAAGGGTCGCCATACGATTAAGGTTGGCATCGAGGCGCGCAAGTACATTTCGCCCCAGTCTTTTACCCAACGTTCACGCGGCGATTATGAATATGGCTCCGTTGCCAGCTACTTGCTGGATTTGAGCCCGGATGTACTCGGCGAGCGCAGCCTCGGCAATCCCGTATACTATGGCGATCAGGTCGCGCTCTACTGGTTTGCAAACGACAGCTGGCGCATCCGCCCGAATCTCACCCTTAACTTTGGTGTGCGCTACGAATACACGACTATCCCCTTTGGTGAACGCGCGCAAAAACTAAATGAAGCGGCAAGCGTTCCCGGGCTCATCAGCTTCGCTGAGCCGAAGGCTCCCAAGAACAACTGGGGTCCGCGCATCGGCATTGCTTACTCGCCTGGATCCAGCGGCAACACTTCCATCCGCGCAGGGTTTTCCGTTGCCTACGACGTGCTCTACGACAACATAGGAATCTTGTCACTGCCACCGCAGTTGAGCGGGACGGTTGACGTCGATTTGAATAATCAAACACCGGATTTCCTCAAGAATGGCGGAATCCCACCAACGTCTGGCGGGTTCGTCACATTTCCCGACGTGATCACGCAGCGGGAAAATACCGCGAATCAGGTTGTGGTCAACCAGTTGGATCCGAAAGCGGTTACCTGGACCCTTGGTGTGCAGCATAATTTCGCAAAGGACTTCACGGCGGAAGTGCGCTACGTGGGGACAAGCGGAATTCACCTGAACACCCAGGAACGGCTGAATAAGCAACCACTGATCAACAGCACGGTTTTTCTGCCGACCTTTCTACAGAATCCTGGGCAGGCGGCAATTGACGCCCTACCGTACACGAAAGCCGGAATTAAGGCAGGCGCTTACGGAAACGGGGATAGCTTTGTCCCCGCATACGAAGCTGCCGGCTTCGACGCCCAGCCGCTCGTGTCCTTCCAGCCGAACGGTCACTCCACCTATCACTCGTTGGCAACACAGCTAACGAAGCGCATGTCTCATGGAGTGCAATTCGTCGGTGCTTACACATTCAGCAAGACAATTGACAACTCTACGGCAGACTTCTTCTCGACCTATCTGACCCCACGCCGCACCCAGGACTTCCAGAATTTGGCGGACGACCGCTCAAATTCCGCGCTGGACCACCGGCATCGCTTCACGCTGGCCCTGGTCTACGACGTTCCTTACTTCAAGCACTCCAGCTGGGTGATGAAGAACCTGGTGGGGAACTGGCAGATTTCTCCCATCTATACTTACCAGACCGGCCAGTGGATGAGCGTGCAGTCGGGCACCGATTCGAACGGGAATGGAGACAGCGCGGGCGACCGGGCGATCTTTAATCCCGGCGGCATTGCGAATACCGGCTCCCCTGTGGAGGCGTTGTGCAATGGTGGCATCCCGATCGGCCCGCAGTGTGAGAAGTCACCCGCAAATATCGTCGGCTATCTGGCGACGAATCCTACGGCTCAATACATCATGGCAGCTACCTACGCCCGGGCCACCGCTGGCCGGAACACCCTGAAAATGCAGGCGATCAATAGTTGGGACCTCAGCTTCATCAAGTCGTTCGCTTTCACGGAACGCTATAGTCTCCAATTCATTGCCACCGCCTACAACGTATTCAACCATGCGCAGTTCAACCCCGCTCCCCTGAATGATGTGAACAACCTCGGATTTACGACGGACCGCACATTCTTGAATCCAGGAGCTGCCAATTTCCTGGACACCCAAGGGGCGTTTTCCAGCAACCCGCGCACCCTGCAACTTGGGCTGAGGTTCCAGTTCTAAGCTGGATCGACGCTTAACCAGAAGCAGGAAACGAAGGCTCTCAATAGGCGCCTTGGGAAACCAAGGCGCCTTTTTCTTTGGACAAAGTTGCGGCCTCACCTGATGCAAAATATCCGCAATTGCGGAGGGGATACGGATAAGTGTAGGAGGTGTGGGGCATGACCCAGAAGAGCGATTTTCGTGGAATTATAAACCATTGAACAAACGGCAGTTAGCTTGGAAACCGAATTTCAAAAGGTTTTGCGAGTGGAAAAATGATTGCACCTGTCCTCCGCAGCACTTTGTGTTGCCGGGGGATTCTCCGCGGGTGGGGATGGCTCCGAACAACCGAAAATCTTCAAAAATCAGAGTCGGCAGTTTGCTCGCGAACTGAAGAAGGTTCCGCCCATTTCCGCGCTAAGTGTAGACAAAGATTTCAGATGGTCCAAGGAGGAAGCATGGACTTCCGCAGGGTGACGAGGGTGTATGGAGTGGTGTGTGCGGTGGCGGTGTTGCTTGGCGGGCTAGCCTTTGCCGGCCCGGTGTCCGCGCAGAC
Organism: Candidatus Acidiferrum sp.; assembly: GCA_035693365.1. Taxonomy (GTDB): domain Bacteria; phylum Acidobacteriota; class Terriglobia; order Acidiferrales; family UBA7541; genus Acidiferrum. The sequence goes on along the minus strand of DASSGS010000026.1, from coordinate 36,861 downwards.
ACCGACAGCGTCGATCGTGGGAACAGTTCTGGATCCGCAAGGTCTACCGGTGGAAGGCGCGAATGTAACGCTGACCAACCAGGGGACGAACTATACGTACCTGACCACCACGAGTTCGACTGGCGCGTTCCAGTTTTCGAGCATTGATAGCGGCTTGTACCGCGTCTCCGTGTCGGCGACGAGTTTCCGGGAGGCAGTGGTCGAAAACATTAAGATGGACGCGTCGACGAGTTATTCCGTGCCGCCGATCAGATTGGAAGTGGGTCCATCCAAACAGACGATCACAGTGGAAGCGGGCGCCGAGGTAGTGAACACCACGGATACGGAAGTATCCAGCACGGTCGAAAAGAAACAGATCGAGGACCTGCCGATTTTGGACAGAAACCCGTTGAACCTGCTGGGACTAGAAGCGGGAGTGAATACCAGCGGTCCGCCAAACGGAAGTGGCCCAACGGCCACAACCATCAATGGCCAGCGGACAACCTATACGAACTTGACGCTGGATGGCATCAACATCCAGGACAACTTTATCCGTGAAAATGCACTGGATTTCAGTCCGAACCTGCCATTCAGCAGCCAAGTCCAGGAATTTACAGTCGTCAATCAAAATGGAGGAACCGAGGATGGCGGCGGTTCATCGCAAGTCAGCATTGTGACTCCTAAGGGAACCAATAACTGGCACGGCCAGGGATTCTGGAATTACCGCACAAACGGCTGGGCGGCAAACGACTGGTTCAATGACGCGAGCGGCGTGCCGAATTCGAAACTGGTGCGGAACCAGGGTGGAGGAAATCTCGGCGGCCCGATCAAGAAGGATAAGCTGTTCGTTTACGGTTATTACGAATTGCTGCGATTGAAGCAGGAAGCGCCAAACAACACGACGGTGATCAGCCCGGACATCCTGGCGGCACTCTCAGGCCCAAATCCGACGCTGCCATTCACATTCACCCCGTTTGATGCTGCCGGAAATCCTGATCCGGCCGGTGCGAAAACGGTGGACCTCTTCACCACACAGACAAGCAATCCCAACCGCCAGACTCCGGCTAATCCGGGCGCGCCATTGCCGCCGGCTACCATCTTTACGGCCGACCCTACGATGCTGGCACTGGTCCAACAGATTCCGGCGAACAAGGCGAATAATACTCGCGTTGGGGACGGGATAAACCTGCTCGGCTATCAGTTGAACGCGCGGAGCGACAATACGTTGGATAACACGGGAATCCGCGTGGACTACAATCTGAACCAGCACAATACGATCTCCGGCACGTTTGCATGGAACCGCCAAGTGGTAGACCGCCCGGACATTGATACCTCCTATAATACGGTGCCTCTGGTGCAGAATAACGACTCCACTAAGTTTTTGTCGGTGTCTTGGCGGTGGAGCCCAACTGGGACGATTACCAACGAAGCGCGGTTCGGATTTAATCTGGCGCCCGCGACGTTCACGACGGGCCAGAAGTTCGGCTCATTCATACTCGATGACACAACCCTGCCGTTCACGGATCCGAATCCCAACTTCCTGCCACAAGGCCGGAACACCCGGACATGGACGGGACTTGATAATGCCACCTTCACCAAGGGCAATCACACCATCAAGTTCGGCGGGTCGGTGAGCCGCATCACCATTGCGACGAATAATCAATTCGGCTTTTATCCCACGGAAGCGTTGGGATTCAGCGACTCGAACCCCGAGGGGTACTTCGGTAGCGATTTTCTAGGTTCTACCTCCGCGTACCGAATCTCGACGGCAGATCGTACAAACGCCGTCGCTCTAGCCGCGGCCGTTGCGGGTATCCTGAACCAGGTTTCGCAGACATTTAATGCAACCAGCCAGACTTCTGGATACAAGAACGCACCAGAGGATCGCAATTACCGGCAGAATCAGTATGCGATTTACGCGGCGGACAGTTGGCGAGTCAACCCCCGGCTGACTTTGTCGTATGGGCTGCGCTGGGATTACTACGGTCCGGTGGATGAGAAAGATGGGCTGGTGCTGCTGCCCGAGATCCCGGCAGGACAGAACCTCAACCAGGTGCTCCTCGGTAACGCGACGGTCAATTTTGCAGGAGGAAATAGCCCGCGTGGACTTTATGGGGGCTACTGGAAGGCGTTTTCGCCGAACATCGGCATCGCGTGGGACCCGAAAGGTAACGGAAAAACCGCTGTCCGCGCCGGATATAGCCTGAACTATGTGAATGACGAATTCTTCACGGCCGCAAACAATGCGGCAGCGGGGAATACCGGCTTGAGCACAACCAACGCGAATATTCAACTGTTTGGGCCGACGGTCTCAAACCCGCAGGGCGCAAATGTCGTAACACCGCCTCCCTTTCAGATTCCCATCGACTTCGCCACGACATCGCTCAACACAGTTGGTCCTGATTTCGCCAACGGTATTGGGAACCTGGCTGGCTACGGAATTGACCCGCACCTGAAGCCGCCGCAAATCCAGCAGTGGAATCTGAGTGTCCAGCGGGATATCGGCTGGAATACATCCTTGCAGGTCAGCTATGTGGGCAATCACGGCGTGGGACTGTTCCGCGCAATCGACGTAAACCAGCTGAATTTTAACGCCACAGTGGTTTGCGCGAATGTGCCGGCGCCGTGCCCAACAGAGACCTTTTTCACGGATTTCCAGAATGCCAGACAGATGGGATTTAACTCGTTGGCAGCTAACGGTACGTTCGACCCCACCTTTGGATGTGCTAACCTCGCCGTATGCCTTCCAGTGTTCAACGCCATTTTTGGCGGGGCATTGGGAAATTCAACAGTCAACGATCTAATTCAACAGGGCCAAATCGGCCAGTTGATAGCGATTTATCATGCGAACCTGTTCGATACTGGCTGCTGCTTTCCAGGGCAAGCAAATGCCATCAACTGGTTCCCGAACCCCTACATCATGGGCGGCGACATTCTGAAGAACACTTCCAGCTCTACCTATCACGGGGGCACCGTGGAAGTTCGGCGGCGTTTCAGCCGAGGCGTGTATTTCCAGGCAAACTACACCTTCAGCAAAGTCATGACCGATTTTGCCGGATCGCAATCGCAGTTTCAGCCCTACCAGGACAATGCACGCCCAGGCCTCGAAAAGGCGCGTGCTCCGTTTGACCTGACGCACGCGTTCAAGGCTAACTTCACCTACGAACTCCCGATCGGCCGGGGCCACAGACTCTTTGGATCGCCAGGTAGGGCGCTGGGCCTCCTGGTCAATGGTTGGCAAACTGGTTCAGTCTTTACTTGGCAGAGCGGCGCGCCCTTCTCGATCGTGTCACAGTACGCGACATTCAATCGTGGCGGATCGCGCTCCTACAACAACACGGCCGTAGCCACCTTGACCCATCAACAGATCAGCGGTGACGTGGGAACTTACAAGCAGACCAATGGACAGGTGTTCATTATCAACCCGATTCTGGTGAGCCCGAATGGCACTGGCGCGCCCTCTGATCCGCAACTGGGTGGTTGCACCCCCGCGGTTACCGGCGGTTTCTGCAACCCGCAACCGGGAGAAGTGGGAAACCTGCAATCCAACGCGTTCAACGCTCCAGCTTATTTTAATTGGAACATGTCCGCGTCGAAAATGTTTGATCTTACTGAGAAGGTCAAACTGCAGTTCCGTACCGATGCGTTCAACTTGACCAACCACCCGGTGTTTGCGGTCCCAATTGACGCGAACTCCGGAATCGCCAATTTCAACATCAACGACCCGCGGTTCGGGCAGAGCACCAGGACCATTTCGGCGCCGCGCGTGTTGCAGATGCAGTTGCAGTTAACCTTCTAGCGAAACGCTAAGCGCAATCGAAGCAAAATCGGGCAGGCTCTCGAAAGGGGGCTTGCCCGATTTGCTTTTGACACCGAAGAAGTAACGAAGCAACGAAGGAAGGAACTGGGAAACGAACAAGCAGCAGGTGTGGCCTCCAACTTGGAATTGCGACGATTGCTCGGCAATCAATTACCGGCAGAAAAACTATTCCGAGCGGATGGCGAGGATTTGCTTGGCTTGGATTTTGATTTCGACGCCGAGTGGCGGGCGGATATCGCTGCCCTGGACGATGGCGCCGCGCATCCAGACGTCGCCGGGAAGATTGGATGTCTTCAGCGGATCGTAAAGAGTGCGGCTGCACGGGTTGCCAACGAGGGGATGATTGGCGCGAGTGAAACCGTATTCCTCGCGGAGCCTCTTCACGTCGGCGATATACTCCAGTTGGCAGGAACCGTAAGGAGCTTTGCGAGAGAATGCCCAATAGCCTGTGGGAAGGGTCGGCGAGCCCGAGGGCAGCCGGACAATCGTTGCGGGAATATTTTCACCTGTCAGGCGATTGCGGACAAAGAAGTCGGCGGAAGTCCAGGGCTTCGAAAGGTCGGCAACATTGGCGATTACGGGATCGGTTTCGGTGGCGTGGGGCAGCAGGGACGCCGGATCCGGAGGCGGCGAAGGGATTTCCAGCTGGGGAGCCTGCTCCGCGCGAGTGGATTCGGCGGGTTTGGTTCGGGATAGCCAGCGGACCGCAAACAGTAGGATGATGCCAACGACCACCAGGCCGATGATCATGGGGAGCATCGGGTTGGGGGCGGATTTGCGCGGGCCAGCGACGCCCGGAATCTGGGGCATCTCGGCTTTCAAGTGGGCCGGGGTTGGGCGGTCTGCCATTTTGTTAGAGGGCCATCGGGAGCCCACCTAGCCCAGAGAACGGTGCCGGGATGGGCGCAAATACAACAGGCCAGAGGAGATTGTACTGATGAGCCGGGTAGAAGAGCAACCCGGGAGGGCAGCAAAAATGGAATGTATCGGAAAGGATACTTATGTTAGTGAGATAGCGACACGAAAGTTTGGAAAGCTTGTTTCCTGTGGAGAGGCAGCCTAGTTTAGAGATAAGGTTCTACTGAGGAATTCCGCAGAAATGGCTGGAGATGCCCGACAATCGGCCCGCGCGTTTGTTCGCAGCTTGAACATTCTGCTGAAATTCGCGCGTCTATATGAATTCGGACACGTGCGCACGATGGCGCAGTTCGAAACCGCGTGGCAAGAATTGCACGCCGCGCTGAACGAAAGCCGCGACACAGGGCTGCTGCTGGGCGCTTCCGGGAACCAGATTCTGCTGGATGGAGTGCCGCTGGGCGCGGCCGCGGCGGAAAAAAGTTTCGCGCAACTTCTAATTTCCTCCGGAATCGCCAGCATTCACTTCGCTCCGAATCTTACTCAACCGCAATTTGCGCGATTTGTGCGCGCTTTTCCCAGCGGAAACGCCAAACCCACTGCGCTGGCTGAGCAGTTGAAGTCCGCCATGGCCGGCGACCCGAGCATCCGTATCAATGAAATTCGATTCGTTGCGGAAGACGGATCGGTGGCGGGAATAAAAGTCGCCGCGCAGCTGACATCGAAGGTGCTGGGAGCGCAAGGAGATAAATTCCGCGAAATTTTTGAGGACCCGCAAAAATTGTTGCAACTGATCCTGGCGGCGGAAAGCAATCGCGGCGGCCCAGGCGGCGGAGGCGGCGGTTTGGGTTTTGGCCCCGGCGGAGGCGGAGGGGGCGGCGGCACGGGCGGCGGAGCAAGTTGGAGCGGTGGCACGGGCGGCGCGGGAAGTTTGTGGGAAGCCGGCAAACCGGGCACAGCAACAGGCAGTGGCACGGGATCAGGGGGCGGCATTGGCGGCGGGGGAACCGGCCCAGGTGGCCCGGGGGGTGGAGGCGGAGACGGCAGTGGCGCAGGGGGCTCAGGGGGCGGACCCGGCGGTGGTTCTGGTGGTGGAAGCGGCTCCGGCAGCGGTGGATCTGGCGGGGGATCTGGTGGCGGTGGGGGCGGTGTAGGCGGCGGATCCGGCGCGACCAGTGAGCCAGGAAAGTGGTTGGCGGCAACGGCAATGTTGAAAGGGGGCGTGCTCGGAGGAGTTCCCGGTGTGGCTGGAGGTGCGGGCGCAGGCACCGGCGGCGCGTATGCAGTGGCCGAAGACGACGTGCGTTCCATGATCGGGCTGTTCGCGCAGCTCGGGAAGGCCAGGAAAGATCCGGATTCGCGCATGGATGCGGCGGCATTTCAATCCAGGCTTTCAACCCTGCCGGTTCGCGCGCAAGTAACCTTGCAGCAGGCGCTGGCCGGCCTGGCGGCTCAGGCGCCCAGCGATGCGCCGGACAAGCCCATGTTGCTGAAGCTGGCGGAGCACGTGGCCATTCGCTTTGCGCTGGACAGCTACGAGCGCGGCGAGTTGCGCGTGAACGCGGTGAAGCAACTGCTGGACCGGATGAACGCGGAGATCGAAGCGCTGCGAAAGATTTTGGGCCAGCAGGAAGAGACGATGGCCCAGGCGGGCCTGCAGATGCAGTCCTATACCGAATTATTGGACCAGGAATTCTGGGTGCAGGTCCCGGAGGAAAACAAGAAAGAAGTTTTGACGTCGGACGAAGCCTGGTGCGTGCCCCCGCACAACGTGCGCGCCTTCCTGGAAGAGATGCTTCGGCGCGGCGAACTGAAAACGGTCAACGAAATTTTATTGAAATACGCGGCTTGCATCAGCCTGGAAGCGCCGGAAGCCCGCCGAACGACCGCGATTGGCCTGTCGGATCTGGCGGAATTTTATGGAAGCGGCGACGGCAGCGCATTGATTGACGTCATCCAGCGCCTGGGGAATCAACTGAGCGTCGAGCGGGAAACGGATTTGCAAACCCTGGTTGGGGCGGCGTTCGTGCGCATGAGCCAGGAAGCCAGCGCGAAGAGATTTTATCCCGCAATGCAGCAGGCATTGGCTTCGCTGGACAGCGTGGAGGCATTGCGGCCCGGCTCGACCAACAATATCCGGCAAAGGATTGGAACAGAAGAGCGGATACCGGAATTCATCGAAGACGCGATGAGGTCGGGGCACCCGCAGGACGGCCTTCTGGACATCCTGGGATTGATGCCCAAGGCATCGCTGCATTACATGACCAACAGATTTGCCAACTGTGGATTCAGGGAAGATTGCGAACTGCTGGGCGAACTGGTGCGCGGGCTGGGAGATGATGCGGTGCAGCGGCTGGTGGAGACGCTGCAAACAGCGCCGGCAACCGAGGCAACCGAAGTGATTGGACTGCTCAGCCAGCTTTCGCCCGCGTCCGTGGAACAAGTCCTGCCGGCGCGATTGGCCCAATGGCCGAGAACGTCGCATGACCGCGCGATACGGCAGTTGTCGTCGACCCTGCCGGAACAGCGCGTGTCGCTGCTGGTCTCAATGTTCCCTTCTTTGGATCCGTTGATCCGTCCGCTGGCTCTGGACGAGATGGGAATGAGCGGGCGGACGGAGTGCATCCCCTTGCTGCTGGATTTGATCCGCGACGACACCACCTCCGGGTTCACGCGTATCAAAGCGATTGAAGCCGCCGGACGTTTGCGGGCCAGCGCCGCCAGCGCCATGCTGCAGTTGTTCATGGAATCGAAGCAGGTGTGGCGCTGGTCGTATCACACGGAGCTTCGAATCGCGGCCGCCCAGGCGCTGCAGAAAGTGGAGCCCGCGCTGGCAATCGAAAAAATCATGGCCAGCGGACTGGACCGGAAAGAACTGGTGCTGGAGCCGACGGATCCCGAATCGAATGTATCGGTGACGCGGCAGCGCCGGTATGCGCGATTGAAGCTGACGAAACATGTGGCCGCGATCACCACAAATTTGCGCGAAAACCTTCGCCTCACGGTCGCGGAACTGAATATGGGCGGCGGGCTCGGCGCCTCGGACCGCCACCTGGCGCCCGGCTCGCTGCTGACGCTTAAATTTTCTCACGGAGTGCGAAGCATCCGCGCGCAAGCCATTGTGCGCGGCGCCAGACCCCAGGCCATGGCCTTTGAATTTGTGGATATGGAGCTAGACGAACGTTCGCGGCTGCGGAAGTTGCTGCTGGAATTGGGCGGATTGCCGCAACCTTCGAACGTGGTGAATCGCAGTAAACGGCCGGGCCGCATAGCCCTGATGAAGTAAGCCTCGGTTATCCATCACTGACAAACCACCTGTACCCGAGAAACATGCAGCCGTCCGTTCGTGCAGTGTTCGAGCTGTACCAACGGCGAGCTTACCCCGGGGTCACACGGGACCTCTGTACCATTGTGAGTACAGTGCAAGAGTTCTACGGTACTAGGGAGAAGGTTCTAGTCGAATGGCCCAAATGTCCCGGGCCAGGGAGCATCGTAGACCTGGATGAAGACGGATCCCAAAGCGACGGCCGCTCGGGCATTCGTACGCAGCCTGAACATTTTGTTGAAGTTTGCGCGGCTGTACGGGCACGACCACGCGCGGGTCGCGGAGCAGTTGTCCGTCGCCTGGCAGGAATTGCGGACGGCAATCCCGGAAGGGGCGGAGACCGGTTTGCTGCTGGGAGCGTCGGGGACACAGCTGCTGCTGGACGGGGTTCCGCTTGAAGGATCGCCCGCGGAAAAACAGTTTTCGCAGCTGCTCTCGGCGGCAGGTCTGGCCAGCCTCCAGTTCACACCTCAAGTTACCCAAGCCGAACTTACAAAATTCATCCATGCCTTTCCCACTGGAAAAGCCAAGCCTGCAGAACTTGCCGTGCAATTGAAAAGCGCGATCGCCGATGCCAAGGGCATTCGCGTAAACGAAGTGTGCTTCGTTGCGACGGATTCGAGGCTGAAGGAATCCAGCCTGGCCGCGCAGATTGCCGCAGCTTCGATGGGAGACCAGCAGGATCAGTTCCGCAAGATGCTGAACGATCCCAAGAAGCTGCTGGAGTTGATTGCTGCGGCGGAAGGATCAAAGACCGGCGCGGAAGCCGGCCCAGCTGGTGAAGGGGCCGGACCCGGAGCAGGGGAAGGCTGGGGAGGTGGAACGGTCGCGGCCAGAGATAGCGGAGATTCGGTTGGCGCATTGGGAGCGGGCACAGCCGAAGGTGACGTGGGCTGGGGCGCCGGTCCGGGCGCGGGATCTGGCAAAGGAAGTGGCACTGGAAGCGGGCAGAGCAGGGGCAGTGGCGCGCTGGGGATCGGAACGGGCCCGGTGGGACTCGGAAGCGGGCCAGGTTGGGGCGCGGGACTTGGCGGCGGCATCGGCAAGGGCCCAGGTTCCGGCGGCCGAATGTTTGGAGGTCCGGATGACGAATCGATTTATCGGATTCTGCGCGCGCTGGCGACCTTTGGAAGTATCGCAACGAGCCCGAATCCATCCGCGGCTACGGTGGAGTTTCAGGATCAGGTGTCGCAATTGCCCGGAAAAGCGCAAGAGACGCTGAGGAATGCCCTGGCGGGACTCGCCGAGCAAGGAAAGAACAAGAAACTGGACGAAGGAGTCCTCATTCAACTGGCGGAGCACTTGTCCATCCGGTTTGCCCTGGAGCAGTTCGAACGTGGCGAAGTGAAGGTGAACGCGGTGCGGCAGATGCTGGACCGCATGAACCAGGAAATCGAACGCCTGCGAAACATCCTGGGGCAGCACGAAGACAAGATGGCGGAAGCGGGAATCCTGGTGGAATCGCACCGGGAGATGCTGGATCGCGTGTTCTGGGCGTCCGTTCCGGAGAGCGCGAAACGTGAAGTGCTGCTCTCGGAGGAAGCGTGGTGCATCCCGCCGAAGAACGTGCAGTCTTACGTTACGGATTTGCTAAAGCAGGGAGAGCGGGCCGATGCCGTCAGCATCCTGCAGAATTACGCCCGATGCGCGGATAGCGAAGAGCCGGACGCACGGAAGCGCGCGGCTACCGGGCTTTCCGAAATGGCTGGGCTGTATGCGGAAGCTGACCCGAGGCTCCTGCAGGAAGCGTTGCGGCACATTGGGCTGCGATTGAGCCTCGAGCAAGATCCGGATTTGCAGTCGCTGGTGAGCGCAACGTTCGTCCGGCTGAGCCAGGAAGCGGCGACGCACCGCCAATTTGCCGCCATGTCGCAGGCGCTGAATCTTATCGAGGCAGTGGAAGGGCAGCGCCCCGGCATCGGCAAAACGCTCCGGGGGAAGATGGGGATTGAGGAGCGAGTGCCGGAGTTTGTGGAAGAGGCGCTGCGTGCAAGAGGCCTTGCAGCAGGGCTTACCGGGGTGCTGAAACATATGCCGCAGACGGCGATGGAACAGCTCTCCTCGCGCTTCAATCGTTGTCAGTTCCGAAGCGACCTGGAAAATGTGGCTGGCCTGGCCCAGGACCTGGGTGATGAGGCGCTGCAATATCTGCGGGACACGCTGCGCGGAGGGGCGGTGGCGGAAGCTACCGAGATGGTCGGATTGCTCGCCAGGCTCGATATGCACGCCACAGAAACTTTCCTGCCCGCGCGCATGAAGGAATTTCCGCGAACCGCCCAGGACCGAGTGGTACGCCAGGTGGCGGCAAGTGGCGCGCACGGCGGTTGCCGGTTGCTCCTTGCGCTGCTCGATTACGTGGATCCGCTGGTGATGCCACTGGTGATCGACGAAGTGGGAATGACCGGAGATCGCGAAGGGCTGGGGCGATTGTTGACGATCGCGGACGGTGACTTGCCGGCCGATGCCGCCCCCTATCTTCGGATAAAAGCACTGGAAGCGCTTGGTAGACTTCGGGCGCCAGAGTCGGTAAACACGCTGCGGCGAATCGTGGAGGCGAAAAAAATATTCGGTTGGGCGAATGCACAAGAGCTGCGAATCGCAGCATTTCAGGCTCTGGCAAAGATGGATCCGGAGTGGGCGAAGAAATTCCTGCCGGAGAGCGGAATCGACGCAGCGGATCTGGCGCTGGAACCGCTGGAGATACCCGTGGGGTCGAAATTCGTGCGCCAGCGCCGGCATGCGCGAATCCGCCTGCAGAAGAGCGTGGCGGCGGTGAGCACAAATCTGAAACAGAATTGCCGGATGGAAATAAAGACGGCCAGCCTGGCAGGTGGGCTGGCAACGACGAATATGCATCTGGCGCCGGGAACCAAAGTGCAACTGCGGATGCAGCTCGGCTTGCGGAACGTGCAGGCCACCGCGCTGATGAGGGATTACCGGGCGCAAGATATGTCATTTGAAATCATAGATATAGGATTGGAGGAGCGGGGCCGGCTGCGCAAGTTGCTGATGGAGAGCTACGGAAAAGCAAACCTGGAGTAGTGGAATCCGAATGAGCCGCCGCGACGGTACTTCGGCACAGGCCAATGCTTCTGATATAGGTTCCACCCAGCACGAGTGTACAACCAGTAACCATTCGCAAGTACTACACCGCGGTACCTTTGAGTCATTTACCTGCCTCAGATTCCTCTCTAATCTTGTCTTAACTCGTTGAATTGCGACCAGGCACGCCAGCCTGCGAGCGAGAAAGCCGAATTGACTGTGGTCTTCTAGTGTCTAAAGGCGCCCAAATCCGGGTATGCGCGTTGCTTTGCGCCCTTGCGGCCGTTCTCACTGGGGCGCGTGGAGAAGAGCCGCGTTCCGATTTTCCCGGCAATCCAAGATTTACCGTGCAACGGTTCGAGGACCAGGAAGGGATGGGTGCGGTCACAACCACCGCTCTCGGACAGGATGCCCAGGGATTTCTGTGGATTGGCACGCAGACCGGTCTTTATCGCTACGACGGAACCCGCGCGAAGAAAATGCCCGAAGTCGAGAGCATCATCGGCCACTACATTGTGGATCTCTTAATTGCGCCAGACGGAACGCCGTGGTTTGCCGGAACCCGGGGAATTGCGTTTTACAGAGAGGGGAAGTTTCAGAAGCTGGAGATTCCGGCGAGTTCGATGCCCCTGCTGAACGGCGTGCAGGTGTTTGCGGTTGACCGGCAAGGGATTGTATACGCCCTGATGTACAAGCGCGGCTTGCTGATTCTTGACCCGAAAAATCCAGGGAAAACCCAGACTATCGCGCAATCCCTGAGCAGTTGGGAAGCGCCGGAGGGAATCATCCGGGCGCTGGATGATTCGATCTGGTTTACGGCCGGGCGCAAGCTGGTGCAACTGAGCCCGGGAGCCCGGAAAATTCTGGTGCAACAGGGAATTCACCTGCCGAATGAGCGCGTTGTGGCTTTGCAGTTCGATGGCATCGGAATGCTCTGGCTGCGCACGGCAACCAGGTTGGCGCGCGTGGATACTCGCGAGCACAAACTGACATTTGAAGAAACGGTGGTCGGCGAGGCGAATGAGGAAGAAGGGAAACCTTCTGTCGACGCCGAGGGAAAACTTCTGGTGCCGAGTTCTTCGGGATTGTACTGGCAACAGGATGGGCGCTGGCGGCTGGTGAACGTGAAGCAAGGTCTGGCGAGCAACCTGGTTCAGTGCGCGATGGAAGATCGAGAGGGCACGCTTTGGGTTGGCGGCTCGGGCACCGGGCTGGACCGCCTGACCGGAGTGCGGGAGTGGTCGGCGTGGACAACGGCGGAAGGCCTGCCGGACAACTCCACCTGGGCGACGCTGCGGGATCGCCACGGAAGATTGTGGGTGAGCACCGCACATGGAATTGGAATTTGGAATGGGCAGAAGGGAAGCTGGGAGAATGTGCCTTCGCTGCGGGAACGCGCCGGACGGCAGATCCGGCAGATGCAGATTGCGCGCGATGGTTCCATCTGGGCGCTGACGATCACCGGCGCGATTGTGCAGATTGATCCGGAAACGTATGGCACCACCACGATCGCGAATTTTCGCGGCAGAAGTTTTGTGAGCATCCTGGCCGCGCCGGATGGAAGCATCTGGGCGACGACGCGCGCACGGCTGCTGCGGTTCCTGCCGCGCGGGCCGGGGACAAAGCCCGCGGAAGTGCCGTTGCCGGCAGTGGACGGAGCGGAAATCGAGTACATGGCGTTCTCACCGAACGGCGTTTTGTGGGCCACGGGCCCCGGGACGCTTTACCGTTACGACGGGAAAAAATGGAGAGTCCTGCGGGTGAGCGACGGCTTGAACGGCCAAACGATGACGAGTCTTGCGGCTGTGAACGACAATGAGGTCTGGGTGGCCTACAACGACGTCGTTGGCGTGACTCACGTGACGCTCGGGCCCACAGGAATTCCGCGATTCGATTTTCGCAATTGGGATCGGACGGTGGTCGGCCGCGACGCGAAAAACCGCATGTGGTTCGACGGAACCGATGGAATCGTCATCCTCTGGCCGGACGGTCACCTGCAACGGCTTAACCATTCGAATGGATTAATCTGGGACGATTTGAGCCCCTGGACCGGAACGCGGGAAGAGGCAGATGGCAGCTATCTGATCGCGACATCGCGCGGATTGTCGCGATATAAGCCGGTGGGCGAGGTAAGGAAGGAGGCTCCGCCAAAAGTGGTGTTGACCACTGTTTCGCTTGGCGGAATCGAACGCAGCGTGAATCAGAAGTCTTTCGTGGATTCGACGGACGGAACCCTGGTGGTGCAATTTTCCCCCGTGGTGCTGGATACACCGGAACAGGTTTCGTGCCGATACCAGTTGGACGGACTGGAAAAACGGCCGACAGAAACGGCACAGCGCGAATTGCGTTACGGCGGCCTGCCGCCGGGAAGTTACGAGTTCTGGGTGCAGTGCAAGGAATCGGACTCACCGAGCTATTCGGCGAAGACCAGTTTTTATTTCCGGGTCTTGCCGACGGTGTGGCAGTCCAGTTGGGCAAGGGGGCTGGTGGTAATCGGGCTGATGGGCGGCATCTGGGGATTCGTTTCGCTCCGCACGCGGACGCTGAACCGCCGCAAGAGCGAACTGGAAACGGCAGTGGCGCAGCGCAACGCGGAGTTGCTGCAGAAAAACAAGGAACTTGAACAGATTTCGCTGACCGATCCGTTGACCGGCACGAGAAACCGGCGCTATTTCTACGAAACGATACCGACGGACCAGGCGCAAACTCTGCGATCGCATCAGCGATTTGGCGATTCACAGAAAGGTGCCGCGACCCCGCAAGAGCTGATTTTTGTCCTGGTGGATATTGACCGGTTCAAGCGCGTGAACGACGAGATGGGCCACGCGGCGGGCGACAAATTGCTGCAGGAAGTGGCCAAGCGCATCGGTTCCGTGATGCGGCGTTCCGACGATCTGGTGCGATGGGGCGGGGAAGAGTTCATGCTGGTCTGCCGGACCACGGACCGTGAAAACGCGGGACTCCTTTGCACCCGCGTGCTGGAGGCCGTGCGCGATCTGCCGTTCGACGTCGGCAACGGAGTGCAATTGCATAAGACGTGCTCCATCGGCTGGGCGCCGTACCCGTGGGTGCCGGGGGACACGCAGATGCTTTCCATTGACAACGTAATCGAACTGGCGGACAAGGCTCTGTATCTGGCGAAGCGCGAGGGGCGCAACCGGAGCTATGGGCTGGTGCCCGCGGCCACCGCTACGACTTCGGAACGCAGCATTTCAATTGAGAATCTGCGCGACTGCCCGCCGGAACTGGTGCAGATCGTCTAGCGTTCAAATCTTCCCATCGGCAAAGTCTTTTCAGCCTTCCCACACCTGTCTTTCTTCAAATTTCTGAATCGCCCGCTTCAAGCAGGCAGGCACTTGGCGATAATCAGGGTAATGTCGTCATTCTGCTCGTGCGGGCTGAACTGCCGTACTTCGTTCACCACGGAAGTTAGGAATTCACACGGCGGCAGGGAACGATGGCGACGCAGGGCTTCCACCAGTCGCTCTTCGCCGAATTCTTCACGATGCGGGCTGAAAGCTTCGGTGATGCCATCGGTGTACAGAGCGAGGGCGTCGCCAGGAAATAGCTGGCTTTCTTCGACCTCGCAATCCCAATCCTGGAAAGCTCCAAGGATGGTCGCGGTGGATTTTAACCGCTCCACCGATTCATCCGCGCGAAGCAGCAGCGCGGAGAGATGCCCGCAATTGATGTAACGCAGGTGGCGAGCCGCGTCGTCATACTCAGCGAAAAAGAGCGTGGCGAAGGATCCCCCCGAAGTGTTCTGGCAGAAGAGTTGATTCACCGAACAGAGGAATCGTTGAGGTTGATCCAGGGCGAGGGCCGACTGGCTGCGAAGATTGGCCTGGAGATTGGCCATCAGGAGCGCGGCCGCGATGCCTTTACCGGAAATGTCGCCGACGACCAGCCCGAGACGCTCTCCTCCCAAGTCGAGAAAATCATAATAATCGCCGCCCACCTGGCGCGCCTGATGGCAGATTCCCGCGTACTCGAGCGTCCGCAGGCGCGGCAGCTTCTGAGGAAAGAGCCGGGCCTGCACCTGCTGGGCGATCTCGAGTTCCTGGGCAGCGCGGCGTTCTGCCTCCTGGCGATCGGCGAAGGCGCGGCGCTGCGTTTCAACCGCGTGCGTGACCTCGTCGAAGCTGACCAGGGAAAATGTGTTGCCGTCCGGGTCGCGGAAGCGGCTGAAGACGGCTCCCCAAATGGGCGGAGAATGCTCCCCCGAAGAAGCAGCGTCATTTGCAACCGTGGGCTTCAATTGCAGCGCGTGCTTGAAACGCCGGAGTCGGGGGTTGGAAAGGAACTGGACGCCGCGCTTGCTCCACTCGCGGAATTTGCCCAGGACATCCTCCGTTACAAAGGTCACATGGGAAGCTCGGCCGATCTGCTTGTATTGCTCGGAGTCTGTGCGCGGAACGATGAGCGTGAGATTGGCCGTGCCATCGGGGGGTGAGACCACCACCCAGGGTTGTCGCGCTTGCCCAAGTTGCGAGCGGCCGTCGAACACGATCTGGAAACCGAGTAAGTCCTGGTAGAAGGCCAAGCTGCGGTCCAGATTCCGCACATAAACCATCACCGACTGCAGCCGGAGAAACGGTTCCTGGCGCTGCGGAGTGCCGCCTCCGGCCTCCGCCGATTGGGACGGGAAACTTGCCATCCGCGCATTATATAAGGCCGCTGGATTTTTTACGGCACGACTTGCCGGTGGAGCCGAACGGCAAGCAGTTCGGCTTGGATGATGCTTGGACGAGACACCCCGGAAGGGTCGCGCCAATCGGTTCATGGCGTTTTATGCACACCGCCTTGTCAGGCGAGCCGCACTGCGTTGAGATAGCAGAGTAGTTTTCAAAACACTTAAACGGGCAGGTACGGGATGAAACTCTTTACTTTCTGCGGCGGCGCGGGGCTTTGCCTCCTATTTTCTGTTCCGGCTGCGGCGCAGAGCACTGGAAAGATTGATTGCGCGCGCGACGGCGGCTACGTCTATCTTTACACCTCGATGACCACGCTCGAGGTGCGCATGACGCTGCAGTGTGGCGAGGTGGTGCGCGTCACCGGGCGCAGCGACGACTATTTCAGTGTGCGGACCGCCGCGGGCGAAGCCGGATTTGTTCCCCGGACGAGTATCTATTTGCTGAAGGACCAGCCGGGCACGGGCCTGCCGGCGCCTGCATCAAAACCGCTCACGCGCGAACGAACGCACTACGATCAGCCGGGTAGAGAAGTGCCTTCGCCGGCTCACAAGGGTGCGGTTGCGTTTTCGCTTGCAAACAACACTCCCATCCGCGTGAAACTCAATAAAACAATTTCGTCGGCCACGGCACATGCCGGTGACCCGGTGGAACTGGAAGTTGTCGAAGACCTGATCGTCGACGGCGTCACCGTATTGCCCGCTGGAGCGAAGGTGAGCGGCGCGGTTGCCGAAGCAGAACCCAAGAAGCGTTTCGGCCACGGCGGAAAGCTGGCGTTCAGCATTACTTCCATAACGCTTGCCGACGGAGAGCAGATCAAGGTGCGCTGTTATCAGGAGGCTTCCGGCTCTTCGAACACTTCGTCCGATGCGGTGCTACCGCTCAATTCGGGCAAAGATGTCGCGATTCCGAGAGACGTGGAATTCACCGCGCTTGTGGATGGTGATGTGCGCTTGAACCGCGAAAGTTTCGAACACCTCAAAACGTCTCCGGCTTCTTCACCCGCCACCACCGTCGAAAAGTCCGAGCCGGCCCACTAATTTCCCGCCCCTCAGCAGGCGTCACGCTTTATTGCCCCCGAGCCTGAGCCCTGTTTCTTGGCGAGAGTGCGCCTGACCAGTTACAATGAATTGTTTGGGCGGTGCGGCCGGAGTGTGCAGGGCCGCATGCCTGCAGAATCCCGTCAGGAGACGGCGAAACTTTCATGGATTTGGCCAAGGTAGTCGACGGCGTTATCGCGCGGTTTATCGGGACGAAGCACGAGCGCGACCTGAAAAAATTGGAGCCGCTGGTTGCTGCGATGAATTCGCAGGAGCCGGAAGTGCTGGCGTTGAGCGATGAGCTGCTGAAGGAGCGCTTTGCCGCCCTGCGCACTCAGGTGCAAGAGCAGTTGAAGGACGCGGATCCCGCTGAACCCACTTACAAAGACGAGTTGCAGAAGGCGCTCACGGATGCGATCGTGCCGGCGTTTGCCTTGGTGCGCGAGGCTGGTCGTCGATTCCTGAAGATGCGGCATTTCGACGTGCAGTTGATCGGCGGGATGGTGCTGAACGACGGGAAAATCGCCGAAATGAAGACCGGCGAAGGGAAGACCCTCGTGGCCACTTTGCCTGCCGCGTTGAACGCGCTGGCGGGACGCGGCGTGCACATCGTCACCGTAAACGACTACCTGGCGCGTCGTGACGCGGAATGGATGAGCCCGCTCTATAAGTCGCTGGGGTTGACGGTCGGCGTCATCGTGCACGACCTGGATGATGTGCAGCGCCGGGCTGCTTACGCCGCGGATCTGACCTACGGCACCAACAACGAATTTGGCTTCGACTATCTGCGCGACAACATGAAGTATGACCTGGCAAGTTGTGTGCAGCGCGGGCACCAGTTTGCGATCGTGGACGAAGTGGACTCCATCCTGATCGACGAGGCGCGGACGCCGCTGATTATTTCGGGCCCCTCCGAAGAATCCACCGACAAGTATTTCAAGATCGACAAAATCATTCCCAAGCTGATTAAGGACATCGACTACACGCTGGACGAAAAGCACCGCACGGCGACGCTGACAGAAGAAGGCGTGAGCAAGTGCGAGCGGCTGCTGGGGCTGGGGAATTTGTACGACCCGGCGCACATGGAACAGATTCACCACGTTTACCAGGCGCTGCGGGCTCACACTCTTTACAAAAACGACGTGGACTACGTGGTGAAAGACGGTGAAGTGATCATCGTCGACGAGTTCACCGGCCGGCAGATGCCGGGTCGGCGCTGGTCGGACGGCTTGCACCAGGCGGTGGAAGCCAAAGAGGGTGTGAAGATCGAACGGGAAAACCAGACTCTGGCGACCATCACTTTCCAGAATTATTTCCGCATGTACAAGAAACTCGCCGGCATGACCGGAACCGCGGAGACGGAAGCCGCCGAGTTCGGCAAGATTTATAACCTGGATGTGGTGGTGATTCCGACGAACCGATCGCTGATCCGCAAAGAGCATCCCGACGTCGTTTACCGCACGGAAAAGGAAAAGTTCGAAGCCGTGGTAAACGGGATCATGCAGGAAGACAATTCTCTGGCGAACGGAATCCGCCACTATCACGAACGCGGACAACCCGTGCTGGTCGGCACGATTTCCATCGAGAAGTCCGAAGCGATCGCCGACATTTTGAAAAAAGCCGGAGTGCCGCACCAGGTGCTCAACGCGAAGCAACACGAGCGTGAATCGCGCATCGTGGCCCAGGCGGGGCGCAAGGGCGCGGTGACGGTGGCCACGAACATGGCCGGCCGCGGCACGGACATCCTGCTCGGCGGCAATCCGGAAGCCATGACGCGCGAGCACTTCCTGAAAAATAAGCTGGCAATTCCGTACGCGGCGGCGCCCGCGGTGATCGGCGCAGAAAGCAGCAACGGGGATTCTCCTGCGGCTGCAGCCGTGCAGATGGTTTTGTTCCAGCACGAGGGCAAGATTTTTCAGGTGCCGAAGGACCAGTGGGACCCTGTCTTCCAGCAGTTCGCGGATCAGTGCAAATCAGAGCACGACGAAGTAGTAGCCCTTGGCGGCTTGCACATCCTGGGAACCGAGCGGCACGAAGCGCGGCGCATTGATAATCAGTTGCGCGGGCGCGCCGGACGCCAGGGCGATCCCGGCTCTTCGCGATTCTTTTTGTCGCTCGAAGACGATCTGATGCGTATTTTCGGCGGCGAGCGCGTGAAGCAGATGATGTTCCGCCTGGGAATGACGGAAGGCGTGCCCATCGAGTCGAAGCTGATTTCAAACCGCATCGAAAACGCGCAGAAATCCGTGGAAGCACAGAACTTCGACGCCCGTAAACACCTCCTCGAATATGACGATGTGATGAACAAGCAGCGCGAAACGATTTACGCGATTCGCCGCTCCGCGCTGGAAGGAAAAGATCAGCGCGATTACGTGCTTGGAATTGCGGAAGACGTGGCGCTCGAACTGGTGGATACCTATTGCCCGCGCGAGCAGCATCCGGGGCAGTGGAACACGGCGCAGTTGTTGGCCGAGGTGAACAGCCAGTTTGGAATTGACGCCAAAGCGGCGGGCGCGGACCCTGCCGCGCTCAACCACGACCAGCTGGGCGAAGCGCTGGTGGACGCGGTAAAGGCGCGTTACGCCGAAAAAGAAAAACAGTTTAGCCCGGATCTGCTGCGCTGGCTGGAACGCCGAATCATTCTGGACGTCGTCGACTCGCAGTGGAAGGATCACTTGCTTTCGCTCGACCACTTGAAGGAAGGCATCGGCCTGCGCGGCTACGGGCAGAAAGATCCGCTGGTCGAATTCAAGAAGGAAGCCTTCATCCTGTTCGAAGACATGATGGCGCGCATCGACAACGAAACGATCCGGTATTTGTACCACGTGCAGATCCAGCAGGGAGAAGCGCCGCCGGGAGCACGGGAACCCCAACCGGAGCCGCCCCGCCATCGCCCGCCGAGCGCAGTCGCGGCAGCCGCCAGCGCCGCAGCCCGTGCGGAAGAGGCTCCAGCTCAGAAGTTGCCGGATTTCGCGCGCGCCCTGGAACGTAAACAAGAGCGCCAGCAGAAGGATTTGCAATTCCAGACAGGCGCAGCACAGGCCGAAGCTCCGAAGCCGGTGCGCGCCGGCGCGAAGGTCGGACGCAATGATCCCTGCCCGTGCGGCTCGGGGAAAAAGTACAAGAAGTGCCACGGGGCGTGAGGCGAGTAACGGGTGTTTGGTAACCAGTGACTGGCGAGCCAGAATTAGTCTTTGGAATTCGAAGAGCTTCGAACTAAGAACTAACTACTAAAAACTAACAACTATCAACTCAAGACCCACCCCGGAGATTCGGGAAACAAAGAGGACACATGCCGCCAGGAACGATGCCGGGACAACAGCCAACACCACAGAGACAGGGAATCCCTGGAGTGAAAAATCTGGTCGCCGTGGCCAGCGGAAAAGGCGGCGTGGGAAAAACGACTGTAGCCGTGAACCTCGCGCTGGCGCTGGCGAAGCTCGGCCACAAAGTCGGATTGCTAGACGCGGACGTGTACGGGCCAAACGTGCCGATCATGCTCGGCTCGACGCAGGAGCCGATGGCCACTCCGCAGCAGCGGATTATTCCCGTGAACGCCCAGGGCGTGAAAATGATTTCGATGGGCCTGCTGAATCCGGGCGACAAGCCGGTGATCTGGCGCGGGCCGATGCTGCACAGCGTGATCACGCAGTTTCTGCGCAGCGTGGAGTGGGGCGAGCTGGACTACCTGGTGATCGACCTGCCGCCGGGAACCGGCGACGTGCAGTTGACGCTGATCCAGACGGTGGCGGTGACCGGTGCGGTGGTGGTGACGACTCCGTCGCTCGTGGCGGTGGCGGACGTGCGCAAAGCCATTGAGATGTTCCGCCAGGTGAACGTGGAAGTGCTCGGCGTGGTGGAAAACATGAGCACGTTCGCCTGCCCGCATTGCGGCAAGCCGGTGGATATTTTCGGCCACGGCGAAGGAACGAAGACCGCGGTTGCCTATGGCGTGCCGGTGCTGGGAGAGATTGAAATTGATCCGCGAATCCGCATGGGCGGCGACACGGGCAGCCCCGTGGCCGCGCAGGGAGAATCGGCGCCCGCGGCGCAGAGCTTGTACCGCATGGCGAAAGCAGTGACGGCGCGGCTCGCGGAAGTGGGCGCGACATCCACCGGGCCGGCGGTCGAGATTGATTAAGCTATTCCTCGAGCTTTGTAGTGGCCGACCTTCAGGTCGGTCCATGCATGCGCTTGTGGCCTAGTCGCGCGAAGCTGAAGAATCTGGGACTGGAAAGACGCCGCTGGCGGAGGATGCACCGGTGGCTTTTATTTTTTCCAGTAGACAGTTGCGGCAGAGGCAACCGGGAGCGGGAGCGTCGGCCGAGGGCATGGGAATCACGTGCGGCAGGTCGGCGCACCAGCAACCGCTTTCCTGCTTGCAGGTCATCGGCGCGTTGCATTGGGCACAACTGGTTTCCACCGGGAAATTATGGCGTGAAGCGCGGCGGGCGTCCAGCGCGCGACAATTTGACGCGCCCCGGCGTGGCGGTTTTCTTGTCAGCAGGGCAAAGCGGGTGTTATCTTGGGTGTTCGCTGGCAGCTCGCGAAACACGATGGAGCGATGTATTTCTTGCTCCTGCAATCACTTACGGGAAATCTTGACTCTTGATGCGAACACCGGATATCCGTCCATACAAAGGCAAATTTCCGCAGATTGCGGCGTCGGCCTATATCGATCCCGCCGCGGTGGTGATTGGGGACGTCGTCATTGGTGAAGAGTCGAGCGTGTGGCCGATGTGCGTGGTGCGGGGCGATGTGCACTACATCCGGATCGGAAAGCGCACCAACATCCAGGACGGCTGCGTCCTGCACGTGATGAAAGACCAGTATCCGCTGGTGCTCGGAGACGAAGTCACCGTGGGACATTCGGTAACGCTGCACGGATGTAACATCCACTCTCATGTTTTGATCGGAATGGGCTGCATCATTTTGAACGGCGCGGTCATCGGCGAAAACTCGATTATTGCGGCGGGGACTCTCATCACGGAGCGCACGGTGATTCCGGCCGGAAGTTTGGTAATGGGTTCACCGGGCAAAGTGAAAAGAGAATTGACGGAAGCGGACTGCGAATCGATTAGCAAGTATGCGGAGCGGTATTCGGGCTACCGTGAGATTTATCGTGAGGAAGCGGCAGAGCGCGGCGAAGAGATTGATTGGAGCAAGTTGGAAGGCTGACGGCGCCAGGCAGGATATTCCAGGGACTCATGGCAGAGAAAAAGAGATTTCAAGCAATCAAGGGTACTCGCGATTTGCTTCCACCGGAGACGGAGTTGTGGAACCGGGTGGAGCAAACGGCACGCGAAGTCTTTGGCACGTTTGGATTCGGCGAGATTCGGCCGCCAATATTCGAGCCGACGGAGTTGTTTGCCCGGTCGATAGGCGTGGATACAGACGTAGTCGGCAAGGAGATGTATTCGTTTGAGGACCGAGACGAAACTTCGGTGAGTCTGCGGCCTGAAGCGACGGCTTCAGTGTGCCGGGCGTACATAGAGCATGGGATGCACGCGCTGCCGCAGCCGGTGAAATTGTGGTACACCGGGCCGATGTTCCGGCGCGAACGGCCGCAGAAGGGGAGATACCGGCAGTTTCATCAGATTGGGGCGGAAGTGCTGGAGATGATTCCGCCAAATCAGGATCCCGCGAAAAATATCGGGAAAGATGCCGCTGTGGACGCCGAAGTGATTGAGATGGTAATGGCGTTTTTCGCGCGGCTGGGCCTCGAAGGCGTGAAGCTGGAAATCAATTCGATTGGAGACCGCGAGTGCCGGCCAAAGTATGTGGAGTTACTCCGTGCCGAATTGTTGAAGGTGAAAGACAAGCTGGGCCCGGACAGCCAGAGGCGCATCGACACAAATCCGTTGCGGGTGCTCGATTCGAAACTGGAAAACGAACAGGGAATCATCGCCAGCCTGCCGAAGATTGCGGATCACCTGTGCCCGAATTGCGCGGCTCAATATGGGGAAGCGAAGCGGCAATTGGCGATGCGTGGCGTCGCGTACGCCGAAAACTGGCGGCTGGTGCGCGGGCTGGACTACTACATGCGGACGACATTTGAAATCACCGCGCTGGGATTGGGCTCGCAGAATGCGGTGTGCGGCGGCGGGCGGTATGATGGGCTGGTGGAACTGCTGGGCGGGCAGCCGACCAAAGGGATTGGCTTCGCGATTGGCGAAGACCGTCTGATTTTGTCTCTCCAGGAAGCGGGGAAGGGCGGCACAGCGCAGCGGCCCGACGTTTTTGTGGCGTGGATGGGAGAGAAGGCCCAGGCCGTGGCAATCGCAGCGACGCAAAAATTGCGCGCCGCTGGGCTTCGCGTCGAGTTGCCTACCGTCGAGCAGAAATTCGGCAAGGCGCTGGGGCAGGCGGACAAGCTGGGCGCGCGCTACGCCTTAATCCTGGGTGACGAAGAAATCTCGACGGGCCAGTGGACCGTGAAGACGCTGGCCGACGGTTCACAAGCAAAGTTGAGCGAGGCCCAGATTTTGGAGTTGCTGACGAGAACCAAAACGCTGTCATCCTGAGCGCACCCGACGAGGGTGCGCGAAGGATCTCAACGGTGGAAGCGCCTCGAAACTGTTGACGTTGAGGTCCTTCGCCCGCAAAAGGCGCGGGCTCAGGATGACAAGATTGCTTAATTTGTCGACGGAATGAGGAGAACGAAAACGTGCTGGACTTTTTGGGAAATCTCAAGCGGACACACTATTGTGGAGCGCTGCGGGCGTCGGACGCGGGGCGCGATGCCACGGTCATGGGCTGGGTGGCAAAGCGGCGCGACCTGGGCAATTTGCTGTTCCTCGATATTCGCGACCGCGCCGGCATCGTGCAGGTTGTCTTCAACAAGGAGACACAACCGGAGGCGCACGCGAAAGCGGAACAGGCGCGCAGCGAGTTTGTGGTGGCCGTGGAAGGCCAAATCACCCTGCGCGGAAAGCCCAATCCGGAGCTGCCGACTGGCGAAGTGGAGATCGTCGCCGCGCGGCTGCACATTCTGAATAACGCGAAAACCCCGCCGTTTGCGATTGAAGAGGAAATCAACGCGGCCGAAGAGACGCGGCTGAGATTCCGTTACCTGGATTTGCGGCGGCCGAAGCCGCACCGCAACCTGGCATTGCGCCACAAAATTATCCTGGAAATCCGCAAAGCGATGGACGAGATGGGTTTCATCGAGGTGGAAACGCCGATGCTGACCCGTTCGACACCCGAGGGCGCGCGCGACTATCTGGTTCCGAGCCGCGTGCATCACGGTCAGTTTTACGCCTTGCCGCAATCGCCGCAGATCTTCAAGCAGATCCTGATGATCGGAGGGCTGGACCGCTATTTCCAGATCGTAAAATGTTTTCGCGACGAAGACTTGCGCGCGGACCGGCAACCCGAATTCACACAGCTGGATTTGGAAATGTCGTTTCCCCGCCAGGAGGACATTTTCAGTGTCATCGAAAACGTGATGGTGCGCGCATGCCAGGTGGCGGGTGTGGAAACGAAGGCGCCTTTTCCCCACATGCTCTACAAGGATGCGATCCGGAAATATGGCAGCGACAAGCCCGACATGCGATTTGGAATGGAACTGCATGAAGTGACCTCGTGTTTCCCGGCTGAGGCGAAAGAGAAGCTGCAGATCGCCGGGAACGTGTTTGCATTTGCCGCGCCGGGTGCGGCGGCGTATTCGCGGAAGCAACTGGATGAGCTGACGGAGAAAGCGAAATCCCACGGTGCCCGCGGTGCGTATTTCGTGAAGCTGGCCGCGGAGGGAACGACGTCGACGGTGGAGAAACTGATCGGCGCGGAAAACGTGAAGAAGCTGGCCGATGATTGCGGCGCGAAAACGGGCGACCTGGTCGTGGCGGTCTCGGCAAAGGAAGAGATCAAGGGCACCGAAGCGGCAGCGCTGGTTGCAGGACAGTTGCGGCTGCAACTTGGCGAAGCGCTCGGCGTGATCGACAAGAAGCAATGGAGATTCCTGTGGCTCACGGGTTTTCCGCTCTTTGAATGGAGCGAGTCCGACAAGACATGGGTGAGCGCGCAGCATCCGTTCACGGGAATCGTGGACGAAGACCTGGAGAAGCTGGAGACCGCCCCATGGGAAGTGCGCTCGAAGGGCTACGACCTGGTGCTGAACGGCGTGGAGTTGGGTTCGGGCAGCATTCGAATTCACCGCCAGGATATTCAGGAGCGGCTCTTCAAAGCGCTGGGCTTGAGCGAGGAGCAACTACGCCGGCGCTTCGGTTTTTTCCTGGACGCGCTGACGTATGGCACACCTCCACACGGCGGAATCGCGCTGGGCATTGACCGCGTGGTGATGCTGCTCGCCGGCGAAAAATCCATCCGCGAAGTGATTGCCTTCGCGAAGACAACGGCCGCGGTGGACTTGATGGCCGAATCGCCCAGCGATGTGGATCACGCGCAACTGGAGCAACTGGGGATACAAATTAAGGGTGCAGATGCGAAAAACGCTTAAGAATTGGCCGTTGGGGGTCGGAGCTTTAGCTCCGACATCAGGGTGTAGACTCAAAGGGCTTTAGCCCCTGAGGAATTGTTTTATGGGCAGACTGACACACCGCACATTACCGGGATGGACCTACTTTGTGACCACCAAATCCTGGCAAAATATTGCCGTGTTTCAGGTTCGGGAAACCGCGGAAATTGTAGTCCGAAAAATTATCGAGTACAGGGACCGAAAGGACTACTTGTTGCATGAATTTGTGCTGATGCCAAATCACTTGCATCTCCTCCTGACACCATCTGAAACTGTCAGCCTTGAAAAAGCGATCCAGCTCATTAAGGGTGGAAGCTCTCATGAGATTCACTTAGTTCAAGGAAATAAGATGCCAATTTGGCAATCGGGTTTTCATGAGTCCAGAGTGAAGGATTGGGCGAATTGCAAGGCGAAAATGGACTACATACACTTCAATCCTGTTGCTGCAAAATTAGTCCAACGACCTCAGGATTGGCGATTTTGTTCCGCTAGCGGCCGCTTTGCGCTCGACCCAATTCCTCAGGGGCTAAAGCCCATTGTGCCGACGGTTAAAGTCGGACCTAAAGGTCCGACCCCCAAGAGCTTACCTACCATAGAGGAACGACGTTGAGCAGGATCAGAATCTTAGCGGAGGCGGTGGCGAACCGGATTGCGGCCGGGGAGGTGGTGGAGCGGCCTGCCTCGGTGGTCAAAGAATTGTTGGAGAACGCGTTGGATGCGGGCGCGAACTCCGTGCGGATTGAGACGGAGATGGGCGGCAAACGCATGATTCGCGTGATCGACGACGGCCACGGGATGATGCATGACGACGCGTTGCTCGCTTTCGAACGGCACGCGACCAGCAAACTGCGGTCGGCCGACGATTTGATCACAATTTCAACGCTGGGATTTCGCGGGG
Source organism: Candidatus Acidiferrum sp. (assembly GCA_035693365.1). Classification (GTDB taxonomy): domain Bacteria; phylum Acidobacteriota; class Terriglobia; order Acidiferrales; family UBA7541; genus Acidiferrum. The sequence continues at coordinate 10,735 of DASSGS010000026.1, read as the reverse complement.
AAGCTCTGCCATCCATTGCGTCTGTCTCCCGGCTGCTGCTCGAAACGCGTGACGCAAGCGAAGCGGAGGGAACGCGGGTGGAATTTGCCGGCGGGAAACTTGTCGGTGTAAAGCCGGCGGGATTGCCCGCGGGAACCACGGTGAGCGTGGCGGATCTGTTTTACTGCGTGCCGGCGCGACGAAAGTTTCTGAAGTCGGATACGACGGAACTTGGCCACATCGCATCGCTCGTGACCCACTACGCGCTGGCGAATCCGACAAAGCAGTTCACGCTGACAACACCGACGCAGGAGATCGTAAATTGCCCCCCGACGGAAAAGCTGGCTGATCGCGTTTACCAGCTATTTGGCCGTCAAGCGCTGGACGAACTGGTGGAAATCCCCAGTGTTTCCGCGGCATTTCGCGCGGCGATCACCGAACCGGAAATGGAAGCGGGTGAAGAGGCCGCGACGCTGACCGTGAGCGGATTTACTTCCCGCCCGGATATTCAGCGGCCGAACCGCAACGGAATCTACGTGTTCGTGAACCGCCGGCTGGTGCGCGACCGCCTGATCCTGCACGCGATTCATGAGGCATATCGGAATATCCTGCCGCCTTCCGTATTTCCAGCGACACTGCTGTTCCTGGAAATGCCCTACGACGAAGTGGATGTGAATGTGCACCCGGCGAAAATTGAGGTGCGGTTCCGGCGTTCGCAGTTTGTGCACGACTTCACGCGTGACGCGATCCGTCAGGCACTGATGGGCTCGCGGCCCATCGCGAGTTTCGCGACCGCGGCAGGAGCGGCGCTGGCGCCAAATCCAACGGCGCCTCCGGGTTCGTTTGCAGGAGGATTGGCGGAAGTGAATCCGGATTCCGGCGTACCTCGCGCGATGATTCCGTTGATGGAAGAGTTGGGAGTCGGCTCGGGCGTGGGCTCGGACTATTCGGCCGGAAATGGATTCGACCTGTCGGCTGCACCCGCGCAGCCTGCCCCGCAACGATTCCCCTTCGAACCGGGCTCTTCGTTCCCAGGCGGCTACTCACCGGGATCGATGCCGGCGGGCCAAGGCCGCGAACCGAACTGGGCGGAGAATTTTTCACGCGCTGGCGCCGACGCACCCGCCACATTGCCCAGGCCGGACCAGATTGCTGATTTGAAGCCCCTGGGGCAAGTGAGTGCGAGCTTCATCGTGGCCGTAAACGGCGAAGGCCTTTGGATCGTGGACCAGCACGTGGCGCACGAGCGGGTACTGTTCGAACAGCATTTGGAAGCCCGGCGCGCCGGAAAAGTGGAAGCGCAGCGAATGCTGATGCCGTTGGTGTTCGAGCTTTCACCGCGCCAGATCGTGACCTATGAAAAAATAGCTGAAGAGCTGGCGGCCAACGGGTTTGAAGTGGAGCCGATGGGGCCGAAAAGCGTAGCCATCCAGGCGGTGCCCGCCGGCGTCGCCACGAACGACGCGGAGCACCTTTTGACCGAGATTATCGATGGAATCGAACGGGAAAACGCGGCAATTTCGATTGATACTCTGCAGGCAAAGATCGCGGCCTCCACGGCGTGCCACGCCGCGATCAAGGTGAACATGCCGCTGGATCAAACGAAAATGGAATGGCTGCTCGGTGCGCTGGCGAAAACGGATTGCCCGATGAGTTGTCCGCACGGACGGCCAGTGGTGCTGCGGTACTCTGTCCGCGAGATCGAGCGGGCGTTTCATCGGATATAGAGTGGGCGAGCGGCGATCTGTTTGACGTAATCAGTGATCAGTTATCAGTAATCGGTAATCCGTCGGAGCGGATAACAGCGATCAGATTGCAGCGATCCGGAAGCGAGAATGTACCATGCTGGGCGCGGGAGGAAACGTGAGCGAAGGGCAGAAGACGGCGGTGATTTTCGGGCTGGCGAACAAGCGCAGCATTGCCTGGGCGATTGCGCAAAAGCTGAACGAGGCAGGCTGGCGGCTGGCGATTACCTACCAGAATGAGCGGCTGGAGCAGGAAGCGAAGGACTTGATCACAGATTTGCCCGGGGCCGACGGCTTCATGTGCGATGTGACTTCGGACGCGGAGATCGCGAAATTGTTCGAACAGCTGAAGGCGCGCTATGGCGTGCTGGACGGATTGGTCCACAGTGTCGCATTTGCGCCGGCTGATGATATGAAGGGCGAGTTCCTGAACACGACGCGCGAAGGATTCCGGATCGCCCACGATGTCAGTGTATATTCTCTAATCGCGGTGGCGCGAGCGGCGGCGCCGTTGATGACCAACGGCGGCAGCATCGTTACGCTGACGTATTACGGGGCGGAGAAAGTTGTGCCGAAGTACAACATAATGGGCGTGGCCAAAGCCGCTCTGGAGGCCACGGTCCGCTATCTGGCGAACGACCTGGGCCCGAAAGGTATCCGCGTCAACGCCATTTCCGCGGGGCCGATCAAGACGCTGGCGGCGCGGGGAGTTTCGCAATTGGGCGAGATGTTGAAGTCGCATGCGGAACGCTCGCCGCTGAAGCGAAATGTGGATCCCGCCGAGGTAGGCGGCACAGCCGCATTTTTACTGTCGCCGGCAGGTTCGGGCATCACAGGCGAGACGCTTTACGTGGATTGCGGCTATAACATCATGGGATTCTAAAAATCAAAATTGGAAAATGGAAATTGGAAAAACGGAAAAGGGTTTGGACGCGGGGCACGAGGGATCGTGCCCCGCTGAGTTTGCGTAGTCGAAATGGAGAGGCTTGGGACGAAAACTGATCATTGCAATCGACGGCCCGGCGGGGTCAGGTAAGAGCACGGTAGCGCGTCGCGTGGCGGCGGTGCTCGGCTATGTCTATCTCGACAGCGGGGCAATGTACCGCGCGGTCGCCCTCAAGGCATTGCTGCAAAAAATTCCCCTTGAAAACGAAAGCCAACTGGAAAATCTGGCGCGCGAAACGCATATCGAGCTGAAGCCGCCGACTCCCGATCAAGAAGCTGCGGGCCTGAAGAACAGGGTGTTTCTGGATGGCCGTGAAGTGACGCAGGAAATCCGCACCGGTGACGTGGCGCAGGCGGCATCGCGACTGGCGACGATTGCCGGCGTGCGAGAAGTGCTGGTGGCCGAGCAACAGAAAGCGGGCGCGGGCGGCGGCGTGGTGATGGAGGGCCGGGACATCGGCACAGTAGTTTTCCCAGACGCGGAACTGAAAATATTTCTAGAAGCATCGGCGGTCACCCGGGCGCAGCGACGCTGGATGGAACATCAGGAAAAGGGCGAGAAAGTTTCGGTGGGGCAAGTGATGGAAGAGGTGCGCGAACGCGACAAGCGGGACCGCGAGCGGAAAGTCTCGCCGCTGGTGCGCGCGAAGGACGCCGTCCTGGTGGACAACACCGCGATGGGAATCGAAGAAACCGCGCGCCTGATAGTGCTGCTTGCCCGGGAACGGGAAAAAGCTGCACGCTGAAAGCTCCGGAGGAAGACATGATACGGACGATTACCATGGCGATTCTTGCGATTGCGCCCCTGCTGGCGGCGTTTCCACTCGTTACATTGGCGCAGGATGATCGGAGTAATGTGACCGTGCAAAATGAGGCGACGCGAAAATTCCGCGTGTTTCTGACGCAAGACTGGAAGCGTTGGATGGAAGATTACCCGGAGATGGCCACCCACGTCGGCTATCCGGGGCAGAACCGGAAATGGACGGATCAATCGCCCGCAGGAGTCGCCGCTCGGGAGAAGCACCTGCAGGAAAGCCTTGCTGCATTGAAGAAGATGGATCGCGCGTCCCTGCCGGCGAGCGAACAGTTAAATTACGATTTGTATGAAGAGTTGTTCGAGACCACCAACGAAGGCCTGAAATACGGCGACGAACCCATGCCGTTCCGCAGCGTCGTTCCTGCAAACCGCTGGTTGCCCATCAACCAGATGGGCGGCGTTCAGGATGCGGCGGACTTGTTTGCATTGATGCCGCAGGAAAAAGCGGCGGATTACGAAGACATTCTGGCACGGCTGGAAACTCTTCCGGCCCCCGTAGAGCAGACCATCGCTTGGATGCAGGAGGGATTGAAGCGGGGATTCACGCCACCGAAGATCGCGATGCGCGACTTGCCTAAACAGCTTGCCGACCTTATTCCGAGTGACGCGATCAAAAGCCCGTTGCTGGCTCCATTTCGGAATTTTCCGCCTTCGATGGGAGAGGCAGACCGCGCCAAGCTGACCGAGCGCGCCGTGAAGATTTATTCTGAGCGAGTCGCTCCGGCATTCGGGAAGCTGCGGGAATACCTCGTAAAGACCTACATTCCGGCCTGCAGGGAAAATATCGCGGCGACGGCCCTGCCGGACGGAGCCGCGGCCTATGCGTTTCACGTGCGCTGGCAGACGACCACGAAGCTGACACCCAAGCAGATTCATGAAATTGGGCTCGCGGAAGTGAAGCGAATTCGCGCGGAAATGGACAAGGTGATTCAGTCCGCCGGTTTCAAAGGGAATTTCCACGAGTTCACGGAATTCTTGCGGACCGACCAGCAATTTTATTTTGTTAAGCCCGAAGACCTGGTGAATGCATACCGGGTGATTGCGAAAAAGATTGATCCGCAACTGGCGCACGAATTCGGAAAACTCCCGCGTTTGCCGTATGGCGTCACTCCGATTCCGGATTTCAAAGCGCCTTCCCAGACGACGGCTTACTACCAGCCAGGCTCGCCCGAAGCGGGGCGGCCCGGCTACTACTTCGTGAATACGTACAATCTGCACGCGAGGCCCAAGTGGGAAATGGAGGCGCTCTCCCTGCATGAATCCGTGCCGGGACATCATCTGCAGATTTCCCTGGCACAGGAGCAGGAAAATGTGCCGGAGTTCCGGAAGCACATCGGATACTCTGCGTTTGTGGAGGGATGGGCGCTGTATAGTGAAAGTTTGGGCGACGATCTCGGGTTGTACAAAGATCCTTATTCGAAATTCGGTCAGTTAACGTACGAGATGTGGCGCGCCGTGCGGTTGGTGGTGGACACGGGAATGCACTCCATGGGTTGGACGCGGCAACAGGCAATCAATTATTTCCGTGAGAATACGGGGAAAACCGACCAGGACATTACTGTAGAAGTGGATCGCTACATCGTGTGGCCCGGGCAAGCTCTGGCGTACAAACTGGGACAATTGAAAATCCGCGAACTCCGGGCGCGCGCGGAAAAAGAGTTTGGGACCAAGTTTGATGTCCGCGCTTTTCACGACGCGGTGCTCGAGCAGGGCGCAGTGCCCCTGAATTTTCTGGAAACGCACATGGATGCGTGGATCGCGGCGAAGAAAGCCCAAGTCCATTGATTTTTCGGCCCACCTGACACTAGATACTTGAAAAGTAACCAGTTATTGCAAAAATGGCCGGTAAATGAGCATTTCGAAAAAAGTGCTTGACAGAATTTGCAGCTCCGTTTACTTTGCAGATACCTCGGAAATTTCCTGCAGAAAGCTGTGGGACCTCACTGAGCGTAGAAGGCAGACGATGAGACAAGACAAACCAAGTCATGATCGGCCGATGACCGGGCGCAAGGGTCTTGAAGTCTGCTTGATTACGCGATTTTAAGTCACTCCGCTTAACTCATTTCGATCCACAACATTAGCTTCCGGGAATTCGTGTCCCGGGATGGTGTAGTTCACGGATACTTCGACAGGCAGAGCCGCAAGGCTTGGGTTCGAATCCCAAAAACCGTGAACGCCAATTCCTCCCGGATTTCAGTTTCTGATTGCGTGTGGCGGATGGTTTGAGTTTGTGCGAGAGACGCTGGGGGTGTGTTTGGATTTAAAAAAGTTTGCGGCGTGGCGCAGGCACGAGTTACATCGGCGCCAAAGGTCTCCGGTTCGAATCCGGCCGCCGGCGAAAGCCGGCGTAGCTCAGGGGTAGAGCGATGGACAGTCTCGAGCCGAGAGATCCCGCCGCAAAAGAAACCGGGATGGTGCGGAACAGAGATACTTCGACACCAATGGAAGGCGGGGCCGTCAGCCTCGCACTCTGGCCATTTATTCCTCCCGGTTTGAATTTGCAATGACGCCTTGTTAAGACTCAGGCCTGAAGGCCTGAGCTACAGGGCGCGGATCGATCAAATTTGCCGAAAGGCAAGAGAAGTTGGACGTGGTGCAGGGCAGGGTTACTTCGCCTGTTAAGCGGGAGGTCGTGAGTTCGAATCTCACCTGGTCCATTTGGGGGCCAGTAGCTCAGTGGATAGAGCGCCTTATGTCCTTGTCTGATTATTCCCGTCCAGCAGTGTTGTGGAAAGTTGCGGCACAGCCGCAGGAAGGAGGAGCGGTAAAGATGGCGAAAATGAATGTGTGGAAACGGATGTTCCCGGTGCGAACGCACGAAGGAGCGGTGGCACAGAAGCTCAGCGCGAAGGCGGAGCTGCGCCGCACCGTGCTGACTTGCCTGCTCTGGGAAGATGCGTTCTACGAAAAGGGTGCTGGTATCGCCGCGCGGATCGCGGAACTTGTTCGCGCCAATAAGGCCGAAGATGTGGCCGCACTTGCGCGAGAAGCTCGCAGTGAGATGCAGCTTCGCCATGTCCCGCTCTTCCTGGTGCGAGAGCTTGCGCGGCGCAAGGGAACCGGCCCGCTCGTGGCGGAGACGCTCGATCATGTCGTCCAGCGCGCGGACGAACTCGGCGAGTTTGTCGCGCTCTACTGGAAAGACAAAAAGGAACCGCTCTCCGCGGGAGTGAAGCGTGGGCTGGCGCGGGCGTTCACGAAGTTCGACGCCTACCAGCTTGCGAAGTACAACCGCGACTCCACGGTCAAGCTGCGCGACGTGCTCTTCCTGTGCCACGCCAAGCCGCGTAACGCGGAACAGGCGGCGGACTGGAAGAAGCTCGTCGACGGCACCCTCGCGGCTCCCGACACCTGGGAAGTTGCGCTTTCCGCGCGCCAGGGCAAGAAGGAGACCTTCGAGCGGCTGCTCGAGGAAGGGAAGCTCGGCGGAATAGCCGTGCTACGCAACCTGCGGCTGATGACCGCGGCGGGAGTTTCGCCGAAGCTCATCCGCGAACGGCTCGACAAGGGCGTGGCGCGCGCGCTGCCGTTTCGTTTCGTGACGGCGGCTCGTTACGCGCCGAAGCTCGAAGATGCTCTGGAAGCGGCGATGCTGAAAGGCATTGCCGGGCTCAGCAAGCTCGAAGATTCCACCGGACTGCTGGTGGACGTTTCGGGCTCCATGAACTATCGCCTGGCGAAAAAGGGCGAGACCACGCGCATGGACGCGGCGGCGGGACTTGCAATCCTGCTGCGGGAAAAGGCCGATGCATTTTGCATTGCGACCTTTTCCGACTCATGCGTCGAACTGCCGCCGCGGCGCGGTTTCGCGCTCCGCGATGCGATCGTGAAGTCTCAGGCGCACTCGGGGACTTACCTGAAGCGCGCGCTGACGCAGCTTTACGCGAACGCCGAGTGGCAGGGTTTCGACCGCCTGATCGTGGTCACCGACGAACAGTCGCACGACGGGATTCTGCCGGCGTGGACGCGGAAGGCCTATGTCGTGAACGTTGCGCCGTATAAAAACGGCCTGAGTTACGGCAACGGCTGGACGCACATCGACGGTTGGTCGGAGCGTGTGGTGGATTACATTGCAGCGGTGGAGAAGGAATCCACGGAATAGAAACTAGGAAAAAATAAAAACGTTCCAGGCGCCCCTGACCAGCAGGGGCGCCTGCTCTTTTTGATTAAATGGCAAGAAAATCGAGACGGCAGCGCTTACTGCGCCACATGCATTCTCAAACGCTGACGGCGGAAGCTTTCTGGAGCGCGGACTGGTAGGAGTCTGGGACGTTGTCTTCGGGGCAGCCGAGGCGTTCGGTGAAGATGGCGAGTTTCGGCCATTCGGCGCGTTCAAGAGCGAGCAGGACTTCGTAGAGGTCGCGGTAGCGGTTTTCACCGCCACAGAGCGCCGCCTTTACCTCTGGATCGATCGGCAGGGATTGCAGGACATCTTTGATCGGCTTGTCCAGCAGCGCGTCGGCGACAGATAGCAGGCCCATGAGAAACATGGTGTTGCTCTTTTCGCGGAGTCCGGCGGGCGCGGAAAAATCCTCGCAAAAATAACCGCGAGTCAGGGCAGTGTGGATGAGTTCCGGTGGTTTACCGGAACTCATGGCGATCACGGCAAAGATGGATACCCAGCGGCGGAATTCGTTTTCGCCGAGCAGCGTCATGGCGTGGCGGATGCTGGTGACTTCGTTGCGCAGGCCAAGCGCGGGCGAATTCAGATAGCGCAACAGCCGGTAGAGCAGGGAAGGATCCTGCTTGAACAACATTTCTATAGCGTTGTAATCGAGCTCCGACGAGGCAACGGCGCTCAGCAGTTGAAGCTGAATCAGCTTGTTCCCGGGAATATCCCGCGTTTCCAGCATCGAAGGCCTGCAGAAAAAATAGCCCTGAAAATAGCAGTACCCAAGATTGCGGGCCTCGTCGAGGTCGTTCTGCGTTTCGACCTTTTCGGCCAATAGTGAAAGGCCGTTGCCGCGATACTTTTCCGCGATCCGCTTGCGGCCATCCACGTCGAGCAGCGTGAAATCCACTTTCAGGTAATGAGCAAGATCAACCAGCGGTTGCAGCGCTGGCTCGCCAAGGAAGTCGTCGAGAGCCAGGGAATAACCATCCTGGCGAAGTTCGCGGCAGATGCCGACGATTTCGTCGGTCGGCTTCACGCTCTCCAGAATTTCCACCACGATCCGGTCGGCAGGGAGCAGCCGCGGCGCTCCGAGCCGGAGCGCAAGTTCATCCACATTGATGAAAGCGCGGGCGTTTCCGGTGAGATTTTGCAGATCGAAAAGTGTCAGCGAATCGGCGATGACGCTGGACGAGGCATGATTGCGCGGCTGAAAAAAATTCTGCGGGCCGCCGCGGAAAAGCAGCTCGTACGCGTACACCCGCAGCCGCTTGTCAAAAATCGGCTGGCGGGCAATGAATTTTTCATGCATACAGGCACCGTGGCCCGCCGCAGCGAGCCATATTTTTCAGAACCACGGAGACGATGGCCGGGACCAGGCCAACGGGTGGGGTGCCGTGGGGTTTACTTTCCTCAGGCCGGGGCGGACATGGAATTAAGGAATTCCGCGTTTGCCTTGGTCTTCGAGAGGCGGCTGAGTAAAAGTTCCATCGCTTCAACCGTCGAAAGCGGACTCAATACCTTGCGCAGCACCCAGACTCGGCTGAGCTCGTCGGGCGGCAGCAGCAATTCGTCCTTACGCGTACCGGAGCGCTGGATATCAATCGCCGGGAAAACGCGCTTATCGGCAAGCCGGCGGTCCAGATAGATTTCCATGTTGCCAGTGCCCTTGAACTCCTCGAAGATGACGTCGTCCATGCGGCTGCCGGTGTCAATCAAAGCGGTGGCGATGATCGTGAGCGAACCGCCTTCTTCGACGTTGCGGGCGGCGGCGAAAAACCGGCGCGGGCGCTGCAAGGCATTGGCGTCAATACCACCGGAGAGAACCTTGCCGGAGGGCGGCGTAACCGCGTTGTAGGCGCGAGCAAGCCGCGTGATGGAGTCAAGCAGCACGACGACGTCGCGCTTGTGCTCCACAAGGCGCTTGGCCTTTTCGAGCACCATTTCCGCCACTTGAATGTGCCGCTGCGGCGGTTCGTCGAACGTGGAGCTGATGACTTCGCCCTTCACCGTGCGCTGCATGTCGGTGACTTCTTCCGGCCGCTCGTCGATGAGCAGCACGATCAAGGCGACTTCCGGATGATTCACGGTGATGGAATTGGCGACCGACTGCAGCATCATGGTCTTGCCGGTGCGCGGCGGCGCGTTGATCAAGCCGCGCTGGCCCTTACCGATGGGGCAGAGCAAATCCAGCACGCGCCCCGTCAGATTGTCCTTGTTCGTTTCCATCTTCAGCCGGCCCTGGGGATAGAGCGGCGTCAGGTTGTCGAAGAAAATCTTGTTGCGCGCAACTTCGGGGTCCTCGAAGTTGACGGCTTCCACTTTGATCAGCGCGAAGTAGCGCTCGCCGTCCTTCGGAGGACGCACCTGGCCGGAGACGGTGTCGCCCGTGCGCAGGTCAAACTTGCGGATCTGCGATGGCGAGACGTAGATGTCGTCGGGGCCGGGGAGATAGTTGTATTCCGGAGCGCGAAGAAACCCGAAACCGTCGGGCAGGCATTCGAGCACGCCTTCCGAAAAGATCAGTCCGCTTTTCTCCGTTTGCGCGCGGAGGATCTGGAAGATCAGCTCCTGCTTGCGCATACCGCTGGCGCCGGGAATGTTCAATTCCTTGGCGATTTTAGCCAGATCGGTGATGTTTTTTTCTTTCAGCTCAGCCAGGCTGATGCTGATTTGATTATTTCCTTCTGTACTCGTTTCTTTTGCCATATATCCTAACTTTGAGTTTTGGTTGATTGTTCCTTGAACTATTACGACCCGGAACTGGACTGCGTGGTGGTGTACCTTCCGGCGAAAAAGACCTTTCCGCCAGGGCGGGCAACCAAACTATCTGCAACCAGAAGCCTCTCGAAGCGGGAATTGCATGCAGACTGCAGGTGCAGACTGCTCCCGGATTGAGATGCTTAGTTTGTCAAACTCGTATCTTTGTCGGCGCCAGTGGTAAACGGCTCCGCGACAGGCGCAACCCCGGTTCCTACAAGCGGCACAATGGGCCGCTCCAGCGCAACCTGCAACACTTCATCCATGGTTTCCACGAAGTGCATCTTGAGGCTGGAGAGGATCTCCTGGGGGATTTCCGCTAGGTCCTTCTCATTATCCTTCGGAAGGATGATGGTACGCAAGCCCATTCGGTGGGCG
>DASSGS010000025.1:0-60605 GCA_035693365.1 Candidatus Acidiferrum sp. | reverse complement strand
AGGAGCGCACGCCGTCGCACTGCCGGAACAATCCCACCGTGACGCGACACCAGACAGCGAATGGAGGAATGCTCCTTGCCAAAGGCTCGCCCAATCTCATGCAACGTCTGCCCACCCTTCCAAAGACGCCACACCTCGCTCCTCTGCGCCGCCGAAAGCCCAAACCGTCGCCCTGACCTCATAAACACCACCTTTGAAAACAGCGTTATACCAGATGGTGTTGCATCGACCCTCTGAGCCCACACGGCTTACCGGACACGTTCGTTCCAGTATCCACTTCTCCGGGAAGCGCGTTAATCAGGACTTACTGAATATTCCAACCCGGCTCCGCTTCGAAGAGTTTCCGGCGCAGTATTGTTTTGCGGCAAGAAGTGGCTTAAGCTACAGCGCTAAGAATCTTCCCGAAGGAGGCACGATGTATTTACGGAAACTCACCGGTCTGATTCTCAGCGTCTTCACATTAATCGCCTTTCTAGCGCCGCTACTTTCTGACGGCTCACCAATGCCGCTACCAAAGCCAAAGGCTCCGGCGCAACCAACTGTCGTGGCTGACGGCAATCCGATACCTCCCCTTCCGCCACCAAAACGGCCTGCAATCTACTTTCATATTTGATAGTTCGCATGGGTGGCCGACAGGGGACCTGCCGGGAAGAACTTGGGTGCCGCACCCTTGGTTTGGAAGGGTGCGGGTTTTGACTTCTCGACCATCCCCCGCCGACCACCCATTCCTCACACAGCCACTACAGCCGATAGACTCTATCCACGCCAACTTGTAATTTGAACGGCGTCCCATTTTCTGCTTGAATACCCCAACGGGGAGTCATCGTGAAAATCTACAACGTCGCAGGCTATCTGATTATTTTGTCCTACGTCCTGGCTTGCCTGTATTTCGCCCCAGCTCATCTGGGACCCTGGACCGCAATGTTAATTGGCGGCGTTTATTTTCTGTTCTGCTGGTTTCTCGGCGGCTTGTATCTCGCCGACCTCCTTCATCTGGGAATCGCCCATCGTTCGCTCGACTATAAAGAATGGTTCATAAAGTCCGTTACAGTGGTGAACAACACCTTCGCGATCTATGTCGATCCGATTGCCTGGGTCAATCGCCATCGCTTGCATCACAAACATTCCGACCATTCCGGCGATCCCAACAAGCTCTCGGACGATGGTTTCTGGCGCACCTTATATCTCTGCGTAATGCCGTACCAATGCACCGAAAATTTGGCCGGCGACAAAATTCTGAAGTCCCGGACCTTCCGCGTCGTTGCCCATCCGGTTTTCGCCATCCTTGCGCAAGCCTTCAGTTTTTATCTTTTGTGGAAGCTGGTTGGAGATCTGAAATTTACCCTGGTGATGTGGCTGGGCATCCGGATTTTTTCACTCTGGGTAAATATGATTCAAAACTATTGGACCCACACCCGCACCTTCGGCTACCGCCGCTATCACGATGACGCCGACAACGCCATGAACATCGGCGAATGGCTCCCGGTTACCGCGACCTTCAGCGCCTGCCTGCAGAATAATCATCACCACTATGAAGGCCTTTTGCGGCTGAGCCACGACGATTCCGAATACGATTTTGGATTCATCACCGTCAAAGTGATGAAATATCTGGGCCTGGTAAAGGCAACCAGATCCGGTGCGGAGTTGCCCAAGGACGTTCCCCTGACCGCGCTGGAGTTTTAGGGCGTTCTTTTTCTTCTCAGAAACGGCTCAATCGTCTGCCCCAGAAAGCTCGGCGAAATCTTCTCGCCGTCCAGGCCATACTGCTCCGGCCACGTCTTGGGGTAGTAGTAAGTCCCGAAAATCCTGTCGATCCACGGAAAATGAATCGCAAAGTTCTTGTCAATGCCCTCTTTCTGCGAAGTATGGTGCCAGTGGTGATACCGGGGCATCACCAGAATCTCTTCCAGCCATTTCGCATTCGGCCCGAAATTGCAATGCGTCCACGTCGCGTGCAGCGTCACAAAAACCAGATACCACAGAATGATCGATTGCGAAAATCCCAGCATCAGCGGCACCAGGATAAATCCCCGCACCAGCGTGTCGTCCACAAAGTGCGATCGCGACCCCGCGATCCAGTCCAGTGCCTTCGACGAATGGTGCACCGCATGAAAGCGCCAGAGGAACGGCACCTTGTGCAACGCCAGGTGAATGAAGTATTCGGCCACGTCCGCCACCACAACGGCCAGAACAAATTGCAATAACCACGGCAGGCGGGCGATCAATCCCTGCAGCGCGGGTACCCCCAGATATTTGGTGGCCTGGGTCGCGGGCAATAAAACCAGAAAAGACAAAATCTGCAGCGGCAGATGCGTGGACACGAAATAAACCAGATCTTGGGCCCACCCTTTTCTGAATGTTCCTTGTTCTGGATACTGCGGCCAGATTCTTTCGAGTGGCACGTAGATAAGCGCCATCAACAGCAAATCAAGCAAAAACCAGTCCATGCCGATGGTTACGCCGTTGAGTTGGCTCCCATTAATTTCTACGCTTGAGCCGCCCCAAGCCGTTGCAGCGACGGCCAGCAGCATTCCCGTTAATGCCAGAGTCTTTTTCTTGCGCAGCAAAGAAGAGATCACTCCAAACGCAACTGCCGCCACGATGAGGAATTGGATCAAGAGGCGTATCGCGTGCAGCGAGTAAAACGGACGGAGTTCGGCAGAGGTCAGGAACTGGGGAAAATGCAAGCAGAGAACGCCCCCGAACGATAGAAATCCAAAAAACGCCGACAGTATCCCGCTCCACCATCCCGTTCCAAACCCGGTGGCGTCGGCATCCCCAAAAAATTCATTAATTTTCTGCTCGAGCACGATTGCCTTCAGTCTACGTTCCCGGCCCCCCGCCAGCTATCGGAAAGAGACCGGCTTGCTCCATCTGCTACTGACTCGAAGCCCAATCGGGTGCCGCACCCTGCGGTTTTCAGGGTGCGGGTTTTTCCTCCATCGCCCTCTTTGCGTCTACGGGGTGGGCTCGTTGCCCATTGTAAGTTGCTCTTCTGAAATCACTTAGCAATTTTCCAAGCAACTCTTCCCCCTCCCGCGGGTTCTATCCATAGGGGGCCGCTCGCATCGTCCCCGAGGGGGGTTGTTTGCCGACCTATGTCTTCAACCAGCGTCGCTCGACCCGCGCTCGTCCTTCGACCGCACAATCCATCTGTGCGTCCACGCTCCCAATTCTCCTCTTGCTTCTCCCGCTGACCCTCGCCGCTCCCCGCGCCTCCGCCGACGTCGGCGTCATCCTCAACGAATCCCTCGGCGAAAGCATGGACCGCATCACCGGCACCGGCCACATGGCCGTCTACTTCTCCAACATCTGCGCCGAATCGCCCACAAAGCTCCGCCTCTGCGGCCCCGGTGAATCCGGCTCCGTCATCAGCACCTACATCAACATCGGCGAAGACCGCTCCCTCGAATGGAACATCGTCCCTCTCAACATCTATCTCTACGGCGTCGAAGATCCCGCCAATCGCCCCATCTTCGCCTCCTACAAAATCAAAAACGCCCTCGAAGACCGCTACCGCCAGAACTATCTCTCCGGTCTTTGCGATTCCCACTCCTGCCAAACCAGCGGCAAAGCCGAATGGCGTGAAATGGTCGCCGCCACTCTTATCCGAGGCATGTACATTTTCGTCGTGGACACATCTATCGAACAAGACCGCCAGATCATCGACGATTTCAACAGCGCCCCCAACGAAAACCACTTCAACGGCGCCACCAACAACTGCGCCGACTTCGCTCGCCGCATCGTCAACACCTATTTCCCACGCGCCGCAGGCCGCGACGTCCTCAATGACTTCGGCATGACCAGCCCCAAGTCCGTCGCCCGCACTTTCACTCACTATGCCCAACGCCACCCCGAACTCCATCTCCGCGTCATGCACTTCGCGCAAGTTCCCGGCACCATCAAGCGCAGCAGCAACGTTCGCGCAGGCACCGAGCAGCTTTTACGCGCCAAAAAACTCCTCATCCCTATGGCCGTCTTCGCGTATGAAGCGCTGCCCGTCGTTGCCGCGTCCTACCTAATCACCGGCCGCTTCAATCCGCAAAAAGAGTTCGAAAAGCGTCCGGCTACCAACCTCACGCCCGAAAATCTCCCAGCCGCTCCCCATCTCCAGGCGGTCGCTCTGCAGGACCAGCGCGACCAAATCGTAGGCGCCTCCGCCGATTGGAAAAACTATCGCAAGGCCTTGGACACGGAAATTGAAGCGAACCGGAATTCTCCCGAAGCCCGCGATCGCTCTCGCCTCTTCAAATTTCTCGATGAAAAGGGAACTGCCTCCGTCACCAGTCACGGCGCCGCCTCAATGCATCTAGCCGATAATGGGGAATTTGTCAGCGTCGGCGTCAGCGCCAGCAACGTTCTCGCGCCAGACTCCGACCCGCAACTCTCTTATAATCTGCTTCTCGCCCGCGCTTCCACTTTTCTAAAGAGTCCCAAGCACCGCCGCGAGACCATGCTCGAATTCCGCCAGGACTGGGCCAACCTTCAGCGCGCTTCCGCCCTCGCCGCCGCTGATTCTGTCGGCAACACCGCCCCTCTTAAACTCGCTCGCGCCACCCCGATTCCCCCCGACGGCACCTTCTAAACCTGAAACTCTTCTGACTCGATTGCCGTCCTTTGCAATCCCAAAGGTCTTGTAGGGGCGGGGCTTGCCCCGCCCGCTGTAGCCGCACATCTCCCACTCACTCCGTCGGCACCCGCGTTGAACTTCCTACGCTCCCCGCCCGTTGCGTTCCCGCCGCCTGCAATTTCCCCCGTATCAGCGCCTCCACCCGTTTCCACACCTCCGGGTCACATTCAATCTCCGTGTGGTATTTCAGAAACATCCGGTCGTACCACGGATAGCTTTCGCACTTCAGTGTCTTGTCTCCATATCCAATCCGAAAATTTCCCAGGATCCGCGTGCCCGCCCGCTCCGCCGCGCGAATCTCCTTCTGTCCGTGCAGCAATCCCTCCGCCTGGTAAAAATTCGCCGCCTCCGCCACATTCGCCGGGATCACCGCGTCGTTCTCTCCCAACTTCGTCACGCTGTCCACTTGGATTGTCAGCAGCACGGGAATCCTCTGCTCCCCCAGTTCCCGCGCCAGCGCCACCGTCGCCGATCCTCCCCAGCTCATCCCGTAGATGATAATCTGCGCGCCGCGCTTTTCTTCTTCCGACAGCTTCCCGTCGTGGTCCGCGTCCAGCAGTTTCAATATTCCTTGGTAAGCCTCCTCTCGCCGCCGGTTCTCAAACACTTCCACATGCACGCCCGACCCATAACCCTCGCGGATACGCGCAGCCAGCTGCACCGGGCTGTGCACCGCATTGTCGTGCCGCACAAATCCCCCCACAAACCCCACCACAATCACAGGGGGCTTCGCGCCAACTACTTTCTCATTTGGTTCATCCTCGAAAAGGGAACTGACCGCCGCGTTCGGCCTGCTAGCAGCCACCAATCCTAACAACGCCAGAACTACCAACTGCCCGAAAACTCTTGCTCTCCCCACCATGCACCTGGCCGCAGTGAATTTATCTAACCCTTTCTCCCACAGGTTACACCCACTCGCCAACCGCTCGCGACTTCTCCCATTCCTTCAAATCTTTGCCGGTGCAAAACAAAACAGGGTTTCTCCACGTGGGACTCACCCGGAGAAACCCTGCGTAATTCAAATCTTTTCGAAATCAAGTCTTCACGAAACGCGTACGCTGATCGCCACCAACTTCCCGGCGTCCTCGCGATACGTTACATCCGCGCTCGCTCCTACCTGCATCTTCCCGTCCACCGTCGTGTTCTTGTCAATCTCGAACGTCATCGTGCGTTGCTTTGGCTCCTGCAGGTCCTGGCCCATGCTGGACATCGTATGGCTCGGCGCAACATTCAGCGTAAACGAAGTCTTCTGAACCTCCGCGATTTTGCCGCTCACCGATTGCGCCGCCGCTGTCTGCGTGTGAGTTGCATTTGTGTTCGGCACTGCCGGTGGTAAAGCAGCAACCGCCGCGATAATGATCAGGCTCGTCATGGCCGTCAAAATCAGTTTCAGTTCTTTCTTCATTTTGCATCCTCCTGAAAGTTTTGACTGGTACTCCTCCAAGTGCAGACGGAACTCCACCCGGCTCTCAGATTGAGCAAAAGCTGCTATCTTCTCTCCTTTACTTAGCTTGCGAAGGAAGGGAGGCACGCCGTAGCCCGCGCCTGGCTAGTACCGTGACTGGAAATCTCTTCACCCTCAACCACTTATCTGCACGCCCCAAATCGGTAAAATTTGCAGACCGATACTTTTTACACGGTACTCCTCAATGTCTTTTTTCGTTGAATATTCAGCAGCAATCTTGCCGCTTCAATTGTGCAGCGGTGAAGTCAACCTCGCCCCGCCTGCTTCCGCGGTCTTAGTCTCAGTCGGTACCTCTGCTTTGGATATGGCCGCTGGCTGCGCCCCTCCGTCAAAAAACGAAGGATTCAACGACGCCGTCACGTCATACGTCTTTTCATGATCCCTCAAACTCGTCACCAGCAATTCGTATCGGAATCCCTCCGGATGGTTCCTGCTCCGCAGCAGCACCAGAATCCCCCGCACTTCCGACTCCGAGTGCACGATAATCCTGCTTCCCTCCGAAACCGATTCCACAACCTCGCCATGAAACTCGCTTCCGTCCCGGTCTACGCTCGAATCCACACCGCTCAGCAGCTTTACCCGGATCACGGTCCCCCGCGGCAGCACGTCCATCTCATTTCGATCTGCCGGGTTCAGGCGGGTCTGCAGGTGAAATGCCAGCACCGTCCCCGCTGGCGCATGAACCCCCTCCACCTTCCCACTCTGCCCCCTTGCCTCAACCGCGAGCACACCTACGGTGCACAACAATACCGCCGCGAAACGATGCATGGGCTGGGACCTTCCTTCTTCCAAAATGACTTAAATTTTGCGCAGTATCTCAGTCTACGCAAACACAACCTTCGATGCGGGAAAGTAATCGCCAGTAGCCTGAAAAGTTGCGATGTATTTTTTATATGGCCCAGCGAAGGAAACTGCGCTCCGGCAGCAGGGAAGGATGAAATTTCTACAACGATCGCCTGGCAGCAATCGCCTGTTTTAAGTGGGGCATCCTCCATCAGGCGAATGCCCCATCTCTTATCCACTCAGCCTATGGCCGTGGTGGCTTGTTCCCGTTCTCGTGCGGCGGAGCCGGCGGCTGTTGCTTCCGCTGCAGTTGCTGCTGCTGTTGCGCCTGTTTCTGCTGCAGTTTCTGTGTCTGTTGCTGGTGCCGCTGCTCCACCTGTTGCTGTTTTGCCTGGTTGGCCTGTTGTTTCGCCATTTGTTGATGTTCCTGCTCCTGCTTCTGCTGGAGCTTCTGTAAGTCCTGTTGCTGCTTTGCCTGCAGCCTTTGCTGATCCTGCTGGTATTTCTGATCCACCCTTGCGTTTCCCGTGTTTGTGGGAGCCGCGCGGTCTACATGTGGCAGATCATTCGGATGGATCGCCGGTCTCGGGGCATTGTTTTCCGCGCGCGGCGGATTATTCGTCGGTCGCGAGACATTGTTGTCCGGTCGCGGTGTATTGTTCTCCGGCCGTCGAGCATCGTTATTGTTTTCAGGCCGCGGAGCCGGCTTATATGGTCCTCCGGCCTCTCTGGTCTTCACTGCACCGCTGTCTCTAAACCCTCCCGGCTTGGGAGTGGCCGCGACTGCCGGCGCTCCGTGATTGACAGAAGCCCACTGTTGCCTGTCGGAACGCGCAGTCCGTTCTTGTTGCACCTGGGCGCTCACGGGTGCGACACGTCTTTGCCGCGCCGCTGCCTCTTCTTGTGCGCTTGCGCGCGCGGTGATGCCGCCGTTTCCTCCGTTGTAGCTGACCCGGTTAACCGTGGTTTCCGTCACACGGGTGTTGTAAACGTTGTGGACCACTTCCACGTTTACCCGGTTGACCGTTGTGTTGTAGTAAAAACGTCCCCCGTCCCATCGGCCGCCTTCATACCCGCGGCCGAAGTAGCCGAACCCATAGTTGATTCCGCCGTAAAACCCTACGACGGGACCCCAGTAGCCTGCCGTGAAGACAAATCCGTTGCCTCCCCAGGCCCAGTAACCCGGCGTCCATAAGAGTCCAACCTCTGGAGCCGGCACCCACGTACCTGGCACCCAGTAATAATCGGCGTCGTCCTCGTCGTAAGCCCAATACCCCGGTGTCCAGATATATCCATCTTCCGGGCAAATTGGCTGTTCGTAGACCGGTATCGGAGGTGGCGCGATCGCAATCGCCACACCCACGCGAACCTGGCCGGCCGCTGTCCCGGAAACTGCCAGCAGCAGGATTGTCAGGATGAATGAAATGATGATGGTTCTGTTCCGCATGATTTTCTTCCTTTCTGGCGCGCTGGGCCTTTTCGTGCCCATTTGCGCGCGGCCGGTCGCCACTCCGGCCGCCCCCTCAGGCACAAACTTTTTGCCGGGCCGCAATAAAAGTCCGGACCAGCTCCAACTTGCCGGTTACCGTTTCAGTTCTGGCGACGACCGCTGAAGCGCCGCAATCAGGTCATTCGCCGCAGCCGGCGCAATGGTCTCAGGTTCGCTGATGATCTCAGCTGCGGTCGCGGATTTGCCGTAGAGCTTCCGGTTTGCCTCGCCATCAGGTCGCAAAGTCGATCCCTCCAGCGACACACCGGCAAATACTCCTCTTGCGCGCGAGTAACTTAAAATCTCCGCCCGCATATAGGCGTCCGTGTCCGCCGACGCCGATCGTCCCTTCGGCCCCGCCGCCGCTGATATGTCCGCTCCAAGTCTTACCTTGGAGTTCAGCAGGCTTGTCGCGGCGCGATCGTTCATCAGCAGAAAAACAAAGTCCGTGGCTTCCCCGCCGATCTGTAATCCCACGCTGCCGCCCTCCAGCGCATACATTGCCGGCGCGCCCCATGCTCCGCGGAAGTCTTTGCCGCCCCGGCAAACCATCGTCCCGCGGCCGTAACTTCCGCCCACAACCAGCGCGGCCTTCAGTACGGATGGCATCACCACCACGCACCGCGCTTTGTCCAGCAAGTCCTGTGGAATGTCATCGGGCACATGCAGGATTTCCTGCATCACCTTTCCCGCGTTTTGCAGGCGCTCTTGCTCCGTCTTTGCCTCGCTCGGGTCCTTGGCGGCCAGGCCTGGTCCCAGCGTCAGCATGCCCGTCATTGTGACAATCAAGCTCTTCATCCCTCTCATTGTCGAAGCCTCCTCACACGATTTTGCTCATTCTCTTGCACGTGTAGATTTTTCGGGTGGGCGGGCTCCCTGACACTCTGGGGCCCACTATGCAAAAGGCAGGTTGGGCTCCACACTGGAAGGTAATTGCGAGTAGGCCTGAAGTTTCAGCAACTTACCGGACGGAATCGAGCGCTTCTCGATTTGTCCTACGCAAGGACGTTTCTTGGGCTGAGCGTAATTTTTTCAGCATCCGGTCAAAAGCACTCATCTCTCTGTACTAGAACTTACTTTTGTCCCCGCGCGTTCAACTTTCCACGAATTCTACTCTTCAATTCTTTCTTCTCGTCCTTGCCTTCACTCTCAATTTCCCGCTCTTCGTATTCCTGCTAAACTAACCTTTCATGTCCGCCTCTCCCACTCATCGCGTCTCATCCGGCGAACGCATCAACTCCGCCGAATCCACCGGCCGCCTCCAGAAAACCCTTCGTGAAAAGGGAATTCGCCTCACCCGCCAGCGCCGCGTCATCCTCGAAGTCATGGATACCGCCGAGCAGCACCTCGACGTCGATCAGATCCTCGCTCGCGCCCAGAAAATCGATCCAGCCGTCCACCTCGTCACCGTCTACCGCACCATCGACCTCCTCAAAAAAGAAGGCCTCATCGACGAGCTCGACCTCCTTCACCTCCGCGGCGACCGCCACTACTACGAAACTCATGGCCCTCGCGACCACATCCACGTCGCCTGTCTCCGCTGCGGCAAAGTCCGCGAATTCGAATCCCGCCTCTACGAACAACTCAAAGAGCAGATCGCCCGCGACTTTGAAATGCAAGTCACCGTCTCCCGCACCGAAGTCGGCGGCATCTGCAACGACTGCCTCTCCCGCGAAAAAAATTCCCCCCGCCAGTAATCTAGCTTCCTCATGTGGCACAGGCACTCCTGTTTACCCTGACTTAGAAGGGCCTGTGCTCTTGGGTTTTTCCTGTTGAGGCATCGAACAAATGAACTTGTGGGTTTACCCTGAGTCTCGAAGGGTGCCCCACCCTTGGTTTATAAGGGTGGGCTCTTACGATCGAACGCCACAACTTTCCGACTCTTCTCCTAGCTTTCCTCTTCTCTGCGCCCTCTGCGTCTCTGCGTTATCCTTCCTCTTTCTTTCCGTCTTCCCCTTCAATCTCATCGTAAAATAATCATGTCCATGCTCACCCGCCTCCAAAAAATCCTCGCCTCCGCCGGCATCGCCTCCCGCCGCAAAGCCGAAGAAATCATCACCGCCGGCCGCGTCTCCCTCAACGGCCGGATCGTCACCGAACTCGGCACCAAAGCCGATCCCGACACCGACACCATCACCGTTGACGGCAAACCCATCAAGTCCGCTCAACGCCCCATCTACCTCATGCTCCACAAACCCAAGGGCTACGTCACCACCGTCAGCGACCCCGAAGGCCGCCCCACCGTCATGCAACTCCTCGGCCCGCTCACTGAACGCGTCTACCCCGTCGGCCGCCTTGACTACGCCAGCGAAGGCCTTCTCCTCCTCACCAACGACGGCGCCCTCGCCCAAAAACTCACCAAAGCCGGCTCCCACGTTCCCAAGAAATATCTCGTGAAAATCAGCGGCCGTCCCGACGAAAAATCCCTCGCCCGCCTCCGCGCCGGGGTTCACATCACTCTCGATGACGACCGCCGCGTGAAAACCTCTCCCGCCAAAATTCAACTCCACGAAGACGCCCCCAATCCCTGGTACGAAGTCACTCTCATCGAAGGCCGCAACCGCCAGATCCGCCGCATGTTCCAATCCGTGGGCTTCCTCGTCGAAAAAATAAAACGCGTCCAGCTAGGCCCCCTCGTCCTCGACGTCCCTCCCGGCAAATTCCGCTCCCTAACCATCCGCGAAGTCGCCCAGCTGAAACACCTCGCCCCCACGTCAACGCGCGAAAAATTGTCATCCTGAGCGCATCCGACAAGGATGCGCGAAGGACCTCAACTCCCGCGTCTTGCCTCCCAAACTCTCCGTGTCCTCTGTGGCTCCTCTGTGAACTCTGTGGTGAAATCTTCTTCCTCGCAGTGAGTAAACACACCCCTACGCCCTATCCTTCTGGCCGCAAAACCCAAATTGTCTTGGAATTCCTAGCTCTTCCCCAACAAATCCCGCGCAATAATCGTCCGCTGCACTTCGCTCGTCCCTTCATAAATCGTCAGCACCCGCGCATCGCGATACATCCGCTCCACATCCGATTCCCGCGAATACCCCTGGCTCCCATGAATCTGCACCGCCTTCGCCGCCACGCGGTTCGCCATCTCGCTCGCGTACAATTTTGCCCGCGAAGCCGCCGACCCCATCCGCCCGCCCGCATCCTTTATCGACGCCGCTTGATAAACAAGCACGCGCGCCGCCTCAAGCTCCATGCTCATGTCCGCCAGCATCCACTGGATCGCCTGAAACTCTCCAATCGACTTTCCAAACGCCTTCCGCGCTTTCGCAAATTTAACCGACTCCTCCAGCGCCCCCTGCGCCAATCCCACTGCCAGCGCCGCAATCCCAATCCTCCCGCCATCCAGCGCGCTCAACGCAATCTTCAATCCCTGCCCCTCTTCTCCCAATCGCCCCGCCACCGGCACCACGCAATCAGTAAACAGCAATTCCACCGACGGCGACGACTTCTGCCCCATCTTGTCCTCGTGCCGCCCAATCTTGAATCCCGGATATTCCGGCTCCACCAGAAACGCCGTGATCCCTTTTCCCCCGGCCGCCGGATCGGTCTTTGCAAACACAATAAAAACTCCCGCTGCCGATCCGTTTGTCACCCATGTCTTCGTCCCATTAATCTTGTAATTCTCTCCGTCCCTCACCGCGGTGGCCTGAATCCCCGCCGCATCTGACCCCGCCGCCGGCTCCGTCAAACAAAACGCGCCCAAAATTTCTCCCGTTGCCAGCCGCTTCAAATACCGGTTCTTCTGCTGGTCATTCCCAAACGCCAGCAGCGGCAGCTGCACCGCCGAATTCGTCACCGAAAGCGCAGTCGCCATCGCCGCGTGCACTCGCGCCACTTCCTCAATCATCAGCACATACGAAATCGTATCCAGCCCCGCTCCGCCCCACTCCTCCGGCACCAGCATCCCGCAGCAACCCAGCAGCGCCAGCTTTTCGATCGCCTCCAGCGGAAACTCCTCCGTCCGCTCCCACTCCTTCACATGCGGACGTACCTCCACCTCCATAAACGACCGCACCGTCTCCTTAATCAATCTCTGATGATCGCTAAGCCCAAAATCCATCGTGTCTTTCGTGTAGGGGCGGCTT
Source organism: Candidatus Acidiferrum sp. (assembly GCA_035693365.1). Classification (GTDB taxonomy): domain Bacteria; phylum Acidobacteriota; class Terriglobia; order Acidiferrales; family UBA7541; genus Acidiferrum. Next base: position 48,150 of record DASSGS010000025.1, on the reverse strand, counting down.
TAGGCCGCCTACTTTCCTTTCTCTTCCTCTCGTGGCGCAGGCACTCCTGCCTGTCCTCTTGGCTTTCTCTTCTCTGCGCCCTCTGTGCCTCTGCGTTAAGCTCTCCTTCTCTTTTTCCTCTCCTCAACCTTCCCCGTCCTCAACGCCTCCGCCTCCCGGTCATCCAACAATCTGTATCTCCCCCTCGGAATCCCTTCCACCGAAAGCATCCCCAACCCCACGCGCATCACCTTCTCCACCGGATGGTGCTCCTTAAACATCAAATTCCGCAGCTTCTCCAATTTCGCGCCCTTCGCCCGCACCTCATACCAGTAATTCGCCACATGCCCGCGGCTCGCATCCGGCTGCCGTAGCGTCTGCATCTTCACCCCAATCTCTTTCCCCAACCGGTCCAGATCCGAAAGCGTCAGCATCCCCTTCAGCTTCACGTGATAAACCTGCTCCAGCGAATCCCACTGCTTCAGCATCTTCGCCGCCAGATCTCCGTCATTCGTCAAAAACACCAGGCCCGTCGCCGAATACTCCAGATTCCCCACCGGATAAACCCGTTCCGGAAATCCTCGCAGCAAATTCCGCAAATTCTTCCGCCCCTCCGGATCCGCCAGCGAAGAAACCACCTCCGCCGGCTTGTGCATCAGCATATACACCACGCGCCGGTCCGATCCCTTGATCGTCCGCCCCGCCGCCACAATCTTGTCGTTCTCTGGATCCGCCTTGCTCCCCAGCTCCGTCACCACTTTCCCGTTCACCGCCACCTGCCCCGACAATATCAACTGCTCCGCATGCCTCCTCGAAGCAATCCCCGCCCGCGCAATAATCTTCTGTAGTCGTTCCATCATAGTTTCTGGTAGCACAGGCTTCAGCCTGTGTCCTTCGACCTTAGGCCTCTAATCGCAAATACTTGAGGGTGCCCCACCCTTGGTTTGTAAGGGTGGGTTCTTACGATCCAACGCTCGAGACTCTCTTCTCTTGGTACGGTGGGCAATCCCTTAAATACATCCCAAGAATCCCAATTCCCATTTTCCAATTTCTATTTTCTATCCCTATTCCCCGGCCGTCGTAGTCTTCGCGTTAGGTGCTGGCGGATCCTCATCCAACTCTCCCGACGGCATTCCCTCCGCCGTAGCCAGCGCCTCATGTTCCCGATACTCTTCCGCCTCGCTCAATTCCTCTTTAACGTGCTCGATCGCATCCGCCGTAGTCGCGTGAGCGTGCGCCGCATCCACTTCCGGATGCAACTCCCCCACCTGCTCCTCCGTCACATCCCCCGGCGCAATCCCCTCATCCGTCCCCAGCGCCTCGCGCGCCAAAGCCTCAAACTCCTTCAAGCTCGGCAGCTCATCCAGATCGCTCAACCCAAACCGCATCAAAAACTCTTTAGAAGTCTTGTACAAAATCGGCCGCCCCATCACCTCTTTGCGCCCCGCCGTCGTTATCAATTTCTTATCCAACAGCGTCGAAATCACGCCCGAAGTATTCACGCTCCGAATATCCGAAATCTCCGGCGCCGTCACCGGCTGCTTGTAAGCGATCACCGCCAAAGTCTCCAGCGCCGGCATCGAAAGCCGCAGCGGAGGCCGCAGCGACTTGATAAATCGCCTCACCACATCATGATGCTGCGGCTTTGTGTACATCTTGTACCCACCCGCAACCGCGCGAATCTCCACCCCGCGCTCTTCCACCGCATAGCCGGCCACCAGCTCATCCAACGCCGCCTGCACCGCCAGCTTCTCTTCGCCCAGTGCCGCGCTCAACTGCTCAATCGTAGCCGGCTCATCCGCGGCATAAATTATCGCTTCCAGTGCAGCTTTTCGCTCTTCGTTAGTCATTTAAGCGCTCATTCACCATTTGCGGGGACATCAAATGATACACCATCCGTAGCATAGGTTTTAGCCTGTGCTCTTCGTTTTCTCTCGCCTTTGTAGCGGCCGCCTTCCGAGGCGGGCGCTTTTATACTCCCAGTTTTCGCCCGCCCGCGGATCGCTATCTCCCCGCCGTCCCCGCCAACAACTGCATCAACAATCTCTCGAACTTCGAATTATCCAAATCCGTCTGCACATGCACCAACGCCTCTCCCATCCCCGGCCGCTCCTCTTCGGTCCAAACCAACGTATTCCCATACCCCGCCGTATGCGAAATATCGATGTCCATGTACAACGTAACTTCCTTCGTAATCAGCCCCGGCTCCAGCCAGGCCACCGCCGCCAGCTCATCCCACAAATACTCCTCATCCGAATATTTCCCGATGTACGCGGCCGACGCCGTCCCCATCCCCGCAATCTTCTGGATCATCTCGTTCGTCATCCGTGTCTTCACCGAAATATCCACGGTCGTCACCGTAATCTTCTTCCACGGAGACCGCATCACGATGTGCACCGCTTCCGGATCCCACCAGAAATTAAACTCCCTCCGATTTTCCGTTTTCCCCGCCAGCGGCACTTCCGGCGCAATGCTTCCCCCCATCACCACCAACTCCTGCGCCAGCTCCGCCACTTTCGGATCCAGCATCAGCGCCAGCGCAATATTCGTCAGCGGCCCGCCGGCATAAATCGTCACCTCGTGCGGATACTTGTGCACCATCCGGACAATAAAATGCGCCGCATCCTCTTCCTCCGCCTTGCGTGCAGGATTTCCTTCCGGCAAATCCGGCACCTCGTAAGGCCCATGCACTTCCCGCACAAATTTTCCCGTGCCGTTCTTCGTCCACGCCCCCTGGTACCGCACCTTCCCATACAGCCGCGACCATCGCGCGATCTCCTCCTTGCTGTTGATCAGCGGAAAAATCGCCCCCGGATAAACCTTGATCTCCGGATGGTTCGTCAACTCCAGCATCCGCAGCGTGTGCGCCACCTCTTCATCCCGCCATTGGTCGCCGCTCACGATCGTCAGCCCCAGCACCTCCGCCTGCGGCGCCTGAATCAGCGCCAGCATCGACTGCTGGTCCGTCGTCGCCGGCCCCCGCGCGTCCTGGTCCACAATCACTTTCCGTTTCGCCTGCCCGTGAACCGAAACCGCTCCCGCCAGAATCAACAAGCAAATCATCACAACCGCGCGGCGCATCATTTCAAATCCCCCTGAGTCGCAAAAATGGCAAGCCGAAATGGAAGAAGAATGGCTTGAGGCTTACAGCTTATGGCTTACAGCTTACGGCTTACAACTTACGGCTTTGGGCTTCCCCACGCAACTTACTGCCCATTCTCTCCCTCTGACAAGCGCAATCCCATCAAGATTTCCTCTTGTATTCAATCGGTTTAATGTAAGCTAGACGCGTCCGCGATTCCATCCGCGGCTACCTCTCAGACCGTGAGGCTTGCCTATGTCCCGGTTTCGCTCCGCTCTCTTCCTTTCGTCCGTAATCGTCCTCAGTTCCTTTTTCGCCGCGACAAGCTATGCCGACGACTCTCCTGACTCCCCAATTTTTCTCCACAGCAACTGGCGCCTCGAATCCTCCTGCAAACTCACCGCAAAAGCCGAAACCCTCTCTCTCCCCGGTTTCGACGATTCCAAATGGCACCCCGCCCTCGTCCCTGGCACCGTCGTCGGCTCTCTCGTTGCCGACAAAACTCTTCCCGACAACAACTACGGCAAAAATCTGGCTTCTTTTCCCGGCGCTTTCAACGACAACAAACACCAGGCCGCCAATCTCGATATGCCCGCCGGTAGCCCTTTCCGCTGCTCCCACTGGTTCCGCACCGAATTCACCACACCCTCCGCATTTGCCAATCGCACCATCTGGCTCCATTTTCTCGGCATCAATTACCGCGCCAACATTTGGTTAAACGGCAAGCAGATCGCCGATCGAAAGGACGTCGCCGGCGCGTATCGCGCCTACGAATTCTCCATCGGCAGCCTTCTCAATAGGGAAGGGAAGAACGCCCTCGCCCTCGAAATCTTCTCCCCGGAAAAAAATGATCTCGGCCTGACCTGGGTGGACTGGAATCCTACTCCGCCCGACAAAGACACCGGCATCTGGCGCGAGGTTTTTCTCTCTTCCAGCGGCGACGTCACCCTGCGCCATCCCTTCGCCAACGCCAAGCTTGACTCTGCCTACAAATCCGCCGCCCTCACTCTTTCCGCCGAACTCCGCAACACCACCGACCACGCCGTTAAAGCCACCTTCACCGCCGATGTCGCCGATATCCACCTGACTCAACCCGTCGAACTCGCCCCCAAAGAATCAAAAATAATTCGTTTCTCGCCCGGCCAATTCCCCCAACTCAAACTCGCCGAGCCGCATCTCTGGTGGCCTTTTCAAATGGGCGAACCTTATCTCTACACCGCCAAATTCCGCGTCGAGCTCTCTGAAGCCACTTCAGACTCTGCCAGCGTCCCATTCGGAATCCGCGAAGTCACTTCCGAACTTACCGAAACCGGCGGCCGCCTCTTTAAGGTAAACGGCAAGCGCGTCCTCATCCGCGGCGCCGCGTGGACTTCCGATATGCTCCTCCGCTGGGACCCCAAAAAAGTCGAGGCCGACCTCGCCTACGTCAAGGATATGGGCCTGAACACCATCCGCTTGGAAGGCAACAAGCCCGATCGCGACGACTTCTTCGACAAAACCGACAAGCTCGGCCTTCTCGTCATGACCGGCTGGATCTGCTGCGACGCCTGGGAACACTGGAAAACCTGGACGCCCGAAACAAAAAAGATCGCCGCCGCCTCCATGGTCGATCAGGCCTCCCGCCTCCGCAATCACCCCAGCGTTTTTGTCTGGCTCTACGGCAGCGACGGCCCGCCGCCCGCCGATATCGAGAACATGTATCTCGACATTCTAAAAAATCTTGAGTGGCCGAATCCCACCGTCTCCTCCGCCTCCGAAACTCCCACCAAAGTCACCGGCAAATCCGGCGTTAAAATGACCGGCCCCTACGAATACGTTCCGCCCATGTACTGGCTCTCCGACAAAAAAGCCGGCGGCGCCTGGAGCTACAACACCGAAACCAGCCCCGGCCCCGCAATCCCCACCAAAGAAAGCCTCGCCAAGTTCATTCCCAAGGAACATCTCTGGCCCATCGACGACTACTGGAACTTCCACGCCGGCGGCGAACGCTTCACCACCATCGACGTTTTCCGCGACGCCCTCGAAAAACGCTACGGCGCTCCCACCTCGCTCGACGACTTCGAGCGCAAGTCCCAGGCCATGACCTATGACAACCAGCGCTCCATGTTCGAAGCCTACGCCCGCAACAAATACGTCTCCACCGGCGTCATCCAATGGATGCTCAACAATGCCTGGCCCTCGCTCATCTGGCATCTCTACGACTACTATCTCGTCCCTGCCGGCGGCTACTTCGGCACCAAAAAAGCCCAGGAAGTCGTCCACGTCCAATACGACTGGGACACCAATTCCGTCTCTGTGGTGAATGGCAAATACGAAGTACTCAAAGGCTACAAAGTCACCGCGAAACTCTACAACATTGATTCCAAGGAAGCCGGTTCGCGCGACGCCACCATCGATCTCCCGGCCGACGCCGCCACCAAAGCCTTCGACCTTCCCACGCCGGCAAATCTCTCCACCACCTATTTCCTGAAACTCCAACTGCACGACGCCACCGGCAATCTCGTCAGCGACAATTTCTACTGGCTCTCCACCAAACTCGACACCATGGACTGGAAACACAAACAAGACACCGTCTACACCCCCCAAAAAGACTTCGCCGACCTCACCGGCCTTAACTCTCTCCCGCAAGTGAAACTCGAAGCCGAAGCGGCTGCGAAAGATGTCGAAGGTAGCGTCAAGATTCAGCTGCACCTGAAAAACACCAGTGGCAGTGTTGCCTTCACGGTTCACGCTCGCCTCACCAAAGGAAAAGATGGCGACGACCTCGTTCCCATCTTCTGGGACGACAACTATTTCTCTCTTCTCCCCGGCGAAGAAAAGACCGTCGCGGTCAGCTTCCTGAAATCCGACCTGAACGGCCAGCAACCGTTCCTCACCATTGACGGCTACAATGTTTCTCCGGCAAGCGTAACCATCACGCACTAGAGGTAGCGCCGGCATCCTGCCGGCAAGCAAAGCTATGTAGGGCCCGCCTTCCTCGTAGCGGCGACCTTCAGAGCTTGCCCTGACGAAGGAAGGGTCGCCCAGCTTGACCTATCCCACAAATTGTCATTCTGAGGGCATCCGACAAGGATGCCCGAAGAACCTCAACTTCAAACTAACCTCATATCTCGATTGGAATGCGGCAGGGTAGCAGCTAAAGGCTTACGGCTGTACGCTTTCCCCTCCTCCGTTACCCTTTGGCTACCACCACCCCCACTTTCCCTCTTGCCGGTTCTACTGTTAGCGACTACGCTATCAGTTCGATTGGAGAAAACCGTGCCTAAAGAGAAACCACAAGTCAACATCGGCGAAGTCATCAAAACCTACCGCAGCCAGCGCGGCCTTTCCCAGGGCGACATCGAGCGCCGCACCGGCCTCCTCCGCTGCTACCTCTCGCGCGTCGAAAACGGCCACACCGTTCCCTCGCTCGAAACCCTCGCCAAGATCGCCGAAGCCATGGAAATTTCGCTCGCCGATTTTTTCCCCGGCACAGAAACTCCTCGCGATAAAGAAACCCAGAAAATGCTCGGCGAACTCAGCCAGGACGAAATCCGCTTCCTCGCCGAAATCAAAAAGTACAGCACCACCCTCTCCGAAGGCGACAAGCGCTTGGTCCTAGCCATGATCCGCAAAATGGCCACACTTCTTCCGACGCAGGCCGCCGCCCAGGCCAAAAAGCCCATCCTCCGCCGCCCCTCGCTGTAGCGACAACTATTCCGCCTTTTAGGTTTATGTAGGGCCCGCCTTCCGAGGCGGGCCGCTCTTTTTTGGAGTGCGGCAGCCCAGCTGCCGCTTTTGAGGTTTCAACCTCGGCTCGAACCTATTTTTCTTCGCCGGGTTCCGCACCCTGCGGTTTTCAGGGTGCGGACATTTCTTCTCTGCGCACTCTGAGTCTCTGCGTTAAACTTTCTTCGCCTTATTCTTTAAACGCAATTCGATCCTGCCCACCAACCCCTACACATTCCTATTCCTCATCGCCTGCAACGCCTCCGGCAAAGTCGCCCCTCCGCGTCCATTCCCGCCCGCTCCATCTTTCCCATCGTCCTCGATCTTATCCCCCTCACCCGGCGCCAAAAACAGATTCGTCTCCACCGCATGCTGCTTCGTATAAAGCTCGTAATACCGCCCCTGCGCAGCATAGAGAGACTCATGCGTCCCGCGCTCCAGAATCGCGCCGTCCTGCACCACCAATATCTGCTCCGCTCGCCGGATCGTAGACAACCGGTGCGCGATCACAAACGTAGTCCGTCCCCGCATCAAATACCGCAACCCCTCCTGAATCAAAGCCTCCGACTCCGAATCCAAACTCGACGTAGCCTCATCCAGAATCAAAATCCGCGGATCCGCCAGAATTGCCCGCGCAATCGACACGCGCTGTTTCTGCCCGCCGGACAACTTCACACCGCGCTCGCCCACCACCGTGTCGTATTTCTTCTCAAAATTTTCCGCAAATTCATCCACGCGCGCGATCCGGCAAGCCTCCATAATCTCCACTTCCGTCGCCCCCGGCCGCGCATAAGCCACGTTTTCGCGTATCGACCCATCAAACAAAAACGTCTCCTGCAGCACCACGCCCAGCTGCGTCCGGTACGAACTAAGCTGCACCGTCGAAAGGTCCACGCCATCCACAAGAATTCGCCCCTGCGTAGGCGTATAAAACGCCGAAACCAACCCGATCATCGTCGATTTTCCCGACCCCGACGGCCCCACCAGCGCCGTCACCGTCCCAGGCTCCGAAACAAAACTCACCCCATGCAGCACTTCCTTCGCCGCCTCATACGAAAAATGCACATCCTCGAATTCCACCCGCCCCGTAATCCGCTCCAGCCGCGCCGTCCGCCGCGGGTCCTGATCCTCTTTCGCCTCATTCAAAATCTCCCGCGTCCGCTCCAGCCCGGTAATCGCCTCGGTCAGTTGCGTCCCAATCGCCACAATCTGAAACACCGGCGCAATCAGCATCGCCAGAAACGCGGAGTACGAAAAGAACATGCCCACCGTCATCTGTTCCGCAATAATCTTCCGCGCGCTCAAATACATCACCACCGCGCTCACCAGGCCCATCAACATCGCGCCCGAAAGGCTCATGATCGAGGTCGCCGTCAACGTCTTCAGCACGTTGTCCAGCAACCGCTGCGCCCCGCTACCGAACACGTTCTCCTCATGCTCCTCCGCGTGATAGCCCTTCACCACCCGCACCCCGCCCAGCGACTCGGTCAGCCGCCCCGTCACCTCGGCATTGATTTTCGGCCGCGCCCGGAAGATAGGCCGAATCGTCGAAAACGCCTTGTTCAGGAAAAGCGCGAAAACAATCAACACCGCAAACGCCACCACCGTCATCACCGCATTGATATAAAGCAGCACGCCCAGCGCCAGTACCGCCGTCAGCACTCCTCCGACAAATTCCACCAGGCCCGTGCCAATCAGATTCCGCACGCCCTCCACGTCGCTCATGATCCGCGAAACCAGCGCCCCGGTTTTGTTTGCGTCGTAAAAACTTACCGAGAGCCGCCCGATGTGCGCCTGCACCTGCTTCCGCAAATCGGTGATCATCCGCTGCGCCGATTTTGATAGCAGTTGCGTCAGCGCAAAAGAAGTAAGCCCTTGAACCAAAGTCGCCGCAATTACGATCAACACCAGCGGCAGCAGCAGTTGCTGCTGTTTTTTCCCGATCACATCGTCAATCAGGTATTTCGTCGAACCCGGCAGCACCAGTCCCGCCACTCGGTTGATTGCCATCAATCCGAACCCGAGCATCAGGATTCCCCGCCGCGGATGGATCAGCGCCCAGATCTCCGGCAGGGAACTCCAGTCAATTTTCTTCTTGGGTTTCTTCTCGGCTGCTTCCGCGCCGCTCGCTCGACTCGACGAGCGTTCTCCGCCATGCCCCTTAACCGATGTCGGTGTGTACGTTGAGCGTAAAGACATGAGTCCCCGTGTGGTCGCTTTGCAGGATACCCCTTCGATGCGCGAACCGCCACGGAATGTACGCGTAGCGTCCACCTTCAGGTGGACGCGATAGCAGCCTATGCTGTCAGATCCCGATTTATCCGACGCCGAAAATGTAGTGGCCGACCTTTAGGTCGGCCACTTTCGAGAACTATGCACCTTGGTGAGGAACATCCAGAGAGCCATCAAACACGGTGACTCCGCGCCCTAACTCTTCGTATCCACAATCACCGGCTGAACCAGCCGGAACTCCAACTGCGTCTCCGGCCGCAAATGAATGTCCTTCTTCCCGGTGAAATACGCCACTGCCGTACCGGCGCCGGCGCCAATCGGCCCGCCAATCAACGCGCCCTTACCGCCGGCCGCCGCAGCTCCGATCAACGCGCCACCGCCAGCCCCGCCGCCAATCAACGCCCAGTTGCGTTTCTTGTGGTCGCCGCCGCGGCGATAAGAGCTCGACGTTTTCAAATCATATGTCTTCCCGTCGAGCTGCATCGATTCCAGCGCCAGTTGCAAATGCGCTCGCCCCATCAAATGGCCGGACGGCCGCGCGTCCACAACGATGCCTTCCACCGGCGTGCCCTGTGGGATCACCGTTTTATCGTTGAGGACGACGGGCTCGGAAATCGTGGCCTCAAAGTGGTCCCCCGGCCGGTTCTGTTTGCTCGATATTGCCTGATCCAGCGTCACACGGATCGCCGTCGCTTCGGGAACCGTCACTGGAACTGTTCTTGAGTGAATCGCCAGCGTGACTGCGGCTGTGATAATTCCAGCCGACAGCACTGTAATCGCTGTACCAAGCAGGACTTTTCGTTTGGTTCCAAGCATGAGTCCCTCCATGCCACTTTAGGCCGCAGGGAGTTCACCACACCGGACCATTTTATGTCGTTGATTTTAAAGCGCTGGAGATGCGATCAATTTCAGGATGTGGGCAACAACTCCCGAACCCGAGTAGTTTTGCAGTACCGGGACTAGCTGCGGCGTTTATCTGAAATCCTACTGCTTACTTTACCGGTGTCACAACCCCTACCTTGTCCACTCCGCTGCACGCAATGTACACGCGCCCGTCGGATGTGGCAGCCATGTTGCGCACCACTCCTCCGCCCGACGGAATCTTCGCGCTCGCAAACGCCTGCGTTTTTGGATTGAACTGCACAATCGTGTTCGGATGCACGCCAGACTCGCTGTACCACACCATCCCATCCGGCGTGATCGCAATCCCATAAGGATTCGCCTCCGCTCCGCCAGGCGATTCGAACAATTTCACGCTGCCGGTTGAAGTGTTCAGCATCCCCAGATGCCCGCTCTTGAAATCCGTGAAATAAACCGTGTCGTCCGCCGCGATCGCCAATCGCCGCGGCCGCACACCTTCCGGCAGCGCATACTCTTTGATCGCCATCGTCTGCGGATCAATTGACGCCATCTTGTTCGTCCCCAGCTCGCAGAAAACCGGCACGCCCTTGCTGTTTATCTGTATTCCATACGGCAGGGCCGATTCTGTCGGCACTTCCTTTAACTCGATCTTCCCGCTCTTCGGATCCAGCCGTCCCACCATGTTTCCACCCTGCACCGTAAACCACAAAATTCCCCGCGCATCAAAAACCGCCGTGTGCGGATCGTCCGCCTTCTCGCTTGGCATTTTATATTCCGTCACCTTCCCCGTCTTCGGATCCAGCTTCCCGATATACCCGCCAAAATTCGCCGTGAACCAGATACTTCCATCCCTGTCCGCCACCAGTCCATGCGGCCCGGAATTCTTATCCGTCGCCAGCGGATACTCCTTGAACTCGCCCGTCTTCGGATCCAGTCTTCCAATCTTGTTCACCATCTGCTCGGTGAACCACAGCGCTCCATCCGCCCCCACCGCCGGATCGTGTGGATGCGCGCCTTTCGTCGGCACAGCCCACTCCTGAATCGTCACCTTCAATCCGCCCGCATCAGCGGGGCCGCTTCCCACCGGATGGTTCGGCAACGCAATCGCCGCAATCGTTCCCAAACACACCAAGCAAATCAGCGCAAAAGTTCTCTTGGTCATTGCTCCCCTCTGCTCCGCATTTAGACGCACCACCGGGCCGGCCGGTACACGGACCAATATAACCTTCTAACGGGGTCTGCGGGATCCTTAAGTAACGGCCGCCTTCCGAGGCGGGCTGATTGCACCTTGGATGAACTTACGCGGCACGACCCCCTCGGAACGTCAAGTCTGCCCCATCCCTCGGTTCCTGCGGGATGAATCTCCCGCTTGGCGCTTCCACGCTCTTACCCCGGAAATCTCTTTACGCCTTGTCCGCTTCGCTTTTCTTCTTCCGAAACTGCAATATCTTCTTCACTTCCGCAATGATTTCCCCTTCACCGTTCTTCACCTCGACCCCAAACTCGCGATCAACCTTTTCATCCATCCGCAACGCTTCGCGAATTTCATCCACCTGTTCCTGCGTGATCCGAAAATGGGCGTGAACCGTCCCTCGCCCCGGCTTGCGAAATCGAATCATGGCTGATTTATCCCAGACAATGTAGTCCCGTCCCAGAATCTCGATGAACATCACCATGTAAAACGGATCCGCCATCGAATAAAGCGATCCGCCGTAATGCGTCCCCACGTAATTCGCATTCCACCGCCGCAGCTTCATCTCTACTTCAATTTCTTTCCAGTCTGCCTGAATGCGCGTTATCCGGATCCCCGCGCCCATCAGCGGCGGCCAAAGATTGAACATAGTTCGTAAGTTTTTCTTGAAAAGTCGTTTTAGCAAGGGAACCTCGGGGGATCAGTCGCGAAGTTCCATCCTGCCACACCTCTGGCATACCAGCCATCGCTCGTAACGTTTTGCCGGATGCCACCCGAAAGCACCGCGGGGACGCCCGCTTCAAAACGGGCGTCCTCGCCCACAAAAAAGCAATGTTACTTCTGTCCTGCGGCTTTTCTCGATGCCTGCGCCGCACTGTACCGGCTGCGAACCCGCAGTTGGTCGTGCCGCGTCGCGTTGTCGTCGTCGGTGAATGCCGCGTCGCGTTCATCGCGCGGATTCTTCTTAAAGTTTGCCTTGGCTTGCGCCGTGATGAATGAACCGTCGGGCTGCTTCTGGTGCCACCGGCCATCCTGCGGATCCAGCCATGAAATGTAACAGCCTGGCGGCACTTCCAGCGCCGATTGCAGCTGGTTCAGAAAATCATACGAAGTGCCGGGTGCCGCGTTCAGGTCGTAATACTCCGGCGTGATGAAATCCGATAGCGAAACGCCGTTGATCTGGTACGCGAAAACCTCAACAGGGTCGCCCACTTCCACCAGATATTGCACTTGGTGGCCGTCGGACGCCGGGTCAATATCGCTGTCGCTGATCAACTTTTTCCCCAGCGGGTCTACCAGCATTTCCAGCAATTCATGGCTCGCGGTGATTGTCCAGTCCGTCCCGGCTTGAATTTCCGCAAACGGCTTGCCGTGATTATCCAGATGTACGCCAAGCCCGGCCTGCGATTGATCCAGAATGCGCATCGGCCAGGCGCCGTGGGGCACGGCCTGATTGCGGTCGATCGCTTGCAGCAGCGCGCGAACTCCCCACACGGGCGTGAAGTCGCGATCCAGCTGTGTTTGTAATGCCTCTGCTACCGAATCGAGTTGAGCGAGGGTGAGATTCAGATTGGATTGATCCTGAAGAACGACATGCCTGGTTTTCAAGGGGACCTCCTCCGTGAGGCTGAGCCTCAAGTTGAAATAGGAATTCACCCTACGCCTGCGTGAACGGCAAAGCAATAGGAAGAAGAGTAATAGGACTGTATTTACGAAAGTTCCAGAATGGAATGCGTGGAGAAACTACGACGCTGGTACTCGATCAGCCCGGGAAATCGTGCCATCAGGAACAGAATGAAGCAGTTGGAGCTTAGTCTGCGGCGGGAACGGTGCGCCGCAACTTCGGCGCAGGCTTATCGAAATTCAAGACGCTGGTCACGAACTGGCTAAGCGTTCCGCCTAGATGGCCCAGCACACGCTGTTTCAGTGAACTGTAGTCCTGCGTGCCGCAAAAGAGATCGCTGAGCAGCTGCCGGAACACCGCGTTGCGCTGCAGAAACTGCACCATGCGCGTTGTCACTGAGCAGCCGAGGAAAGACCCGCGATAGAAACGCCGCACGATGCGAGCGGCAAATTCAAGTTCCAACGAAAAAGAAGCCCGCACCCGCGAGGGATACATCTCGGGGCAGCCTTCCGCGATCGAGCGGCCCAGCAATTCGCCGGAGCGCATCGCGTAGAACAATCCCTCACCGGTCAGCGGGTCCACCCAAGCCGCCGCGTCGCCGCACATCGCCCAATTTCTTCCGATCACCGCGCGGTCCGCCAGCGTCTTTACCTGCGGCGAAGGCAGAACATGGCTGTAGAACTTGGCGTTTTCCGTGACGAATTTTTCCGCCGCCGCAAACGTATGCAGGTGCGAACGAAGCTCGGTGCTGGTGTGCGCTGCCATGCTTCCGCAGATTCCCAGTGAAATGTGATCCGCCCGTGGAAACGACCAGATGTATCCTTCAAACTCCGGCAGAAACTTGATGATGATCTCTTCGGCTGTCTGCGGCACGAAATAGCCCTGCGTCATTTCCAGTTCATCGGCGGAAAGCGCCCGCGTGCCGGGCAGCATCTGGTTGCGCGCACCCGAAGCGAGCACAATAAAATCCACAGTCCGCCATTCGCCTTCCACGCAATAGCGCGGCTTGTCCGTGGAAGTGTCGATCTGCTGCACGCGGCGGTGCTGCACTTCGCAGCCGGCTTCGCGCGCGCGCTCCAGCAAAAAGCCGTTCAGCACCCGCCGCGAATAAATCACGATGGGATGTTTCAAGTCGAGCTTGGCGCGCTGGTTTTCCGCGCTGATAATCTCGACGTTGCGCACCAGCTTTTTCGGATGAGGATTGTCCAGCAGGAAAGGGAAATGTTCCGTGGCCTTGTACGTCAGCCCGCCGCCGCAGGGTTTTTCCCACGCCAGCCGTTCGTCAAAAATGGTTACGGAATTCCCTGCACGCGCGAGTTGTTCCCCGCACATGGCGCCCGAAGGTCCGCCACCGATGATGACAATTTCAGCCATTCGTGCGTTCTTGGTGAACGATCTTTGCTTCTCCGGCTCAGGCGGGACAGGGTTTTCACAGGGCGGCCGGCCGCTCCTAGGACACAGGAAAGAGCACCAGGCAGAAACCCGCCAACAGTATAGCACCGAAGATTGCGGCGGCCGCGGCGGAAGCCGTGCGCCGGCGTACCAATCGTGCACCCAGCCGCATGAACAGAAAGAACAGCGCGAAATAGGGCATCAGCAGCACCAGCAGGATCTGGCCGCTGTGCAGCACAAACGTGCCTAGCACCGGCACCAGCCACGCCAGCAGAATCGCCAGGTAATCGATCCCCAGCCGTTTTCGAGGTTCGGCCACCGGGCCAAGCAGAATTTCCAGCGCGTAGAGGAATACGAACGCCGCGAGGAAAAAGAGCGGGAAACGTTCCCATCGTTGCAATGTCAACCACGCGCTCGTCACGGTCAGGTCGAACCATCCCGTGACCAAGAGGTGCAGAATCAGCCCGCCGGCGGCCGCGCTCAACATCACCCCCGGCTTCGCGGCCAGCTTTTTCAGGGCTAGTCTTGGATGCGCCAATACGAGAACTGCCCCGGTAAGCAGAAAAAAGCTCGCCAGATAGTCGCCCTCAAACAATCTCAGCACTCGCAATGGAATCACGTAGCGAAGCAGAAACACCACCGCCGCGGAAGCCAGCACCAGTTCCGCCAGAAATCGCAGCGTTCCGGGCACCAGGGAATCTCCCGCGACTTCCTCCGGGGCAACCGTCGCCAATTCACGCAAAAACGGCCCCGAAAGCAGCAGAATTCCCAGAAATCCCAGCACGCCTCCACCGAGGTAAAGCAGGCTCGGAAGCTGACCAGGATTCGACACGTTCAGCACGCGTGCCGCCCACGCTTGCGACATCATCGCGGCGCCGGGAGAAAACAGAACGCTTACATGCGATTGTCCGGGCAGCGCATGAAATTGAATGGTCGGGTCCGTATTTCCGGCAACCAGGTCTTCGGCGTTCGCGGCCAATCCCTTCGGTTCAAATTGTCCCGCGGTAATCAAAGTGTTTGGCAAGAGGGCTGGCGGATTTTGAAACAACAATTTTTCCGGCGTCACGCCATGCTTCGCCTGCATCGGCGCCGGCGAAAATGCGATCACCCCCGCCGGCCGGAATTCCTGCGCCAGCCGCAGCGCAATCGCCCCGCCCATCGAATGTCCGGCCAGAATCGTGCGATCGTGCGCAATCAGCCCCCGCGCCGAAAGTCCCCGCAATAAAGAGCGTCCGCAGTCTTCGGCCTTCTCCGCCGTAAATGGACCGGGCGTGCGCCCATGCCCGGGAAGATCCGGCACAAAAACCGTCAAGCCCAGCTCCGCAAAGCCCCGCGCCAGATACCGCATGATGTACTTGTTCGACGCCAGCCCGTGAAACAGGACCACAGCGCCCGTGTTCACCTGCGCGGGAATATCGCGCTTCTGAATGATGGTCATATCTACGCGGCATGCGCCTGCCACCGCGTTTACACGTTTTTCCGTGTAGCCGCGCGCACCCGCGTAGGTCCACAGCCCGCCCACAATCAGGCACGCAAGACCTGCCAGCGCTTGCCACAGCGGTTTGTGGCTCATGCGCCGCGCCCGCCGCTCCAGCGGCCTTCCCGGGCGGCATGGTAGAATTGAATTTCACTCGGATTCACTTCGACGCCGTCACAAGCGAGCATGGAGAACCTTTGCATCCCGCGGTTTTGACTCTTGAACAACTCATTCTGCGGTTTGGCCCGGGGAAACGCAACGGGCGGCGCGTGGTTTTCACCAACGGATGTTTCGATCTTTTGCATCCGGGCCACATCCAATTGCTGGAAGCGGCCCGCGCGCTCGGAGACGCCCTGGTCGTCGGAATAAACAGCGACGAAAGTGTCCGCGCCTTGAAAGGCGCCGGGCGTCCCGTGATTCCGGAACAGGAGCGCGCGGAAATTCTCGCCAACTTCGAATGTGTTGACGCGGTCGTGGTATTCGATGAGTTGACGCCGCAAAAAACCGTGGCCGCGCTGGTCCCCGACGTTCTGGTGAAAGGCGGCGACTGGCCCGGCAATCAAATCGTGGGGCGCGAAGAAGTCGAAGCAGCCGGAGGAAAAGTGGAGCGGATCGAAATCGTTGAAGGCTATTCGACAACGGAAATCTTGCGTCGTATCCAATCCTTGTAGTGGCCGACCTTTAGGTCGGTAACGTAGGTCAACTCAGTTACGTGAAGCCTCCCGCGGTAAGCGCGGGACCTTGACACGCTGGAAAAAGTTTTGCAAGCAGCATGATACTGCCCGCGGTTAGAGAACGATTGGATCGATTGTTGCGCCACCCCTCCCTGGATGGCGCGTTGGGAGAACTACGTTCCGGCGCAGGCCTCATCGGCCTTTCTGGCCTGCAGGACATCGCAAAAGCCCTCACGGCGGCGTACTTCGCCCACGAATTGCGGCGCCCCGCCTTCTTTCTCACCGAGAATAATCGCCGCGCCGAGGATCTCGCCGAAAGCGTCCGCTTCTTCAGCCAGATTTTCCCGGGCTCCACTGGCGGCGTCGCAGTTCTGCCCGCTTTCGACAACTTGCCTTGGGACTCGCAAGCTCCGCACGCCGACATTCTGGAACGCCGCGCTGCCACACTCTATCGCCTGGCGAACGGCGAAGTTTCTCTGGTGATCGCCCCGATGGCTTCCGCGTTGTGGCGCTACCAGGATCCCTACGTCTATCTGACGCTCGCGCAAATCCTCGCCAAAGATTCCGAACTTTCCCACGAAACGCTCATCCATCACCTCGGAAGCATCGGCTACGCCCGCACGGAAATGGTGGACCTCCCCGGCCAGTTCGCCGTTCGCGGCGGCATCATCGACGTTTTTTCACCGGAAGCTTTGCGCCCGGTGCGCATCGAACTCCTCGGCGACACCGTTGAATCTGTCCGTGAATTCGATCCACGCACCCAACGTTCCGTCGCTCCTGTGAATAAGACCACCATTCTCCCGCTTGCCGAATGGAGCGTCCCCGCGCCCGGCAGCCGCGAAGCCGAGGACTGGGAGCCGGGCCGCTGGATGGGCGCGACCTCGGAAGCCGGCGGCAGCGCGCTTTTTGAACTCGCCGAAAGTTCGTTGAAGCCCATCGTCTTTCTGGATGAACCGCTGGCGCTGCGCGAAGCCGCAAAGAAACTGCGCGAAGCGGCCACCGAAAATTACGAACGCCACGGCCACGCGAATTCTCCGGAAGTGGCCCATTATTTCTGGAGCGAAGCGGACTGGGAACGCGCGCTGGTGAAAACGTCCCGTGCGGAACTTGAGCAGCTGAATCTTGCGCAAAACGGCGGCCAGCGGTTCGAGTTGAGTTCACGGCCCAGCACCCGTTTCCATGGCGACGTCGCCGCTTGTGTCGCTGACGTCAAATCGCAACTCGCTTCCGGCGGCACTGTCTATCTCACCGCCGCAAGCCTCGGCGAATTGGAGCGCTACGCCGACATCTGCCGCGAATACGAAGTTCCCTACGTGCTCGGCGAAACCGAAGAAGCTGCCGCGGGTTTCACGGCCGAAAGCGCCACGGAAAGCGCGGCGCTCGTACTGGTGCGCGCGCCGTTTGCACAAGGCGTTTCATTCCCCGAAGCGAAGGTCACGATTTACGGCAACGCCGATCTTTTCGACGTAACGCCTTCCGTCGAACGCCCCAGCCGCAAAATCCGCACCAGCGGCTTTTTCGCCGACTTTGCCGAATTGAAGCCCGGCGATTATGTGGTCCACGTGGATCACGGCATCGGCCAGTTCGAGGGTTTGCGGCTGATCGAATCGGAGGGCCGCCGCGGCGAATTCATGTTGCTGCGCTATGCGGACGACGCCCGCCTCTACGTTCCCCTCGAACGCATGGACTTGGTGCAGAGCTATCGCGTCGTCGAAGGCTCCGAACCAACTCTGGACAAACTGGGCGGCACGGGATGGGCCACGCGCAAAACCCGCGTCCGGAAATCCCTCGAAGACATGGCCGACCAGTTGCTCGCGCTCTACGCAGAGCGCAAGACCGCCGAGGGTTTCGCGTTTTCCGCCGACGGCGCCTGGCAGCGGGAATTCGAAGACGCCTTCGAGTTCGAAGAAACCGCCGACCAGCGCACCGCCATCGCCGACATCAAGAAAGATCTGGAAAAAGCAACGCCGATGGACCGCCTGCTCTGCGGCGACGTGGGCTACGGCAAAACCGAAGTGGCGATGCGCGCCGCGTTCAAAGCCGTGGCCGATGGCAAGCAGATCGCCGTCCTCACGCCAACCACCGTGCTGGCCTTCCAGCACTTTGAAACTTTCAAAAAACGTTTCGCCGCTTTTCCCACGCGCATCGAAATGCTCAGCCGTTTCCGCACCGCCGCCGAACAAAAAATCATTCTCACCGACCTCGAAGCCGGAAAAGTGGACATCGTCATCGGCACGCATCGTCTGCTTTCCAAGGACATCAAATTTCAAGACCTCGGCCTGATGATCGTGGATGAAGAGCAGCGCTTCGGCGTCGCACACAAAGAGCGCCTGAAAGAGATGCGCAAGAACGTGCACGCCCTCGCTCTCTCCGCCACGCCCATTCCGCGCACCCTGCACATGTCGCTGGTCGGTCTGCGCGATATGTCGCTGATTGAAACGCCACCGCGCGACCGCCTGGCGATTCAAACCTCCGTCGCGCCATTCAGCGAAGAATTGGTCAGCCGCGCCATTGAAAACGAACTGGCCCGCGAGGGCCAGGTCTATTTCATCCACAACCGCGTCGAATCCATCTATTCGCTCGCATCGCTGGTCTCGAAACTCGTGCCAAAAGCCCGCGTCGTTGTCGGCCACGGCCAGATGGGCGAAAAAGAGCTGGAAGCGGTGATGCTGAAATTTATCCGCGAAGAAGCCGACGTCCTCGTCGCCACCACCATCGTCGAAAACGGCCTGGACATCCCCCGCGCCAACACCATCCTTATCAACCGTGCCGATCGCCTCGGCCTCGCCGAACTCTACCAGCTCCGGGGCCGCGTCGGCCGCTCGCACCAGCGCGCCTACGCCTATCTCCTGGTGCCCACCGAAAAAATCCTCTCCGATATCGCCCGCAAACGCCTGGCCGCCATGAAAGAGTTCAGCGAACTCGGCGCCGGCTTCCGCATCGCCGCTCTCGACCTGGAACTTCGCGGCGCGGGCAATCTCCTGGGCCGCCAGCAGCACGGCCACATCGAATCCATCGGATTCGATCTCTACGTTCAGATGCTTGAGGGCGCCGTGGCCAAGCTCAAGGGCGAAGAGTCCATGCCCGAGCTACGCACCACCCTCAGCCTCGGCATGGACGTGCGCATCCCGCAGGAGTACGTCCCCAGCGAAAACCTCCGCCTGCGCACCTACAAACGCATCTCCTCCATCGCCACCGAGGCCGAGAAGCAGGACGTGCGCAAGGAACTCGAAGACCGCTTCGGCGCCATGCCCAAATCCGTAGAAAACCTTTTGGAGTACGCCATGCTCAAATCCATCAGCGAGAAGTTGCGCATCGCGTCGGTGGAGCGGCAGGGAACGCGGATCGCGCTGAGGTTCCACCCCGAAACGCAACTCGACCCCGCCGCCGTGGTCAAAGTGGTGCGCTCGCGCAAGGGCATCAAGCTCGATCCCAGCGGCGTGCTTTGGATGGAACTCCAGCGCGGGGAATCGGTGCCCGGGGCGCTGAGAAACGTATTGCTCGGTTTGCGCGGAGAAGGCTAAACTCATCTAATGGTGAAAATAATGAAGAAGACCGTATTGCTGGCCGGCTTGCTGTTTGCCCTGCCGCTGCTGGCGCAGAATCCCCCGGCCAATCAGCCCTCGAATCCCACGCCGCAAGAGAATCCGCCGGCGCAGAAGCCGCCATCACTCGAAGCGCCGCAAATGGCCGCGCCGGAACCGGAAAAGGAGCAGCCGAAGAAGCCGGCCGCCCCCGCCGCTAAGACGGAAAAGGCCGCGAAGCCCGCGGTGACAGGCGAAGGAAAAGTGGTCGAAGAGATTGTCGCCCGTGTGAACAACGAGATTATCACCACCTCCGAGTTGCAGAAGGCGCGCACTGCAGCCGCGGAAGACGCCCAGCAGGATTGCAACGGCCGCTGCACCCCGGAGCAACTGCAAGTCGCCGTGGAAGATCGCCAGAAATTTGCCCTGCGCGATTTGATTGACCAGTCGCTGCTGGCCCAGCGCGGCAAGGACATGAGCATCAACGTCGAGGCGGAGGTGGTAAAGCAACTCGACCAGATCCGTATCCAGAACAAACTGTCCGGTCCTGAGGACTTGGAAAAGGCGGTCACCAAGGAAGGCCTGAACTGGGACGATTTCAAAGCCAACATTCGCAACAAATTCCTGACCCAGGAAGTCATCCGCCGCGAAGTGGGCTCGCACATCAACATCGGCCGCGAAGATTCGATGAAGTATTACGAAGAGCACAAGAAAGAGTTCGTGAAGCCGGAGCAGGTGGCATTGCGGGCCATCGAGATCAGCACCGCTGGAAAAACAGAGGCGGAACTTCCCGACCTGAAGAAAAAGGCCGAGGGCCTGCTGCAACGAATCAAGGATGGCGAGGACTTCGCCACGATCGCCAAGCGCTTCTCCGACGGCAGCACCGCGCAACAGGGCGGATACCTGGGAACGTACAAGCGGGGCGAACTTTCCAAGCAACTGGAAGATCAGGTTTTTGGAATGAAAAAGAACCAGATGACCGACGTGATCGAAACCAAGCAGGGCTTCCTTGTTCTGCAAGTGCTGGAACGCTACGAGGAGGGCGAGCAGCCGTTCGACAAAGTGGAAGATGAAATCATGAATCACCTGTACAGCGAGCGGATGGAGCCTGCTCTGCGCGAATACCTGAAGACGCTGCGCGAGCAGAGCTACGTCGTGGTGAAGCCCGGTTACCAGGACATGGCTGGCGGCGGGAACTCCGAGATCGAAGAAGTCAGCGCCACGCCTGAAGCCTCGAAAGAAAAGAAGGGCCACAAAAAGTATTTGTTGTTCGGAAAGAAAACCAGCGGCCAGGCAAAGTGAAAAAACTTTTTGTTAAAGATCTCGAACCCGATCCATCCATCACCGGATTTTTCCTCGTTCACGAAAAAGAAGTCCGCAACACCGCCGGCGGCAAGCCGTATTTGCGCATGGAGCTGGGCGACCGCACCGGCACGGTGGAAGCGCGCATGTGGGACCAGTTCGAGTCGCTTGCCAGGGAAGTCAGCCGCGACGATTTCATCAAGGTGCAGGGCCGCGTGGAGCTTTACCGCAACAAACCGCAGCTTACCCTGCAGCAGTTCCGCGTAGCCAAACCTGAGGAGATCGATCTGGCCGACTTTCTGCCGTGCACGCCGTACGACGTGGAAAAACTTTATGGGCAGGTGCTGGGCTTTATCGAAGGGATGAAAAATCTCTGGCTGAAAAAGCTGACATCGAAGATTCTGACCGATCCGAAAAATGTGGCGCGATTCAAGCGCGCGCCGGCTGCAAAGGTGATGCATCACGCCTATATCGGCGGATTGATCGAGCACGTGGTGGGATTGTGCGGCCTGGCCAAACTGATTGCCGCGCACTATTCCGAGCTGGATGAGGATTTGCTTGTAACCGCGGCGCTGCTGCACGATGTCGGGAAACTGGATGAGTTGTGCTACGAACGCGCGGTCAGTTATACGGCGGAAGGCCAGTTGCTCGGCCACATCACCATGGAACTGGAAACTGTCTCGAAAGAGATGGATGCGATCGAAGGTTTTCCAGAGAAACTCAAGACGGTTGTGCAGCACATTCTGATCAGCCATCACGGCGAATACGAATTCGGCTCGCCCAAGCTGCCGATGATTCGCGAAGCGCTGGCGTTTCACTACATGGATGATCTGGATTCGAAAATGGGAGCGGTTCGCGCGGCCCTGGCGGTTGATTCCGGCGAACCGGAGTGGTCCGCCTACAGCGGCGCCCTTGGCCGCAAATTCCTCCGCCTCGACAAATTCCTCAAGGAAGAACCGCCCGCAAAAAAGTAATTTTGGAGTGCGAGAGCGAAGCTCTCGCTTTTACCGTCTAGACAACCCCTGTAAATGTAAATTGGGAGAACGACTTTACGTCTCAAAAGCGGGAGCTTCGCTCCCGCACTCAATATCTCTGGCTATCCACAGCTTACTGCACCCGGGCGACCACCAGTGTCAGATCATCGGCCTGGCACGCGCCGCTGAATCGCTGCACTTCGGCGAGGATCGCAGAGAGCGTTTCAGTCACCTGGGCTTGCGGATGCGCGCGCACAACTTTGATGAGGCGCTCCTCACCGAACTCTTCGCCCGCCGGATCCGGCGCTTCGGTGACTCCATCGGTATAAATCACCAGAAAATCTCCGGGTCCCATGGAGACTTTTTTGACTTCGCAATTCCAGTCCTTGAAAAGACCCAGCACTGTTGCGGTGGCTCCCAGCCGTTCGATCTCTCCGTTCGCTCGCACTAGCAGCGGCGGATTGTGTCCGCAATTTGCATAGCGCAGACAATGGTTCGCGTCGTCGTAATCGGCATAGAACAGCGTGGCGTAGCTGTCCTCCGGCGTATTTTCCACGAAAAGCTGATTTACGGATTGCAGCAACTGCTGCGGATCTTCCAGGGCAACCATGAACCGGCTGCGGAGATTCGCCTGCAGATTCGCCATCAGCAACGCCGCCGCGATGCCCTTGCCGGCGATATCCGCCAGCACGATGCCGAGCCGGCCCGCGCCCAAATCGAGGAAGTCGTAATAATCGCCGCCGACCACGCGCGCCTGGATGCACTTTCCCGTGTATTGCAATGTTTTCAGCGGAGGAAGAAATTGCGGAAACAGCCGCGACTGCACTTCGCGCGCAATTTCCATGTCGCGGGCCACGCGGCGGTCCACTTCCATGCGCTCCGCCATTTTTTCCGCCAGCCCGAAATTTTCAATGGCGATGCCGGCCTGGCTGGCTACGGAATCCAGGAGGCGTTTGTCCTCACTCGAATACGGCTCCTCGGAAAGCCGCTGGCCCAGCACCAGCAATCCGGAAAGCTGCCCGGCGTGGTCCAGAATTGGCACCAGGCATTCAGGCGCAATCGGGGCCAGCATGGAAAGATCGTCGGCCTCGTCTTCGGCGGGCAGCGGGACGTCCCACGATTTTCCGCGCAGCGTCAGCATGGCCAGCGACACGAGTCCGGTGGAAAGCGTCTGCGCGCCGGGCGGAACATTCCCGGACTCCGCCGACAGTTGTGAGTCACCTGCCGCGAAGTAGCAGATGAAATTCTTCGGATGCAGGGCTTTTTCCAGGTGATGCTGCAAGAGTGCGGCCAACTCGGCGCGGCTGGTCACGGTGCGCGCCTTTTCAGCAAGGTCCTGCAGGATCAAGCGGGCGTCATAGGCGCTGCGGAAAAATGCGCGGTCAATGCGCTGGGTGCCGCGCTTCACCAGGGGCGCCGAGGCCCACACCAGGGCGATTCCAAACGCGGCGCTGAACATCATTCCCGCGCTGGCATTGGGCTGGAAAAAGCTCGACAGCGTGTGGGAAAAGAACGCAATCGCCGAAAAAACGACGGCGAACAGCAGCACGATGAATCCTCGCTGGACCAGAAAATAGCGCGCGCTGCGCCGCAGCAGCACCGGAATTTCCATCACCCGATGCTTCACCACGGCATAGCCGAACGAAAGCGGGTATAGCGCGCAGATGATAATCAGGATCGTGTTGACCCAGAACGATGGGCGGTACTCCGTGAAATCTATCGCCGCTTTCTCCAGCACCAGCGGCAGCACGGCGATCAGCGTGCCCCAGAGAATTACGCGGGATTTCCGCCGGACGACGGGATCGGAACTTCCCGCAAACGCGTTCATCGCCAGCGAAGCCAGCCCCAGCGCGATCAAGAGGTAATCCGCATAGATAAGCGACAAGCGGAGATTTTCCCCTGGTCCGCCGCCAATCAGATCCGCCGCGGCGCCAGGTTCCCGCAGATCGCCGGTTAACACCCCAGCCGCCGCCATCGCAATTCCAAACGCCACGCAGACCCATTTCAGCCAGGGGACACGGCGATCCATGGGCGAGCGGGCAGGGAAGACGGCGAAGAAAATATAGAAAAGCGGGCAAAGCAGCGCGGAAAAAATCAGCTGGTAGATCAGCGCAGCGGAGCGCAGGTGATGGCCCATCGCGGCCGCGGGATGGGAAAATCCCGGGGCGGCGACAAATCCGCAAAACAGGGAAGCGAGCAGCCAGGCGTTCGGATCATTCAGCCGGAGAAAAAGAACCGTCAACCCCACCAGCAGGAACAGCACCGGGAAGGACCGCGTGATCTCCACCGCCGACGTTTTGGCAAAACCCTCGGGCGCCCCATCTTCCAGTGACGCGCGGAAGATTCCATGAATCTCAACCGGGTTTGCTTCTCCCTCGCGTTGGACGAGGAACATAACGGCGTCGCCCGGTTTTCCGGCCGCGTATGCCAGATCAAAGGGGCGCGACGTGGTAAGCATCTGCCCGTCAACGCCGATGATGCGGTCGCCGGCTCGCAGCCCGGCGCGTTCCGCGGGACTGCCCGGCACCACGTCGGAAACTTTCATGCAATGCGTTTTTCCGTCGTACTGATTAACGTGCTTGCTGTTAAATCCCAGTTCCACGCGCGGAACCGCGGTGCGTTCCACGTACATCCAGACGCCGGAATAAAAAACGGCCGCGGCGGCGAAGAGAATCGCCAGGGTCACGAGCAATCGGTTTGGCAATGAGGACCAGCGCATCATGAAGGCCTGAAATTACGCGAATCTTGCCCCAAATGGCAGCGTACGATGCGGGGGGACGCTAGTCAATAAAGCTACCCGCGTAACATCTGTGAGACACCAAGCGGCGACGCCTGATAAACTGGAAAGTGAAATTGCCATGATTCCCGCCGAATACAAAGTTCGCGACCTTGCCATCCGTCCGGCGACCATTCTGGCGCCCATGGCGGGCGTGACGGATACCCTGTTTAGACGCGTGATTCGCGGGCTCGGTAGCTGCGGCCTCTTGATGACCGAGTTCACCAGCTCCGAGGGCATCACTCGCAGCGCGAAAAAGACTCTGCGCTATCTTTTCTTTGAGGAAGACGAGCACCCGATCGCGGCTCAATTGTTTGGCGCGAATCCTCAGGTGATGGCCGACGCGGCGCGCATGGTGGAAGACCTCGGCTACGATGCCGTGGACATCAACTTGGGCTGCCCGGCGAAAAAAGTGGTGAAGTGCGGCGGCTCCGGCCTGCTGCGCGAGTTGCCGCTGCTGGAAGAAATCCTGAAGGGCGTGCGCGCGGCGGTGAAAATTCCGCTCACCATCAAGCTGCGCGCGGGCTGGGACGAGAAATCGATCGTCGCCCTCGAAGTGGTGAAGATGGCGGAGCAGCTCGGCGTGGAAGCGGCGGCGATTCACCCGCGCACGCGCGCGCAGGGCTACACCGGCAAAGCGGACTGGAACATTATTGCGGCGGTGAAGCAGGCCGTGAAGATTCCCGTGATTGGGAACGGCGACGTGCAGTCGCCGGAGGATGCGGCGCGCTTGGTGAAAGATACCGGCTGCGATGCGGTGATGATCGGCCGGGCGGCGGCAACGAATCCGTGGATCTTCCGGCAGATGGAGCAATACCGGGCCACGGGGCGTTACGAAGTGCCAACCGAAGAGGATCGCCGGCAGTTACTTTCTGGCTACTACCAGAAAATTCTTAACTCAAATCTACCGGACGGCGTGGGAAAAATGAAGCAGTTCGCCTGCTGGTTTACGCACAGCGTCAAGAACGGCAGCGAACTTCGGCGAATCGTGCATTCGGCGCGCACGCCGCAGGAAGTGGTCGAGAACGTGGACCGTTTTTTTGCGGAAAAGAGCGCCGACAATGGAGCCCCAGCCCATGAGTCCAGTCAGCGAGAGCATCGCCCGGAAGAGGTCCGAACGTAGGATTGCGGTCCGCCTGCCATTGCGCGTACGCGGCCGCGACGCGCGAGGATTTTCCTTCGAAGAAGATACCGCCAGCGAGAATTTATGCCGGAGCGGAGCCGCGTTTCGCACGCGGTTCGACGTGGCGATCGGTTCCAGCCTGGAAATCCGGATTCCTTCGCAAGTTGGCGCGCCGCGGCGGGACGCGCAGGATTTTGAAACCCAGGGAAAAGTCGTGCACATCAGCGATGGTGTGACGGACGGAGAAAAAGTGGTGGGTGTGCAATTTGTCGGCCCGCGGTTTCAGCGGATGTTTCGTTCGGAATCGGTGTATTGAAGCAAGCTCTCCAAATCTTCACCAAATAGATTTCCCCATCATTCAACGCAATCGATGGCATGTCATCCTGAGGCTATCCGACGAGGATAGCCGAAGGATCTCAACATCTAAATTTTGTACCGTGTATAAGTTGAGGTCCTGAGGGGCGCAAACGGCGCGCCCCTCAGGATGACAACGTGTTTTCAGTATTGCGAACTATGAGAGCTATTCCGCTTCGGGGGGATTTTCGTCGAGGAGCTGGCGGTAGGCGTCGCGGCGGGTGATGCCGCGTTCCTTGGCGGCGAGCTTCAGGGCTTCTTTGCGGTCGAGTTTTGCCTGGTGCATCAATTCATCCACGCGTGCGGCGAGGGATTGGGCGGTGTCTGCTTGCGAGCCCGGCGCACCGGTTTCGGGTGGCCCGAGGATCAGCGTGATTTCACCTTTGACGGGATGCTCTTCAAGCGATTGCACCAGGGCGAAGAGCGAGCCGCGGCGGAATTCTTCGTGGATTTTTGTGACCTCGCGGGCGAGACACGCCGGACGGTCGCCCAGGATTGCCAGCGCATCGGCGAGTGTTTCGGCGATGCGGTGCGGCGCTTCGTAGAGGATGATAGTTCGATTTTCTATCCGCAGATGCTCGAGGGCGCGGCGGCGTTCGCTGGAGCGGGCCGGTAGAAATCCCAGGAAAAGAAATTCTTCGTTGGGCAAGCCGGAAGCGGCTAGCGCCGTCAGTAGTGCCGAGGCCCCGGGAATGGGAATCACCGGAATCTGGTGGCGAATGGCAAGAGAGACCAGGCGAAAGCCGGGGTCGGAGACGAGCGGCATGCCCGCATCGCTGACCAGCGCGACGCTGGCGCCTTGCTCCATCGCGTGGACTAGCTCCGGGGCGCGGGTGATTTCGTTGTGCTCATGATAGCTGACCAGCGGCTTGCGAATTTCGAAGTGATTCAAGAGTTTCAGGGTGTGGCGGGTGTCTTCGCAGGCGATCTGGTCGACTTCTTTCAGGATACGCAGCGCGCGGAGTGTGATGTCTTCCAGATTGCCGATCGGGGTGGCGACAAGATAGAGAGTACCACGGTGAGGAGAGAGGGGATCGCCGGCCTGTGAATTATTCGTCATGGGAAACGCGTACCGGAAAGTTTAGCACGCGGGGTTGGAGGGAGGCGGCCGGAAGCTGCATGCTATAATTGGAAGTTTAGAGAACACGCAGGAGGATTGCCTGTGCCACTGTACGAATACCAGTGCACGAAGTGTGAGCGGCGAACGGAGAAGATTGAGAGTGTGGCGGGACCGCATCTGAAGAAGTGCCCGCATTGCGGGGGAAAAGTGGAGCGGACGTTGACGGCTCCGGCGATTCAATTCAAGGGCGCGGGCTGGTATGTGACGGATTACGCTGGGAAGAAGAGCGCGGGAAGCGACAATGCTCCCGCGGCGAAATCGGAATCGAACGAGAGCAAGGATTCTGCGGCGAAGACGACGGAGAGCAAAGAGACGGCGGCCAAGGAAAGCAAAGAGAAGAAGCCGGCGAAGAAGAAGGATTGAATAGGCGGAGTGCAGTTCCTCGCGAATGAACGGTTGTCAAGGTTGGACCCTCCACACAAACTGTCATCCTGAGGCTATCCGATAAGGATAGCCGAAGGATCTCAAGGTTAAGACCTTGCACGATTCCTACGTTGAGGTCCTTCGGGACGCAAACTGCGCGTCCCTCAGGATGACAAATTATTTTTCTTAATTCACAACCAATGACATGATTGCCATGAAGAACACAGGTTAGAGTTTCAGAGATTTGAGGTAGGCGCGGAAGCTGGAGCCGAGTTCCGGATTTTGCAGGGCGAGTTCGACGGTGGCTTTCAGGAAGCCGAGTTTATCTCCCGCATCGTAGGAAATTCCTTCATAAATGTAGGCCCACAGGCCTTGCTCTTTGGCGAGGAGGCGCATGGCGTCGGTGAGCTGGATTTCGCCGCCGGCGCCGGGCTTGGTGCGTTCGAGACAATCGAAAATCGCGGAGGGCAAAACGTAGCGGCCGGTGATGGCGAGGTTGCTGGGTGCTTCTTCGTTTTTTGGTTTTTCGACCAGGTCGCGGATGCGCAGCAGGCGTTCGCCGAATGGAGGTTGCGGAGCGGGTTCGCCGGCAACGATTCCGTAGAGATGCGTTTTATCGCGGGGAACTTCTTCGACCGCGATGGCGCCGGTGCCGGTGGCCTCGTAAACGTTGATGAGTTGTCTGGTGGCTGGATTTGGACCGGGGATCAGGACGTCACCGAGAAGCACGGCAAACGGTTCATCGCCGACGAGATCTTTTGCGACGAGAACGGCGTGGCCGAGGCCGAGCGGCTCTTTCTGCCGGGTGTAGCTGACCTGGACCATGTTGCTGATGCGGCGGACCATCTCCGCCTGATCGTGCTTGCCCTTTTCTTCGAGAAAGCGTTCGAGGAGCGGGGAATTATCGAAGTGGTCTTCGATGGAATTCTTGCCTTTGCCGGTGACGATGATGATGTGTTCGATGCCGGAGGCGACGCATTCTTCGACGACGTACTGAATCTGCGGCTTGTCCACAACCGTGAGCATTTCTTTTGGCTGCGCCTTGGTGGCGGGCAAAAAGCGCGTGCCAAGGCCGGCGGCGGGCAAAACAGCTTTGCGAACTTTCTGGTGGGCGGCGGACTTTTGCGGGGACTGCGTCGAGTCTGTCGTCATGTCGGGTGTAGTCGATTTAGTTTGATTTATATTTTCAGCTTCGTAAGAACAGTAGACGCCGGGCGGGAGTTTTGTCAATCGAGCGAAGTACCTAAAAAAGTTGCGGGAAGCCTGCTCGGACGGTCTGCGAGGAAGCGGAGAAAATGTCGGCGCGCCGACAGTTAAAGTAACACTTGAAGGTAATTAATTACAAAATACCGGGACTAGGCGATTTGCGTAAGTGGCCGGAACAAAGAAGTTAGAGGGAAAATATTCGAAACGATTTCCACAGGGATTCGAATGATTTCCCGTTTTGGTTCAAAAACGCAGTTTCGAAAGGTACGCGTAGCTCTCGGTGAGATTCGCGATCGCGTCCTTGGGGGCGTCGTTTTCGACGAAGAAGTGCTTTACCCCGGCTTCCTGGGCGGCGGGAAGAAGAGTTTTCCAGTCGATCACTCCGCCGCCGATGGCGGTGAAACCCGCGGCGACATCGTCAATCATCTGGTCTGAATTTTTGCCCGGGACGATGGGGGGAATGCGGCTGAGGTCCTTGACGTGGACCTGGGAAAAGCGGCCGGGATATTTTTTGAAATAGGCGATGGGATCTTTTTTGGCGACGGTGATCCAGCAGAGGTCGAGCTCCATGGTGAGATTTGCGGGAGCGCAGGACTCGAGCAGGAAATCGTAAGGCAGCTTGTCGCCGAGATTTTTGTCGGGGAGAAATTCCCAGAAGTGATTGTGGTAGCCGAACTGGAGGCCGGCCTTGTGGCAAGCTTCGCCGGCTTTATTGAAGAGTTCAGCGGCGCGTTTGTAGCCGTCAGCAGAGGCGCGCTGGGAGTCGTCGATCCAGGGGCAAATGATGTACTTGTGCCCGATGACGTGCGCGGCTTCGATGGCTTGCGGAATGCGGTGCTGGACGACGTCGTAAGAGACGTGGACGGAAGGGGAGGACAAGCCGTTGGCATCGAGGATGGAGCGCAGGTCTTTGGGGGAGTAAAGATACGGGTAGCCGGCGAATTCGACTTCTTTGTAACCGATTTTGGCGACCTTAGCGATGGTGCCTGGGACATCAGTGCCCATCATTCCGCGGACGGTATAAAGCTGCATGCCGACGGCGTCGAGCTGATGCGCGGCGGCAAGACCGCGGAAGGGAAGAGAAGAGACAGCAGCGGCGGCGAAAGAAGACTCGAGAAAGGTTCGACGGTTCATGCCCAAGATTTTACACAGAATCGCGGAGGGGCCAAGAGGAAATAGGCCCGCTTTCGCCGAAAAACGTAGCTGCGGCGGGCAGGCAGAGGGCGGCGGCTACAGAAAAGGCGCCCGCCTCGGAAGGCGGCCGCTACAAAGGCTGGGCGGGGCCACCTGAAGGTGGCCGCTACATAAAATTGCGGAGGGGCGAAGGCTACAGGCGCTGGTGAATGGGGATGCGGACCTGGAAGCGGGTTTCGCCGGGGACGGATTCGAAGTTGATGGAGCCGCGGGCTTTGCGGATGATGCGCTGGACGGAGTCTAGGCCGAGGCCGGTGCCGTCGCCGACGCCCTTGGTGGTGAAGAAGGGTTCGAAGATGTGGGGCTGAACGTCTTCGGGAATGCCAGTGCCGTTGTCGATGATTTCGACGAGAACGTAATCGCCTTCGTGAGAGACGCGAACGCGCAGCTGGCCTTTATCTTTCATGGCGTCGGCGGCGTTGTCGATGAGATTGGTCCAGACCTGGTTGAGTTCGCCGCCGTTGGCGGTGACTTTGGGGACGTTGGGGGCGAACTCGCGAATGACGGTGATGCCTTTTTTGAGCTTGTGGTCCATGATCGCGATGGTGGTTTCGAGGCCGCGGACGATGTCAACTTCCTGCACGGGCGACTGATCCATGTAGGAATATTCCTTGATGGCTTTGACGAGGGTGGAAATGCGGCGGGTGCTGTGAGCGACCTGGCCGATGATGCGCTCCATTTCGAGCATGGTGGCGAAGCGGGAGAGTGCCGTGGGCATCGTTACGCCAGAGGCGGCGAGGTAACGTTCGAGATGGTCCGCCGTGAGATTCGCGTCAACGAGAAGCGGGCTGAGCTTCCAGGCTTCGGGAACTTTGTGGCCTTCGAGCCAGGAGGTGATGGAGTCTTCGCGATCGCTGCGCTCGAGTTGGTCTTTGAAGGCGGGAGGCTGCAACTCGGCGCGAATTTCTGTTTCGATTTTGGCGATGGCGGCGCAGTTGGTTTCGGAGAGATACGGCAGAGCGTCAAGCCTGCGAAGGCGGGCAAGGCATTCGAGAAGAGCATCGGATGCGCGGGCGGCAGCGGCGGCAGGATTGTTGAGTTCGTGGGCCAGGCCGGCAGAAAGCTTGCCGAGGGCGGCGAGCTTGTCGCGCTGCTGTTCGCTGCGGGTCATCTCGCGGACGCGATCGGTGAGGAGACCGACGAGGCGCTTGCCGAGAGTGGGCATGCGGTGGAGCATTTCGTTGAACAGACTGGAGGGAAACAGAAGCAGGTGGACGGGTTCTTCGGCGCGGCCGGTGATGGTGAGATGGGTCATGCGGGAAAAGGGGAGCAAGCCGGTGACATCGCCTTTGCCGACAATGAAGACCGGGCTGTCCGCGCCTTCCGATTCGCGGCGAGCGAAAATGCTGCCCTCAAGAAAAACGGACATATATTCGGCCGGGGTGCCTTCTTTATAGACGATTTCACCCGCGGCGAAGCGGGCTTCCTTGCAATTGGCGACAAACCACTCCAGATGTTCCTGAGGGAGGTCGGTGAAGACGGCAATCTTTCGGATTTCGTCGACGAGGCCCGCCAGTTGGGTTGGGGCCACAGCGGTAAGTCGCTCAGAGTAGGTCATGACACCTTCGCAAGATACTGGTGAACGAACTGAATGGCAACGGCGCCTTCGCCGACGCCGGAAGCGACGCGTTTGACGGAGCCGTGGCGGACATCGCCGACGACGAAGATGCCGGGGACACTGGATTCGAGGAGCGAGGGATCGCGGTCGATGCTCCAGCCCTGGGGACGCTTGCCGTCGCGGAGAAGATCGGGGCCGGAGAGAATGAAGCCGCGGGCGTCGCGCTGAACGAGGTTGCCGAGCCAGTCGGTGCGGGGAAGAGCGCCGATAAAGATGAAAAGGCTTTTGGCGGGCACGCGGTCGGTGTTCTTGGTGGTGGAACAGTAGACGGAGATAGCTTCGAGGTGCTGTTCGCCGTGGACTTCGGCGATTTGCGTTTGCGGCCAGACTTCGATGTTGGGAGTCTTCTGGATCTGGTCGATCAGATATTGGGACATGGTGGCGGCGAGGGATTCGCGGCGGATGATCATCACGACTTTTTCGGCGTAGCCGGCGAAATTGATGGCCGCTTGTCCGGCGGAATTTGCGCCGCCGACGACATAGACAATTTCGCCTTTGCAGGAGATGGCTTCGGTGACGCCGCCGCCGTAGTAGACACCTGCGCCGCGGAGGCGCTCTTCACCGGGGACGCCGAGATTGCGCCATTGAACACCCATGGCAAGAAGCAGGGCGTGGCAGGAAACTTTGCTGCCGTCGGCCATTTCGATAATGCGATAAGGGCCTTCGATGCGGACGCCGGAGGCTTCCTGGGGAGAGAGGATTTCGACGCCGAAGCGAGTGGCCTGGACGACGGCGCGGCGGGCGAGGTCGCGGCCGCTGAGGCCCGCGGGGAAGCCGAGATAGTTTTCGATGCGAGAGCTGAGGCCGGCCTGGCCGCCGGGGGCTTCGCGTTCGATCATGACGGTGCGGAGGCCTTCGGAGGCGCCGTAAACGGCGGCGGCGAGGCCGGCGGGGCCGCCACCGACGATGGCGAGATCGTAAAATTCAACGTCGGTGTGGGTGCGCAGGCCGATTTTTTTGGCGATGTCGGCGGTAGTGGGTTCACAAAATTTCGTGCCGTCGGGAAAAATCATCAACGGCAGGGTTTCGGGCGTGCCATCGGATTTCTGTAGAGCGGCGGAGGAATCGGTGGTGCTGGATTGTTCGACGTCCACCCACTGGTAGGGCAAATGGTTTTGCGCGAGGAACATGCGGAGTTCGTAGGCACGGGGAGACCAGCGGGTGCCGAAAAGCTGGATGCCTTCGTACGGCGGGTGGTAGGAATCCATGAACTCGTTGAGCATGTCGTCGAGCGGGGGATAGAGATTCTGGTCGGGGGGATCCCAGGGCTTTAGAAGAAAATAATGTACGCGAGCGGAGTTGATGGCTTCGATGGCTGCGTTGGTATCGGCGTAAGCGGTGAGCAAGGCACGCTTGGCGCTGGGGAAAAGTTCGGTGGCTTGGTTAAGGAAGCCGACGCCGTCGAGTTCGGGCATGCGCTGATCGGCGAGGAGAAGTGCGACCGAGTCGTTGCGGGATTTCAGTCGATTGAGGACGCTGAGGGCTTCGTTGGCGGAAGCAGCGCGCATGATGCGGTAGCGCTCGGAGTAACGGGAGCGAAGATCGCGCTCGATGGACTGAAGGACATCGGGATCGTCGTCAACGGTGAGAATAACCGGCTTGGCCATAATGGGAATCCCTTTGGGGCTTTGGGCTTAATCGCAAAATAAAACTGAACGTACAACGTAGCACAACCGCCGCGACGCGTGTGACGAGCGAAGCTGTACTTGATGGATGCTACTGATGCGGCGGCGGTTATATCCAGTGGTTGGATGCGGGGGCGGGAGGGAATGATTCAGGGTTTCTTGTAGACGGGGACGAGGAAATAAGCCTGGTAATCGGCGCCACGGGCTTCGCCTTTGGCTTCGATCTGCCAGTAGGTGGGCGGCGTGTCGGCGAGGGAGGTGGTGAGTTTGTCGGCCGGAAGACGGAATTCGACAGGAATTTCGGCGCCGACGAAATTGGCGAGGCGCTCGTGATCGAGGGTGACGACGTCTTTGTAGAGTTCGTAACAGACGACTTGGGAGCGACGGTTATTGCCGGCGCCGGTGGTGACGTAGCGTTCCTGGACGCAGCGCAGGGTGAAGGAAAGGGAATTGACGGCGGCGAGGTGGCGCGGGGCGCGGAGGCGGGCTCGCAAGGTGCCGCCGAGGAAATAAGGGAACTCGTCGTAGGCGAGGAAGCTGTTGCCGTAACGAAGCAGATCGCCGAGCATTTGCGCCCAACGGACCCACGCGATCAGGCCGAGCAGGGCGAAGACGCTGGCGATAACGAGGAAGGGCCAGGCGCCGCGCTGGGTGTAGCCGACCCAGAAGAATGGCACGAGAAAAGCGTTCCAGACGAGGGCGCCGGTGAGGCGGCCGAGCATGGCGTTGAAGGCGGAGAAATTGATGCCTTCGGGACGCCAGTGAAAATCGCAGAGCCAGGGCTGTCCGGGAGTTTCGGCGTTTTTGCGGAGATAGTTTGCTTTGCGGATCATTCCGCGAATGCCGTGCGCGAAGAGGAAAAATCCGGCGGAGAAAAACATGGCGCCGAGGATGGCGATGAGCCAGAGAGGGGCTTGATTGCGGGTCTGGATGACGTTGAAGGCTGCGAGACCGATGAAGACGCCGGCGATCATGAAGGGAAGGCCGAAGAGAGCGGCGGAAGAGCCGTCGATGGTGGTGGCGCTTTGGGCGGGGTAGTTGGGGAGAGCGGGAGGCAGGCCGGGGCCGCTGCCGAGCATGCGTTGCTCGATGTTTGAGGAGGTTTCGGTGGTGGTAGTGGTAGTGGTAGTGATGGTGAAGGTCATGGATAGCGCCCTCGGCCAGAGTGCCGGGGGCGATGGGTGCGCGCAATAGGACTGTGCGAAAGAGATACACTGTACAGTTGGCGGGGAAGGCGGGGCCACCTGAAGGTGGCCGCTACACGGAGAGCGCCGCCGACGAGAAAGTTTTGGGGGAATATGAATAGTGGAACGACGAAAAGCGGGGTAAAGATTTTGGGGATTGAGTCGTCGTGTGACGAGACGGCGGCGGCGGTGGTGGAGGACGGGCGGAGGATTTTGTCGAGCGTGGTGGCTTCGCAGATTGATATTCACCGGAAATATGGGGGAGTGGTGCCGGAGCTGGCTTCGCGGGAGCATTTGCGGCAGATTGTGCCGGTGGTGCGGGAGGCGATGACGGTGGCGGGATTGAAGTTTGAGGAGCTGGATGCGATCGGAGTGACTCAGGGGCCGGGGCTGGTGGGCTCGTTGCTGGTGGGAATTACGTATGGGAAGACGCTGGCGGCAGCGCTGGGAAAGCCGTTGGTGCCGGTGAATCATCTGGAAGGGCATGTGCGCGCGGTGTTTCTGGAAGCGTTTCAAAAAGGGCAGGAGCCGAAGCTGCCTGCAGTGTGCCTGATAGTTTCGGGCGGGCACACGGTTTTGTATGAAGTGAAAGCGGCGGATGATACGGATGGCGCCGCGTTTGTGTATCGGAAATTGGGTGGAACGCGGGACGATGCGGCGGGCGAGGCTTATGACAAAGTGGCGAAGTTGTTGGGGCTGGGCTATCCCGGCGGACCGATACTGGACCGGCTGGCGGCAGCGGCGGGGAATGCGGCGTCGCCGGTGAAATTTGGGCCGACGAAGACACGGGGGAATGCGCTGGATTTCAGCTTCAGCGGGTTGAAGACGGCGGTGCTTTATCATTTGCGCGAGCATCCGGAATATGCGGAAGGGATTCGGAAACGCGAAGAGGCTTTGCGCGAGGGGCACCGTTCGTTTGCGGAATTGCTGGCGCTTTGCGATGCGATGACGCTGGGTTTGGTGCGGGAGTTTCAGAATGCGGTGGTGCGGGATCTGGTGGAGCGGACGATGATGGGCGCGGAGGAGTGTGGAGTGGAGACGATTCTGGTTTCCGGCGGTGTGGCGGCGAATAGCCAGCTGCGGGCTACGTTTGAGGAGCGTGCGAAGACGAGGGGATTGCGGGTGTTTTTCCCGGACCGGGCGTTGTCTACGGATAATGCGGCGATTATTGCGGCTGCGGCGTATGCGGGATTTCGGGAGGGGAGTTTTGCGGATGTTACGTTGAATGCTAAGGCGAGTATGCCGCTGGGTTGAAGAGGGAGGTTAAGGAGGTTGAGGAAGTAAAGGAGGTAAAGGATTCGGAACTTGGTGAGCGGTGGTTGCGCTGCGGACGATATGGGTGGATGGGATATAAGGAAAAATTCTGGCTTGCCGGCAGGATGCCGGCGCTACCCCAAAAAAGAACGGGCAGCCTGGGCTGCCCGTTGGGCGAAATTTTGTTACAGGGAGGTTAGGACTCTAGGCCTTCCTGCATTTGGGGGAACTGAAGTTTTGCTTTGGCCAGGGATTTCACCACGAGACCCTCTGCATTTTCCGATGTCAGATTGCGAGCGGTGGCCATTTCACTGACCAGGAGATACTTGGCGCGCTCCAACATTTTCTTTTCGCGGAAGGAGAGAGGCTTGCTGCGGCTGAGGGAAACGAGACTCTTGAGGACGACGGCGACTTCGAGGAGGGACCCGGTGCGCATGCGCTCCGAATTTTCCTTGAAGCGGTGTTTCCAGTCGTGGTGAGAGTTGAGCTTGCCTTTTTCGAGGAAGCCAAGGACTTTGCTTGTGTCTGTGGAGCGGATGACGGAACGAAGACCAACCGTCGCCGCGTTGGATTGAGGAACCATAACCCGCAAACCGCTGACCACTACGCGGATCATGTAATACCGTTCGGTCCTGCCGTTCAACACCCCGTAATTGATCTGCTCGATAACCCCTACGCCGTGGTTCGGATAAACGACTTTGTCGCCAATCTTATAGTCCATAGCTTCGGAAGTCCCCCCTAGGAGATGAGAGGAGTTTAGGGTAGTGTGATGTGAGAGTCAAGATATATCCAGTGGAATGAGGAAGATAGGGAATTGGTTGGACCAAATTGGCACTGAAATTGCTCTAGAGCGGAGGCGCTTTATGCGGGGTAATGCCCGAGTGACGGAGGCGGCAAGGGTATCGGTTCGTTAGATGTTTGGTGGTTCCTGGCAACTCCTTTGGTTTGATGGAGTAAGCCACTGCGGAACGAATGGCGAGAAAGTACGCGGGACGAGGAGGAGGGATTGATCACGCTGGGGATTGATACCTGTGAGGCGCGGGGGAGTGTGGCTGTCCGGAGGGATGGCCTATTGGTGTCGTGGCAAAAGCATGAAAATGCGGAAGATTATTCTTCGTGGCTGCTGCCGGCGGTTGAGCGGGTATTGGCGGCGGCGGGGACCGTCCTGCGAGAAGTGGAGTTGCTGGCGGTGGCCTCGGGGCCAGGATCATTTACCGGGGTAAGGGTGGGGCTGACAGCGGTGAAGGCTTGGGCGGAGTTGTTCGGGATCCGGGTGGTGGGAGTTTCGAGGCTGGAAGTGATGGCGCGACAACTTGCGAACGCGTCGGGTTTTGTGGCGGCGAGTTTTGATGCGCAACGCGGGCAAGTGTTCGGCGGATTGTTTCATCGCGGAAAGAGCGGCAACTGGAGAATGATTGAAGAGGAGATGGTGATTGCCCCGGAGGGCTTCGTGGAATGGGTGAAGCAGCGGGCGGGCGCCGATCCGGTGCAGTGGATTAGTCTGGATCCTGGATTGTTCAGCGAGGTGAGCGGATGGAAAGAAAGGGCCGCACAGGGGCAACGAATTATTCATGCGGCCGATGGGCTGGCCGCGGGGGTGGCGGAGTTGGGGGAAGAGCGGGCGGGGGAGGGGAAGTTCACGGACCCGCTGGCGCTGGATGCGAATTATGTGCGGCGATCGGATGCGGAGATTTTCTGGAAGGATCCGGCGAGCCATGGGAAGTGAAGGCGCGGCGCGAATTGGATTTGTGATTCGAGCGTTTGATGGCGCCGCGGATGCCGCGGAAGTGGCAAAGATTCTGAGTGAGGCACGGGAAGCGGCGAGCTGGTCGGAAGAGGCGTTGCGGGAGACGGCGATGCTGCCGGGAGTTGCGGCGTTTGTTGGGGAGCGCGGCGAGGCCATCACGGGGATTGTGGTGGGAAGGCAGGTTCTGGACGAGGCGGAAATATTGAACCTTGCGGTGAGGCCGGGCGAACGGCGGCAGGGAGAAGGCCGGGCCCTGGTTCAGCGGGTGGTGCAACAGTTCGTCGAGCGGCAGGTAAGTCGAGTGTTCTTAGAGGTTCGCGAGTCGAACGCCGGGGCAATTGCGTTCTATCGAGGGTTGGGGTTCCAGGCGATCGGGGTACGCAAGGACTATTACCGCGATCCGAGTGAGGCGGCGACAGTGATGGATCTGTGGCTGAGCAAATCCACAGATTAGTACGAACTCTCTCTTGACTCCGCGAATCCCGGTGCTACTCTGCGCTCATGTGAGATTCACACCCCAGTCACAAATCTACTCATGAGGAGGAACGCATGGCAACAGCGCAGCGGAGCCCTCGGGACGTAATTGGTGAAGCAGACGCCGAGTATCAGCGTCTGGCAGAGCAGCACCGGCAGTATGATGCACAACTTCAGCAACTCTTCCGATCACCCTACCTGAACAGTGAAGACCTCATCGAAGAAATCCGGTTGAAAAAGTTAAAGCTCCACGTGAAGGATGAAATGGAACGCATTGCGGCGCGCGTTCACAGTGCGGGCGCTCGACCTACGCAGTAACCCGACCGGAAAGACGTCCCCGGAAAATTTATCGTAGAATGACCAGGGTGCTCCCGCGAGAATGGATCGCGACGGGGTCGGGGAGACTATGGTCAAAGAAGGGTATTGGTTTGGGCTGCCGCCGCTCTCTATAGGCGGGGTGCTGCTGGCGTTTCGCACGCCGCTGGGTCTGGCGACTGGGGCGGTGCTGGTTTTTCTTGGACTGTTTGTTTTCTACTTTTTCCGCAATCCAGATCGAAAGATTCCGATGGAGCCTGGAGTCGTGGTGTCTCCGGCGGACGGCCGCGTGGTGGTGGTGAAGGATGAGGAGAACGCGGGGCGTGCGGGGAAACGCGTGAGTATTTTTCTGGCGATCTGGAATGTGCACGTGAACCGTTCGCCGGCGGCGGGAACGATATCGAGGCTGGAATATAAGCCGGGGAAATTTCTGGCGGCTTGGGCGGAGAAGGCTTCGCTGGAAAATGAGCAGAATGTTTTTACGCTGGCGAGCGAGCACGGGGAAATTGTGTTCAAGCAGATTGCGGGATGGGTGGCGCGGCGCGTGGTGTCGTGGAAAAAGACGGGAGATACGGTGGGGAGAGGGGAACTGGTTGGGTTGGTGCGGTTTGGATCGCGCGTGGATCTTTGGTTGCCGGCTGGAGCGGAGATTGCGGTGAAGGTGGGGGAAAATGTGAAGGGCGGCTCGAGCGTGATTGCGCGGATGGCTGCGCGGGCGGAGAAAAGCTGAGGAATCGAGGGACGGCGCATAGTAGAGTGTTGCGGGATGAGTTAGGAATGTGGCGCGGGGAGATTTTTGTAGAAATCATAGGCGCACAGGCTAAAGCCTATGCTACATGGGCGGGACATGAACGAACCTGAACAACACGAGATGCCTTTTGTACAGAAGCCCACGCGGCGGGCGCGACTGCGGCGGGGAATATTTTTGATTCCCAGTCTGTTTACGGTGGCAAATCTGCTTTGCGGATACTATGCATCGCTAGCGGCGCTGGTTGGAGGGAAAGAAGATTTTGATCACGCGGCGAAGGCCATTGGGCTGGCGATTCTGTTCGACTCGATGGACGGGCGGATCGCGCGGATGACCGGGACGAATACAGAATTTGGGGTGCAGTTTGATTCTCTGGCGGACGTGGTGAGTTTTGGAGTTGCGCCGGCGATTCTGGCGTATGCGTGGGGATACCGGTACGCATTTGCGGGGCAGAGTGAGCTACATCAGTTGGGTGAGTTTGCGTGGATCTGCTGCCTGACGTTTCTGATCTGCACGGCTTGGCGGCTGGCGCGCTTTAATGTGAAGGGAATGGAGCCGGGCGGGAACAAGAATTTTGTGGGCATGCCAACGCCAGCGGCGGCGGGAGTAGTCGCCGCGCTGATCCACTCGCGGCATTATTTCGAGCCGCTGAACGATAGGAACTGGGCAATTGCGTGGTTTGTGCTACTGCTGATCCTCGGCGGATTGATGACCAGCACGGTGCGCTACTACAGCTTTAAAGATATTCCGTGGACGCGGAAACAGCCCTCCATCACGATTATCCTGATGTTCCTGCTGGTGGCGACGATCTGGAAATATTCGGAGGCGGCGCTGGTGATTATTGCGGGAACGTACGCGGTGGTTGGAGTGGTACTTCATGTTGTGCGGTTTTTCCGGCGGCGTCCCGCGACCAGGACGGCTTAGGCGATGGCTGCCGAGCGAAATTCCCAGAGAATTGTGATTGCGGGGGCGTCGTCGCTGCTGGGCGGCGAGTTGAAGACGCTTGTGGAGGAGAGCCGTTTTGCGGGTTGGGATTTGCGGCTGGTGGATGAGGAGAACGTGGCCGGCACGCTGACGGAAGCGGGCGGGGAAGCGGCGGTGATTCAGCGGGTGGAGGAGGATACGTTTCGCGGGGCGAAGTATGCGTTTCTGGCGGGATCGACGTCATTTGGAAAGATTTGTTTAGGGCCGGCGCGGGAGGCCGGGGCGACGATTATCGATTTTACGCATGCGACGCTTTCAGATCCGGATGCGACGCCGTGGTTTCCGAAGATTGAACAGCTGACAGGAAAAAGCGTGGCCAGAAATTCGAAGACGTTCAGCGTATTTTCGGCGGGCGGGACGGCGGCGGCGAGTTTGGCGCTGGTGCTGCAGGAATTTGGATTGCAGAGGCTGGCGGGGGTGATGTTCCGGCCGGTTTCTGAAACGGGGCGGAAGGGGATTGAGGAGTTGGAGACGCAGACGTCGCAATTGTTGTCGTTCCAGAGCATCGGGAGCGC
The DNA here is from genome assembly GCA_035693365.1 of Candidatus Acidiferrum sp. Taxonomy (GTDB): domain Bacteria; phylum Acidobacteriota; class Terriglobia; order Acidiferrales; family UBA7541; genus Acidiferrum. The sequence continues at coordinate 7,529 of DASSGS010000025.1, read as the reverse complement.
GGTGTTTGGGACGCAGACGGCGTTTAATCTGCTGCCGCGGTTTGGGGCGGAGAGCAAAGAGAATTTGTTGCGGGAAGAGTTGGAGATACGGGCCGAGGTGGCGGCTGCAGTGGGCGACGTGAATGAAGATGCGAAGATTTCGCTGAACCTGGTGCATGCGCCGGTGTTTTATGGGTTGACGTTCAGTGCGTGCGCGGATTTGGGCGAGGGAGCGGATGCGGCGAAATTGATTGCCGCCTGCAAGGAAGCGGGTTGGGCGGTGGCGGAGTACGCGGAGGCGGGGCCGAGCAATGTGAGCGTTGCGGGGGAGAGCCAGTTGTTTATGAGCGAGCCGCGGGCGGATTTGTCGCGAGCGGGGGCGTGGTGGTTCTGGGGAGCGGCGGATAATTTGCGGCTGCCGGCGGCGAGCGGGATCAAGCTTGCGGATTGGTTGGAAGGATGAAGCGCGGGCGATTCATTTTTTCATTGAAGAAACAGCTGCAATCGTGTCATTCCGAGAGCGGGTTTTGCTCGAGGAATCCGCTGTTGTCTTGGTCGCGCGGGAAAAGCAGGTTCCTCGCTTCGCTCGGAATGACAAGTCAGCGTGTGCTGCGGTTGGCCGCACAAAGCGTGTTGATGGTTGGGTTGGCGGTAGGACTAGCCGGGTGCGGGTATCGCACGGCTGGGCATTTCAGCACGATGCCGAAGAATGTGCACGTGATTGCGGTGCCGGCGATGGAGAACAAGACTTCGACGTACCGGGTGGAGCAGAAGCTGACGGCGGCGACGATTCACGAATTGCTGGTGAAGACAAATTATCACGTGGTGTCCGACGCGAACGGCGGAGACGCGGTGTTGACGGGAAAAGTGCTGAGGATGGAAGTGGTGCCGCTGCTGTTTCAGACGAACACGACAACGACGAGCAGCACGGCTCAGGCGACGGCGATGCTGGTGACGATGACGTGCGAGGTGACGTTGACGGACCGGGCGACGGAGAAAGTGCTTTACCACAACGAGAATTTTCTTTTCCGGAATGAATATGAGCTCGCCACCGACGTGCGGAATTTTTTTCAGGAAGGCGATCCGGCGCTGGACCGGATGGCGCAGGACTTCGCGGCGCGGCTGGTGGCCGCGGTGACGGAGAATTTCTGATGGCGCGGGTGAGCACGGAAGAGTTTCTGGAGAAATTGCAGAAGGGGAAGCCGGTGGCGGCGGTGCTGCTGCTGGGCGACGAGCCGTATTTGCGGGACGAGTGCCGGAAGCAGTTGATTGAAAAATATGTGCCGGAGGCGGCGCGGACGTGGGCGATTTCGCGGTTTTCGGCGGATAACGGGGAGACGCAGGCGGCGGTGGATCAGGCGCAGACGCTGCCGATGCTTTCGCCGCAGCAGGTGGTTTTTCTGGAGGACGGCGAAGCGATTGAGAAATTGGGGGAGAAGGCGCGCGAGGAAGCGGTGAAGGCGCTGGAGGCGTACCTGGAGAATCCCGCGCCGTTTACGGTGCTGGTGATTGAGGCTGCGGGGCTGGATCAGAGGATGCGTTTGGCGAAATTGTTGGTGGAGAAGGCGCTGGTGGTGGGAGTGGGCCTGGGCGAAAACGTGGACGAGCGGGTGGCGGCTGCGGCGGTGCTGGCGAAATCGCTGGCGAAGGAGCAGGGAATCGATTTTGAAAAGGGCGCGGCGGAGGAGTTGGCGGAATCTGTCAGCGGCGATTTGATGCGGTTGAAGACGGAAGTGGACAAGCTGGCGACCTATGCGGCGGAGAGAAAAATTGTGCGGCGGGCGGATGTGGCGGCGCTGGTGATTTCGGAGAAGAGCGCGACGATCTGGGAAGTGGCGGATTTTCTGGCGGCGCGGCAGCCGCGGAAGGCGCTGGAGTTTTTTGCGCGATTGCTGCGCGAGGGCGAAGAGCCGGTAGCGATGCTTGGGGCGATGGCGTGGATGTACCGGAAATTGATTGAGGCGACGGAAGTGCGCGGGGCGACGAACGGTTACCAAGCCGCTCGGGCGCTGGGGATGCGGCCGGAGCAGGCGGAGTTGGCGATTCAGTGTGCGCGGAAGATTTCGAAGGAAAGATTGTTGGATGGGTTGCGGGCGTTGCGCGAGGCGGATAGCCGGTTAAAGGGCGGAGCGAAGGATCCGCATCTGGTGATGGAGTTTTTGGTGTGGGAGTTGAGCGGAGCGCGGAGTTAGAAGTCAGAAATTAGAGATTAGAAAAGAGAAAAGAGAAAAGCGAAACGCAGAGGGCGCTGAGGAAGCGCGCAGAGTACGCAGAAAAGAATCAATCGAACCCTTAGGAGTGCAGGGTGCGGCATCCGGCGTTTGTAGGAGTAGTGAGCGAAGTGAGTTTCGCACCGACGGCGCTCGGGGTTACGGGGAGAGGGTTCCCAGCCCTTACGGGCTGGGCTAAAGTCTGCCGCGCCTCCGGCGCTGGTTGCGAGGCAGGGGAGACGTGTGTGGCAGAAAGTGGCGGGGGAAGAAAGATTGGGCCACCTGAAGGTGGCCGCTACGAAGAGGAACCCAGGAAGGCGCCGTAAAGCCGCCCCTGCGATTCGAGAAACCCAAGAGGGCGGGGCAAGCCCCGCCCCTACAAAGGAATGTTCGGGAGCCAAGAGCGGCCCGCCTCAGAAGGCGGGCCCTACGGGAGCGGAGTTAGATGTAGAGGAGCCAGTTGTGGGGGTCGGGGGCGCGGCCGGTTTGGATGGCGGTTAGGGTGTGTTTGAGTTGGTGTGCGAGGCCGGTGGGGGAGTTGGTGGGGATTTCGTGGTCTTTGTTGTTGTGGCCGATGGCGGCGATTGGGGCGATGATGGCGGCGGTGCCGATGCCGAAGGCTTCGAGGAGGGTGGTGTTGGAGTGGGCGGCGAGGACTTCGTCGATGGAGATGGGGCGCTCTTCGAGTTTTACGTTCATGTCGCGGAGCAACGTAAGGACGGAGTCGCGGGTGACGCCTGGGAGAATGGTGCCGGAGAGGGCGGGCGTGATGGCGGTGCCGTTGATATTGAACATGATGTTCATTACGCCGGACTCTTCGATGAAGCGGCGGTCTTTGCCGTCGAGCCACATCACGTTGTGATAGCCCTTGGCTTGCGCGAGTTTTGCGGCGAGTAAACCACCACCATAATTTCCAGCAGTTTTTGCGTCGCCGGTGCCGCCGGGGAAGGCGCGGACGTAGGTTTCTTCGGCGAGCAGGCGGATGGGTTGCGCGAAATAGGGGCCGCCGGGGGAAGTGATGATCACGAAGCGGTAGCGGGTGGCGGGGCGGACCATCAGGCTGTCGTCGGTGCCGAAATAAACGGGGCGGACGTAGAGGGAGCCGCCGTCGCGGTACGGAGTCCATTCCTTATCCACGCGGATCAGTTCGAGAAGGCCTTCGCGGAAAATTTCCTCGGGAATTTCGGGCATGGCGAGGCGCGCGGCGGTGCGATTGAGGCGCGCGTGATTGGCCATGGGACGGAAAAGGGCGACGCGGCCGTCGGCGGTGCGGTGGGCTTTGAAGCCTTCGAAGAGGGATTGGCCATAGTGGAGCGCCGTGGTGGCGGGGGAGAGTTCCATGGGGCCGAAGGGAATGATGCGCGGGTCCTGCCATTTGCCGTCGGCGTAATCGGCGACGAACATGTGGTCGGAGTAGTTGGTGCCGAAGGGGGAGTTTTCGCGGAGATCTTCGGTGAGGCGGGATTTTGGGGTACGGGTGAGGGAGATGGTTGCGAGCATGTTGACCTCGGATTGGAAAGAGAATCGGTGACGGAGTAAGGATGGCTTATTTGCTGGGTGGTGGGGAAGAGCCAATGTGGTACGAGGGAGAAGAAAACTGAACGCAGAGACACAGAGGGCGCAGAGAAGAGTGAAGAGAGAGAGGTGGCCGATCTGAAGTTCGGCCACTACAAAAGCGTCGGAAGGGCACGATGTATCGTGCCCCTACAGAAGCGGCTGTGCTACCCGGTTACTTGGCGGATTTGGCCTTTACCTGGTTGAAGGCTAGGGATAGGCGGGACTTGTAGCGGTTGGCGGTGTTTTCGTGGAGAACGCCCTTGGTGATGGCCTGATCGATTGCGGAAAGAGTGGGATTCAGGAGATTGGTGGCCGCGGTTACGTCGCCGGCGGTGATGGCGGTGCGGAGACGGCGCATCGCGGTGCGCACGCGGGTGCGGTTGGCGCGATTGACTTCGGCGCGTTGGCGAGATTGTGCCGCGCGCTTTAAAACGGACTTTTTCTTCTTCTTGATTTTGGTAGCCTGACCTTGAGCCATCTATTGCTCCTTAAGCATTTTGAGGCATTGAATTCAAACTAATAGTTTGAGGCGAGGCACACCGCTTTGTCAAACGAAGCTAAACCACAGTCGAGGCCGTTGCAGACGCCGGCGCCAAATGCCGGGATTTGCGTACCGGCTTTGCGGGCGAAGCGCGCGGAACTGGGACTGCTGGTGAACTCGCGCAATCCCATCGTGACCGTGGAAACGAGCGAAGAGGCGCGTTTTTCGACATTGGTGGAGTGCGTGGCGGAAGAGCTGGGGATTCCGCTGTATGTGTGGAGCGTGACGGCTGGCCTCGGGAGATACGGCGGGGCGGGTTTGTACAATTCGGATCAGCCGGAACAGGCGCTGACGAATATCGCGACGATTCAGGGCGATGGGATTTTTCTGCTGAAGGATTTTTGCAGGTATTGCGACAACGACCGGATCAGCCGGAGGTTGCGTGATCTGGCAGATGGATTTCGGACGGCGCGGCGGTCGATTGTTTTGCTGGGAACGACGGTTCAGTTGCCGCCGGAGTTGGAAGCGGATGCGGTGGCGTTTCAGCTGGGGCTGCCTTCGGTGGAGGAGTTGGCGGGAGGAGTGAAGGCTACGCTGGCAGAGTTGAACCGCGGGCAGGGGATTGCGACTTCACTGGATGTGGCGGGCGTGGGGCAGTTGGCGAAGAACCTGGCTGGGCTTTCGGAGGACGACGCGCTGCGGGTGCTGCGGCAGTGTGTGCTGGCGCGGCGGAAGGCGGATGCGGGGCTGCTGGAGGATGTGCTGGAAGCGAAGCGGCAGGCGATGCATACGGGCGGATTGCTGGAGACGATCAAGCGGGATGCGTCGTTCGCGGATGTGGCCGGGTTGCAGAGATTGCGGGAATGGATCGGGAAACGGAAAAGCGCGTTGACGCCGGAAGGGCAGAGATTTGGGTTGGTGCCGCCGAAGGGAGTTTTGATTACCGGCGTGCAGGGTTGCGGAAAGAGTCTGGCGGCGAAGGCGATTGCGGGGGAGTGGGGATACGAATTGGCGCGGCTGGATGCGGGGGCGCTGTACGACAAGTTTGTAGGCGAGAGCGAGAAGCGGCTGAAGAAGGCGCTGGACGTGGCGCAGAAACTTTCGCCGGCGGTGTTGTGGATTGACGAGATTGAGAAGGCGTTTGCGTCGGCGGGCTCGAGCGGGGACGCGGATGCGGGATTGTCGCAGCGATTGCTGGCGACGCTGCTGACGTGGATGCAGGACCGCGAGAGCGGAGTGTTCCTGGCGGCGACGTCGAACAACATTACGATCCTGCCGCCGGAGATGCTGCGGAAGGGACGATTCGACGAGATCTTTTTTGTGGATTTGCCGGGGGTGGCTTCGCGGACGGCGCTGTTTGCTTTGCACATCCGAAAACGCGGAAGAGATGCGGCGGGATTTGATTTGGCGAAGCTGGCGGGGGCTAGCGATGGATTTTCGGGGGCGGAGATTGAGCAGGTGATTGCGGCGGGGTTGTATACGGCGTTCGGGTTGAAGCAGCAGCTTTCGACGGAAATATTGTTGACGGAGATTGCCGCGACGCAGCCGTTGAGTGTTACGCGGGCGGAAGAGATTACGGCGATCCGAGGTTGGGCGAAGAGTCGGGCTGTGGCGGCGGACTGAATTCAGAAGTTAGAAAGTAGAAATTGGAGGTTGGACGGAGAAGAGGAAGAGTTTTAACACAGAGGACACAGAGGGAAGAGCTCGGAGGGCACAGAGAAGAGGGCTGGCTTAAAAGACCAGCGCTACATTTAGGAAGGAAGAGAGTCGGAAAGCAACAGGCCCGGCGGGGGATGCGCCGGGCCTTTTTTGTTTGCAGGGAGAGTTATTTGTTTTCGAAGGAGAAGGGGAAATCGAAGACGAGGTCGCCTACGGAGATGCGGAGGGAGAGTTCGTAGGCGTTGGAGTCGCGGGCGTACCAGAGATCGCCGGAGGTTTTCTGGCCCGGGGCGAGGTTGGCGGCTTTGAGAGCGACGGAACGGACGGAGGCGGATTCGTCGCTGAAGCCGAGGTAGTCGTCGACGGCAGTGGCGTGGTAGGCGGCAGGCGCGACGCGCGCGGTGGAACGGGAGTGCAAAACGATGGCGCTGGGCGGGGGGACGGCGACAGATTCGACGCGCATGAGCTGGTGATTGACTTCGTTGTGGGCGAGTTTCGAAGGATTTTCTTCGCGGAGGTTGCGCAGCGTCGGTGTGAGTTCGTCGAGAGTGACGAGCGAGGGGTGCACGTAGATCTGGGCGCTGCCGGCGTTGGAGACGGCTACGCTGGCGTGAAGTTTCCAGCCGGTGTCCTGCAGGGAGACTTGCACGGTGACGCCGTTGGCGGTGGCGGATTCGACCTGGCGGCCGCGGCTGATGAACTGGTCGCAGCCGGGCGCGCCGGCGTTCCAGCGGACGATGCCGTTGACGGGAGTGGCGTTGATGACGGGCGCGGGCTCATCGAATTCGAGAGTGGGCTGGGCCGCGGGCGTGGCGGTGGTGAGGTACATGCGCGCGACGTAGCCGTCTTTGCCGTCGGAGGTGCGGATGTGGGCGGTGTAGCCTTCGTTGTCGGCGAGAATGGAAACGGATTGGCCGCAGGAGAGCGTGGCGATCTGGCGCATGGGCAGGGCTTGCTCGGCGTCGGCGGTCATGGGGACGTTGGCGATGCCGGGGCAATTGACGAAGGCACGGGGCGCGGGGGCTACGCCGGACTTGGCGGCAGATTCGTTGGCGAAGAGCGGAGACCCCGCGAACAGCAGCGCGGTGCCGAAGAGAATTTGTTTGGCGGACGGGGACATGGGGAAACCTCCCTCAAAGTGTGATGCAAACTGTTTCTTTCGAGCGTGAGGGAAGTTTTGCGGAAGCGGAAGTTTGCGTCCATAGGACGCGGGTACTAAAGGACAGGTAATGAGGAAGCCAATAGTTGGGAGTTGGGAGTCGGTAGTCGGAAGTTGAAGACTTGAAGAGCCCAGCTCAGCGGATTACGCAAAGGGAATAGCAAAGAGAGGAGAGCTGAACGCAGAGACGCAGAGGGCGCAGAGAAGAGCACACAGCACAGCGCAGAGAGCACAGGCAAGAGTGCCTGTGCCACGGGGCGCGGAAGATTCACAAGCGTGTAACTTGACCGGAGCGGGGGGCTGCGCTACGGTGTTGGTAGTTTCTCCGTGTTCAGGTTGCAGTGCAGCCGGAAGTTTGCAGGAGGAATCCCATCGGCCACCCGATCCGTTCGGCAGAAATACCTTCCAAGTGGATGAAGCGCACCATACACATTACCGGAAAAATTGAACCCTTCTTTGGCACTTTGGACGAGAACATCCGTTC
>DASSGS010000024.1:0-4669 GCA_035693365.1 Candidatus Acidiferrum sp. | reverse complement strand
CGACGTGAATAACTTTGCGCCGCGCTTTGCCTTTGCCTGGGCGCCCCGGCCCCAGGGCAAAATCATTCTCCGCGGCGGCGCAGGTGTTTTCTATGACCGCCCGGGAAACCGCAACATTGCCGATCTGTTGCACTATGACGGGACAACTCTGCTGCGCCAGTTCCTTCCCCTGCAAACCAATGGGCCGGTTCCTTATCCCGTTACTCCCGCAGACCTCGCCGGCGTTCCCACCAGCCTGGTAGTGCTTGATCCGCGGCTGCGAATTCCCTATATCGTTCAATACAGTTTCGGCATCGAACGCCAGGTCACGGCGAAGAGTACGCTCAGCGCCACTTACGTTGGCACGCGCGGAATTGACTTGTTCATGTCGCGGGATATCAATGCGCCGCTTGCGCCGGACTACCTCGCGCGCCCGAATCCCGCCTTCGGCCAGATTCGTCAGATGGAGTCCGAAGGCTACCAGAAGGGCAATTCGCTTGAGGTTACGTTTCGGGGCAAGCCCTCCAAATACTTTGCCGGCCAGGCGCAGTACATCCTGGGAAAGTCCTACAACAACACCAGCGGCATCACGTATTTCCCCGGCAACAGCAATTTCCCGAATCTGGATTGGGCGCGCTCCGATAATGACCGCCGCAACAAATTTGATTTGCTCGGCACCTTCGAGCCTTCCAGCCTCTTCAGCCTCGGTGTTGCGCTTCAGGCGTACTCCGGCAAGCCGGTCAATGTGATCACGGGACTCGATTCGAATGGGGATGGAGTTTTCAACGACCGGCTGAATGGCGGCCTTGCTCCGCGCAATTCACTGCACGGGCCGGGGCTTGTGAATCTGGACGTCAACGTGGCCCATGATTTTCATTTCAAAAAAGAGAAAAAAGACGGCCCCGTATTGACCGCGGCTGTCAACATTTTCAATATTCTGAACCATCCGAATTATGTGACCTTCATCGGAGTCGCAGGCCCCAATCTTGGGTTCCCCGCCTCCGCCTATCCGGGCCGCCGCTTTCAGCTGAATCTCGAATGCAAATTCTGACCCGGCTCCGCTTGTTCCCGAAAAAACTCTTTGGCGCAACTTTCATCAACCATTAGAATCGAGCCACTTCTAATCTCACTCGAAAGGCTCCGCTCATGAAACTCTGGTTCAGCGTTGCGCCCGCGATTGTTCTACTTACCCTTTGCGTCTCCCAGGAATCATCGGCGCCTGCGCCCGTTCCGGTCGAACAGGAGCCACACCACCATCTGCTTTTGAAAAATGAAAACCTGCTTGTGCTGCGAGTGACGTTGCAGCCCGGTGAGTGGAGCTCGTACCACACCCATTCGGTGGACGACGTGGCCGTCTGGCTGGGGCACTCCAAAACGGCCCAACAGCTTCCGAACGAGGCGGAGAGCGCTGCTATCGAACAGCATCCGGGCAACATTTCGGTGCGCACTCTGCACGAAACTCCCTTCACACACCGGGTTCACAATTTGGGGCCCGGCCTCTTCGATGTGCTGGATGTGGAAATTCTGCAGCGGCCGGAGCATCCTTCCGCGGCTGTCGCCGGGCCGGTGGCCGCTGAAAATCCCAGTGCCCGGGTTTATAAATGGACGCTCGCGCCGGGTGGCGTAACTCCGATGCACACGCATGAGCGCCCGTACCTGATCATCGCGGCCACGGAATTCAATCTGAAAATGACCGCGCCGGATGGCCAGTCGTTCGCACACGAAATCAAGGCCGGCGATTTTCACTGGGTCACGACAAAGGTGACGCACACATTGGCAAACGCAGGAACCGGCGAAGGCCAGATCATTGAAATCGAGCTGAAGTAGAGGACGACTCGCGTCCAAGGAAAGCCCGCCTTCGGCGACGGGCCGCTGATGCCTTGCAGAGGTCTACGATTCCTTCTCCGCCTTCGCCAGCCATTTCTCCAGCAGCGGCAAATGCTTGGGATCCATGTCCACGAAAGCCAAACCCGCTCCGCGATTCATCTGCGAATAGACCACGCACGCCTTGGTCTCGATCATGATGTTCTCTTCCGTCCAGATTTTCACCCGGACCACCGTGTGCATCGGAAACGGGTTCATCATGTCCAGGTAGCAGCCGTTGCGGCTCAACTCGCTGACGCGCGTGGCGATCCGCACTTCCGATCTTTCCTCCAGGAGTTCCGCGCTGGCAAAAAACATATAGCGTGGCGTGCGTCGGCGTTCGCGTTCCATCGTTCCTCCCAGGCTTGCCCTTATAGTCCGTACTGCACGAACGATTGTTGAGTACCTCTATCTTCTCTTGCTTTCCATGGAATTGCTCTCCCATTTGCCCTTTGCGCCACTACCGTGCACCTGAGCCGCCCTCTCTCGGGCCTGCTGGTCACACCTGGCGGCCTGCGGTTGTCTTATACTGGCAGAGACGATCTTTGGAGCAGCCCATGATTAACGGTAAACACGAAACTGGCACCAGCCGAAGCAGGCTGATTTTGATCGCCCTGATTCTCCTTCTGGGCGCGTATTGGGTTGGGGCGCGCTATGGGCCCCGGCAGTCGCCGGAAGTGGAAGCCCGCCGCCTCGGCGAGACGCAGCCGCAGCCGGGCCTGAACTTGAAGACCGCTTCCGAGCGTCCTGAACCTCTGACTGAAGAAGAATCCATCAATGTCCGCATCTATCGCCAGGCGTCACCTGCCGTTGCCAACGTCCTCACCAAAGCTACTGAATACGACTTCTTCATGGATCCTGTTCCGGTGGAAGGCGCAGGCTCCGGCTTCCTGATTGATCCACGCGGGTATATCCTTACGAACTTTCACGTTGTCTCCGGCGCGCAAACCATCGAAGTCATCCTTGGCGACAAAAGCCGATTCCCGGCAAAATTCGTCGGTGCCGACCAGCGCAACGATGTCGCGCTCCTGAAGATTGATCCGAAGGGGAAGCACCTCGCCTCGTTGACGCTTGGGGATTCGTCTTCGCTGCAGGTCGGCCAGAAGGTTCTTGCCATCGGCAATCCCTTTGGCTTTCAGTCCACGCTTACCACGGGGGTCGTCAGCGCTCTTGGCCGCACGGTGCAGACCAGCCAGAGCACGTTCATTGACGAAGCGATTCAAACCGATGCCTCCATCAATCGGGGCAACTCCGGTGGACCGCTCATCAACACCCACGGCGAAGTCATTGGAATCAACTCGGCAATCTACACGCCTTCCGGTACGGCGGCCGGCATCGGGTTTGCGATTCCCATCAACACCGCAAAGCTCATTGCCAACGACCTCATCACCGAAGGAAAAGTGCGACGCGCGTATCTCGGCGTGAGCACTTTGGAATTGACTGCGTGGCTGGCCGAGGCGCTGGATTTGCCCGTGCAGGAAGGATTGCTGGTGGAGCAAGCCACGAAAGGCGGCCCCGCTGCCGCTTCAGGGATTCACGGGGGAGACCGCACGGTGCAATCCGGAATGCGCCGCCTGACGATTGGCGGCGACGTGATCGTCGGCATTGACGGCCAGAAAGTGGCCAATCAGTTCGACATGAACGTTCTGCTGAACCGTAAACGGCCGGGCGACACGGTCACTGTCACCGTGTACCGCGGGGCCAAAAAGGTAGACGTTCCGGTCAAGCTCGGCGAGCGCGACGGCAACTAACTTCAGGGGCCGACTTCGCTGCGATAGCGGTTCCTTTCCTCTTCGCTGAGAGAAAACCAGCCTTCCGCAATATCGCGGACGCGCTCGAGTTCCTTCTGCATTTCCTCATGCTTGGCTTTGATGGCGTCGGCGTCAGCATCGGGGGGAACCCGAATCGGGTTGCCGGCAATGATCACGGCGCGCGCAAACAGCGCCGGCAGCAGGAAATGGTCCCAGGTCTTTTCGATGGTTTTTCCGCGATCAACGCCGATATGAAACACCTGAATCGGCGCACCCGTCATGCGTGCAAGCAGCACTGGACCAACTTTCGCGACGTAGCGCGGCCCGCGCGGTCCATCAATGGTAAAGCCGGCATCGAGCCCCTCGCGGAGGCGCTGCGCCATTACCAGCAAACCACGCAGGCCTCCGCGCGACGAACTGCCCTGCGCCGTGCCGAATCCGAGGCGTTCGATTACCTTGCGGGTCCACCGGCCATCGAAAGCGGTGGTGTTCATGATCACGATGCCGCGGTTTCTTCCATACCAGGTGATCGGCACAATCACGCGGTGCCAAAACGCCCAGATGCACGGATGATTGTGCGGCGGGAGCCTGTCCATCCTGGAGCGGCCGAGGACCTCAAAGCGTAGCGTCGGGCCGAGCACGCGAATCACGCTGTAGACCAGCCCCGCGATAATGGGAATTTGTATCCGGCGGCTCCATGGCAGCTCTGGCAGACGCGTATCGTAGTGCACGCTAACCACCGCCTCGGACTCCTGGCCTTGTATGTCGCGGTTTTCCATCTTCCTATAGTATATAGAGTGTCCCCCGTTCCACCGCCCCGATGGAGAGCGAAGCGATTGATCAGCACGGCCAATAAAGGAACATCGCGCGGCAGAGCCATCCCTCTGGCCTGCGCCGTCCTGTTCGCGGTTTTTCTCGCACCCGCGGCGCGCGCCGACAATCGTCCGGGCGACGCCATCGGCGTTATCGAGGGTGAAGCCATTTCCGTCGAAGGTCCGATGACCGTGGAAGTGGTGCGCGGACAGGTGAAAACGGTATTGCGCAGCGGCAGCGATGTCCGCGTGAAGGCCGGGCAG
>DASSGS010000023.1:0-16761 GCA_035693365.1 Candidatus Acidiferrum sp. | reverse complement strand
GCTACCGTGGAGGATTTGCTGGAAGAGATTGTGGGCGAAAAGGGTGCCGGGGAGATGAAGCCCGCGCCGGATGCGGTGCGCGAGGCGGACGGCAGCCTGGTGCTGCGCGGCAGCATGGGGATTGAAGAGGTGGAAGAGTTGCTGGGGATCCACTTCGGGGAAAATTCGGACGAGACGGTGATGACGATAGCGGGATTGCTGAGCCATGTTTCGGGAAAAGTGCCGGCTCCGGGAGACAGAGTGGATCTGGAGGGATACCGGTTCGAGGTGCTGGAGGCGAATCAGCGGAAGGTGCTGCGGCTGCGGGCGCGGCATTTGCCGGCAACGGCGCAGACTGCGCCTCGCTAGGCCGTTGGCCGTTGCTGATTCGACTCGTAGTTCAGTTTCCGAATTCCGGCGCCAGGACTTAGAAATATTTTTCGACGGAATCCGGAGACATCACGGTTGTCTTGCTTTCCAGGTTAATACGCCCCAAGCCAAAAAACTGCCTGCCCAAAGTATGCCCAGGTCTTCCGCCAAACTGGTTCTATGAATGGTATTTCCGTGCAGATAAATATGTCCTAATAAAGCAAGTAAAGCAGCAAGCGACGCCAGCCAGACAATGAGTAGGACTATGCGCATCTGCCCTCCTAGTAGGCCAAGTTTTCATCGTTTCGCCGTTCAAAGCAAGCGATTGTGCAGGGAAAGTGGGAGAGAGGGCCAGGGAGGTTGCCTTATGACTCGGTGATGGGGGCTGCTCAACAGTCTCTAAGCCAACTTGTCAGTGCCAGTTCTTAGTTGACGATTCGTAAGTTGCAGACTCACCGAGAACCGTTCCAAACCAAACGATGTAGGTGCCGTCGCTCTCCTTGCTGTAATAAACGCCAAGGGTATCCGAATCCTGTATCCCGACCTCAGAAAGCGATTCCGGGAGGCGGCCATGATGAACTTGGTAGGAATTGACGGCCGCAATGACTTTATTTGCCTGTCTCACTTCTTCCCGATCAAATACCCACGGCCATCTCGTGGCGGCGATGGCATAGGCAACCCAGAGGACTAAGCACAGAAAAGCCGCTACGGCCCCAGTTAAGAATGGATGATTTCGGAGGATTGAATTGAATTTCACTCAGCTTTCCTCGCGAGCGGGAGTGTCTGCAAAGGCATGGTAGCACGATGAGATTGGGCGGGCTGTCGAGTAACGCGGAAATCCCGAGTTGGTCCGCTTTCCAGTTTCAGTGCGCGTTGGAGCGGCTCTCACGATACTATTAATGAGGCGGCTTCGGTTTCGACACGGCGAATGATGCCTGTGCGTGAGACAGCGCACCGGAGTTCGGACGGACGGCCTCAGAAGGCCGTCCCTACAGGTGAACTGGTGGATCGTCTGAGGACGGGAATATTGGTGAAAAAATGAGCGAGGGTATGGGGACAAAAAAAGCGGAAGCGAAGGATACGGCGGAGACGAAGAAGGGATTTAAGGCTGGGTTTGTGGCGATTATTGGGCGTCCGAATGCCGGGAAGTCTACCTTGGTGAACCGGCTGGTGGGGCAGAAGGTGGCGATTGTTACTTCGAAGCCGCAGACGACGCGGAACCGGATTCAGGGAATTGTGACGAAGCCGGAGGGGCAGATTGTGTTTATTGATACGCCGGGATTGCATGAGGGAACGACGGCGTTGAACCGGCAGATGATGCGGGAGGTGGCGGCGGCGCTGGAGGGGATTGATGTGCTGCTGCTGATGGTTGATGCGAGCCGGACTTTGCCGCATGCGGATTCGCTGCTGCTGGACCGGGCGCAGCGTTATCCGAACAAGACGATTCTGGCGTTGAACAAAATTGACCGCGTGCCCAGGCCAAAGCTGTTGCCGCTGCTGGATGCGTTTGGGAAGGCGTTTCCGTTTGCGGCGCTTGTGCCGATTTCGGCGCTGAAGGGCAGCGGTTGCGACGCGCTGGTGAAAGAGATTTTCAAGGCGCTGCCGGAGGCGGAAGCTTATTTTCCGGAGGACCAGATTACGGACCAGCCGGAGAGATTTCTGGCGGGGGAGTTGATTCGCGAGAAGGCGATTCAATTGACGTATCACGAGGTGCCGCACGCGCTGGCGGTGATTATTGACAAGTATGAAGAGGGGCCGACGCTGCTGAAGATTCACGCTACGTTGCATGTGGAGCGGGATTCGCAGAAGAAGATTTTGATTGGGCACAAGGGCGACATGTTGAAGCGGATTGGGACCGAGGCTCGGAAAGAGTTGGAGAAATTGTTGGGGACGAAGATTTATCTGGAGATGTTTGTGAAGGTGGTGGCGGATTGGCGGGAGAATCCGGGGAAGGTGCGGGAGTTGGATTGGCACTCGCAGTTGGAGGCGTTGGCGGAGGATCAGGGAAAGAGAGAAGAAGATTAGCTTAACGCAGAGACACAGAGTGCGCGGAGAAGAGCAAGATTTCACCACAGAGTTAGCAGAGGAGAACAGAGAGAGCGGAGAGTTGGGGGTCAAGACGCATTGCCAAATCCGCACCCTGAAAACCGTAGGGTGCGGCACCCGGCAGAGACACAGAGTGCGCGGAGAAGAGCAAGATTTCACCACAGAGTTAGCAGAGGGGAAGAGAGAGAGCGGAGAGTTTGTGGCGTTGGATCGTAAGAGCCCACCCTTATGAACCAAGGGTGGGGCACCCTTCGAGGCTCAGGGTAAACCCTCAAGTTCATTTGTCAGATAACTAACAACTAAAACCAAGAACTTAAAACCTAAAACCTAAAACCTAAAACTTAAAACTTAAAACTTAAAACTTAAAACTGAGGGCTGGGGCACCTGAAGGTGGCCGCTACACTACTCGGGGGCGGCTATGCCTAGGGATTTCATTTTGCGGTAGAGGTGGGAGCGCTCGAGGCCGAGGGCAGAGGCGGTTTGGGTCATGTTCCAGCGATGCTCCTGGAGTTTGCGGAGGATGAATTCGCGTTCGTAGGCGCTGCGAGCTTCGTGGAGGGTGGAGTAGGGTTGCTGCGGGCTTTCGGCGACTCCGCGGAAGAGTTCGGGCGGCAAGTGGTGCGGCTCGATGCGGGCTTGCGGGCAGACGATTACCAGGCGTTCGACCAGGTTTCTTAATTCACGGACATTGCCGGGCCAGGGAAAGCGCAAGAGGATTTCCATTGCGCCGTCGGTGAGTTCGCGCGTTTTTTTGCCATATTCGGAGCTGAATTCGGCGAGGAAATAGCGCGCGAGGACGGGGATGTCTTCCTTGCGATCGCGCAAGGGCGGAACGAAGAAGGGAATTACGTTGAGGCGGTAGAAAAGATCCTGGCGGAAAGCGCCGCGGGCGATTTCCTGTTCGAGATTCTTGTTGGTGGCGGCGATGACGCGGACATCCACGTGGAGGGTTTGATTGGAGCCGACGCGCTCGAAACGCTGCTCTTCGAGGACGCGCAGGACTTTGGATTGGGTGCGGAGGCTCATGTCGCCGACTTCGTCGAGGAAGAGGGTGCCGCCATCGGCTTTGGCGAACTTGCCGATTTTGTCTTCGCTGGCGCCGGTGAAGCTGCCTTTGACGTGGCCGAAAAGTTCGGATTCGATGAGTTCTTCGGGAATGGCGGCGCAATTCACTTCGACGAAGAAGGCTTTATTGCGGAGGCTGGCGGCGTGGAGCGAGCGGGCGACAAGTTCTTTGCCAGTGCCGCTTTCACCGTAGATTAAAACGCGGCCGTTGGTGGGGCCGGTGACGGCGATCTGCTGGCGCAGGGCTTTCATGGGGACGCTGTCGCCGACGATGCGGTAGCGATGGCCGAGTTCGGTGTGGAGAAGCTGGTTTTCTTCCTGGAGGCGGCGCTGCTGGATAGCGTTGCGGACGAGGACGATGATGCGTTCGAGCGAGAGAGGCTTTTCGATGAAGTCGAAGGCGCCGAGCTTGGTGGCGCGGACGGCGGTCTCAATGGTGCCGTGGCCGGAGATGATGATAACGGCGGGCGGCTGCGGAAGGCTCTGGATGCGGCTGAGGGCTTCCATGCCGTCCATGCCGGGGAGCCAGACGTCCAGGAGAACGACTTCGACGGGGGCGGAGTGGAGGCGTTCGAGGGCGAGTTCGGCGGATTCGACGGCTTCGACGGAGTAGCGTTCATCGCGAAGGATGGAGGAGAGCGACTCGCGGATGCCGGCTTCGTCATCCACGATGAGGATTTTGGGGCTGGCGCTCATCGAATTTTTTCTTCTGGGGCGATATCGGAGCCGATGCGATCGGCGGCGGTAGTGGCAGGGAGTTCGACGACGGGGAGTTCAATCAGGAAGCGCGAGCCTTTGGGCTGATGATCTTCCATGCGGAGAGAGCCGCCGTGTTCGGCGATGATGCGGGCGGCGATGGCGAGGCCGAGGCCGGTGCCGCGATCTTTTGTGGAGAAGTGAGGCAGAAACAATTTGTCCTTGTCTTCCGGCGAAATGCCCTTGCCGGTATCAGAAACGGAAATTTCAATAGTATCGGATTCCGGGCGCAAATGCGTGGCGACGGCGATTTCTCGGAAGGGTTCGCCTTCGAGGGCTTCGGCGGCGTTGTCGATCAGATTGACGATGACGCTGCGGAGGAGCTGGCCATCGGCGCGGATGGCGGGGAGATTGGGCTCGAGATTGATTTTCAGGCGGATGCCGTCGAGGCGGCCGGAGAAAAGTTGCAGGGCTTCGCCGACGATGATGTTTGCGTCGGTGGGTTGAATCTTGGCAGTGGGGAAGCGGACGAATTGGGAGAATTCGTTGACGAGGGAGGAGAGGGTGGAGACTTCGCGGACGATGAGGCCGGCGCATTCCTGGGTGATGCGGGTGAGTTCGGGATCTTTGGGAGATTCGTGGGACTCTTCGCGGCGCTGGAGGAGATGGGTGAGCCGCTGGGCGGAGAGCTGGATGGGCGTGAGGGGATTCTTGATTTCGTGGGCGATGCGGCGGGCGACTTCCTGCCAGGCGGCGGATTTTTGGGCGTGCAGCATTTCGGTGAGGTCGTCGAAGACGAGAACGTAGCCCATGTTGGCGCGGCGGGGGCCGAGCGAGCTGACGGTGGCGGCGAGGTGGCGGACGCGGCCGTTGACGATGACTTCGATTTCGCGGGAGACGACGCCCATCCGCAGGGCGCGGCGCATGAGGGATTGCACGGTGCGGTGCGGGTCTGGACCGAGGAGAGATTCGAGAGATTCGATGACGCTTTCGCCGATGTTGAACATGCGGAGCAGGGCGGCGTTGGTGCGCTGAATGACGCCTTCCGCGTTGAGATAGATGACGCCGGCGGGAATATTTTCGAGAACGGTTTCCATGAGCTGGCGGCGGCGTTCGAGTTCCTGGACGGCTTGCTGGAGGTTGCGAGTGAACTCGTCGATCTGGGAGCGGGAGTCGCGGAGCTGCGTGGTCATGGTGTTGAAGGAGCGAACGAGGACGCCGAGTTCGTCCTGGACCTGCTCGGGGACTTGATAGTCGAAGTTGCCCGAGGAGACTTCGCGGGTGCCTTCGGCGAGGGCTTGGATGGGGACGGTGACTTGCTTGGCGAGGAACAAGGCGACCCACATGGCGGCGGAAAGGACGAGGAGGGTGAAGAAGAAGAGGATGAGGAGCATCTGGCGTTTGAGGGCGCGGAGGTTTTGCTTTACGTTTTCGTAATTGCGGGTTTGCTGCTGGATGACGGTCCAGCGCTGGAGGAAATCAGGGCCAGTCCGATAGGCGGCGACGAGGGTGCCAGGTTCGTTGCCATGCAGGATGACAGGAACGTGGGCGGCAAAATAACTTTTGTTTTTGGATTGCCAGATTTCGATGCCGCTGGGCAAGGTGCTTTGCAAGGCGCCTTGTTCGCCGCTGATGCTGCAGGTGTCGAGCGTGCGGTCTTCCTGCTGATCGTCGCACACGACGCCGCCCTTGACGAATTTGCCGTGGGCGTCGAAGACCCAGACAGCGTCGAGGCCGATGGTGAAGGCGTGCTGGAGAAAAGCTTCGGGAGTTTCGCCTGAGTGCTGGGCGGCCTGATAGCCGAGGGTGTGGAGGCGGGGGAGCGTGCCGCGTCCGAGGTCGTTGAGGAGTTTTTGGGTTTCTTCGGAGGCGATTTCGAGAGGACGGGGAAACCAACGGCCGAGGGTGCGGTTGAGCAGGGAATAGCTGACGAAGAACATGAAGGCTATGGGGAGGAGTGAGATGGCGGTGGCGCCCAGGACCATCTTGGTTTTGAAGCGGGCGCCGAGCTGGTCTTTGCTGCGCTCGGCCCAGAGGCGAACGATGCTGCGTGTGAGGATAAGGCCGAAGATGAGAAGCGCGGCGGTGATGAAGCTGGAGACGGCGTAGAGGGCGATGACTTCGCGCCAGGATTGCGGCTCGAGGGGGACGTCGAGGGAGCCGAGGGTGAAAACCGCGGCGAGAAGGAGGGTGACGAAAATGCCGCCGAGGGTGAGCTGGATGCGGAGTTTGACGTTGGAGGAGCTCATTGGGCGCCCTCGGGGAGAGACGGCAGCAAGGAACCCAGCGGGCATTGGGAGCAGAGGGGTGCGCGGGCGCGGCAGTGGTTTTTACCGGTGAGGACGATGAGGGCATGAAATTCGTTGAAGAGTTGGGGATCGGCGGGCAAGGAGTTTTCGAAGAGGGCGCGGAGAGCTTCGTAGGGTTCTTTTCCGGTGGCGAGGCCATGGCGGTGGAGGATGCGGCGGGTGTAGGCATCGACAACGAAGACGGGGTGATGGCCTGCGTAGAGCAGGATGGAATCGGCGGTTTCGGGGCCGATGCCGTGGACGGCCAGGAGTTGCGCGCGCAGGGTTGCGGTGGGAGTGCGGAACATTGCGGCGAGGGAGCCGCGATGCTCATTGCGGAGAAACATCACGAAGGCTTTGAGCTTGCGGGCTTTTTGGCGGAAGTAGCCGGAAGAGCGGATGAGGCGGGCGAGCTTCGGCTGCGGGATTTTTCCGATGGCGGCGGGCGTGAGCAATCTGACCTGACGCAGGTTGGCGATGGCGCTGGCGGCGTTTAGCCAGGTTGTGTTTTGGACGAGAATGGCGCCGACGATGATTTCGAAGGGAGAGCGGCCGGGCCACCAGTGTTGTTCGCCGTGAGCGCGAAAGAGGGCATCAAAGAAAGTGGCGAGTGGCCCGCCTCCGCTGAAGCTGCGGCGGACAGGCGAGTGACGAGTGGCGAGCAAGAGCGCGGAGGTGTGGTCGGCCGAGGGCGCAGGCGGAATCGCTTGCCCGGCGGATTGTAAAGGCCGACCGGGACGGAGAATTTGCGCGGAAGTGACAGGTGTGGGGGTTGCGGACATCTCATTCGGACGATATCGGTGCCCCGCTGGCAAGTCAAGAAGGCGACACTGTACTTCGTTGCGGGACCCTGATCAATTGGACAGGTATTAGCGATTTCACAACGGGGTGCCAAAATCGGTCACCGCGCAGACAGCGTGTTTGCTATGTTTGGCGTTAGGTGCACGATTTCTCGGGAGCGCTGCGGATGTCTGTCCGTTTAGGCGAAATTTTATTAAAGGAAAGCCTCATCACCCAGGACCAACTGGACAAGGCGCTGGAATTTCAGCGTTCGAACGGCGGAAAGTTGGGGAGTTGCCTGACGAAGATGGGGTTCATCACCGATGATGACATCACCGGTGTGCTCTCGCGGCAGTACGGCGTCCCCTCGATCAACCTGAAATATTACGAAATCGATCCCAACGTCATAAAGCTGATACCGCAGGATACGGCGCTGCGCTACCAGGTGGTGCCGCTTTCGCGCGTGGGATCGGTGCTGACGATTGCGATGACGGACCCGACGAACGTCTTCGCGATGGACGACATCAAGTTCATGACCGGGTTCAACGTGGAGCCGGTGGTGGCGTCGGAATCGGCGATCGGCGAAGCGATTGGAAGATTTTACGGCGGGGGAAACGCCACCCACGAAGAGCTGAGCAACCTGATGAAGGACCTGGTGGACGAAGACCAGGAACTGGAACTGGCGGCGGAAGAACAGGAACTGGACGCGGCTTCGCTGGAGAAAGCCGCGGAAGAAGCGCCGATCATCAAGCTGGTGAACCTGATTTTGACGGATTCGGTGAAGCGGGGAGCGAGCGATATCCACGTGGAGCCGTATGAAACGGAAATGCGGGTAAGGTTCCGGATTGACGGCGTGCTGCAGACGGTGATGAACCCGCCGATGAAACTGCGGGACGCGATCACCAGCCGCATGAAGATCATGGCCAAGCTGGACATCGCGGAAAAGCGGCTGCCGCAAGACGGCCGCATCATGATCAAGTACCGGGCGGATGGGAAGAAGAAGGAACTGGACTTCCGCGTTTCGACGGTGCCGACGCTGTACGGCGAAAAGATCGTGCTGCGGTTGCTGGACAAGGAAAACCTGCGGCTGGACATGACCAAGCTGGGATTCGAGCCGGAGTCGCTGAAGAAATTCGAACGGAACATTTTGAAGCCGTACGGGATGGTGCTGGTTACGGGGCCGACGGGTTCGGGAAAAACGAACACGTTGTATTCGTCGGTGGCGCGGTTGAACCAGGTGGATACGAACATTATGACCGCGGAAGATCCGGTTGAGTTCCAGTTGTCGGGGATCAACCAGGTGCAGATGAAGGAACAGATCGGGTTGAACTTCGCGGCGGCGCTGCGCGCGTTTTTGCGGCAAGACCCCAATATTATTCTGGTCGGCGAGATTCGCGACTTTGAAACGGCGGAAATCGGCGTGAAGGCCGCGTTGACGGGCCACCTGGTGCTATCGACGCTGCACACGAACGATGCGCCTTCGACGATCAGCCGGTTGATGAACATGGGAATTGAGCCGTTCCTGGTAGCGACTTCGGTGAACCTGATCTGCGCGCAGCGGTTGGTACGCCGGATTTGCGTGAATTGCAAGGAAGAGCTGGAAGTGCCGGAGCAGGCGTTGATTGACGCGGGGTATACGCCGGAAGAAGTGAAGACGACGAAGATTTATCACGGGAAGGGCTGCTCGACCTGCAACAAGGGTGGGTACAAAGGCCGGACTGGTTTGTATGAGGTGATGGAAATCAACGATGAATTGCGGGAATTGATTCTGGTTGGAGCTTCGGCGCTGGAATTAAAGAAGAAGGCGATCGAGCAGGGGATGATCACGCTGCGGCGCAGCGGGCTGATCAAGGTGGCGCTGGGCCAAACGACGATGGAAGAAGTTTTGCGCGAAACAGTTTTGTAGGCAGGAAAGGGTGCAGAGATGCCAGGAATAACGCTAAGCGAATTGTTGAAAAAGATGATCGAGATGGGAGGCAGCGACCTTCATATCACGACGAACAGCGCGCCGCGGGTGCGCGTGCACGGGCGACTGAGGCCGCTGGATATGCCGCCATTGACGGCGGCGGACACGAAGTCGCTGGCGTACAGCGTGTTGACAGACGCGCAGAAACACCGGTTTGAGGAAAACCTGGAGCTGGACTTTTCGTTCGGATTGAAGAACCTGGCGCGCTTCCGCGGCAACGTGTTCAACCAGCGCGGGGCGGTGGGAGCGGTGTTCCGGACCATTCCGTGGGAGATCAAAGGATTCGACGCGTTGGGACTGCCGTTGGTGGTGAAAGGGCTGTGCGACAAGCCGCGCGGGCTGGTGCTGGTGACCGGGCCGACAGGTTCTGGGAAATCCACGACGCTGGCGGCGATGCTCGACAAGATCAACGCGGAACGCGAAGAGCACATGATTACGATCGAGGATCCGATCGAATTCCTGCACAACCACAAAAAGTGCCTGGTGAACCAGCGCGAAGTGCACGCGGACACGCATTCGTTCGCGAACTCGCTGAGAGCGGCGTTGCGCGAAGACCCGGACGTGGTGCTGATCGGCGAAATGCGCGATCTGGAGACGATTGAATCGGCGCTGAGAATCGCGGAAACCGGCCACTTGACGTTCGCGACGCTGCACACAAATTCGGCGGCATCCACGATCAACCGCATTATCGACGTGTTTCCGTCGCACCAGCAGCCGCAGATTCGCGCGCAGCTTTCGATGGTTCTGGAAGGGATTCTTTGCCAGACGCTGCTGCCGCGTTCGGACAACCGCGGGCGATTGATGGTGATGGAGGTGCTGATCCCGACGCCTGCGATCCGCAACCTGATTCGCGAAGACAAAATTCACCAGGTGTATTCGGCGATGCAAACGGGCACCGGGCAGACGGGGATGCAGACGTTCAACCAGGGGCTGGCGAACGCGTATTTCCAGAAACTGATCACGCTGGACATGGCGATATCGCGTTCCTCGAACCCCGACGAGTTGCAGGACATGATCAACCGGGGAGTGGCAACGGCGGGCGGATCGTCAGGGAAAGCGCCGGCCGGGCGGACACCTGTGGGTTCGAAGCATTAAAGGATTGTTTTCGAGAGACAGAAGGATAAAATTTTTAGCAGTTGAGGAGGAAAGGTTATGCCGGTTTTTACTTATCGAGGAACGAATCGGTCGGGAGGATCGGTTACTGGCGAAATGACGGCCGCCAGCAAGGCGGAGTTGCAGAGTTTGCTGCGGCGCCAACAGATCACGCCGACAAAGATGTCGGAAAAGGGCAAGGAGTTCAATCTGCCCACGTTTGGAGGAGGAGTCTCCGCCAAAGAGCTTGCGGTGTTCACCCGGCAGTTCTCGGTGATGATCGACGCAGGCCTTCCGCTGGTGCAGTGCCTGGAAATTCTGGCCGGCCAGCAGGAGAACAAACTGTTTCAGAAGGTGTTGACGGGGACGCGCTCGGCGGTGGAAGGCGGGAGCAACCTGTCGACGGCGATGAAGCAGTACCCGAAGGTGTTTGACCCGCTCTACAGCAACATGGTGGAAGCGGGAGAGACGGGCGGTATTCTGGACACGATTTTGCAGCGTCTTTCGACGTACATCGAAAAGAACGTGAAGTTGAAGGCGGCGGTGAAATCGGCGTTGATTTACCCAATCGGCGTTTTGACGATTGCGGCGGGCGTAATCATCCTGCTGCTGTGGAAGGTGGTGCCGATTTTCGCGACGTTGTTCGCCGGATTGGGCGTGGATCTGCCGCTGCCGACGAAGATCGTAATCGGCATGAGCAACTTTGTGGGCAGCATTTTCGGGCTGTTGATCCTGGTGGGCCTTGCCGCGGTGATATTCGGGTTGAAGATATGGTACGGAACACCGCAAGGGCGATACGCGCTGGATTCGGTGATCCTGAAGCTGCCGGTGCTGGGGATCCTGATGCGGAAGATTGCGGTGGCGCGATTCACGCGGACACTGGGTACGCTGATTTCCTCCGGCGTGCCGATTCTGGAAGGACTGGACATAACGGCGAAGACGTCGGGCAACGCGGTGGTGGAACGAGCGCTGTTCCAGGTGCGCAAATCACTGGAAGAAGGAAAATCCCTGACGGAGCCATTGAAAGAATCGGCGGTATTCCCGGGCATGGTGACGCAGATGATCGCGGTGGGAGAACAGACCGGCGCGATGGATGCCATGTTGCAGAAGATTGCGGATTTCTACGAGGACGAAGTGGACGCGGCGGTGAAGGACCTCTTGACCGCGCTGGAACCGATCATGATCGTATTTCTGGGAACGGTGGTCGGCGGCGTGGTTATCTCGATGTACCTGCCGCTGTTCACGTTGATCGGAAAACTTTCGGGCCACTAGAACGATAGCAGTTTCAAAATGGAGGACAGGGGAACTGCTACTGTCCTCCATTTTTTCTTTAAGCTAGAAACGGGAATGAGCGGGTAGGGGGGCCGGCCGCTCGGGGAATGGAACAAGCGCTAAATCGCCGGGAATGGGTGGACTGGCTGACGCGGGTCCGCCTGCTGTTAATCGCCCTGATACTGGGAGTGGGAGTAGTGTGGCCGCAGTACGTGCCGTCGCCCGCCTCGCCGCGGTATTTTCTACCCATCGTCATCTTGTGGATCACGATCGGGATCCTGCATTTGATCCTGGTGAGGCTGTTGCCGGAAGCAACGTGGCTGGGCGGCCTGCAAGTATCGTGCGACGTGGTGATGATTACCGGGATCGTGTACACGACGGGGCTGCAAGACAGTTATTTTACGTCGCTGTACCTGCTGGTGATCATTGTCGCCAGCATTTTGTTCAGCCGGCAAGCAGCGTTCGTAACGGCGGCGCTATGTCTTGGAGCGCTGGCGCTGACGACGGGGCTGGTGCATTTTGGGCGGATATCGCAAACCTCCGTGGCGGCGCCGACGGCGGAAAATCTGCGGATGTGGTTTCTGAGCAATTCGTTCGGGTTTCTGGCGATTGCGTATCTTTCCAGCCTGCTGGCGCAGTCCTTGCGGAGCAAGAGTTCGGAACTGGAGAAAAAAAGGGAAGAGCTGCTGGAGTTGCAGGACTTCACTTCGGACATTATTCACTCGATGCGCGGGGGATTAGTGACCACCGACCTGGAAGGCCGGGTGGTGCTGCTGAACCGGACGGGCGAGGAGATCCTGGGGCGGACGTTTGCGGAGCTACGTGGACGGGACTTGCGGGAAGTGAGCGGGGAATTCTGGCAACACGAGGGCGCAACGGTTCCGGAGAAGCTGTCGTTGCGGCGGGAGATCGAGGTGCGGATTCCCGGAGGGCAGAAACGGTATTTGGGAATATCGGTTTCGCCGCTGAGAACGAGGGACGCGCAAAGGAGTGGATACGTTTTCAATTTTCAGGACCTGACGGAATTGCGGCGGCTGGAACAGGAAGTGGCGACAAAGGAGAGGATGGCGGTGGTGGGGAGGCTGTCGGCGGCGATCGCACACGAGATACGGCAACCGCTGACGGCGATGGCCGGGGCGGTGAAGGAACTGGCGCGGCTGGTGCCGCTGGAGGAGGACGAGAAACATCTGGTGAACATCGTGAGCCGGGAATCGGAGCGGCTGAACCAGATCATCACGGACTTCCTGAATTTCTCGCGGGAAAAGTCGTTTGTGTTCGAGGAAACGGACGTGCGGCCGCTGCTGGATGAAACGCTGACCTTGCTGGAGAGGAAACCGGGAGCGGCGCAGAAGCTGCAGATTGTGCGGGCGTTCAACGGGGAAGAATCCGTGGCGCGGGTGGATCCAAACAAGATCAAACAGGTTTTCTGGAACCTGTGCGACAACGCGGTGAGGGCGATGCCGCAGGGCGGTTCGCTGACGGTGGGAATCGAGAGGGTGCCGGACTGGTTGAGGATATCGTTCCGGGACACGGGGATCGGGCTGGATCCGCAGCAGCGGGCGAAGATATTTGAGCCGTTGCAATCAAATTTCGAAGGCGGAACTGGTTTGGGGCTGGCGATTGTGTACCAGATAGTGCAGGCGCATAACGGGCGGATATCGGTCCACAGTGAAAAAGAGAAAGGCGCGGAATTTGTAATCGAGCTGCCGCGCACGGAATGAGGCGTTATGCAGGCGACAAAAGTGGCTGCGAGAGAGACGAAGCGGGAAGCGGCGCATATTCTGGTGGTGGATGACGAGAAGTCGCTATGCGAGCTGCTGGAGATTACTTTCCGCAAGGAAGGGCATCGCGTGGAAGTGGTGAATGGAGTGGAAGCCGCGCGGCGGAAGCTGGAAGGCGCGCTCTTCGACATCGTAATTTCGGACATTCGGATGCCGGGAGGAACGGGGCTGGAGCTTTTGCGATTCACGAAAGAGATCTCGCCGGATTCGTTTTTTCTGCTGATGACGGCATTGCCGGACCTGGATACGGCGGTGGAAGCGCTGAATTCGGGGGCGGACCGGTTTGTGATCAAGGACCACAATTATGTGGAACAACTGCGGAGAGCGGTGGGCGAGGTTTCGGAGAGCCTGAAGTGGAAGAAAGAAGCCGGGTACCTGAGGCGGGAGTTGAGGCGGCTGACGGGGCTGGACAACATCATCGGGCAGGCGCCGAAGATGAAAGCGATTTTCGACATGATCCAGACGGTGGCGCCGCAGAACAGCCGGGTGCTGATAACGGGGGAGAGCGGAACGGGCAAAGAGCTGGTGGCGCGGGCGATTCACGAAAACAGCGCGAGGTCGCAGACGCCGTTCATCACGATCAACTGCGGAGCGTTTCCAGAGACGCTGCTGGAGTCGGAACTGTTTGGATATGTGAAGGGGGCGTTCACGGGGGCGAACGAAAACCGGCGAGGATTGTTTCAGGCGGCGCACGGCGGGACGCTGTTCATGGACGAGATTGGAAACATGAACCTGGCGATGCAGGTGAAGCTGTACCGGGTGTTGCAGGAGGGAAAGGTGCGGCCGCTGGGGAGCACAGAAGAGATTGACGTGGATGTGCGGGTGATCGCGGCGACGAACAAGGATCTGGAGAAGGCGATCGCGGCGGGAGAGTTCCGGGAGGATTTGTTTTACCGGTTGAGCGTGATACCGATTCATGTGCCGTCGTTGCGGGAGAGGCGGGAGGATATTCCGCTGCTGGCGCGGCATTTCCTGGAGCAGTTCCGGAAGTCCATGGAAAAACCGGTGCAGGGGATTTCGCCGGAGGCGTTGGGCCGGCTGGAGGCCTATGACTGGCCGGGAAACGTGCGCGAACTGGAGAACACGATCGAGCGGGCAGTGGCACTGGAAAGCGGGACGGAAATCAGCGCAAAGGTATTGCCGGATCGAGTGAGCGAGACCAGCCCGGCGGTGTCGGCGTCGCTTGGGAAGGCTGACGCAGTGGCGATTCCGGAAGAGGGAATCAATTTTGAAGAGGTGGTGGCGGAGACGGAGCGGAGATACCTGATGGCGGCGCTGGAGAAGGCAGGGGGAGTGCGGACGCAGGCAGCGGAGATTCTGAAAATCAGCTACCGATCATTCCGGCATTTTGCAAAAAAGCATGGGCTGTAGATTCAAGCGAGCTGCGCCGGGCGATAACCTGTCTTTTTGAACAAGCACGAAACGCTTGCCGATTGTGCGCGGCGGCGGGTCCGGCAACAATCGAATCCATCATGAAAACAACGACGGGAGTGGTATGGGCGGGACGCCGGTGAGCGGGGCGGATTTGCGCCGATGGGGGCTGAGCGCGGCGGGAGTGGCGAGCCTGTATTGGATCGGGAGCCAGCCGACTTTCTTTGCGGATACGATATCGTCGCCGTTCCTGGCGGTGGCGCTGCTGAGCATCTTCCTGATCATGCTGCGGACGAAGGTGGACTGGCGGGAAGTGGCGCTGGTGGGAATTTTGACGGCCGGGCTGTATGGGATGGACATCCGGATGCTTGGGTACGGGATGCGCTGGCCGGTGGTGGTATCGTTCGTGGGAATGGCCAGCCTGGCGGTTTTGCTGCTACGGGCCATCTGGGCGGAGGGAAAAGAACGAGGGACGGCGATTCTGGTGCTGGTGCCGGCGTTTCTGTTTGTGGCTTCGGAATGGTGCGCAAGCTATTTTCTGGAATGGGGAGAGCGCGCTAGGCCGCGGGTGCTGGATCTTTATTTGTATTCGTTTGACGCGAGCCTGAGGATACAGCCGGCATTTGTGATGGGGCAATGGTTCGCGCGATTTCGAACTTTTGCGGCGGCGAGCGAGATCGTGTACATCGCACTGCCGGTGGCGATCGGGCTGACGTTTGCAGGATGCGTGAAACGGGACCGGGGAAACGCCGTGCCGGCGGTGGTGGCGTTTCTGATCACTGGGCCCATCGGGGCGTGTTTTTATACGCTGTTTCCGGCGCTGGGCCCCGCACACATTTTTCTAGGGAAATTTCCGTGGGGGGCGTTGACGCTGCAACAGGCGCAGAATCTGTTCCTGGAGCCGTTGGCGCTGGCCGGGCCGAGGAATGCGATACCGTCGTTGCATGCCGCGTGGATATTCCTGGTGTTGTGGTACGCGCAAAAGCTGTCGCTGGCGGAGAGGATCGTTGCGGGGGGATTTGTGTTCTTCACGCTTTGCGCGACGCTGGGAACGGGAGAACACTACCTGGTGGACCTGGTTGTGGCGGTGCCGTTCACGGTGCTGATCCTGGGGATTGCGAAGATTCTGTGTGCGCAGGGGAGCCGTGGGGCGTGGGTTGCGGTGGTCTACGGAATTGCGGCGACACTTGTGTGGTTTGGGTTGCTGCGATATGGGGCGAGGATGTTCTGGGCGTCGCCAGTGGTGCCGTGGGTGGCGTGTTTATTGACCGTGGGAATGGGGTGGTATTGGGGAAAAGGGCTGGGAGAGGGGCGAGTGGTGGAGGAGGCGGGGGGTAGGGAGACGTCCCTGGCGTAAGGTTCAGAATGGGACGCGAATTTCAAATTGGAATGACATTTTTTGTCGAGGTTAGATGCCGAAAAGTGTTAGAAGCGAGTGGTTCAGGGGGAAAATGGGGTTGGAAACGGCCGTAAACGGGCTTGAAATAAAGCAGTAAGTCATTATTATGCAAGGAGTTGCGATTAAGAAAACGGAGTGGAGAGCGGGAGCAAAGTTGGTATCCCTCGTGCAGTTAGTCTAGCGTGCCCTGGCACTATCAATCTTTCAAGGAGATCTCATGAAGAAGCAGAAGGGTTTCTCTCTTATCGAGTTGCTGATCGTCGTGGCGATCATTCTGATCATCGCGGCCATCGCAATTCCGAACTTGCTTAAATCCAAGATGGCGGCCAACGAATCTTCGGCGGTCGGTTCATTGCGGACGATCAACACGGGTGAGGTGACGTTCTCCTCTGCTTGCCCGGCGATCGGGTTTTCGGCGACGCTGCTTGATTTGAATAACGGCAGCCCGTGCGCGAGCGGCAACGGGATCATCGACAACGTGTTGGCGACCGGCACCAAGAGCGGCTACACGTTTACGTACACCCCGGCGACGAACGGCGCGACGACGAACACTTCCTACGTTGCGAATGCCACGCCGCAGACGCTTGGCGTGACCGGCCAACGCATGTTCTGCACGGACCAGACGGGTGTGATCCGCTATGACCCAGCGGGTGCGGC
>DASSGS010000022.1:0-52694 GCA_035693365.1 Candidatus Acidiferrum sp. | reverse complement strand
GGCTTCGAAGGCGCCGTGGTCATCGGCAAAATCCGCGAATCCAAGGACGAGAACTACGGCTTCAACGCGGACACCGGTGAATACGTTGACCTCGTCAAGGCTGGCGTAATCGATCCGGCCAAGGTCACTCGCCTCGCTCTGCAAAACGCCGCGTCCATCGCCGGCCTCATGCTCACCACCGAAGCTCTGGTGGCCGAGCTCAAGGAAGACGACAAGAAGGGCGCAGCTGCCGGCGGTCCCGGTGGCCCAGGCGGCATGGGCGGCATGTACTAAGCCTTACCAGCTAGACCATAATCTCAATCCAACAAAAAGGGGTGGCCGATTTGGCCGCCCCTTTTCTTTGTGCTTGTTCATCTAACAGAACGGTCGCAAAATAAGTCGAAATCGTTCATTATTCCTACATAAAATGCGCACCCTAGAAAAGTTGACGATAAAGAATTTCAAATCCATCCGAGAGCAGACGCTTGCTTTGGGTAAGCTTAATGTCTTCATTGGCGGCAATGGCGCTGGCAAGTCCAATCTCATCGAAGTTTTTCGCTTTTTGCGCGAGATTGTGAACCAAAATTTGGCTGGTTACACCGGAATTAAGGGCGGCGCGGATAAGCTTCTCTATTTTGGGGGGAGACGCTCACCCGAATTATCCATTCACCTGGAATTCGGTGAAGGAGACACGACCAACGCCTACTTCGTTAAACTTCACGCCACAGAAGATGACAGTTTTATCATTTCAGAGGAAACGGCCTTTTACCACGACCGGAAAAAATACCCTACTAAGCCTTACGACTACCCAGTTGCATCCTTCTCAAAAGAGTCCAAGCTGAAATCCACTAACCACATTTGCACGCGCCAAGTGATGGCCGATCTGGACAGCTACCGCGTTTACCATTTCCACGATACCAGCGACACGGCAGCCGTAAAAGGCACAGGGGACTTGGAAGACAATCGCTTTCTCCGTCCACAAGCAGAAAATCTTGCGGCTTTTCTTTACTGGATGCAGCAGAAGCAGCCTGTTTACTTCTCTAATATTCAAGATACGGTGCGTCAAATCGCACCATTCTTTGAAGAGTTCCTCCTCGCTCCTTCCAAGCTGAACGAAAATAAGATTAGATTGGAATGGAAAGAGAAAGGGAGCGATGCCTATTTTAATGCGTCTTCGCTTTCTGATGGAACTTTGCGCTTTCTCTGCCTGACTACACTGCTACTGCAACCGCAACTGCCAGCAGTTGTTTTGCTCGACGAGCCGGAACTCGGACTACACCCGGCAGCAGTCACTCTACTCGCCGATTTGCTTTCCTCAGCCGCAACGCGCACACAGGTCATCGTCGCCACCCAGTCCGTCACCCTAGTAAATCAGTTTCAACCTGACTCGGTGTGGGCCGTCGACCGCCAGGACGGCCAGAGTGTTTTCCGCCATCTCGGCCAGCAAGATATGGTTGCGTGGCTGGACGACTACGGTTTGGGCGAACTGTGGGAGAAGAATGTTCTCGGCGCGCGTCCATGAGTAAGCGAGTCCTGATTCTGGTCGAAGGCCAAACCGAGGAACGCTTCACGAAAGATGTTCTTGGACCTGCCTTTTGGGAGAAACAGCTATTTTTCCAGCCGACAATTCTCGTGACAAAAAAAGTAAAGAACGGCCCCAACTTCAAAGGGGGCGTAACCAATTTCGCTAAGTTTGAAAACGATGTTCGAAGGCTCCTAAACAGCGCGGGAGAAGCGCTAGTTACAACGATGCTGGACTATTATGGCTTGCCGTCCGATTTCCCGGGAATGAAAACCAGGCCGCCCCACGGGACTTCAGTCCAATGTGTTCTCCACGTGGAGGCGGCAATTGGACGGCATTTTGGTAGCTTGCCGAACTTCCTGCCGTTTCTAGCGCTCCATGAATTCGAGGCTTGGTTATTTTCCAGTGCCACTGAGCTCCCTCGGATTATGAACGAACCGCAGAAGAATACTCTGATTGAAACTGTCCGCGCGGCGGTGAATACCCCTGAAGAAATCAACGAACGTCCCCAGTTTGCTCCCTCAAAACGGATTGAGTCGATGTTCCCCGGCTACAAAAAGACATTGCATGGGCCAACAGTCGCTGCTCGAATAGGTCTGCAGCGGATTCGGGCGGAGTGCCCCCACTTCCACCAGTGGCTCTCGAACCTGGAGGCATTTGCGGCCCAGTGAAGAGAACGGGAAAGTGCGAACAGTCTTTCCCTAATTTCACGAACCTCTCGGTGCTATTCCTCGGGAGATTCCCGCGCCATAACATCCCGAATCGCATGGCTCAGGCTGCTCATGCTAAAAGGCTTCTGTAAGACGGTTGCGCCGTTCTGAACTGCCGACTTGAGTAACACGTTTTCAGCTGTGTAGCCGGACGCAAAAATCACTTTTGTTCCGGGTCGAATCGCGCTGATCCGCGAATACACCTCCGGACCGGTTTGCAATGGCAGGATCACGTCCAGCAAAACCAAATCAATCCGGTCCGCATTCTTCTCAAAAAGTTCGACGGCCTCTTTTCCATCCTGTGCGGGAAGCACATCGTATCCAAGGGCCAGCAGCATTTCACTCGTCGAGTCCCTGATTCCTTTGTAATCATCCGCCAGCAATATTGTCCCAGTGCCCTTTTGCGGTGCCTCTTCAAGGCGGCTCTCACTTGCTTCCTGAACTCCCTCGGCCACCGGGAAATACAACCGGAATACCGTTCCCCCTCCGGGTTCGCTATACGCATAGATAAATCCTTCGTGCTGTTTGACGACTCCATACACCGTCGCCAGCCCCAGGCCCGTTCCTCGTCCCATCTCCTTCGTCGTGAAAAACGGTTCGAACACCCG
This sequence comes from Candidatus Acidiferrum sp., assembly GCA_035693365.1. Lineage (GTDB taxonomy): Bacteria > Acidobacteriota > Terriglobia > Acidiferrales > UBA7541 > Acidiferrum. Next base: position 49,875 of record DASSGS010000022.1, on the reverse strand, counting down.
GTCCAGCGTCGCCTTGTCCATCCCCACGCCCGTGTCCGAAACAGAGAGCATCACATATCGCCCCGGTTTTCCAGAAGGGTGGTGACGCCCATATTCTTCCCCGATCTCCACGTTTTGCGTCTCAATTGTCAGCAACCCCCCTTCGGGCATTGCATCTCTCGCGTTCAAGCAAAGATTCATCATCGCCTGCTCCAACTGCGTCGGATCGGCCAGTGTCATTTCCAGGTTCGCACTCGCCAGGACGCGGACCTCTATGTCCGCTCCTAACACTCGATGAAGCAGCTTCATTCCCTCCTCGATCAGCGTGTTCAAATTTACTCCACGCGGTTGCAGGAACTGGCGGCGGGCAAACGTCAGCAACTGTGAAGTCAACTTCCCCGCCCACACCGCTTGGTCCAGGATCTTCTCAAAGCGGTCATGCACGCGGCTTCCGGGCTGCGTCTCATCCCGCCCCATCTCGGCCCAGCCCATCATGGCCCCGATTGTGTTATTGAAGTCATGAGCAATTCCGCCGGCCAGCCTTCCGATCGCTTCGAATTTCTGCAGTTGTTGCACATGCTGTTGTAATCGTTCCTTCTCTTTCCGTTCCTTCGCTTCTCTCAATTCTCGTTCGACTGCGGGCCCCAGCCTTTTCAAGTTGGTCTTGACCAGGTAATCCTGCGCTCCTTCTTTCAGCGCCTCGACGGCGGTGTCTTCTCCCATCGTCCCCGATATGAAAATGAAAGGAGCGTCCAATCCCGTCTTTCGGACCATTTTCAAGGCGTCCGTGCCCGAAAATAACGGCATGGAAAAATCGGAAATCACCAGGTCCCACTCTTGCCCCGCAAGCATTGCCTTAAGATTGTCGGGCGTGTCCACCCGTTTGTGCTCGATTTGGTAATTCGCGCGCTTCAGCTCACGCAGGATCAAGGCGGTATCGTCTTCCGAGTCCTCAATGAACAGCACTCGAAGGGGCACAGCCATCTACATCCTCCCCGGGGGCAAAGGCTCATTTAGCACCAGCCAATACAGGCCCAATTGCCGGGCCGCATCCACAAATTGGCTAAAGTCTACCGGCTTGCGCACGTAACTGTTGGCGCCGAGGCTATACCCGGTGATGAGATCCTGCTCTTCCGTTGACGACGTCAGAATCACCACCGGCAGATGTTTCGTGCGTTCATGGGCCCGCAAGCGGCGGAGCACTTCCAATCCATCCACTTTGGGCAGCTTCAAATCCAGCAGCACAACCTGTGGCAGGGGCTTCAGGCCGTTTCCGGCGGCTGCTCCAATTCCCAAAAGATATTCCAGGGCTTCCTCCCCATCGTGCGCCACCACAACTTCATTGCTGATCTTGTTCTTTTGAAATGCGCGTAACGTCAGCTTCTCGTCGTCCGGATTGTCTTCCACCAGCAGGATTATCTTGTCCGCCATGACTCAGGTTCCCCCCGTCCTGCATCCAGCAACGTGAAATAAAATGTTGCGCCTCTGTCCATCGCGCTTTCCGCCCAGATCCGTCCGCCGTGCCGCTGGATGATTCTCTGGACCGTGGCCAGCCCGACCCCGGTTCCGGGAAATTCGCTCTTGTCATGGAACCGCTGAAACGCGCCGAAGAGTCGCTTCGCCCGGGTGCTGTCGAAGCCCGCTCCGTTGTCGCGAACGAAATAGACTGGGCTCCCATTGTTGTTTGTTTGTCCAAACTCGATACGCGCGGATTCGCGCTTTGAGCTGAACTTCCAGGCGTTCCCCAGGAGATTCTCTAGCGCAATTCGCATCAGATTCGAGTCTGCCTGTGCTTTCAATCCTTCCTGTATCTGCAACTCAATCCGCCGTCCAGGCTGGCTATTCTCCAACTCCGCGCCAATGGCGCGGCAGATGCCGCTCAAGTCCACATCCTGAAGTTTCATTTCCGCCCGGGTCACTCGCGAAAGATTCAAGAGATCGTCAATCAGCTCGCCCATCCGTTGCGTGGCGGCTCGCACTCGATGCAGGCTGTCCTGGCCCTCCGCGTCCAGCTTCCCCTCGTAATCTTCCAGCAACGCAAGGCTGAATCCGTCAATGCTCCGCAGCGGTGCGCGCAAGTCGTGTGAGACGGAGTAGCTGAATGTCTCCAATTCCTTGTTGGCCGCAACCAGCTCCGCGTTCGTCCGCGCCAACTCAGTTCGCCGGCGTTCCAACTCTTCCGAGCGGTCTGTCAGATTCTGATTCGCCTCCTTCAGCGCCTCCGGGCTGGGCAGCGCCAGCGCTCTGGGCACAAGCTGGAACAGCAGGATCGCCGTGATGATCGAAGCCATGGCCGTGATCGCCTTGATGATTCCCGCCACCCAGTAGTCGGCATGCCACAGGTTCCACACTTCCAGAACGTGTGTGCTGCCACAGGCCACGATAAAAACTCCGAACATCAGAAACATCCAATGGAACGGCAGGTCGCGCCTCTTTCGCACAAAATACACGAGCGTCAGCGGTATCGAGAAGTACGCCAGTGCTATCACCCCGTCGGAGATCAAGTGCAGCCAGATCAGGCTTCGATCCCACATGTAACAAAAACCGTGCGGCATGAATTCGGGAGAAGTAAGCAGACTCGCAATCAAGGACATAGAGACACCTTGGCGCTATGGAGGTTTTTACGTTTAGTTGCAGCCGCAACGCTTGCGGCCAAGCGATTTGGAATGGGGCGGGTCGTCATCAAACGTTGTGATACGGCCGGCAATCGCTTGGTAATCATCATGTTGGCCCGAAACTTTGGGTCAACAGCTTTAGCTTACGTTACTACTCGCTCTTGTCAACATTGGGAAAGGCAATTGTGCGCAAAGTGCCCTTCCGATCGGTGGCCGAGACTCTCTTGCGTCGGTTTGCTCGGCTAGTTGTGGATTTCAGCCGACGCTTCCGTACTGAAGCAGTTCACTTGGCAAAATCTCTTTGGCGAGACCAATCGATTTTGGGTTTAGTTTTGTTTCCCATCCGCGGATCAAACTCCCGTCGCGGAACTCAGCAACCCTGCCCTGCCACCCTGCCAACATTGCACGCAGTGTGCCAGATTTACACCCTTCCAACCCGATGCTAATCACTCCCTAAACATTGACTCAAGTTGCCACGTAAGTGACTCATTCCCAACCACTAAGAATGCATTCCTTCTGCCCGCGCCATCCCCTTTGGCATCGCAGATGCACTAAAACTGCTGACATGTATACGAACCAAATTTTCTTGAATAAATTAAATTTATCGAAATCTGCGAATCTATCTCGACCCCACGTTCTCCTCGGTCAACTGCTCCGAATTTCCGCTGTCCTCGGCGCCATTGCACTGCTCATCGTTTCCGCCAGCCTCGCCTTCATGCTTGCCGTCGGCCACTGGCTCGTTAAAGAAGATTCCCTGCAAAAGGCCAACGCCATCGCCGTCCTCAGCGGCAACTTCCCCGCCCGCGCTCTCGAAGCCGCCTCTCTTTATCGCAGCGGCTACGCCTCTGAAATCTGGCTCACTCACCCTGGCTCGCAATCCGGCACGCTCACTCAATTGGGCATTCACTATCCCAGCGAAGCCGATTTCAATTACCAGGTTCTCCGCCGCCAGGGCGTTCCCGCAAAAGCGATTCACGTCCTCGATTCGCCCATCATCAACACCCAGGACGAACTCGATGTCATCGGCGGCGCGCTCCATCAAAAAAAGAATGCCTCTGTAATCGTCGTAACCAATAAAGCCCACACCCGCAGGGTTCACGAGCTTTGGAACAAGCTCGATTCCACCAGCGGAAAACTCATTGTCCATGGAATCTCGAACGACGACTTCAATCCTTCGGCATGGTGGACTCGCACCGGAGACACCCATCAGGTCATCCACGAACTTCTCGGCATGATCAATCTATGGGCGGGGCTCCCGATGCAATCCACCCCCCGTGCCCGCGAATCAGTTGCCCGCAACGAATTCCAGCAGGCGCCAAAATTCGCCCCTGTTCTCCCGCAGGATTCTTCCTCCGGCAGCGACGATTAGCTTCCCGTCAATTGCCATCCCCGGCAGCCACCATCGCCGGATTCGGCGTTTTCGATTCCAATATGCTTAGCCTGTGAATTTCGGGCCCGTGCGCGAATAACTCCGGCGCCTTTGCGGCCAGTGCCTTGGCTATCTCACCCGTCAGATGCGCCACCCTGCCCCGCTCATCCGGAAACGTATCGAAGATTCCATACTTCGAGGGCCCGATTCGCACCGCATACCAGCTGGTGGTCTGCTCTTCCTTCTCTGCCAGCGCCCTTGCGGACTTCAAAAATGCCTCCACCTCATCTTCCTTGCCAGCTTTGCTTTCCATCACCACCCAGATTCCTACACGGTCCATGACGATTCACTCCTCTTTCCCCAGCTACTCTTAGAGTCCGGATTTCGGGTAAGGGTTGGCCGAACCGCACTCTCTATAGTCCTAGATATGAAACATGCACGTAGACGCCCGTGTGCACGTTGTACAGCATGTACCAGCCATTGTGATCGGGATCTTCATACACGACGAAATCCTCGCCGCAGTCCCAGCACCAGTCCGCGCAAATCGGCCAGTCCCAATCCGCCACTTGGAAATAAAAACCGCCTGGAAACCAGAAGCGATGATGGTCGCGGTCAATCTTCTCGATGTGATAGCGATAGGACGCGCCGAAATGTTCAAAGCGTCCATGCTCGAAGGGGTGATCTACGTGATAGCGCTTGTCGTCCGGCCTGTCATGACCGTACCAATGATCGTTGCTGACGTGCTGCGTTTCGTTCAGTCTTCCGTTTACGTGGCGCTCCACCTCGGGCTTCCCATGCAATTCTTCCCGATGCGCCGGTGGTGGCGGTATCTTTCCCTGATTCGCTCTCGGCACGTCGTTCCGAGGCTGCGAATGCTGCGGTTCGGCGCGCTGCCCTTCAGGATGTCCACCTTCAGGATGTTGTGCATAAACTCCCGTTGCTCCGAACAAAATCCCCGCGCCCAAAAGCAGCAGTGATTGGCCTTTCATCTTTGTTCCTCCTCGGCACTCGCCGTCTCCTCAGATGTGGGCCAACACACGAAGTTCTTTGCAGTTTACCCTTGCTCGGCGGGAATTTCATCGGGGATTTACCTGAATTGTCAGTCCGGGGATTCCTCTAGAGCTAATCTCTCAAATTATTTTGGGGGGGGGCGGCCTTAGCTCCGACTCAAAAAAATTTGTAGGGGCGGAGCTTGCCCCGCCCGCTGCGGCAACACCGCTCACTTCATCGCCGGATACTCGAATTTCACCCCGGCCAGATCCTCCAGCATAATCGCGTGCACCTCAACCGCAAGATGCCCCGCTTGCACCACCGGGTCGCCCGACGCGATCCTCTGCGCCTCCTCAAGCGACGCCGCCCGGATCACTGCAATTCCCCGGATCCGGTTTTCTTCCGTCAGCGGTCCCACCAATACGAAATTTCCCGCTTCCACCTGGCTGCGGATATACGCCAGATGCTTTTGCATCCGCTCCGCGGTTTCCGCCGGCGTCACAGCTCCTTCCGGTTTGTCGCTCTTGATTAGTAAATCCAGGTAATACGGTTTCATGTTCTTCGGAATATACGGCGCCAGCGGATTTTCTGTCGGCGCCTGAGCACCCAGCACTCCTGCAACTCCCAATGTCGCCATCAGAAAAACATTTCTCACTCGCGATTTCATAAAAGCTCCTTTTCTCCGATTTTAGTTCGGCAAGCGTAGCGTCCACCTTCAGGTGGACCAGCAATCCCTTTCGAATTCCATCTCCCTAATTCGCCTTGAACGCCTCAACGTATTGCGCCAGCACTGCCGTCCACCCGCCCGGCGCGTCCACGTTCTTGCGCAGTTCCTGCCAACCCGCCCCGTGCCGCTCCAGCCGGCGGTGTTCCAATTCCACCCGTGTTGCTTCCGGCCCTTCGGCAATAAATTCCAGCTCCACCTCGCTGGCCAGCGAAAGGTCCGGACTGAACTTCCAGTCCGGTTGCAATTGCCATGTCGTCACCAGCCTTCGCGGCGGCTCCCACACCACCACTTGCCCCCACTCGCACGCATTCCCATTCGCGTCCCGCTCGTACCAGCGTCCGCCCGGCCGTGGCTCCACAATAATTTCCGTGAACGGCTCCTTCGCAATGTGGTGTGTCGCCGGCCACCACGCCGCCATTCGCTCCGTAAAAACCTGGAACGCCTTCTCAATGGGCACGTTTACGTGGATCGTTCTTCTTACCGCCGCGGATGGTGCTGCTTCGGGAGCCATCGTTTTTCTCCTTTTCATGTTCTTCTTCCGCAAACTTCTTGAACGCCGAAAGCGCCTGATCCCACAACTTCGCAAAATGATCCCGCAGCAGCGCGAGCCCTTCGGGATTCAGTTCATAAATCCGCCGCGTCCCTTCGCGCCGGTCCCGCACCAGCCGCGCATTCTTCAAAATCCGCAGGTGCTGCGAAACCGCAGGCCGCGACACCGGCAATCCCGCCGCCAACTGGTTCACCGCCCGCGGATGGTCGCCCAGCATCTCAAAAATCGCCAGCCGCGTCGGATCCCCCAACGCCGCCAGTCCGTTTTGTATGTAAGTTCCCACTTACGGTAAGTTACAGCTTACGAATGCGCGTGTCAACACCTTTCTCCGCCCCTGCCTTTCTCCTGCTTTTCTCTTGGGTTCTTCAGCGCTTCTTCGTCATGTACGCTTCGATTTCTTCCGCCGTGTATGGCACACCCGGCGTCAACACTTCCGCGCTTTCCTTCCCTATCAGGTACATGTCTTCCAGGTAGTACCCTTGCCCTCCCAGCGAAGCGATCGGCTCAAAATCGATCACCATTCCCGGCTTCAACGTGCCTTCGATGTACCCCGCATCCAGATTCATCGTGTGCATCTGCCAGTACGGCATGTTCTTGCGATCAGACCATGTCTCGATGGCTTGTTTCGCCAGCGCTGTCTTTGTTGTCTCGCGGTGCCGGAGCAGCTCCTGCTTCCAGGTTTCAAACGCCTGATCTTCGCTCACGCCCTCGCGAAACGTTTTGGCCGTTGCGCGATACGCCGCCACGAACAGGTTCCAGGTTTCCCGCTGCTCGTCCGTGTAGTGCCTGGAGACCGGCACGGTTCTCCCCAAATCTCCTTGATAGTGCTTCCACTCACAACCCACATCCACGCGCACCAGGTCGCCCGATTTCATCACTCCATCCAGATGATCGTACCGCTCGGCGGACTCAAATGGCTTCGGCAACATCCCATTCGCTCCGGCCATGATCCACGGCCAGAAGGAAACTCCCCGCGCTCCCGCCGTCCAGCAACTGTTTTCAACCACAACTTCCACGCTGCGCTGAGACACGCCGGGCCGAATGGCGCGCATGCCTGCCAGGACCGCGCTCACCGTTGCCCGCGCCGCCTCCCGCGACGCTTGCTGCTCGCTCGCTGACTCCACCGCCATCAACGAGTACAACCGTCTCCCGGCCGCTTGAAAATTGGCTCCGGGCCATTTATTCGCAAGCACCTGGATCCACGCCGGGGCGCGTCCATCTTTGATCGTCGAAAACTCGCCAGGCAGCTCCGCCACGCCCGCTTCGTAATAAATCTTCTTTCCACCGGCTATCCGCTTCGACAGAAACTTTTCAAATTCAGTCCATTCCACTACATGCTCGAGCCCGAGCCTCTGGGCAGCCGCATCCCCCGCTTCCACTTCACGAACTTCGCCTCGCCCCGCTGGCGGCAAAAAAAGCCAGCTTTCCCGGCTCGCACTGTCAATCGCCAGTATCGCCCCCGGCGAATTCTCCAATCCCGTCAAATAGTAAAAAGCTGCCCTCTCGCGGTAACCGTCCGATACAAAATCAGTCAGGGCCTTCGAATGCACCAGCAGCAGCCCGTCCGCAAAGCCCTCGGCAGCTCGCCCTCGCCGCTCTTTCCATTCCTCTCTCTCCCCGCCCCGGCTCAGGGCCGCAATCGTCAGGCAAAGCGATAGGCACATCAACACTCGCGTTCGGTCATCCATGGCCGCGAACCCTAGCACATCCACCTTGCCTCCGGCAATTCTCCCCTTCCTTGCTCCATTTCCGCTGGTTCGGTAGACTTTCCCTGCCACTCTCGGGCTCCTCAGGGGGGAGCCGGTCACATGCCGGGATTCTTGCAGCGCTTCATGCCGCGCGATGGGGATTTCTTCGTCCTCTTCCGCAAACAAGCCGAAAACGTCGTCAGCGGCGCCAACGCCTTCACCAGCATGCTGGAGCACTACACGGGCGTGCCCGAGCAGGTCCAGCAGGTTAAAGCCATCGAACACCACGGCGATGAAATCTCCCACCAGATCTTCCGCAAGCTCAATCAGACCTTCATCACCCCGTTCGACCGCGAAGATATGCACGAACTCTGCGGCACCATGGACGATGTCATCGACCTCATTGACGCGGCCGCCAGCCGCTTCGTCCTCTACCGAGTAGACCGCGTCCGCCCCGGCACCCTCGACCTCGCCAAAGTCCTCGCCGCGGCTACCGCCGAACTCTCCCGCGCCGTTCACGCCATGGAATCTCCAGACAAGGCGTTGCAGCACATCATCGAAATCAATCGCCTCGAAAATGAAAGCGATCGCATCTGCCGCACCCTCATCGCCCAGCTTTTCGAAGAAGAACGCGACCCCGTTCAGATCATCAAGTGGAAAGAGATCTTTGAAGTAATTGAAACCGCCGTTGACAAGTGTGAAGACGTCTCGAACGTCATCGAGAGCGTCATCCTGAAGAACGCCTGATCCCCGTGAGCCGATTCGTACTTGTACTGATAACCGTCTTCCTCACCCTGGCCTTTGAGTTTTCCAACGGCTGGCACGACGCCGCCAACTCCATCGCCACCGTCGTCTCCACTCGCGTTCTCACGCCCTTCCGCGCGGTCCTTTGGGCCGCCTTCTGGAACTTCATCGCCGCCTTCGTCTTCGGCACCGCCGTCGCCAACACCATCGGTAAGGGCATGGTCCACATCGAGCTCGTCGACGAAAAAGTCCTTCTCGCCGGCCTGCTGGGCGCCATCATCTGGAATTTGATTACTTTGACCATGGGCTTGCCCACCAGTTCCTCCCACGCCCTAATGGGAGGATACGGCGGCGCAGCCGTAGCGCATGCCGGCTTCAAGGCCCTCATTCTTCACGGCTGGCAAAAGCCGGTCCTCTTCATTTTTCTTTCACCCGTGATCGGTTTCATCGTCGCCATTCTCGTCACGGTCGCAACCACTTGGATCGTCCGCCGTCAGCGCCCCCGCCGCGTGGACACGTGGTTCCGCAGGCTACAGCTTTTCTCCGCCGCCGCCTACAGTCTCGGCCACGGCACCAATGACGCGCAAAAAGGCATGGGCATCATCACCGCGGCGATGGTCGCCGGCGGCTTGATGAAAAATTATTCCGTTCCCTACTGGGTGATTATTTGCTGCCACCTCGCGATGGCTGGCGGCACCATGGCCGGCGGCTGGCGCATCATCAAAACCATGGGTCAGCGCATCACCAAGCTCACGCCCTTCGGCGGCTTTGCCGCGGAGACGGCCGGCGCGCTCACCTTGTTCACCACGGCTCGTTTCGGGATTCCCGTCAGCACCACCCACACCATCACCGGCGCCATCGTCGGTGTCGGTGCCTCACACCGTCTCACGGCCGTTCGCTGGGGCGTCACCCAAAATATCGTCGGCGCCTGGATCTTGACGATCCCCGGCGCGGCTCTCCTCGGCGCCGGCCTCTATCACTACCTTATCCCGCTGCTCCGTTAACAGTTTCTGGATCGCGCTTTCCGGGCACTTTTCTCCCAACCGCACTCGGCGCGCCCTCGCCGCCTAGTTCCCTGCGGACAACCGGCGCAACGCGTGTTCCCAATATCTCGATCGCCCGCAGCATCTTCGCGTGCGGCAGCGTGGCAACCCCCATCTGAAACGTCAACCGGGAAATTCCTCCCAGCGCTTCATTCACGTACAGGATTTTTTCCGCAACCCCGCGGGCATCCCCAATCAGCAACGCGCCCGTGGGCCCGCGCAGCGCGTCAAACTGCCTTCGCGTCGCCGGCGGCCATCCTCGTTCCTTCCCGATTTCCGTAAACGTATGCGCATATCCCGGAAAAAACTCATCCGCCGCTTGCTCGGTGCTGTCGGCAAGATATCCGATCATGTGAAGTCCAACCTTCAGCCGCTCGGGCGCGTGCCCCGCCCGGCGTCCGGCTTCTCGGTAGAGGTCTATAAGCTCCCGGAATCTTTCCGGTTCGCCCCCAATGATCGCCACCATCAGCGGCAGCCCCAGAACACCGGCGCGAACGAACGACGTCGGCGTTCCACCAACCCCAAGCCAGATTGGCAGGGGCTCCTGCACCGGCCGCGGGTAGATCGCCTGGCCCGTCAACGCCGCGCGATGCTTTCCCGACCAATTAACTTTTGTGCTTTCTCGAATTTTAAGCAGCAGCTCCAGTTTTTCGGCAAACAGCGAGTCGTAATCTTCTAGCCGCAGCCCGAAAAGCGGATAAGACTCGATGAAGGAACCTCGTCCCGCTACGATCTCCGCCCGGCCCTGCGAAATCAGGTCCAGCGTCGCAAATTCCTGGAATACGCGCACCGGATCGGCCGCGCTCAACACCGTGACCGCGCTCGTAAGCCGTATCCTTTTCGTCCGCGTCGCGGCCGCGGCCAGAATCACGGCCGGAGCCGAATCCAGAAACTCTTCCCGGTGGTGCTCGCCAATGCCAAACACGTCGAGCCCCACCAGGTCCGCGAACTCAATTTCCTCGAGAAGATTCTGCATGCGCGCAACAGGCTTCAGCGCAAGTCCGCTGCCTGGGTCGGCAATGGAGGCCGCGAAGCTATCAACACCAATTTGCATCTTACTGACTCCTTCTATTCAGAACGATCTCGCTGCTTGACCGTCTACAACACACACCAATCCCGGAGCCGCGGCGCGCGCCTCTAACGGATTGGGCGGTGAAAGTCTTTTCTGGTTATTCCGTACGCTGCACGAAAATCCCTGCAAGATGCTGCTTGTTGCGAATCGCTAAAACCGCCCACAACAGCGCCACCACGATTGCCATCGGCAGTCCCGGCGCCCCCAGCAGTCCATGGAAGCAAAGAATATTCACGATGACCGGCCCAATCAGCACCAGCGCCAGCGGCACAAACCTGTTCACCAGAAACAGCAACCCGGCGATCAATTGAACCCCAAAAATCACCACGTAATACTTGGTACCGAACAGCGCCCCCGCAAACTGCCCCGCAATCCCCTCCGGCATCGGCGCCTTGATGAAGTGCAGAAATCCGTTCAGTCCGAACACCACGAACACCAGTCCCAACAACAGCCGCGCAATCAACGAAGCGATCTTCATTTTATTCTCCGTTTTCGAGGATTTTGATGCTCACAGACTTGCATGGGTATGTACTTTTTCAAGCGACGGCGCAAGGAACGTCTGCGGATCCACCTGCCCGCTCATCAGCTGAGCCGTGCCTCCGGTTGTAATGATCGTCACGTCCGTTACACCCAGGAAACCGAATACCGCTCGCAGATAGGGCGTCACAAAATTCAATGCGGCCATCGCCGTCCCGTGCTCGTACACTCCCCCGCTCGCAACCAACAGCGTCGCCTTCTTTCCATTCAGCAATCCCTTTGGCCCCTCCGCCCCGTACGAAAACGTCTTTCCCTTTCGCGCAACCTGATCGATCCAAAGCTTCAATGTGGAAGGAATGCTGAAATTGTGCATGGGCACTCCAAATACATACTCATTCGCGCGCTCCAGCTCCCCGATCAGCGCGTCAGAGACCGCCAGCGCTTCCTGCTGCTCGCGGCTCCGGGCATCCTCGGGAGTATACGCCGCTCCAATCCAGTTTCCACTCACCGGGGCAAGCTCGGTCCTGGTCAGGTCGCGCGAGATTACCTCGCCGCCGGGATGTGCTTTTCGCCAGGATGCCGCAAACTGCGCCGTCAGTTTTCTGGAAATCGAGTGTTCGCCCATCGGGCTCGAATCAACCTTCAACAGGGTAGCCATGATAAATCCTCCAAACAGTCAGATGTAGTATATCCAACATCCGTTGTATAACACTACACAACATCTGTCCATTAGTCAACACCTGCTTCTATCTGCTATACTTATACTGACTGGGAGGTCCGGTGCTTCACTCCGATTGCGCGAAACTCGACCCACGCATCCGTAGGACCCGCGGGCTCCTCCAGGACGCCCTCCAGCGCCTCCTCGAAGAAAAAGACTTCGACAAGATCACGATTCAGGACATCGCCGAAGCCGCCACCCTGAACCGCGCCACCTTCTACGCCCACTACCCCGACAAGTTCGCGCTTCTCGAAGAATGGATTCGTGTCAGCTTCCTCCAACTCCTCGAATGCAGGAAAATCCGTTTCGACGGCTCCTGTGCTACTGCCTTTAACCCCGTCATCCTCGCCGTTTGCGACTATCTCGCCGAACTGCAAAAATCCCGCGCCTCCAAGCAGCGCCAGTTCGAGGCTTTCGTCGAGGGCACGGTCATCGACCAGATCCGCATCATCCTCATCGACGGCTACAAAAAACACCCGACAGAACGCAGTATCGACCCGGAACTCATCGCCGCCACTGCCAGTTGGGCCATCTATGGTGCCGCCAAACAGTGGGTGAACAATCCGGATCGCCCGTCTTCGGAAGACTTCGTAACCACCGCGCTGGATCTCGTCCGGCCGATCCTGACGGCGGGCAGCGTCCCCGCCGCAACTTCCTGATTTCGCGCAAGTCTCTCGCACCTTTGCGGTGGCCCCAAAGGTACGGCACCTCTCGATAACCGCTTAGTGACTGCCCGGAAAGCCTCTCCCGCGCATTCTTGACCGCCACACCCGCGTTGCTTAGTATCAAATCGCCATGTCAGAACGCGAGTCGCTGGTCGGTCAAACCCTTTCTCACTACAGCATCATCCGCAAGATCGCCAGCGGCGGCATGGGCGTCGTCTATGAAGCAGAGGACTCGCGCCTCGGACGCCGCGTCGCCCTGAAATTCCTTCCCGAGCGCATGGCGCAAAACTCGCAACTCGCCGAGCGATTCCAGCGCGAGGCGCGCGCCGCCTCCGCCCTGAACCATCCCAACATCTGCACCATCCACGCGATTGAAAATCTCGACGGGCAGAACTTCCTTGTGATGGAGCTCCTCGAAGGACAAACCCTTTCCCACATGCTCGGCCGCGTCACCTTCACAATGGACAAACTTCTCCCCATCGCCACGCAACTCGCCGACGCGCTCGAATCCGCCCACGCCAAGGGCATCGTCCATCGCGATATCAAGCCCGCAAACATTTTCATCACCGATCGGAGCCAGGTAAAAATCCTGGACTTCGGCCTCGTGAAAATCGAACCCGAAGACCTTCAGCCCACCGAACAGAATTCCACCAAAATCGAACCGCAACACCAGCTCACTTCTCCCGGCGTCGCCATGGGCACAGCCTCGTATATGTCGCCCGAGCAGGCTCGCGGACAACTGGTGGACTCTCGCACCGACCTTTTCTCCCTCGGCTCCGTGCTCTATCAAATGGCCGGCGGCGTGATGCCCTTCGCCGGCGACACCGCCGCGGTCATCTTCGACGCCATCCTGAATCGCGATCCCGAACCCGTGGACAAAATCAATCCCGCGCTGCCCGCCGAATTCGGCCGCATCCTTTCCAAGCTCCTCGAAAAAGACCGCACCATGCGCTGCCAATCCGCCACCGAGCTCAAGACCGACCTCATCCGCTTGAAACGCAATCTCGATTCCGGTGTCAGGCGCGCCGCCGATCTCTCCGAATCGAAATCCGGCGTTCCCAAATCCGGAGCAAAATCCGTTGCCGTCCTCTACTTCGAAAATCTCAGCGCTGCAAAGGAAGACGAATACCTGCGCGATGGCATCACCGAAGACATCATCACCGAACTTTCCAAAATCCGCGGCCTCAACACTTTCTCCCGCCCTACCATCCTCGCCTTCCGCGACAAAGCCGTCACTCCCTCCCAGGTCGGAAATGTTCTCAAAGCCGCCTTCGTCCTCACCGGCACTCTCCGCCGCTCCGGCACTCGCCTCCGCATCACCACGCAGCTCGTTGACACGCAAACCGATTTTCCGCTCTGGTCGGAGCGTTACGATCGCGAAATGAAAGACGTGTTCGAAGTTCAGGATGAAATCGCCCGCAAGATCGCCGAAGCCCTCCGCGTCACTCTCTCTCAGCAGGAACTCGAAGACCTCGCCGCCAAGCCCACGGAAAATCTTCAAGCCTACGATCTTTATCTCCGCGGCAAACGCTACGCCCGCCGCCAGACGCGCCAGGATCTCGAGTTCGCCCTCCAGATGTTTGAAAACGCCGTCGCCATGGATCCTAGTTTTGCTCTCGCCTACGCCGCCTGCGCCAATGCCTGTGCCATGTTCTATTGCAATTACAGCCGCGACGCCATCTGGGTCGAGCGCGCCCGCAACGCCTCCGGCAAAGCTGTCGCTCTTCGCTGGGATCTCCCGGAAGTGATGGTCAGCCAGGCCTGGGTGCTCTATGCCACGGAGCTGCACGACGAGGCTGTCCGCATGGTCGAAAAAGCCATTGAACGCAAACGCGATTGCGAAGGCGCCTACTATCTCCTCTGCCGCGCCCTTTTTTCCGCCGGCCGCTATCAGGAAGTGATCGACGTGATGGAAACCGCGCTCGAAGTCAGCGGCGAGGATTACAACGTCTACGTTCCGGTCGTCAATTCACTCGGCGCTCTCGGCAAAAAAGATGCTCACAGAAATCTGCTTCTCCGCCGCATCGCCGCGCTTGAAAATCATCTCAAGCAGGTTCCCGAGGATGCTCGCGCGCGCGTCCTGATGGCCACCGACTACGCCGAATTCGATCGCGTCGAAGACGCCATCCGCGAATTGAATATGGCCATCACTCTTCGCGCCAACGAAGCGTCCATCCTTTACAACGCCGCCTGCACTTACGCGATTCTGAAGCGCAAACGCGAAGCCCTCGAAACCATCAAGAAAGCCTGGGAAGCCGGCTTCAAAGACTCCGTCTGGGCCCGCCGCGATCCAGACCTCGCCCTCCTCAACGACGATCCCGAATTCCTCCGCCTCTATCCCCTCCCCGCCGATTCCGAATCCTCTAGCGCCAAAACCAAAGCCGTCTAGCCGGTAGCTTTCCGTCACGGCCATCCCTTTGTCGCAATGATTCTCCCTCTGCAGGGGGAGCTAACTCCTTCCTCTTGGGTTGCTCCCGTCTTTGTAGGGGCGGGTCTATCCCGCCCTCTTGGGGTACTCCCTCCTTTGTAGCGGCCGCCGTCCGCGGCGGGCGACTTTCCTGTTTCCCGCTCAGGTCCGGCAAATTGCAGCAGCGCGTTGCCCAAAAAAAGAGCGAAGCCCGGGCTGACGCCCGGGCTTCGTCTGGTTCAGGGTACCGAAGCTGGTAACTCAATCTCTCGCCAACTCCGGTGGTGGGTTAGATCTTCATTTTGGGTGGGAAACTGCGAGGTGTACTACGGAGACCTTTCCCGGCGCGTTTGCCGCAGCCCTTCTCAATAATTTGCAAAGCAACCTGCGATGGCTGTGCGGAAGCGTCTTCAGCTCACTAAGGAACGCGCGAACGTCCCCCGTGCTGGCATTGCGAAAATGAATTCTTG
Organism: Candidatus Acidiferrum sp.; assembly: GCA_035693365.1. Lineage (GTDB taxonomy): Bacteria > Acidobacteriota > Terriglobia > Acidiferrales > UBA7541 > Acidiferrum. Next base: position 34,361 of record DASSGS010000022.1, on the reverse strand, counting down.
CCAACGCCCCGCTTCTCAAATATTCCGGCTGACCTTTGGACTGCACTTGAATGGGCCCGTACATGGAAGCTCCTGGAATCCCGACCTTCGTCAATGGACGCGAGCGACCTGTCCTCGCGTCCATTGACACTGGGCACTTTGCGCTCAGCCGCGCCAAAGAACAATACCCGCGGGGTGAACAGCAGATGCATTCTCCATGAACTCTCTCGCTACTCTATTCCTCTGAACTCAAAACACTTACGGGAGACCACCGGAACCCCGCCTGCTCGCCGGCTTGAATTTGCGGGATTGCCCACGCCGTCAATTCCCTTCCGCTGCTTGCGCGCTTTTTGTTATAGTCCAAAGAATCAAGAAAATATGGCGAAGGCTACCATCCCCGACGATTCTGGCCGGCTGCGCTTCGGTCCCTTTTCCCTTGATCCGCGCGCGGGCGAGCTCCACAAACGCGGCAAGAAAATTAAAGTTCAGTTGCTTCCCCTGCAATTGCTCGGCGCACTGCTGGAAAATCCCGGCGAGGTAGTCAGTCGTGAGGAATTGAAATCACGCCTTTGGCCTGCGGATACGTTCGTTGATTTTGAACACGGTCTGAACACCGCGATCAAAAAACTCCGCCAGGCTCTGGGCGACAATCCCGCAAAACCCGCGTTGATCGAAACGCTCCCCAAAAAAGGCTACCGGTTTATCGGGCGCCTGGAAACAAATGGGGCCGTGGCGTTGAAAAAAACGCAGCGAAACACCGCCCTGGATGGGAAAATTCTGTCGGTTTTTGCGGAAGACGGAATCGCTTGCGTGGTTGCGCCTGTGGATGCAATTTCCTGCGACGAGTGGCAACGCCTGGTCGCCCTCGGCGACGACGTCGGCGTCTCCATGATGATCACCAACAACCGCCTGCTGCTGCTTGAAGTGGGAAAACCGGTCCGCGTGCTCTCCGCCGGCGTCCATCAAGACCGCTTCGAAGTCCGTGTCCTCGAAGGCGAGCACTACGGCAAAACGGCCCTGCTCCTGCGCGACTGCCTGCGCTCCAAATGATTCGGTCGCATCCTGTAGCTCGGGCCTTCAGGCCCGAGGGTTTTCCTTGCGCCGGCACAACCTCACCCGCGCCACGAAAACCCTCACCCCTGAAGGGGTGAGCTACATTCGCGCTTCACTTATTATTGGAAGCTGTCGTACTCTTCGCCGCCTCAGCCAGTTTCATCACCAGCACTTGCCCATTGGAGTGAAACGACCCGCCGGTCGCCGTCCTCGCTTCCAGCATCGGCAGCTTCGGCGAAAAGTGCAGCACCTCCGCCACCAGTCCCGTGCTCGAAAGCGTTTTCTGCACATAATCCTTTTCCAGATCAATGTCCGGATCGATTTTGTGCGTCAGCCCATTATTCCGCTGATCTTTCTCAAACCCGATGTCGTGCGTCGCCGCTCCCACCCAAAGCGTTTGCCCTTTCACAGTAAATGGCGCCTTCCAGACGCGCAGGTGATTGCGCGAAGCCACCACGGTGATCGGCTCGGCGTGCGCCCATCCATAATCCTGCGGCCGCCCGAACAGATAAAGCTGGCTCATCGGCATGGTCAAATACGATTCCTTTGACATGCTGGCAATGAATCCCGCCAATACTGTCTCTGAAACTCCGGCGTCCACTTTCACCCATCCCGCGGTCGTGAACACCTTCTTCATCTGATCTTCGTCGCCCAGAATCAGAAAGTTCACCATGTCTCCCGCGTTTCCAGCCTTGTCTCCGATGCGCCGCGGAATATTCTCGAACAGGCTGTTGTCCACTCCGGGAATACTCGAAACCTCTTTGGCGATTTCGCGCGGCGCGGAGGAATCCACCGGATAAACTTCCACCTTCACCGTGTACGAACCCGTCCCCGCATCCACCTCTGACTGGTTAATTCCCAGCGCCAGTTTCCCGCTGACCGGCGCGACAATCTCCTTCTTCGCCCCGAGCACAAAGGGCTGCGCAATATCCGCGTCTCCGATTCTTCCAATCACCGCGCCCCGGCCCGCTCCGTTATACGGCAAGATCCGGATCAAGTCCTTAAAACCCCGCGTCAATCCATCGGGGCCGTTGTCCGCCTTGGCATCGGCGTAGCGCAGCGTGCCCTCTGAGGTCACCGCAATCCGCTGCCCCGGCTCCAGGCTGATTTCGGTGTCCAGCCAGACTTTCGCTCCATCCAGCGTAAAACTCTTCGTTTGCGTCGCCTTGCTGACATCGGTTGGCGCAGCAGGTTTTGTCCCGGGCGTAGCCGTTGGCTGCGCAGTTTGTGATGAACTTTGATTCTCCGGCGATTGCGCCAGAACGCTGTTTCCGGCAGAGAGGAAGAGAAGAAAGAACACGGAACCCAGGCATGTTCCAGAGCTGGCCTTGCTTTTCATGGATTGCTCCTCCCCGGGCGGGGCTGCACCCTAGTCCTAACAGAAAGATGGATACGCGTGCAAGCCGCCGAGTTGCCCTGAGTCAGACAACGGATTCACCCCTCCCTCTCATCCATTCCTATTAAGGATTCCCGCATATTAAGGAAGCTCCACTTCCTTGACTCCCGGGGGGAGCGCTTGTACATTGGCAACAGGCTGCGACACCGCGATTCGTGAATGTCCGTATCCACAGGGGATACCGCCATCCAAGACTCATGAGCCGGCCATACCGTTCCCACTAGCGTGGCAGACTGCCGTGTGCGGCACGACCAAATGACCTTCAAACCTCCGGTAAATGCAGGGATTGGATTGCTGTTGCTCGTTCTTTGGGGAGGCATAGCCCGCGGCCAAGCGCCCGTTCCGCGGCAACGCCAGCATCCCGCCCCGGCCACCAACATCACCGTCGACGGCAACGAAGCCATGTTCACCACCATGTGCGCGCTTTACGCCGCCGGCTTCGAAAGCGATATCAGCACCGACAACTGGTCCGCCTTTCGCGCGCAGATGCGCGACCGCCTGCGCCGGCAGGAAGGACCCGCCGTTGACGCCGTACGCCAGTTTTATGCCAAGCACGAATCGCGCGACACCGCCGAAATGCTCTCCCGCTACGTCTGGTTCGGCATCGTGTCCGGCCCCGCGCCAAAATTCCAGCCCGTGCTCCGCCGCGACGAACTCCCTCCCGACATGCTGACCCTGGAAGGCTTCAGCGAAATTCTTTCCGCGTATTACACCGAGCAGAAAATCGGCCAGCTGTGGCGCCAGGTCCAACCCGTCTACGACAAGGAAATCGAGCGCCTTCACGATCCCATCTCGCAAATCGTGCTGGTCGCCAATACCTATCTGCGCGAGCTGAACGATCCCGCCCAGATGCGCACTTTTTCGATCATTGTCGAACCGCTCGTCGGGCGCATCACCAACGTCCGCAATTTCGGCGATCAGTACGCGATTATCCTGAGCGGCAATGAAGACATCCCCACCGACGTCGTGCGCCACGCTTTCCTCCATTTCCTGCTGGACCCCCTGCCACTGATGTATCCGCACATCATCGCCGTGAAACGTCCGGTGTATGAAATTGGCGCCAAGGCCCCCCGGCTTCCCGCCGAGCTTCGCGATGACTTCCCCTCCTGGTTCGGGGAATGCACCGTCCGGGCCGTGGAATTGAAACTGAAGCGGATGTCGCCCAGCGAGCGCGAAGTGGCGCTCAATACCAACGACTCTGACGGTTACGTGATGGTGCGACCGATCTACAAGGGCCTGACCGATTACGAAAAAAACGAACCGTCCATGCGCAACTTTTTCCCCGATCTGGTGCGCAACATCGATCTGAAAGCGGAAGTCGCCCGCGCTTCTTCGCTGACCTTTGCCCGGGCGACAACCCCGGAACAATCCGCGCAATTGAGCACCGAAGATCTCAGTCGCCGGCGCCGCTCCATCTCTCCAACGTTGCCCGATGATCCGGCCACGCTTGCGCAGCTTACGGATGGCGAACGGCTGATTGCCGACCGCAATCCCCGCGCGGCCGAAGCCGCGTTCAAGAATGTTCTGGCGAAATATCCGGACCAGATTCGCGCGTGGTACGGCCTTGGCCTGGTGGCCCTACTCGATCACAACGGCCCGCGCGCCAAGGAAGTTTTCGGCCGTCTAACCGCGGGAGAGCACGCGGCAACGAAGGACCCGATGGTGCTGGCATGGTCGCACGTTTATCTGGCAAGAGTTTTGGACGATGAAGGCCAATTGGAGCAGTCGAAGTCGGAATATCAGGCAGCGCTCGCGGTGCAGGGTGCCCCAGCCAAGGCCCAACAAGCCGCCCAGAAAGAATTGGGCGACTTGAATCTTAGAAAATCCACGGAGCGGCCGTAACACGGAGGAAGAAATAGCTATGAAGAAGTCAGTTCAATTTGCAACCTGTCTGTTCGCGGGAGGAATTCTCCTCTGCGGGGCCCGCATATCCGCACAGGCTCCCCCGACGCTGAATCCCGAGAAAAAACAAGAGAAGCCGGCCGAGGTTACTCCTCTCACTCTCGATAGCCCTGCGCCGCCGGTGAATGCCGAGGAAGACGCCGCGTTGAAGGCCTTTCGCGCCGCACCGTTGACCGACATGGCCAAGAAGGATCAGCTCGGCGAAGAATTCCTGCAGAAATATCCCGAGAGCCGGTATCGCCCCGAAGTTTACTCCGTACTCGTTCGCGGCTACCTGAGTCTTGGCCAGCTCGACAAAATGGAGGCCACGGGCGAGAAGGAAATTGCGCTCAGGCCCGACGACGCGCAAACCCTCGCCATTGTAGGCTCCACGCTTCCCCGCGTCATGAACGCTTCCACGCCCGACCCGCAGAAGCGCCTGGAGAAAGCGGAGCAATATTCCAAAAAGGCGCTGGAAGTGCTCCCGACGCTGGTGAAGCCGGACGAACTGAATGAAACCGATTTCCTGAAGGCCAAAGACCAGACCGCCGCGCTCGCCTACAGCGGACTGGGGCTTGTCGCCTTCCGCCGTCAGAAATTTGCGGAAGCAATTCCAAACTTCGAGCAGGCCGTCAAGCTGGACACCGTTCCCGATCCTGTGAACTTCTACCTGCTGGGCATCTCCAATCAGAAGACATCTCATTTCGAAGACGCGATCGGCGCTTTCACAAAATGCGCCGCCGTACCTGGCGGCCTGCAGGCCACGTGCAAGGCGGGCGCCGACGAAGCCAGGAAGCTCGCCACCACGCAATTGAGCGCGCCCAAGTAATTTCTCCGTGCCGCGGCACGGAGCACGAACGGAAACCATGGCCCGCGGTGAAGATGACCGGTTGATGGAACGCCTCGGGTACTCGTTTCGCGACCCGCTTCTGCTGGACCGCGCCCTGACGCATAGTTCCGCCATCCCTGAACTCCGCTCCGCTCGTGGCGAAGACATCGCGTTCAGCGGTTCCGTTGTGCAGGATAACGAACGCCTGGAATTTCTGGGCGACGCGGTGCTGGAGCTTCTCACCAGCGAATACCTTTTGCTGAACTATCCCGAGTGGACCGAGGGCCAGCTTTCCAAAAGCCGCGCGCGCATCGTGAACGCCCACTCTTTGGAAATCGCTGCCCGCGGCCTGCAGCTTGGCGGGCATCTGCGCCTTGGCCGCGGCGAAGAAAAAACCGGAGGACGCGAGAAGCCGGCCTTGTTGGCAGATGCCTTCGAAGCCATCGTCGCCGCCATGTATCTCGATGGCGGACTCGCACCGGCTCGCGACCTGCTGCGGCGCACGGTTTTTGAGCAGGCGCTGGAAGACGGCGATCGCATTTCCGAGTCCGACCGCAAGAGCGCCCTGCAGGAATTCCTGCAAGCTAAGGGCGAGCAACCCGCCGAATACCGCCTGGCGGGAGAAACCGGGCCGGACCACCAGAAACGATTTCGCGTGGAAGTGTGGGTGAAAGGTGAATTGATGTCCAGCGCGGAAGGCACCACCAAAAAAGAAGCCGAGCAGAAGGCTGCCCGCAGCGCTCTCGATAAGCTTATAAACGCCGAAGCAAAACAGGGCGAACAGGTCGGGCCGAATGCCGGATGAATCGCTGGTGCAGGATTCGCTGGCCGCGGCGCCGGAATCCGCGCCCGCGCCGGAAGCGCCCAAGCCGGCGGAGCCGCTCCATGAAAACTTCACCACCTTGGCGGAATATCTGGAATCGCTGCTGGTGACGGTAATCCTGGCGCTCTTCGGTACCAGTTTCGTCGTTCAGGCCTTCAAAATCCCTTCGCCTTCGATGGAGCGCACGCTGCTGGTCGGCGATCATCTGCTGGTGAACAAATTCATCTTTGGGGGGCGCGGGCACTGGTATGAGAAATTCTTGCCCTACCGCGATCTTGAGCGCGGCGACATCATCGTCTTCAAATATCCTTATCAGGATCACCCCCATTTCGTGAAACGCGTGATCGGGCTTCCCGGCGATCACCTGAAAATCGTGGACCAGCAGGTTTTCGTCAACGGGAAACTTCTCAACGAACCTTACGTCGTCCACGATCCGGCCTCCGGTTACGATCCGCTGAACTACACGTTTCCTCCTCCCAGCAATCAGCTCTTCATTCCGCCTGTGCAGATTGAGTGGGCTCGCGAGATCCGCAAATATGTCCAGGGGGACGAGCTCGTCGTTCCTGACGGAAAATATTTCGCTATGGGCGACAATCGCGACCACAGCTCCGACAGCCGCTATTGGGGATTCGTCGATCGGGAAGCAATCATGGGCCGCCCCTTCCTGATTTACTGGTCCGTGGACGCCACCAGCAACGATTACTCGGACGCTTCCTTCACCCAGCGCATTCTCGGCGTTTTCGACACGCTCACGCATCTTCCCGCTCGCACCCGCTGGAACCGCATGCTCCACACCGTGCACTGAGGCTTGCGATTCGCCATGGGCCTGTTTTTTCCCCGCTACTTTTGAGAAACTTCAACGGCATGCCTCGCTTCCGCACTTACGGCAAATGGATTGGCGCGCTCGTGATTCTGCTCGCCCTCGCCCAACTGGGGCTCCCGTTTTTCCTCCAGACCCGGCGGATGCGAAGCTATCTGCTCGCCCATCTCGCAAAATCATTCGGCCGTCCCGTGGAAGCCCGCGGCTTCTCGGTGGATATTCTTCCCTTTCCCCGCGTGGAGGTGGAAGGCGTCAGCATTGACGAGAATCCCGCCTTCGGCCACGAATACTTTCTTCGCGCCGACCGCTTGACGGCGAGTGTCCGCTGGCTCGGCCTGCTCCGCGGCCACTTCGAGTTCGGCACCATCTCTCTCTCTCGCCCCAGCCTGATCCTCGTGCGCAATGAACAGGGACGCTGGAATCTGGAAGGCTGGCTGCCCCCGGCGCAAACAAAATCCCCGGCCCCATCCATTGCGTACGGGCCGCAAAGCCCCGTGACCTCCGGCAATCGTTTGCAAAAAATCGAGTTCGACGATGGCCGCATCAATTTCAAGACCGGCGACGAAAAGCGTCCGTTCGCCTTCACCAACGTTTCCGGTAGCGTCGAACAGATGGGCCCCGGCCGGTGGCAACTCCGTCTTGAAGCTCAGCCCTGGCGCAGCGGCGTCCCGTTACAATCCACCGGCACGTTGCAGGTTCGCGGTGAAGTTGCAGGCACCTCCGCTCGCCTGCAGCCCGCGGAAATTCAAGTGCATTGGGAAAAAGTGTCCATCGCTGATCTCTTCCGGATGATCGCCGGCAACGATTTCGGCGTCCGCGGCGCCTTTTCCCTGGACGGAAACGCCAGCATCGGCAAACCGGACTCCGGTGTGCCCGCGCCACCGGGAGCCTGGAAATTCTCGTTGCGCGCCGGCGCCGCAAAAATTCATCGCTGGGATCTGACAGAACGCGGCGACAATCCGGCCGTCAGCCTCAACCTCAAAGGCCTTTGGGACGTGGCCGCCGGTGAAGCGCACGCCGATACCTTGACTCTTGAACTTCCGCATTCCCATTTCGCCGGCGCCGCCAGGCTCCGGACCGCGGGAATGTCCGATTGGAATCTACGCATCGAAGATTCCGGCATTCAAGCGGAGGATCTGCTGGCGTGGTACCGCGCCTTTCAACCCGACGTGGCGGAAACTCTCGACGCCAGGCAATTGTTCAAGGCGAGTTTTGCGCTGCACGGTTTTCCGTTGTCCTGGCAGGACGTGCAGATTTCCAGCGCAGCTGGCGAACTTCGGGTGCCGGAGTTTGCCAGGCCCTTCCACATCGGTCCGGTCTTTGGCGCGGCCCACAACAATTTCTTTGAGTTGTTTCCGGTTCAAGTCTCGGTCGAATCCGCAAGGAAGGAAACTCCGGGAAAGCCCGAGAAGAACTCCGCAAAAACCGGGGTTGCAACGGCTCCCGCCGGTCAGCTTGAAATTCGCTTCCGCGATGATTTCATCGCCGGGAAGGGGGCTCTGCGCGTCACCGGCAAGCTGAATGAGATTAACGATTTCTTCAAAGCGGCCGCAGCCTTTGGCCGCACTCTCAATCGCGGCTGGGAAATAACCGGCGGTGCGGCGGGAAGCGTTACCCGCGAGTGGGAACACGGCGTCGCGAACGGCCGCTGGAGCGGAGCACTCGACTTGACGAAGGCGCAACTGCAAGCCGCCGGCCTGAATCTTCCCCTGAAGCTCGACGAAGCGCGCTTCGAATGGAAAAACGGCCGCCGCAACGCCACTATCGCGCGCGCGTCCGCGTTCGGCGCGATCTGGTCTGGCTCCATCAGCGACGTACCCGCGCTAGACGATTCCGCCGGCAGCAACTGGAAATTTCAGCTTCATGCGGATCATCTTGACGCCGCCGACCTCGATTTGTGGTTCGGACCCCGCGCACGGCCCAACTGGTTGCAGCGCCTGCTGCCTTCCCTGCTGGGAAAGTCCGACGCAAACGGCAAGCCCAGCGAACTTTTGCGCCGCGTCACGGCGGAGGGAGAGCTTGAAGCCGATTCTCTGGCCATCGAAAAAATAAAACTCGCCCGCGCGCGCGCGCATCTTGCTTTTCACGATTTGCACCTGGAAGTCCGCGACGCGGAGGCCGAATGGGCCGGGGGCACAGCGCGCGGCAATGTGAGCGCTGTATTTTCCGTTCCGCCCAAGTATGAGATTTCCGCCGAGGTGGATCGCGCCAGCCTTTCCGAGCTTCCCTGGTCCGCGCATTGGGCGGAGCATTGGAGCGGCGCGGCATCGGGAAAGCTGCACCTGAAGACTTCCGGGGTGGGCCGCGATGCCCTTGTCTCGCAGCTCACCGGCTCGGGCGAACTGAGTCTGAACTCCGTGGAACTGCGCGGCTGGGACGTTGGCACCAGCATGGACACCGGCACTCTCCACACCGGCACTTCCCGCTGGGCGGCGGGTGAAGGTGAATTCACGATTGCCAACCGCGCCGTAAGTTTTGATTCCCTGACGCTGGAAAACCCGCATGCCAAAACACGCCTGGACGGCGCCATCGATTTTTCACAACAGCTGCAACTGACGTTTGCGCCCGCTCCCATTGAAAAGCGCGCTGCAAAATCCACCGCTGCCCCGCGCCTTTTCCAATTGCGCGGCCCGCTGGAAAAACCCGTTGCCGCCGTCGAAATTACCCCGGTGGCTCAGGCCAGAAGCCAGCAGTGAGAACATATTCCCAAATTCGGAGGATTGCCGGCAACATGCCTTGGAACCACTTCCGGTTTTTCACCCTTTCTCTTGGAATCACCTTCGCCGCGTCTCTCTCCGCGCAGCAACCTTTCACCCTCGATCAAGTTCTTGGCGCTCCCTTCGTGAACGAATTGACTGCGTCCAAAACCGGTCATCGGCTCATCTGGAGCGAAAACCTGCGAGGCAACTGGAACGTCTGGGCGGCCGAAGGGCCCGCTTTCGCCGCGCGGCAACTGACCAATTACAACCAGGACGACGGCGGCGAACTTTCCGAATTGCGGTTTGTGCCCGGCGGGGATGCCGTCATTTACGTTCGCGGCGAAGGAAAAAACTCCGCGGGTGAAAATCCGAATCCGACCAGCAATCCCGCGGGCGCGGGAGAAGACATCTGGCTGGTGCCATGGGCCGGCGGAACGCCGAGAAAGATTGACTCTGGCGACACCGTGCGAATTTCCGCGCAGGGGCGCATCGCCTACGCGAAGAACAACCAGGTGTGGCTGGCCGGAGCCAATTCCGAAGATAAGCCTGTGCAGCTTTTTGTTCGCGGCAAGAACGAACCGCTGCAATGGTCTCCCGACGGGCGCGCCCTGATGTTTTCTTCTTCACGCGGTGATCACAACTTTGTCGGCATCTATAATGCCGAAGAAAAGAACGTGAAATTCATCGCTCCATCGGTAGATTCGGATTCTGCCGCCGTGTGGTCGCTCGACGGCAAGCACATCGCGTTCGTGCGGCGGCCGGCGGTGCAACGCGATTCTCCCAGCGGATTTTTTATTGAGCCCGATCGGCCGAATCCCTGGGCCATCTGGATCGCCGATGCCGACGCCTCCAACGCTCGCGAAGTCTGGCACAGTGGCGCGACACTCCAGGGCTCGTTCCCATATATGGCCGGAGATACCGGCGGCGGTGTTTTGAACTGGAGCGCCGGAAACACGCTGGTTTTCGCCAGCGAGGAAGACGGCTGGCAGCATCTCTATGCCCTCTCGCTTACAGGCGGCGCACCAAAACTTTTGACACCGGGAAATTGCGAAGTTGAGCAGTGGTCGCTTTCACCCGACGGCTCCGCTGTTCTTTACAATTCCAACTGCGGCGACACCGACCGCCGCCACCTCTGGTTGATTCCACTTGCGAGCGGCGCTTCGCAGCAACTTACGCGCGGTGACTCCATCGAATGGGCCGGGGTATTTGCCGGTGATTCCAAATCCATCGCCTATTTGCGCTCCGATGCCCGGCACTTTGGTTTGCCCTTCATGCAGGCCGCCACACCCGATGCGACGGCAACTCCGCTGCGTGACGCCGGCAGCTCTAAGGATTTCCCCGTCAACGAGCTCGTCGTCCCTCAACCGGTCACGTTCAAGTCCGCGGACGGCCTGGAAATTCACGCCCAGCTTTTTCTTCCGCGCAATTTGCGCGCCGGTGAAAAGCGCCCCGCGCTGCTGTTTCTCCACGGCGGACCCGTGCGCCAGATGCTGCTTGGGTGGCACTACATGCGCTATTACTTCAACACATATGCGATGAACCAGTTCCTCGCCAGTCGCGGCTACGTCGTCCTAGCGATCAATTACCGCAGCGGCATCGGCTATGGCCGCGCATTTCGTGAAGCGCCAGGCCGCGCGGGCCGGGGAGCCTCCGAATATCAGGATGTTCTCGCCGCGGGAAAATATCTGCAGAATCGCGCTGACGTCGATCCAAAACGCATCGGGCTGTGGGGCGGAAGTTACGGCGGCTATCTGACCGCTCTTGGACTGGGACACAATTCGGACATCTTCGCCGCCGGGGTGGATACACACGGCGTCCACGACTGGCCGACGGACAACTGGCAGGGCAAAAACATCTCCCCAGAGATGACCAAGCTCGCCCACGACTCATCGCCCGTCTCCACCGTGGACACGTGGAAATCGCCGGTCCTCTTTATCCACGGGGACGACGACCGCAACGTCATTTTTTCGCAGACCGTAGACCTCGTCGCGCGTTTGCGTGCTCGCGGCGTGCACATCGAGCAGCTGATCTTCCCCGACGAGGTGCACGATTTCCTGCTCTACTCCAGTTGGCTGCGCGCACTGCAAGCGAACAGTGACTTCTTCGATCGGCAGTTCTCATGGCCGCCAAAATAATCCGCTCTGGCGGCGGGCCCTCCTCACTCGTTCGCTGGTCTACAGCGGCTGCGATCCTCGCCGTGCTGGCCCTCTGTTGCGTCGGCCATTTGCGCAGCGATACCCACTCTCTGCTGCTGCCTCAATTGAAACCTGGGCAAACACTGCGCTACGAAATCCACGGCCGCCTCAACCGTGCCGTAAAAACCGAAAGCCGGGTCTCCAGCTTCTCCGGACCGCAAACGCTTCAAGGCAATCTTGCCAGCGAGGTTCGGCTGTCCGTTCAAAAAGTGTTTGCGGGCAGACCGCATCCCACGGCCATTGTGCAAACGGAACTTGTGCCCGGCACGCCCGCGCAAGCCAACTCGCCGGCTTCTCCCTCGCAGAAACTCACGTTTGAGATTCTTGGCAGCGGCCAACTTGACAATATAAAAGGCCTGGATGATCTGTCACCCGAACAGCGACTCATGTGGCAATTCTGGGTGGCCCGCTTTGCGTTTGGTTGGACTCTTCCACCGAGGAGACTGAAGCCCGGCGACAATTGGAAAATGGAAGAGCCCGAACTCAACGACTCCCTCATTGCCGGCCTGGTCTGGGAACGCGAAACCACCTATGCGCGCGACGATCAATGCCCCGTTTTGCCCTCCGAAACCTGCGCGGTTTTTCTTACCCAATCCACGCTCAAGCAGAAATCTTCGCCGAAAGATTCCACGCCGGAGTCTTATCGGCTGCACGAACTGAAAACCCTTGGCACGGCCAAAGGCCAGAACCAGGCCATCACCTACATCTCGCGCAGGACCGGCCTGGTTATTCGCGCCAACGAAGACATTCAGCAGTCCATGGATGTCACGGTGATGAAATCCGACGGGAGCAACGGCGTGCATTACAACGTTGATGCCACCAGCCACCTGGAAACTCTTTTTGTTCCACAGCCTAATTTGTCCACATCACCATAGCCCGGCGTGGCAGGTTGAAGGCAGTAAGGCGGCCGCCCGCCGCGGCGGGCGGCCGCTACAAAGGCAGGGCTACGTGAGGACGATGCACACGGTCAACAAATCCAAGAACCAATGCGGGTTCAACTGAAATTTGCGACTCGCGGTATAATGGAAGTTTCCGCCTCACCCGAAAAACCCGCTGGAGAGCCCGACGATGAACTTCAAGCTGCGCAGCAACTATCAGCCCCGCGGCGATCAGCCCGCCGCCATCGAGCAGCTCACCCGCGGGCTCGAAGCCGGCGACAAGCACCAGGTGCTGCTCGGCGTCACCGGCTCTGGAAAAACTTTTGCTATGGCCAAGGTCATCGAGCAAGTCAACCGGCCGGCGCTGGTCCTCGCTCACAATAAAACTCTGGCCGCGCAGCTTTATCACGAGTTCAAAGGTTTTTTCCCTGAAAACGCGGTCGAATATTTCGTCAGCTACTACGATTTCTACCAGCCCGAGGCCTACGTCCCCTCCGCGGACGTGTACATCGAAAAAGAAGCCACCATCAACGACGAACTCGACAAACTGCGCATGAGCGCCACCCGCTCGCTCTTCGAGCGCCAGGACGTCATCGTCGTCGCCAGCGTCTCCTGCATCTACGGCATCGGGTCGCCTGAAGCTTATTACGGGATGCTGGTGATGCTCGAAAAGGGCCACCAGACTTCGCGGGAAGCCCTGCTCCGGCGATTCGTGGATATTCAATACGAGCGCAGCGAGGATTTGCGCCGCGGCACCTTCCGCGTTCGCGGCGACATCCTGGAAATTTATCCAACCTACGAAGACAACGGATATCGCATCGAAATGTGGGGCGACCAGATTGATAAGATTCGCCAGATCGATCCGCTGACCGGCGAAATCCGCGCGGGGCAGGAAGACCTTGCGCGCGTCCCCATTTATCCGAGGACGCACTACGTGATGCAACCCGAGCAGCGCGACCGCGCCATCGCCGGCATCCAGGACGAACTGGACTGGTGGAAAAAAGAGTTGGAGAAGCAGGGAAAATTCGTGGAAGCCCAGCGCGTGGTCCAGCGCACCATGTTCGACATGGAAATGATGCGCACCATCGGCTATTGCCACGGCGTGGAAAACTATTCACGCCACCTGAGCGGCCGATTGCCGGGCGAGGCGCCGCCGACGCTGCTCGATTACGTGCCGCAGGATTACCTGCTGTTCATTGACGAATCACACGTGACGGTGCCGCAGGTTCGCGGCATGTTCAACGGCGACCGAGCGCGCAAACAAACCCTGGTGGATTATGGCTTCCGCATGCCGTCCGCGCTCGACAATCGACCGCTTACGTTTGAGGAGTTCGAGCACCGCGTGCACCAGGCCATCTACGTTTCCGCAACGCCGGGCCCTTATGAGCTCACCCGGTCCGGCGGAGTTTTCGTTGAACAGGTGATTCGCCCCACGGGCCTCGTCGATCCCGAAGTTGAAATTCGCCCCGTGAAAGGACAAGTGGACGACCTGCTGGAAGAAATCCGCATTCGGGCAGCGAAAAACGAACGCGTGCTGGTGACGACGCTGACGAAACGCATGGCCGAAGACCTGAGCGAATATTTTTCAGAGATCGGCGTGCGCTGCCGCTATCTGCACTCGGAAGTGGAGACGCTCGACCGCATCAAGATTCTTCGTGATTTACGCCGCGGCGAATTCGACGTCCTGATCGGGATCAACCTTCTTCGCGAAGGCCTGGATTTGCCTGAAGTTTCTCTTGTCGCTATTTTGGATGCGGATAAGGAGGGATTTCTCCGCAGCACCACGTCACTTATTCAAACCATAGGGCGCTGCGCCCGGCACATTGAGGGGCGCGCCATCCTTTATGCGGATCGCCGCACCGACTCCATGAACCAGGCCATCGGGGAAACCAACCGGCGCCGCGCCAAGCAGGTGGCCTACAACAAGGAAAATAATATTACGCCGCAATCGATCATCAAGGGCGTGGACATGGAGCTGGCGCACATCGTCGAGGCAGACTACGTCACCATTCCGCTCGATACCGTCGGCCTTGACACCGCCGTCTCCAACGTAAAATCGGAAGCGCAGCTGGCCGAATTGCTAACGCAACTGGAAACCCAGATGCGCGAAGCCGCGAAGAAGTTCGAATTCGAAAAAGCCGCGCAACTGCGCGACCGCATTCGCTCGCTCAAACAGCAGGATCTCGCCGGCCTCTTCGGCAAAGAAACCGCCGAGGGCGCAGCCGGCGCATCGTAAACGCGCTTCGGTGTTCACACCAATCCGCGGCGCAAATCGTCCAATTTGTAGAAGGTTTCGCGCCAATAAATGCCGCCTTGCCGCAACGTGATGACTGTCGAGCGAAGCAGAATGTACGTGAAGAGCGTGGCGCCGAGCGGCAACGTGAGGCAATACCACGGCGGAATCCGCATCACTACATCGCCGCCGACGTGAAAGCCGAGCGCCACGGCGATCGCAATCGCGGCGAAGACCCGCACCCACCCGTGGCCAAACGCCAGCCCCAAAAATGGCGCCACGTTGAACAACAGCATGGCGGCAATCTGCAGCGCCACGATCTCCACACGGAATCCCGCGGCCGCAAAGAAGTTTTTCTCCAGGCCGCGAATCAGATTCCGCAAACCCAAATGCCATTCCACACTCACTGCATCCTGCGCAATCCCCACACCGGAGCGAAATCCGGCCTGCTTGACCAGCTTGCCGAGTTTCATGTCGTCGATCACTTCCATCGCTAGCCGGCGGTGGGTTCCGCAAGCTTCATAGGAACTGCGCCTGAGCATTTGAAATGCGCCGACGCCCACGTACGCGCGGGAATTCGGATTGCTGACCGCGTGGAAATCGGCGGCCAGTTGAAATCCCATCATGAAAAAGGAAATTACCGCCGTATCCCAAAACCCGCTGCGCACCACATCGCCGGCCAATGACAAGTGATCCAGACCGCGCTGACGCGCCAGCGCCACCACACGGCGCAAGGCATCCGGCTGGAACTTCACATCGGCATCCGTAAAGACCAGCCACTCGCCGCTCGAAGCCTCATAGGCTTTCTGCAGGGCGTGCGGCTTGCCCAGCCATCCCGCGGGTAATTCGCGCACATGCACGACACGAAGCTGAGGATGGTTCGCGGCAAACTCTTCGAGGATCCGCGCGGTCGCGTCCGTCGAACGGTCGTTCACGGCGACGATTTCGAGATTGGGATAATCGAGCGCCACCAACGTCGCCAGCGCCCCCGGCAATTTTTCCGCTTCATCGCGCGCCGCGAACAGCACGGAAATGCGCGGGCAAACGGCATCCGCGGCCGGAGCGTAGTCCTTCAACCACGGCAACTGGAGCGCGCCGTAGGCCACCTTTAAACCATAGGTCGTCCAGAAGAGAGCGATGAGTCCGAAGAGAACGAGCCAGAAGAGATGCATGCGGATTGGAGTCGAATGCCAGCCTCGGGGTATCCTAGCATGGATGCCGAAGAGCCTGGCCATTCTCGGAGCGGGCCGTGCGGGGAGCGCGTTGGGGCGCCTGCTACACGAACGCGGCTGGCGTGTGCTGGTGGTGGCGGCGCGAACGGAAGCCAGCGCCCGTAAGGCCGTGAAATTCATCCGGGGCGGACGGCCAATTGGGGGGATCTCGCACCATGCTCTTGCCGCCGGAACCATCCTGGTGAGCGTGCCGGATGACGCCATTCCTGAAATCGCGGCGCAGCTCGCGCGGATTGGCGGACCGCAACTCCGGAAGAAAATCGTTCTCCATACCAGCGGCGCTTGTGACGCCTCTGCGTTGCAGGCGGTGCGCGAATATGGCGCTTTCGCCGCCTCCATGCACCCGATGCAAACGTTTAACGGCGTCAGCGTGCCGCCGCTTGAAGGAAAAATCTTTGCGATCGAGGGTGACGCCCCGGCCGTCCGGGTTGCCCGCTCGATTGCGCGTTCGCTGGGCGGAGTTCCTGTAAATATCACCGCCGAAAAGAAACCTCTGTATCACGCGGCGGGCGCGTTCGCGGCCGGGCTTGTTCTGGCACTCGAAGAAGCTGGAGTGCAAATGCTGAAAACCTCCGGGCTGCCGCAACGCGAAGCGCAGAAAGCATTGCTGTCGTTGTCGCGGCAGGTGCTGGAACATTACGAAAAGCTTGGCGCGAACAAAGCCTGGACCGGGCCGCTCTCGCGCGGGGATTTTGGCGTGGTGGCGGCAAACGAAGAAGCCATCGCGCAATACCATCCTGAATTTCTGGAAGCCTACGTTGCCGTCAGCCGGCTATCCGGCTACGTGCTGGCCGCCGATCCCGCGGCTGTCCTCGGACAACTTGAAAAACTTCCGCGCCATTCTCCGCTGCTTTCCAAATCCAAAGGGGGCTCCGCTTGAGTTCACTGCAAATTCCCATTCAGCACACCACCTTGAAAAACGGTTTACGGGTGGTGATCGCGCCGGACGCGACGGCGCCAGTCGTCACCGTCGGTGTGTACTACAAAATCGGCTTCCGCCTGGAGCCGCAGGGGCGCAGCGGGTTCGCGCATCTTTTCGAGCACATGATGTTCCAAGGCTCGGAGAACGCGCCCAAGATGCAGCACATCAAGCTGATCAATTCGAGCGGGGGCGTGCTGAACGGCTCCACCATGTACGACGTCACGAATTATTACGAAGCGGTTCCCTCGAACGGGTTGGAGCGAGTGCTGTGGCTCGAGGCCGACAGAATGCGGGCGCTGAAGGTCGATGACGAAAACCTGCGCAACCAGCGCGACGTGGTGAAAGAAGAGGTTCGCGTGAACGTTCTCAACCAGCCCTATGGCGGGTTTCCCTGGCTGGATATGCCGCCGGTTGCTTTTCGCAACTGGGCCAACGCGCATAATTTTTACGGCGACTTTCACGACCTGGACGCGGCGAATCTGGCCGACGTGCAGGCATTCTTTAAGACCTATTACCTGCCGAACAACGCGGTGTTGCTGATGCTGGGTGACGTCACACCAAAAGACGGCCTCGCTTTCGCAGAGAAATATTTTGGCTCGATCCCCGCGGGAGCCGCGCCGCCGTTTGCCGATCCCACGGAACCGGCGCAAAGCGAAGAGCGCCGCGGCCGGGTTGAAGAAAAATTCGGCACGCTTCCGGCCATGGCCATCGCGTACGTGCTGCCCGCGCGGCGTACGCCGGACTGGTATGCCGTGGCATTACTGGATCAGGCGCTGCACGGGGGACGCGCCGGACGCATCCATCGCGAACTGGTGCTGGAAAAACAGATCGCCGTCGAAGCAGATGGCGGAGTGGACGACATCTTCGGGTTCAATGGACCTGCGCAGATGACCACGCGCATTCTACACAAGCCGGAATATTCGGACGCCGCTACGCTGGAGGCTTTCGACGCCGTGATCCGCGAAGTTCAGCAGAACGGCATTTCCGAGGACGAATTGCAGCAGCTGAAGGTGAAATGGCGCTCCGACTATTACTCCACGCTCGAAGGCGGCCGGGGCGGTTACATGCCGCGCTATGGCCTGATGCATCTGCTGGCGTGCTTCACGCTGTTTGATAACGAGCCGGAACTCGTCAACTCCATCCTCGAGGGATTCCTCGCCGTGAAGCGCGAAGATATCCAGCGAGTGGCGAAGAAATATCTTGTTCCCGAAAATCGCGCCATCGTCTTTCGCGCGCCCGTGAGCACCACTGTGAAGGAGGCCGCATAATGGCTTCTCTCGCGCAGGAATTTTCCGCCGCCGTTCCCGCACTTACCGCCGAACGGGCTGTCACCTGGCCCAAGCGCACCCGGGCACGCCTTGCCAACGGACTCGAAGTCGTACTCGCCGAAGCGCACTCCATTCCGAAATTTCACGGTGAACTTTATTTTCGCGCCGGCAATGCGCTTGTTTCCGATCGCTCCACGGGCCTGGCGGAAATGACCGCGACACTGGTGCGCACAGGGACTTCCAAACGAGCGAGCCGGCAGATTGAGGAGGACCTCCGCCGACTGGGGGCCGATCTGGGCAGCAGCGCGGGACAGGACACCAGCGCGATCGGTTTCGCCGGGTTGAGCGAATTTGCCGAGCCGTTGCTGCAATTGGTGAACGAGCTGGCACGCGAAGCGTCTTTTCCCGAAAACGAATTTGAACGCGAGCGCCGCCAGAAACTGGAAGAGGTGAAGCTCGAGCGGACTTCACCAGGCTTTCTCGCCGGCGAACGGCTGCGCAAGATTCTGTTCGGCGCTCACCCGTACGCTCTGGTTTCGCCCAGCGAAGCGCAAGTCGCCGCTTATAAGCGCGACGACCTGCAGAAAGTTTATCGAGAAATCTATACGCCGGAAAATGCGCTGCTGATGCTGGTGGGGGATTTCGATCCGCAAGCGATGCTGAAAACAATCGAGAAAACATTCGGCAGCTGGTCGGGCAAGAAACCTGGAGCGAAGGAGTTCCCTGCTCCGCCGAAGACGCATGGCCGCCGGGTGTACCTGGTGCACAATCCCGGATCGGTGCAGACGCAGATTCTGGTGGGCTGCCATTCGATCACGCGCAAGCATCCGGACTGGCTCCGGCTCGGACTGACGAACAGCCTCTATGGCGGAGCTTTCAATTCGCGACTGGTGATGAACATTCGCGAGGATAAGGGCTACACGTACAGCCCGCGCAGCAGCGTCCACCCGCATCGACAGCACGGGTATTTCAGTGTGTCCGCTGCCGTTCGGAACGACGTCGTCGCCGCTTCGCTTACGGAGATTTTCTACGAGCTCGACAAGCTCCGCGCTTTGCCCGTGCCCGACGCGGAGCTGGCCGACGCGCAGAATTATCTTACCGGTGTTTTTTCGATGGGGCTGGCGACGCAAGAGGGCTTGCTATCGCAATTCTCCACGGTTGAGCTGAATGAGCTTCCCGGGGACTATCTGGAAACTTATCGGGACAACATTCGCGCGATCACTTCCACCGATTTGATGGCGGCCGCGCGGAAATATTTTGATTCCGCCAACATGCAGATTGTGATTGTCGGCGACCGGGCGCAAGTTGAAGGGCAGGCCGCGCTGTTTGGGGAGCTGCAGGTATTCGACAATCAGGGCAACCAGTTGTAGCGCCGCCATCGGCGGCTAGCACGCGGGCCGGCAGGATGCCGGCGCTACAGGCATGGCCTATTATTGCTTTAGGTACGTCATTCTGGCATTATCAGGCGATGCTGGGGCGACGACATTCCGGTGTGCACGTTTTCGCCGCCATCTTTGCCCTGACTCTTGCCGCGGTTCCCGCCTTGGCAAAGAAAAAGCCGCCTGCGCATCCGGTCAACATCAACACCGCGAACTCCGCCGACCTGCAACAGGTGCCGGGCATCGGTCCCGCCACGGCGCAAAAAATCCTGGACACCCGAAAATCGTACGGCACGTTCAAGAGCGTTGATGATCTCTTGGCGATTAAAGGCATCGGACCGAAAAAGTTGGAAAAGATGCGGAAGTACCTTACGGTTGGCAAGCCGCCTAAGAAAAAACAATCCGATGCACCGCAAAGCGCGGCCGTTCCCAACAAACCCCCGCCTCTGAAGTCTCCTGCGAAGCAAGCAGCCGCACCCACCGCAACCGAAGACGAAGAGCCATAGACAAGTCGCACTTCGAAGCGGGTTGTTGGGGCTGAGATCCTTCGCCCATCCTTGTCGGATGGTCTCAGGATGACAGCGTGTTTGTGGCCGTGCTGCGGGAGAAAATGCGAATTCAACGGGGGTGCTGTTACAGCCGTTGATGGGTTGGCTTTTGCGTGGAGAGGTTGAGCGGGACTTGATCGGCGATGCGGATGCCGTAGCCTTCGAGGGCTACGACTTTTTTCGGATGATTTGTAACGACGCGGATATCTTTCAGTCCGAGATCAATCAGGATTTGCGCGCCGATGCCGCTTTCGTGCTGGACCATGCGCTGGCGAGCGGGTTCGCGGTCCAGTTGGCCGCGGGAATGAAAATGGATCTGGGGAAGTTGCCCCGGGGTCTCCGCATTTTCGATCGTGAAACCGCGGCCGGTGTGGTGAAGATACAAGAATACGCCACGGCCTTCCTGGGCGATTTTTTCCAGGGACTTTGCCACCAGATCCGCGCAGTCGCAGGCGGTTGAACCAAAGACATCTCCGGTCAAGCAGTGGGAATGCACGCGGACCAACGGAGGCGTGGTTCCGTCGAGCAAATCGCCACGAACCAGGGCGACATGCTGGTCGTGGTCGACGTCGCTGGAATAGGCGATCATCTTGAACTCGCCGAAGCGCGTGGGGACCACGGCCTCCGCGACGCGGCGCACGTAGCGTTCATGCTGCATGCGGTAGCGAATCAAATCGGCCACGGTGAGCATTTTCAGGCCATGCTCGCGACAAAATTCCACCAGTTGCGGGACGCGAGACATGGTGCCGTCTTCATTCATGATTTCGCAGATCACGCCGGAGGGATTCAGGCCGGCGATGCGAGCGAGGTCAACGCTTGCCTCGGTTTGCCCGGCGCGCACCAGGACGCCGCCATTGCGGGCGCGCAGGGGAAACATGTGGCCGGGCCGAGCGAGGTCTTGAGGGCGGGTCTTCGGGTCGATCGCGGTAAGAATCGTAATCGCGCGGTCGGAAGCGCTGATGCCGGTGGTGACGCCGAGCTTGGCGTCAATCGCTTCGCAGAATGCCGTGCCGTGTACGGAAGTGTTGATGGGCGACATCAGGGGAAGATTCAACTCGTCGCAGCGTTGTTCGGTGAGGGCGAGGCAGATCAGGCCACGTCCGAATTTGGCCATGAAGTTGATGGCTTCCGGGGTAATTTTTTCGGCGGCGAGCGTGAGGTCGCCTTCGTTTTCGCGGTCTTCGTCGTCCACCAGGACGATCATGCGCCCCTGGCGAATCTCTTCGACGGCTTCTTCGACGGTGGCAAAACCAATCCGGGTGTCGCTCATAGGTTCAGGATAAAGTTATCTGGCGGATGTGTAAAGCAGCGTTCCGCGCGGGTGAAGGAAGTGGAACAGGTCGGAAAATGTCGGCGGGCCGACATTTAAAGTAACGCTTGAAGGTAATTTTCTGCTAAATACCGGGACTGGGCAAATTCTGTAAAGGCAGTGCGTTGAGTCGGTTAGAGGAAAAAGATTCGAAAGGATTTCCACAGGGATTCGAATGATTTCCCGTTTTGGGGCGCGGTGAGCCCGCCAACCACTCGAACTAGGGAGATGGCGGTTTAAACCGTAAAAGCGAGAGCTGCGCTCTCGCACTCAAAAGGACCGCCTAGGTGAGCGACCAGCCGACCAGGGTGAGGGCCATGAAAAGGGCGAGGGCTCCCAGGCTTACCAGCGACAATGTTTTGCCGTTGCCGAGGAGTAGATTTCGCGTTTCTGCTTTGCAGCAGAGGACGGTGGCGACGATCAGAATCGCGCCCCAGGAAATGGCGCAGGGCAAACCGGGATACTGCGCCAGGGTCGACAAGGTTTTCTCCGAAGGCTGACCAGCCGGGAGCCACCAGGGCAGAATCGGGGCAAAACCGGCCGCCAGCACGAACGTCAAGATCTTGCGGCTAACCCAGCTGCGAATTTTGGTGACAGGTTTGGCCTTGCGCACCTTGCGCCAAACATAGAATTCCCACATGAGCAGGGCCGCCGCGAGCGGCATCCAGCCATAAACACTTGTCTGGCGATCAATCCACAGCCACGAGCGGAAAAAATGGCCCGAAGGATGGGTGGCCGCCATTTTGGGAAGCAAGAGCCATCCGGTGACTTCGTTGCCGATCACGGCGAGGAGAATCACGAGGAGGCTCGTGAGCTGAATCCACTCGTAACTCGGGGATTTCCCGCACCGCGTGCAGACAGGACGCTCTGGAAGTATTCGCAGACCGCAATGCTCGCAATACACGGCAACCTCGCTTTTCCCCTGCTGGGACACCTGTTGGGGACACCGCGCCAGCAGCCAGAAGCGTACTCCGCGGCGGGGGCCAAGCCTACTGGCCGCATGTGCAGGGGCGGGCAAACGAACGGCCATTGCCCGAAAGTCGTGATTTGATTTACTACCCTCGCTGCGAGAGCCGCCACTTAATTGGGCAAAAAAAAGGGGGCAGGCGCGAAGCCTGCCCCCGGTGAGTCAGGTGGTTGCCTCTCTAAAATTGCAAGAAAAGAGAGAACTGGATTTGGCGGGACGAGCCAAAGTCGCCCGTCGGGAATCGAGTGCCGCCGATAATCCCGAGGGATTTGCTGGTGGCGGTGAGCACGGGATTGCCGAAGTTGGGATGGTTGAAGATATCGAACATGTCAGTTCTGAATTGAAGGTTGAAGCGCTCGGTCAGCTTCGTATCCTTGGTGACGGAGAAATCGGTGTTGACGAAGTCCGGTCCACGGAGAGCGTTTCGGCCAAGAGTGCCCGGATGGCAGGTGCCGGGGACAATCGGGTACGTGGAACCTCCTGGCACAGTGGGAGTGCTGTTGAAGGTGCACGGCACGGCAAGTGTGGCGTTCGGCGTCGCTCCGCATGCAGGAATCGCCGGATTGCCACCCGACGGGGTTCCATTAAAGGGTTCGCAGAGAACGGCGTTGCTGAACCAGTTGGATGGATTGCCGGAGGTGTGAATCGGGTCGAGAAGATCCGGCCGGACGGTGAGCGAGATGCCTGGGCCGGGTCCGATGGAGAGCGTGGGATTCAGCGGGCTGCCGCTCTGAGCCTGAAAGAAGAGGCCCATCTGCCAGCCGGAGACAAGGCGATTGCCTTTGAAGGGGAGTTGATAGAAGCCGCTGAGGGCGAAGCGATTGCGGACGTCGAACTCAGAGAGTCCACGGTCACCGCGGGGATTGTAGGCGTTCTGGATGATGTAAGTCTCGCCGGTGGAGAGAGAGTTGTAGTCGATGGATTTGGAGTAGGTGTAGGTGGCGAGAAATTCGAGGCCGCGCGAAACGTGCTTGTTTGCGGTGATCCAGACGGCGTTGTAGGTGGAGTTGCCGCCGCTGTTGATCTGGTTGATGGTTCCATAGGGGCAGTTGGGATTCGGCGCCTGACATTGCGGGGGAATGATCGGGCTGGTGGCGGGCAAAGCGGGGAAGGGCCGGGTGGAACCGTAGAAGCCATCGGTGACCAGCGGCTGATTGATGTTTTGCGTGAGTTGCAGATGCGTGCCCTTCACGCCTATATAGGCAACTTCCAGGCCGAGGTCCTGGGTGATCTGGCGTTGAATCGAGAGGTTCCAATCCTGGGCGTAAGAGTTGTCAAAACCAGGATTGATGACGACCGGGCCAAGGCTGGTGCCGACGACCGCGGCGCTGGGATTTTCCGCAGTGATGGAATTGGTGGCCGAGCTCGCGGAGATGGGCACGGCGAACGGAGGGTTGCTGCTGAGCGGCGAGACGATATTGGTGGTCGGCGCCTGGGTCATGATGGCGTAAGCGCCGCGGACGGAGGTTTTGCCGTTCTTGAAGGGATCCCAGGCGAAGCCGATGCGGGGCTGAAAGTTCATGTTGCTTTGCTGGTAGGGCGATCCGGCGGGGACCAGGTTGCCGGTAAGCGGGTCAAGATTTGTAAAGCGGCTGCCGGCTGCCGACGGCGTGGCGTTCCAGGCGTAACGGAGGCCGACGTTGATGGTGAGATTTGGTTTCCACTTGAAGCTGTCTTGCGCGAAGACGTCGTAGGAGGGCGCCAGGATCTTGTCATTGCCTGAGCCGAGTTGAACGGTGAAAGCGTTGGCCGAGTCCGCGAGGAAATTGGCGATGGAACTGTAGGAGAGACTGCCGATGTTGAAGGCGATGTTGTTGTTGTATGCGCGACGGACTTCGCCACCGAACATGAAGGTGTGGCGGCCTTTGAGCCAGCTTAGCCCATCGTTGAGGACGAAGGTGGTGTCGCCACGGCCCTGGGGTTCGTTCAAGGGACCGCCAAAACCGATAGTGCCGCCCACGTTGAAGAATGGAAGGCCGGAGGCGATCGGAGAGCCTGCAGGCATGGTGATGCCGAAGTCGACCGGATCGAGAAGGCCATTGGGAGTAAAGGTCAGGTGGATGCGGTTAAAGCCCAAGCGAACGGTGTTGTTCAGCGTGGAAGAAAAAGTGTGGTCTTCGCTGAAGCTGAGCAATTGGCGGAAACCGTCGCGGGTGTCGCCGAAGCCGGGGACATTGGCCGCGATGGCACCGCCGGCGGTGGGTTCCTGGCGAAGGTCTTTTTGCACGACGTAGTAGAAGTGGAAGCGGTCGGCCTGGCTGAATTCGTAGTCGATGTCGCCTGAACCCTGGTTGAGAGAAACGTTGGCGACGACACCGCCGCTGAAGAGGTTGAAAGTGTTGGGATCGGTTGGTGTTGTGGAGCTGCCGGGCAGATTGGCTACAGGTATCAGCGGGAGCAATTTCTGGATGGCGGGGGCAGTGACGGCGGCGCGGTCGTTCACGCTGGGAACGGTGGTGGAAAGGGTGAGATTCTGGCTTTGGCGGAGCCCTTCATAAGCGAGGAAGAAGAAGAGCTTGTTCTTGAGGATGGGGCCGCCAAAATCGACGCCGAAATCGTTGCGGCGGAAGGGAGACTGGATAAGCGGAAGGCCCGTGGGGCCTTGACGGACGTTGAAGAAATTGCGGGCGTCGAGAGCGTTGTTACGGAGGAATTCGAAGAGTTCGCCGTGATACTCGTTGGTGCCGGAGCGGGTGGCCAGATTCACGATAGCGCCGGAATTGCGGCCGTACTGGGCGGGAAACGAGGAGTTGTCGATCTTGTATTCGGCCAGCGTGTCGATGGGGGGCTGAAAAGTGATCTGGTTCTGGACATTGTCGTTGAGGTTGACGCCGTTGACGAGCCAGTTGGTGGTGTCTTCGCGCTGACCGGCGGTGTTGATGCCAAAGGAGCCCTGGCCGCGGAGTGGGGCGGAGAGAAAACCGTTTGCCGGGGGCGTGATCGTGCCCGGAGTAAGTAGACTGAGATCGGTGAAGTGGCGGCCGTTGAGGGGAATTTGCTGCACGGTTTTGTCGTTGAGGACTTGGCCGATTTCGTTGGTGCTGACATCGACCAGAGGAGCGGTGGCAACGACTTCGACGATCTGGGAAGCATTGCCGACGGTTAAGCTGACGTCTTTTGTGACCGTGGTGGCAACCTGGAGCTTGAGCCCGCTCAAAACGATTTTCTGGAAGCCGGTGGCGGAAATTTCGAGTTTGTAGACGCCAATCTGGAGCGAGGGAAGAAGATAGGCGCCCGCGGAGTCGGTGGCGGTTTCCGTTTGGACGCCGGTTGCTTCATTGGTGGCCACAATTTTTGCGTTTGGAACCGAGGCGCCCGCGGGGTCGGTGACCGTTCCCTGGAGGGTTGCGGTGGACTGGGCGTTGGCGGCGCCCGCTGCCGCGAGAAGCAGGAGGAACAATAACAGAGCTTGAACGGTGGATCGAACGGATAGAGCGGTACCCTGCGATCTTTGCATCGAGTTAACCCCTTGAGTTTTTTTGCGGTCTGGCACGCGCGGAACCCTGTGGATATCTAGCTCAGACCGTTCGTACTCGCAGAAAGCTCTCTTTGAGAGCTGGCTGGACCTGGAGGAGAAGCGAGCCCACGACCCGCAACCCGAGGAAGTGTATGGCAATTTGGTTGCCAGATTCCCATTTTGGAATGGCACGTAAAGTATTTATTCTGATAGCTTTAAAGGTCAATAAGGTGACGTCCCGGGTAAGCATAGAGATTTTATGTGAGATTTTGTAGTCGATTATGAAAACTCGAATTTAACGGCTCTTCTCCATGGCTGCCAACCGCATTTGGGCGAGCCGGTAAGATGAGCCCGGAATATTCATCCGATCAGCTGGTTTTGTGACCTGGCGATAGTCTTCCGCGGCCGCCGTAAGCTCTCCGTATTGCTCTGCAATGCTTCCAAAGCCGAACCAGTAATTCGGATCCGGCTCCTCCATATTCAAAAGATCCATGGCCTGCAAAAACACATCACGTGCCTCTTTGGTTTTGCCCTGGGCAGCATAGACGCATCCGAGCGTATGCAGGGTTCCAGCGTTATTCTGGCTCAACTGCAGAGACTTCGTCGCACTGGTCACGTCGAGGTCGTCTTTGTCTCCGGTGAAGAGGCCGTACCAGGATGCACTGTTGTAGTCGCTGGCGTCCGCGCGACTACTTTCCAGAACTTGCTTGGCAAGTTCCCTGGCCCGGACGTAGTCTTCGCGCGCCACGGCATTGTGCAGGAGCACGCGCGAGGCGGCGAGATCGTCCGGCTCCTTTTTCTGCCAATCCTTTGCGAGTTGGTCAGCCTCGGCGGAACGTCCCAATATTCTCAAAGCAGCCGCCTGGTCCAGGAACAATCGCTTGGAGTCCGGGTGTTCTTTCGCGAGGCGCGAAGCAATTTCATTTTCCTTCTGATACTGGGCGAGGGTGGCGTAGCCATCGAGAAGCGCCAGCGAAATATTCAGTTTTTCCGAGTCATCTCTAGCCAGGGCAAGAGAGTCTTGCAAAATTTTCACGCCGGCCTCAGCCATAGGTTTCGTCTGGCAAAGGAGAGCCGCGGCGGCGAGTTTCATCTGCCGATCGTCGCCCTCTTTGCCCTTAGTCCACATTCGCGGAAACGCGTAGCCGGCCAGGGAGTCATCGCCTCCCGCCAAGTGCTGGTCCCCTCTTGTCCAATCGAGCAGCGTTCGCGCTCCCGCACTGTCCGCTTTGCTCAATCGGTCCAAGATCTCAAGACCGATCGCATTCGGCTTAACCGTGCCGTCCAGCAATTTGTACTTGCCGTCCTCCTTTACGAGGTAATAGCCCTCGTTCTTGTCTCCAGCACGAATCGCAACGCGGTAGCCGATCTTGTCGTCCCCCTCAGGCTTGATGTCGATCAATTGATTGGTCAAGTCCACCATAACGTCGATCGGGTATCCCGCTTTCACAAGAGTGCGCCGGAGCGCTTTGATTTCGCTTCGGGACCGTCGCAACTCTTCCGGCTCCGTATTCCGGTAGACCTTTAGCGCATTGCGGCTGAGAATGGGCTCCATAGCTTCCGGAGTAGCACTGCCATCGACGGTCATGATGGTGATCTTCCGAGCCAGCCCGGCGGGCGAATCTTCGAAAGTGATTTTCTCGTGCGGCGTCATTTTGCGGGCAATCGATGCCAATCCGAGTGTGCGTGCGGCATCGCTGCCCGCGGCGCCGGCCTCCAGCAGATCGGCGCCAATCGGGTATTCGCGCACGGATAGAAGAATTCCTCCCGCGTTCCGCAAAAGCTGTTTTTGCTCATCGTCTTTCGAGGCGCGCTTCCCCGCTTCAGCAATCGCGGCCGCAGAACCGTGCAGGACCGCTTCCGTTGCGACCATGATTAGGTTCGGCTGAGGATTCAGGGTCTCAGCGTTCCTTCGAGCTTCCTCAAATTCCCTGGCATAAAACATGGCAAAGGGCAGATTGTTCGAAAGCCCGACTTCGCGCAATTGCTGCGCAGTCAGAGTCTGGTATTCCTTGATGGCGTCCTTCAGCGGGGCGCCCGGTCCGTACCTCTCGCCATGATTGTTATATTCGAGCAAGATGGCCAGGTTTCCGCGGATGGCTTTATCTTCGGGGTCCAGCTTGGCGCCGGCGCGAAACGCCTCGGCTGCTCCGGAAAAGTCGGTGCCGCTGCGAAATTTCCGGCCCAACAAATCGAATTCGAGAACTTCCGCCAATGTTTTTTGCCCGAGAGCGGAATTGGGTTCCATCTTTACGGCCTGCCGGGCTTCATCACGCGCGGTCTGCCCCATTCCCGCCTTCAGCAGCGCCTCCGCCATCTGCAAGTGGTGCAATCCTTCCTTTGGATGAAGGGCAACCAAGGCTCGCGTGGACTGGAGCGATTCGCGCACTTTTCCAGCGCGGCGCAGGGCTTCTGCTTCGAGTTCAAAGTCGATCATGATGGGTTCTTGTTCGCGGAGTTGGACCACGCCGTCGCGGATCGCCTGCATCTCCGCCACAGAAAGCCTTCGATTCACGGTATCGAAGCGAAGCGTACCAGCGACTGACCCGTCTCTGCTCAAACTGAATTCCTGCGAATAAACCGCGGGGCCCAATTGCAATTTCCGATTTGCGGGAAGCCCCTTGGCCTGGAAGCCCGGTGGCGGCACGATTTTGTAATTCCATTCATTGATGAAGGCGGATGGGAGTAAATAGTCCTGGGTCCGCGGCTTTTTCGGGGGTTCCACGGAGTTCTGCTCTTCGCCTTCTTTTTTCTTTTCCTTTTCCCGTTCCTGGAGTTCCGTGGGCAAGCGGTTGAAGAGCCATTCCAGCCGGATGGCGGCTTGCGCGCTTTCCAGTTCGGTCGCGCCGCGTTTCGCTTTGCCGGCCTCGATTTTCAGCTCAAATTGTTTGGAAAGGTCCTTCGGGTTGCTGCGTTCCGAGCGGACCAGGTTGTCGGCGAGGTAAACGTCAGCGATGTAGTCCGTAAGGTTCTTCTTTACGTCTTTGCTTTCCGCATCCGCGTAATACGCGCGGTACTCCGCTTCGTAGACGCCGTGGGGCTGGGTGGTTTCCAAAATTCGAGCGGGACCATTTTCCGCCAAGAGGAATTCCCTGTTTTCGACGATCAGGTTGTCTGCCGAGGCAAACTCCGGTGTGCGGAGGAGAGCCGTGGTTTCCTTTTTGGCGATCAGAGCGAAGCGGCCCTGGTCTGCGGATGGAAGTTGTCCCAACCGTGCATATTCATCCGTGGCGTCAATCCAGATCTCCGGCTCTCCGGGAAGATACACGATTGCGTGGTCGAACATCCCCATGCCGGGCAAGTCCGCGGAGATGTCCTGCCGGTTGCCCGCATTCAGCAACGCGACGTAAGCAGGGACACCGGCAGCCCGCAGCAGCGCAACCAACAGAGTGGACTTGTCTTTGCAGTCGCCATACTGGTGGTTCAACGTCTCTTCCGGGGGATGCGGGACGATGGCTGCTTCGCCAAACTCCACACCGGTGTAGCGCACCTGACCGCTTAAGAATTCCTGAATGGCGGCGGCTTTCTCCTCGCGGGTGTTTTTGCCCTTGGTTACGCGCAGGACTGTTGGCTTTAAGTCCGCAGGGCTGATCTGGGCGTCAACCACTTCAGCGTACTTTTCCGCGATGCTGCTCCACTCGCTGCCGGTTGTGAAGGTGACGCTTGGTCGCGTGGCGATGTCCGGGGGAAGATTGGAATCGGCCGGATCGAGCGGATCGATTGCTCCCTGGAGGAAACTGATGCGGACGCGATCGCCAGTTTCGCTTCGGTCGAGCTTAAGGTTGGGAAGCAGTTTGGTTTCGTATTTGAGTTTCAGGCTGCTGGGCGCGTCCAGCAGAAGCCGCGTTTCCAGGGATGGGACATCTTCGCCGAAATAGATGCGATCCACGGTTCCGGCTTGGAAAAACGGCTGATGCTCGGCAATGACTTCTTCCTGCTCGACGATTGAACCTGCGGCGATCGCCGGAAGCGGCCCGCGGACGATGCGCCCGTCGGAATAGATCTTTTCTTCGTTGTCTGAAACCGTTTCATCTTTCAGAGCTTTGGGATCCAGAGGATGAATGGAACCGTCGGCCGCAATCACCTGGGCCCGCACCACCGGTTTTTGCTCGTGCCATGGTTCCCAGCGGACGGATATCGCATCCCAGTTTTCGGCGCCGCGCTGGCTGAGGACTTTGTAGGAGAGATAGTTGGTGTGAATTGTTTTGCCAGTTGCGTCAAATACATAGAGATCTTCGTCGCAGAGGACCACAACATCGGTTCCTGGCTTTACTTTGCTTTCTGCGGCGGCAGCCTGCAACGCCGCGGCGTCGTGCGAAAATCTGGGCAACGCGCATGGAGTTGTCTGTTGCGCCCATGTGGGTTGGCTGGTTATCAGTTGAAAGAGAAGGAAAGCGCCTGAAAATCCCCGCTGCAAAAGATTCATCCTGGGTGTCCTCGGAAGTTGTAGTCGAGGTACGTTACTCCGAACTCATTAATCTCGCAACTTGACCGGATATTCGAAGTCGCTAATCAGATACGTAGACAACTGCGGGTAGAAAAGGCCAACCCAAGACCCAGGCACCAAAAAACGGAGCCTGGGGCACCCTTCGCGTCTCTCTATTTTTGCGGGAATGGTTCGAGTATCATCCTCTCGGCGACTTCCAAGTCAACAAACTCCAAACATTAAATCCGGGCCACCCGCCTTTTGCATTACTCCTGGTTCCCGGCGGCGCAGAGGCGAAGGCGCCAGAAGCCATCAAGTTAGGAAAAGCGCTTGCGAGCGAGGCGCAGGTTGCAGAAAAGGGTACGGTAATCGCGGGAGGCGCATCGGGTACCGCCTTCCGGGACGCCGCAAAATGGGCTCGTGATTTAGGCGGAAAAGCCGAGGACTGGGTCAAAATGTCCAGTTCATCGTATTCTGCAGGTGACAATGCAAAATTCTCGACTCATTGGGTCGAAAATGTTGTAAGTGGAGCACGAACCGCCTATAAGACAGTGATTGATATTTGGCCAAAATAATCGGTGGAGGGGGATTCATGCGCGTCAGGTGTATTTCAACATACCCAAGTGAAGAACAAATCCAGAGGCTTGGCAAGAGCTTCTTTCGAGATCAAGCCTTTCACATCGAAGTGGGCAAAGATTATATCGTCCTGGGCCTTGCTTTCTCAGCCGGTTCCAACATCCCATTCATCTCTGTCGTAGGTCAATACGGCAAGCTAGGCCACGCGCCCCTCAGTTTGTTTGAAGTCATAGATGCAAGAGTATCGAAGTATTGGGAGGTCCGTGTCATGCGAAATGGCGTTCTAGTTTTCTGGCCCCATTCGTTCTTCCGCGAATTCTACCATGACGATCTCTCGGAGCTCGTGCCGGAAGTAGTCGCAGATTTTGATCATGTGCGGGCCATGATGGAAGCAGAAGCAAGCGAGCAGCCGGCCGGGTGCCCCGGAAATTAGAATCCGGTTCCCGAAAATTCTGGCTCGGGAATCGGGGTAATTGCGGACAGGCGGGAAGTTTTCCACCATTCCCTGACGGTGGCGAATACGAGGCCCCTCCGATTTTGAATCCCAACTTCAATGCCGCACCCTACCGCGCGGCAGCAGCCGCAGTTTCTTTCTTTCGCGCGTCTTTCCAGAGGGCGATGTAGGGGTGGAGGTCGTGCATCATTTTGGCGAATTGGGAGAGGTCGAGGGATTGGGCGCCGTCGCTGATGGCGCGTTCGGGGGCGGGGTGGGCTTCGACGATGAGGCCGTCGGCGCCGACGGCTACGCCGGCGCGGGCGAGGGCGGGGACCAGGCTGCGTTTGCCTGTGGCGTGGCTTGGGTCGAGGATCACCGGGAGGTGCGTGAGTTCGTTGAGGACGGGAATGGCGGAGATGTCGCAGGTGTTGCGGGTGGCGGTTTCGAAGGTGCGGATGCCGCGCTCGCAAAGGATTACGTCGGGATTGCCGTGGGCGACGATGTATTCGGCGCTCATCAGGAGTTCTTTGATGCTGCTGCTGAGGCCGCGCTTCAGCAGGATGGGGCGGCCGCACTTGCCGAGGGCTTTGAGGAGCATGAAGTTCTGCATGTTGCGGGCGCCGACCTGCATGACGTCGGCGTATTGAGCGACGAGATCGACGTCGCGGTCGCCCATGACTTCGGTGACGATCGCGAGGCCGGTGGCTTTCTTGGCTTTTTGCAGGAGCTTCAGGCCTTCTTCTTCCATGCCTTGAAAATCGTAGGGCGAGGTGCGCGGTTTGAAGGCGCCGCCTCTGAGGAACTTTGCGCCTGCTTTGGCTACCGCTTCGGCGGAGCGCATGATCTGGTCTTCGCTTTCGACGGAGCACGGCCCGGCAATCACGGCGAATTCTTCGCCGCCGATTTCGGCGCCGTTGACCTTGATGCGCGTCTTGCCGGGACGGAATTCCTTGCTGACGAATTTGTAGGGCGCGGTGATGCGCACTACTTTTTCCACCTGGGGCATGGCTTCGACCGATTCCATGCAGGCGGTGACGTCGCCGACGCCGACGACGCCGATCACGACGCGCTCTTCGCCTTCGATGGAGTGGACCTTGTAGCCGTAGTGCTTGACGATGGCGGTGACTTCGTCGATCTCTTCGCGGGTTGAATGGAGTTTCATGGAAATAATCATGGTCGCGTCTTTCCTTTCGCAACGGGCCTTTCGCAGTTGGCCATCCGCTACTGTTGTGGGCCGAAAACAAAAAAGCCCACTCGGTGCGAGTGGGCCAAAAGTCTTTTGATGCTCTCGAACTAGACGCTGGCGGCTCGCACCGGGATGTTGCGGTACGTAAATCGCCACGCGTAGGAATAAAACGAGAACGTCATGAGGAAGAGTTTAACGGATTTGGGGGAAATGGCAAGGGCGGTGTGCCGGAGAGAGCGTGGAGGGTGAAGAGCGGGCCGAGCAAGCTCGACGCCTACAAAGGCGCCCGCTCCGGAAAACCATCCGGAGTCCAAAAAGCGGACTTCAAAAGGCGGCCAGTACAAAGTCGAGGAGGGCTGGGCCACCTGAAGGTGGCCGCTACGAATGCCTTTAGTAGAGGAGGATGGCGATGCGGAAGCGGGTGAAGCCGCCGGCGGAGCCGTTGGCGTCGCAGGCGCCGACGGCGGCGGCGTGATATTTGCCGGTGCGGAGTTTCTGTTCGATATCGGACGGCAACGAGTTCAGGCTGGAGGTTTCATAGCGGAGGACGGCAAAGGGCTGCGGGCCGGCCCAGCCGCGATCCATTCCGCAGGTCTTTCGCGCATCGAGCGCGGCGTCGACGACGCGCATACCGCGAGAGGCGAGCTGGGAGTCAATTTGCGATTCCTGCTGCTCGATGCTGAGTTGCGGAACGCCGACCGAGAAATCCTGCACGGCGAACAAAAGGTTTCCGCTTTGGATGACGGCGATGCCGATGGAGTTCAATTCCCTGTCGAGCAGATTGGCGCGGTGCGGGGGCGAATTCATCCACTGCACGTGCAAATGCTGCGGCGAAGGGCCTTCGGCGACGTTTTCCGCAATCAGGCTGAAGCGGGCGCCTGCTTCCATGGCGCGGATCTGAAGCGGCTGTTCGCCGGGAAACTGGTGCGAGAGGGCGCTGAGCTGAGACATGCGCACGGCGTGCAAGCGGGCGGCGGCAGCAAGATTGGAGTCCCACTGAAAAGGCTGCAAGCCGAGGGCGACGCGATCGCGGTTGGCGGCGTTGAGCAAGATGGATTCGGGCGAATTTCCCTGCGGGCGCGCGGGGGAAGCGGCGGCGTGCAGTTCGGGGGTTAAGAGCATGGCTCCGAGAAGGAGCGCGGTGAGCAGGGTGAAGAGGCGAAGCGTGGTACGCATGATGAATACTCCTGCGACTATTGAACACGATTCGGAAGGAGAAGGAATCGGCGGAAAGGAACAGGTGTTTACAAAGGGAAAGCTGGCCGGGAGGACGGGGGGGGGAAAGCAGAGGTTAGAAATTAGAGTTTGGAGGTTGGAAAGAGTAGTAGCCGGCCCTGGATCCATCGCTATAAGAAGAGCAAACAGGGCCCGCTCCGCAAAACCATCCGGAGTCCAAAGAGCGGACCTCAGAAGGCGGCCGCTACAGAAGCGCGGGGGAGGAATTGAAGTGGGACCAGGCTAAAGACTGGCCACTACAAGGGCATTGAAATGCTACAACGGCATTGAAATGCGCCAGTCACCTTTCCTGTGTCAGGGCAAGTGGACGACACGCGCGGACATTTTGGAGGACTAAAGAAAGAGCACAGGCTAAAGCCTATGCTACAAGGATTAGCCGCGGACGTGGACGGCGCTGAAGCTGAGGACTACGTGGCCGCCGGGAGTGGGCCGACCGAAGCTCATCATCGGGCGGAAGCGGGAAAAGAGAAGGACCTGGTCGAGATGGTGGCGGACAGCGGGCGTGTCTGGCCCAACAATGATTTCATAGGTGGACATTTCGCCCTGGGCGTCCACGATGACGTCCACGAGGAGTTCGTGCTGCAAACCGACGTCGGGATGCTGCATCTCGGCAGATGCGGGCATGCTGGAGAG
>DASSGS010000021.1:0-149696 GCA_035693365.1 Candidatus Acidiferrum sp. | reverse complement strand
CCGAGCCTCGTCCGCGTCCTTGCAGTTCAGCAGGAAGACGACGCCGCGGCCGTCGCCACGGGTGAACCACTGCTGAATCTTGCCGTCGAGATACAGGGGAACGGTGGCGCGAATTTCGGCGGGCATGATTTTCATGATTTGCTCGACGGTGACGCCGGGCTTTGGGGTAAGGATTGCGAGCACGCCGGTGATTTTGGGCTGCGGCGGCTTGGACTGGCCTTGGGCCAGGGGCGCCAGGACGGTGGCGAAGGCCAGCAGCGAGTACAATATTTCCATCTTCATTTGTTCAGCTCCTTTGATTGCTTGCCAATCATTTTGCGTTGGTACCAACGGGTACCATACACTTTAGACGCAGCTGCAAGAGAAAAGTTGCATCTGCGAGCAAAAAGAGTCCCTTTCATCTTTATCGTGATAATGGTACCATGTAGTACCAGGAACGGATAGGGAGACAGAGATGGCCATGCGAGCGATGTCGAAACGCCGCGAGGAAGGCGGCGACGAAAGCGCGGTGCGCAAGCGCATCCTGGACGCGGCTTTTGCGGCGTTTATGAAGAGAGGCTACGGCGCAGCCAGCACGCTGGAGATTGCGACGCGCGCGCGCGTTTCGAAGCGAGAGCTTTACGCGCTGGTCGGCAACAAACAGGAAATGCTGATCGCCTGCATCAGCGAGCGCGCTAAGCGATTTGACGTGCCCGCCGACCTGCCGGTGATGCGGGATCGCGAGACGCTGGAGCAGGTGCTGGCTTCTTTCGGGGCGAAGCTGGTCCGCGAGATAAGCGATCCAACGGTCATTGCGGTATTCCGGCTGGCGATCGCCGAGGTGGTCCAGGCGCCCGAAGTGGCGCGCGCGCTCGATTCAACCGGACGCGAGGCAAGCCGCGCCGCCTTGCGTGAAGTCATGGCCCGGGCCCAGGCGTCCGGACTGCTTGCGGGGCGTCCCGCCGAGCTTGCCGGGGAGTTCGCGGGGCTGCTCTGGCGCGATTTGATGGTCAGCCTGCTGCTCGGTGTCGCCGAGCGACCGAGTTCGCGCGAAATCACGGGACGCGCGCGCGACGCCGCGGCTGCTTTTCTGCAACTTCATCCGCCGCCGAAGGGACATGCTGCTGAATAGCGATCCGGAAGCACGGACTCAGTAGCGAAGGATTGGCGGCCAGGTGTCGTGACTTTCTGGTTCCGCGCAATCCAATCATTGAGAAGCATTTTGATTCGACGTGCGTCTCGCGGATTCCTGCTCGCGAACGTACGCCGCGATTTCTGCGTGGCCGGCATATTGGGCCCAGCCGGCGGGCGTGGCGTGCCAAAGGATATCTTTTTGATCGAGCCTGGCGCCTCGTTCGACGAGTAGGTGGACGAGTTTTTCGTATCCGGCTCCAGCGGCCTGGTGCAAGGGCGTTGTGTGGGAGTGGCCGCCGACGGGATTGTAGCGGTTGGGATCTTCGCCGGCGTCGAGAAGCTCGCGGACGATTTCGACGTGTCCGTACTGGGCTGCCATGGCTAGCGCCAGGTGGCGCGCTTCGCTGGAGGCGGTGGGGAGCAAGCGGCGGAAATCGTCGAGGCGGCTGAGAGCGGCCGCGACGGGCAGATCGAGGCGTGCGCCGCGTTGCAGCAAGGCCTGCACGGATTGCAATTCGCCGTGCAGGGCGGCGGCTTGCAGGGCACTGTTTGGGTCGGCTCCGAAATCGCACAACAGGTCTATTAAGGGAAGTTGCAGGCCGCATTCGCGCGGGACGCTGCCGGTGGCGACGAGCATGAGGGTTTCGTTGCGCGAGGAGAGTTCTACGCCGGCATCGAGAATGACTTTGGCCACTTCCACGATGTTGTTTGGCAATTTGCCATGGCGGACCGGATTTTCGGCGATGAATTCCAGCAGGGCGGGATTTCGGAAATAGTTTCCGCCTTCAAAGACGACGCGGGTGCGCAACAGCTGCGGATGCTGATTCAGGTGAGCGCGGAGACCGGCGGCGTCATCGGAATCGATGAGTTCCACGGCTCGGCGAAATGTGGGGTCTTCAATTCTTTGGTGGTGAGGAAGATTGAGTTGATCAGAGAGCGTGGGCTTTTCAATGTGGTGCTTGAGCCGCGCCCAGCTTGAGAATCCATACTCGCGGGCAATGGCGAGTTGGGCGTCACTCAGGCTTAGTTCAGCGGCGAAGACATCATCATCCGCGGCGCGGTGGAGACGCGGATGAAATTCCCTGAGCCGCTGGGCCGCGCGCGGATCGCGGGCGGCATGGGCTTTCAGCAAGTCCTTCGCCTGATACTTGAGGTGAGCGAGATTGGGGTTCGATGGCAGGGCTCTTACAGGCATGACGAACTTCCTTTCGTAAGCCCAAGGTCCGCAGTTACGGGCAGAAAGTCAGTTCGTGAAGACGAATTGTGGTGATCAGGTGGACTTCTGTCCTTTCCGCGGACCGGATGCGCCCTTAGCGCGCCACCAATCTTAGCACGAGGAAAACGGGTCAGTAACAACCGGAACCGAAGAGCCAGACGAACGCGGCGTGCATGGACTCCATAGCGGCTTGCGGGTCGGGTGGTTGTTTCTCGCCGGATGTTTGCTTACCCGGCGCGGATAGTTCTGGGCGCGTGGCTGCGGTTGTTTGCCGGTGCGGTGTTTCGTTCTCGACCAAATTGCATTGAAATGACAGCATGATTTCTCCTCTGCTTGCGGAATTGGGCGGATTGTCTGTGACTATTAACTCTCGGAGGGATCCAGATTGTCCTTTGTCGGGGCTGAAATTTTTCTGCTATTTTTCTGATTGATTTTCGGATGCCATACGAGCCTGACCGAAGGTTGGACGGGTTGCGGGAGGTTCCGGTAAACTGGACGTTTCGGGGAAGAGAGCGAGAGCTTACATACCATGACAGACGCGGGGAAAACACAGGCGGCGGGCGTGCGGGTGCGGTTTGCGCCGTCGCCGACGGGGTATTTGCACGTGGGCGGAGCGCGGACGGCGCTGTTTAATTGGCTGTTTGCGCGCAAAGAGCGCGGGACGATGATCTTGCGAATTGAGGATACGGACGCGGAGCGGAACAAGCCGGAGCTGGTGAATGGAATTATCGAAGGACTGAAGTGGCTGGGCGTGGATTGGGATGAGGGGCCGTACTACCAGTCGCAGCGGACGGAGTTTTACCGCGAGATGGGGAAAAAGGTGCTGGCGAACGGCAGCGCGTTTTTGTGCTACTGCCCGCCGGAGAAATATGTAGGCGGGGACCACGCGGAAGAGGGAGCCGAGGGAACGAAGGTGCGGCGGATTACGCGCTGCTCTTGCCGCGATGGGAAGCCTTCGACGCCGGGGACGAAGCCGGCGGTGCGGTTTAAAGTGCCGGTGGGCGGCACGACGAAGTTTTTCGACGCGGTGTTTGGCGAGCGGGAATTTTCGAACGACGAGATCGAGGATTTCGTGCTGCTGCGCTCCGGGAAAGAGGGCGAGGAGTTCGGGCAGGCGATGTACCAGATGAGCGTGGTGGCGGACGACATTGATATGCGGATCACCCACGTGATTCGCGGCGCGGACCACATTTCGAATACGCCGAAGCAGGTGCTGCTGTATCGCGCGCTGGGAGCGGAGCCGCCGATATTCGCGCACGTGCCGCTGATTCTGGGAGCGGACAAGTCGCGGCTTTCGAAGCGGCATGGAGCGACGGACGTGAACATGTACCGGCGCGAGGGATTTCTGCCGGAGGCGTTCCGGAATTTTCTGGCGCTGCTAGGGTGGTCGCCGGGCGGGGACGAGGAGTATTTGCGGACGGCGCAATTGCTGGAGAAATTTTCGCTAGAGGGCGTGAGCCGGACGAACGGGGTGTTTGACCGGGCGAAGCTGGAGTGGTTCAATACGCAGTATTTGCAGAAGCTGCCGATCGAGGATCTGCTGCCGGAAGTGGAAGCGCAATTGAAGCAGGACGGATTGTGGAAAGCAGAGTGGGCGGCGGGCGCGGGATATGAGTGGTTTGCGAAGACGGTGGATTTGCTGAGGCCGCGGATCCGGTTGCTACCGGATTTTTCGAGCTGGTCTCGGGCGTTTTTCAGCGACGAATTTCCGATTGATGAGGCGGCTAAGGCGAAATTCTGGAAAGACGAGAAGGTGCCCGGGCTGCTGGCGAAGCTGGCGGATGCGCTGGCGGCATTGCCGGAGTGGAATCACGATGCGTGCGACCATGCCTCGCGCCAGGTGGCGGAGCAAGCCGGCGTGAAAGCGGGATTGCTGATCAACGCGACGCGCGTGGCGATTGTGGGACAGGCGGTGGCGCCGCCGCTCTTCGATACGATGGTTGTGCTGACCCAAGATCGAGTGGTGCGGCGGCTGCGGGCCGCGTTAGGTGAATGGAAGTAAGCAAAATCTAAAATCTAAAATCTAAAAACGAAAAACGAAAAACGAAAAACGAAAAACGAAAAACGGCTTCTCTTAGTTAGTAATATCTAAGCGAATCAATTGTCGCGCATCCCGTTACAAGAAATCAGCGCAATAAGCTCGGCCAGTACGGGCGTGTGTTCACCAACTCTGGAGATTGCGCGTGAGGTGGGGGAGACCGCGGAGATTAAGTAGTGGGAATTTTCTGGAGAACGCTGTCGAGCTTGGCGGGATCGATGCGCAGATTCACGAGTGGCTTTTGCAGTTTTTGCCACTCGGCGGGCGTGAGGTTCTTTCTAAATTTGGCGAGGGCGCGAAGAGCTTCGAGATCATCTGCGCGGGCTAGTTTTGCCTCCAAGAGGAACGCGCCGACGCG
The DNA here is from genome assembly GCA_035693365.1 of Candidatus Acidiferrum sp. Lineage (GTDB taxonomy): Bacteria > Acidobacteriota > Terriglobia > Acidiferrales > UBA7541 > Acidiferrum. Next base: position 144,971 of record DASSGS010000021.1, on the reverse strand, counting down.
ATCTGTTTTTCCGCCTTCGCCGGAGGCTTCCATCAGAGCAAGCGCCTTCATCGCTTGCTTCTCCCCTTTTTCTGCGGCAAGTGTGTACCAGGAGCGGGCTTTTTTCGCGTCCTGATTCACGCCCAGGCCGCGTTCAGAGAGATAGCCGAGACAGTATTGCGCGCGGGCATTGCTATCTTTCGCGGCGTCGGTGCATAAGTGGTGAGCCCGAGCGAGGTCTTGCGGGACGCCTTGGGCATTGATCAATTTGAATGCGAGGGACACCTGGGCGTCGCGATCTCCCTTATCGGCCGCCAGGGACCACCAGCGTGCTGCTTCGGTTTGATTCTCCGGCAGGCTTTCTCCTTTTTCGTACATTTCCGCGATCGACTCGAGCCCCGCCGCGAGGGTGCTGGGCTTCAATTCGGCTTCGGCTCTTTGGACGGGCGCTGAGGCGGCTGAATTGCCCGCTTCTTTCGCCAGGAGGAACCAGGCATAGGAAAGGCTGTCATTGATAGGTACTCCGTCTCCGTTGTAGTAGGCGACGCCGAGGTGATACATCGCGGCTGCGTTTCCCGCGCGGGCCGACTTGTGGAACCAGTTCACGGACTCTTCCAAATTCTTATCCACACCCAGGCCGAGAAGAAATTTTCCGCCCAATGCATCTTGAGCTTCCGCGCTGCCCTGCTCGGCCGCCTTCCGATACCACTTCGCGGCCAGCGCGTCATCCTGTGGCACGCCGCCACCTGACTCGTAGGCATGGGCAAGTTTGAGTTGTGCGGCTGCGTCGCCGGCCTCCGCCTTAGCTTTCAGTGCGGCAATCTCCTGGGCGGATGACTGGCGTATGCTGCCGCTGTGCAGAACATGCACATGGAGCAGCGTGAATTTCCCGGGAACTGGAAGAACGAAGAGAGCAATGGTCAGGCAGATCTTCGGGGTCAGCATCGCGCATGAGAATACCCGTGTCAGGTCGGTACGGCAAGAGCCAGAGGTAGTGCGGAGCGCAGACATTTCAAATTATCGAGAGCCAGTGCCGCTTTGGCTAGAGAGTACGGCTATGTTGGTGCCATGGGGAGCTGCGGCGTAGACTCAGGCGGTGGGGCGGCTGCGGGCCGCGTTGTCGTTGACGGCCGGTGCGGTTTAGGGTCGAGCTTCGTAGACGACGTTAAATGGGGTTTCGGCGGCGCGGCGGAAACGCGTGAAGCCGGCCGCGGTGACGACGTCGCGAATGCGCTTTTCGCCGGACTGCGCGCCCAGACAGAGAGCCACTTCCTGCGAACGCGAACAGGGCGTGCACAAGAGAGTGGAAAAAGAGTAGTACACGCGGCCTACCGGGTTGAGATTGTCTTTTAATTCATCATTGGCGAACGGTTCGACGATCATCCATGTGCCGTCCTTGCGGAGGGATTTGAGCACGTGGGTTGCTGCGCCAACAGGATCGCCCATGTCGTGGAGACAATCGAAGACAGTCACCAGGTCATAGTCCCTGCCCGGAAATTCCTTAGCTTTTGCGACACCAAAATTGACACGGATTCCGAGACCCTGCTTTTCGGCGGTTGCGCGGGCAGCCTCGATGGAAGCATCGTGGTAATCGAACGCGAAGAATTGCGACTTGGGGAAAGCTTTGGCCATCAACACGGTTGATGCGCCTTTTCCGCAGCCGACATCGGCGACGCGGGCTCCGGCCTCGAGCTTGGCGCGGACGCCCTGCAGCGAGGGAATCCAGGAAGCCACAAGGTTAGCCGCATAACTTGGCCGGAAAAATTTTTCGCAACCGTGAAACACGTCTTCCTCGTGCTCGTGCCACCCCATGCCCGCGCCGGAGCGGAAGGATTCGATGATTCGGGGGACGGCGGCAAGAGAGCCAAGCGCCAATTGAAATGCTCCGGGAATGTAGGCAGGGCTGTCTTCGTTCGACAGAGCGAACGCCTGCTCTTCACTGAGACTGAACTTGCGCGTCTTTTCGTCATAGGTGACGTAGCCACCCGCAGCCTGTGAGGCGAGCCACTCGCGCACGTAACGCTCGTCGGTTTTGGTTTTTGCGGCTAGTTCGGTCGAGCTCAGCGGGCCTTTCGCAAGCGCTTTGTACAAACCAAGCTTTTCACCAATCACGACCATGCCGGAGTGGACGGCAGCTCCCAGATCTCCCACGAATTGACCGACGAAAGCGTTCAACTTATCCATATCAAGTGACATGCGACTTCTCCTTTGAGGTGGTGATTGCATTTTTCTGCTCAGGGGCCCGCACTGATGAATTCGACGAAGCTACTCGAGTGGAGCAGGTCCAGGAGGCGGAGAAAATCGCCTCCTGGAGTGCTCGGCACACGTTTGACTGCGTTAGTACTTAGCGATTGGACTCGCGGTTTCTGCTGGGGTCGTCGTTCGGGTTGACGTAGTTGAATTGCAGCGGCGATTGGCCGTGGACCTGGACGATGGTCTCCCCGCATGCCATGGCGTAGTGATGCATGTCGGGATCAAGAAAGGCAAAGCTGCCGGCGGGGAACGCGGCCATCTTACTGGCGTCGAACTCATCGCCCATTCCGACTTTGAAGGTTCCGGATATGACGGTGACGTTTTCGCGCTGGGGATGCCAATGCGGGGAGATGCGGAACCCGTCCGGCATCTTCAACCGGATGGTGAAGTCGCCGGTGGAAGCGGTCGGATCGCCTTCGAGCACGGCGAACTGAGCGCCAGGACGAACCACGGGAGGCGCGGGCCCCCAGGGAATGGTGTCGGGGGTGAATGCGTTTTGGGTGTGGGAATGATCGTGCGCGGCGGTGGTGAGAAGCCTTCCCGCGGCAGTGAAAGTTGCTGCCGCGATAAGTGCGAGTAAGAAATACTGCTTCATGTTTGAGCCTCCGTTGCTCTGTGTGGAACTTGCTACAACCAACGTGCGAGAGGATGCCGCGTGGCGGAGGCTGAGGCCATGAAGAGCGGGTGCAGTTTATATATCTTTCATATATCGCTATAAATTATTGATTCTTATATGATAAGCACCCTGAGTTGGGAACATGCGACGGATAAAACCGGCGGAAAAAGAGATTGAGCTGGACCTGGGGCGCTACGAACTTCGCCGCCTGGGGCGACGGGTGAAGCTCGAGAAGAAACCCATGGAGCTGCTGATTATGCTGGTGAGCCGGCGCGAACAGTTGGTTTCCCGGCAGGAAATCGTGGCGAAATTGTGGCGCTCGGATCTGTTCGTGGATACCGAACTGAATATCAATAACATCGTGCGAAAGATTCGCGCGGCTTTGGGAGACGACGTTGCCAAACCACGTTTTCTGGAAACGGTAGTTGGGAAAGGGTACCGATTCGTAGGGCCGATACGGGTAATTGACGCGCGCTATCCGCATTCGGAATCAGGATCAGGAGAGGCGCGAGCAGGCGGGACGGAGAGTCCGGGAGGATGGAACGAGCGTTCATCGCTGGCGATCCTGCCGCTGATGCTGCTGGGAAAAGTGAAAGACGACCATGGAATTTGCCTGGGGATTGCGGATGCGTTAGTGACGCGTTTGGGAAATATTCAAGGCGTGGACGTTTTGCCAACCTCAGCCGCGGCGAATGTACGGGCTGGAGCAGCGGTTTCGGAGACCGCTTCGCGACTCGGCGTGCGGTTTGTGGTGCGCGGCGCGATTCGGATGTCAAAAGGCGTGTGGCGCCTTTCGATGGAGATGTTCGACAGCCAATTGCAGAGTGTTTGCTATACGCGGAAGCGCGATTTGGACGTGGACCGGCTATCCGAGATGGAAGACGAGTTTGCGAAACAGATTGCGGCTGCATTGAACCGGCCGCTGGGGACTCCGGTTGTCCAAGGGCGGCCACGATACAGCCGGGACCCGATGGCGTATGCGGAATTCATGCGGGGCTACCGGCTAAGCCTTTCGGGTGATGCAGCACTGCACGATCAAGTGATCGAGCATCTGACCAATGCGGTGACGAGAGACCCGAGGTTTTCGCTGGCGCACGCCGGCCTTTCGCTGGTGTGCGCGACTCGCCACTTTGAACTGGACCCGGGGAGCGCCTGGCTGGAGAAGGCCGAATTTCATTGCCGGAGGGCGCTTGAGCTGGATCCGGAGCTGGCCGAAGGTCACGTGGCCAATGCGTTCCTGCTATGGGGGCCATCGAAAAACTTCCAGCATATAGAAGCGATCGCGGAATTGAAGCGGGCGCTGGCGCTGCAGAACAATCAGCCGCACGCCTACAACCGGCTGGGGACAATTCTGGCTCACATCGGGTTGCTGGACCACGCGCGCGAGATGTATGAGAGGGGGCGGCCGTTTCAGCCGAGAAAAGCGGTGAGCCATAGTATCGTGCAGGTCCACGTGTGGAACCACGACTACGAAGCGGCGCGGGAGGAGATTGAAGCGTGGCGGGCCGAGAATCCGGGCAACAAGTATCCCGTCTACTTCGCCACGCATCTGGCGATGATGACCGGGGAAATGAAAGAGGCAAGCGTGATGCTGGAGGAAGCGTTGCAGCTGTTGCCGGAAGAACCGCTGATCGCGAGTTTGCAGGGGGTGTTTTTCGCGCTGTCGGGGAAAGAGGGGAAAGCGCTGGACTGCCTGACGAGGGCTTGCGCGATTCCAAAATCTTTTGGGCACGCACACCACAGCCATTATCAGTGCGCCTGCATTCTCTCCATTCTGGGGCATCGTGAAGGCGGATTTGAATGGCTGGAGCGGAGCGTCAGCAGCGGATTTGCTTGCTGGCCTTTTTTTGAGAAGGACCCTTTCCTGAAAAATATTCGCGAGCTTGCAGGGTATGAGGCGCTGGTAAGCTCCTTACAGGCGAAATATCCGGATGAGTTGGGAGTGTTTTGATGCTACACCTCCCGGTAGGAGCGAGAGCAGAGTGGCGGGGATGCGGCTCGTTTAGCCTAAGGATGCCCGAAGATTTTGAGGCGCGGGGAATTGTGGGATATGGATGGCTATCACTACCCATGCAGATGGCGGTGGTGTTCTTCCTATACCGGCTGATTGCGTGGGTGATTCCTTACGTGCCGCCATTGAAGCAGGAGTGAAGGATTGCAGAAAGAGGCAGGGGAGTTTGTTAATGCGGGGAATGCAGTCGTGAATAATCAAGAGGAGTTTATTTGAGATTCCGGGCGACGCTCTCTTTTCTCCCGCTGGTTATGTTCACGGTGATTGTGACCGCGGCGCGGTGCGTGCTTGCTTCGCATTCGCTCAGCTTGTCCCCGGGACCAGACAAGTTGAGTGTGGTTTTCCAGCAGCTGTTGGCTGCCACGTGGGTCTATTTCGATCGGCAAGGACGTGGTCTCGGATTGCCTTTCGAGTTTGAGGCTTTTGTTTTTTTCGCCTGGCCAATCGCACTGCCTTATTATCTCGTCAAATCGCGTGGATCACGCGGACTTCTAGTCTTCGCGGTCTTCTTTGTGATGCTTGTCGTTCCTCCAGTGATCGCGCAGTTGATTCGGCTCTTGCGATAAAATTCGAGACTTGAATTGATTGCAACCAGACTTTCCACGCAGGGAATAGTTTCCGGCTGGAATGCATACATTGCAGGAAGACAAGAATCTATTCCTAGTGAGGAGAAAGCGAATGAAACGCCGGAATTTTATCCAGGCAGCAGCCGGAGCAAGTGCTGTTGCAGGTTTCGCGGAGACAATCCACGCCACACCGAAGGGAATTCAGAAATCACCCGTAATGGAATTGAGGGTGGCGCTGACGACGAAAGAGTTTGACAGGTTGGCGGATTTTTATCGGGTTGGGCTGGGGATGGAACCGGCGCAGGTGTGGCCGGCGGAACAGGGGCGGGCGCTGGTGCTGGATATGGGCAGAGCGACGCTGGAGGTGTTTGATGAGAAGCAGGCGGATACGGTGGACCGGATCGAGGTCGGGAAGAGAGTGAGCGGACAGATCCGGTTTGCGTTGCGGGTGCCGGATCTGGAGGCGGCGATGAAGAGGTTGGCGGCGCACGGCGCGACGGTGGTGCACGGGCCGGTGGAGGCGCCGTGGGGAGACAAGATGGCGCGATATCAGGATCCGGATGGGATGCAGATTACGATTTATCAGGCGAAGGGTGGCGGGGCGTGAAGGGTAGGAGAGAAAGGCGCCCGCCTCAGAAGGCGGCCGCTACAAATGCAAGAGGGGCCACCCATTCCTTCGTCAGGGCAAGCCTGAAGGTGGCCGCTACGCGGGTTTTACTTTGGGGAAAAGATTTCGGGGTTGGCGAGTTTGGCGGCGGAGGTTGCGGAGACTACGTTGAGGGTGGCTTCGATTTGTTTGGTTACGGGTGGGAGGCAGATTTCGGTGCTGCAGGCCTGGTAGCGCAGTTTCATCGGGATGTGCTGTGCGCCGAGCGGAGCGGTGGGGAGGACGGTGAGCGGGAGAAGAAGGGTGACGCTGCCGGAGTAGACGTTGAGCTGCTTATTTTTGGAGAAGGTGAAGGTTTGCAGCGTGCCTTTGGGATAAGCGACGGCGCCGAGTTTGAATCCGGCGGGAATTTCGGCGCGCAGGTCTGTGGGGATCAGATAGTCTTCGGTAACTTCACGGGCGTTTACGTGAAAGCCGTTGCGGATTTTGAGGACGACGGCGACCTGAAAGGACATGCCGCGGGCGACGGGGTCGTGTGAGGCGTAGGCTTCGGGTGCGACGACGTCTTTGCCAGAAGGAGTTTGCGAGCCGGCGGGAGAAGAGAGAAGCAGCGCGGCGGCTAGAAGTGCACTCGCAAGTTTAGCTGTGGGGCGAATCATACCGTCACCTGTGCGCCGAGTTGCTGGGAGACGACACGGCTCATAACGGCGTGGAGGTCTTCGCCGGTTTTTTCGAGGACGAAGGCGTTGCGGGATTCGGACCAGCCTAGTTTGAAGCTGGTGGAGAGCGCGGAAATCCAGATTTCACGGATCGGCGTGTTGGGCGAGATCACGAATTTTGCGGGTTCGGGCTCTTCGAAGATGACTTCGAGCTTGCCGCTTTCGCCTTCGACGTCGAAGCCGTGTTCATCGCCGAGATTCAGGAGGCGTTTCTTCAAGTCTTCGAAGGCGAGGTCGGCCTTTTTTTGGAAGTCGTGTTCAGAGAGCATGCGCGGGCGCCTTTTTAGAGTTGCGACTCGATGGCCCTGGTGAGTTCTTCTTCACTCTTGAGGCCCTGAAATTTGGTGACGATTTTGCCGTCGCGGGAGATCAGAAAGCTGCTGGGATAGCCGAGGATGCCGCCGAATTTGTCGGCGGCTTCATCCGTGCCGAGAAGAATCGGATAGTTCATCGGGAGTTTTTGCCCCTCGACGTCGAAGCGTTCCTTGTCGAGGAAGGGGGCGACGACGGACTTGCCCTCTTCATCCATGGCGATGCCGACGACTGTGAAACCCTTGGGGCCGTATTTATTCTGCATGGCGATGAGCCAGGGAATTTCGACGCGGCAGGGGTCGCACCAGGTGGCCCAGAAATTCACGAAGACAACTTTGCCTTTATAGTCGGCGAGCGAGACGTCTTTGCCGTCGACGGTTTTCAACTTGAGATCGGGCTCGGGCTTGCCGGCGACGGTCGAATCGGTGCGGTGAGCGCCTGCGCCCGAGACGCGCGTGGCCTTGTCCGCATAGATGGTGATGCCGATGAGGACGGCGACGGTGAGAACGATGATTGCGACTTTTTTCATAGCGAGTTATTCCACCAATTTACATTGAAAAACGGTTTAGAAAAGTCAGTTTACCCGAGAGCCAGGTCAGTTTGTTGAAGAAGACCAGGCCTCCGACGAAGAGAAGCAGCGCGCCGCTGAAGAGTTCGACGGCGTGCAGGTATTTCCGGAAGTTTTTGTAGAAGCGGAGGAAGGCGCCGAGGCCGACGGCTGTAAGTAGAAAGGGAATAGCGAGTCCAGCGGAATAGACGGCGAGTAGAAAAACGCCGCGGGAAACGGTTTCGCTGGCGGCGGCGAGGGTGAGGACGGTGGCGAGGATCGGGCCGATGCAGGGCGTCCAGCCGAAGGCAAAGGCAAAGCCGAGAAGGAAGCCACTGAAGATGCCGGGCTTGGTGTCCTGGCTGCGGAGATGGACGTCGCGATTGAGCCAGCGAGCGAGCTGCGGGCCGAGGAAGCCGATGATGGAGAGCGAAAAGAAATGGCTGGCGCCGAGTCCGGCGAAGAGCGGGCCGTGGCGCAGGAGCGACACGATGCCGAGGGCCACAAGCACCACGCCGAGGATGATGCCGGCGCGGAGGTGAATGCGCATCAGGCCGCCGAGGAGGTGAAGTCCGAAAAGAATGATGAGCGCGCCGGCGACGGGCGCGAGCAGGGCGCGATTCTGGCGGAGGAATCCGCCGACGGCGCTGGCGGAAGCGCCGAAGCCGATGAAGACCACGGAAAATCCCATGACGAAAGAAAGCGCGGAAGAGAAGAGGCCGGACTTCGGCTGCTCGCCCTGGCGTAGTTGTTCAACGCCGATGCCGGAGAGCATCGAGATGTAGCCGGGTACGAGGGGCAGAACGCACGGCGAGAGAAAGGAGATGAGCCCGGCGAGAAAGGCTCCAGCGAGTGAGACGTCGGTCATGGTTGAGAGGCTCGTGTTCCTGACATTGGAAAATCAGCCGGTGCGCGGTGCGGCGTGCCCTGAGTTGCTTGCCTCTCTATTCTCGCACAAAAGGGAGAACGGGATGATTCAGGCCCGGGGCAGATAGATGAGTTAGACGCAATTGTTTGAGTAAGGGAGGCAGAGGCAGGTTACAGGGACAGGTGGCGGATTTGGCTGGCGGGAGGCGGCGAGCGGGAGCGGGGTGAGGCGCACAGGGCATTGAAAAGGATGAACTTGTCAGAGGGCTGAACGGAACGGTCGTTGCATTGTAAAGGTGGCGGGATTGGTCCTGGCAGGTGTGCATGGTTTGGACGCCGAACAAGGTGACGCTGCTGCGAGTGGTGGTGGGATTTCTGGCGGTGAGCGCGTTTGGGCACGGGGCTTGGATGAACTTGTTGGGCGTGGCGCTGACGGTGGCGGCGATCGCGCTGGATGCGCTGGATGGGCACATCGCGAGGCGGAAAAAGATGGCGACGCCGGTGGGAGCGCAACTGGACATTCTGGGCGACCGGGTGATCGAGAACATGTTTTTTACTTATTTTGCGGTGGTGGGGATGGTGTCGCTGTGGCTGCCGATGCTGTTTTTTGCGCGAGGGGCGGCCACGGATTTTCTGCGCGGGCTGGCGATGAAGGCCGGGTATTCGGGATGGGGCGCGAATGCGATGCTGCAGAGCGGCTGGGCGAAGGCGCTGGTGGCGTCGCGATGGAGCCGGGGATTGTACGCGGCGATGAAGTGCGCGTGCTTTTGTTATTTGGGATTGGAGCTGGCGCTGACGCGGGGGCCGGTGGCGCTGCTGGGTCCTGTGTCGCTGGACATGCACGCGGCGATCCGAGCGGGGGCGCAGACGTTGGCATGGATGACGGGAGTTTTTTGCCTGGTGCGGGGGCTGCCTGTGCTGGTGGAGGGCTGGAGATTTTTGGCGAGCAATCTGGCGGCGAGAGGCACGGGGGAAGAAGCGCGGGGAGACTTGGGATGAGCGGTGCTGGCGAACAGGAGAGGCGGGTTGGAGCGTTTTTCGACATTGATGGGACGCTTGTGCCGGAGCCATCGCTGGAGAAAAGATTGTTTCGAGAATTGCGGCGAACCGGCGCGATCGCGTGGACGAACTACGCGCGATGGGGGATGGAGGCGGCGCGATTGTTGCCGCGCGGACTGACGGCGATCGCGCATGGGAATAAAAGCTACCTCTGCGGATTGCGGGAGGAGCAGATTCTGGAAGCGGCGGAACCGATTACGTTTTTTGAAGAGGGAGTGGCGCGGGTGGAATGGCACGCACGGCGGGGACACGAGATTGTGCTGGTGAGCGGTATTGTGAAACCTTTGGCGAGGATGGTGGCGATGGCGCTGGAGTGCGAACTGGAGGCGCGCGGGGTGGAGCGAGAGGTGCTGGTGAGCGCGACGCGACTGGAAGAGCGCGACGGCATTTTTAGCGGGCGGGTGGTGGGCGAAGCAAATTACGGCGAAGCGAAAAGAAGAGCGATGGAAGTGGTGGCGAGGGCGATGCAGATCAATTTGCGGGAGTCGCACGCTTATGGAAACACGCTGCTGGACCGGCCGATGCTGGACGCGGTGGGGCATGGGCACGCGGTCAATCCGGGGAAAGAGCTGGCGGACACGGCGAATTTGCGCGACTGGGCGATCTGGCACTGGCACCAGGAGAAAAAGTTCGCTTCGGATGATGCGCTGAAGGAAAAAGTAAAACTTCAAACGATCGGAACACATCCATGAACGGTGAGAAGATACGAGTGATGGAAACGCAGGGAGCCGCGCAGGCACTGGCGGTTTCGGACGCGTATGAGGGAGAGGCGGATTTTTTGGAAGCTACGCAGGGGATGAGCGAGCGGGCGCCGGGTGTGCTGCGGAGAGAAGTGGCGGCGGCGTGGGCGGCGTGCGGCGCGTTTGAGCGGGCGGCGTTCGCGTATTTCGGCGTGTCTAGCGTGCTGATCGCGTTGTTCGCGGAGCATTTGCGGCATCCGGTGCGCATGTTAGGTGTGCGTGTGATTGTTGTTTGCGTGGTGCTGCTGCTTTGCCGGGTGCAGGCGCGATCGGCGGAACGCTGCCGCGCAGAGGGCGAATCGATCGCCGGGCAATGGTGGCATTTCTGGCGGCACTGGTATCCGCATTTGTTTTTCTTGTTTTGTTTCGAAGAGCTGGCGCAACTGATGACGCTGGTGACGCCAAACTGGCAAGACGCGAAACTGATCGCATTCGACTATTGGATGACGGGTGTGCATCCCGCGATCTGGATGGAACAGTTTGTGACGCCGGGGCGGAATGAATTCATGCAGCTGGCCTACCTTACTTATTTTGTATATTTGCTGGTGCTGGGCGGAATTCTGTATTTCCGGCGGGAGTGGAAAGCGTACTGGTCGGTGATGACCTACTCGATGGTGGGCTATTCGATCGGGTACATCATTGCGATGTTTTTTCCGATTGAGAGCCCGTGGTTTTCGATGGCCGGAATGTGGAAGGCGCCGCTGGACGGCGGGCCGATCACGGCGACGATTAATTTTATCGAGCATTACGGGCGGGTGCGTGGCGCGGCGTTTCCGTCGGAGCATGTGGCGGGATCGATCGCGGTGCTCTGGGGCGCGTGGAGATTCCGGCGGTGGTTGTTCTGGGTGATGGCGCCGCTGGTGTTTTTGATGTGCGTGTCCACGATTTGGGGAAGGTATCACTACATTGCGGATATTTTTTGGGGGATGGTTACGGGGACGCTGGGATATTTGATTGGGAGTTGGTGGATGGAGAGGAAGAGAGCGGTGACGACGGATGGGGCGGGGATGTGGAGTTTTTGAGGGGGAGAGTTGGAGCAGGTTGAGAGATTTTCGGAGAGGAAGTTTTCGAGTGTGCGCGGTTGAGTTTTGCTTGTAATGAAAAGTTGAGGTCCTTTGGGCCGCAAACGGCGCGCCCCTCAGGATGACAATTTTTTTGATCGTGCAGAAATCAAGGAATGATCGAGCCGGTACAAGGGCAGGAGTAACCCAAGAGGGCGGAGCAAGCTCCGCCCCTACAAGGTGAGCTGGGCCACCTAAAGGTGGCCGCTACGATTCCAGAGAGCTTAGGTCGGGGTGAGCGTTTAAGGGGTGGGATTGTTCGAAGCGGGAGGCTATGTCGAGTAGGAGGAATTCGTCGTTGAGGGCCGCTAGGAATTGGAGGCCGGCGGGGAGGCCGGAGGGAGTTAGGCCGCAGGGGACGGAGATGGCGGGGAGGCCGCCGAGATTGGCGGGGCGATTGAGGCGGAGGAGCAGGGCGCGGGTGGGATGATCTTTACCGGCGATGGAGATCGTTTCTTCGCCGATGAGCGGGGCGGCGATTGGCGTGGTTGGCGTGACGAGGGCATCCACTTCGTTTTCGAGAAGCGCAAGGTGGAATCCGGCGATGAATTTTTCGCGCAGGTCGAGAGCGCGGAGATATTCGAGAGCGGAAACTTTTTCGCCCATTTCGAGGCGGGAGCGGACATCTTCGCCGTACTCCGCGGAATGGGCCGGATACCAGCCGGCTTGCTGGTGGTAATGAGTGGCTTCGGCCCAGGCGATCTGATTTCCCGCGTGTTCGGTTTCCTTCAGATAGGGAAGTGATACTTCTTTCAGTTTGATTTCCAATTTTTTCAGAGTGACGAGCGACGATTCGAAGGCTTGCTGAATATCCGGGCTGACGACGTCGAGGAAGAAGTGTTTCGGGACGCCGAGACGAAGCTGCGGGCGGCGAGCGGCACGGGGACGGCGCTTGTTGTTCGCTTTTGTAGAGATTGCTTCGAAGAGTAGAGCGGCGTCGGGGACAGTGCGAGCCATCGGGCCGACGAAATCGAGCGTGGTGGAAAGTGGAATCGCGCCTTCGGCACTGACGCGGCCAAGCCCGGGTTTCAATCCAACGACGCCACAAAGGGAGGCGGGAATGCGGATGGAGCCACCCGTGTCCGTGCCGATGCTGCCATAGCAAAGGCCGGCGGCAAGCGCGGCCGCGGAGCCGCCACTGGACCCACCGGGAATGCGATCGAGATCCCACGGGTTGCGGACCGGGCCGAAGTGGGGATTGTTGCTGGTGACGCCGTAGGCGAATTCGTGGAGATTGGTTTTGCCAAGGAGGATGGCGCCGGAATTTTTCAGGGAAGCGACGACGGCGGCGTCCTGAAGGGGAAGAAAATCGCGGAGAAAGCCGGAGCCGCCGGTGGTGCGAAGGCTGTCGGTGTGGAGATTATCTTTCAGGGAAATGGGGATGCCGTGGAGCGGGCCGAGGTCGCGGCTGGATTTGCGGCGCGATTGGGCGCACAGGGCGGATTCAGCGGCGGCGGCGTCTTTCAGGGCCATTTCGGAATTGAGGGCGAGATAGGCGTTGAGGCGGGGATTCAGGCGGGCGATGCGGTCCAGAAGAAACTGGGTGAGCTCGACGGGAGAAAGTTTGCGGCGGCGATAGAGCTTGCCGATTTCGGGAATGGAGGCGAAGGCGAGGGAGGGATCGAAGGGCATCAGTAGATCCGTTCCTGACGGCGGAGATTTCCGAAAGTGCCGAGATTGGCGAGGATGAACGAAACGCGAAACTGGTTTTCGTTGCGGACTGTGCCGAGATTGATGCGGCGGTATTCGACGGCAAGCCCGCAGCAACCGCCGTTGTAGCCGGCCTGCACAAACTGGTTCTGCAAGGTGCCGCTGTTGATGTCGTAGCTGAGGCCGGTGGAGGCGTTGAAGCCCTGGCTGGTAAACGTGCCGTAGCCCATCATGACGCGAATCTGCTGGGTGAGCGGCTGGACGACGGGATCACCCTGAAGGCGAAAGTGAGCGACGGTGAAAAAATATTCGCGGTAGGGTTTGAGTTTCAGGAGCGTGCCGATGGTGGTGAGTTTGTGGAGTTGCGTGTCGTACTCGAGGATTTGCTCGGCATCGTAGGGACCGCCAGGGGTGAGCTTGATGTCGCTGACGACCGGCGACCAGTTGCGCGGGCTGGAGGCGAAAGCGAATGCGGTGATGGAATCGAGAGCTTCGAAGACATTGCGCTGTCCGGGAACGAGAGCGCCGCCGAAAGTGGGATCGAAGTAGTGCTTCTGGACGAGGCGCCAGGACAGGAAGTCAACCGGCTGATCGTCGCCGGATTTCACGAAGAGATGCTGAACGATGCCGTATTCGATTTCGTTGGTGTTGGTGAGGGTGGAGTTGCTGTCGAACCGGACGAAATCGGAGAAGTTGTGGACGCCGGTGACGTAGCGATACGTGGCGAGAGGTTCGATGGTGTGTTTGTAGCGGTGGCGAGTGAGCGGGCGATCGAAAAAGCGTTCGAGAGTGGCGGGGCGAAATTCCAGGGCAAATTCGCCGGTGTTGCGGGTGATGGATTCGCCAGTAAGGATGGACTGGGCGTTGAGGGAATCGCCGTAATAGGTGGTGCGAAAAGCGGCAGACGCGGTGAGGCCGAAGAGGTCTCGGAAATGGAGAGGGATGGTGAGCTTGGGAGAAAATTCAGTGCGGGCGACAAAATTGGGAGTGTCGAGGAACTGGTCGTCACGGTGGACCGCGCCGGCGAAGGAGTCGAAAGAAAAATAGACCGGTAATTTGCGCCAGGGGGCTTGCTCGACCGAGGAAAAGCGCCCTTCCGGGATGCTGCGGAGGTAAACGCTGTTGGGTGGGCTGAGTTCCAGATAGCTGCGATCGCTGAGGCTGGCGACGTTGACGCTGAAGCCGTGAAAATTATTGGTGAGGAAAGCGGAGCTGCGAATTTCGGAATTGATGGAATCGCCGTAGGTATCGGAAAAGGCGAGGCGGAAGGTGAGCGAGGAAAGCTCGTTGACGTCGGCGACCAAGCGCCAGCCGTGACGCCAGAGGGATTGCACTTCGAGAGTTTGCTGGTGGCCACCCTGGTTGATCGGCGGGCCGCCGGCTTGCGGGAGGCCGCGGTCAATCACGCCGAAGTAATCGTAGTGAATGGAGGTGTTTTCGAAGGGGCGTGCGCGGACTTCGGCGCGCTGCGCGGTGCCGCGGCGGCTGAAGTAGTCGAAGCCGAGGGTGGTATCAAACCAGGTGCGCGGCGCCCAGTAAAAGGCGTCGCCAAAGACGAATCCCTTCTGGTTGCTGTTGCCGATGATGGGCAAGAGGAAACCGGATTCGCGAATGTGCTCACCGGCGGGAGCGGTGGCGTAAGGAAGCCAGACCAGCGGAACGCGATAGAGGCGGAAATTGGAATTGAGTAACGCGACGTGGCGTTGAACGGTGATTTTGGCTTTTGGGGCGTAAAACTGCCAGGTGGGCTGTTTGGGGTCGCAGATGGTGATCCAGGAGTGCCTGACGATGTAGACCTGTTCGGAGAGGCGATCGACTTCCTGGGCTTCGAAGTAGAGGGGATTCTTGGTGACGAGCAGGCGAGGATTGGGGCGGCGCTCGAGCTTCAGGAAGCCGCGGACTTTTTTGAAGGTGCCGCGGCCGGTGGCGACGTTGTAGTTGGCCTCGTCGGCTTCGAGATGCTGCGATTCAAAATCGAAGACGATGTGGCCGCGGGCGAAGACCTGGGAACTGGAGTCATTGTATTCGACGTGATCGGCGCGGAGGCGCATGCCGCCGTAGGTGATGTCCACGTCGTCGTCGGCGATGTACAGGCTGCCGACGCGGCGCTGCGCGCCCCGGGCGGTGATTTCGGCGATGCTGCCGGGGGGAGGCTGTGCGGGGACCTGCTGGGAAAAAATGGGGAAGGCCAGGAACGCGAGGAGGAATGCGGGCAAGCTCAGGCGTAAGAATTGGCGCAGAGCGGGAATGGAGAGGAATCGGTTCACGCGGAAAAATTGTCCATAGAAATGAAATGCTAGCCTAGCATGCGGGTGGATGGAATTGTAGGGAAGGTGGGAATGACGTGGGGTTGGAGGCGGAGGTTGCTGTTATGAAGGATAAGATTCGCAGGATCGGTCCCGGGCGGGTGCTTTGGAAGGCCTCAGGCCTGAAGGCCTGAGCTACAGGGTTATTCGGGGACTTTTTTGGCGTGGTGGGATTGGTACCAGGCGAAGGTGCGTTCGAGGCCTTCCTCGAACAGAACGGTGGGTTCGTAGGAGAGGAATTCCTTGGCGAGGCGGATGTCGGCAAGGGAGTCGCGGATGTCGCCTTCGCGAGCCGGTTCATATTTGGTTTCGAGAGTTTTGCCGGAAACCTTCTGGAGCATCAGCAGAACCTGATTGAGGGAAATGGAGCTGCCGGTGCCGATGTTGAAGGTGCGGCCAGAGGCACTAGGAGCTTCGCAGGCGAGAATGTTGGCCTGCACCGCGTTATCCACATAGGTGAAGTCGCGAGTTTGTTCGCCGTCGCCAAAGACGACCGGAGGGGTGGAATCGAGGAAAGCGGTGGAGAAGCGGGAGAGAACGCCGGAGTAAGGCGAATCTGGATCCTGGCGGGGGCCGAAAATATTGAAGTAGCGGAGGCTGACATTTTCGAGACCGTAACAGCGGCCGAAGGTCTGGGCGTAGAGTTCGCCGACGTATTTGGTGACGCCATAGGGAGAAATGGGAACGGGTTGCATGTCTTCGGATTTGGGAAGGGTGGGAGTGTCGCCGTAGGCGGATGAGGAGGCGGCGAGGACGACGCGCTTGACTTTGTTGTCTCGGGCGGCGACGAGGACGTTGAGGGTGCCGTCCACATTGATGCGATTGGTGTCCACGGGGTCCTTGATGGAGCGCGGGACGGAAGTGCGGGCGGCCAGGTGGATGACGTAATCGGCCTGGACCATGGCCTTCTGCACGACTTCGATGTCGGTGATGGAGCCTTTCATGAAGGTGATTTTGCCGCGGATTTCGGCGAGATTGTCTTCCTTGCCGGAGGAAAGATCGTCGAGGACGACGACACCGTGGCCGCGGCGCACCAGTTCATCCACAGTATTCGAGCCGATAAATCCGGCGCCGCCTGTAACAAGGTAGCGCATTCGATCTGCCTCCCACCGCACAACTCATCTTATTGTACGATGGGAGCGGCAGGCAGAAGCGCTGAAAATCAGGAGCATCGCACAAACATTATGGGGAAGAGATTAGTGGTGGGGTTGCTGATTGTGGCGGGACTGGCTGCGGCCGGGGTGTGGACGTACCGGCGGTATGAAGCGACAAAGCCGAAGACGCTGTTTCCGGGGGAGGCCACGACGGTGGTTGCTCCGCGCGAACCGGAACGGAGCGGCGGAACAGCGGGGAGCAGTTCGGAGACAATGCCGGCGGGAGTGGAGAAGGGGGCGAGTAGCGCGGCGGGTGGATTTCAGCCGCGGACTGGAGAGACGCTAGACTTTGCCGCAAATGTTCCGAAACTGAACAGCGTGGTGGCGAATCTGCGGGTGAAGGTGGGGGAACGGCGAACTGTTGCGGGAAAGGATGCCTGGCACCTGCAGGCGTTTGCGCATACCGAAAATCCTTACCGGATGGTGTTCGAGCTGGACGACGAGTTTGATTCGTACAGCGAGATTTCGAATCTGACGAGCTTGAAGTACGAAATGCATTTGAACGAGCGCGGACAGAAAGTGGATACGGTGGAGCGGATGACCTCGTCGAGCCGGGAGCCTGCGCCGGCGAATGAGGTGGCGGCGCGCGTTTTGCCGGGGACGCGGGATCCGATCGGGATGCTGATGTATTTGCGAAGCGTGGATTGGGGCACGACAAAGGAAGTGAAGTCGCCGGTGTTTGATGGGCACAAGCTTTATGATGTGCGCGCGGTGCTGGTGGGGAAGGGACAAAACGTAAGCGTGGCCGCGGGAAAATATTCGACGACGAAGATTGAGATTCACGTGCTGGAAAACGGGACGGAGATGAAAGACGCGCATTTTTTGCTGTACCTGGCGGATGGGGCGGAGCGGTTGCCGGTATTGATGGAGGCGGTGTTGCCGGTGGCAACGGCGCGAGTGGAGTTGGTGAAGGCGCGTTAGTGGAATGGGCGGGTCCACCTGAAGGTGGACACTACGAAAGGTGGCTCAGTTGGCGGCTACCAGGTGTTCGATGAGGGAGCAGACGATGTGGCCGATGGTGATGTGAGCTTCCTGGATGCGTTGAGGATCGCGGGACGGAACGTCGAGGAGAATGTCCACTTTCGCGGCGAGTGCGCCGCCGGTTTCGCCGGTGAGGGCGACGAGGAAGGATCCGCGGGCACGCGCTGTTTCGATGGCTTTGACGATGTTTGGGCTGGTGCCGCTGGTGGAAAGAGCGACGACGACGTCGTGCGGGCCGACGAGAGATTCCATCTGACGAGAGAAAATGCGTTCGAAGCCGTAGTCGTTGCCTGCGGCGGTTAGAACGGAAGTGTTGGTGGTGAGGGCTAGCGCCGGAAGGCCCGGGCGCTCGGTGCGCAAGCGAACGACAAGTTCGGCGGCCAAGTGCTGGGCGTCGGCGGCGCTGCCGCCATTTCCGAAAAATACGAGTTTACCGCCGCGGCGAATGGCCGAGGCGGAGCGCTGGGCGAATTCAGCGATGCGCGCGATCAGGGCATCGGAAAATGCCTGCTTGACTCTGGCGCTTTCCGCCAGTTGGCGCCGGATTTCATCGGTGTTCGCGGACATGAAGTCCTAACAGAGAACGATTTTCGCGCGGTGGCGAATCACGCGGCGCGTGGCGTTGCGCGTATCAATGACGAGTTTCGCGGAATCCACGATGACGCCGTAGTCGTAGCTGGAATGATCGGTGGCGATGAGGACGGCATCGTACTTGCCGAGAGTTTCCGGACTGAGGGGCACGGATTTCATGCCGGAATAGTCATAGTGGCGCAGCTTGGGGAACTGCGGAAAGTAAGGATCGTTGTAGTCGAACTCAGCGCCGCGCTTTTTGAGAATTTCCATGATTTTCAGAGTGGGGGATTCGCGCAGGTCGTCCACATCTTTTTTGTAGGCCACGCCGAGAACGAGGAGCCGGGAGCCGCGGAGACTTTTCTTGTGCATGTTGAGGGCTTCGGCAACGGAATCGACGACATGGTAAGGCATGGAGGTGTTGATTTCGCCGGCGAGTTCGATGAAGCGGGTGGAAAAATCGTATTCGCGGGCTTTCCAGGAAAGATAGAAGGGATCGACCGGGATGCAATGGCCGCCGAGGCCGGGTCCCGGATAAAACGGCATGAAGCCGAAGGGCTTGGTGGAAGCGGCGTCAATCACTTCCCAGACGTCCACGCCCATGCGGAGACAGAGAAGCTTCAGTTCGTTGACCAGAGCGATGTTGACGCAGCGGAAAATATTTTCGAGCAGCTTGGCCATTTCCGCGGCACGGGTGGTGCTGACGGGGATGACCTTGGCGACGACCTGGCCGTAGAGAGAGATTGCCGCGCGGCCGCTGGGAGGATTGATGCCGCCGACGACTTTGGGAATCTGCGCGAGGCCGTATTGCTTGTTGCCGGGATCTTCGCGTTCGGGCGAAAAGGCCAGGAAAAAATCGACAGGCACGTTTTCGTTTTCGGGGCCGGTGACGATCGGGCAGCGGAGGCCGCTCTTTTCGAGAATCGGAAGGACGAGCTCTTCGGTGGTGCCGGGATACGTGGTGGATTCGAGGACGACGAGTTGGCCGCGAACGAGATGCGGCTGAATGGATTTCGCAGTGTTTTCGACGAAGCTGAGGTCGGGTTCGCGATACTCATTCAGGGGAGTGGGGACGCAGATGATGATGGCGTCCGCTTCGGCGAGTTTGGAGAAATCCGTGACCGCGTTGAAGTGGCGGCTGTTGACGAACTGCTGGATCTTGGTCTGGGGAATGTGGTCGATATAGGATTTCCCGGCGTTGAGCATGCGAACTTTTTCGGGATCGGTGTCGAATCCCGTGACCTTGTGGCCGGCTTCGGCAAAGCGAAGGGCGAGGGGAAGGCCGACGTAACCACAGCCAATGATGGCGACTTTAAGCTGGCCGCCTTTGAAGAATTCGGGTCGTCTGTCCGTAGCCATGAGATGAAAAATGCTCCTAATCTGAAATAAGGTGGTGACGGCCCGAAGGCCAGAGGGCCAGGATGCCCATTTAATATAGCAGTTTCCCGAGCATCTCCAGAATGGAGGAAGAAGATGTTGCCAGAAATTCACGCTCCGCAGAGCGTCAAGACAGGCGACGGCTTCTCTGCCTGAATCCTGGGATGGGTTATTCTGAGTGAAGTACCAATCTAATGATGACAATTGCGCTGATTGTTTTGCTGAGTCTTGCCGTCGGGGTGCTGGTGGGTTTGCTGGGCATCGGCGGGGGCGTGGTGCTGGTGCCGGCGCTGGTGTACCTGCTGCACTACGACCAGCACCTGGCGCAGGGAACTTCGTTGCTGATCCTGTTGCCGCCGATTGGGCTGGGTGCGCTGCGGGAGTATTGGAAAAACGGGCAGGTGGATCTGCGGGCGGGGATTTGTTGCGCAGTGGGATTTCTGATTGGGGGATATAGCGGCGGGAGGATGGCTGTGCCGATGCCGTCGAATGAGTTGAAGGCGGTATTCGGGTGCTTCCTGATGGTTTCGGCGGTGCTGCTATGGCGGAAAACAAGAGCGGTTGGCACGCCCGCGGCGGATGATTCAGGGCATCGCACGGCAGGCACACTTGGCGCGATTGGAATTTTCTGCGCGGCTGGGGCATGCGGAGTTGCAGCGGGGATGGTGGGAATCGGCGGCGGAGTGCTGCTGGTGCCGCTGCTGAGCCTGTTGTTCGGGTTCAGCCAGCACCGGGCGCAGGGGACAAGCTTGATCGCGCTGATTCCGCCGACGGGGCTGCTGGCTTTTCTGGCTTATTGGAAAGCAGGCTACGTGGATCTGCACACCGGCTTGCTGCTGATTCCCGGCGTTTTCCTTGGCGGAATTCTGGGGGGAATGCTGGCGCGGCGATTGAACGCGAAACGCATGGCGGAGGTATTTGCCGGGCTGATGATGCTGCTGGGAGGCTGGCAAGTCTTTTCCGCGTGGCGCGGATGACGCATACTACGGTAAACATGGTTGATCTACATTGCCACATTTTGCCGGGAATCGACGACGGGGCCCAGACAATCGAAGATTCACTCGCGATGGCGGAAGACGCGATCAAGGATGGGATTACGTGTGTGGTCGCGACGCCGCATGCGAGCACGGAATATCAGTTTAACTATGTGAAGGTGCGAGCGGCGCGGCAGGAATTGCAAAACCGGCTGGAGGGGCGGCTGAAGATTGCGACAGGCTGCGATTTTCACCTGAACCCGGAGAATCTGCTGGCGCTGAAAAATGACGCCGCGCCCTTTTGCATCAACCAGAAAGATTACCTGCTGGTGGAATTCAACGAGTTTTCGATTCCGCCGGCAATGGATCAGACGCTGCATGAATTGCACCTGATGGGATTGCGGCCGATCATCACCCATCCGGAGAGAAATGGAATATTGCGGGCGCAACCGGAGCGGCTGAGGGGCTGGGTTCAGCTGGGATGCTACGCGCAGGTGACGGCGGGTTCGCTTTCGGGAGTGTTCGGGCCCGGCGCGAGGGCGGATGCGTGGACGTGGATTGACCAGGGATTGGTGCATTTTGTTTCCAGCGACGGGCACAACACGGCGCGGCGGCCGGTGAAATTGCGGTTTGCCTACGAAGCCATCGCCAAAGAACGCGGCAAGAAATTGGCGGAGGCGCTGGTGGTGGAGAATCCGCAGGCGGCGCTGGAGGGGCAGGCGCTGCCGTATGTGCCGGAGATCGCTCAGAGCGTGGAACGCCGCAAGAAAAAGCGGTTCTTTTTTTTCTGAAGATTTCGAGACGTCAGGATTTGCCGGGTTGCAGCGGAAATCCCGCCCAGGCGTTCAGCAAACCCAGAACTTCACGCACAACATCCAGAGCGTCGCCGGTGTTGCGCCACCAGTGAGCGGGATCGGAGCCGTCGTCCGCGGCTCCGCGAATGATTGCCTGGCCGTCTTTTTCGGAAAGGCGTTGCCACAGGACGGAGGAGCGCCGGGTGTGGACTTTGGAAGTGACGATGATGATGCGGTGGAGATTTTCTTTGTGAAGGGCCTGGCCGAAGGTGCGCATTTCGTCCGCGGTGTTTACGATGGGCGGCGCGAGGATGTGGATCGCGCTGTCTGGAACACCCTGATGAAGCAGCAGCAGGCGGTTGTAAAACTCCTCGCCGGCGTAGGGGACGGAAAATTTCTCGAGGGTGGCGCCGGGTTCGACGGAATAAGAAAGCCAGATTTGGGGAGCGTAGCCCTGGTTGTAGAGGCGGGCGGCTTCGAGCGCGCGGGAGGGCATGCGGCCGCTGAGGATGGCGATGGCAGCGGCTTTTTGCGGGGGATCTTCCTTGTCGAGCCAGCGGCCGAGATTGAGGAAGGCGAGCAAGAAGAGAAAAAGAAGGGAACCAGTGATTGAGAGAATCAAGCGGGGCTTGCGGGCCACGGTGTTTGGAAGAATGGTCGCGCAGATCATCTGGATAGGAAGATTATACGCAGCAAAGTGAGCTAAACTTACGGTTTTTGGAGCGGCACGGAGGCGGAATGAGAGCGGTGGTCACGGGCGGAGCGGGATTTCTGGGGTCGCATCTGTGCGACCGGTTGCTGGCGGAGGGCTGGGAGGTGCTGGCGCTGGACAACCTGATTACGGGCAGCGAAGCGAACATCGCGCACCTTGGGGGCAACGCGAAATTCCGCTACGAGAAAAAAGACGTGAGCGAGCCGCTGCAGGTGGCTGGGGAAGTTAATTATGTGTTTCATTTTGCATCGCCGGCGAGCCCGCCCGATTATCTGAAATATCCGATTGAGACGTTGAAGGTCGGCTCGATTGCGACGATGCACGCGCTGGATCTGGCGCTGGAGAAGAAGGCGAAGTTCCTGCTGGCTTCGACGAGCGAATGCTATGGAGACCCGGAAGTATCGCCGCAGAGCGAATCTTACTGGGGCCGGGTGAATCCCGTGGGGCCGAGGAGCGTGTACGACGAAGCGAAGCGGTTCGCGGAGGCGACGACGATGGCCTACCACCGGCATCATCATGCGGACACGCACATTGTCAGGATATTTAATACCTATGGACCGAGGATGCGGTTGAACGATGGCCGGGCGCTGCCGAATTTTGTGTACCAGGCGCTGGGCGGACAGCCGATCACGGTTTATGGAGAAGGGAAGCAGACGCGGAGTTTCTGCTACGTTTCGGATTTGATCGATGGAATTTATCGGCTGAGCCAGTCTGACGAGCATTTCCCGACGAACATCGGGAATCCCACGGAACTGACCATTCTGGAATTCGCGGAGCGAATTCGCTCGGAATTTCCGAACGCGCCCAAGATCATTTATGAGCCACTGCCGGAGGATGATCCGAAGCAGCGGCGGCCCGATATTTCGAAAGCGAAGAAATTGCTGGGTTGGGAGCCGAAGGTGAGCCTGGAAGAAGGATTGCGGCACACGCTGAAATATTTCAAAGAGCAGTACGCGAAGATGACGAAGGGGCGGTAGGGGTGGATTCCCCCCGTTCAAAACTTGCAGAGCGGATGAGTTGAGATCCTTCGCCTATCCTTATCGGATAGGCTCAGGATGACAAGCTGCGTTTGTAGTGTGAGAAAAACGATCAGGAGCGGCCGAAGGAGTAGTAGTCGAAGCCGAGGGACTGCATTTTTTTGCTGTTGTAGAGATTGCGGCCGTCGATGACCAGGCGGCGGCTCATGCCGAGGCCGGCCTTTTCCCAATCGAGGTCGCGGTAGATGGGCCACTCGGTACAAACTAGCGCGGCGTCGACGCCTTTCAGGGCCTCGTAGGGATCCTCGAAATAGGAAATATTCGGGAAAGAATTTTTTGTCCTGGCGATGGCCTGCGGATCGGTGGCGTGCACGAGGGCGCCTTCTTCAAGCAGGCGGCGAATCACCTCCAGCGCAGGAGCGAACCGAATGTCGTCTGTATTGGCCTTGAAGGCTAGCCCAAGAACCGCGACCTTCTTTCCGCGAATCACCCAGAGCGCCTTGTGAACTTTTTCGAAGAAGCGGTCGATGCGCTGTTTGTTAACGCGCTCGGCGGCTTTCAGCATGTCGAACTCGACGCCCACCACGGAGGAGAGGTGGATGAAAGCTTGAATGTCCTTGGGAAAACAGAAACCGCCGAAGCCAAGGCCGGCCTTGAGGAATTGCGTGCCAATGCGCGGATCGAGACCCATGGCGTGAGTGACTTCCTCGACGTCGGCGCCGATGCGCTCGCAGAGGTCGGCGATGACGTTGGCGTAGCTGATTTTCAGGGCAAGGAAAGAGTTCGAAGCGTGCTTGATCAGTTCGGCGCTGCTGATGGTGGTGACAAGGAGCTCGCCGCTGGTGCCGCCCGGGCACTTGCCGGAGTGGATCGGACAATGAAATTTCTTTTCGAGGATCGGACGGTAAATTTCGCGCAGGGTTGCGGCGCTTTTTTCGTCCTCGACGCCGACGACGATTCGGTCGGGGTGAAAGAAATCGGTCACGGCGGTGCCTTCGCGCAGGAATTCGGGATTGGAAGCGACCTGAAATTTGGCGCCGCCGTCGGGGGAATAGGCGGCCAGGGCCTTCTGCAACTGAACGCCGGTCAGCGCCGGGACGGTGCTTTTTTCCACCACGAGTTTCGGGCTGCGGGCTTCGGTAGCAACCTGCCGCGCGACGTGATCGATGGCGGAGAGATCGGCTTCGCCCGATTCCTTGGGAGGAGTGCCGACACAAATGAAGATGACCTCGCCGGCGCGAATGGCCTCGCCGGCATCCGAGGTATAAACGATTTTCTTTTCCCGGACCGCGCGTTGAAGAACTTCGTCGAGATGCTCTTCGTAGATCGGGACTTTGCCGGCTTTCAACTGGTCAATGCGATTTTCGTCGATGTCCGTGCAGAAAACTTCGTGGCCCGCTGCCGCGAGGCATGCTCCTGTTACCAGTCCCACGTAGCCACACCCGATTACCGTCAATCGCACTTGCAATTCTCCTCTTCAGCCGCGGGCCGGTTGGACAGCATGCTGCATGTAGCGGTGTAAAACCAGTATGCCGAAATGCAAGCGCCGAAGCGCGCGAAAGAGAGCAGTTATGCCCATTATTTCTTTCCCAGAAGAAGGCCGCGGAGGCCGAGAAGGACAAGTTTCGGCTGACGGCGGATGACGTTCCAGAGCAGGCGGGTGGATTCGTCGCGATTGATTTCGCCCAGGGATTCGCGGGCGGAGGCGTTGAGCAGGTCCACGAGTTCGGAGTAGTCCGCTTGCTTGAAGTGATGCAGGGCGCGGCGGATGAGCCAGTGGGTGCCGAGTTCGCGGCGGAGGGTGCGAAGTTCGGAGTGGCCTTTTTGCAGGATGGCGTCGGCTACGCCGCGGGCGCCGCGAAGGCCGGTGACGATTCCGCCGATGGTGGAAACTTTCACTTGAGCGGCGGCGTCGCCGACCAGATAAACCTCGGCGTTCCCCACTGTGCGTTGCACAGGCACCCAGCGGTTATAAACGGGAATTCGTGCGCCCTGCCATTCCAGCGGCTCGAAGCCTTTCTTTTCGAGAAAGCAATCGAAGAGAAGTTTCGTGGCCCGGCCTTGCTCTCCGATGACGCCAACAGCGGCGCGCTCCGAGGATTCGGGAATCATCCAGTAGAAATAAGGGGTGTCGTCGGGCACAAACCACACGCGAGTGGTGTCCTGCGGACAATCTTTGGGAAGCTTGACGACGGCCTGGACGAGGGGAACGGTTTCGACGGGAGGCCAACCGGCGGCTTTGGCGACGCGGCTTGCGGCGCCATCCGCGCCAACGACGCTGGCGGCGTGCAATTCCTGGCGTTTTCCACCCTGGTCAACGCGGACGTGGAGGCCTTTGGCGTTGGGCGAGAGGTCCAGGAAGCGCGTGTCGTAGCGGAGCTTTGCGCCGGCCTGTGCTGCTTCTTCGGCGAGCGAGCGGATCAGGCGGGAGCGTTCGATGATCAGATCGGGCTGCTGAAGGGTAACCTGAGCGGAGCGGCCGTCGGTGAAGAGTTCGAAGCGGCGGATTTCGTTCAAGATGCTGGAGCGGGCGGCGGTGCTGATCTGGTTTTTGAAATAGTCGGTGACGATCAGGGTGCGGGGCGCGGGGTCGGGAGTGGATTTCGATTCCAGGACGCTGACGCGGCGTCCACCACGGGCCACGCGCGCGGCGGTGTAGAGCCCGGCCGCTGAGCTTCCGATGACAACTACATCTTCGGTGTCCCCTTTAAGAGGGGACTTGTACTTTTCGTCTTCCACCAACTTGCGCAACCTTTTAGAGGAGAATTCTTTCGTTCGCGCCGCCCGGATCAAACCGTTGCATCACCAGCCAGGCGGCCAACAGCAGGCAAGCAAGCAAACAGCGAACAAGATTATAGCGAATCCCACTTCGCACACCAAACCCACGCGGCGACGGAAAGTTCCGGGGCAAAATTGCAATAAGAAGATTCTAAGCGCCGGCTTTGCGCTGTTGCTTCTCGTAGGGAGCGCGCTCCAGCCAGGCGATGGCAAGGAGCATGGCCAGAACCACAGTGACACCGACAAGAGCCGCGGCGCGATTCGAAAGATAGGTCACGAGGATGGCTGCGCCTCCGCTGATTGCGCCCACCAGGTAGATGGCCAAGACAGCGCCGCGCTGGCCGAGACCGAGATTGGCGAGGCGATGCGCGGAATGATCTTTTCCTGGAGTAGCGAAGGGGAGTAGGCCGCGGCGCGAGCGAGAGATGGTGACAAGTGTGGTATCAAAAATGGTTGCGCCAAGGACCAGGACCGGGGCAAGCCAGCTGGCTAGCGAGGAAATGTGCTCGAACCGCAGCTTCAAGGCCAGGGTAGCCATAAGGAAGCCGAGAAGCATCGCCCCGCCATCGCCCATGAAAATTTTGGCGGGTTTGAAATTCCAGCGGAGGAAGCCGGCCGACGCGCCGAGGACGGAAGCGGCCAGGGTGGCGACGAGGGTCTGGCCGTGGAGATAGGCGAGCATGGCGAAGAAGATGGCGGCCATGGCAGCGACACCGGCACAGAGGCCGTCCATGTGATCGAGGATGCTGAAAGAGGCGGTGATGCCGACGACCCAAACGACGGTGAGGGCGGCATCCATCCAATAACCCAAGCTGCCATGAACGACCAGGCTGAATACCTGTGCGTGAATGCCGCTGATGAGAAGAATCACTGCCGCCAGCGGCATGCCGGCGAAAAGTTTGATTTGATGATGCAGCCAGCCGCGGTCGTCGAGGAAACCGACAACGGTGACCAGGGTGGCGCCGCTGACGATACCGAGGACCTGGGCGCGCGCGGCGCCGTCGAAAACAATCAGAATAGCCAGCATCACGCCGCCGTAGATGGCGAGGCCGCCGAGAAGCGGGATGGGCTTCAGGTGAACTTTACGTGGCCCGGGCAGATCCACCATGCCGACGCGAATGGCCAGCGCCCGGACGGGCACGGTCAGAAGAAGAGATGCTGACGAAGCAATCAAGAAAGCCAGCAGGCCCGCACTCATTGATCCTCATTGCTCGTTCTGAGGAAACCGGCAGAGGGCTAAATTGCCAGTCAAACACAGAGACGTTGCCGGTTTGGGATCCGGCTCCCAAGTCACGTCCATGAATGGCGGTTTAGAGAGAACCGCCGGTGCTGCCCCACGCAGCAGAATTAAGTTAGCGCGAAAGGAAGGGAACCGCCAGTTGAAAATTGGGTTTTAGGCAGCTGATGACGATTCAGTGAATAGAATCGTAACTAGAATGTAACTAGGAGTTTTTGGCGCGGTTGTTTCAGCTCTTCACTGGGCAATCCTGCATAACTTTTGCGTTGAGATCCTTCGGCCCCGATCAGAATCGGGGCCTCAGGATGACACGCTCGGGATAGAGCCGAACAACCGTGGAGGAAGGAGGTTACGTTCGTGGCGGCTTGATGCGAACTGCTGCTTCGATGAGGTGGACCAGCTTGACGAGTTCGGAGGAGCGGTCGAAATCGGGGGCGGCGGCGAGGGCTGACTTGGCCATGGCATTGAGCTTGGAGGGATTTTGGGAGAGGTCGCGGACGATCTGGGCGAAGCGGGCGGGATCGTCGGGATCGGCGGAGATGGAAAAACCTTTTGATTCCCCGAGGGAGACGACGTCACATTCGCGGGGAGCGACGGCGACGATGGGTTTTCCGGCTGCGAGGATGCCGTACATTTTACTGGGAACGACGACGCCTTCGAGGCCGCGTTTTACGGTGATGATGTGAGCGTCGGCGGCGGCGAGAACCGAGGAAATTTTGTTGGCTGGAAAAAAGGGCAGGAATCGGACGTTCGAAAGATTTGCGGCGGCGGCTTCGAGGCGGGGGCGCTGTGCGCCGTCGCCGACAAAGACTATGCCGATGCTGTCTGCCGAGAGCGAGGCTGTGCCGGTGAGAAGTGTGTCCCAGGCGCCATAGAAACCGAGATTACCGGCGTGCAGAAGGACAAAACGAAAGTTCCCGCGGATAGCGCGGATGACTTCGGAGTCTAGCGCCGGGGCGGGCGAGTCTTGGGGAACGATTTCGGCGCCGTCGCGCACGATGGCGACAGAAGCGGGATCGACTCCTTTGGAGAGGATACGATGGCGCATGTCTTCGCCGAGGACGACTACGCGGGTGGCCCGGCGGAGAGCCCATCGGTGCAGCTTTTCCCAGACGCGGGCGAGCAAGCCGGGCTTGACGATGGATCCGCCGACGGCCATGTCGGGATAAAGGTCTCGAATGTTGTAGACGTAGGGCTTGCCTTTGAGAAGGGCAACGAACGCGCCGACGATACCTTCGAAGGGAGGATCAGTCATGGCGAGGACGACGTCGCAGGGAAGGAACAGGGCGCGCGGCACGGCGAGGAAAACGTAGCTGAGATAATTGAATACGCGCTTTTTCATTTGCGTGCGCGGGTAGTCGGAGGAACCGGCGCGGAGAATGCACACGCGTCCGGAGTGTTCGGATTGATAGAGGCGCCATGGGCGGCGCTCGGTGGGGTCGTAGGAGGGCCGGCCGCAGAGCACGGTGACGTCGTGTTTTTCCGCGAGGGCCGCGACGACGGTCTGCGCCATTTTTGCCGTGGCAGAGGTGTCCGGCGGGTAGTAAAGATTCAGAAGCAGTACGCGCACGGAAGGATTGTACAAGGGAAAGCGAAGGCGCCGAAACGTAACGCAGTCAGCTGAGTTGTGCCAGGTGATTCGCGATTAGGAAGAGCGGAGACGGTGAGGCCGCGCCGTCAATCGCAGTTGCGGCCCCGTTTTCTTCCTGAAGCAAGTCGCTGATGAAGAGGCGAGGGTGTTAGTAGATACCGCCGGTGACGCGGATGACTTCGCCGGTGAGGTATTTGGAGTCGGACGAAGCGAGATAGACGGCGGTGGGAGCGATGTCGTCGGCCTGGCCGATGCGGCCCAGCGGCGATTGTGACTCAATCCACGTGCGAAAATCACCTTTCACGAAACCGCCGGTGTGAGTACCTTCGGTTTCGATCATGCCCGGGTTGATGGAATTCACGCGAATCTTGCGAGGACCCAATTCCTTGGCGAGGACGCCGGTGATGGAATCGACCGCAGCCTTGGTGGCGGTATAGACGGAGGTGTTGGGCGGATTGATGGTGCTGACGCCGGAGCCGACATTGATGATGCTGCCGCCCTCGGGGCCGATGAGCTTCACGGCTTCCTGGGTGGCGAGGAGCAGGCCGAGGACGTTTAGATTGAAATGGTCGTGGAAGAGTTTTTCGGTGACGCTTTCGAGCGGGGCGAACTGATAGATGCCAGCGTTGTTCACCAGGATGTTCAGCTTGCCATAGGCTTTTTTGGTTTCGGCGAAGAGGCGGGTGACGTCTGCGGGCTTTGATACGTCGGCCTGCACGGCGATGGCTTTGCCGCCCTTGGCGGCGATCTCTTTGACGACGCGATCGGCGCCTTCTTTGCTAGAGGCGTAATTGACGACGACGGCAGCGCCCTCTGCGGCGAGCGCGATGGAGATCGCCGCGCCGATGCCCTTGGAGGCGCCGGTTACAACGGCAACCTGATTGGTAAGCTTTCCCATGAATTCCCCTCGATCCCTAAACTTTTGGCCGCTCGTATTGTTTGACAACCGCCTAGATAGATGAAATTCGGCCATAAGGGTTGTCCGCCCTATTGTAGACCGAGGTGTGGGACCTGCGGCGCCTCAAATGGCTGTATTTTTGTCCCGATGGAGGACTGGGAGGGAAGAGGCGCCGCTGATAGCACTTGGGCTATATTGGGGGACAGACTCAGGTGTCGTATTCATAGGAGGGATTGGCCGTGAGAAATACTTTTCGCAGGGTAGGATTCGTTTCGCTGATCGTTGGAGCGGCTGGATTGTTTTCGCTTCCGGGCAACGCGCAGCAGGTGCCGCAGCAGATACAGCCCTCTGCCAACGAACAACTTTTGCTGCAGCTGCATGCGAAGGGCGACCAGGTCTACACGTGTAAGGGGGACGCCGCGCAAGCGGCGTGGACGCTGAAGGCGCCCGAGGCGCAGCTCTTTGATAAGGATGGGAAACCCTTCGGGAAGCATTTCGCAGGGCCTTCGTGGGAAGCGAACGACGGCAGCCGGGTTACGGGCAAGGCGGCAGCCAATGTGCCATCGCCGGATGCGGATTCGATTCCGTGGCTGCTGGTGAATGTTGTGGGGCACGAGGGCAGTGGGGTGCTTTCGCGCGCGACGAGCATACAGCGGATCAATACAAAAGGCGGCAAGGCGCCGGCTTCGGGCTGCGATCCGGGGCATGTGGGGCAGGAATTGCGGGTAGCGTATTCGGCGGACTACCTTTTTTACGCGCCGAAATAAGTCAACCCGGAAAATAGAAAATCGAAATTGGAAAATGCATGGCGCGAAACCGTGCATGGGCCGAGGAGTTGAAGCTGGCGGGAGCGGTGTTATGGAAGTGAGCGAAGTGCTTTGGTTGCCAGGACTCAGCGTTGGGGTCCTTCGCCCGCCGCGGCGGGCTCAGGATGACAATGTTGTGGGCGTGGATGGAAGATTGCGGCCGCGGAAGACTTGTACAGGTGAGCCATCGGCGATGAAGGCGGAAGCTGGCGTTTTGGTGAGCAACCGGGAGAGTGCTTCGCCGTAGAGATCGCTGGCGTTGCCGGAAAAATCGGCGTGGGTCGCGTTCCAGACTTTCCAGGGGATGTGGGAGACATGGTATTCCATTGTGCCGCCGTCCCTTTGGCGCGAATATCCCCAGTAATGTTCGGTGATGAATTGTTCGAGGCTTCCTTCCGAGGGTAGGGAAGAAGTTCCATTCGCTTGGGCTTGAAGCTTGCAAATTTGATTCGCCGACCTCCAGGAATATTCCACTTCCATTTTTGATTCATTGGCATGGACTCGATGAGCCATAGGCCGGCGGACGTAGTTTTCGTTGTAAAACAGCCTCGCACTGTAGGCGATGGCGCGCTTGGGCACGATTTCGGCGATGAAAACTACGCCGCGGCGGATTTCGCCGACTTCGTGGCGTTTCACATAGAAACGGAGATTGATTTCTTCGAATTCGGAGTGGAATGGAATTGGAATCGTCCCAAGCAGTTTTGTGCGGCAGAAACGGAAGCCGACGAGGCTTACGAAGGTTTTTCCAGCGAAGGAGTCGAGTTCCGTGCCGGTGGGAGCATATTTTTGCAAGACGGCTGGGTCTACTTCGTAGTTGAGCATTAATAGGTCGCGCCACTCAGCGGAGAGAAAGATTTTTTCAGGGTGAGGCATCGGCGCACGTCAGGCGGCCAGCATTTTGCCGAGAAGTTCTTTGAGGATTTTGGCGGCAACAGTGGCGGTGAGGCCGGTGGGGTCGTGGACGGGATTGAATTCGACGAGGTCGGCGCCGATGATCGGGCCGGGCAAGGCGTGCAGGTAGCCGATGGCTTCGCGGGTGGTGAGGCCGCCGGGTTCCCAGTGGGAGACGCCGGGGGCGAAGGCGGGATCGAGCGTGTCCATGTCGAAAGAGACGTAGATGGGGCCGGCGAGGTTTAAGTGCGTCGGGTGTGGCAGATCTTTTATTTCGAAAATTTTCACGCTGTATTTTTCAGCTTGTTCGTACTGGTGCGCGTTCAGGGTGCGGACGCCAATCTGGATCAGGCGATGAACGAGTTGCTCTTCCAGGATTCGTGCGAAGGGGCTGGCGTGGGAGTGCGGGTTGCCTTCGTAGTCGGCGTAGAGATCGGGATGCGCGTCAAAATGGACGAGGGTGATAGCGGGAATGCGTTTGCCGACGGCGCGGAGGATCGGCGCGGTGATGGAGTGGTCGCCGCCGAGACTGACGGGGCGTTTCCCCGTTTCGACGATTTTTGCTATTGCGTCTTCGATGCGCCTGAAAGCGTCGGGATTTTCCATGGCGGGCAGGTCGCCCGAGTCTTCGAAGAGTCCCGGAGTGCCGAGGTCGACGCGGGTTTCGCTGGTTTTGTTCCAGTGGGCGGAGTGGAACGCTTCGCGGATTAGCGGCGGAGCTTGCGCTGCGCCGCGGAGGAAAGAGGAGTTGTGGTCGAGGGGGATGCCGAGAAGAACCGGCGGTCCCCACGCTGTGAGTTTTGGCGTGAAAGGTTTCATAGGCGGGGTTTCATGGGCGTGTGATGAGCATGTTGCCGAGAACGAGCGCGTCCATTTGCGTGCGCAAGAAACAGTCTAACGCTTCTTCGGGGCGGCAGACGATGGGCTCGTTGTCGTTGAAAGAAGTGTTCAGGACGACGGGCACGCCGGTTTGGCGTTCGAATTCGCGGATGAGCGCGTAGAAGCGCGGGTTGGCTTCGCGAGCGACGGTCTGCAGGCGGCCGGTGCCGTCGACGTGGGTGGGAGCGGGAATCGCGTCGCGCTTTTCGGGGAGGACGGAATAGGCGAGGCTCATGAACGGGGAGGGATGGGATTTATCGAACCACTGGCCGGTTTTTTCGGCAAGGATCGAGGGTGCAAAGGGGCGGAAGATTTCGCGGTGCTTGATGCGGCGGTTGAGAATTTCTTTCATTTCCGGACGGCGCGGGTCGGCGACGATGCTGCGGTTGCCGAGGGCGCGGGGGCCCCACTCGGCGCGGCCTTGATACCAGCCAAGGATTTTTCCATCGGCGATGATGGCGGCGGTGCGGCGGAGGAGTTCTTCTTCCTGCAACTCGGCGATGGTGTAGCCGCCTTGGGAGACGCTGCTGGCTTCGACGGCGGCGCGAACTTCTTCGGGAGAATAACACGGGCCCCAGTAAGCATGATTCATCACGAACGAGCGAGGCTGGCCAAGAATCTGGTGCCAGACATAATAGGCGGCGCCGACGGCGAGGCCTGCATCGCCTGCGGCGGGATGCACGTAGACCTGCTCGAATGGCGTGGCGTCAAAAATTTTCCCGTTGGCGACGCAGTTGAAAGCGACCCCGCCGGCAAGGCAGACGGCTTTCGCCCCCGTTTTTGCCGCGAGCTTCTTCAACATGCCGAGGTAAACCTCTTCGAGGCGGGCCTGAAGAGTGGAGGCGAGGTCGTGGTGACGCTGGTCGAGAGGTTCGTCGGGTTGGCGGGCGGGGGCGCCGAGCAGGCGCGGCAGGTTGTCGGAAAACATTTTGCCGAGAATGGGAGTTTGATCGGATTCGGCCCAGGACATTTCGGGGCCGGTCTTGTGGTGGGTGAAATAGTCGAGGCCGAGCTTGAAGCCGAAATCGCCGCCGTTGCTGCTGAAGCGGAGGATGTCGCGAAAGGCCTCGAGATAGGCGGGCCGGCCGTAGGCGGCGAGGCCCATCACTTTGTATTCGTCGCCAAATTTCAGGAATCCGAGATATTGCGTGACCGCGCTGTAGTAGAGGCCAAGCGAATGGGGGAATGCGATCGCGCCGTCAATGCGCATCCGGTTGCCACTGCCGGCGCCCCACATGGAGCTGGCGAAATCGCCAAGGCCGTCGGCGGAAAGCAGCGCAGCGTTTTCGAACGGGGAGACGAAGAAGGTGCTGGCGAGATGAGCTTGGTGGTGCTCGACGCGATGAAATTTCGACTTTATTTCTGCGGGGTCGGCGTCGAAGGCACCGGCGAGCGCAACGGGAATGCCGGTGAATTTGGTGAGCACCTTGGCGCGTTCGCGCGCGAACGACGGCATGCGCAGGGCGTAGAAGAGCTTCGTGCCGAGGCGGGCGTAGGGATTGCGGGGGACAGCCACGTGATCAAGGTCGGCCAGGGTGATGCCGGCTTCCTTCAGGCAGTAGCGGATCGCCGCGGCAGGAAATCCCGCGGCGTATTTGACGCGATTGAAGCGCTCCTCTTCGACGGCGGCAACCAGCTTGCCGTCGCAAACGAGCGCGGCCGAAGCGTTGCCGTGGTACGCATTGATCCCAAGAATGTTCATCTTCGAATCATTCAGTGTACCTAAATTAAGGATTGCGTGTTATCGGGCGGTTCCGCGGAAGCCGTCTAGCTTCCGCAGAGTCAAATTTAGGTCCGTCCAGCCTCACAGAAATTGGGGCCGAGGAAAACTTCCGAGTTGCCGACAACCCGCGAATAGCGTGAGTCTTACCGCATTGATACAATTTCGAAGATTCAGAATATTCTCTCTTTATCCGCAAAGAGAAAGGCTGTTCGTGCGCAAAATTATCGTGCTTCTCTTGGCTGCGTGTGGGTTCGGCTCGTCGGTGCTGGCTCAAGGACTTGCGGGCGATTGGATCGGAGAAATGAACGGAAGCTTCAAGGTCCGCATCCACTTCGAGAGGGTCAGCTCTGGCTTCAAAGGAGTGCTGATCAACCCTAGCGGCAACGAAACTGTTCTGGACCAGATCACGTCCGACGGCACACATCTGCACTTTGCAGTGGACAAGCTCAACCTGAGTTACGACGGCGTGTGGAGTGAAGAAGAGAGTGCCTGGAAGGGGAGTTTGAAGTTTCAGCAAAATTATCCTCTGGTCCTGAAACGCGCGACTGCAGAAGAGATGGCCCCAGCCGCACACAAGCGCCCGCAGGAAGATGCGATCAATGCCGGACCAGCACCTTATGCGCAGCGAGAGGTCCGCTTCAATAATTTCGCCGGCCATAACCAACTCTCCGGTACATTGAGCCTGCCGAACGGCGAGGGACCATTCCCCGGAGTTGTGCTCGTCTCGGGAACCGGACACAACACAAGAGACGAAGACGTTTGGGGACACAAAGTATTCCTTGTTCTGGCAGACGCACTGAATCGCAAAGGATTTGCCGTACTTCGCTACGATAAGCGCGGCGTTGGCGGATCTTCCGGG
The DNA here is from genome assembly GCA_035693365.1 of Candidatus Acidiferrum sp. Lineage (GTDB taxonomy): Bacteria > Acidobacteriota > Terriglobia > Acidiferrales > UBA7541 > Acidiferrum. Next base: position 110,477 of record DASSGS010000021.1, on the reverse strand, counting down.
GACTACGACGCCGCAACGACGGCTGATTTTGCTTCGGATGCCGAGGCTGCAGTAGCCTGGCTTAGGACTCAAACGCAGATCGACGCAAGCCGTGTCGGTGTGCTCGGCCATTCTGAGGGCGGCATCATCGCTCCCGCTGTGGCCGCAGCGGACAAAAGTGTGGCCTTCGTTGTAATGATTGCGGGTCCCTGCATCCGCGGCGATAAATTGTTCGTCCTGCAATCAGCAATGACCGCGAAGGCGTACGGCGCACCGGACGGCTATATCGCCAGTCGCAAGGTATTCGATCAAGAACTCTACAGCGCCATTCTCTCGGCACCGTCGGAATTGGACGCCCTCGATCGTGCCAGAGAATTGGTTGCAAAGGGTGTCGCCGGGAAAATCGTTGATGCAAACGAGGCGGAGACCTTGCCGAAAGACGTTTCCCGGCCATGGGAACGCTATTTCCTTGCTTACGATCCCGCGCCAACCTTGGCCCGGCTTACCGTGCCGGTTCTGGCGCTCAACGGATCATTGGACGTGCAGGTGCCCGCTAAGGAAAATCTCGCCGCTGCTCGCGAAGCCTTGAAAAAGAATTCAAAAGCCACTGTGATGGAGTTGGCGGGGATGAATCATCTCCTTCAAGAGGCCAAGACCGGCGCGCCCAACGAATACAACGACATCGAGGAGACAATGTCGCCCACGGCTCTTAAAATCATCACCGATTGGTTGAGCGAGAACGTTCTTAGGCGGGGCCACGAACCAACCAGCTAGAGTAACGACCAGATTCCCCTATGCACCTGCTTCATTCGCCTGTCTTGCAGCTGTATCCCAGCGGATCCGGGAGTGACCTGCCGGTGTGAAAGGCGGATGGCTTAGACTTTCGAGACGATTGGCTTCGGCACGATTCGTTTGGGATGTAAAAGGAGCAGCGCAGAATCACGTGGTGCTCATCCAGGGGAATGCGCCGCTACTGGTAAGTCCGCTCCACTGCGGGCTTGCTTGGGGCGAAGCAGCAGCACCATGGTGATTCCCAGCGATACATTCTGGGTCAGAATCTCGATTGTATGAATGATGCGCTGGGCCGGAAGCATTAAAGGATTCGGCAACAAAAGAGGCGCGGCACCGCCCGCCACCCATAGGATCATGCCTACGGCGATGGCCGCCTGCATCCGGCTCATTCGCAAGGAGCGGACCAGCGGAAGCGCAGCCAAGGTCATCAGCACTCCGCGCCCAAGCTGAATTAGCCAAAACCAGATGCCCAGCCTCGCAACTAGCTGAGGGGCGTCGGGGTAGTAGCCCTTGGTAAAAAATTGGTACGTGATCGCCCCGAAAACCAGATAGTACAGAACATAGGCCATACCACAGACGACTACTAGCAGAGCCACTTTGCCTGGCGAGTGTAACTGCACTTTCGCGCGGTCCACCCGAGGTAGTTTCAATAGCACGGCCAGGATTGCCAGGACTGCGGCCAGTATGACGTAAATTACCGAGGCGCCAACCAAGTCGCGGACGGCATGCTGCTGGACTTCGGGGACCTGCACGAAAATCAGTGCTTCCGACCACAAACACAGCACCGTGACAATCAACAACACGGGCGCGATTACTCCGAACTGAGAGATCGCCCGGCGCGGTCCGAACAGTGCAACCGGCACAAATGAAGCGGAGAGTATGGTTCCCGCAAGCCAACACCAGGAAAACCCACCGGTTCCCAGAGCGGCAGGCGTAAGTGACAGGCCGCCGAGGAGGCAGTAGAACACGACGCGCAGGATTCTCATCATCGGTCTCCTTTAAGTTGCCGATACGATTTCATCGCCCCATTTGTCCAGCGGAGCTGGGCTTCATAAGCATGGATGCCGCTTTCGAGAGCAAGCCTGCCCGACTGGGACATGTATCCGCGGTTCGATTTGAGGTAGACCCGAAGCGTCGGAATGTATGCTGCAAGCTCTTTGCGGAAAGCTTTCAAGAATCGGAGAGTGGCAGCTTTCCCGGCAAACTGATCCATGAAGGCGAAGCGCAGCATGAGCGCGTCCATGTTTCGAACCACGTCGTTCCTCGTGAGCGGTTGTGTTTGCCACCGCTTGAACTCCGCGCGTCCCCGGGCCGTCAGTTCGAAAATCCTGCGACGCCGCAGACCAGCCCCTTCCGCGATATGTCCGCGTACGAGCCCGCGTTGTTCGAGGCGGCGCAGAGCGGGGTAGATGGCTCCCGGACTGTCACTGAAGGAAATCAACGGAGTGGAGGAAAAGAATTTCCGCAGGTCGTAGCCGGAGCGCGGCTGCTGCCCGATCAACCCAAGAAGGGCAAACGCGAGCGCCGAGTTGGAGTTGGGTGCCATCATACGCTGCGTACTATAATAGTACGCAGCGTACTAAAAAGACGAATGGATGTCAATGATATGGCGGGATCTGGCGAATCCGCCTGAGTATCGGAGTGTCCGGAAGCAATCTGCCTGCCGAATAAAAACAGAAAAGACGGAATCTGAGCTACTGGCGGGTGCTCCAACTGTTTGGAGCGTCAAGAAAGATGGCGGCGGCACCATTCGTTCAAGACGTAGAGGGACCAGGGGCGGGACCAGGTGGTGCGGGAATGCAGGAAATTGTCCCAGACCATTTGGACGCCGGCGGAGTGGAGATGGGGCGCTAGCGCCGGCGCCAAGTTGGAAAAACTTTCTTCGAGGCGGGGACGGAGGGCGGTGCGCATCCAGTTTTCCCAGGGAAGGGTGAAGGTGCGTTTTTTCTGCTGGAGGATTTCAGTGGGGAGCAGTTCTTCGAGGGCGGCGCGGAGGAGGGCTTTGGGAGTTTCGGGGCGGACGCGGGCTTCGTCGGGGAGACCACACATGAATTCAACGAGCGGCGTATCGAGGAGCGGCACGCGGACTTCGAGCGAGCGGGCCATGCTGACGGAATCGGTATCGCGCAGAAGCGTGCTGGCCATGTAGGTGCGGAGTTCGAGCCACGAAATGGCGGCAACGGGCTCGAATTCGCGGGACTGGTCGGCGATGCGTTCGAGCCAGGCTAGCCAAGTGGGCTCGAGCGTGACACCGTCGGCGGCGATGGTGCTTTTGCGGAAGCGCGGTTCGGTGAGGCGTTGTAAGTCGGAGGGCGGGAAGAGCAAGCGGGTGAAGAAATAAGGATGCGGCAGCGCACTTGGTATGCGCCAGGCGTCGCCGGCTTTGCGGGTGGCGTCGGGCGATCCTTGTTTGCCCAGCAAATTACAGATGAGCGGCGTGCTGACGCGGCGAAATGCAGCGGGCACGAAGCGCGAGAGTGTTTCGAGGTGCATCAGCCTCGGCGTGTCGGTGAAGGTGGAGTAGCCTGCGAAAAGTTCATCGCCACCGAGGCCGGAGAGCGCGACCTTCAGGCCGACCTGGCGCGCGGCCCAGGAGACGAAGTAAGTGTTGATGCCGTCCATTGTTGGCTGATCGAGTGCGGAGACGGCTTCATCGAGGCGGGCGAGCATGTCCGCGCCGTGCAAGGGAACTTCGGTGTGCTTTGTGCCGGTGGCATCGGCGACGCGGCGAGCGAGCGGGGCTTCGTCGTACGGCGTATCCGGAAAAGAGAGCGTAAAGCTCTGAATACCTTTTTGCGCGCGGGCGGCGAAGGCGGCGATGGCGCTGGAGTCGAGGCCGCTGGAAAGAAATAGGCCGACCGGAACGTCGGCGATGAGGTGCGCGCGGACGGCGTCTTCGAGCAGCGCGCGGACACGCGGAACCGCAACCGTGAAATTACGGGGGCGGCGTGGATCACGTGCGGCGGGGCTGCGGCGCGGATCCCACCAGGGGCGAGCGCGAGGCGTGCGGCGGCGGTCGGGAACGTGAAGCAGCAGGCGATGGCCGGGCGGCAGGGAGAAAACAGTTTCGACCATGGTAAGCGGTTCAGATACGCTGCCGAATAGCAGATAGCTGGTGAGCGCGTCGGACGAGAGCTTGCGGGGTACGCAGCCGGAAGCGAGCAGGGCGCGCAGCTCGGAAGCGAATGCGAAGCCTTCCTCGGTTTGCGAATAATAGAGCGGCTTGATGCCGAGGGGATCGCGAGCGAGGAAAACCAGCGGCACCGTGGCGAAATGTTTGCGCAGATCGAGCAGGGCAAATGTAAACATCCCGCGCAATTCATCGAGCAGGTCTTCGCCCCATTCTTCCCAGCCGTGGACGAGAATTTCGGTGTCGGATTTGGTCTGAAAGCGGTGGCCGGCGAGGGCCAGGCGTTCGCGCAATTCGCGATAGTTGTAAAGCTCCCCGTTGTAGACGACGGCGACGTCGTGCGATTCGTTCCAGACAGGCTGATGGCCGCCGGGGAGATCGATGATGCTGAGGCGGCGCATGCCGAGCGCGAGGCCGGGGACGCGGGAGTCCTCGACGAGGAAGCCTTCGTCATCCGGGCCGCGATGGAGCATCGCCGCGGCCATGGCACGGACGCGGCGTTCGGCATCGTTACTCGCTGGGGCGTAAGCGAAACCGCAGATACCGCACACGCTCTATTTCATCTCCGGGGTCGAAAAAAAAGTCGCAGTGGCACGGGTAAGGCTGGTGCGCAGGTGGAGGCGCGGGATCAGCAGGCGATGATCGGCCACCCAGGCCAAAACGATGCGCAGCAGGAAGAAAAAAATCAGCGCCCACACCGAGAGAAAGAAGAAAGCGAAGGAGCGGCGCTCGAGAAGAAGGCTCCAGTCCATGAATTCATCCCATCCGGGCATCACGGAATCCAGCGCGCGGCGAAGGATTGGCCCCAGAACCGGCAGAGCGCCGACGCGCACATGGGCCACGCGTTCATAGGAATAGACGGGTATGTAACCGGGAATATAGGCGATCGCTTCCTGAAAGAGCCGGGGATCCTGCAGGTCCGCGCGGGTGAGGAGTCTTCCTTGCGCGTCTTTCATCATCGTGCGATAGGTGGCGTCGACGATGACCCAGCGGCCGTCGAGGCGAACCTCCGCAACGACGTGCTTGGCGGTGCGATCCGGGCTGAGCAGGAGCAAGCGGCGGGCTTCGAGGCCGGAACTGCGGGAAAGGTTCAGGAATGCATTGGTGGCGCTGCCGCAAACTTCCAGAAGTTGGCGGTAATTCAAAGTGTCGGTGGGATCGTGTGGGGAAAGCAGGGAAGGGTCGGGGGCCTCGCGGCGCGGAGGGCCGTAGCTCATCCAAGCGAGAATGGCTTCCGCTTTTTGCCGGGAGGTGGATGATTCGGGAATAATGGCGTCGGAAAAGCCCTTGAGATACTGGCGGACGGAATGTTCCCAAATGCCGGTGAGGAGAGTTGCAAGGAGAGCGAAGGCAAACAAGGCGTTGGTCGCCCACCAGAAAGACCGAAATAAGCGATGGCTGCCCACAGATTAAGTTTTGCTCCCGAGTGCCCGCTGCTCCTAAGACGTGGCTGGACCCGCCAAAATTCTGTACAGCGAATCCATTTCGCGGATGGGCAAGCCCCAGTCTAATCGCTGCACCGCGGAGGCGCAACCATTCTTCAATTGCGCGTAGAGGGTTGGATTATGGAAGAGGCTGGATATGGTTTCAGTGAGGGGAATTGCCGAATGTGCTACGACCATGCCCGCAACGCCGTCGAGGAGAGGAGCGATACCGCATTGATCCGTGACGATGACCGGCGTGCCGGCAGCGACAGATTCCGCAGCGGTGTTGCCGAAGTTTTCGTTTTGGGAGGGAAGAATGAAGAGGTCCGCGTCGCGATAGGCCGACCATTTGGAATCGCCGGAAAGCGGCCCGGAGAAATGAACCCGCGGGGAAATATCTAATTGCGCCGCCATTTGCTGAAGGCGGGCGAGCATGCCGGATTCGTCAGGACCGACGAAGGCGAGGTGCGCCGGCGGGGAGAAAGGGGGAAGCTGGGCGAAGGCCTGCAACAGAAGGTCGGGGCTTTTTTTTTGCGAGAGCCGGCCGAGGAAAAGAATCAGTTTTGCGTTGGAAGGGATGCCGAGCGATTTGCGAAACATCCCGGGTTCGGGCAGCGCGGCCGGCGCAGCCACGCCGTTTCGGCGGAGAACGATTTTTTCGGTGGGAATTCCGCCGGCGAGCAATTCGGATTTTTCCTGTTCGGCGGTGGCGATAATCGCCGCGGCGTTCTGCAACATTTCCCGGCCCAGGAACCTGTGATAGGAGCGTTTCAGAAAAAGATTACGAACGATGGGCACGAACATGCCGATTGGCTCGACGACATAGGGAATATCCAGCTTTCGCGCGGCTGCAGCGGTGCGCGGGCCGAGGAGGTCGTAGAGGCCGAAGATGTGGACTACGTTGAAATCTTGCAGGCGCGCTCGCACGTAGCGGGAGAGCGCGGGATTCCAACTGACGGCGTGGTAATGAAACCAGTTGGCGAGGTAGATGGTTTTGACGCCGCGGACTTCGCGCTTTTTGCCGAAGGGGCTGTTCTCCGCGGGCGGTTCGCCGGAAAGTTCGGCCGCGCGGCGCTCCAGGCCCCAATCGGCGGTCAGCACAGTGACTTCGTGGCCAAGTTGGGCAAGACCTTCGGAAAGCGCGCGGACTTTTTCCGGCGGCCCGCCAAACTCGAAAAACGGGGCGTAGCTCTGGGTGACGTTCAGGATTCGCATAGTTCGCGGAGAATTTTCTTGAAAGACTTGGAGAAAGTGTTGAAGCGATATTCGTTTTCGACGCGCTGGCGGCCGGCTTCGCCCATGCGGCGGGCGTTTTCGGGATTGGAAAGGAGCGTGTCGAGAGAGGTGGTGAGTTGTTCGGTGTCACCATGCTGGACCACGTAGCCGGTAACGCCGTCCTGGATGACCTCTGGCGCGCCGCCGTGCGCGCCGCCGATCACGGGCTTGCCGTGAGCCATGGCTTCCAGGTAGACGAAGCCGAAGCCCTCGCCGCGGCTGGGGAGCGCGAAAATTTCCGCGGCTTCGTAACAGGCGGAGAGTTCGCCGTAGGAAATATCGGTCAGGAAATGGACGTGGCGCTGCACGCCGGAGTCGCGCGCGACGTGTTCGAGCCAGGCGCGATCGTCGCCGGAGCCGACGATGGCGAGCTGCAAATCGGGCCAGCGAAGAAGCAGGCGCGACATCGCGAGAACCAGCGTGTCCATCCCTTTATAGCGTTCCGCGGCCAGCCAGCGGCCGACACTGAGAATTACACGGCCGGGCGGAAAATCTCCGGGGAGAGGCGTGGAGGAAGCGCCCGTGAATTTCGTGGTGAAATCGGGGTCGAGCGCCCAGGGAAGCACGCGAATTCGATCGCCGTCCACGCCCTGAACGTTGACCAGGTGATCAGCGGTGGCGCGGCTGGGCGAAAGGACCAGCGTGGCGCGTATGAGAGCGTTGCGGCGGCGGGAAGGCAGCGGCTCCCAGACCTCAATTCCGTGCGTGCAGACGATGCTTTTCATCTTTGGGGCGAGCAGGCGCATGTAGCGGACGACCGGCGCGAGATTGGGATGCGCGGCTAGGACGAGTTTCGGGCGGCGGCGAGCGGCGCGCAGGGCGTTGGCCGCAAATTTCAATTTGCCGCGGTCGGCGCCGGTGAAGACAAATTCGCGATCGGCGACGCGCATGCGATGGAGATCCTGCGTGTCGTTGAGGCTGAGGAAGCGGGACTCCATTTTGTGGGAAGCGGCGTACTCGCTCATCACAAACGCGAGATGGCGGCCGGCGCGTTGGATGCCGCCGGGTGCGTTCAGCTCGGGAAAGAGGCCAATAAGCACGCGGAGAGTCTGCCAAACACTGTATCAGGAAGGCAAGGATAGGTTGCGGAGGGCTTGCGCGCACCCAGTAGCGGCCACCTTCAGGTGGCCAGCAGCCCTTTGGAGTGCGGGAGCTGTGCTCCCGCTTTTACGCTGCAAATGATTTTCCTCAATACGTATTTTGGAAAAGTGTTTAGCCCTCAAAAGCGGCAGCAGAGCTGCCGCACTCCAAACGATCGCGGCGCCACCATTAGAGAATAATTTGGATCAACGTGCATGCGGCGCAAGAGCGGCGATTTCCTGCAGGCTGTCCACGTAAAGGTCGGCGGGTAGAGCCTGCCGGTCGTGCTGGCCGAAACCGTAGTTGACGGCGATGGCGAACATTCCGGCGTTGCGGGCGGTTTGAATGTCCACGCCGGAATCGCCAACCATCGCGGATTCGTGCGGTGACGCGCCGAGCTTGTCCAGGATGGCGAGTGCACCGGCGGGGTCGGGCTTTTTCTTTTCGAAACTGTCACCGCCGAAGATGGCGCGGAAATATTTTCTGAGGCCCAGGGCTTCGAGGATTTCCACGCTCATTTTTGCGGGTTTGTTGGTCAGCACCGCCATGGGACAGTCCTGAAGAGCTTCGAGGCCTTCGACTACGCCGGGATAGGCGCGGGTCGCGTCGAGATTGTGCACACCGTAGTGCGCCAGGAAAATCTCGAGGCCGCGGCTGCGCTCGGCGTCGGCGGCGTTGGGGCCGAGTACGTCGGCGACCAGGCGCGGCGCGCCATGGCCGATGTAGCCGGCGACGGTGGCGAGAGGCAGAACTTCGCGCTGCATTTCGCGCAACATGAAATTGACGGAGTTTACGAGGTCCAGCTTCGAATCGATCAGTGTGCCGTCCAGATCAAAGAGAAACGCGCGCACGCCAGAGAAATTTGCGTTAGGCATAGTCCTTTATTCTAATACGTCCCTCAAATTTGATTCACCAGGCACAAACCGGGCTAGATGGAACTTTTTTCTGATGGCGGGGAATTCGCGTAAACTAGAGGGCTACAGTTGATGAAAAATTCTGGTGGGAGAGGCCATGGCCCAGGTTTATCCGTTTCGCGCTTACCGTTATAACCCGGAGATTGCTCCATTTGACCGCGTGCTGACACAGCCTTATGACAAGATTTCGCCGGCGCAGCAGGAGAAATATTACGCCGCCGACCCCCACAATCTGATCGCCGTGGAGAAGGGGCGGACGTCGCCGCAGGATACGCCGCAGAACAATGTGTACACGCGAGCGGCCGCGGCGCTGAAGGGATGGATCGCGGCGAATGCTGTGAAGCAGGATGCGGCGCCGGCGTTTTACGCCTACACACAGGAGTTCACGGTGCCGGGAACCTCCACGCGGCGGACGCGGCGGGGATTTATTGGGGCGGGGCAGTTGGAGGATTACGCGAACAACGTGGTGTTCCGGCACGAGCACACTCTATCGGGGCCGAAGGCGGACCGGCTGGAACTTTTGCGGCACACCCGAACGCATACCGGGCAACTATTCATGATTTATGCGGATCCACAGCAACGCGTGGACAAGATTCTCGGAGAGGTGGAATCCACGGAAAAGCCGGCCACGGAGTTGCAGGACGAATATGGCGTGACGCACCGGTTGTGGGCGATTGCAGACGCGGCGCGTGTTGAGGCGATTCAGAAAGCAATGGCCGGGCAGAAACTGGTGATTGCGGACGGCCACCACCGGTATGAGACTTCCCTGAATTTCAGGAATGAGTCGCGAACGAAGGCCGGAAAGGTGATACCGGATGCAGCGTACGAACGCTCCATGATGACGTTCGTAAACACGCACAGCGAGGGGCTCACCATTCTGCCGACGCACCGGGTCGTGAACAACCTGAGGGACTTTTCCTGGAGCGCGGTCCGGCGTTATCTGGAGCCGTGGTTTGCCACGGAGGTTTTTTCATTCACAAACGATGTGGAACGGGCGGAAGCATTGGCGAAGTTTCGCAGCCGTTTGACAGAGGCAAAATCGCAGCGGGCCATCGGTGTATATCCGGCGGCCAGCGCGGGATCCAAGGGTTTTTACCTTTTGACGCTGCGTCCCGGCGCGGACTTGGCGCAGATTCTGCCGGGATTGTCGCCTCTGCAGCGGCAGTTGGATGTTGTGCTGCTCCACCAGGGAATTCTGGAGCCGGCGCTGGGGGTTACGCCGCACGCGGTGGCATCGGAATCGAATCTTTCCTATGAGCGGGAATTTGATGCAGCCATTGAGGCGGTGGATCGCGGGGCGCAAGTGGTGTTCCTGTTGAATCCCGTGGATGTGGATGTGGTGATGAAAGTGGCGACGTCGGGCGAGGTAATGCCGCAGAAGTCGACTGACTTTTATCCGAAGCTGTTGAGCGGGATTACGATGTACCGAATTGAGGAATGAGTGTAGCCGCCGAATAAGAACGGGCAGGCCGGAGCCTGCCCGCGGACACGATGTATCGTGCCCCTACAATAAGTCGAAAAAATTATTTAGAGAAGCTGGCGACGGCTTCGGCTTCGGTATTATAGACGTCGAAAATCGTCATCAGTTTGGTGATTTGCAGTACTTCCGTGAACTTGGTGCCCAGATGGCAGAGCCGCAACGACGCTCCCTGCGCCTTGGCGCTGTGATGCGCCGAAACCAGTGTGCCGAGCCCCGCGCTGTCAATGAACGTGATGTTGTCCATGTTCAGCACGATTTTCTTCTTGCCCTCGGCGATCAGCGACTTCACTTTCTCGCGCAGCGCGTTTGATTCTTCCCCCAGCACGATCCGGCCGTCCATTGCGATCACGGTCACGCCGTCCACTTCCCTTGCTGTCATCTTCAATGCCACGTTAATTTCCTCCTGGTCCGTGTACAGGTCCGGCGGCAACCCGGCCCGGAACGGCAAAGCATATCTGCTTTTGATAGATTTCGCAAAGCGGTCTTTTCAGGGCTGCGACCGCCGGGCGATTACTAGTAGTAGTCCGCGCAGGACATGTAATACCCGCACACGTTGCAAATCAACTTGCAGCGTCGCGACTCCAGCCGCTGCGAACATACAGGGCAATACCGTGAGGCATCATCCTGCGGGTGAGTGGAAGTTTCGCTTGTCGACTGCGCCGACGGGCCAGACTCCCCGACCACCAAGCCCCTCGCTGCCGCAAGGGCGATTTCCTGCAGACCGGTATGTTTCACGGCCATTCGGTTATAGCACAGTCCCGAGTGGCGGGAAAGCCCGGCCGGGCGCGGGAATCGGGAGGGTGGGTTCCAGGTAACGTTGGAGGCGATGACCGCGTCTAATGAAATGTAGTAGAGTGAAGGCCTTTTCCGGGGTATCGACCATGCGGCGCATCGTCCCAGCTTTCCTTCTTCTTTCGGCACTCCCAATCATCGGGCAGGCGCAGCAGCATGGCGGCGGAGCGATATCCGGCGGGCATGCCGTTGTTGCCGTTGTGCCCGCCGCTGCGGCTCACGCAGCGCCAGCTCCGGCCCGCACTTCGGTTTCCCCGCGGCCGGTGGTTCGCACCGCACCGGTGAGCACGCGCTTGAGCGCGGCGCCGAGAACAGCTCATCCGGCCGGCTGGAACCAGACTCATACCACGCGCCGAACGAATTTTTCGAGCGACCCGGTTTTCCCGAACGGGGGATTTTCAGAGGGCGGCAATCCCGTTCCAGGGTTCGGATTTGATTACACCCACTTTTTTGCCGTGCATCCGAATGCCGGGCGGCACCACTTTCGCCGTGATTCGGGCATTGTGATTCCTTTTTTTGATGGCGGGTTTTACTTGCCCGTTCCTGCGTACACTGATCAAGGCGCGGCGGCGCCGCAGCCGGAGGAGAGCGAAGCCGCAATTCAACCCGCGCCTGCGGAGCAGCCTTCCGCGCGGGACAGCGCCAGGGACTTGCGAGAGCGGATGCGGTCCGAGCCGCTGCCTCCCGAGCAGACGGAATATGTTTTTGTGCGGCAGGACGGCAGCCTGATTTTTGCGGTGGCGTATTCGCTGATCAACGACCGGCTGCAGTACGTTACAGCCGAGGGGCTGCGCCGCACGATTCCGCTGAACACACTGGATTTCGCAGCGACGCAGCAGTTCAACGAGCAGCGCGGCGTGTCCATTCGCTTGCCCGCCTGAAGCGGGGTTTTCCGCAAAAATTCAAGTCGGTGAATTCACACGGCATCGGAAAGTGAGCGTCGGCTGATTTTGCCTTCCTGCGATCACTACGCTTGCCGGCAGGATGCCGGCGCTACCATCAGGTTTTGCGCAGGGGTTCGGGCATGACGTAGCCCGAAGAGGCGGGCAGACCCGCGCGCTCAAGCTGCACGGTGCTGTGTTCGATCTGGAAGTCTTCCGCAAGTTTTTTCCGAATGGAAGCGATTATTTTTTCGCACTGGTCCATGTGCATGTCCGGAATGCGGGCATGGCAACTGAGGGCGTTGTGGGATCCGCCGAGCGACCAGATGTGGATGTCATGGACTTCGTAGACATTTTCGATAGTGAGGATGGCTCGCGCCACTTCTTCGACGCCGGCGCCTTTCGGGCGGCCTTCGAGGAGGATGTGCGCGGACTCGCGCAAAATGCCGATGGAGGAGTAAAGAACGAGCAGGCCGATCGCCAGGCCCAGAAGCGGGTCAATCCAGGTCGCGTGGGTGTACTGGATTATGATGGCGCCGGCGATGATGGCGATGTTGGAGAGGGCGTCGCCGAAGTTGTGAACCAGGATGCTGCGCAAATTCAGGTCGGAGTGGCCCCGAACGAGAGCCAGAGTGATGCCGCCGTTGACAGCCAAAGCCGCGATCGAAGTCCAGATCATCCAGCTTTCGACCACCTGGTGGGGAGAGCGTAACCGATCGATGGCCTCATAACCCAACCAGAGGGAAAGGATCACCAGCACAATTGCATTGGTGAAAGCGGCGAGCGTGCCGGAGCGGTGATAGCCGAAGGTTTTTTCGGAGTCGGCGGGACGCTGGGCCCACCGCATGGCCAGCCAGGAGATGCCGAGAGCGGGGACGTCACTGAGGTTGTGGACCGCGTCGTTGAGCAAAGCGACGGAGCGGCCGAGGAAGCCGCCGAAAACTTCCGCGACAACCAATCCCAGCGTGGCAGCCATAGCCCAGGCCAGCACGGAGGGGCTCATGGGTGGATGGGCATGGTCGTGCGCGTGGGAATGTCCCGGGGCGTGGGAATGGGTGTGCATTGCTGATAAGTCTATTCTACGAGCTTGCCTCGCCGGACGCATCCTCAACTCTCAACCTGTTATTGGAAAGTTTGACAACAAGCCCAGCGAATTCGTTGACGCTCCTCCGCGTGACTGCCACTATCACACAAGGGATGGAAGGGCAGGTTTGCGCTGCCCAAGCCAGGGTCATTCACGCACCGCGCAGAGACAAATGAGCAGCCCGATCGCCAAATTGAGCTTTTGGGGAGTCCGCGGCTCGACGCCGACCGTCGATCCGGCGACGTGGCGCTATGGCGGAAACACGCCTTGCCTGGAATTCATTGCGCCCGACGGAACAAAATTTATTCTGGATTGCGGAACCGGGCTGCGGGTGCTGGGCAATCGCTGGGGAGCGGAGGGGCAGGCAAGTTCCGCGACCACGCACATCCTGGTGACGCACTATCACTGGGATCATATTCAGGGGTTGCCGTTCTTCGCGCCGCTTTACGACCAGAAAAATCAATTCCAGTTTTACAGTTTCCGTTCGAAATTCCTGGGACCGGATTCGCTGCGCCAGGTGTTTGAAGCCCAGATGGCTTTGCCGTATTTTCCGGTGGATTTTTCGGCGATGAACGCGCAACGAAAATTCCGCGAGGTGGATGGCGGCGAGTCGTTTCGGATCGGGGAGAACAAGATTACCGCGCGCTGGCTGAATCACCCGCAAGGCTGCCTGGGATTCCGCATCGAGACGCCCGCGGGGACGGTGGTTTATGCCACGGACAATGAACCCGGGGTGCCGACACTGGACATGAACCTGCGGGAACTGGCGGCGGGCGCAGACATCTTTATTAATGATGCGCAGTATCCGCCCGCTCAACTGGCGCACGAGCGCAAAGGCTGGGGCCACTCTTCGTGGAGCGAAGGAGTGAGGGTGGCGCGGGAGACCGGGGTAAAAACACTGGTGCTGTTTCATCACGATCCGGATTCTACCGATCGGGTGGTGGACCACCTGCTGAGGCAAGCGAGAGAAGAATTTGATTCCGTATTCGCCGCGAGCGAGGGGATGGTGATTACGCTGGGCGCGGCGAGCGAGCCGGTGCAGGCGCACATGCCGGGTTCGCGCACGGCCTTGCGGCGGGAAGCGCAGTTTGAAGCGTGCGTGACCGGGGTGACGGCGGAGGGGCAGAAATTCGAGGAAGACACGTTGGTAAGAGATCTTTCGATTCAGGGCGCGCTGATTTCGCTGAAACACAGCCCGCGTATGCAATCGGAGGTGCAGGTGGTGATGCGGGCTCCGGGCAGCGACGGCGTGCAGGAAATGATCTTGCGGGGCTACGTGGTGCGAATTGAAGAAGGTGCCGAGAAGGGGACGACGGCGGTGGGAGTGGTGTTTACGGACTAGCGCGGCACAGGGCTGGAAGGTCTACAAGCCTCGTCAAATTCCTTCAAAACTCAACTGAGTTTGGCAATCTTAGAGTCGAGGTGCGCGAGGGCGGCTTCGAGGGATTTTCTGTGATTGGGATTTGTGGCGACCTCGAGGTCGTTGACGATTCGAATGCGGGAAAGCTGGAGGTCGCGGCATTCCTGCTCGCGGCGCAAGTCCTCCGGAGTTTTGGGACCTTTTCCGGCGGCTGCGCTCATAGAGTTTTTCGCTTCCACTTGAGACTCAACATCTTTGCTCTCCCAACCGCGTGCCATGGCTCTAGTGTGACACACATCCTGCGAATGCTTCGCTGCTCTTAATTGCGGGCCTGCCCGGGCCTAGGCACCCGCCGCCCGTTGCTTGCGGACTATGCTTGCGGCCGAGGGGTTTGCCGCGACTATGGATTCCTCCGCCAACCTGGCGAAGCGTTCCGCGAAAATACCGCTGTAGGTAAATTCAGCCTTGTGATCTCCCCAGCGAGCCTGCAGTAGCCAACCGCCGGCGGTGGGTTCCACGCGCAAGCGGGAAATTTCCGCAACGGGGATGACGACGAGAGGATGGAACTGAGAGTCGAGCGCCCAGACGTGTTCTGGGGAAATGAAGAGCCGGACGCTGGCGGCGGGCGCATTGCCGGGCTGGTAATCGCCGCCGCTGACAACCGTTTTTGCGCCGAGTTCGCGAGCTTTGCGATCGGTGCTGGATTCGGTTTCGGCGGGGGGAAGCAGGATGGCCAGGACGAAAAGAGCCAGGCCGAAAATGGCGGTCATCCAGCCGTTCCAAAGGCTTAACGGCAGAACGACGAGGCCTGCGCCGAAACATGCGAGGACAAAGCGGCACAATGCCCAGGAACTTTCGTTGCGGTGAAGTTGAAGCAGCCGAGGAAAACGCCGCAGGGCCAGAAAGAGCGCGGCGCCCAGAAAACCGCGCAGCTTGGGCAGGAATCTTGCCTGCTCGGCGGCGATCGCGGTGGGTGTCGTGCTCATGTCCGGGGTGCGCCTATTTTACATCAGGCTGAAGCCCTTGTATCTCCCTCATTCTGGCGAATGCGCGGCGGACGTGGGGGATGCCAATGGAGCCACCAACGACCAGGGCGACGTTCAGTGCGTCGATGACTTCGTCGCGTTTCCAGCCGAGCTCGCCGCAACGGACGAGGTGATAGGTGATGCAATCATCCCAGCGAAGGACAGTGGAGGCGACCAGGCCGAGGAGTTCCTTGGTGCGAGCGTCGAGAGGGCCCGGCTCGTAGGCCTGGTGATCGAGGGAGAAGAAGCGCTTGATGCCAAGGTGCCCGCAATTGAGGATTTCCTCATTGAGCTCGGCGCGAAACTTGTGAAAGTCGTCCAATTCGTGGGCCATCCATCCTCCGAAAGAACCGCATTGTTATTGTAGCGTCAGTCCGGGAGGAAAGCGGCAGTTGTGCTTTATAATATAAAGTACTTGACATAGACAATTACTTCATGCATTGTGGTCCGGAGCCGCTTGTCCCGGCAGGAGACCTTCGCCATGCTCCGACGCATTGTTGCCATTGCCGCCATCTTTTTTTGTGCTTCCCTCGCCTGGGCCATTCTTGGCTCCACCATCTTTCTCCGCACCGATAGCGCCGGGAGTTCCCTGACTGGACGCGTGGCCTCCACCTGGGGCGCCGCTCAGGAACAGGCAGCACCAGAAGTTCAATATGTCTGGACGGAATCGCAAACCGTCACGGCCGAAGAAAATGGGAAGAAAATTACGAGAGAAGAGAAAAAAGAGCGCGGCCAGGCAGTCTCGCTGGATTCAACCCGGATTGACGCACAGCTCCATGTTGACTACCGCCAAAAAGGGTTGCTGTGGTTCAGCACGTACACAATTGCGTTTCGTGGCGAGCACGCGTTTCACAATCCTACGAGCGCGGAACAAAACTTTGTCATCAGGCTACCGCTTCCGGCGGAGCAGGCTGTATATGATGGGCTCTCCCTCTCGCTTGACGGCAAGCCGTTGGCATTAACATTCGGGAGTTCGGATGTGAGCGCGCGGGCGGTACTTCCGGGCGGCGGGCGGGGCGTTTTGACGACCGCGTATCGTTCGCAAGGCCAGAAAAGCTGGCGATACCATTTCGGGCAGAGCCGTGGCGGAGCGGCGACCGCTCCTGGGAGCGCGGGCGTCTCTCAGGCGAACGATTTTCACATGACGATCAAGACGGATTTTTCGGGCTTCGATTTTCCCGACAACTCCCTCTCGCCCACCGAAAAGCGCAAGACCGGCGATGGCTGGGAACTGCAATGGGACTATCAGAATCTGGTTTCCGGGTACGATATCGCGCTGACCATGCCGGAGAAGCTGCAGCCCGGGCCACTGGCTGGAGAAATCAGCTATTTCGCGCCCGTTTCTCTCTTGTTTTTCTTTTTCATCGTGTTTGTTCTCTCCGAATTGCGAGGCATCGAACTCCACCCGATGAATTATTTTTTCCTTGCCGGCGCCTTTTTTGCGTTTCACCTGTTGCTGGCTTATCTGGCGGATCACATTTCGATCCATCTGGCGTTCGCGATCTCTTCGCTGGTATCGATTCTGCTGGTGGTCAGCTACCTGAGGCTGGTGGTGAACTGGCGATTCGCCTTGATTGATGCGGGCCTGGCGCAACTGGTTTATCTGGTGCTGTTCTCTTACGCGTTTTTCTTTGCCGGCTTCACCGGATTGGCGGTGACCGTGGGATCCATTCTGAGCTTGTTTGTGGTCATGCAGATGACAGGGCGGATTCGGTGGAGCGAGAAATTCGCCAAACCCGTGGCGACAGTTGTTTCTGTAGGAGGTTGATCACCTGCCGGGTGCACGGGCGACTCACGCAGGCTGATTAAATAGTTCCAGCTTTAGTTGGCGACGCCCAGTGCCGCGCCTTTGCGGCCGATCACTGTTCCGGGGCGGGCGCCGGTTGGCTTGCCTGAATCCCAAACCAGGACGCCGTTGACGAATACTTTTTCGATTCCCGCCGAGAGTGCGGTGGGATCGATAAAGGTCGAGCGGTCAATCACCGTTGCAGGGTCGAAGAGAACGAGATCGGCGACCGCGCCTTTCCGGACGATCCCGCGGTCTTTCCAGGCGAGACGCTGGGCGGGAAGGGAAGTCATCTTGCGAACCGCTTCCGGCAGAGTCAGCCAATGCTTTTCCCGGACATAAAGTCCAAGAACGCGAGTGAAGGTTCCCGCGCCGCGGGGATGCTGGGAATCGACGCCGCCGTCGCTGGCCACCATCACCCAGGGCTGTTGGTAAAAGGCTTTCATATCGCTTTCAATCATGGATTGGCCGATGATGCTGGCCTCGGTGTGCGCGGCGTCGCCTTCGCGGATCAGGCGGATGTACATATCTGTCTCGGAGAGCCCGTTGGACTTGGCGAGTTCGGCGATGGTGTGCCCGGCGTAGGATTTCTCCGGTGAAAATTCGGTGATCGTGATGTGAGAGCCGCCGCCGTAGCTTTCGAGAGCCTCCCCTACACTTTTTGGGTTTTCATACTGCTTGTCGGGGACAACGACTTTGAGGTTGGAGTGCCACGCGTCGTAGGGATAACAGTCGGCCAGAAAATCCACGCCGCGTTTGCGGGCCACTCCGATGATCTTGATATATTCCGCGGCTTTGCCCTGCACGCCGACAGTTCCGAGTTTGATATGCGAGTGTTCCACCGGGATGTGCGCCTGCTCGCCGATGGCTATCTCTTCCTTCAACGCTTCGAACGCCTTATCGGCTTCATCGCGGATGTGGGTCATGTAAACTCCACCTTGCGCCGCGGCAATTTTGGATAGAGCAACCACTTCTTCGGTGGCTGCGTAGCTTCCCACTTCATATTCGAGGCCGCTGGAAAGCCCAAGCGCGCCCTGATTCATCTGCTGGCGCAAGTGTTCTTGCATCGAGCGAATTTCCTCAGGCGTCGCAGTACGTTTGAAATCCTTGCCCATCACCTGCTGGCGAATTGTCGCATGGCCGGCGAACGATCCCACATTGACCGCCGCCGGATGGTCTTGCATCTGGCGGAACCACGAGGCCAGAGGCCACGGCGAATCGCCGTCCGCCCCGATGATGAGCGTGGTGATCCCCTGAGATACCTGTGTTTCGGCCGCCAAATCCTTCGGCAGCGATTCCTCGGAATGGTTGTGAATGTCTATGAAACCCGGAGAAAGCACCAATCCCTTTGCGTCGAGAGTTGCCTCACCAGGTGCTGGGGCCAATTTTCCGATCTCAACAATTCGGTTCCCGGCGATGCGCACGTTGGCGGGGTACAGCGGCGCACCTGTGCCATCCGCGATTTGCGCGTTCAAAATCAACAGCGATTGTTGTGGTTTCTGGGGATAGGCGGGATGGATTGTCAGACAGCAGAACAGCAACTGCGCGAGAAAGGCCCTGGAGATTGTTTTAACCATTGGTTGAATTAGTCCTTTGCGGTTTTGCGGAGCTTCCGACGCCCGAAGCACGATAACACGCCTGAAAAGTCTTCGACGCGAAAGAAGCCAAGTGGAAGCTAGAGGAGGACTTCAGTCAGGGCTTTGTGGGCAAGGTCGGCTGCGCCGGGTTTTCCGGCGAGCACCAGATTGGCCCACTCGACGCCGGCGTGGGAGATGCGGACCGCTTCACTGGTGAGGGATTCGGGGCCGCCGGAATCGGAGTTGCCGAAGAAGATGCGGTCCATCGGCCTGGAGGCGATCATGCGGTTTTTGGTGTACTGGCCGGGGACGGCCATGAACATGGGGTGGCCGCGGCGATAGATGCGAATTTCGACGGGGTCGACATTAAATTCGGGGAGCAGGCCCTGGAAATCCTTGAGCGCTTTTGCGGCCAGGGTTTTGCAATCGGCTTCTTCGAGCAGAGTGGAGCGTTCGGATTCGCGGAGCGGTGTATAAAAGGTGAGGATGTTGTATTTGGGCTTGTACCCGGGATTATTGCGGATGGTCCAATCGGCGACGATGAAATCGGTAAAAGTCTTACCCGGGCACCAGTTGTCGTAGCCCTTGCGGTAAATGGGCTTGTCAAAAATCATATTGATCATCGGGTAGGGCGCATAGCGCATGCGGCGCATGGCTTGCTTTTGTTCGTTGGGAAGCCCGGCGACGAGGCGCGAGGTGATGTACTTGGCCGTGCACATCAAAACTATTTTCGCGGCGACGGTGGTGGTTTTGTCGCCTTGCGCGTAGGTGACGCGGACTTCGTCCTTGTCGGGGACGACGGCGACTACCGTGGCGTCGCTCAGCATGCGTTCGGCGTAATGCGGCTTGAGGGTTTCGACGAGCTTGTGCGTAATACAGCCGAGGCCGCCGGGAAGAATGACGCGCTGGTCATCGAGCCCTTGAATTAAATACTGAGTGTCCGCTATGCCGATCAAGGCGGAGGTATCTTCGGAGAATGCTCCCCAGTTGGAGGGGCCGTAAGCATCCCAGAGTTTTGTGATTTCTGGCGCGTAGGGAGCCAGATATTTCGTGAACGGCTCCTGGTCGAGCGCTTCCATATTTTTTTTGATGTCGATTTTCATGATGTCGTCGCGATATTTCTTGAAGCTGGCCACGACTTCTTTCGAATAGGGAAGATCGTTGATGCCCGTTCGCCAGATGTCCGGGGCGTACTTGCCGTTGTCGATGATGGGATCGGGCATGTTGATAAGCGGCATATCGAGGCCGATCTCTTTGGCGAGATGGTCGCCGGGGTCGCCGCGATAGCCGTAAGCGGCGCCGGTGCCGAAAACCTGGCCCTCATATTCTTCCTGGTAGGCGTTGCCGCCGAAGTGATCTTCTTTTTCGAGGAGCAGCCAGTCTTTGCCCTTCAGAAAATACGCGGCGGAAAGGCCTGCAACTCCTCCGCCGACGATGACGACTTCTACTTTTTTGGTGGCGTCGGGTTTGGGAAACGAGTGGCCGTCGCGCACCTGGTGGCAGACACCGAAGTGCTCGCCTTCGACGAGCGGCGAAGGGGCGGCGCCGCCCGGTTCTTCGAGGAGGGCCTTGTCGATCGGGCATCCGGAAGCAATGGAACCGGCAACGACATACTTAATGAAATCGCGACGTGTTTGAGACATGGGCATTCTCCTGGGGTTCTTAAGGGTGTTCGAGAAGTTGTTGTGCTTCCTTGCCGGTGGTGCGGGTGCGAATCTGATACCAGATTAAAATCAGAACTACAGAAACGGCAAAAATCAGGGTTGAGATGGCATTGATTTCCGGGGTGATGCCACGGCGGAGGCGGGCCCAGATTTCGAGCGGGAGGGTGTTGTCACGGCCGATGAGAAAAAAGGTGACGGCGATCTCATCCATTGAGAGAGTGAAGATGAGCAGGCCGGCGGCGATCAGGGAGAGTTTCAAGTTTGGCAAAGTGACGCGCCAGAAAGTTTGCCAGGGCGTGGCGCCGAGATCGAGCGAGGCTTCTTCCTGGGCGCGATCGATTTTTTGCAACGCGGCAAAGAGCTCGGTGGTGGCGACAGAGATGAGCGCGGTGCCCATGCCGAGAAAAACGGTCACCAGGCTGAACTGCAGTCCGATCAAGACGGCAAACATCCGCAAGGAAAGGCCGGTGATGATGCCCGGCAGAATCAACGGCAACAGCACCAGCCGACGGAAGAGGGATTTGCCGGGGAAGGTGGCGCGATCCAGGGCGAGCGCGGCCAGCAGACCGAAGAGCAGAGAAAAGACGACGGTAGAGACGGCCACCAGCAAACTGTTGAGCACGGAATCCCAGATGGCGGCATCACTGAACAGCAGGCGATACCACTGGAACGTGAGATGTTTGGGCGGAAACCCACCGACACCGTCGCGGTTGAACGAGTAGGCGATCAGCACCGCGATGGGCAGATAGAGAAACGCGAAGACGACCATAGCGTAAGCCGCGAGCAGGGGCGAACGATTGGCGGTTTTGGTTGCGCGGTTCATCGGAAAGACCACCGTTTTTCCAGACGTTCGGAGAAAAAGAGCAGCGAGATGGTCAACAGGAGAATGGAAACGGAAATCGCGGCGCCGAGCGGCCAATCGTAGGCGGTGCCGAAGAGGCTTTGGACGATATTGGCGATCATGATGCTTGACGGGCCGCCGACGAGGAGCGGCGCGAGGAAATCGCCCAGGGTGAGCAGAAAGGCGAAGGTTGCGCCGGCGAGGAGGCCGGGCAGCGAGAGTGGCAAGATGACGCGGAAGAACGTGGCGTGGGAGCCGGCGCCCAAGTCGTGGGAGGCTTCGACGAGATTGCGTGGGATGTGTTCGAGCGAGGCGTAGAGCGGGAGAAAGACGAACGGCGTGTAGATGTGCGTGAGCATCAGGACGACGGCGAAGGGGCTGTAGAGGAAAAAGCTGACGGGCTCTTTTGTTACGTGAATGTATTGCAGGAAGCCGTTCAAAACGCCTTCGGAGCCGAGAATGGTTTTCCAGGCGTAGCCGCGGACGAGATAGCTCACCCAGAGAGGAATGATCACAAGTTGGTAGAGTAGATCTTTGCGGACGCCGGCGTGGAAGGACATGTAGTACGCGAGCGGATAGCCGAGAAGCAGGGAGAGCAGGGTGACGCCGGCGGCGATGCGCATGGTTCGAAAGAGAACGTCGAGGTAGACGGGGTTTTGGAAGAGCTTGGCGTAATTTTGCAGGTTCCATTCGTGGATGATCACGCCGTCGCGCACCAGCCAGAAACTATGAGCGAGCATCAGTGCGTAGGGAAGCAGCAGGAAGATTGCCACCCAGAGAAGCGGCGGGGTGGAGGTGATCGATTTGTAGGCGCGCGAATACATAATTAGGTCACTCGCGTAGAGGCACGGCATCCGCGGGAGAAAACCAGAATTCGTGTTCGCCGGAAAGCGGGCCGCGGGCGGGGATTCGCGCGCGGAGCGGCTGCCCGGCGAGATCGAGTTCGAGATGCTCGCTGGAACCGGAGAAAATTTGTTGGCTGACGATAGCGCGGAAGCGGACGGCGCCGGAGGGAGCTGCGGCATCGGTTGATAAATGTATGGATTCCGGCCGCAGGGAAAAGAGAGAGGTGCCGGCGGGTTGGGAGGTAGGCCATTGGAGCGAGCCGCAGGTGGCCAGGCCATCCTTTAAAGTGGCGCGCAGCAGATTGGTTTGGCCGATGAATTCGGCGGTGTAACTGGTGGCGGGACGCGCGTAAATTTCACGCGGCGAGGCTACTTGCTCCAGGCCCCCGTCCTTTAGGAGTGCGATGCGGTCAGAGAGGGCCATGGCCTCGTCCTGATCGTGCGTGACGAAGAGAAAGGTGATGCCGATTTCGCGTTGCAGCGATTTCAATTCGCCCTGCATCTGCTTACGGAGATTGGCGTCGAGAGCGGAGAGCGGTTCGTCGAGCAGAAGCAACTTGGGGCGATTCACCAGGGCCCGCGCGAGAGCAACGCGCTGCTGCTGGCCGCCGCTGAGTTTGGCGGGGCGCGAGGCCGCGAACTCCTGCATCTTCACCATTTGAAGCGCCTCGTTCACGCGGCTGGGAATTTCCGATTTCGCCGCTCCGCTGACTTGCAGACCGTAGGCGACGTTTTCCTGAACAGTTAGATGCGGGAAGAGCGCGTAGCTTTGGAATACGGTGTTGACGCGCCGCCTGTAGGGAGGAAGGGTGTCCAGGCGCTCGCCGCTCATCCAAATTTCACCGCTGCCGGGCTGTTCGAATCCTGCGATGAGGCGTAGCAGCGTTGTTTTGCCGGAACCGCTCTCACCGAGGAGGGTGAGAAATTCTCCCGCGGCGATTTCTAAGGAGATGCGCTTCAAGACCTCGCGCGGGCCGAAACTTTTGGCGACGTTGCGGACTTCGAGCAGGACTTGTTCCTGGGCCGCGGTTGCAGCGGTGTGCTCCGTGGTGGAACCCCCCGGCGTCACGGAGCGGCCTTTACCTCATTCCAGATTTCGATGTATTTGGCACGGCGCGCCACATCCTGCCAGAAGTAGATGCGCTGCATGTAGGCGTCGGGATCATCGAGATGCAAACCTTTTTTCTCCGCTTCGGTCATGGATTGCGCGGCGGCGGGATTTGCGGGAGTGTAGTGGGTGACGTCGGTGACTTTTTTCTGAGTCTGCGCCTGGATCATGAATTCGAGGAAGGCGTAAGCGAGTTCCTTATTGGGGCTGGCGCTGGTGATCATCAGGTGGTCGATCCATCCGGTGGTGTTTTCTTTGGGAATCGTTTCGCCGATGGGGAAATTCGCCTGGTGCAATTGGTTGGTCATAAGGGGCCAGCCCATGGCGATCACCACCTCGTGGTTTTGGAAAAGGTTGGTCAACTCGCCGCCGGTGGCCCATATCTTCCGGATGTTCGGCTTCAGCGCGAGGAGTTTTTGTTTTACGGCAGCAAGCTGGTCGTCGGAGAGGTTATAGAGCAGCGATGGATCGGGCTTGTCGTAGCCGAGCATCTGCGCAGCCATATATAAGGTGGAGAGATCGTCCCAGACGGAAACTTTGCCTTTGTATTTCGGGTCCCAGAAAGTCGCCCAGGAGTCCGGGGGCTTCGCAAAAACCGTGCTGTCATAGAGAAGAGGATTGGGGCCCCACATGAACGGAACGCCGAATGTTTTTCCGTTGGACTTGACCAGCGGGAGATCGCGAAGTTTTGGCGAGAGCTGCGAATAACTGGGAAGCTTGCCGAGGTCGAGCGGTTCGGCGAGACCCGCGCGGGCGATGGATGCGGCGACGTCGCTGGAAGGCGAGATGACGTCGTAGCTGCCGGCGCTGCCTCCGCGGAGCTTGGCGACGAGGTCGTCGCTCGATCCCATATACGAGGCGGAGACTTTGCAGTGATGCGCGAGTTCGAACGCATGGACAAACGCAGGGTCGGCGTAACCCTCCCAGACTAGCAGGCTGAGCGATTCCTCTTTTTTCTGGCAGGACGCCAGGAGGGCCACACTTGCGAGCAAAATCCCGGCCACGCGGAATGCGCGCAGCTTATTTGGCGTCGGCTTCATAGACGATCTTGCCTCCCACGATGGTGACGACAACCTTTGTATCACCGATGGTGTGCGGCTCGACTTCAAAGATGTTACGGTCGACGATGATCACGTCGGCGGCCTTATCGGCGACGAGGGAGCCTTCTGTCTTTTCACGGTGTCCCGCGAACGCCGCGCCAAGCGTATAGCCTTCAATTGCCTGCGCGACATTCAAACGCTGCGAAGGCACAAAACCTTCCTTCGGCGTGCCTTCTTTCGTTTGCCGGGTGACGGCAGTTTGAATTCCTTCCCAAGGGTTCAGCGTTACCACGGACCAATCACTGCCGAATGCATACCGCCCTCCCGCGTCGGAGATGTTTTTCCAGATCCAGGCGCGCGTCGCCCGTTCCGGTCCAACGTTGCGCGCCCACACGTCCAGGGTGTCGCTGTCCGGATAGGAGTGCAGCGGTTGCATGCTGGCGATCACTCCAAGCCGGCCAAAGCGCGAGATGTCGGCCGCGTTGATGTCTTCAATATGCTCGACGCGATTGCGGCGATCTTTCGTGTGGTTGTTCTTCTCCGCGAATTCATACGCGTCGAGGGCCGTGCGGATGCCGTTATCGCCGATGGCATGCGTGAAGATCTGGAAGCCGCGCTTGTCGATCTCCGCAACCGCGGACTGGTATTTCGCAGGGTCCCAGAACAGCGGGCCGCGTGTTGAAGGATCATCCGAGTAGGGTTCCAGGAAGGATGCGGTGTGCGATTCGACGACGCCATCCACCATGAACTTCACCGCGCCCGCGTCGATCCAATCGTCGTGGTATTTTTTCCGCGCTGCCTCCACGGCTTCGATGTCCTGCGGGCGAAGCTCCGGCGGATCCTGAAAATAAGCGACGTAGAAGCGGAGAGACAGCTGCTTTTCCTGACGCAACTCATCGAGCAACTCGAGCTCTGGAAAATCGCCGCCGGCGCTATGGACGCGGCTCAAGCCGTTCTGGTTGGCCCACTTCATGCCGTCCCGATAGGCGCGCAACTTGGCGGCGTGGTCCGGCTCCGGGACTACTTTTGCCACAAGTCTTGCGGCGCTTTCCTTCAGAGCGCCTGTAGCCTCGCCGGTTTGCGGATCGCGCACGATTATGCCATTCAGCGGATTGGGAGTGTCTTTGCGGATGCCCGCCAGAGACAACGCTTTGGAGTTCGCCCAATAGGTGTGGCCGTCAAAGCCCTTCAGGAACACCGGCCGGTCCGGAAACAGTTCGTCGAGATATTTTTTGTCCGGCAGAGTGGCGGAGCCGAACATCGCATAGTTCCAGCCGCGGCCCTGGATCCAGTCGTCACCGGGATGTTGCGCGGCGTATTCCCGCAGGCGCTTCTGTAGCTCGGCGACATCTTTTGAACCTTCCAGGTGGATACGGCTGAGGCCGAGGGAGCCGCTTAGGAAATGGACGTGGCAATCGGTGAAGCCGGGTAGTACCAGTTTTCCGCCGGCGTCAATGCGCTTTGTGCCGGAGCCGCTGTAGTGTTCCATCTCTTCATCGCGGCCGACCGCCAGAATTTTTCCGTCGCGGATGGCGACGGCCTGCGCCCACGGTTTTTGCGGGTCCAGTGTGTAGACCTTGGCATGGACGATCAGAATATCCGCGGGGGCAACGCGAGCGGACTGCTGGGCAACCACTGGGCGGGTAACGTGGGGAACTGTGGCAATCAGGAGAATAGAGGTAAGTAGATGACGTAGTTTCATACCGATCCTCGGTTGGCAGCGCGGAACGGCAAGCGGCTGCAGGCTGGATTGTAAATCTAAAATGTGGGCGGCGTATTGACCCACAAAACCCATGCTTCGGCGCGGCCAGGATTTTTCCAGCGATGCGGGGTGGAGCTTTCGAAATACAGGCTGTCGCCCGCTTTCAAACGAAAGTGGCCCTCGTTGTGCAGCCACAGCTCGAACTCGCCGCGCAGGACATGCAGGAATTCCTCGCCTTCATGGGAATAAGATTCGCCGCTGCCGCCGCCGGCCTTCACGCGGAAAAGATGCGGCTCCATGGCGGTGTTGCCCCAGGCAAGAAGCTCCATGCGGACGTTGGGGCTGGTCTCAAGGATTTTGCGTTCGGAGGGGCGCACCAGGTGCTGGGCTTCGCCGTTGGTTTCGAAGAGGGAGATGATGTTGGTTTTGTAGAAGCGAGCGATGCGGCGAAGGGTGGCGATGGAGCAGCGCATCTGGCCGCGTTCGAGGGCGCTGAGGAAGCCGACGGAAACTTTGGTGGCGCGCGCGACCTGGGCGAGGGAAAGCTGGCGCCGCATACGCAGGCGGCGAAAGCGCTGGCCGGGAAGCTGCGGCGCATCGGCGGGGGTGGAGACGACGCCTTGTTTTTTGAGCACGTGAACGATGGCCGCGGGATTCAGGCCTCGCGCGCGGCGCAGGAAAATGGCGCGCTGCAGAAGGCGGACGTCGGCCTCGGTGTACATCCGGTAGCGGCTTTCGGTGCGCTGAGGGGAAACCAGGCCGAGGGCTTCCCAGGCACGCAAGGCGGACGAAGAGATCGCGAGCCTGCGGGCCACTTCGGAGATGCGCAGAAGCGGCTGGAGGCTCTGGGATTTCGATGCGGGCGAAAAATTCTTTCTGCTTGACACAGGTCCCGGCTTTCTCTAAGTTTACTGGATTATAGTAAGGTTCGGTGGAAAGTAGCAACCTCGAAGAATCTCTATGCCGGGGCAAGAGATATTCGGTGAAACAGGGGTGAGTCCAAAATGAAAGACGCAAAGCGAATTCAGCAGCTGCAGTCCGTCTGTTGCAAAAGCATCCTGTTGGCGGCGGTCCTCGCACTGTTCAGCCTCTTTATCAATGTTTCCTATTCCGGCGCGCAGAGCACGGGCGGCCGCATTCGCGGCACGGTGACGGACGCCAGCGGGGGCGCGGTGGTGGGCGCCAGAGTGGTGATCACCAATGAAGCGACCGGGGTGGAGCGGGATACGACCACCGGCTCCAACGGCGAATACGTCTTCCTGGAAGTCGGGGTCGGGAGCTACAGCGTTCGAGTGGATCAACTGGGTTTCAAGAAATACATCCGGAAGGGCGTGGCCATCAACCTCAACGAAGCGGTGGGGCTGGATATCGCCCTGCAAGTGGGAACGGCGACGGAAACCGTGGAAGTGACGGGAGCGCCGCCGCTGGTGGATACGACCTCCACGCAATTGGGCGCGGTTGTCGGAGAGCGAGCTGTACGCGAGCTTCCCCTCGCGCAGCGCGATACGTATCAGTTATTGGAACTGCAGCCCGGGGTGCAAGGGCAACTCGGCGTGGACAACGTGTACGGAAGTGACCGTGCCGGCGTTGTAAGCGTGAACGGCGGGCGGGGACGCGACAACAACTTCACCGTGAATGGCGGCGACGGCAACGATCAATTTGCGAACCTGCCTGCCATCCAGCCTTCTCCGGACAGCATCGAGGAATTCCGCGTACTGACCAACACCTTCGACGCGGAATACGGACGCAACTCCGGCGCCGTGGTGAACGTGGTTACAAAATCCGGCACTAACGAGATTCATGGGAATTTTTACGAATTCTTCCGGAATCAGGCTCTGAATGCGAAAGGCTTTTTCGATTCTCAGAAGCTCGACTATCTTCAAAACCAGTTTGGGGCCACACTTGGCGGCCCGATCAAGAAGGACAAAACTTTCTTCTTCGTGACCTACGAGGGCGACCGGTTGCGCAAAGGGACTTCGTCCGACACCGTGACGGTGCCGACGACTGATGAGCGGTCAGGCGATTTCTCGGCCACCCCATTTTCGGGCGGTGTAACGACTGACTTTTTCGCACAGACATTGAATAGCCGCTGCGGGTTGAACATGCCGATGCCGTCCACACAGCCCAACGGAATTGTTCCCTATTCGACGATCTTCCCGAACAGCGTGATTCCACAGACTTGCATGGATCAGACCGCTCTGGATCTCCTGAACCAATTCGTCCCAAATTCGAATCGGCCCGACGGCACGTTCCAGGGAGTTCCCCTCGGGCATGAGACCAGCGATCAATTCACGATCAAGATCGATCATCAATTGACTAAAAACCAGCGCTTGTCCGGCTACTACTACTTTACCGACCATTATCTTGCCAAGCCGTTTGCCAAATTCCAGGCTGGCGGCGCCTCGCTGCCCGGTTTTGGCGACCTGACCAACGAGCGCATCCAGCAATTGAATGTAAGCCATACCTGGACGCTGGGGTCGACGGCGGTGAATGAAGCGCGATTTACCTATTTCCGCGAAGGTCAGGGAACCTTCCTGCATCCCCAGCACACCGCGCTGGTGCAAGATTCCTGCAAAACAGTGCCGGCGGCCGACTGTTTTGCGGACCCCGCCGAACCGGATCTGGGAATCCACCCGAATCTTGGAGCGAGCCGGGAAGGCGTGCCGTACATCAACATTGCCGGCGGTTTTTCTATCGGCAATAACTTCGAAGGTGAACTCCCGCAAAAGGGAAATACCTATCAGGTGTCTGACAGCTATGGAAAAGTGATCGGGAATCACAGCCTGAAGTTTGGCGGCGATTTCCGTTCGAACCAGTTCGACCAACGGCTCTATTTCAACATCAACGGCTCCTACTACATTTATGGAGGCGGCCCTAACGACACGGTTTCCAACGATCTTTTCGCCAATTACCTGTTGGGGCTGAACGACAACTACATTCAAGGATCAGCGCAAGACGAGTTGGTGCGCTCCAAGGCCTTTTATCTCTTCGCGCAGGATAGCTGGAAGCTCAAGTCCAACTTGACGCTGAACTTCGGGCTTCGCTGGGAACTCAATACTCCAATGAAGGATATCGGCCAGAAAGTGCAGACTTTCCGGCCTGGACAGAATTCAACCGTCTATCCATGTGTCACTACTCTGGCAGCAGACTGTGCGGCCGCGGGCGTGCTCCCAACAGGATTGGTTGTGCCAGGCGATCCGGGAGTCCCTGCCGGCCTCACCTCCACTTATTACAAGTCGTTTGCGCCGCGCATTGGACTGGCATGGAGCCCCGACGCCAAGGACGGGTTCCTGGGCAAGTTGTTTGGCGGCCCGGGCAAGACCAGTGTTCGAGCGGGCTTCGGGATCTTTTACAACCCGGTTGAACAACTGGTTCTCGAGCAGTTCAGTGCTGAGCCGCCGTTCGGAGGAAGCTCGAGCATATTCAACACCATGTTCAATACTCCGTTCCAGTATCAGGATGGAACTTCCGCTCCCAATCCGTTCAACGGGATTTTGAATCCTCCACGCGGACAAGCCGTGGAATGGGAGAATTTCCGTCCGATTCTGCTTTACGGGCAGTTCGCTCCGCACATGCGTTCCCAATATGCCGAGCAATACAACTTGTCCATCCAGCGCGAAATTGTCAGGGACCTTGTGTTTCAGATTGCCTACGTCGGAAGGCAGGGACACAGGCTGCTGGCGACCAAGGATTTGGATTATGGCAACGCGCAGACGTGCCTGGATTTGCAGAAGATTTCCGACGACACGGGCGATCCCAGTCTTGCCTGCGGCCCGTTTTTTGCCGATAGCTCCTTTTTCATACCCGCGGGAGAGATTCCGGTGGGGGACACATTGCATCTGCCGTACGGATCGGTCCCGAGCGTGACTGGGCCGAACCAGACGGACATTACCCTGGTCGGATTGCGGCCATTTTCTTCGCCGAATTGCCAGCCGACCACCGGCGCGGGATGCCCGGCGGACGGACTGCCGGTGTTCAGCAACATTTTCCAGCAGAATACGATTTCGAGTTCGTCCTACAACGCCTTGCAGCTAAGCCTGGAGAAGCGCTTTTCACACGGAGTGCTGTTCAACTTTGCCTACACATTTGGCAAATCGTTGGACAACGCCTCGACGTTTGAAGGGCTGCTGAATCCGATTGATCCAAAGCTCAACCGTTCGCTGTCGCTCTTTGACGCCCGGCATCGGTTTGTCTTCAGCTACTATTGGGAATTGCCGTTCCCGAAATACCAGGGATTTGCGGGGAAAGCGCTCAACGGCTGGTCTCTCTCCGGGATCACCACGGTGCAATCGGGCTTCCCCGTCCGGATCACGCAACAGGATGACAACGAACTGCAGGCGAGTTTCGATTTCGAAACGCCGGGTGAACCGAATCTTGTGGCGCCATTCCACTCCTTCAATCCACGGAAGATGTCCTGCGCCGCGGGCACGGGCACCGATCCATCGACCTGCACTTTGATTAACGCCGGGTTTGACGTGAACTCCTTTGATGGAAACGTCCAACTGGGAACAATCGGCAGCGCGCCGCGCACGATCTGCTGCGGGCCGGGGGCGTTCAATACGGAGATCGCCGTGTTGAAGGATACGCCGATCGGGGAACGGTATCGGATTCAGTTTCGATCCGAGTTTTACAACATTTTCAATCACGCGCAATTCTTCCAGCCGGACGGCAACATCACGGATGGCACGGACTTCGGACGCGTGAAGCGCGCCCGGGATCCCCGCATCATCCAGTTCGCGCTGAAGTTCTACTTCTAAGGCGAGCGGGCGGAAAACCGCCGCCTGGATGAGCTGACTTTTTGCGTGGAAGCGTCCCAACCAGGCCGGGACGCTTTTGCGCGAAAAGAAGCGGTATGGCCGCGGAGATGCTTTGCGCGGCTCCAAGAAGTTATGAAAGTGGCGTAGACTGGTAAGCGTAGTTCGCCGCAGGAACCACGCAGTTTACCTCGCCCGCAGAGGCGGCCTAAGGCCGCCCCTACACTGGGACGGCGCGAAACCGCCCCAATACTGACCGCAGGGAATAGACCTGCCACAGGTGACCGCATAGGAAGGCCTACCTGGATGGAGCAGCAAATGCACGACATACTCAAGAAGGAAATCGCCCTGTACGAGAAGCGCACGCCGAAATCGGCGGAAGCGCACAAGAAGGCGCAGAAACGCATTCCGCTTGGCGTTGCCAGCAACTATCGCGCCTATGACCCGTATCCCATTTTTGTGGCGGAGGGGCACGGCAGCAAAATTAAAGACATCGACGGCAACGAATACATCGATCACAACCTTTGTTTCGGCACGCTGATGGCCGGGCACGGACATCCCGCGGTGGTGAAAGCGGTGAAGGCGATGGCCGACAGCGGCACCACCTTTGGTATGCCGCACGGGATGGAGTTGGAACTGGCGGAAGAAATTTGCGCGCGGTATCCGGTGGAGATGGTGCGCTTCGGCAATAGCGGCACGGAAGCGACCATGCATGCTTGCCGGATTGCTCGTGCTGCAACCGGGCGCGACAAAATACTGCGCTTTGAAGGCGCGTATCACGGACTGCATGACACGGCGTTAGTCAGCGTAAAGCCGAAGCTGGAGGACGCGGGCGACATTCATGCTCCGAATTCGGTGCCGGGTGGCCTGGGCGTCATCAAGGCGGTGCTCGATAACGTCACCGTCGCGCAGTTCAACGATATCGGCAGCGTCGAAAACCGGTTCAAGCAATTCCCTGGACAGATTGCGGCGATTATTCTGGAGCCGATCCTGATGAACGTCGGGCTGTGCATGCCGCAGCCGGGGTTCCTGGAAGCCTTGCGGGCGATCTGCACCAAGAACGGCGCACTGCTGATTTTCGACGAAGTGAAAACCGGCGCGAAGCTCGGTTGGGGCGGGGCAAGCGAATATTTCGGCGTAAAGCCGGACATGATCACGCTGGCGAAATCCATCGGCGGCGGCGTGCCGCTGGCGGCGTTTGGCGCGAGCAAGGAAGTGATGGACCTGATCGTCCAGCACAAGGTTTTCCATGGCGGCACATACAACACGAACCGCTTTGCGATGGCCGCGGGATTGGCGGTGTTCCGCGAAGTGCTGACGCGCGAGAACTACGCGCACGTGGACAAGCTGGGCAAGAAGCTTGCCGACGGGTATCGCTCGATCGTCAAGAAAAACGGCGTGCAGGCGTATGTGATCAGCGCCGGAGTGAATGGCGCCTTGATGTTCTATCCGCAGGAGATTCGCAATTACCGGGACTGGCTGAAGATCGACGTCGACATCTGGCGGCAATTCTGGTTCGGCATGGTGAACCGCGGCGTGCTGGCGATGCCTTATTGGTGGGACGAGCAGTGGACGATTTCCGTGCAGCACACGGAAGCGGATATCGACAAGCACCTGGCTGCCTTCGAAGAGGTCGCGCCCGGCCTAGCAAAAGCTCAGCAGGAACGCGGCGCGCAGTTCGTCGGCGCTGCCGGACACTAAGGAGAGCACAGTTTGAGTCACGAGGCCGCGCGCGTGGGGGCAGACGTTTCTCCTTCTTCCACCGGAACCACGCACCTGAAGCGGGTACTCGGCAAGCGCGACCTCGTGCTCCTGTTTGTTGTCGCCGTTTTCAACCTGAACGTTCTGCCATCCATTGCCGCGAATGGCGGAGTCACCATCTGGCTGTGGATCATCTCGTTGATTCTTTTTTTCTGGCCGCAGGGGATTGCGGTGATTGAGCTGGCGCACCGGTACCCCGGTGAAGGCGGCGTTTATCTTTGGGCCAAGGAAGTGTTCGGCGACTTCCACGGATTTCTTTCCGGTTGGTGTTATTGGACCAACAACATGATGTACGTGCCGACGATCATGCTGTACTTCGTCGGCGTTTCCGTTTTTGTGTTGGGGCCGGGGCACGCGTCGCTGGGTGACAATAAACCGTTCGCGCTGGCGGCAAGCGTGGTGCTGCTGAGCGTGTTGGTAATTTTGAATATTATGGGGCTTGGCGTGGGCAAGTGGATCAACAATCTTGGTGGCATCGGGACGTTTGTCGCGGCATTTCTGCTGATGGGACTGGGCATTGTTGTTTGCCTGCGGTTCGGCACTTCCATTCACTGGTCGGATTTTCGGATACCAACGAATCCGCGATTCGTGCTGAATTCTTTTGGAGTGATTTGTTTTGGCCTGGTGGGGCTGGAGCTGGCCTCCATCATGGGCGATGAGATTGAAAACCCGCAGAAGACACTGCCGGGGGCGGTGGCGTGGGGCGGGCTCTTTTCCGGATTTCTTTACGTGGGAGCGACGTTGACTTTGCTCATTGCCGTGAGCAAGGACAGCATCAGCGTGCTGCAGGGAATCGTGCAGGCGGTCAGCCACATGGCGGGGCAAGTTGGCGTGCCTTGGATTGTGGCGCCGTTTGCATTGATGCTAAGCCTGTCGATTGCGGGAATCGGTTCGGCGTGGCTCGGGGGTTCGGCGCGGATTCCATTTGTCGCGGGGCTGGACTCCTACCTCCCGTCGTGGCTGGGCAAGATTCATCCGAAATACGCCACACCGTATCCGGCGCTGCTGGTGCACGCCGGGGTTTCGCTGATCCTGGTGGTGCTGAATTTTACGCTGACTGGTTCCGGGGTCCAGGAAACGTTTCAAAAACTGCTGTCTCTGGCAGTGGTGCTGCAGTTGGTTCCGTTCCTATATATGTTCGGAGCGCTGCTGAAGATCGCGTTCGACGAGAAATTCGTGCGCGGGCATTACGGCCGCGGAATGCTGGTATTTGCCGGCATTTCCGGGATGCTGACGACGACCCTCGGGATCGCGCTGGCATTTTTTCCGGCGCAGCAGATTACTTCGCTGCTGTCGTACGAGATTTGGATGTTCGGCGGGACGCTTGGCTTTATCGGCCTGGCGGCGTTTTTCTTTTTTGTGTATGGCAGCCGGAAAGCGGCGCGGAAGCTGGCGGAGGGGTCGACGCCGGCGTGAAATTAGAAGTTGGAGGAAAGCGATGTCAAGTCCAGCAAAACCTGCGGTGAAAACCTATCAGAATTACGTGAACGGCCAATGGGTTTCGAGTTCGACCGGCGAAACGTTTCCCGTGTTCGACCCTTCGACGGAAGAAGTGATTGCGAACGTTGCGGCCGCGAGTGCCGGCGACGTGGACAAAGCCGTAAAGGCGGCGCGGGCGGCTTTTGATTCCGGGCCGTGGCCCGCGACGACGGCGCAGGATCGCGGGCGCATCCTGTTCAAGCTGGCGGAAAAGATCCGCCAGAATCAGCCGATGCTGGCGGAATTGGAATCGCGCAATACCGGCAAGCCGATTGTGGAAGCGGAATACGATATCGGCGACGTGGCGACGTGTTTCGAATACTACGGCGGCCTGGCGAACAAGGTGAATGGCAGCGTGATGCCGGTTCCCGCAAATGCTTTGAGCTTTACGCTGCGCGAGCCCGTGGGCGTGGCCGGGCAGATTATTCCGTGGAATTATCCACTGCTGATGGCGGCGTGGAAGCTTGCGCCCGCGCTGGCAGCCGGCTGCACCTGTGTATTGAAGCCCGCAGAGCAGACGCCGCTGACCGCGCTGGAATTCGCGAACTGGCTGGAAGAAGTGGGATTGCCGCCGGGTGTGCTGAACGTGGTGAACGGAGTGGGCGAAGTCGCCGGATCGGCGCTGGTGGCGCATCCCGGCGTGGACAAGATCGCGTTTACGGGAAGCGCCGCGGTGGGAAAGATCATCGTCAAAAGCGCGGCCGATACGCTGAAGCGGGTGACGCTGGAGCTCGGCGGAAAATCGCCGAACGTGTTTTTTGCCGATGCGGATTGGGAGGCCGCGGTGGATGGAGCGCTGTTTGGCGTGTTCATCAATCAGGGCGAAGTCTGCTCGGCGGGCAGCCGCATTCTGGTCGAGAAAAAGATCTACTCCAAGTTTGTCGAGGCTATGACGGAAAAAGCCAAGCGTATCAAGCTGGGCGCGCCGCTCGATCGCGACACCAAGATGGGGCCGCTGGTCAGCAAGGAGCAGTACGATCGCGTGACCTCGTACATGGAGATCGGCAAGAAGGAAGCGAAGACAGCGATTGGCGGGGGGCGCGCGAAAGCGTTCGGCAAGGGATTCTACGTGGAGCCGACAATTTTCTACGACGTAGACAATTCGGCGCGGATTGCGCGTGAAGAAATATTTGGCCCCGTGGCCTCCGTGATTCCATTTGAAAACGAAGCCGATGCCATCAAGATTGCCAACGATACTCCGTACGGCCTGGCCGGCGCCGTGTGGACGCGCGACATTTATAAGGCGTTCAGAATCGTAAAATCGATGCGAGCGGGGATTATCTGGGTGAATCACATGCAGCCGACTTACGTCGAAGCTCCCTGGGGCGGCTACAAACAGTCTGGATTCGGCAGGGAACTTGGGCCGTGGGGACTGGAAGAATATCTCGAAACCAAGCAGGTGTACGTCAATCTGGATGAAACTCCGATTGGCTGGTACTGAGACGCGAAAGTTTTCTGAATTCAAACAAGGGAAGTGAGAGCTATGAAGACCATTCAATTGCGCACGGAAATTCCCGGGCCAAAATCCAAAGCGTTATTGGCGCGCCGCGAAGCCGCGATTCCACGCGGGCCGCAACTGGTGACGCCGATATTCGCCGCCAAGGCCGAAGGCGCGTGGATTGAGGATGTCGACGGCAACCGTCACCTGGATTTCGCCGGAGGGATCGGCTGCCTGAACGTGGGGCATCGCGCGCCACGTGTGGAAAACGCCGTGAAGGCGCAGTTGGAGAAGTTTCTGCACACCTGTTTTGGCGTGACTCCGTACGAATCCTACATCGCGCTGGCGGAGAAGCTGAATTCGCTGGCGCCGATGAAAGGCGCGAAGAAAACGTTTTTTGTGAACACCGGCGCGGAGGGCGTGGAGAACGCGGTGAAGATTGCCCGCGCGCACACCAAGCGGCCGGCGGTGATCTGTTTCGAGGATGCGTTTCACGGCAGGACTTTGCTGACGATGTCGCTGACCAGCAAAACCAATCCCTACAAGGTGGGCTTCGGCCCGTTTGCGCCGGAGATTTACAGGATTCCTTACGCCAACTGCTATCACTGTTCGTACGGCTTGACGTATCCCTCGTGCAAGATGGCTTGCGCGCATCACCTGGAAGATACATTCAAACGTGTTGTTGCCGCGGATCAGGTTGCAGCGATCATTGCGGAGCCGGTGCTCGGCGAAGGCGGCTTCGTGGTGCCGCCGAAAGAATTCTTTTCGGTGATTCGTGAAATCTGCGACAAGCACGGAATCCTTTTCATCGCGGATGAGGTTCAGAGCGGCCTGGGACGCACCGGGAAAATGTTCGCCATCGAGCATTACGGCGTTGAGCCGGACCTGCTGATCACCGCGAAGTCGTTGGGCGGCGGGCTGCCGATTGCCGCAGTCACCGGCCGAGCGGAAATTATGGATGCGCCGATCCCCGGTGGGTTGGGCAGCACCTTTGCCGGGAATCCCACTTCGTGCGTGGCGGGGCTCGCCGCGATCGAGACGATCGAAAAGGATGGATTGCTGGCGCGGTCAACCGCGATCGGGAAGCGCTTCGAGGAGCGGGCAAAGGCTTGGCAGCAGAAATGGCCGATTGTCGGCCATGTGCGCGGCCTCGGCGGCATGTGCGCGATCGAACTGGTCACGAACAGAGAGACCCGCGAACCGGCGGGCGCCCAGACTAAGGAGCTTTCGAAGTACGCCTACGAGCACGGCTTGATCACCATCACGGCGGGGACGTATGGAAACGTGGTGCGCATACTGGTGCCGCTG
The DNA here is from genome assembly GCA_035693365.1 of Candidatus Acidiferrum sp. Lineage (GTDB taxonomy): Bacteria > Acidobacteriota > Terriglobia > Acidiferrales > UBA7541 > Acidiferrum. The sequence goes on along the minus strand of DASSGS010000021.1, from coordinate 73,958 downwards.
GTAGCTACGGACGAACAGCTGGACGAAGGGCTGGACGTGCTGGAAGCAGGATTGGCGCTCGTGTCCGAGCAAAAGCAGGTTGCACTCTCACACGCGTAAGCCTTTCCGCGAGGAACCCGGCCGACCAGACGGGAACCGGTGTTTTCACGCGTTACCAAATGAACGAGGTGTCTTATGTCGAGCACGGCCACAAATTCGGCGGTCGCAGCGGTTGATTTGAAGGACATGCGGTTATTTCGCGAAGCCTGCTATGTGGATGGGAAATGGGTGCAGGCGGCAGGCGGTGGAACGGTCAGCGTGGATAATCCCGCCAGCGGAGAAATCATTGGCAAGGTACCCAAGCTGAGCGGCGCGGAGACGCGGCACGCAATTGAAGCGGCAAACGAAGCGTTCAAATCCTGGAGCGCGCGGACCGCGAAGGAACGCGCAAACATCTTGCGCAAGTGGTTCGACTTGATGATGGAGAACCAGGAGGACCTGGCACGGCTGATGACGCTGGAGCAAGGTAAGCCGCTGACCGAATCCCGCGGGGAAGTGGCGTATGCCGCGGCGTTTCTGGAATGGTTTGGCGAAGAAGCAAAACGCGTTTACGGCGACACAATTCCCGGCCACCAGGCCGACAAGCGGATCGTTGTTCTGAAGCAGCCGATCGGCGTGGTGGCCTGCATTACCCCGTGGAATTTTCCGCTGGCGATGATTACCCGCAAGGCGGGGCCGGCGCTGGCGGCGGGTTGCACGGTGGTGATCAAGCCCGCGGCGCAGACTCCGTTTTCGGCCCTGGCGTTGGCCGAGCTTGCCGAACGCGCGGGAGTTCCCAAAGGCGTGCTGAATGTGATCACCGGGTCCGCAAAGGAGATCGGCGCGGAACTGACTTCGAATCCGATCGTGCGGAAGCTATCGTTCACGGGTTCGACGGAAGTCGGAAAAGTTTTGATGGCACAGTGCGCTTCGACGATCAAAAAGCTTTCCCTGGAGCTGGGCGGGAACGCGCCGTTCATCGTTTTTGAGGACGCGGATCTGGATGCCGCGGTGGAAGGCGCGATCGCTTCGAAATACCGGAATACCGGGCAGACCTGCGTGTGCACGAATCGCGTGCTGGTGCAGGAGTCGGTTTACGATGCGTTCGCCGAGAAGCTGGTGGCCGCAGTGAATAAACTGAAGCCCGCTCCGGGGCTGGAGGCAGGCGCTTCGCAGGGGCCGCTGATCGACAACGCGGCCGTGGAAAAAGTGGAGAGCCATATTAAGGATGCGGTGTCGAAGGGCGCCAAAGTGATTGCCGGCGGACATCGCCACGCGCTGGGCGGACGCTTCTTTGAGCCCACCATCCTTGTGAATGCAACGACGCAGATGGCCGTTGCCCGCGAAGAGACGTTTGGACCGGTAGCGCCGCTTTTCCGTTTCAAGACGGAGGCGGAGGCGATTGCACTGGCGAACGACACTGAGTTTGGGCTGGCCGCGTATTTCTATGGCCGCGATCTGGCGCGTGTCTGGCGCGTTGCGGAAGCGCTGGAGTACGGAATCGTGGGCATCAACACGGGAATTATTTCGACGGAGGTAGCGCCGTTCGGCGGGGTGAAGGAGTCGGGCCTCGGGCGCGAAGGCTCGAAGTACGGAATCGAGGAATTTTTGGAGATCAAGTATCTGTGCATCGGCGGCGTGAAGGCGTAGCGCTCCGCGGCGATGAATTCTTCCCTACAGGGTCAGACGGCAATTGTCACAGGCGCAGGGAGCGTTGCGGGCATCGGTTTCGCGATCGCCCGGCAGCTTTTCGACGCAGGCGCGTTTGTCGCGCTCGGCGCCACAACCGGGCGCATTTATGAAGCAGCCAAACAACTCGATCCATCCGGCGAACGCGTGTTTCCTTTTGTTGCGGATTTGACGGAAGAGGCGCGCGCGCTGCGAGTGGTGGAGGAAGTGGCGAAGCGGAACGGGCGCATCGACATCCTTGTGAACAACGCGGGGATGGCGCAAAACGGCAAGCAGCCGGGAAACACCACAGTCGAGAAAATCAGTTACGCGGATTGGCAGCGGCAACTGGCGATGACGCTGGATACGGCGTTTCTGATGATCCGAGCGGTCCTCCCGATCATGAGGAAGCAGAATTACGGACGGATCGTGAACGTGACTTCGGTCACCGGGCCAATGGTGAGCAACGTGGGTTCGGGCGCTTACGGAGCGGCCAAAGGCGCGATGGACGGATTGATGCGCGCCGTGGCCATCGAGCACGGAATGCACGGCATCACCATCAATGGTGTGGCGCCGGGATGGGTGCACACCGGGTCTTCGCTGCCCGAGGAATTGCAATCGGCCACGTACACGCCGCTTGGACGCGCGGGAAAACCGGAAGAAGTGGCGGCTGCGGTGGCGTTTCTGGCCTCGAAAGAAGCGTCGTATATCACCGGGCAGATCCTGGTGGTGGACGGCGGAAATATTCTGCAGGAAACAAAAAGGGCAGTGCTGTAGCTCGCCCCTTCAGGGGTGAGGGTTTTCCCTTCGCACAGAAAATCATGGCAACGCAGCGAAACCCCTCAGGCCTGAAGGCCTGAGCTACAGCTCTCGCGCGGGCTGAATTTGCACAAATTGCCAGCCGAAGCGGCCCTTGATGCACAGGTGGCCGTTGGTCACGGAGTGGTCGAGCGGAGAAGTCACCTTAACAATCTTGCCGTCCTGCGCATGGACGGTGAGATCGCACCCCACGCCACAATAAGGACAGATCGTATCCGTCTTTGTCTGCCGGGTTTCATCCCAAGCCCGGTTGGCGCGCATTTCGTATTCGGATTTGAACATCAGCGCGCCCGTCGGGCATACGCCGATGCAGTTGCCGCAATAGACGCAGGCGGATTCCGGCAGGGGAATTTCGAATTCGGTGGAAATGTGCGCGCCGTGGCCGCGCCCCGCGACCGCGATGGCAAACGTGTATTGCGCTTCGACGCCGCAGGCTTGCACGCATTTGTAGCACAGCACGCATTTGGCGTAATCGCGGACATACAGATCGTTGTCGATCTTCACCGGTTGAGAATTTCCGGCCGCATCCTTGCCGAAGCGCGCGGGATTCGCGGCGTAACGCTTGCTGTATTCGGGGAAGGCGGGCCATGTCGAGAGATCCACGGACGAGGCGAGAAATTCGAGGACCAGCTTGCGGCTAAGGCGCACGCGTTCGGAATCGGTGTGAATCATCATTCCGGCTTCCACTTTGCGCGAGCAGGCGGGCACCAGAACGCGCGAGCCTTCGAGTTCCACGACGCAGAGGCGGCAAACGTTTACGGGCGTGAGATTTTCCAGATAGCAGAGCGTGGGAGTCTCGATGCTCAGCTGGCGGGCGGCTTCGAGGATGGTGGCGCCTTCGCTGACAAAAAGCGGTTGTCCGTCAATCTTAATCTCCACCATGCGCACAGGTTCGGGGGCGGGGGAACTGGGCAGCGGGCCTCTCGGCACAGGGATCGTTGAAAGAGGGGCGTTCAAGGGTTCGCTCATGAATAAAGGCTCCAGCGTTCGATGGCGGAGAGAATTGCGGCAGGCGCGGTCTGGCCCAGGCCGCAGATGGAAGCGTCACGCATCGCTTGTGCTGCTTCCTTCAACAGGGCGATTTCCGCTTGCACCGAACCATTCGGACTGCGGGTTGCAAGCCGTTGCAGAATCTCTTCCTGGCGGATCGTGCCGACGCGGCACGGAACGCATTGGCCGCAGGATTCGTGGCGGAAGAATTTTGCGATGCGCGCCAGTATAGTTTTCAAATCCACGGAGTCGTCGAAGAGCATCACCACCCCGGAGCCGAGGCTGGCGCCAATCGCGCGCACCCCTTCAAACGTGAGAGGGGTATCGAGCTCCTGCGGTGAGACGAACGATCCCGCCGCGCCGCCAAGCAGCACGGCCTGCAACTTTCCCGTGCCGCCGACGCCGCCGGCCATTTCGATCAACTGGCGAAGGGTGATGCCGAACGCGACCTCGTAGGTGCCCGGCTTCGCCACATGTCCGGAAAGGCAAAACAGCCGGTATCCCGCGGACTGCGGCGTGCCGACGCGCGCATAGGCCGCGCCGCCTTTCAGGAGAATCTCCGGAATATTTACCAGTGTTTCGACGTTGTTCACGATGGTTGGCCGGCGGAAGAGCCCGGACTGCGTCGGGAAAGGAGGTTTATTGCGCGGTTCGCCGCGGAAACCTTCGATCGAATTAAAGAGCGCGGTCTCTTCGCCACAAATGTAGGCTCCGGCGCCGCGGCGGAGTTCGATATCAAACGAAAAAGCTCCGCCCAGAATGTTCTTGCCCAGAAAATGCTTTTCACGCGCGGCCTGGACAGCCTGGGAAAGGATCTGAAACGATTCGGGATATTCACCGCGAATGTAGATAAATCCTTTTTCCGCACCAACTGCGAATCCCGCGATCGTCAGGCCCTCGATTAAAGCGAATGGATCGCCGGTCATCAGGACGCGATCCTTGAACGTGCCCGGCTCTGACTCGTCCGCGTTGCAAATCACGTAGTGGACCGCGCCGGGACGGCGCTGCCGAAAAACCGCTTCCCATTTTTTGCCGGTGGGGAATGCCGCGCCGCCGCGTCCCAACAATCGCGACTCGATCACTTCCTTCACCACCGCTTCCGGCCCAATTTCCGTCGCTCGCCGAAGCGCCGCGTAGCCCTCCGCCCGCTGGTAGGCTTCAAGGTTCGCTCCGTCCTCACGGCCCACACGCCGCAGCAACCGGAGTTGTGGCTCGCCAAATTGCGGCAGAAATTCCCGCAACAACGGCCGCGATTCTTTCAGACCGTTTCCGCCGGCAACGCAGTTTTCCAGATTCGCGCGAAGCGACGGCTCATTGGCTTGGGCGATCGCCCATTCCTTCGGCGATTTTCCGGCCGACCGCAGGAGTGCCGCGGGCGCTTGATCGCAGAGGCCGAGGCACGGGCTGCGATGCCACGAAATTTTGCCGTCGATGCCCGGCGAATCCTCTTTCCCGAGGGCATTTTCAAGCCGCGCACAAAGGGATTCGGCGCCCTTCGTTCTGCAAGCAATGTCGTCGCAGACGTGTAGCGAGATTGGCGGGGTTGGCTGCAAGCTGAACAGATCGTAAAACGATGCCACCGCATGTACTTCCGCCGGCGGAACGTCCAAACGCACCGCGACGTAGTTCAGCGCGCCGGGACTCAGCCATCCGATTTGCGACTGCAGAGAATGAAGCACCGGCAAGAGCAAATGGCGGCGGTTCGGTTCAGCGGAAGAAAATTGTTCATGCCGCAGAGCACCGCACGGAGCACCGCCCCACTGGGAAGCCGGCACCCCAAGAATAAGGTCCACCGCGGATTTTTCATTCTGTGTTGCCGCGTCGCTGGTGAAATGGAGCTCCACTCATTTCACCTCAATCTTTTCGATGGAAATCGCCGAGGCTTTAAATTCGGAAGTGCCGGATTTGGGATCCGGGGCTTCGATCGTCAAATCGTTGGTGCGGACTTGATCGGGAAAGTGCAGCGTCATGAAGGCGAGCCCGGGGCGGAGGGCTACGTCAAAATGCACGGGCGCTTCGACTGCGCCACGGCGGGATCGAATGCGAACGCGTTCGCCCTCCTGCAGAGCGTAGCGTTCGCCGTCTTCCGGCGAGAGGTCCAGCGTTTCCGGGCGGCGCAAGGGCGACGGGTATTTTCCGGTCTGCACCCCTGTGTTGTAGGAATCGAGGCGGCGTCCGGTGGTGAGGCGGATTGGAAATTCGGGGGTCAGCGTATCAACCGGCGGCTCAAACTCGACGCAGGAAAAAGGAGCGCGGGGCCCAAGCAGGGGTTCCTGCCAGAGCCGGCTGTGAAGGTACTGTTCGCCCGGGTGCGATTCGTCGTAGCAGGGCCACTGGATGCCGCCGAGCTGTTCAAGCCGCGCGTAGCTCATGCCCGCGTGCATGGGGCTCAGGCCGCGCAGTTCGTTCCAGATGTTTTCGGCAATGGGCTCGCCCCAGTTGTGGCCAAGCCGGCGGGCCAGTTCAAAGAGGATCGCAGTGTCGTCCATCACGCCGGCTGGCGGCGGCACCGCGGCCCGCACGCGCTGGACGCGGCGCTCGCTGTTGGTCACCGTTCCTTCGCTCTCGCACCACCCGGCGGCGCCGGGCAGCACCACATCGGCAATTTGTGCCGTTTCCGTGTAGAAAAGATCCTGCGCCACCAGAAATTCCAGGCCGTCCAGAAGTTTTCGAGTCCGGCGTCCATCCGCTTCGGAAGTAACCGGGTTTTCACCCAGAACATAGAGGCTTGTCAGCTGGCCGTGCTCCATCGCTTCAAACATGCGCGTTACGTGCATGCCCGCCTTAGGATCGACTTTCGTGCCCCAGGCTTTTTCAAACTTTGCGCGCAGTTCCGCATTTTCGACATGCTGAAAACCGGGAAAACGGTCCGGAATGGCGCCCATGTCGCCGCCGCCCTGAACATTATTCTGGCCGCGAAGAGGATTGATGCCGCTGCCGTAGCAGCCGACGTGTCCTGTAAGCAGCGCGAGATTGATGAGCGCGAGAACATTGTCCACGGCGTTGTGGTGTTCCGTGATTCCCAGCGTCCAGCACATTTGGGCGCGGCCCGCTTTTGCGTAGGCGTGAGCGGCTTCGCGTATCAGCGCGGCGGGCACACGGGTCTCGCGTTCGGCGCGCTCCAGCGGGTATTTTTCAACCGTGTCGCGATAGGCCTCGAATCCGCTGGTGGCGTGCCGGATGAACTTCTCGTTGGCCAGACCGGAATGAACGATCTCGCGGGCCATGGCGTTTGCAAGCGCGATGTCGGAGCCTACATCGAGCCCGAGCCAGGTGTGCGCGAACTGCGCCGAACTCGTGCGGCGAGGATCCACCACGATAAGTTGCGCACCGCGGCGTGTGGCTTTCAACAGGTGGTGGAACAGGATCGGGTGCGTCTCGCGGGCGTTCGAACCCCACAGAAAAATAAAATCGGACTCCGCCATTTCCTGATAGGAACTGGTCGCTCCGCCTGCTCCAAAAACCGCCGCCAGACCGGCGACGCTTGGCGCGTGTCAAGTTCGGTTGCAACTGTCAATGTTGTTGCAGCCGATGACCGAGCGCACGAATTTTTGCGCGATGTAGTTCAGTTCGTTGGTCGTTTTCGAGCAACTGAACATGCCAAACGTTCGCGGTCCGTGTTTCGCGACCTGGCCGCGCAGCCCGGCGGCAACGCGCTCGAGCGCCTCTTCCCAGCTTGCCGGCCGGTGGCCGTGGGATTCGCGAATCAGCGGTGTAGTGAGCCTGCCGGCAGTGATCGTAGACAATGGATGCTCCCTCGGGAGAATGGAGCGGAGAGCCCTGGTCTGATGAAAAAGACCAACGCGTTTGGATCGCGACGCTTCGCGCAACGAGCAACTCCCGCAGCACCCTGATGTTAGCGGGAAATACTGGGGGACGACAACCCAATCTGGTTCTTACGGCAAACGCAGGTAGATCCGCTTACCCGCTCGCCGGCCATTCGTTGAAGCTTTCGAGAGGATCACGGTCGCTTTATTGGAATCCATTACTTCGTGGGACAAGCCGCGCCCGTTTTGGTTTCCGTCAGGCGGATTTCGGAGACCGAAAGATCCAGACTGCCGGAAGTTTCCAATTGAGCAATGCTCGGGGTCTGCTTCAAGTCCTGCGCGGAAAAGCAGGACAACGGCACAGCCAGAGTCGCATAACTGCCCGCGGGAAGGGCCTTGAGCTCGGCGGTCACGGGCACCGAAGCAGAACCGACGCTCAGTCGCACCTCGGAGGCGGGGGCAGCATTCACGCGCACGGTCAGGCTAAGCAGCATCGCCCCATTGGCCTCGCGGCTGACGTCGCTGGGTTTCTCCCCGCGCAGCCGCAACAACGCGTTCGATTTGCCGTTCCACACCGCGTGCAATGCGCCGTCGGCCTGCAATTCCAGGATCAAGCCCGCCGATCCGGAGAGCGAGATGCGCGTGCCGGCAAAGTCCACCTGCGGCGCGTTTCCGTTACCAATGGAAAGTTTGTAACCGTTCCACGTCCTACCCTTCGCGTAGTAGACGTTTTTCTCACCGTAGTTCGTCGTGACGGCCACTTCTGGTAATGCCGGCGTCTGAGCTGGCGCGGCATAACTCAGCCCGAAACCATAAGCGAACTGCGGATCATAGGCCGCATCCCCGACATTCAACGGTGTCTGGTCAGGGCGTTTGGGCCAGGAAAAACTGAGCTTGCCGGTAAAATCGTACTTGCCAGTCAGCACGTCGGCGACACCCTCGCCTTCCGAGCCCGGTAGCCAAGCCTCGACAAAAGCGTCGGAAGCATTAATCTGCGGATTGACATAAAGTGGGCGGCCCGACAACATGACGGCGACCACAGGAATTCCCTGCGCTTTTATCTTTTTTATCAGTTCCAGAGACTCTACGTTGTCGTGATGAAGCGCTACATCGCTCTGGTCGCCCTCGAATTCGGCATACGGTGTTTCGCCGAACACAACGATTGCAACGTCAGCCTTTTGCGCCGCTGTGCCGTCGGGGCTGAAGAGCGCCCGTCCGCCGGCCGCGTCAATTTCGGCTTTCAGGCCCTCATAAATCGAGGTAGCGCCGGGAAAGTCGTTCGGGCCGTTATCTGCGCCTTGCCAGGAAAGCGTCCAGCCGCCCGCCTGCATGGCTATATTGTCGGCGCCGTCGCCCGCGATCAACACGGTGGCGGCAGGCCTAATCGGCAGAACACCCTCATTCTTGAGCAGCACCAACGATTCGCGCACCGCCTGGCGCGCGACAGCACGATGAGCGGGCGTGCCGATGGGCTGGTAGGTGTTGGGACGTTTGTTCGGCGCGGGCTCATCGAACACACCCATGCGAATTTTAACGCGCAGGATCCGTCGCACGGCGTCATCCAGGCGCGCCATGGGAATCGTGCCGTCCTTTACCTCGCGCACCAGATTGCCGTGGAGCGCTTTCCAGTCCTGCGGTGCGTTGAAAATATCGATCCCCGCGTTGAACGCCAGTGCACAGTCGGCTTTTGTGCAGCCGGGAATTTGCCCGTGCGCGTTCCAATCACCGATGACGAAGCCGTCGAAACCCATCGGGCCCTTCAGCACGTCGGTCATCAGCGCCTTATTGGCATGCATCTTGACGCCGTGCCAGGAATTGTAAGAGGCCATCACAGTCTGTGTGCCGGCATTGATAGCCTGGGTATAGCCGGCCGCGTGCAACCGGATCAGATCGGCTTCAGAGACCAGGGAATCGCCCTGGTCTCGGCCGCCGTCGGTCGAGCCGTCGCCAAGGAAATGCTTGGCGGTGGAGATGACGTGATCCTTATCGAGGAAAGTCGAACCTGAGCCTTCCAGTCCCGCCACAATGGCCGCGGCATACTGCGCCACAATTTTCGGATCTTCGGAATAGCTTTCATACGAGCGGCCCCACCGGTCGTCGCGCGCAACGGCAATCGTCGGCGCAAACGACCAGTCCATGCCGGTCGAGCGCATCTCGGCGGCCGTGACCTCGCCGATGCGGCGGATCAGGTCCGGATCGTGCGCCGCGCCCAGTCCCACATTGTGCGGGAAAAGCGTAGCTCCATAGACATTATTGTGGCCATGGACGGCATCCGACGCCCAGATCAACGGAATGATGACGCGGTTTCTCGCCGGATCAACCGAGGCGTCGTAATAGGGCTCGATCAGGTTAACCCAGTCCTGAACGCTCGAATGCTTGTTCCCGCCGGGCACCGCGCCGCCGCCGTTTTCAATCGAACCGATATGATATTGGGCCACCTCCGCAGGGTTGATCGACTTCCATTCGGGCTGGACGACCTGACCGACTTTTTCTTCGACTGTCATCTGTTTGAGCAGGCCGTTGATGCGCGATTCGATTTTGGGGTCGAGGCCGATCGGTGACTTGCTTTCCGGCCATTGGTTGACATGAACGACCGGAGCCTGGCTTTCAGGTTTTGTTGCGCGCTCAGGTGCCGTATTCACGGATTGGGCCTGGGAGCAAGAAGGGTTCATCGCCAGGGTAATCGCAAGCAGCAGCGCCGTAGTCGTTGCCGCTAGACTCTCCGCGGCTGCGGGCAAAGTGCCCCAGCCGATTCGCCCCGCCCAAGAACATTTTTCTGCCGGCCCGGAACTCTTCCTGAACCCCGTCATTTCTTTAAGTACGTTCATCTCGCGCCTTTCGGCCGCTGGTTGGCTTCGTGATTAGTCTTGGAGGTTTTGAAGAGCAGCGTAGCCGGCTTTTTCTTTGGCTTTCCGGCTTGTTTCCCGCGATTCTCCCCCCACGTTTCGCGCTGGCACTGGACCTGTGGAAGCGCGCACCACGAACTCTGGCTCGATCGCTATTTTCGGAACGTATTCGGCGCGCCCTTCTATCTGATCGACAATCGTTTGCGCGGCAATCTGTCCCATGCGTATCAGCGGCTGCCGTACCGTAGTCAGCCCCGGATTGGCGTACGCCGCCCCGGGAATATCGTCAAACCCCACCACGGAAATGTCTTCCGGCACGCGCAAGCCCGCTTCCTTAATCGCCCAAATCGAACCGATCGCGGAAATATCGTTGTAGGCAAACAGCGCCGTGAAACGATGTTTTCGCGCCAGCAATGCTTTCGCGAAGGGATACCCGATGGCAGGTGTCGAGTCCGTTCCTTCCAATTGGATCGTCAATTCCGGCCGCACCTGGATGTGCATCTCTTGTGCTGCCTCGCAAATCGCCGTCCATCGCACCGCGGAGTCCGAACTGACTGTCTGGCCTTTGATGAAGGCGATGTTCTCGTGCCCCAGTTCCTTCAGGTGCTTCAGCGCCAGTCTCGCCGCTCGCTTATGATCCAGCACGACATTGGTGACTCCCTCGACCCGCGCATGCCCGGCCACTGCCACCGTTGGAAGCGTCAGGGTTTGTTTCAGGGATGCATCCGTCGTGATAAATCCTTCCACTCCGCGCGTCAGCAGCATCTGCGCATACGTCTGCAGCAATTTCGGATCGTGGCGGTGAATCACTGTCAGGAAAAAGTAATTATTTTTTCGCAGGTATTCCTCGATGCCGCTGATCACCATCGCGCCATAGGCGTCGCCGATCTCTTCGGCTATCACCCCTATCGTGTATGTCCGTTTCAGCCTCAATGAGCGCGCGAAAAAATTCGGCCGGTAGTTCAACTCGTGCGCCGCCGTGATAATGCGGTTTTTGGTGTGTTCGGGGATGGATCGTGCTGCGGGAGAATTGTTCAGGGCCGCGGAGACCGTGCCCGGAGTCAGTCCTAAATGTTCCGCAATCGTTTTTAGGGTGACCTTATCGGAAGTGCGCGGGCCTGATTTTCGCTTCGGAGGCGGCAGAGTCATCCTAAGGTCCTCACCATATCTTCCAAGAAGTGGCCTAGGGGGAAACTAGCAGCGCTTGAGAGGGCTGTCCCGTGGCACCGATCGGCACGATTTCGACGCGCACCAGAACCCTTTGGTTTCGCTCGCGGCCAAGGGAATTTCTGCGAATACCCGCCAAAACAGGCCCAAGACACAGTCCCAAACCGCGAGGGGCTCCCACCCGCTCCTGCGGCGCGGGGTAGAATATCATTATTCTTTCTGTAGAATATCATTATTTCTGCTTGACAAGATTCCTCCAATGGTTGTAAATACCCCCCTAGTAAAAAAGCACTACTTCCCGTAGTGCTCTGGGGCTGGGTCTGAACTAAATTTTGGTGTCGCAACAAGGGGAATGCTTCCTCCGCTAGCTCGGGCTATGCAGGGGGCATTCGGGCTGTTTCGTGAACACACTTCCTCGAGGGGTAGACCAATGAAGATTCAATTCGCCAATGTGAAAAGGTCAATCGGCAGCCTGCGGCCGGTGACTTCAATGCTCTTCGTGCTAGCCCTCCTTCTATGCACTGCATTCGGCGTACACGCTCAGAATACGAGTGCTTCGCTGAGCGGTGTTGTGACCGACGCCCAGGGCGGGGCCCTCGCAGGCGCCGAAGTCACCATAACCAATGCGGACACCGGCTCTCAGCAGAGTCAGAAAACTGGCACGGAGGGCATCTACGTGTTTCCGAGCCTTCCACTCGGCCGGTACAATCTTAGGGTGACCAAGGAAGGCTTCAAGGGCTTCGAGACCAAGGATATCGTCCTTCACGTCGCCGATAGCCTGACGATTGACGCCCGGTTGGACGTCGGCGCAAAGAGCGAAACGATCGAAGTGGTTGCCAGCACCACGCAAGTGGAACTGACCAACGCTGATTTGAGCGGCACGATTGCGGGTAAACAGATCACCGAATTGCCCCTCAATGGCCGCAGTTACGCGCAATTGCTGCTGATGGTGCCCGGCGTGGCCATTGACAGTGGTTTCGCTTACAATCAAAAAGGCCTTAACGGCGGCGCGGACCTTTCCATCAGCGGTGGCGCCTCGAACGCCAACACCTTCCTTGTGGATGGCGCGAATAACGTTGACGTTGGTTCGGGCCGCACGCTGCTTGTTTACCCTTCCATTGACTCCATTGAAGAATTCAAGGTCCAACGGAACAGCTATGGAGCGGAATTCGGCGGAAATTCCGGCGGCCAGGTCACCCTGGTCACGAAGAGCGGCACCAACCAATTTCACGGCAGCGCCTATTATTTCGGACGCAATGACGTCCTGAACGCCAACAATACCAATCTTAAGGCCAACAGTCCGGGCTCCCATACGCCTAAGCTTCGCCGCAACGACTTCGGGTACACCGTGGGCGGGCCGATCAAGAAAGACAAAATCTTTTTCTTCTGGTCCCAGGAATGGAATCGCCAGATCACCGGAAGGGTAAACACAGGGCGGGTGCCGACGCCCCTGGAGAGGACCGGCGACTTTTCCGATCAGGCCAACGACACCGCCTTTAATTCGGCAAACACAGTCGGCTGCCTGCCCAAGGCCGGACTCGCGGACCCGGGAAATGGTGTGGGCGGGGCATTTACCGCCAGCCCCAATAATACTGCCGCCACAGGGGCGGGTTTCATAGACGTCATCCCCGCTTCCCGCATGAGTACTGCTGGAGTGGGTGTCCTGAACACGTATCTTCTGCCCACGCTTCCACGGGGAGCGCCCGACTATGGCTGCGGCAACAACTTTTCGAAGTCCTTCAATCAGGCCAACAACTTCCGCGAAGAGAGTATCAAGGGAGACGTCAATCTCACGCCGAGCTTGAAGTTGATGTTGAGATACGTCCAGGACAACAACACCTTTGGCCCTCCCGCCACGGGAAGTTCCGGGTGGGGCGCGGATTCCGGCACGTCCCTCCTTTCCGAAACGTGGAGCCAGCCCAGCCGCATCGCCGTGGCCCGCTTGAGCAAGACCATCGGCTCGACCGCGGTAAACGATTTCCAATTCTCCTTCTCGGACAACCGCATTAATATTACGCCGACGAATCAAGGCGCGGCGACGGCGCTCTCGAGCCTCTTTCCACAATTCATGCCCGCGGCGAACAAGGGATTCACCCCCGCCAATGGGCCGGCTACGTGGATCAACGCCGGAAATCTTCCCACCGTTTGGAATTTTGGGCCGTGGGCCAACGCTGAAAATCTCTACACCTTTCAGGATGACTTTTCGAAGGCCATCGGGCGTCACACTCTGAGGGCGGGCGTCCTCTACAGCCGCAACGAGAAAAACCAGGACCTGTTTGATACGGAAAACGGATTCCTACAGGGGTCTGTCGGTTTCGGCGGGTGCAAGAGCCACGGGCCAACCGACACCGGCGAACCGCTCTTTTGTCAAAACCTTACCGCCAGTCAGACCGGTTATGGCACGTCGGATCTGTTCCTGGCGGGCTCGGCATTCGGGTGGGGTGAGCAGGGCAATTTCTTCTCTAACCTCGGACGCTGGGAAAACCTGGAGTGGTATGTCCACGACGACTTCAAATTCACCAATCGCATAACGTTCAATATGGGCATGCGCTATTCCTATCTGCCCAATCCTTATGCGGCAAATGATAAGTACACTGTATTCAATCAGGCGGCATACAATCCGTCCCTCGGCAACGCCCCTTGCAACGGCTTATTCTACTCCGCGGGGCTGCTGGCCAATCCGTGCCCGGCGCAGTTCGACACGGGCAAGAAAGACGCTTCTGGCAACGAAATTTTCGTCGCAGGTGGCGGATTGCCGGGACCGAACCGCGCTCTACGGAATAACTACAACCGTGGGTTTGCGCCTCGGCTGGGCGTTGCATGGGATCCTACCGGATCGGGGAAGTGGTCGCTCCGGGCAGGGTTCGGACAATTCTATAACCGCGACGATATTTCTTTGACGGACGGCCTCGGCGGAGCGAATCCTCCGTTTGTTGGCAATTTCAAATCAGTTAACGGGAACGGAAGGTTTCTCGACAGCACTAATCAGCTTCCCGCCTGCGATCCGAATTGTTTTGGCACCGGGCTGGGGAATGCCTCGGTCGGTACGGAACTGACCGCCCGGCAACCTTATACCTTGCAGTGGAATGTTACCGCTCAGCATGAGTTTATGAAGGATACCCGGCTGGAAGTGGGCTACGTCGCCAGCCGCACGAAAAACGCCCAAAGCAAGTACGACGCGAACGCCATCAACCCGGCGGATCGGCTCGCTTTTGCACAGTCAAATGCAAGTTTGACTTCGCTGAAGCCATTTCTTCCTCTCCAATCCGGGAGTATCGCGGTTTATTCCTATCATGGCAGCGCCTCCTACGATTCGCTGCAGGCAGCGTTCAACTCACGCCTCCGGCACGATCTGACTATCGGCGCGGTTTACACTTACTCCAAAACCATCTCAGATGTGGCTCTCAGGTCCAACAATGGAAACGGCAACCTCCTTTTGGATCCTTTCAATTTGGGCGCCATGCGTGGACTGGCGACCATTGACCGGCCGCATATTTTCGGAGCCAACGCGATCTACAATACCCCTGCCTTGCACGACATGAATAAGATCGTCCAACACAGTCTGGGAGATTGGCAACTCAGCGCGATTGTCAACGTTACGAGTGGAACTCCCTATACGCCAGTCATTAACAGCTTCAGTGCCGCTGGGTCGGGTGTAAATGACCTTTCCGGCATCGGCTTGGGAAATGGCGCGTACCGGCCGAACCTCGTAGCCGGGCAGTCCTGCCGCAACTCCAACTTCAAGAATTTTCAGTGGATAAACCCCAACCGCTATACCCTGGACGGGTTCAAGTTGGGAGCCATCGGGACCGCTCCCGCCGGCGATTGCTTGGGGCCGGGAGTATCCAGGGTAGACTTCGCCGTGGCAAAGAACTTCTCGATCACCGAGCGCATAAAACTGCAATTTCGCATGGACTTCTTTAACTTGTTCAACCATCCGCAATATAACAACCCCAACAACGGGAACACCAACGGCTATGTGAATATCGGCTTCAGCGCGGTGAACACCGCCGCAAGCCCGGCGTTTCTGGACAAGACGGGAGCTCCTACAACGGCCCTTGCAAACGCCGTTTCCGTTGCCAACTCCACCCCTAATGCGGTTGTCGGCCAGGTGAACGCAGACAATCAGCGAGACCGGCAAATTCAGTACTCGCTGAGGTTCACCTTCTAATCGTGCAGGCACAACCAGTTTCTCCACCATCCCGCCAGGCCTGTCGAGGGGCCCGGCGGGATTTTCTTTACTAAGATTGCCGGCCTCCTCGTTTCTCCGCCGAACGAGTGCTCAAACCCTTTCCGGTATAATGGGACTTATGTCAGTGAATCGGCCTCGCTCGGCTGCCTTTTTGATCTCTGTGCTGTTTCTTTCGCCGCTCTTCGTTCCCCTTCTACTGGCGCAGACACAGGGGCCGCAGCGGGTGCCGGTACCTGTCGCTCCTCCGGCGAAACGCACTCCACAAGAGAAGAAAGATCGGGGCAGCCTGCCGCCCATTCCCACTTTCAAAGACATTGCCAAGGAGGTCGGCCTCACGGCATCTCACACCGCCGCTCCCGAAGCCCGCTACGTCATCGACTCCACCAGTGGCGGTGTTGGACTTTTTGATTGCGACGACGATGGCCGCCTGGACATCGTCCTCGTCAACGGTTCCACCGTCGAGCGCTATCGCGCCGGCAGCGACCCGTTGGTCACTCTCTATCACCAGGAGCCCGATGGGACCTTCAAGGACATCACCAAGGAGGCCGGCCTGACCCGCCGCGGCTGGGGCATGGGCGTTGCCGTCGCCGATTACGACAATGACGGCAAGCTTGATCTCTTCGTCACCGGCTTCGGCGGCAGCGCGCTTTATCACGGCCTCGGCAACTGCAAGTTCGAGGATGTCACCGAAAAAGCCGGCGTCGGCGGCAGCGGCTTCATGACCGGAGCTGCGTGGGGCGACTATGACCGAGACGGCTTCGTCGATCTTTATGTCTCGCGCTACTCCCATCTGGACATGAACAATCTCCCCCAATTCGGCAGCAATAAGTTTTGCCGCTTCAAAGGCATCCTTGTGCAGTGCGGTCCCTGGGGGCTCGAAGGCGAAAGCGATTTTCTCTATCACAACCGCGGCGACGGCACTTTCGAAGAAGTATCCGTAAAAGCGGGCGTCCACGATGACATCGGCTACTATGGCCTGGGCGTCATGTGGGTGGACTATGACGACGACGGCTGGCCTGATCTCCTCGTCGCTAACGATTCCGTCCCCAACTATCTCTACCACAACAATCACAACGGCACATTCACCGACATGGGCATGCTCACCGGGGTGGCCCTCAGCGGAGAGGGCATGGAGCTCGGCAATATGGGCGTTGATTGGGGCGACTACGACCACAGCGGCCGCCTGAGCTTTTTCGTCACGCACTTTGAGGAGCAGCCCAACTCGCTCTATCGCAATACGGGGCCGCAAGGCTTTGACGACGTGAGTTGGACCTCCGGGGTCGGCCAACCCAGCTATCCTTATGTCGGCTGGGGGACGGCGTTTTTCGACATGGACAACGACACCTGGCTCGATATCCTGGTCGCCAACGGCCACGTCTATCCGCAGATTGACACGCTGGATACCGGCCCCCGCTACCGCGAGCCACTCCTGCTCCATCGCAACAATCGCGACGGCTCCTTCGACGAAGTCTCCAAGGAGTCCGGCCTCGCCGCACTTCCGCTTCACTCCCGCCGAGGCGCCGCGTTTGGCGACGTCTTCAACACAGGGAATATCGATGTGCTTTTGCTGAACGTCAACGAGCCGCCCTCGCTATTAAAGAACATGAATGCTGACGGTTATCATCGAGTGCTGTTCAAGCTCGTGGGAACAAAAAGTAATCGCGCCGCCATCGGCGCCCGGGTAACCATTCGTTCCGCCGGCGTAAAACAATTCAGCGAAGTTCGCAGCGGGGCCAGCTATCTCTCGCAAAACGATCTCCGCCTTCACTTTGGCCTGGGCACCGCCAAAAAAATGGAATCCGTAGAAATTCGCTGGCCCAACGGAAAAGTTGAAACCCTGGAAAATGTCGCCGCCGACGCCATCTACACAATTGTGGAAGGCTCGGGCATTCGCAACACCGTACCCCTCCCGCTTCCCGCTGGTGGAGCAATTAACGGTGCCCGCTAATCTCCATTCCGCTCACTCGCTCCTTCAGCGAAGCTCCTCTTGCATGGGATTTACTCGCCGCGTCTTTCCCCGCCCCAATTTGTTCTTGACCGGCTTTCCGCCGCTGCGTCATTGCTCGAAAGCATTGCTCTTCATTTTTTTTTCCATGCATGGAGCGGCAACAACTCGCGCCGCCGACGATCCCGCCGTTCTCCTGAAACGTAATTTCGAATCCGCCAAATCCGCGCTTGCCTCCGGCGACCTTGCAGAAGCCGAACGCCGCTACCACCAGACCATCGCGGTCGGCCTCCGCCAGGTCGGCAATATTTCCGTCTCTGAATCCCGTTTCGACGAAGCCACTCGCGAACTGGATCAAGCTCTCAAATTCGCTCCGGCCGATCCGGAGATCGCTGTCGAAGCTGCCATCGCCTGGTTCCGCGCCGGCGATCTCCAGAAGGCTCGCCAGCTTGCCCAGGCCGTCGTCGCCGCACATCCGCGTCAAGCTCGCGCCCAGGACGTCCTCGGCCGCATCGAACTTTACCGCGGGGATTTTCCCGCCGCCATCCGCGCCCTCCAGGCCTCCATCGCGTTGAATGAGGACTTCGAAACCTCTTACTTTCTTGGCCTGGCCTACCTGAAAGCCAAGCGCCTCACAGATGCCCAGCAATGGTTTCAACACATCCAGAGCACCCTCGAAGACTCTGCCGCGTTGCATGTTCTCTTCGGCCGCGCCTATTCCATCTGCCATTTTCCTGAACCCGCCGTCGCCGAATTTCGCAAAGCCGTTCAGCTCGACCCGAAATATCCTCGCGCTCACGAGCTGCTCGGCTACTCCCTGCTCGAATTCCGCGGGGAAGAGGCCTATCCTCAGGCCCGCCTTGAATTCGAACGCGAGCTGAAGCTTCATCCCGGCGAATACAACGCGCTTTTGCTCCTTGGCATATCCGATGTCGCGCTACGCGATTTTCCCGCTGCCGAAGCCGCGCTTCTCCATGCCAGCCGCCTGCGACCTTCTGAGCCCTTCGCTTATCTCTATCTTGGCGAAATCTATAGCGGCACAAATCGTCTCCCCCAGGCCGTTGAAGCCCTCGAAAAATACATCCATCTCGTCCCCGACCCGGAAGAAATTCCGCGCGACGTGAGCCGCGCCTATTACCTGCTTGGCCAGACTTTGCGCCGCCTCGGCCGCCTCGACGAAGCCCAAAAAGCGCTCGTTAATTCCCAGCGCTATCGTGAAGCGAAATTCCGTTACGACGCCAAGCACATTTTCGACGAGCCCGCCGCTCCCTCCGACGGCGATAGCCACACTTCGGACCGCATCGCGGGACTTCTTGAATCCGGCGCCAACGATCAACAGAAATCTACCAAAGCGATGGTGCAGGGCGGCGTCCAGGAAAATCCCTCCGCCCAACGCCCGCCTGTTCCAGCACAAGCCGTGGAATCCAATGCCGCGAAAGAGTACCGCAGCTTCGTTTCGCAAATTCTCGCCAGCTCCTACAACGATCTCGGTGTTATGCGCGCCAAGGCCTTGAATTTCGCGGATGCCGCCGAATTTTTCAAACAGGCTGGCGCCTGGAATCCTGCCCTTGCCGGTCTCGACCGCAACTGGGGGCTCGCCGCCTATCGCGCCGAGCTTTATGCCGAAGCTGTTCCTCCGCTGGAGCGGCAACTGGCGGCTCATTCGGATGATCATCTTGTCCGCCAGCTTCTCGGAATCAGCTATTACGTTACGGAAAACTTCTCCAAAACGGTGGAAGTCCTTCGCCCGTTTCTCAAGGCTCCGCCCGACGATCCAGCTCTCCTTTTCGCCTGGGGCACCGCTCTTGTTCGCACTCGCCAACCCGATCTCGCCATGGAAATGTTTCAACGGCTTCTTCAACAAAATGCCGGCAACCCCAGCGTTCACTTGCTGCTTGGGCAGGCTCATGCCCAGCAAAAGGACTACCCCCACGCACTCACCGAACTAAATACAGCCTTGCAACTCGATCCCCGGCTTCCCGAGGCCCATTATTACCGGGGTCTCGTTTACCTCCATCAAAGTGCGTTCGAACCTGCGGCACAGGAATTTCGCGCCGAACTGCAACTTCGGCCCGCCGATCCCCTCTCGACCTATCATCTTGGTTACGCGTTGTTGGCCCAGGGTCATCCCGAAGACGCAGTGCCGCTCTTCCGCGACGTGATCAAAGCCCTGCCCACCTACGAATCGGCCTATTTCGAACTCGGACGCGCTCTCTTGCAGCAGGGCGACACCGCCGGAGCCATCGAGAGTCTGGAGACCGCCAGAAAACTTGTTCCAGACCACGACGCCACCTATTTTCAATTGAGCCAGGCGTACCGGCGGGCGGGACGCACGCAGGAAGCGCAGCAGTCGCTCGCGGCATTTCAAAAGATTATTGAGGAGAATCGGCTAAAGAAGCGCGAAAGCCTCGAGATGGAAAAGCCCTAATGGGTGTGTGCGAAGCCATCCGAGCGGCCTGCGCTGATTCCACTCTTTGCTAGTCTGGAAGAACGAAAAACACTAGGGCCGAAACAAAATCAACTCCACTTCAGGGTGGTGATTGAGTCTGCCGTCAGCGCTGCTCTGCAAGTCTGCCCGCTGCACGCGACCGTGACTTCCTTCGCCTCACCCGGATTCGTCAAGACCAGCACCATTGAGCCGTCGGGATTTTTCGCCGCGGTGTGAAACACCCGCGAAGTCGCCGCGCTATACGGAATCCCCGTCCCGCTGACTAGTCCTCCAGGCGGAACGACCAGTACGCCGCTTACCGCCGGTGCGTCGCCGTTCGCGTCGTGCGAAGCGACAATCACGGCTCCGCGGCGAATTGCCCGGGCATACTGCGCCAGCGCCCAATACAGGCCCGCCTGCTTGATTTCTTTTGTCACGGAATGAATCTGCACCAGCCCGCCGCAATCAAAGGGACCGATGTTCGGCCGCCCGCGCTCATCCAGAGTCAGATTCCATGTAGTGATGCTCTGCGGCCCGTTGGCCAAAATGCCGCTGAACGTGGCCCCCCACTTGCACCAACTCGTCCAATAGTCGGGGAACTTGTAGTCGTCTCCGCCCTCGGTCCAATGCATTTCCACGTCCGGAAATTTTTCCTTCACGTTGCGCATCATCTCCGGGCTTCCCAGGTACCCGTGCCAGGCCACGGTGTTCACCCATTTCTTGAAGCGGGGGTTGGAGAGTTGATCCAGCACGCGTCCCCACAAAGTATAGTTGTGGTCCAGCATCCAGATTTTTGTGCCGCTCGCTTCCAGCAAGGGACCGAGAGCCACCACCAGGCGCTCCTCGTCTTCTTGCGGCCAGGGACACGCGGGCATTCGGCCACCCTGGTCTGCATCAATTTCGTTTTGCGGCGTTAGGGCGCTCAGCTTCACGCCCGCCGCGGCATAGGCTTCCACGAATTTCTGAAGGTACCGCGCGTACGTGGGGATGTGTTCCGGCCGGATGTTTCCGCCCAGCATCGAATTGCTGTATTTCATCCATCCGGGAGGACTCCACGGCGAGCCGAACAAAAACAGATCCGGATTTGCGCCTAGGGCGGCGCGCAGGGTGGGCAAAATGTAATCTCGGTCGTGCTCGATGCTGAATCGCTTCAAGTCCGGGTCGGCCGCGCCATCGTCGTAGCTATATGCCGCGGTGCTGTAATCGCTTGCGCCGATCGAGATGCGTCCTATGCTCAGGGCGTGCTGATCCTGCCCGAACATGGTGTGCAGAAGGTTCGCGCGATCGCTATCGCTGAGGCGCGAGAGCGTGAAGCACGCAGCATCGGTAAACGCCGCGCCAAATCCCAGCATCGTCTGCATCGGTTTCGTCGCGTCCAGCGTCACGTCCGCTGGCCCGGCCTTTTTTGTCACCTTCGTCCAAGCAATCTCCGCCCCGGCCGCCAGGCGCTTGCCGCTCTTGTCGGTGATTTCTGTCTGCGCGGGCTTCGTTGGCGCCTGCCCTTGCTGCGTGTTGGCTTCGGCCTCCACCTTAAATCCCATCGCCGATGCGGCCGCCGCGCCCATTCCCAGCCCTGCGTATTTCAACACTTCTCGCCGTGTAGTCACGCTGGACTCCCAGTTATTCTTAAATTATTCGCTCTGCCTGTGCCCAATGCCGCCTATTTCACCAGACAGCATACTGCAAAATCGATTTTCTGGCCTGTTCGGCGGACTCGCATCAAACGCGACGCCTGGGCCTGGGGTTGAGCAAGCGAAGAGTCGGAGCTTCGCTTGGTTCTGCCTCTGTCACACCCTTGCCGCCGCTCATGTTCACTAACTCTTCTGGGTATAGTATCTTGTAAAGAGTTCGGGCTCGTAGCTCAGCGGTTAGAGCAGCGGACTCATAATCCGTTGGTCCCAGGTTCAAATCCTGGCGGGCCCACCAGCACAAAACCAATCGCATGCCATGGCGGGAGGCTGATTCGGAGCGGCCGTTTTCCAGAAGTGGCTCCAGCGGGAAAACCGCAAGGATGGCGAAGACGTTGATTGGAACCGCATCTTCACACAGACAGCAGATTTTCGCGATTGCGTTGCTTGGTCTGCTAGTCCCCGCAGCCTTGGCACAGGATGCGGCCAAGAATTTCTTTGGTGAAGCGGTCCGGATTCAGAATGCAGAACCATCATCGGGCGGCGCCAGGTTTCTAGATCTAACTTCCGCCTTGGAAATAAAGTTTCAATACGTCGCGTCACACACCACCAGGAAATATCTCCTCGAAACCATGGGATCGGGGGTCGCGTTGTTTGACTTTGACAACGATGGACGACTCGATATTTTTGTGGTCAATGGCGCCCCGCTCAGCGACCCCACACCCAAGGGAACGATTCCGCAAAAAACCGGCCCAAAAGATTGGAACCGATTGTTTCGCCAGAAAAAAGATGGAACCTTCGAAGACGTGACAGAAAAAGCCGGGCTGCAGGGAGTTGGCTACGGAATGGGAGTCGCGGTCGGAGATTACGACAATGATGGGTTCGAAGATTTATATGTAACGGCTTACGGCGGGAACAAGCTTTATCACAATAACGGCGATGGAACATTTACAGACGTAACGGAGCGTGCCGGCGTCGCGGGCAGTGGCTGGTCCACCAGCGCGGCCTGGGTTGATCTTGATGGAGATGGGCTGCTCGATCTTGTCGTGCTCCGCTATCTGCAGTGGGACTTCGAGGATCTTTATTGCGGCGAGCACCGGGAAGGCTATCGCTCCTATTGTCATCCGGATTCCTTTCGCCCCATTGCTCCGCTCGTCTACCACAATGATGGAAACGGCCACTTCTCGGATATCGCCCAGAAATCGGGCCTCGCTCTTCCCGGCAAGGGATTGGGCATCGCTTTTGCGGATTACGATCGCGACGGCCGCATCGATTTATTTTTCGCCAACGATTCCATGCCCGAATTCCTTTACCACAACAAAGGGAATAGCACATTTGAAGAAGTGGCTTTGCAAGCGGGCGTGGCCGTGGATAGCGAGGGCCACTCCTACGCGGGAATGGGCGTGGATTTCGCCGATTACAACAATGATGGATTGCCGGACATTGTCGTCACCGACCTGGCCAGCCAAATCTACGCGCTCTATCGAAACACTGGCGACGGCACCTTCAACTACGAAAGCTATCCCTCCGGCATCGGGCTGATGACCATGAAACACTCCGGCTGGGGCGCGCGCTTCCTGGATTTCGACAACGACGGTTGGAAGGATCTCCTAGTCACACAGGGCCACGACCTGGACACCATTCAGCTTACTTTTCCGGATCTTCGTTACAAGGAGCCGATGCTGCTGGCAAGAAATACCGGCAAGGGATTTATTGACGTTTCAGCGCAAGCCGGAGATGTCTTTCAGCAAGCTTGGGTCGGGCGCGGACTCGCCATCGGTGACATTGATAGCGACGGGCGATTGGACGCTGTGGTTACCACGAATGATGGCGAACTGCACGTGCTTCACAACGCGACGCAAAATCAGAATCATTGGCTGACGCTGGAACTCGTTGGGCACCGCAGCAACCGGGATGCGATCGGAGCGGAAGTAAAGCTGGTCACCGCGAAAGGTTCTCAATGGGCCACCGTAACCACGGCGGGTAGTTATCTTTCTTCCAGCGACAAGCGCCTGCATTTCGGTCTTGACTCCGAAGTTTCGGCTCGAAGCATCGAAATTCGCTGGCCCAGCGGCATTCGTCAGACGCTGAAAGATGTTCGCGCGGATCAGATCTTGAAAGTGGACGAAGTCCAGACCGATGCCACCGGAAAAAGCCCGCCCCAGTGATCTAGAGCTTCACCGGTCATCGATAAGGTTTTTTCGACTAAAGTTTGTTCGGAGCAGGCGCGATTGCCGTGCCAGTTCCTTCTTTCAGCGTGTGGATGGTATCCACGACCAGACGATCGAAATGTTCCACCAAACCGCTGGGCCACCGCACCTGCACCGCCTCGACTTTATCCATCGCTCCCAGGCCAAAGTGCACTCGTGAATCATTTTGGGAAATGTAGCTTGAGCCGCTGCGCACTTCATCCACCAGGGTCCTTTTCCCGATTTTCAAAGTGATTTTGGCCCCGATTCCGTCGCGATTGGAACGCGTGCCGATCGTCTTGAAGGCGATCCAGTGGTTTCCCGACTTCGCGGTATTCGCCAGCAGGCTGGGCCTTGCGTAAATATTGTTGATTACCACGGAAAGTTGTCCATCATTCCACAGATCCCCCACCGCCAGGCCGCGCGCTGAAGTTGGCGTCGTAATCCCGGGTCCAGCTGCGGCCGATATATCGGTGAACGTTCCGTTGCCGTTGTTGTGGTAAAGCACGCGCGGCTCCAGGTAACCGCTGCCCAAATGGAATTTATCCACCTCGGGATAGACGTGGCCGTTGGCAAGAATCAGGTCCGGCCAGGTGTCATTGTCAAAATCAAAAAACATCGTGCCCCAGCCCAGGTATTGGGTATGCGTCCCGAGGCCCGCGGCAAACGTAACATCCGAAAAAATCCCTTCGCCGTCGTTGCGATAGAGCGTCGGCGTGTCGTCGGAAAAGTTCGTTTTGAAAATATCCGGGCGGCCATCGCCGTTGTAATCGGCGATGGTCGTTCCCATTCCCGCCTGCTCGCGCCCGTCCTCGTTGAAGGAGACTCCCGCCATTACGGCGACATCGGTAAAGGTGCCATCGTGGTTGTTGCGATAAAGAATGCTGGGAGCGCTGTCGCATGCGATGTAAATGTCCGGCCAGCCATCGTCGTCAAAATCAAAGGTCGAAACGCTGAATGCGTAATGGCCGTTGGTTTGGTCGATGCGTGCCTTCGCTGTGACGTCGGCAAAGCTTCCGTTGCCAAGGTTTTCGTACAAAATATTTTTCGATCCGGGCAGTCCCCGCGGTCCGCACATCACCGGCACGCCCTTCCAGACGCAGGAATTCCCCTGGCCCGGCACGGGCGTCGTGGACAGATTGAAGTCCACGTAGTTTGCGACGATCAGGTCCAGCCGGCCGTCGCGGTTGTAATCCACGAACGCGCACCCTGTTCCCCAGGCTTTCCCGCTCCCCGCGACTCCTGCCTTCTCCGCCACTTCCGTGAAAACCCCGTGGTCATTGTGATACAGCCGGTTCTTGCCGTAGTACGTTACGTAGAGATCTTCCCACCCGTCGTTGTCGTAATCCCCCGCGCAAACTCCCTGGCCCCATCCTGTGGCAATCAGACCGGCTTTCGCGGTTACATCCGTGAACGTGCCATCGTGATTGTTGCGATAGAGATGATTGGTGGGGGCATGATCGGCGGGGAATCCCTCCAGAGTCGTGCCGTTGACGATGAAAATATCCGGCCAGCCGTCGTTGTCGTAGTCAAAGATGGCCACGCCGGTTCCGGTTGTTTCGATAATGTATTTCTTGGTGTCAACTCCGCCGAAGACGTTTGTCGCGGTCAGGCCCGCTTTTTCCGCTATGTCCACAAAATTCGCAATCTTCGAATCGCCGCCGGCCTTCGGCGCCGGATTCTGGGCAAGCAGGGAACTGCCGGGCAAAAGCCCGAATACAACTGCCCAAAGCAACGTCTTCTGAAGAAACAGATGCGGAGTCCCTCGTTTAACACACTTCAAGCGGGCACCTCATGCGGGCGGAATCGCAGGCTATGCATCATCGCACCTTTTCTTGCGTTCCATGATGCGGAAGCTGCCAGCCGGGGACAAAAAAATCATCAATCAGATCGTTTTTCAGCGCAGCAGCCGGTTCCGCGGATGCGCCCGCATATTTCTCCGCATTCCGGATGTCACCGGCGCGGCGATACGCCTGGCTTAGCAACCGTTTGGCCTGCGAGTTTCCGGGTTCCAGCCGAAGCGCTTCGAGAAGTTCGGGAATCGCCTCTTTCGCGCGGCCCAGAGTGATTTGAGTCTTTCCCAGGTTTGCATGAGCTTCCGAATTGTTCGGGTCCAGTTGAACGGCCTGCCGAAACGCCGCCAGGGCTTCTTCGGGTTTGGCCGCGCGCGCGAGCGCCAAGCCCTGAAAATAACTGAGCAGAAATTTGGGCCCCAGCTTTTTCTCCGCGCTGGAAAGTTCCGCCGCCGCTTCCTCGGCGCGCCCGGTTCTCAGCAACACTTGCGCCAGTCCGACGTAGCCCAATGGCAGCGGATCTCCAGCCGTCACCAGATCCCGAAATACCGTTTCCGACTCCGCATAGCGGCCGGCTGCGAGGTAAGCCGCGCCCAACCTCAGACGCAACGCGTAAGACTTCGGATTCGAAGCAATCCCGTTCTGTGTTTCCGTCACCGCATCCGGAAATCGGCTGAGCTCCATCAGTTCGCGCGTCAGGTTCAGCCAGTGCTCCTCTTCTTGAGGAGCAAACTTTGCCGCCTTGCGCAGCGCATCGACGGATTCTTCACCTTGATTCAGGTGGGCTTTTGCAATTCCAATCAAGGACCAGGCCGGCGCCGATTCCACCGATTCCGTGCCTGCGGAGTGAACTGCGTTCGCGTAAGTGAGCCCCTCGTCGGCGGCCTCCGCATAGTTCCCGGACAACAAGTAGCCCAGCGCAAGATCGAATTGTGCCCACGGCGCTGGCTCCTTGCCGCGGGTTTCCTTCAGGGTCCGCAGAACTTTGATCGCCGAAGCATTTTCACCGATGGAGACCAGCAGGGAAGCAACGCCAACGGATTGTCCGTCGCTCAGGCGGGAATTCTTGAGCTGTTCGAGGACCTTGCGGGCATCCGCGTGGCGTCCAAGTGCCACATAACCTGTCGCAACCTGAATCAGAAAATCCGGCTCAGCGGGCAACGGCTGCCCGGACAGGTCCAATTCATGAAATGCCCGATCGAACTGCTGCGCATCCAGCTCTACTCTTCCGAGATAATAATGAGCAAATGAATCGTCCGGCGAAAGTTCAACCGCGCGGCGTAAAGCTTCGCGGGCCAAGTCCAATTTGCGCTCCGTCCAAAGCAAAAATCCAAGATTCCTGTACGCGTCTTCCATTTGCGGGTCGAGGCGAATCGCTTTCTGATACTCCGCGGCCGCCTCTGCATTTTTCCCGGTCTGGACGAGCAGGATTCCCCGAAAATTGCGAATGCGCGCATTCTCCGGATGCTCGCGCTCCGCGGCTGTGAATTCGGCCAGCGCATCCTCCATACGGTTTTCTTTCAGGGCCGTCAGCCCCCGCTGAAAAGCATCCTCTTGCCCACGCTGCTGGAATTGGATGAAACGCGGAGAGCCCTGGCACGCTGCGCCACAAACAGAATGGAACAATAAAATGAGAGTGAAGAGTGGGGACATACTATGGATCTTCGGCGGATTTCGTAACAGTGCCCAGGCGTTCCGTCTGCTTTTCCAGCTTTTCGTGGGACTCGCGGTTCAACTTCGTGGAAATCGCAAATTCTTGCGCCGCTTTCTCCTTTTCGCCCAGGGCCTGGTAAGCCCTCGCCAGTTTATAGTGGACCGCACCGTCGCGATCGTTGATCACGGCGACCTTGAAGTGCTCTTGGGCTTTCTGAAAGTCGCCCAATTCAGAATACGCCGTGCCCAGGTCCCGATGGATATCCGCATCCCCCGGATTCGCGGCGAGCGCCCGCAAAAGATACGGCAACCCTTTGCTTGGCTGATGCTCGAACAAAAAGGTGTTGCCCAGATCGTTCAACGCACCAGAGTGGCGGGGATTCATCGCCAGCTCTGCTTCAAGTTCGACACGCGCTTCGGGTACCTTTAGATCCTTCCAGAGTAGATGCCCCAGGCTGTAATGAAGATTTGGTGCGGAAGGCTTCAAGGCAATTGCGGCGCGATATTCTTCGATCGCTTTTCCGTCGTCGTTCCTCGCAGCCTCCAGATCGCCCATCAACTGGCGAACTCGATACGAATCTGGATCTGATTGATAGAGTCGAAGATACGCAGCCGTCGCCAGCTTTTCGTAGCAACGCGCCCGCCAGTACGCGCCTTCGGCTGAACCAGCGTCCGCCGCGGCTAAGCCGTTCAGTGCTTTGAGTGCTGCCTCAGGGTGCCCAGCTTGCAGCAGCGCGCTCGCCACCCGGATCCGCAAATCGGCGGATATTGCCTGTGAAAAAACTTTTTCCGCGCAAGCTGCGACTCTTGAGAACGCTTCGCGTTGCAGCGCCGCTTTCAGTCCGGCTTCATCGCAGCTGCCACCGAAAATTACTTTCCGATCAGTGGAAGATACGAGCGCCGCCTCCGTGGTTACCTGCGGAAAATCTCCGCGCTGCTGTGCCAGAAAAGCCAGCGCCAGATGCGCTGCGGGAGAATCAAGTGTCTGCAATCCTGCTTTAGACCTCTGGAGTTTGTCGCGAAGGGAATCCGGCAACTGCTCGAGCGCTGAATCGCCAAATCCAGTTTCGTGCAGCCCCAATATCCTTTTTGTCTGCTCCGCGTCGATTTCGGCCGCCTTTTGCCAATCCTGCAAAGCCTCATCCATGCTTCCCAGGGTCAACCGTGCCTCTCCGCGCCGCACCAGCGCGCGCAGGCTGTCCGGATTGCGCTGTAGCTCTTCATCAAACGCCCGGATGGCCTGCTTCATTTTTCCAGCGTGAAGATAAACCTCGCCCATTCCGGTTCGCAACCCCGGCCTGTCTGGCGAAGCCGCCAGTGCATTCTGAAAATGAAGCACCGCGGATGGCCACTCGTTGCTCGAGGCATAACTTTCCGCAAGCAATTGTTCACTTCGTGAAGAACCAGGCGCGACCTTTGCAAGATGCGCCGCCTCTTGTTTTCCCAATCGCTCGTAGGCGCTACCCAAGAGATACAAAAGATCTACGTCGGCTGGCCGCAATTCCAGCGCCCGATGCAGCGTAGCTACTTCCGCTTGCCACTGCCCGGCGATTTCCTGCGCGCTTGCCAGCCACTGCCAGGTGTCCGGACGATCCGGCTCCGCTTTCAATGCAGCCCGCAGGTAAGGAATAGCCTTTGCACCCTCGCCCAATTTGCAATAGTTCACCCCCAGAAAAAAATTTGCGCCGGCCAGTGCGGGCTTGATCTTCAGCGCCCGCCGGAATTCCGTCATCGCATCCTCGGAGCGATCCTCCAGCTGATAGACCAGTCCAAGATTCATGTGGACTTCCGCAAACTCCGGCGCCAGTGCAAGAACCGCTAGATACTCGCGCTCGGCCTTGGCGTAATCCTTATCGCGCTGCGCCTGCTGTGCCGCGGAAAAATGCGCCTCAATCGCGGAACTTTTCTCCGCTGGTGCCAGTGGAGTTTGTCCAGCAAGAGTTGCCGCGGGTATTGCCACGAACAAAAGCACGGAGCGCAAAAACAAAACGCACGAAGAGAGCAGGTCGACCGCGCGATTCAGGTTTAAGATTGAGTTCCGCATGCGGCGATTCACAAGTTCCATTCTAGTTCTGGGGAGTGCGGGGCGATGTCTTCTCTTTTTCCAGTTTGGAAAGCTGGTCGTATTTCGCGAGTTCGTTGGCGCTTGCCTGTGCCTCGTGCAGTTCGCGATAGACCCTCGCCAGTAAGTAATGTGGCTGCGGAGCGGCAGGGTCGGCCGCAATCGCCGCCTGGAACTCTGTTTTTGCTTTTTGCAATTCCTTTTGCGACTGGTAACACTGTCCCAGCAACACATGGAGTTGCGGCATTTCGGGCTGCGCTTCCTTTGCCGTCATCAGGAACGGCAACGCTTCAGAAAAACGCTGGTAGCGCACCGCAATATCGCCCAGATACAAATTGGTCATCGCATCGCCCGGATTTTCCCGGTAAGCCTCTTTGAAAGCCTTCTCCGCTGGCTCCATCTGCCGCTGCGCCCAGTACGCCACTCCGATCAGGAATTGCATCCCCGGAGCTTCGGGGCGCTTCGCCAGGGCCTTTTGGTATTCCACAATAGCGTCGGAGTAGCGTTCCTGTTCCGCGTAGACTTCGCCCATCAACGCATGAAGCTGAAAGGATTCCGGGTCTAACGCTTTCAGTGCTTCAATCGAATGCAGCGACGCGTTCTTATGCAGCCGCGCCAGTTCGTAGAGCGAATCCGCGTCCTTCGGGTCCTGAGCAAGAGCCTGATTCAGGTGGAAAATGGCCTCGTCGCTGCGGCCGGCCGATTGCAGCGCCAGTCCCAGATAGTATTGCGTACGTGGATGCGGCTTTGGCGTTTTCAGTTCCCGCTCGAACCAGTCGATGGCGGCGAGAAACTCATTTTTGCCAAAATAAGAGAGCCCGAGGAAAAAATTAACTCCTTTGTAGTTGGGGTCGCCGGTGAGTACCTGCTTGAACATTCCGATGGAGTCGTCGAACTTGAGCTCAGTCTGTTCCAATATACCCAGCCGTTTCAGAATTTCCAGGTTGCCCGGGGCAAGAGCCAGAGCCTGGCGGTACGTGCTTTCCGCCGACACGTAGGTTCCCGCATTTTCTTCTCCGCGGGCTTTTTCCAGCAACGCGTCTACAGCGCTCGGCGTTTGCCAGGCCAGGGCAGGGATTCCTGCGCCGCCCAGGAAGAAGACAAGCCACACCGCTGCCGCGGCCCATTGCACGGCCCGGCGCCGGACAGATTCGAGACCTGTCGCCGATTGGCGAAATGCTGTTGAACACTCGAGGGACAATCCTGTGTCCTCTACTTCAAGCGAACTCGCGAAAGTATAGCAAGCCCGCAAAATCGAATTTTGGAAAAGCGGCAGGCGGCCAAAGCTGAGTCTTGAACTGCCAATCCCTACGGGATTCGACGCACCGCGACGAGAGTGGTGGTATTCGGCGCTCCCGAAACCGTCCGCGAACGGATCAGGGCCTCAAACCAGATGTTTTGCGCGCGGTTTTCTGCATTGGAGATTCCTAGCGCGTTCATCAACTGGCGCTGATTTTCCGGATCCGCAAGAAATCGCCCGGCGGCCTCCGTACCTTCCTGTTGCAGCCCTTGCAGGACCAGAACACTTCCATCGTGCGTTGCATTGGGCAGCAGCGAAATTGTGGCGTAGTCTTCTCCCATCGTGCCAGTCCACCGCAGTCCTTCGTATTTCGCCTGCTCCCCTGGCAGCGGGTTTCTGTTCACAAACATCTTCGCGCTGTTGCCCACCACGCCTTCGCTCTCGCGGAAGTTCAACTTGTCTTGCAGCAGCGTCACCCACGGATTCGAACCCGGGCTTCCGATGAAAACGTAATTGTCATGGTCCAGGTCCCGCAACCTCAAATCTCTCGGATAACGCACCAGCACCTGCGTCTGCAGCGGCCCGGCCATCCGGTAGAGCGCCACCACGTCCGCCACATCCGCGAAGGATGTGAGCGTCGAATTGGATAGATATTCGCTCAGCCGGGAATTTGCCGCGCCGATCTTGCTGGCTTCCGGGCCCTGCAGGAATTCCCGGTGAAGGTATTGATCCAGCGATCCAGGCTGGCTGGAAAGAATCCGCGCCATCCCGTAGTTGCTATCCGCCACCACGATGATGGTCTGGTGCCGCGTATCGAAAATTTGGGAAAACGGCCAGGAAAGCGCCGGGGGAGCAGGCACGGCGTTGCCCGCACGGTGAGTAAGCACCCGATACGCCAGCGCTCCGCATGCCAGCGTCAGAGCAATGCAAATCGCCCACGGCAACAGAGCCCAGCGAGGCCAGACCATTGCCGGAATCGTTTTTGGCTCGACCGCCACAAGAAGCGTTTCCGCTTTCTGAGCCGTTCGAAACACGGGCGCGTAAGAACCCTTCGGAATTTCCAGGACCAACGGCTCGTTTCGGCCGTCCTCGTTAAAATACTCGTGCAATTTCAGCCGCAGTTGCCGCACATGCACTCGCACCGAACTGTCTTCCAGCGGGCTGTAATCGGACGGCTTGTGAAACAGCGCGTTCCCGATGTGCTGTTCGGTCAGTTCATGCGCGTTGCCGTGCAGCGTCTGCTCGGCGATGTACTGCAAAAGTTCGCGCAGCCGGGTGCTCTTCTGGAAATGGGGGCTGGAAACGATTCTCTGGACGAGTTGCCAGCGCTCATCCGTTTGCAGGTCCACCATTGCTGGTGCTTGTGCGACGCTCATAGTGATAGAGGTCAGTGACTATCAGATTTTTGAATTGGACGAAACGATGCTACCACATCTTTTTGCGGCCCGAAAAGCCAACCCGAATCCTTCGAACGATTTCTGCTCGTGGCGTCAAAGCCAACCCCGGTGAATCACTTGTGAATCCCTTTGCCTGCGCCGGGAATCTCGCGATTATCTGTACAATCCTTTTCTGCCCTGTAGCTCGAAATTCAGGCAGCTGCTGGGAGTTTGCATCGCCGGCCTCATCTGGAAGTGCGAAAGGAACTTTTTTAAGGCATGGCACACAAATTCATTTCACGACGCCGGTTCCTGGAGAATTCCATCGGCAGCGGCATGGCTGCGGGGCTTGGATTGGGAGTGGGGCCGTTGCGCGCGGCCGCCTCAGCCGTAGAATCCGGTTCCGAAGGCCTCTCCTTGCACGTGAAAGGCACCCCCGCGCAGGGCTTTGGCGTCGATCTGCTCTTCAAGGGCCAGCCGATTGCCCGCCACAACCAGGGAGGGGAGTTTTCCGCGATTTTCCAGAACGAAGATCGCAGCGTTGAGGATCGCATTGAAAACTGGAAGGCAGCGGCGTGGACAGGTGACGCCACTCGCGCGATCCTGAGCGGTGAGTGCAAACTGAAAAATTTGAACGCAACCGTCTTTGTTCAGGTCGAATTTGAACGCATCACGCCGCGCGTGGTACGGAAGAAGATCCACCTCCGCCAATCTGATATGTTCCTGATGTTCTATCAGTTGAGCAACCGACTGGAACCTCTTGAAAAACCCGAAAGGCTCTGGAGCTTCGACCAACTGGACTGGCAGGGCGAACCCCTCCACGAATATTTTCCCGCCGCCGGGTTCCGTATGCAGAATGGCCTCTGTCTCGGCCTGCTCACCGATTCAGGGTATCGAAATCAGTGGACGCGTATCGTACGCCGGGACGGCAAGCCCGTGAAGCCAGCGCCCGCGCGCCTCCCCGACGCCAACCTTTATCTTGCTTCGACGCCAAGCCAGCGCGTCAATCGAAATTTCTTCATCCAGCAGACTTTCGGCGAAGTGACGCAGCAACTCCACAAGGAACAACCTCCACATCCAGTGGCCTTGCCCGAAGTCTCCTCCTGGAAAAAGACAGGCAACGCTTCTTTCGATCAACGCGATGGCGTGGCCGTCGTCTCCACGCCTGGCGCAGATGATGGCGTGATCATCCCTCTTCCGAAGACGGGCTCCGATATCCTCTCATTGCGCATGGAATACCGTTCCGCCTCGCCGGTGGCGCTGCAGGTCTGGAGAGTGGATGAGCAATTGCGCAAGCTACGGAACATCACTCTCTACAACGATGCCGCGCCCGAATCACCCGGAGCGTGGAGTGCATTTGAAACCACGGTTTTCGCGCCGGGTTCTCAGGTTTGTAACCATGAGCTCTTTCTCTCCGTCGCTCCTTCCGAGCAAGCATTGAACTTGGAGAACCTGGGCGGCCCTGCAAAATTTGAAGTGCGGGGACTCCAGGTTCACTCCGTCCCCACCCGCTTCGAACCATACCATCGGTTGGAAATGGATCGCTCGGCCGAGAAAACAGTTTTTGTTTTTGCCGATGAATCCGTGCCCGATACAATCCGCGGCCACCGGCTTGCCAGCCAGCTGCATCTTGCCGATGGTCTCGACTTTCAGGGAGGCGACACCGAAAAGGTAGTCTATTCCGATCTGATGATGCTCACCTGGATCGCCGGGCCCGAAACGTTTCGCCCGATCCTTGCCCCGAGCATCTGGTATTCCGCGGCAGGTGAAATGTATCTTCGCGACAGTTTTTTCGCCCTCAACGGGATTCACAACCGCGAATTGAATGAAAGCGTGTTTGGCCTCTGGGGAGAGAATCAGGGTCCGGACGGGGCGATCAACACGCTCATCGAGCCCAATCTCGCCAATGTGGAGCGCAAATCCAATGATTCCACGCCTCTCTGGCTGACGTGGGCGCTTCTGAATCGGCGTCGTTTCGGCAGCAGCTTGCCGATGGATCAGGTGCGCAAAGCCGCCGAATATTGCCTGCAAACGTTCGACCCGCGCCGCGAAGCGGTCTGCCACGCCCAATTTGTCATTGGCCAACTCGACGTTATCCGCTATCCGGAGGGCACTTCAACGATCTGCGAAAACCAGGGCATGCTGGCTGTCACAGTCAGGACCATCAGGGAATTGCAGATTCCTGGCGTGAGCGACACTCTCTCCGATGAATATATCGGCCGGGCCGAAGCGCTCTATCGCGGCTATTACGACCCCGAGCGGAAATTCATGCGTCCCGCCCGCGACATTGACGATGCCATCGGCTTCGCCGAGATCTTCCCGGAATACCTCTCACTCTGGCTCTTCAAACGAAAAATTCTCACCGACCAGATGGTCGTGAACCATCTCGATCGTATTCCGGCGATCCTGCCGAGAACTGATTGCCCGCACCCCGAGGTCGGCGGCACCGTACGCCCGATCCTGATCGGCCTTCCCAAAGCGCAAAACGCCTGGAGCTATTTCACCAGCAAGTGGCACCCGATGATCAGCGATTCTTTCGCGGTCAATTACGCAAACCGTGCCATGGATGGAATTTATTACAATGGTGGCAGTTGGATGCGCATCGAAATCTGCGGCTACGTCACCGGCAAGATTCACGGCTGGTCAGGCGCCCAGAAGGCCATCGCAAACCGCCTCTGGGCGGAGATCCATACCTCCCCAGACTTCCCGACCAGCCACGAGTATCTAGCCACCGACCCGGCTCACCCGTTCTTCGGCTATCACCGGGTTTTTGCCTGGAACTCATTTGTCCTCCAGGCATTGGAACAGGCGGGACTCCGCTCCCCGAAGATGGATCCCGACTTCCTGCGGGGTCGCCATATCTGATTTTTCATAGAAATCTATCAATTCCCCCACGGGTTTGCCTCATTCCATGGCTTCCAGGGCGATTTTCGTCCGCTAAAAGGTGAATCACAATGATTTCACGTGTTACACCCTTGCGTGGCCGCCTCGCCAAGGTCGAGTATCCACCTACGTTCCGCTAGTAGTGTAAAAACACTAGTTGCTGGGTTTGTTCTTGTATCTGGTTTGTTTGGGGTGACCGGTACTGGTCCTAAGCGCTTAATTCCTGTTCCGAATTGTTCGCGGCTTAGGCAGTTCCTGGTCAATGTGCTCAGGGGGGAAGTCCATGAAGAAAGTCATTTATACATTATTATTCATAGCTCTCATATTCTCGTCTGCGCTCTCTCTTCGCGCGCAGACCACCAACGGCAGCATCGAGGGCTCCGTCACCGACCCCAGTGGCGGAGCTGTTGCCGGCGCCAGCGTCACAGCCCGCAATTTGGATACGGGCCTGACGCAGGCCACTACCACGACGCAAGCTGGTATCTACTCGCTGCCAAATCTCCCTCCCGGTCGTTACACCGTTACGGTCGAGGCGCCTAGTCTCAAGAAGCATTCGCAGGAAGGCGTTACCGTAACGACCGGGACTGCTATCGCCCTGAATATCCCCATGCAGTTGGGCGCGGTATCGGAAAGCGTGACGGTTACGGCCGACGCCAGCCAATTGCAAACTACGACTTCGGAGATAGGGTCGACTGTCGAGCCGGTTCTGGTGGCGAATCTGCCACTGCAGGTTGGCGGCACAATTCGCAATCCCGTGCAGTTTATCGAATTGGTTCCAGGCTTTGTGGGTGGTGTAGACAACAACCCCGGAAGCAATTCGAGCGACGACTTTAAAGTGAACGGCGGCCAGGAAGGCGGGACTGACATCTTGGTCGACGGCGTTTCCATTTCACTGGTCTCTCCGAATACGCAATGGAACAAGGGAGTTTCCACGGATGCCGTGGATGAATTCCGGGTCCTGCAAAGCAACTTTTCTGCGGAATACGGACAGTCCGGGGACGGCATCGTCAGCTTGACGGTGAAGTCCGGCACCAACCAGGTGCACGGATCAGCCTATGATTATTTGCGGAATGCCGGCTTGGATGCGAACAGCTGGCTAAACAACCTCACGGGCTCAAAGAGAAGTGTGGATACGCAGAACGATTTCGGCGCCACTTTCGGCGGTCCGATCTGGATCCCCAAAGTTTACAACGGGAAAAATAAAACCTTCTTCTTTTTTGCCTATGAAGGATTCCGGCTCAAAAACGGGGGCTCTAGCCTCCAGGATTTCCCGAACGAGGATTTTCGCGGGGGCAACTTCGCGGCCCTCTGCACGGAGGGGTTTACAGGTGGTGTTTGCAATAACCTTAGCCACCAACTTTACGATCCCACGACGCACGCAGCCATCCCCGGCGACGTCTTGACGAATGATCCAAACTTCACTCCGAGTAAGGTTATGACCAATGTATTCGGGCTCTTGCCTCCCACAAACGGCGGCCTTACCAGCAACGTACTCGACCACACCGTTTCGAGCACCACCGCGAACCTGTACGACGTGAAGATTGATCACGCCTTTTCGGACAAGCATCGCATTTCCGGTGGATTCGATTACGATAACACCAGGACCGGGGGCACTTCTGATCTGGGTCCCATTTTCGGCTCCAGCACTCCCCAGAACACTCGCTATGCGCGGATCAGCGACAATTACGTCATTTCCCCAACACTTGTCAATCAGGCTCT
This sequence comes from Candidatus Acidiferrum sp., assembly GCA_035693365.1. Taxonomy (GTDB): domain Bacteria; phylum Acidobacteriota; class Terriglobia; order Acidiferrales; family UBA7541; genus Acidiferrum. The sequence goes on along the minus strand of DASSGS010000021.1, from coordinate 37,575 downwards.
TTTTGGCTTTAGCCGCCGTTTCCGCGGGGAAGGCTCGAACAGTATTGGCCTGGGATTCCCGGAAAAAATCGGGCTCACCGGCGTAAATAACACCACCTTTCCATGCATGAAATGGGGTGGCACCACCTATCAGGTAAACAATTGCGGTGCTTCCCAATTTGCCGACAACGTTTTTCAAATCAACGACGCCGTAAGCTGGGTCAAAGGAAAGCACAGCTTCAAGTTCGGTGGCGAGATTCGCATGCTGCAATTCAACGTCCGACGCCTGACGACAAGCTCCGGTGAGTTCGATTTTGCTCCCGCTCAGACCAGCAGCACCGGCAATGCCTCCGGAGTGGGGGGCAACTCCGTCGCCAGTTCGCTGTTTGGTCTCTCCGATACCACCACACTGAACTACGGCAATTTCAGCGGTGTTCGCTATAAGGATTTTGCGCTGTACGCACAGGACACATACAAGCTCAGTTCCAAACTCACCCTGAATTACGGCCTTCGCTACGATATCGATCTCCCGGCCAGCGAAGCCTTTGATCGCTTCTCCGCCGTCGATCCGAAGCTCCCCAACCCGGATGCCGGAAATATCCTCGGCGCTTACACTTATTTCGGGAGTGGCGCGGGAAGAAACGGACGCAGCCGTCCGCAAGATATCTACCACAAGGCTTTCGGCCCACGCCTCGGATTTGCATACAGCATCAACGATAAGACGGTAGTGCGCGGCGGCTACGGCATCTTTTATGAAGCACTGAAGGAGGGATCCTTCGCCGACTTTGACGGGCTGGGATTCTTCAACCGCCAGACCGTGGACGTGACGAACGGCGGCCCGACACAGATCGACAATGGCATCACCCATATCCTCCCGGCTACAGGTCCATTTACGCCGGGAGGCCAAAACAATCAAAACGGTGTCATCCTGGTCCCATCGAACACCGGACGACCCGCCGACATCCAGACTTGGAATCTGGACATCCAACGGCAGGTCATGAACAACTTGATGGTTAGCGTAGCCTATGTCGGCTCGAAAGGAACCCACTTGCCGGCCTTGAACATCATTCCCAACCAGGTCAGTCCTTCCTTTCTTGCGCTTGGCGGGGATTTGACGATGCCTTCGAGTTGCCTTACAGCGGTCGACCCGCTGCTCCAATGCCACAAGGCCATAGCAGCGGGCCTCACCTTGCCCTATGCGAATTTTACTGGGAATATCAACCAGCTTCTGCGGCCATTCCCTCAATACGGCAACTTCCAGCAGGAAGACAATTCATTCACTCCCGATCGCACGGGTAACTCCACCTATCACGCCATGCAACTGCAAGCCAACAAGCGTTTTGCCCAGGGGCTAAGCTTCCTGGTTTCCTATACGGTTTCGAAGAACATCACTGACGCCGATTCCGCCGGCCCCGGCGTTTCCGGCTTCATCGGCACCAACAGTTTCATGAGTGAGAATTCTTACAACCGGAAGGCAGAGAAGGCGGTCAGCCAGCTCGATACTCCGCAATCCTTGGTGGCGAGCTTCTTCTATGAGCTCCCGCTCGGCCACGGCAAGCGATACATGAACGACAGCACTCTCAAGGACCGGGTATTCGGTGGCTGGTACACTTCAGCAATCTTGAGCTACCACTCTGGCACTCCCACTGAGGTCTATGGCGACTGTCAAGGTACCGCAGGGGATGTTTTGTTCGGTGGTTGTAAGGTAGCCGGTGCACCCGCGCGCGTAAACATCGTCCCGGGCGTACCCCAAACCAACAAATCCAATTTCAACCCGACAACTACACCGTTTTGGAATCCTGCCGCATTCACCCCCGCAACCAATTGTGCTACCTCTGTAACTACTTGCACCTTCGGCAATGAACCCCGCTCCTTGTCTACGGCGCGTTCGTTTGGAGGCAGAAATGAAGACTTCACGATTGGCAAGAAAACACGTTTGATTGGCGAGAAGGCTACAATTGACTTTCAAGCTTCCTTCTTCAACCTGTTTAACCGGCACATCTACTCGGAGTCAAGCAACGCTTTCTCTTCCAGTCTGCAGACTCCGTTCCTTCCCGCGGGCCACAAGGACGCCTCGGGCAAAACAGACTGTCCAGGGCCCCTCGCTTGTGGATTCGGGGCAACTACTAATTCCAGCGGGCCGCGCATCATTCAATTCGGCCTGAAGCTCACGTATTAGTATCAAGGAACCCAGCTCAGGCCCTCTGCTGAGCCGGGTTCTTCCCACTCCTCCATCATTGGAGTAGCCGCCATATGAGCCAGTTCAACCGGCGTGGCTTTATGAAAACGCTGCTCGTCACCGCTGTCGGCGCGGTGCCTGCTCATGCCACCATTGCAAGCGAAGCCGCCTGGCCCTTTCTTGAATCCGGTCTATCGCCGTCTCCCTCGGATCTGGAACACGACCCGCAGCAGCTTCGCCTCTCCCCAACCGGTTTGCCCTTCGCTTTCCAGAATTTCCTGCGCATCAACAATGAATGGAAGGCCGCAACCCTTCCCAACAACCCGTTCATCACCGGCGATTCCTTTCCTCTAATCAGCTCGCAAGTAAAACGCGAAGACTCGCGAGTTCAATTTACTGGTGAGGGCAAGGCAGAGGGTCAGGGCGGTAAGTCGGTCGCCTACACCTGGGATTCCGAAATCAGCGCCGTAAAACCCGCCGCAGACTTCCCCTGGTTTCGCTTCCGCACCACGCTTCATCTTCCTGCGCCTGTGCGGCTTCACCAGGACGCGCGCGTTGAACCGCAAATCATCACCTGGCTAAGTTCCTCGTCCACGCTGATGGAGGGCCAATCCGGCAGCTGGCGCCGTGTTCTGCTTGAGCAACCCACGCGAAACTCGCTTGGCACTTATGGCAATGATCTGCCCGCGCTCTATCTGCTCGACCAGACCGCCGGCGTCGAAACCATGATGTTTTTCGATTTCACCGACATGAACTGGATGTCCATCGACAACATTCCGCGGTTTCTCTCGTACCGCTGCTCCAGCGTTTCCCGCATTGAACGTGACGGCACCCAGCGCCTCGGCGTCGGCCTTCTTGCCCAGCAAGCCACCGGCAACGTCTTGCCTGCGGGAGACATTAACTTCACTTACTGGCTGCTTCAACGCCCCATGACGCGCTTGCTTACCGCGCAGGAATCCGTCTCCCGCTGGATGCAGGCTCTGCTTCCCCTATTCGAAGAGAAACTCGCCTGGCCCGGATGCGCCACCTCCTGGAAAGAATTTGCCGCCGGCACCGTGGAAGACCTGCAGGACAAAGCGTCCGCCCAGATCGAGGCCAAAGGCCATACCGGTCTGCGCGCCTATGTAAAGTCCACTTCCCAGCTTTGGACCGACGCCCCCGACAACTTCGAATTGATGACCATCGCGGACGTCCTCTGGCCTTCGCTCCTCTATCTCCGGCTTCATCCCTCGGCCGCGTTCGAAACGGAATGCAATTCGTTGCTCGCGGATCTTCCCGCCTTTTACCACCCGGAAACGCACAGTATCAGCAACGATTTTTCACCCAAGAAGGACGAACGAGCCGATTCCTGGTATCCCTTTGAAAATTCGCTGATCAAATATCCGATGATCGGCAATTTGGCGGGCTCCAATGATATAAAGGAAAAATTTCTGGATGCTTTCCAGACCGCCAGGAAAATGGCCCATCAGTACAACTACCTTTTCCCGATCTACTATCAGGTTGCCACTCTGCAGGCGGAAGGCGCGGGCACAAATTATGCTGTTGGCGGCCTGTACGCCTGGGCCGCGATTCTTGCCAACAAACTAACTGGAGAAGCGCAGCACCTCGAGGAAGCCCGCCGCGCAATCCAGGTCTTGTACACGGTCCCGCCTGACCGGCTTTTCCACGAGCCCCAGGAACTCGCCTTTGGCGCGCTCGCCGCCGCTGAACTCGGCATGGTCGAAGAAGCGAGATACCTGCTCTACGAGCAACTCCGCATGTTTTACTGGTACTCCGACCCCAGCCAGAAAAAGCACGACATCCGCGGCATGGTCCAGGCCGCCGCCTCAATCCTCTACCCCGCGTTCAAGGAAAATGTGGAAGCCATTCTTCCCTGGACAGGCGTGATGAAGCGCGGGATCGTCTTCGAAGGCTTGCTGCGCTTCATGGACCAGCAGCGCCGCAACAATTTTTATTTCTTTGAGAATTGCACCGCCAACCGCAAGCGCGGCTCTTCCGCGTTTATCCCCTTTGAAAATCTCGGCACCCTGGAGCTCGCGGGCATGACCGGCAACGTCGGCAAGGAAATTTATGGCGCCGGCGAATGCCTGTGGATGTACCTGATGTTCGAAGCTTTGGGCCGAACCAGCGATCGGGAACTGATGCTCGTGAATCTGGACCTTCTTGACGTAACCGACGCAAAGCAATTCCCGCCGCGGAAACTGAATTTTATTCTTTACAATCCCACGCCCGCTTCCCGGTCCGCGAAAATCACCGTCCCCGCGGCGGACGGGCGCGCGGTCCGCCTGACGGCCGGTGGAAAACCTGTCTCAGAAACGCTGGAGATTCAAAAGCAATCCTTCATTCGGTTGCAAACCGAGTTTTGAGCGGCAGGGAATTGAATCCTGCCTGCAGGAAAAGGTTTTTCAGGCGAGTTCATTGGTTAAGGAAGGAAGTCTCATGAAGATTCAAGGTCCAGTTTCTGCAACTCGTGTCGCAAAAATCTCAGCTCTCGCAGCGTTGATCGGAGGCGCGATCGCCGCATCCGCCGCCATCTCCTTTTCGCCCCCGTTTGGCGCATGGTCCCGGCTTTCCTCCAGCCCCATCATCACGCCACAGGGCGACAAGTTCGAATCCGCGGGAACCTTCAACCCATCGGTCGTGAAGCAGGATGGAAAATTCGTCATGCTCTACAGGGCTCAGGATCACAAAGGCACCTCTTCGCTCGGCTATGCCACCAGCGACGATGGCGTGCATTTCACCCGGCGCGCCGAACCGGTCCTGGTTTCCGAAGCCCCCTATGAAAAGGGCGGCGGCGTGGAGGACCCGAGGCTCCAAAAGATCGGCGACACGTACTATCTGACGTACACTGGCTATAACAATGTGGACGGCGCCGGCACGGACAAGAAAGACGCCCAGCTCTGCCTGGCCACCTCGGCAGACCTGATTCATTGGAGCCGCCAGGGCGTGATCATCCCCAGCTATCGGGGAAAGTGGAACGTGAAGTGGACAAAATCGGGCGCCATCGTTCCCGAAAAAATCAACGGAAAGTATTGGATGTACTATCTCGCCGACGCCAAGGACCAGGATCAGCAGATGGGCCTGGCCTATTCCGAGGATTTGCTGCACTGGACCGAAGCCCTCGACCATCCGGTCATGTCCAGCCGTGCGGGCATGTTTGATTCGCAGGTTGTCGAGCCGGGCCCGCCGCCAATCATCACCCCCCAAGGCATCTTCCTCGTTTACAACGGTGCCGACGACAAACTGCTTTATTCCACGGGCTGGGTTCTCTTCGACAAAAAAGATCCCACAAAAGTTCTGGCCCGCGCCGAAAAGCCCGTCTTCGCCCCTGAAAAAGATTGGGAAAAGGTGGGGCAGGTGCCAAACGTAGTCTTCGTCGAAGGAATGGTCCGTGATGCCAACCGCTGGCTCTTCTATTACGGCGGCGCGGACAAAACCATCGGCGTTGCCACGGCGCCCGTGCTCTAGCGCGATGTAAACCAAAGGCGCCTCTCTGTACCAGATGCAGAAGGGCCTGGGAATTACCTAAGCGTCCAGGCAGCATCAACTCTTTCGCAATTTTGTTATTTAGAGCCAGGTCGGGTTTCGGCCCGAGGGCGGGAGCCTGCGTTATCATGATGAAAAAGAATGGCTTACGAGAATGAAAGGACAGGCAAACGCCTCTCTCCAGGGGCCTGCTGTTTCACCTTGGTTATTGTCCGAAAGCGGCCACGGAAGTATGATGGGCCCGAACTGGCCTCCCCATTTGGCCTTTTCGGCATTCGGCTTCTTCTAATTTGCAGAGAATATACCGGCCCGGGAACCGCGGGACACTTGCTCGGGAATCCCGGTTTTCCAGTGGCCGCAAAATAATTTCATTGGCCGTTCATTCACCGTGAGCATCTTATCCTGAGCTGAAATGCGAATCGAAGATCGTGGACTTCGAATCGCTCAAACCTAAAGCCGGACGAAGGCGATCGAGAAGCGCCTTCTGAGCTTCGGCCCAGGGGAAACCGAACGGGTATGCGATTGAACTTGCGACGGGCAAAACGGCGAGAGTTCGCGCGGCAGGCGGCGGGAATTTTGCTGCTGGTTCTGGGGCTCCTGCTGGCTGCGGGCTTGTGCATGGCCGGTGCGCCTGCCGGCAATCCTGTGCCCAACATTTTTGATCCGCAATCCACGCCTGCCGACTCGATATTTCATCTCTCGTTGTTCGTCCTGATCATCTGCGGGTTGATTTTCGTGGTCGTCGTAACCCTGCTGGTTTTCGCGATAGTGAAATTTCGCGCCAGAGCGGGGGATTCCGAGCACGAACCGCCACAGGTCTACGGCAGCACGCAGATCGAGCTGGCCTGGACCGTGATTCCGATTCTGATCGTGGTGGTGTTGGTGCTGGCGACGACGCGCGTGATTCACGCCGTACAGGATGCCCACAAGCCGGCAAACGCTGTGGAAGTAATCGCCATCGGCCACCAGTTCTGGTGGGAGTTCCAATATCCGGCGCTGGGCGTGGTTACCGCCAATGAATTGCATATCCCGGTGAGCGATCCTGCAAATCCGACTCCCACATTTCTGAAGCTCCTTTCCGCGGACACCGATCACAGTTTCTGGGTGCCGCAGCTTGCGGGCAAGACCGACCTGATACCAAACCGCGTAAATGAGATGTGGTTGGACCCGCACCGCACGGGCATCTTCCTCGGGCAATGCGCCCAATATTGCGGCACGCAGCACGCCAAAATGCTTTTGCAGGTTTCGGTGGACAGCCCGGAAGAGTTCAAAACCTGGGTGAACGCCCAAAGGCTGCCGGCGAAGCAGGACGAATCGGTAATCGCCGGACGCAAGGTTTTTGAAACGACCGCATGCATCAACTGTCACGCGGTGGCGGGAACGGCAGCGACCGGGCGCTTTGGCCCCGACCTTACGCACATGATGAGCCGCAAGACCATCGCCGCTGGCGCAGCCGAAAATACGCCGGAAAACCTGGGCATGTGGATTCAGGATCCAGACATGATCAAGCCGGGCTCGCTGATGCCGGCGATGAAATTAAGCGACGCCGATCTGGACGCGCTGGTGCGTTACCTGGAGACGTTGAAGTAACCTGTAGTTTCGGGAGAACGGGCATGTCATCGGATGCAATGGCGATTCGCGCCGCGGAAGCAACCGGCGGCTCCTGGTTGGAGACGCTCCATGAGTGGGTGACCACGGTCGATCACAAGCGCCTGGGGATCCTGTACATCGGTTTCGCGCTGATTTTTCTGGTGATCGGCGGCATCGAAGCCACGATCATGCGCATTCAGCTGATTCGGCCGCACGCCGACTACGTATCCCCGCAGGTTTTCAACCGCATGTTCACCATGCACGGCACGACCATGATTTTCTTCGTGGCCATGCCCATCCTGTTTGGATTTGCGAACTACCTGGTTCCCCTGATGATTGGCGCCCGGGACATGGCTTTCCCACGCCTGAACGCTTTCAGCTTCTGGGTGACCGCTTTCTCCGGGCTACTTCTCTACTTCAGCTTCCTGGGCGGCAGCGGACTTTACGGCGCGGGCAATGCTCCGGACGTTGGATGGTGGGCGTACGCTCCTTTGACCGCCCGCGCATTTTCTCCCGGCCACAGTTCGGATTACTGGACGATCTCCGTGCTGGTGGCGGGCTTTGGCAGCATCGCCACGGCCGTCAATTTGATCGCAACAATATTGTCCATGCGCTGCCCCGGCATGAAGCTCAGCCGCATGCCGCTGATGGCATGGCTTTCCCTGGTGATGAGCGGCATGGTGCTGATTACCATCACGCCTCTATCCGCGGCCCAGATTATGCTGATTGTGGACCGCTATATGGGCGGCCATTTCTTTGACACCCAGGCGGGCGGGTCGGCGGCCATCTGGATGCATTTCTTCTGGATTTTCGGCCATCCGGAAGTCTACGTCCTGATCATTCCGTGTTTTGCGTTCATGTCCGAGATCGTGCCGGTTTTCTCCCGCAAGCCGATTTTCGGTTATCCCGTCATGGTTGGGGCGACCGTGTGCATCGCTTTTGTCAGCATGAGTGTCTGGGCGCACCACATGTTCACAATTGGGATGAGCTCCTACGCGAATACGTTTTTCGCCGTCACCTCCATGATTGTTGGAGTCCCCACGGGGATCAAAATCTTCAATTGGCTTGGCACCATGTGGGGAGGGAGAATCCTGTTCAAAACGCCCATGCTGTTCTGCATTGGGTTTTTGTTCCAGTTCCTGATTGCCGGGCTTACGGGGATCATGCTGGCGGTCGCGCCGTTTGACTGGCAGCTCAGCGGTTCCTACTTCGTGGTCGCGCACTTCCACTATGTGATTGTCGGCGGAATCCTGTTCGCGGTGTTCGCGGCTTTCTATTATTGGTTTCCCAAAATCACCGGCAGAATGCTCAACGAAAAACTGGGCAAACTCCATTTCTGGCTCTTCGTCATCGGGTTTCACCTGACTTTTGATCTCATGCACATTCCCGGGCTGCTGGGGATGCCGCGCCGCATTTACACCTACGAGCCCGGCCGCGGTTGGGAAATATGGAATCTGCTTTGTACGATTGGCGCACTGGTGCAGGGCATTGCCACCCTGCTCTTCGTGGCGAACATGATCTATTCCTACTTCAAGGGCCCGAAAGCGGGAAATGATCCGTGGGATGCCTGGACGCTCGAATGGTCCGTCAGTTCGCCTCCGCCGGCCTACAACTTCGCCGTCATTCCATCGGTTGCCAGCCGCAGGCCGCTCTGGGATCTGAAACATCCCGAAGATCCGGATAGCCGCTATGACTAAGGAGAACGCTCAATGAGCGAAGCGACAATCTCCGTCGCCGAGGCGCCTGCCGCCTGGAAGCTTCCCTACCGCGGCAAGGTGGCGATGGCCTGCCTGATTATCGCGGAGTCGGCGATCTTCACGATCTTTGTGGTCGCCTATCTTTACTATGCGGGCAGGAGCATCAGCGGCCCGACGCCGCGTGAAGTTCTGGAAACGCCGATTTTCTACACCATCTGCCTGCTCTCCAGCAGCCTGACCATCTATTTCGCGGAGCATTTCCTGGCGCGCGGTGGCCGCGGAGGCTTTCTTGGTTTCTGGTTCCTGACGATTTTGCTGGGCGGCCTTTTTCTCTTCGGCACAGCGGTGGAATGGCACCGGTTGATTTACGAACACGGCCTGACCATCTCAACCAATCTTTTTGGGACCACCTATTATTCCCTGGTCGGTTTGCACGCGTTTCACGTCACGGTGGGTTTGATTCTTTTGAGCATTGTCTTCTTGTTTGGCCTGGCTGGGCGCGTTGGCTCGGATCAATTCGCGCGCGTGGAAGTGCTTTCGATGTACTGGCATTTTGTGGATGCGGTCTGGGTTGTGGTGTTCACCGTGGTTTACATTCTGGGGCGTTAAGGGGCAATTATGGCTGCGCGGCCGACTGCGGACAATCTGGGGCACGAATTGAGGCATCCGGCAGGGGTCGAAATGCCGGCGCCGACGGTGTGGCCGTTTGTCCTGGCCTTCGGGGTCACCCTTCTATTCACCGGACTTTTGACGGACGTCTCCGTGACCGTTCTTGGAACGGTTCTCTCGCTCGCGGGTTGCGTGGGCTGGTTCCGCGATGTGTTTCCGCGCGAGCAGGAAATTTTGGTGGAGATCGTGCCGGAAGACGAAGCCGTCGCCACGGAGCGTCGGCGCGTCGAACGCATTCACGTTGACGAAGCGATTGTTCGCGCCTGGCTGCCTCTCGAAACCTATCCAATTTCAGCCGGCGTAAAAGGCGGCTGGGCCGGGAGCGTGGCGATGGCGGTCTTGGCGTGCATTTACGGCCTGTTGAAGGCGGGCAGCATATGGTATCCCATCAATCTTCTGGCCGCCGGGATTTACACCCAGCCGGCAAACCTGGAACCTGCCCAGTTGAACGCCTTTCACGCCGGCCCATTTTTTGTGGCGTTGCTTCTGCACGGAATTGTCTCGACGCTGGTTGGATTGCTTTATGGCGCGATGCTCCCGATGTTTCCGCGGCGGCCGATTCTTCTGGGCGGGCTGATTGCTCCCGTGCTTTGGTCGGGGCTGCTGTATTCGATTCTCGGCTTGTTGAATCCCGTCCTCGAAAGCCACATCAACTGGTTCTGGTTCATGGCTTCGCAGATCGGATTTGGCGTTGTTGCGGGACTCGTGGTGATGCGGCAATCGCGCGTTCCGACGCGGGAAAATCTGCCTTTCGCGGTGCGCGCCGGAATTGAAGCTCCGGGAATGATGCGGCAAAAGGAAGGCGGAGAGAAACACCCTTGAGATCATTTTTGCATCCATGCTTTTTTTTCCTGGTGCTGGGAGCTTTGCTGCTCTCCGGCTGCGAAATGTCGCCCGGCCGCCCGGGGAAAGATTCGGAGATTCTGGCGCCCGACGAGATTCTGGATTTCAAGATTTTGTACGGGGAAAATTGTGCCGGATGCCACGGAGCGGAGGGGCGGGGCGGAGCAGCCATCGCGCTGGCCGATCCGGTGTACCTGGCAATTGCGGACGAAGCGGCGATTCGAAAGGTAATTGCCCAGGGCGTGCGCGGCACCTCCATGCCCGCGTTTGCGCAAAGCGCGGGTGGCATGCTGACGGAGAAACAGGTGGATGTCATCACCAGGCAAATCAGGGCAAGCTGGAGCCGCTCCGGAATTCTGAATGGAATCGATGCGCCTTCCTACGCGGCGAAAACAGCGGGCGACCCCGCGCGCGGCGAAATCGCGTACAAGACTTACTGCGAATCCTGCCACGGCTCGGACGGGCGAGGCGGGAAACGGGGCAGCTCCATAACCGATGGAGCGTTTCTTGCTCTGGTTAGCGATCACGGATTACGCACTTTGATAATTTCCGGAAGGCCGGAGTTGAACGCGCCGGATTGGCGAAGCAACGTAGCGGGCAAGCCGATGTCCGAGCAGGAAATCACCGACGTCGTCGCCTGGCTGGCCTCAAAGCGGGTGCAGAATCCCGGGCAACCGTATCCCGCCGCGCCTAACACTCCAGCACCAGGAGCAAGATGATGTCGAACGAAAAGCTGCTCACACGCCGCGGACTTTTTATGAAGCTGGGAATCCTGTTCAACGGCCTGGTCGCCGCGGCGCTCGCGGTGCCGATCTTGCGCTACGTTCTTTCTTCGGTCACGCGCGGGCGGGCGAATTCCTATTTCGAGTGGGTGCCACTGGGCCGGGTCAGCGAATTTCCCGAAGGTGAAACGCGGCTGGCCACGTTTCGAAATCCAAACGTGATGCCCGCGGACGGCAAAACGGTCGATACAGCCTGCTGGGTTCGCCGCATCCAAGGCGAAGAGTTTCAGGTTTTCGCAATCAATTGCGCGCATCTTGGCTGCCCTGTTCGCTGGTTTCCTCAATCGGGTCTGTTCATGTGCCCCTGCCACGGCGGCGCGTATTATCGCGACGGCTCGCGGGCATCGGGTCCCCCGGAACGCGGGCTGTTCGAATATCCCCACAAAGTGAAGGACGGTTTGATCACCATCCAGGCCGGAGAACTTCCCACCCCGGGCTCGCCCACCGCGGCTCTCGATACGGAGCGGCCTCCATGCGCCTGATTTTACAAGTCAGCGAATGGTTCGAGCGTCGCCTGCAATTGGCGGAGGTGATCCGCGAAACCGCGGAGCATCCCGTGCCGCGAAAGACCGCCAGCTGGTTCTATGTTTTCGGCAGCGCAGCGCTGGCCGTTTTTGTGCTGCAGGTTGTCACCGGAATTTTGCTGGCGATCCTTTATGTGCCTTCCGCGGCCGATGCGTGGAACAGCCTGCAAATGCTCAATCACGACGTCACCCTCGGCTGGTTCATCCGCGCGCTGCACGGGTGGGGTTCGAATTTCATGGTGGCGATCGTGCTCATCCACATGGTGCAGGTATTCCTTTTCGGCGCCTATAAGTTTCCGCGCGAGTTGACCTGGATAATCGGCGTTTTTCTTCTGCTCATGACTTTGGGCATGGCCTTCAGCGGGCAAGTCCTGCGGTTTGACCAGGACGCCTATTGGGGACTGGGAATCGGCGCCTCGATCGCGGGCCGCGTCCCCATCCTGGGCCCGGCGACCGTAAAGCTGATGCTTGGCGGCCCGATCATTGCCGGAGCCACGCTCTCTCGTTTTTTCGCGCTGCACGTTTTCGTGATTCCCGGATTGTTGATTGCCTTTGTGAGCTTGCATCTCCTGATGGTGCTGAAGCTAGGTGTCAATGATTGGCCGATGCCAGGCCGGATCGTGAAGCGCACCACCTACGCCGCCGAATATGAAGAGCTGGTGAAAAAAGACGGCGAGCCGTTCGTTCCCTACGCCATCTGGAAAGACCTTTTCTTTTCCGCAATTATTTTGGCGGCGGTTGCCGCGTGCGCCGTCTATTTCGGCCCCTTCGGCCCCAGCGGCCGCCCCGACCCTACGATAATTCAAACCGCCCCGCGGCCTGACTACTTCTTCTTGTGGCTCTATGCGCTGCTCTCGCTGCTTCCCCCATCGCTGGAGACGCCGGCTCTTCTGATCGGCCCGGTGGTGGCAATTTTTGCCCTGATCCTTCTTCCGTTCATATTCGGCGAAGGAGAAAAAAGCTGGCGCCGCCGCCCGATCGCCGTACTGAGCATCCTTCTCATTGCGGTCACGCTTGGCACCTTCACGCACCTTGCCGGATTCGCCCCGTGGAGCCCGCACATGAACGCCTGGAGCGGCGACCCGGTGCCGGAACGTTTCCTGAAAAACACCACTGCGCTGGAGCGGCAGGGCGCGCTGGTCTTCCAGGTAAAGCAGTGCCGGAACTGCCACTCACTGGGCGAATTGGGTGGACAGCGCGGCCCGACATTAGACAGCGTCGCGGTGCGCCTCACCGGCGATCAGTTGATTCGCCAGGTAATTCAGGGCGGCGGAAATATGCCCGCCTACGGAAAAAATTTGAGTCCAGCGGAAACGACCGCACTGGTGGCATTCCTTATGACGCTTCATCCTCCGGGCCAATCGCCGGCGCGTGATGCGGCGATTCAGCAGAGCCAGACGCCGGCCGCAACTCCCCAGCGATAGACGGCTATGACCGAAACTGCGCAAGAAGTCCTGGCTCACTGGAAGCTTCCGATTCCCGTGAGCCTCTCCGCTCTTCTGATCGCCTTCTTTTATTTGCGCGGTTGGCGTCGCCTTCGCCAAGGCTCTTCAAATGTCATTCCCGCCTGGCGAGCCGCCAGCTTCGTTGCCGGGTTGTCTTTGATCTGGCTTGCAATTGCCTCGCCGCTCGCTCACCTGGACGAGATTTCGCTTACCGTCCATATGCTGCAGCACCTGCTACTGATGACGATTGCTCCCGCGCTGATGCTGATGGGTGTGCCGGTAATGCCTCTGCTTCACGGCTTGCCGCAAGGTTTCGTGCAAACCGTACTCGGACCGGTTTTGCGTTGGCCGGCCATCCAGGCAACGGGGCGGTTTTTATCACAGCCCGCGCTCTGCTGGCTGGCCGCCGCGGCCGCGCTGGCCGGATGGCACATTCCTGCCGTGTTTAACCTGGCTATGCAATCAGAGGGCTGGCACGTCGTTGAACATTCGTCGTTTATCGCCGCGGGCTTTCTTTTTTGGTGGCCCGTGATCCAGCCTTGGCCAAGTGTTCCGGTCTGGCCCCGGTGGACGATGATTCTCTACCTCTTCGCCGCCACTCTCCCTTGCGATATTCTCTCCGCCTATCTCACATTTTGCGAACGCGTGGTCTATCCGGCTTATCTCGGCTCGCCGCGATTGTTCGGCTTGTCGGCGTTGGAAGACCAGGAATGCGCCGGGGCGCTGATGTGGACCTGCGTAACTGTTATTTTCCTGGTGCCGGCAGCGGGAATCGCGATCAGTCTTCTGGCTCCGAATGCCGGAGCAGGAGCGCTCAGCAACGTTGGGCTGACTAAGGGTGGTTCTAGTAGTCCCAAAACCTACCGAGGCTAGCGAACTTCCTCCCAAACTTCATTTTCTTCATGATCGAATTGACACCCTAAGGCACGTGGACGAGACTACACAGTGCATTTCTGAAAGTGGCTGCCGCCGCTGGATAAGCCCGCTGTTCTGGCTTGCTCGATTTAAGCAGGTTATCCACTTAATTGAGAAAAAGATTGCATACACCTGGCAAAACGGAGTTATCCACAGCAGTTAAAGCCACTGGATACATAAGCTTGCGACCGGTAATGATGGCAGCGAGTGGTACTAAAATTGCACTTTATCCGTCGATTGCGCTGGTTCTATTAGATTGGAACGGGGGTAGTTGTGAAAATTTCTCGATTGCTGGTTTTGGTTGCTTTTATGGGGATCAGTTGTTCCGCGGCACTGGCCGACGGTACCGATCCGGTCATGAAGCTGGGTGGCGGGGGTAATTCTGAAATACTGACCACAAATACTTTCAGCTTCTCGTTCACGCAGACGAATCCTCCGCAGACTTCGTTCTTTATCGATTTTATCAATAACACGGGCACAAGAATGACGGCCCTGGACCTCCTGATCACCGGCTCCGCGGGCTTGGTTTTCACTTGCGACAATACGATTGACCCGTACTTCACGAACTGCGGCTCTTCCATTCAAGACAGCGGGCAATACCTGATCAGTTTCTTCGGTCTGGATGCCACGCATCTGGGTATCCCCTTCGCCACGAAGATCAAATGCGAGGATGGTGAAGACGGTTTTGAAGACGATGACGATGGCGGCCCGACTACTTGCACCGCAACGCCGATCCTTTCGGACTTCGGCATCACGGTCGGAGTTGGCGACATGGCTCCGGGCCAGAGCTTTAGCGTAGCCGGCACGCTCGTTGCTCCAGAGCCTTCCTCTGTGGTTCTGCTGCTCGCAGGCGGCTTGCTCTTGCTCCTCTACAAGCGCTCTGCCTTCGCCATCTAATCTTTATCAACTTACACTTCCGTCGCCTGCCTCGTTTCAAGGCAGGCGATTTTTTTTGCCCCGAACATTCTTTCAAGCTCGAAGCTTCCCTGTACGAAGGACTTTGTAGGGGCGGGGCTTGCCCCGCCCGCTGCAGCACCATCGCTCACCCTCATTCTGGACGAGGATTTCAACACCGGAGCTCCTCTCACTTAAGCTCTTTATGCCGCCAATCCCGCGCCGTAGGTGCCGTTTCAGGGCGGAACGAAGAACAAGGGCGCGACAACTCTGCGAATGGACTCGGAAGCGGCTGCCAATGCGAGCAGCAGCTCCTGGCGCGGGCAAACCTATTCCAATGCAGATTACGGTGTGGTGGTCCCCCGGGACTGGGAATCGGTGGGCGCTACCTCGGCCTACTTGGTCTTGCTTTGGTACTTCTTCATCAATGCCTGAAAGTCGGGGCGGGAGGAGAGGGGAACGAACTCCGGATCGACGCTGGCATCCTTAACGGAGAAGCCTTTCTGAAGGGCCATCCCGAGATCTTTCACCGCATCTGCCTGCTCATTACCAATGGTTTTGACGACCGCCGAGATATAAATCAAGTAAGCGTCCGAGGCATCGATAGCCCGGGCACGCTTGACGAAGTCCTTGGCCTGTTGCGTGTCGCCCCTCTTCGCGTAGTAAAGGGCCATTCTGCCCGCCACGCCGGCGTCCCGCGGATTTACCCGGAGTTCTTTGTACGCCAGACCGATGGCCCGATCGTAAGTGGCCTGCGCCTTAGCCGCGTTCCCAACCAACCGGTAGCCGTCGGCCAGATTGCCGGTGTTTGTTTCGTCTTCCGGATTCCGCTGGACGGCTTCCTCGAATAGTGCGATGGCTTCGGTGTAGCGTTTTTGATAGAAGTATTCGGTACCGAGATTGGTATAGGTATCTGCTGTCGGCTTGATCTTAAGGGACTTCTGAAAGGCCGCGATGCTTTCGTCATATTTGCCCATTGTAAAAAGAGCGGCGCCCAGATTGCTGTATCCAACCGGATTTTCCGGCTCAAGTTGGATTACTTGCTGATAAGCCTTCACCGCCTTGTCCATCTCCCCGAACTGGTAATATGCGTTCCCCAGAGCGGAGACGTTATACCAGTAGTAAGGGTTTAGCTCGACGGCCTTCTCCAGCGCATGGATGGCCTCATCTTTTTGCCCATTGGATTTGTACGCATTCCCAAGCCGACGGTAGGCCTCGTCCGAATTGGGCGAGAGCTCCAATGCGCGCTTATCCTCGGCAATAGCCTGCACGATCTGTCCGGTGGCGGCATACGCGCTACCAAGGGCAAAATGCACTTCCGGAAGTTTGTCATTGAGCTGAGCGGCTTTCTTCGCCGCGTCGATCGCTTTTTCCGAATAGTATTTGTCCTTCTTCTGACCGTACATCAGCAGATTGGCATCGGCCAATCCAGAGTATGCTAAGGCGAAGCCGGGATCTTTTGCTCGTGCGTCGGCGAAGTAGTTTATTGCCGTCTGGATGTTCTTTTCATCCGGAGTGCCGCCCAGCGCGTTTCGGCCTTTAAGATACAGATTGTAAGCCTCAATATTTTCCGTGGGGTGAGCCGATATGGCAGCGGATTCTTTATCTGTTGGCTTCGTTTCTAAGGCATCTGTCAGTTTGGCGAAGATCTGATCCTCAATCGTCAACAGATCCCCGGCAACACCTGCAAATTCCTGGCTCCAGACACGGCGGTTTTCCACCAGGTTTTCTAAATTCACCGTGATACGCAAATTATCGGGCGACCCCTGAACAGTTCCATTTACAATCAGATTGACTCCCAACTCTTTGGCGACCTGGTTTAGAGGCGTTTTCGGATCAATCTTTGCCGTCTCGGAGGAAGAAGCGAGCCGCACGTCCTTCAGCTCAAACAGCTTGGTGGTGACCGCCTCGCCCACACCATCTGCAACCCACCCCAGCGAAGCCGATTCCCCGAGGACACGGAATGGCATAACCGCCACGAATTTGCCTTGGGAAAGCGCGGGCAGACTGGTGTTGATCGTGCCCGCGCGACCACCCAAAAGCTGAGTTGGGAACAGAAAGTGGCGGGTCCTGGGAATCGCGAGAAACAAAACGCTCAACGCAAGCACAATGGCCGCTGGCACAATCCAGTTCCAGGGAATCACGCGCGGCTGCCTCGGCACCTGCATCACGATCGAGGCCATTACGGGGCGCTTGCCCTGCCAGGCGTCCAGATCGGCGATGATTTCCGCGGCGCTTGGATAGCGGCGCTCCAGGTCGCGCTCCAGGCAGCGGCTCACGATATCGCTCAATCCGGCGGGCACCGTCGCATCAATATCCGCCAGCGGCACCGCGCGTTCCTGATTGCGCATCAGCAGGCTGGCCATTGCGGTCTCTGCTTTAAATGGCATCTTGCCGCTTAAGAGTTCATAGAAGATCAGCCCGACGGCAAAGAGGTCGGAGCGCTGGTCCAGCGTTTTCCCCATCGCCTGTTCCGGCGACATGTATTCGATTGTTCCGAGCAACGCGCCCGTCTGTGTCATGCCTTCGGATTGGACGGAACGCGCCAGGCCGAAGTCCATCACCAGAATGCGGCCACTCTTGTCGCGCATGATGTTTTGCGGCTTCAAATCGCGATGAATGATTCCCGCGGTGTGCGCGGCGTCCAGCGCCATGCAAACCTGGCGAATGATATCCACCGCTTCATCCGGCGGGAGCTTTCCCACCTCGCGGTACAACTGCCGAAGGTCGCTGCCTTCCACGAATTCCATGGTGATGAACTTCACGCCGTCCGCTTCGGAAAGGTCGTAGATGCGGATGACGTTCTTGTGCGTCACCTGGTGCGCGGTCATCAATTCCTGTTTGAATCGCGCAAGGATCGAGGGATTGCTGGCCATTTCCGGCCGGATCAGCTTCAGCGCCACCACGCGTTCCACTTCGCGATCCTTGGCTTTATAGACCGCGCCCATCCCGCCTTCGCCGAGCAGCGCGAGGATTTCGTAGCGTCCGCCGAGGACGTCGCCTGCTTGCAAGACTACGTTTTGATAAGAAGTGACATAGGAGCGCGGGCCAGTGGACATCTGGCCGGGCGTGGCGCCGTCTCGGTCTGCATCCGGGTGAATCACGGTGGCGCCTGGATCAGCGGGCAGACGGCGGGGAGGTGGCTCTATAAACGTTGCGCCGTCATTGCCCAAGGGCACTTCGCTGGACGAGCTTTCGCCTTTGGCCGGGGCGCGCAATCCTCCACCGGTGTCCTGACCTCGACCAGACTTGGGCTTCAACTCATCCATGAGAATGTTGTGACCCAAGCACACCCATATCGCCAGCTTCAAAGTGGCTGCCTGGGTCCAACGGCGTAAGTATATAACGTGGCAGAGTTTCTGGGCAGCGAAAGTCGAATGGGCCGCCCAGCCGGTAAATACTAATGTACATCCCTCGTTGCTGCGGCCGGAGTTCTTCCCGGCCATGGCAACGCGCTTTCTCTTATCTGGAATTCACTTTGGACGGAATGGTGGGTGCGCGACCAGCTTATGAAGATCTTCCCTGTGATGCACCCGTAACGCTTCCGGCTGATGCCTAGCTGTGTCCGCCGGAAAGCTCGCGTACGATCGAGCCGACGAAATTCTTCGCATCGCCGAAAAGCATCAGCGTGCGGTCCATGTAGTACAGAGGATTTTCAATGCCCGCGAATCCTGCGCCCATGCTCCGCTTGATGACCATCACGGTATGTGCTTTGTCCACGTCCAGAATCGGCATGCCATAGATGGGGCTGCTCTGGTCTTCGCGGGCCGCCGGATTCGTCACGTCGTTGGCCCCGATGATCAGCGCCACATCGGTCTGCGAAAAGTCCCCGTTGATGTCGTCCATCTCCAGCAGTTTGTCGTAAGGAATGTCGGCTTCCGCCAGTAGCACGTTCATGTGCCCCGGCATTCTTCCCGCAACCGGGTGGATGCCGAATTTCACATCCACGCCGCGCTTGGTCAGCGAGTCGTAAAGTTCCCGCACTTTGTGCTGCGCCTGGGCCACTGCCATTCCGTATCCCGGCACGATCACCACTTTGCTGGCCGCCGCCAGAATTCCGGCCGCCTCTTCCGGCGACGCGCTGCGCACCGGCCGGGCTTCTGCTGCGCCCGCCACTGTCACTTGCTCCTGGCCAAACGCGCCGAACAGCACGTTTGTAAAGGAACGATTCATCGCCTTGGACATGTTCACGGAAAGGATAAAGCCCGAAGCGCCGTCCAGTGCCCCCGCAACAATCAACAATTTGCTGCCCAGCACAAACCCCATCGCTGCCGCGGAAAGTCCGGCGTAGGAATTCAGCAGCGAAATTACTGTCGGCATGTCCGCTCCGCCAATCGGAACGATCATCATCACCCCGAACGCCAGCGGAATTCCGATCATGAAGGGAAACAAAAATGTCTTGTCCGGGTGCAGCACCAGCGCCACACCGATACCGATGGCGACCGCCAGCAATCCGAGGTTCACCAGGTTTTGCCCCTTATACGTAATCGGGCGTTGCGGCAGCACCTCTTGCAGTTTTCCCGCGGCCATCAAGCTTCCGGTAAACGTCAGTGAGCCCAGTATCACTTCCAGTGAAAGCACGCCCATCATAAATTGCGGCACGTTGGGTGCGCGCAGATAAAATTCTGCCGTACCCACCAGCGTGACGCACAGCGCGCCAAACGCGTGGCTCAGCGCTGTTCGCTGCGGCACCGCCGTCATCGCCACTCGGCCCAGCGGGACCCCGATGATCGTGCCCAGCACCAATCCGATCGCGATCCACCGGAAATCGACGATGCCCTTGTGCAACAGCGTTCCGGCGATGGCCAGCAGCATTCCCACTTCGCCGGCCCACACGCCTCGGCGCGCGGTTACCGGTGAGCTCAGCCATTTCAACGAAAGTACGAATAGCGCGGTGGCAATCAGGTACGTGATTTCCAGAATGTTTTCGCTCGCGAACATGGGGTTACGGCTTCCTCGGGCCGCTGGCTTTGAACATTTTCAGCATGCGATCGGTGATCATGAACCCGCCGATGATGTTGCTGGTGGCGGCGACAATCGCGATTGTTCCCAGAATCTTCGCCATGTTGCTCCTGCCTTCGCCGGCCAGGATTATGGCGCCCACCACGGCGATCGCGTCCAGCGCATTGGTCAGGCTCATCAGCGGCGTGTGCAACAGCGGCGAAACCCGCCGGATCACTTCGAATCCGATGAACGCCGCCAGCAGGAAAACGTAGAGACTCGTTACCAGATCCAGTTGCATCAGGCCCCTCCTCCGGCTGGCGCGGCCTGCAGCGCCGGCATCGAGAAAAATTCCCTCACCCGTGCGTTCACAATTTCACCGTCGCGGGTCACCAGCGTTTCGCGCATGATTTCGTCCTGCAGGTTCACTTGCAGTTTGCCGTCCTTCACCATGTGCAGCAGGAACGACGTGATGTTGCGCGCGAACATCTGGCTGGCGTGATACGGCACCGTTCCCGCCAGATTGTATTCCCCGATGATGGTCACGTCGTGCGCGACGATGATTTCATCCGGCTTTGTCAGTTCGCAGTTTCCGCCTCGTTCCGCGGCCAGGTCCACGATCACCGATCCCGGCGACATCCTCGCGACCATTTCTTTGGTCACCAGCACCGGAGACTTCTTGCCCGGAATAACTGCGGCCGTGATTACCACGTCGCTCTCGGCAATTACATTTCCCAGCAGTTCGCGCTGCTTCTGGTAAAAGCTTTCGTCCTGCGCTTTAGCATAGCCGCTGGCATCCTGGGCATCTTTTGCTTCGACCGCCAGTTCCACGAACCGCCCGCCCAGGCTCTGCACCTGTTCTCTGCTTGCAGCGCGCATGTCGTACGCCGAAGCGACCGCCCCCAGGCGGCGCGCCGTGGCGATGGCCTGCAACCCCGCAACTCCCGCACCGATAATCAGCACACGCGCCGGAGCAATGGTCCCCGCTGCCGTAGTCAGCATCGGGCACATCCGCGGAAGGGTATCCGCCGCGAGAAGGACCGCCTTGTAGCCGCAGATCGTGGCCATCGAAGAAAGCACGTCCATGCTTTGCGCGCGCGTGATGCGCGGCATCAGTTCCACGGCAAACGACGTCACACCCCGCTCCGCAATGTCCTGTAAAGTTTTCGGCGTTCCTAACGGCCGCAGAAAGCCCATCAGCACCTGGCCTTTGCGGAGCAGCGGAAGGTCTTCGGCCCCGTTCTTGTCGTTTGCACCGTGGCAGAGGAACTGCACAATAATGTCGGCTGTGCGGAATACTTCGGCGCGGTCGGCGGCCACCTTCGCGCCCTTATCTGCGTATTCCTTGTCGGGATAGCCTGCGGCGTGGCCGGCTCCGGATTCAATCAGCACATCAAGACCCGCTTTTTTCAGGTTTGCGATAACGGCCGGCACCAGCGCCACGCGCCGTTCTTTCGGATATAGTTCCCGCGGTATACCGAGGATCATGCGCCCTCCTTCCAGAAGGCCTTCGATGTAGTCGCGAAAAATTCCCCGCTGGCTCTCGTTCTCATCCCTGAGTTGTCGCGCATTCGCACCTTTCTCTCCGGCCGTAAATTAAAGGTTCTCTTTTTTTTCAGTGTGCTGGTGGATTCGGGGGCGGAGCGAGTGCCCCTTTTCTGGAACAGGCTGCCGTCATTTGTCAGATACGACCCACTCGAAAGGGGCTGCATACCGTGAACAGCGAAATTCTATCTCTATTCTCCTCTCTGGGACAAGGCGGCACTCCGCCGACCGGACGCGAGCGAGAACATCTCAATCTCTCGTTGTGGTCTTCAGGCTAGTGCAATTTTTCGTAGACTGTTCGCGCCTCCTGGAGCCGTTTCACGACGAGCTCCTTTTCCGCGCCGGAATTCCAATCCGGGTACTGTGACGTGATTTCGGTCGTTCGGTCGATCCACGCTTCGAAATATTCCGCGTCGTTTTTGGAGTAGGCGCGCTTGCCCGCAACCGTCACATAAACGGGGCTTGTCGTCGCGTAGGTGTAGTTGTCCATCACGGGATATTCAGCTTTCTCACTCCAGGCACGGAGCACGCACCACCCGCTTTCTGCAATCGGCAGCATGCCGCTGATGTCGGCGGCCTCTTTCGTTGCGTCGGTCGCCAAAGTTTTCACCACTTTGCCGTTGCAGACGATCTCCAGGTGATCCACCGGAACGATCGAACGCAATCTCGCGGTGAACGGAACTGCCGGTTGCGGCGAATCAAATTTCAATTCGCGCCCGGCCATCTCCCCGCCCATCTTGAAGTCAATCAGCGGCCCATTCGTGGCGAATGTGCGCCCTTGCTTCAATGCATCCATCCAGGTGCCAATACTCGCGGGCCACCCAGGAGTCCACACATAAACGCGATTGAAACCCACTTGCCCGCGGATCGGAGCAGCATAATTCGCTGTTGCGTCGGTTCCAGCGCCAGCCGGCAATCTAAAACCCAGGTTGAGCAATTTGTACCAGACTTCCGCCGTCGATTTGTGGTCGCTGAATCCGACAATCTCCATGTAGTCGAGCTTTCCCAACGCCACGTCAACGGGCAACTCATCAGTGATCCGCTGCGCCGGTTTTGCGAACGGGTCCGGCACCGCATCGAACGGATGCACCGCTCCCACCAGCGCCCCCTGTGCATGCGCCATGTCGTAAACGTCCGCATTCATCGGATACAAACTTGCCGCCGCGGTGTTCGGATATCCCGCATAACCCGGCAGCAGGAGATTCGTTTTCAATCGAAGAATTCCGCGATGCCCCCAGTAACTGGTGTGAAATTCCTGCCCCTGAACAAATTTAGTTTCCCGACTCTGCATCGGTTCCTTGTCAAAAATTGCGAATGATTCGTCCGGGAACCGCTGTTCCTTATTCACCGTCAGTTGGTGAACGTAGTCCACTCCTTCGGCCGCCGCCTGCTGAAGTAGATGTTGTGTGTCGTTGCGGTAGGTGCCTCCATAATTCATATGCACATGAAGGTCGCCAGAGGACCAATGTCCGGTTCCGAACGCTTTAAATTCGAGAGACTTAAGTCGAACCGTCACGGGCAAGGAGGGACCTGCGACAACATCAATTACTTTCTCAACGGACCCCGACTCCAACCCGCGCGCCCCTCTGATCGTAATTCTTCCTGCGGGAGCCTGGATCACGCTAACTCCGCCGGAATGGAAATAATGCGCTTCCATCGGTTCCACCGAGCGGTCGAAGCCATCATCCGCATGAATCCAGCTGTGATGCGGCGCATAGAATTTGCCAGCCACGTCTGTCACGGAGAGACGGGCCGGAACAGTTCGCCCCGCCGGGTCCAGCACTCGGATGGTGATCTCCGTATGCGGGCGCAATTCTTGGCGCCTCCCCGTTCGAACACGCTTTGTCACGCCTTCGGGAAGCGTCCGGGTCCAAATCTGGGTATCTCCGTCTCTATTCGAAATGTAAGCCAGTTGCCTCCCATCGGGCGACCAGCGCGGATTCGTCTCATCCCAATCGCCATAAGAGAGTGGAAACGCGTCGCCGCCCCTTGCCGGCATCACCCACAGGTTTTGCCACTGGCGGCCAAGATACGAGCTGTAAATCATCCGTGAGCCGTCCGGAGAAAAATCGGGACGTGCCTTCCAATTGGTCTCTTCGTAATGAATTTCGCGCGCCTCGGCCCCGGGCTCCACCTTCATCAGCCAGAAACCGCCGGTGCCGTGAATATGGCCGCGATTGGAGACGAAAAGAATCTCCTTCCCGTCGCGCGTCCAGGCAGGATTGATTTCCATGTCATAGGCGCTGTAGTAGTAGCGCGGCAGGGAACTCTTCGTTTCACCGGTGAGGCGAGCAATATTTTCCAGCGCTCCGTTATTGACGTCGGCAACGAAGATGTGGAAACGGCGATTGAATTGGGTGGAAACCCAGGCGATCTTTTTTCCGTCCGGCGACCAGCGGGGCTCCACGTTCACCGCGCCCCCCTTCGTCAGTTGCACCGATTTCCCGGCTGCCAGGTCCAGCAGCCACAACTCCATCGCATCCTTCCGATAGGAAACATAGACGACACTTTTCCCATCCGGTGACCAGTCGGGCTGGTAATCGTAGCCGGCTCCATCCGTTAACTGGGTTGCCTCCGTGGAATCCAGCTTTTGCCTCCACAGCGATCCTGCCATCGAATAGATCAACTCCTTCGAATCCGGACTCCAGCTCAAACTGCTCGGCCCGCTCGTCAATTGCGGCAGATAAAGTTCGCGGTAGTAATAAGGATGCGGTTCATCAATCTGTGGCAGCACAGGGCGGCGTTGCGCGGATGCGGGAACCGTAACCAGGGCGAAGAGCAGAAACGTAAATTTCAGGATTCTCGTCAAAGGAACCCTCCCGGTCGGCATACTACGCCAAAAAAGAAAAAGGCGCAGCCTCGCCGCGCCCTTCCTTCTAAATTCGCCACCTTCTTCTCCGAAACTTAAAACTATCAACTTAGCACTAACGACTTCAAATCACGCCAGCCCCAGCTTCGAGAGCGGCATCTCCCTCAGCCGTTTCCCCGTGGCCGTAAATATTGCGTTGTACAACGCCGGAGCAAACGGCGGCAGGCCGGGTTCGCCAATGCCGGCGGGCGGCGCATCGCTCGGAACAATATGGACGTTGGTTTCGCGCGGCGCCACGTTCATCCGCGCAACCTGGAATGAATCGAAATTGGACTGGTCAATAACCCCGTTGGTGGCCGTAATTTCACCGTACATTGCGATACTTGTGCCCATCGTCGCCGCACCTTCAAACTGCTGGCGAACGGTCAGCGGATTCACAATCGTCCCGGCATCCAGCGCCGAATCCACGCGATGAATCTTCACCTGGCCGTCTTTCACTTCGGCTTGCACAACCGTTGCGACGTACGTCAGGAAGCTGCGGTGCACGGCGATTCCCATTCCCAAACCATTTCCAGTCTTCTGCTTGCCCCAGCCGGATTTTTCCGCTGCCAGCTGCACTACCCGGCGCAGTCTGGCTACGTCGATCGGATACTGCTCGTAATCCCCGTCGTAGTTCGTGTAATCCTTCGGCAATTCGGTCTTCGGAATGATCCGGTGGGGCCCGAGGAGCGCCAGAATGTAATCCACCTGGTCTTTGCCCGCCGCGTTGGCCAATTCACCAACGAAGGAATGAATTCCGAACGCGTGATAAATGTTTGCCACCGAGCGCAGCCAGCCAATGCGCGTGTGCGCGGGTGCTGGGCCGTTTTCCGCTCGATGGTTGGCCAACGCGAAGGGCACGTCGCTGAAGCCCAGTCCAATCTCTCCCGCGTCGGCGTATTCCGTGGCATCAAACGTCGAGGCGATCGGGGGAAACACGCTGCGCTGCAGCCAGGCCGTCGGCTTTCCGTCGGCGCCGAGCGTGGCCTTGAAATACATCGCGGCCACCGAGTGGAAAGAATCGAACTTGATATCGTCTTCGCGGCTCCAGACCACTTTGATCGGCTTCCCGGTCTTTTTCGAAAGCACTGCCGCTTCAACGATGAAATCGGGGAACGACTTGCGTCCGAATGCCCCGCCGAGCAGCGTCACGTTCACCGTCACATCTTCCTTTTTGATTCCAACCGCGGCGGCAATCGCGTCCTGCGCCCCCTGGGGATTCTGCGTGGGCGCCCAAGCTTCCACTTTTCCATCCTTGTAGACGGCCAGCGCCGCAGGCGGCTCCATCGAAGCGTGCGCCAGCATCGGCGCGTAGTATTGCGCTTCCACAACCTTGCCGCCCTTTTTGAATTCCGCGTTGACGTCTCCGTTCTCGCGCACCACCTTGCAGGGCTTCTGTGACGTCGCTTCCATCTCCTTCCGGAACGCATCGGAATTCCACACGCTGTGCTCGCTCTTGCTCCATTCGACTTTCAGTTTTTTCTTTCCTTGAAAGGCCGCCCAGCTGTTTTCCGCGATCACCGCGACCCCGCCCAGCGGCTGGAAAAGGATCGGCGGCTTGAACGTGTCCAGCGTCGCGGTCTGTTTTACGCCGGCCACTTTCAATGCCTCGGCGTCGTCCACACTTTTTGGCGAACTTCCATACACCGGCGGATGCATCACCGACGCGTACAGCATTCCGTCCACGCGCGCATCCTGGCCGTACATCGCCTGGCCCGAGACCATAGGTTTCAAGTCGTAAGCTTTTTTGGACTTGCCGATGTAGCGCCACTCGCTCCGCGCCTTCAGGTGTAGCTCTTCCTTTTTCGGCACCGGCAACTTTGCCGCCGCAGAAGCCAACTCTCCGTAGCTGAGTTTCTTGCCGCTCGCCTTGTGAACCACCATCCCCGGTTCCGTGATGCATTCTTTTTCAGGGACGCCCCACTTCTGCGCAGCCGCGCGAACCAGCATCAGCCTTCCACTTGCGCCGGATTCGCGCAGTGTATCGAAGAAACTTCTTACGGAGTGCGATCCGTCGGTGTCTTGGTCCCCGTATTTCGCGTCGCCTCCTCCCTGCACGACCTTTACGTGGTTCCAATCTGCATCCAGTTCATCCGCCACGATCATGGGCAATCCCGTACGGTCCCCGCTTCCCATTTCCGCGCGGTGAGCGACGATATAAACCGTGCCGTCCGTCGCAATGGCGAGGTACACGTTCGGCTGCAGCGCTGCCGCGGCCATCGAATCCGCCGCCAACGGTTCCGCGGCCGCCATCAAACTTTCCGGCCAATAGCGCGCGCTCAGCACCAACGCTCCCGCACCGGCAATCCCTTTCAAGAATCCGCGACGGCTCACATTTTCTATTTGGATCATGTCCTCACCTGAACTGGCGCTCACGCCTGCGAAAATCGCTCAAAATCCGTCTACTTCCGTTCTCTATCCTACCCGCATTGTATTGGCTTGCAAGTTGGTATGATTCTTTCCGCACGTCCGCAAACGAACACGCAAATCCATTGCCCTGCTGCCTGGGCGCTGGCATACTCGTCTCCCGCAGCACGGAGAGCGCCGCACTATGAAACGCGAATATCACCGCTGGTATTCCTCACGGCTGGGCATCGAACTCGGCGTTGTGGTCTACGGACACTGGGGCCCCCCGCTGATTGGCTTTCCCACCAGCGCCGGCGACGAGATGGAGCTTGAGGGGCAAAGCATGGTGGGAGCGTTGGCGCAATTTATCGACGCCGGGCGGATCAAGTTTTACACCGTCAACTCGATCAACGGCCTCAGCTTTTACAACAAGGGCGCGCATCCGTTTCACCGCAGCTATGTCCAGACCCTTTTCGACTCCTACTTGCGCGAAGAAGTCGTTCCGTTCATCTGGGAAAACTGCCAGTCGCGCGTGGCCATCGCCACGATGGGCGCCTCGTTCGGCGCCTATCACGCCGCGAACACGCTTTTCAAACATCCGGACGTCTTCAAGCGCTGCTTCGCCATGTCCGGCGTCTACGACCTCCGGAATTTCATGGACGGGATGTACGACGACAATTTTTATTTCAACAATCCCGTGGACTATCTTTCCAATCTTTCCGATCCCTGGCACTTCGAACAACTCGCTTCCTGCGACATCCACCTCATCACAGGCACAGGACAGTGGGAACACAGCGGCCCAACCTACCGCCTCTCCGAAGTCCTCGCCAGCAAAGGTATCCGCCACTCCGTCGACAACTGGGGCCCCGAAGGCGGCCACGACTGGCCCTACTGGAAACACCAGATGGGGACATACATCAACAATCTGTATTAGGGAAATTGTTCAGGCCAGACCCAGGTGGTCCATCTGGTAGCGCCCTTTTTCGATCACCTGGTCCTGATCGATCCAGACGTCGCAATTGCGCGTCAGCACGTCCACGTGCGTGCGTGATTTCCAGTTGGCGTGTGTCTGGCTTCCATAGGGATCGCCGAAAGCGATGTGGACGCCCGGGAATTTCTCGTCCTGCAACAGGATGCCGATCATGCGCGTCAGGCCGAGGTTCGTGCCGAAAGCGAGTTCGCCGACCCGATCGCTGTTCTCGTCGGTGTGGCAATAGCTCCAGAACTCTTCTTCCAGATCCTTGCGTTTGCACTCCGCGTGGACCAAACGCCCGCCGACAATTTCCAGCACCAGCGGCGTCTCCTGCAGATCGCCATATTTTCCGTTGAAGTAATCGCCGGCGGTCGCATCGCACACAAATGTGCCGTCGACCGTACCCGGCGTAGTAAAAACCTCGCCTGCGGGCAAATTTGACCAATAACGACGGCTGATGAGCCCGCTCGTTTTTACCCAGTCAAGACGGCGGTCGAAGTGCGCGGAAAACGATGTGCCGGCTTTGGTCTTTACGGTCAGAGTTTCCGCGCGCAGCATCCGTTCGCGCAGCTTGTCGCTCAGCCGGTCCACCATCCGGTAATCCGCTCGCATGCCTTCCTGCATGATCTCTGGAGTCACGCCGACCATGTGCGCATAGCGTATCTGCCGCCGCTCCACCACTTTCACGATGGACATGCGCGCGCTCAGTTCGCCGGGTTGCGGAGTCATGCACAGCACGCCCACGTCGGCAGTTTCCAGAGCCTGCAACACCGGTTCCGGCGCGCCATTCATCGGGCGGGGGCCAAAATCCTCCAACAGCAGCCCGGTAAAGTCCGCGCCGCGTTCCGTCAGCGCTTTCTCCAGGCTCGCCGCAACGCTGCGGCTGATTTCATCCGCAATCAGCGCGACGTGCTCGCCCGGCTGCACATCCAGGCACACATCCACGGCGTTTTCCGCGCCGGCCATCAGCTCGATTGGAGCGATTCCAAAGGACATCTTCATTATTTTACCCGAATCCTGCTTCCGGCCAAAAACGCGCCGGCTAGGAATTGGCCAACCCGGCCACTTTTTCCGCCCGTTTTGGCTCGACCCGGAACGCCGGGATTTGCCCGCCCCCACTGGTGACATTCGCCAGGCTGCTGGCGCTCAGCCGCGTCAAATAGCCGGAAAGCTTCCCGCGGAACATGTATGGCGCCAGATCGACCAGCATGTCGCGGAACTCCACCCCTCCATCCGCGGCAATATAAGGGAATTCCCCCCGTCGCATGGCGATTTTCTCCTGCACAATCCAGCAGCCGTGCTCCTTTGCCGAAGTCCCGCCGGGAAGCGCATCCTGGATCGATTTCTCCCACTTCTTCGTATCCACTTCCCAGCCTAGTGTCACGCCGGTTCCTCCGTACTCGTCGCTGGGTTTCAGCACCAGGTCCCGCTGATTCGTTCTGATGTAGTCGAGCAACTCGATCGGAGCACCCTGGTAATCCGTTTTCACATCCTCGACCACGCGCGTCCAGGGAACGTGTTTCCGAATCACATCCAATTCCTCTGCAGAAAACAGGTTTGCGTTCTTTGCTTCCGTCAGCACTGCGAAAAACGCCTTCACGTGCGGAATCTTGCAGCGGAAATTGTTGGCCACGCAAACGGCCTGCGCCTCGTAGGCTTTCACCAGCGCCGCGCATTCGCTCGGACGGGCCACGATGTCGTTGATCAACACGCGGCGATAAACCAGATCGATCCTCTTCCCCTTCGCGGACAGCGATTTCCCATCCCATTCCAGTTCCCGCGGATCCGCCAACACCACTGGCACGCGCATGGCCTCGAAGCGTTCCTTCAAGATCTCGAATTCGCTCCAAGTGGGAACTTCTTTCCAGTCCACAATCAGCATTTGTGGGTGCTTCGACGTTCCACCCCAATCGCGGTACGTCCCGATCAGCGCGTCCAGCAGCAACGCGCTCAGCGGGTGGCTGTAAATTTCAAATTGTTCCGCGAATTGTTTCATCACCGGCAGTTCGCGAAAGATTGCCGAAAGCGTTTCCGTGTAGCCGGATCCCGCCGGCGATTCGCCGTTGTATTCCGTGAATTTCAGGGATTCGGGAAGCAGAAATGCGTCCACTCGGGAAGCCGTGCTCGCGGGCCCTCCGCCGGCTGGCAAACGCACCAGCCGCTCCTCTTCCGGCCGTAAATGAAATTGCGCAAACACGGAACCATCTTCCATGGCGGCCGCCGCAACGCGTTCCCCTAGGCGGGCAAGCGTCTCCGTTGCATGCCGCACTCGGGCTTCATCCTGCGCGGAAATGAAAAATGGGCGGAGAAACGGGCAATGGACACGGTTGCCGAAGGTGAGCTTGGCGTCCTGCAGCTCCTGAAGAAATCTCCTCGGAAAATCCGGCGACTCCCTTAGCAGCGGTCGCAGGAATCCATTCCAGGATTCAACTGGGTCCGGCCCGGAGCCTGAGGTGAAGCCGCCCGTCATCTTGTAGAGATTCCCGAAGGCGCGGATTGCGCCGCTTGGGCCGCACGCGGTGCCCCCGTGAATCCGGCCGCGGCGCCGATTCCCAGCATCTCTTCCCAACGCGGCCAGCTATTGGCGATGTTTCCATGGAGTGCGCGGTCAATCACCAGCCGCGACATCTTTTCCACCACATGTTCAAAATAAAATTCCGTGATGCGGTCGCGTTCGAAATCCGGCGCGGGGTTCAGGAAATCGATGGCGTACGGCACCCCATCCTTCACGGCGAATTCAATGGTGTTCATTTCATACCCGAGCGCGAGGTTGATTGTCTGCGCGTCTTTCACCACTCGCGCGCCCAGTTCTTTTGACAGGTAGCTGTGTTCCACCAGATATTTGCGTTCTTTCGGGTCGTACGCCACCGGCAAAATGTCGGTCTTCCCGAACGTGAAGCACCGCACGTATTGCGTGAAATCGATGAACTCCTGCAGCGTCATGCAATACGGCGAAGTCTTGTCGTACGCTTCCCAAAGTTCTTCTTTGTTGTTCACTTTATAGACGTGCTTCCAGCCCCCGCCCGAGAACGGTTTAAGAATCGCCGGCCGCCCCACATAATCGAGCAAGCCGTCCCAATCGATCGGATACGTCAGGTTCCTCAGCGATTCGGAGTTGATGTCAACATCCGCGGGATATCCCTTTTGCGGCAGCAGAATCGTCTTCGGAATGGCAATTCCGAGTTTGGACATCACCGAGTAGTTGAAATATTTGTCGTCGGCGGTCCACCAGAACGGATTATTGATGACGTAAGTTCCCTGCAGCACCGCGTGTTTCAGGTAGCCCCGGTAATATTCCACTTCGTGCGAGATCCGGTCCACGATCACGCGATACTCCGCCGCTTCGCCCATCTTCGTGCCGCCGAGTTTCACGAACTCCGCGGTCACGCCATCTTTCTTCCCGAGCTCGTTCACGCGCGCGATAAACGCCGGAGGAAAGCTGAACTCGCGCCCGCACATCAATCCCACTTTAGCCATGGAATCCTCCTCGTCCTTCCTTCATCCCCACTGCTCGCTTGCCACAGTCAATTAATCGCAGCTGCCGAGTTCGATCTTGCATCCTGCACGCTGGCCCGCGTCTCCATCACTAGGTGCCGCACCACATCCTTCAGGTCCCCGGTCTGCTGGTACACGCGCAGTTGCCGTTCCGCGCTGGTGCCCTCATTCAATATCGTGTGGATGTAATCGACGGCGCTGCGGCTCCCGAGGTCATCCACCACGTCGTCGATAAATTCCATCAGCTCCAGCATCAGTTCGCGCATCGGCACTTCGGCTTCGCGCCCGAAATCGATCAGCTTGCCCTCGATTCCATACCGTGCCGCGCGCCACTTGTTTTCTTCCACCAGTGCACGGCGATAGATTCGCCAGCTCTGATTGCGCGTATACAAGCGGTGCAGCTTGACGACAATTGCCTGTGTCAGCGCCGCGATCGCCACCGCTTCTTCCACCCGTGTAGCCGTATCGAACAGCCGGAATTCCAGCGTCCCGTAGCTCGGATGCGGCCGGACGTCCCACCAGATCTTTTTCCCCGTGTCGATGCAGTTCAGCTTCACCAGCAGGTTGATGAAATTCTCATACTCGCTCCAGGATTCGAAATCTTCCGGGATGCCGGTGCGCGGGAAGCGCCGGAAAACCGTGGTCCGAAACGATTTCAATCCGGTATTGCGCCCCATCCAGAAAGGCGAACTGGTCGAAAGCGCCAGCAGATGCGGCAGGAAATATCGCACCATGTTCATCATGTCGATCGTGGTCTGCTTGTCGGGCATCGCGACGTGCACATGCATGCCGAAGATCAGCAGCGACCGCGCCAGCTGCCCCATCTCTTCCACGATGTGCTGGTAGCGTTCACCGGGGGAAATCACCTGATCGATCCAGCTGGAAAACGGATGTGTTCCGGCAGCCGCCACTCGCAGGCCGGTGCTTTCCGCCGCTAGCACCAACTCGCTGCGAGTCCGGTGCATTTCCAGCCGCAGCTCGCTCACGTTTTCACAGATCTTTGTCCCCGTTTCCACGATGGACTGGTGCATTTCCTGCTTTACCAGGTCGCCGACACCACGCGCAGCCGCGGAAGAGAGCAACTGCACGACGTGCGAGCGCAGTTCCAAGGTTTCTGGATCTATGATTTGGAATTCCTCTTCGACACCGATCGTGAAGCGGTGAGCCATTGTGGCCCTCCCGGCTGCTGGGTCTCTAGTGGGGACTTCGGAGCCATATCATACTCCTACCCTCCAGAAAATCACATCGTACTCGCCCTAGCCCGGTGCCGGTCCATTGACACCGAATCGTGCCTGCCATAGACTCCCGCGCTGCCGGGTCATTTTGCCGGATGCAATCATTTCTAATGCGGAATTGAGGGTGTCGATGAGCAATCGCTCTTTGCTGTCGAAGGGGCTCGTTTCCATAGCCTGCCTGTTGCAGGCTTCGTTGCTATTGGCGGGGTCGGCGTTGGCAAAATCGCCGCAGGAGCCGGAGAAAAAAACGGAAGCAGAATCCAAAGTAGCGACCGTCGAAGTTACCCCCATGAAATCAACCGCGGCCGTTGGCACCAAAATGCAGTTCAAGGCGGTGGCCAAGGACGCCAGCGGGCAACCGTTGCCTGATCCGGTCAAGAACTGGCTCGCTGCCCCGTTTGACTCTGCGGTTGCGGAGAACACGGGCGAGGTGTCCTTTGTGCAGCCGGGTGAAATCACGGTCGTGGCGGTGATCGGCAAGAAGACGGGTTACGCGCACATCTCTGTTGCCAGGCCGCACATCGCGCGAATTGAACTCTCCGCGCCGTCCGCGCCGCTCGCCGCAGGAGCGACCCATCGCCTGACGGCGACGCCGCGAAACGCCGATGGCAACCCCCGCACCGACATTGCTCTCACCTGGACTTCGGAAGCTCCATCGGTGGCCGGCGTGGATGCGGCGGGCCTGGTGCACGCACTGAAACCGGGTGACGCAAAGATTCGCGCTGCGGGTGACGGCGTCACTGGTGAAACCACCGTGCACGTTGTGAAAAATTCCGCCCTGAGCCTTGAAATCGCTCCTGCAACGGCAAACGCGAAAACAGGCGACGTTTTGCATTTCGCCGCGAAAGACAAGAAAGGCGGGGCGATTTCCGCGGAAGTTTCCTGGTCGGTCCAGAACTCTGGCGCCGAAATCTTGGCGGATGGTTCTTTTGTCGCCGAGCGTCCCGGCACCTACACCGTCCAGGCATCCGTCGGTGACCGCGCTGCCTCTGCCAGCGTGGTGGTTGTGCCGCGAAACATCGCGCGCGAAACCGAAGTCGTCGGCCACCTGATGCCGAAAGACGAACAGTTTGCCGAAGAATGGATCTGGGACCATTACGCGTATCTCTCCAGCATCGGCGACAAGGTCTATGTTTACGACATCGCCGATCCCGCTCATCCCCAGACCGCCGATCCCCTGAAGGTGGACGCGCGAATCGTCAACGATGTCAGTGTCACCACCGACGGCAAAATCGGCGTCATCACTCGCGAAGGCGCGTCTAGCCGCAAGAACGGCATCGTTTTCCTGGACACTTCCGACTCTCTCCATCCCAAAGTCCTTTCGGAATATACCGCGACCGTCACCGGCGGGGTCCACAGCGCCTACATCAACACTCATTATGTGTATCTCACCGACGACGCCACCGGCTCCATGCGGGTGATCGATTTTGCCGACGTGAAAAATCCCAAGGAAGTCGGCCGCTGGCAGGTGGAAAGTTCCGGGCAGATGCGGATCCCGCTCCCCGCCGAAGAAGGTGGCGGCTTCACCATGGCAGGCCGGTATCTTCACGACTTGCAGGTGATCGACGGATTGGCGTATCTGGCTTACTGGCGCGATGGCGCCATTATCCTGGACGTTGGCAACGGAATTAAGGGCGGAAGCCCTGAGCACCCGCAATTCGTCTCCAACTATCGTTTCAATTACGACGAACTGTACGGCTCCGGCTGGCTTTCCGGCGCGCATGCCATTTTCCGCTACAAGAATTATCTGTTTGTCGGCGATGAGGTGTTTCCGGGAAGTTTTGATCTGGCATCCAAAGCGCGTATTCCGGTTCGCGGAATTGCGCACGTCCTCGATGTCAGTGATCTTGCGCATCCGCGGGAAATCGCCACGTATAGCGTGCCGGAGGGCGGTTCGCACAATATCTGGGTTGTGGACGACGTCCTCTACATGGGCTACTACAGCGGCGGCGCCCGCGTGCTCGATGTTTCCGGCGAATTGCGCGGCGAGCTGTACAACCAGGGCAGGGAAATCGCGCATTTATGGAGCGCCGATCCCCAGGGCTACCGGCCAAACCTTCCCTTTGCTTGGGGCGCGTATCCCTACAAGGGTCTGATCTACGTCAACGACGTCCACGCCGGCATGTGGATCATCAAACTAGGCAAATCAAAACCCTATTCAATGACCACCGATCCCCCGCTCCAATAAATCAGCCCGTAAACGCGATTGTTTCCTCGCGCGCAGCACGATAAAAGCGCCGGAGGCGCGGCAGACCTTAGCCCAGCGCGTCAGCGCTGGGTTCCCGGTCTCAATATTCCCAAGCCCCGTAGGGGCGACACGTTCTGTTCAATTGCGTCCCGTCGAAAACTCCTTCTTCCCAACGCTCGATAACTATTCCATCTTCCAAAAATCAATCCCCGCTGCCTGTGGCGGCGTGTCCACCTCTGCCACTATTTTTTTAGCTTCCAGGTCGACGATTTCAACCGTGCCCGGTTGTTCTCCGATGCCTTCAACCGTGAAAAATGCATACAAATTGTCCGGCGAAACCACCACGCCATGCACTACCTTGCGCTTGGTCGTCAGGCGCGCGAGCTCCTTCCCGCTGCCCGCATCAAAAATCGAAACGGAGCCGTCGCGCTTGTTCGTACCCAGCAGCAGCTTGCCGTCGGACGTAACACCGAGATTGTAAACTCCATTGCCTGCGGGAATCCGGCGCACCAGTTTCCATTCCTTGGTGTCCACCTCAACAATCTCGTTCGATTTGTTGCAGGCTACGTAAACGCGGCTGCCGTCGCTCGATGGCTGCGCCCAGGTCGGGCTGCAGGTGATGGCCGCCATATTCATGGGCATCGTCATACCCTCGTGATGCTCCACTTTTTCCTGCGGCAGGCCGGAAAACCCTTGCTCTTTTCCCGCGCTCAGGCGAAAGCTGCGCGAAACCTTCATCTTCCCTGTGTCAATTTCGACCAACAGATCGTTCATCATGCACGCCGAGTATTGATGCAACCCGTCTCGGGAAATCCTGGAACCGTGCGGCATGATGCACGTCGGAATCCGCGCCACCTCCACCATCTCGTTGGTGTCCACCACGGAAACACTGCTGGGCACCGGGTCGCCATGAAGATTAAAATTCACCGCAAACAGGAAATTGCCGTCGGGCGTCACCTCGGCGGTCGCCGGAAACAATCCCAAACCCACCTGCTTCACCACCCGGTCCGTTGCCGTTTCATACTTTACCGCGGTCCCATAAGGGCGCCCGTGCCCGATGGTCACAAAGAAGTTCTTTTTGTCCGGCGAGAACGCAATCCCATGCGGTCCGCTGATATCGCTCTGCAGGATTCGCGTCTCCGTCGTTTTCTCGACGGTCGCCCCGCCTGGTCCGAACCGCACCGTGGCGATGCGGTCGGCTGATTCGCAAACCAGTTTCACCCAATAGGTTTTTGCCGGCGGCTCTCCACTCCTTGCGGCCACGCCGCAGCTCAGCGCAGCGCACAAGACCATAGGTTTCCAGGCAAATAAATGCTTCCGATTCATGGGACTCTCCAGTGACTCCCGCGCATTCTATCGCACTTGCTCCGTCAATTTGGCACTCGACGCGGACGCGCGCTTATTGAGACACTTTGCTCATGCAGATCACGCCTTTTCGCATTGAAGAGTACATGGGCAAGCATGAATTCTCGGCCCGCTACTTGCTCTCCTCCTCCGACGCCGAATCCGTTGCGGTCGAAGAAATTTTGGCGCTTGAACCCGGCGCACATGACGCTTTTATGAAGCACTGGTGTGGGTACACCGAATCACCCGGGGCGCCGTGGCTCCGGGAAGCCCTCGCTGCGATCTATAAAACGATTCATGCCGATCAACTCGTGGTCGTCTCCGCTGCCGAAGAGGCCATCTTCCTTTTCTATCACGCGCTGCTGACACCGCAGGATCACGCCATCGTCGAGACTCCTTGTTATGAGAGCGCCCTCACGCTGCCGAAGAGCACCGGCGCCTCTGTCAGTGAGTGGAGGCGCAGGCCGGAAAACGGCTGGGCTCACGACGTCGCCGCCCTCGAATCCCTGATCCGCCCGAACACCCGCGCCCTCTATATCAATACCCCGCACAATCCGACGGGTCTGCTGATGCCGCCGGAAATCTTCCGGCGCGTTCTGGAGCTTGCCTCCAAACACAACATTTATGTCTTCTCCGACGAAGTCTACCGCGAACTGGAGCACGACCCCGCCACTCGCCTCCCCGCTGCTTGCGATCTCTACGATCGGGCTTTGAGTCTCGGCTCGGTCAGCAAGACCTACGGCCTCCCGGGGCTCCGCCTTGCCTGGCTCGCTTCCCACGACAACGCATTCCGCCAGAAAATCATCTCCCTGAAGCATTACACGACCATTTGCGCCAGCGCGCCGAGCGAATTTCTGACGGCGTTGGCGTTCTGTCATCGCGAAAAATTCGTTGCGCGCAATCTGCAAATTGTTCAGCACAATCTTCCTCTGCTCACGGCATTCTTCGCCCGCCACAGCAACCTGTTCGATTGGACGCCACCCAACGCCGCCACCATCGGCTTTGTCCGGTTCAAGCCGCAAAACGAGGTTCAAGAGTGGTGCGAAACTCTGGTCCGCGACGCCGGCGTACTGCTGCTACCTGGCACCGTTTACGACGAGCCTCGCCACATCCGCTTCGGCTACGGAAGAAAAAACATGCCGGAATCGCTGGCTCAATTCGAACTCTATTTGAAGTCCGCTTCTTTCGCGCGTTCCGCCTGAGCTGATGAACTGAATTTTCAGTGATTTTGAAAAGAGAAAAGGGCACCCCAGGATTGCGGATGCCCTCTTTTCAACGATCTATGATTCCGGCTCGACCTGCTTCTCAGGCAGCTCCCATCGAGCGACGGGCCTGGAAGCATTCACGGCAAAATACCGGGCGGCCTTGCGTTGGCCGGAAGGGAACCGTGGTTTCCTTCCCGCATTGCGAACAGGTGGTCTTTGTCTCGGCCCGTGGAGCGGAACCTCCGCCTCCACCGCCGCCTTCCGCCCTCTTCGCCTTGCAACCCTTGCAGCGCTTCGGTTCGTTCTTAAACCCCTTGTCGGCGAAAAACATCTGTTCGCCGGAGGTAAAAACAAACTCAGCGCCGCACTCCGAACACTTCAGGACCTTATCGTGGAATTCCATGACCCCGCTCCCCCTGGACCCATATCGGGCGGGAGGCCGGGCTCTTGCA
>DASSGS010000020.1:0-3613 GCA_035693365.1 Candidatus Acidiferrum sp. | reverse complement strand
GACACCACGATCAGCGGCTGCCGCGTCTCCATGGACATCTCAATCGCCCGGGTCACTTTTTCGCCGACCACCGCGCCCATCGAGCCGCCGATAAATGCGAACTCCATCGCGCAGCAGATCACCGGCTTGCCGTTCAGTTTCCCTTCGGCGGTGATCACCGCGTCGTTCATGCCCAGTTTTTTCTGCGCTTCCTTGATCCGCCGCGAGTACGGCTTGGTGTCCACGAATTTTAGCGGGTCGGTCGAAACCATGCCCGCGTCGTGCTCCGTCCATTTTCCATCAAGCAACAGCTCCAGCCGCTTTTTCGCGTTCACCCGGAAATGAAACTGGCATTTCGGGCACACAAACAGGTTCTCTTCCAGGTCTTTCCGGAAGACGATCGCGCGGCAGGACTCGCACTTCATCCACAGCCCTTCCGTGCGAACCCGGCGCTCTTCCGGCGGCGTCACCTGATCAATCGATTTTTTGTCCCGCTTGAACCACGACATGGAGAAGTCTTTAGTCCTTAGTTTTTAGTTATAAGTCTTCAGTCTTAAGCCTTAAGCCGTAAGCCGTAAGCCATAAGCCGTAAGCTTTCATCTCACTTTTCTTAGCTTATGGCTTAAAGCTTATGGCTTATGGCCAAATATCGCCCAGGCGGTGCGGCCACCTCAGTAATCTATCCCCCGCTGCGCCAGTATACCCTTCGTGTAGGGGTGTTTCACTTCCTTCATTTCCGTCACCAGGTCCGCGGCTTCCACCAGTTTCGGATGCGCGTTCCGCCCCGTGCAGATCACGTGCACCTGCTCCGGCCGCCCCGTCAGCGCTTCCACAACTTTTTCGGCGTCCAGCATCTTATAGCTGATCGTGTAATTGATCTCGTCCAGCACCACCAGATCGTAGGTGCCGCTGTAAATCGCAGCGCGCCCCGATTCCCAGCACTCTTCCGCCATTCGAATGTCTTCCGGATCCGTCTCCGCGCCGCCGATTTTCACGAAACCCCGGCCCATCGGCCGGATTTCAAATTTGTCTTTGCCCAGCATTTCCGCGGCATCCAGCTCGCCATAGTGCCACGAGCCTTTGATGAACTGGACCATCAGGACGCGCAACCCCTGCCCCACAGCACGAAACGCCGTGCCCAGCGCGCAAGTCGTCTTGCCCTTGCCCGGCCCGGTGTAAACGATCAGCAGTCCTTTACCTTCCGGCATAAATCCAATTCCTCGTCTCGCGCAATTTCGTGTGGATAATTCCAGTCTGCGGAGTTGCCGCAGAAACGTCAAGTTGGGGCGACAGCAACCCGCGGGGCAAACAAAAATTGGAGGAGAGTCCTACTGCATCCCGAGGCGCTTGACCAGTTCGCGGGCGACGATTCGCGCATGTTCCATTGCGACTTCGCCTAGCGTCTGCTTCGCCGGCGATTTTCTGTCTTTCAATACGATCCACAGTCCCGGCCGGTACACTCCGTCGTCCGCGGGGCAAATCGCTCCCGTCAGCTGGGTAATCTCAAAATCGGGAACGTGGCTTAGCCCGAGGTCCACCAAATGTGTGGTGTTTGGAAGAGGCGGCGGGTTGCACACAAGTTCCGTCAGCACGCCGCGAGCATCGTCGACCAAGTCGCGAAATCCCTGCGACACCAGCAGCGCGTCAATGTCCCGCGGCGTCGGCTGCTCGACCTGCTCCAGGTCGTAGTCCGGCAACGGCTTTTCAATGGGAACTTCAATCGCCACCGAAGGCTGATCTTTATCCGCCGCAATGCGCAAGGCCATAGGTTTTACCGCCGCCATCATTTCACGGAACGCCGCAAAACGCACCTGTCCGCAGGGACCATCACGCCGTTACAGCGCAAAGACTACTTCGGGTACGGACTCCCCGACAAAATCGCAAAAGCCCGGTAAATTTGCTCCGCCAGCATCACCCGCGCCAGTTCGTGCGAATACGTCATCGCACTGAGCGAAAGTTTCTGCTTCACGCGTTCCCGCAGACCGTCGGGAAACCCGTCCGCGTCGCCGCAAACAAAAATCACCTCGCGGATGCCGCGGTCCCGCTGCTCACCCAGCCATTTTGCAAACCCATTGGAGTCGTAGACTTTGCCACCAGCATCGAGCAGCACGACGACTGCCGCGCGGTTCGCATCCAGCTTTTTCAGCGCCGCAGCCGCATCCCGCACCTCCACCAACTCAATCGGGCACGACCGGGAAATGCGCTTCGCGTAATCGCCAAGCGCCGAAACCATCTCCGGCCGCCGCGTCTTCCCCAGCATCAACAGGCAAATCTTCATCCCGCGACTCTACCCTGTTCCCGCACCTTGCGTTTCATTGCCACAGAAGCGTCAAAACAAAAAGTTGTCATCCTGAGGCCCGCGCCTTTTGCGGGCCGAAGGACCTCGATTAAAAATTCATGCTTGATATTAACGTTGAGGTTCTTCACCCATCCTCGTCGGATGGGCTCAGAATGACAGGGTGCTTAATATTGCGCCCGGAATCAAAGGCGAAATTCCTGCACAACCCTGCTATCCCGCTTTTTCCGAAAGCTCATTCCGCCGGTGCCCTTCCGGCTCGTCCGGCAGCACCAGCGACGGCGCCTGCCGCCACAATCTCTCCAAGTCATAAAAGCGCCGCGCCTGTTCGCCGAATACGTGCACGATGAACCCGCCAAAATCCAGCAGCGCCCATTCCGCCGATCGCCGCCCTTCGCGGTGCTCCGGCGAACGCTTCATCTCTTTGTGCAGCACTTCTTCCACTTCGGAGCAGATCGCCTGCAGCTGCGGTGTGCTATATCCCGTGCAGATCACGAAATACTCCGTGAATGCGCTGAGCCCGCTCAGGTCCAGCACGGTAATCGCGCCCGCTTTTTTCTCTTGCGCGGCTTCGACAGCCAGCCGCACGCCCTTCGGTAGTTTTTCGAGCTTCACCGGTACAACCTCTGTTTCAAAATATATTCTTCCACTCGCGCGGAAACCAAGCCGTGAATCGATTGGCCGCGGCTGGCTTTCCGCCGAATATCGGTCGCGCTTACTTCGCTGGAGACGTTTTCCAGCAGGTACACCGTCGTCTTATCCAGCCGCGCCACAATCGGCGAGCCGTGCGCAACGCTTTCCTCTTCCTTTTCGCGCTTTGCATCCCGCCGTCCATGCAAATCAGGCGGAATCACCAGCCGCAATGCTTCCAGCCGGATGCCCGGGCGGTTCGCGATTACAAAATCGCACAAACCAAGCAGCGTTTCATATTCCTTCCACATCGGGATATCCAGAAACGCGTCCGCGCCGATGATGAAAAAAATACGGTCCCCGTGGCCGTGGTACGCATGCTTAAAATACCGCACCGTATCCACCGAGTAATGCAGCTGCGACCCGCTGAAATCTTCGCCCGCTTCCGCCAGCGACGGCACAAAATGCGGATGCTCCGTCGCCGCCAGCGCCACCATCGCAAACCGGTGCGGAAACGGCGCCAGGTGCTGCTTCAATTTATGCGGAGGACGGCTGGCGGGAATGAAATGCACTTCGTCGAAATTGAATCGCCGGTCTGCCGCCCGGGCTACAGCCAGGTGGCCGGAATGGATGGGGTCAAACGAGCCGCCAAAAATCGCAATCCTTCGTGGATGGTGTTTCGCCGCCGTACTTTTCGCCTGCGCCGTC
>DASSGS010000019.1:0-36542 GCA_035693365.1 Candidatus Acidiferrum sp. | reverse complement strand
CGGCTGACCATGGGCTTGCGCGGGGATCAGCCCATTCGAATGGCTGGCATGACCGATGTGCCCGTGCTGCCCGTTGCCATTCGCCGGCGCGGGCTGCGGGAGCCGAGCCGGGTTACCGATAGGGCGGAGAGTGATGGGAGCAGCGTTGACGTGATCGCTGATCGCCTGCAGGCGCTTCAAGATGGATTGCCATTGTTCCCAGTCCAGTTGGCGCAAGAACGGGCGCAGTCCCTGGATGAAAGGATCTTCGAGGAGCGCTTCGCCGTCGGATTCCGGAATGAAGAACCGGTTGAGGCCGACGTTGAGCGCTTCGGAGATCTTCTCCAGCGTGCCGAGGCTCGGGGTCATCTGCCCGCTCTCAATGCGCGAGAGGTAGGAGCGGCTGACCTTGGACTTCGACTGAAGCTGGCTCTGGGTCATGGCGCGGGACTCCCGGAGCTGGCGAATGCGCTGGCCGATGTTCTCGACCGTTTCCTGATTCGCAAACTTCGGGGAGATCGCTTCGGGAGCCACTTCTTCCTGCGGAGCCTCCTGCGGGATGAGGTATTCCATCCGCTGAGGCAGGGCCCGGACGCACCTGCGGCAATTGCCGGTGCGTGTGCGGTACTGCACCAGGCCGCAGGTCTTGCAGCGAATGACTTCGCGGTCCATCTCCAATGAGTTCATCGTCGCCTCTTTATCCATGTGTGCGGACACCGGCACTCCTCGTTTGACTTTTGTTTTTTCCGGCGTGCGGATAGGAAGGAACGTCGGAGCGTTCTCGGGGGAAGGCAGTTACTGGCGCGAAGGGAGTGTCACTCGAGGACGGGAATGTTGTCAATAGTATTTTTCAAAAATAATTGTGGGAAACGCCCGGAATCGCCCCGGTTTACGCCGTGTTTTCGCCTGTCCGGCCGGACGGGGGTGATGTGTTTCAACAGCCGGTGGTGTTATCGATTGCGGCGGACCACTAGGAGTTGTGCTTTCGTTCTGGCTTTCGCCTGCTTGGCGATTCCGCACATAGTATTCAATTCGGGACAGTTGAGGGAGTGAGCGACGTGGCTGGGTTGGAGATATCACTGAAGTTGAGATCCTTCGCCCATCCTTTTCGGATGGGCTCAGGATGACAAGGTGCTAGTGGTGGAATCGAGGATGAGCGCAAACTACGCTACAATTTCTTTTTTCCTGAGGAGCCAATATGCCCACGCGTGAAGACGCCTGGAAGATTGTTTGCGAGTTTACCCATTCTGAGAGCCTGCGCAAGCACATGCTGGCGGTCGAAGCCTGTGTGCGGGCCTACGCTCGCAAGCAAGGCGCGGATGAAACGACCTGGGGGGTTGCGGCGCTGCTGCACGACTTCGACTATGAGCGATGGCCCAACGCCGAGCATGCGGCCGACCGGGAGCATCCGGCGGAGGGGGCGAAGATCCTGCGGGAGCGGGGTTACTCGGAAGAGATCGTGCGGGCGATACTTTCACACGCAGAATATTCGGGAGTGCCGCGGGAATCGGCTCTGGAGCATACGCTGTTCGCCTGCGATGAACTGGCGGGGTTCCTGGTGGCGTGCACGCTGGTGCGGCCATCGAAGAGCATCCTTGACCTTGAGGCGAGCTCTGTGAAGAAACGGATGAAGGACAAGGCCTTCGCGC
This sequence comes from Candidatus Acidiferrum sp., assembly GCA_035693365.1. GTDB lineage: Bacteria > Acidobacteriota > Terriglobia > Acidiferrales > UBA7541 > Acidiferrum. The sequence goes on along the minus strand of DASSGS010000019.1, from coordinate 34,914 downwards.
GCGGGGTCTCGCGTGAGGATGTGATCAAAGGGGCGGAGGAACTGGGAGTGCCGCTTGAAGAGCACATTACGTTTTGTATTGCAGCTTTACGTGAGAACGCTGACGCCCTGGGCATTCGGGGGACGCTGTAGCCGCCACTTTCAAGCAGGCGATCTCGCCTTGGTTGCGCTTGGCCGATTGAGTTGAATGGGTAAAAGCGGAAGCTTTGCTTCCGCACTCAATGGCCGGAGAGCCAGGGTCTTACCGCATTGTCATGCTCCAACCTGCTTCGGGGGAGTCAGATACGCCCAGCGTTCCACCAATTGCTTGTGCCATCACGGTTTTCCCTTCCGCGCTCTATACGCCGGCAGCCTGGCTGCGGAAAGCATCTTTGTTTTCGTTCAGGTACTGTTCCATCCGGATGGCTGGACGCCCGAGAATTTGTTCTAACACCGGCGTAATTTCGGCGCCTTTCTTTTCGACGGTGTAATAGCGTTGCAAATCGAGCAGCGCATTCACCTGCCAATCCGGGATTTGCAAATCGAGCATCGCCTTGCGTTGCGCTTCCTCGGGGATATCCACAAACTGCACCGGCCTGGCCGCGACTTTCGAGATCAGCGCCGCAACCTCGGTGTAATTGAGGGCCTGCGGCCCGTTCCATTCATAAGTCTTTCCTGCGTGCGCCGCCGGCGCCGACAGGATCTTCGCCGTGGCCGCCGCAATGTCGCGTACATCAATAAAGCTGATTTTGGCGTCGCCCATCGCGGAATAGAAAGCGCCCTGTGTCCGAATACTTGAAGAGTTGTAGGTGACGATATTTTGCATGAACGTATTGGGGCGCAGGATGTTGTAGCCGAGGCCGGAGGCCTTCAGTTTGTCTTCCACTTTCCGGTGCCACGATGGAAATGATTTCGGGTAATCCCCTGCCCCCAAAGCGGAATTCAGCACGACGTAGCCCACGCCCGATTGCCTGCAAGCATCAATCACGTTGCTTTCGAGCTCCACGAGTTGGGGAATGGGCGAGCACACCAGATAAATGGCGTCGACTCCCTTCAGCGCATTCGCGAGACTTGCCTTGTCGGCGAAGTCGGCGATTACGGTCGCAACGCCCGGCGGAGCTGTTCGCGCATCATCGGCGCTGCGGTACATCGCCTTTGCAGCCCTTCCAAGCTTGAGCACTTCCTCTAAAACCGGCCGTCCAACAGATCCTGAAGCTCCCGTAACCAGAATCATGGCTTATCCTTTCTTTCTGCGGCTCGTCCCTGTGTGGCTCGCATGCGCGGTGCCGGTTGAACTCCGGCGGCGGCCTCGAAATCTTCCGAGTCATGGTATAACCGCGAGAGAGGCCGCGTAAGTACGCACTTTTTTGTAAGTGGGTAGGCTGCAAAAGATCGCGGAAACGCTAGTTCAAGGCGCAAAATTATGAAAGACCATCACGGATGTCCCGTTCAGGCTACAGTGAATCTGATTTCCGGCAAGTGGAAGGTGCAGATTCTGTGGCATCTGTCTTTCCGGCCGCGGCGGTTTGCGGAAATCCGGAGAAAGTTGAAAACGATTTCGGAAAAAGTGCTTACCGAGCAGTTGCGGCAGCTTGAGAAAGATGGGCTCGTGTTGCGCCGCGCAACTTCATCTGTGCCGCCGCAGGTCACCTATTCGCTGAACGCACCAGGGGAGGAACTCGTCCCCATGCTGCAAATACTCTGCGACTGGGGCTGCACCCATCTCCATATGAAGCCCAGCCTGCCGCGCCACGCGAACGTTGGATAGCCAGGTTGAGCCGGTAAGGGCAGAAGCTTGACTTCCCCACGGCAAGCCCCGGGCAGGGCGTAGCGAAAGGCCGGCCCCCCGTTCCTTTGTCAGGGCAAGCTTGAAAGTGGCCGCTACGTTTGCGGCTTGCGGCCAATTGCAAATTGTCCCCACGCTGTACATTGTGTTACTTTCTCGACGACATACCCGCGCCTTCCGCGCAAGTGCGGATGAATTTCGATTACGAGATCCACACCACCAAGGAGGCCTTGCATGGAACCTCTCGCCACGCTGTTCACGATTTTCGGGGTCATTTTTCTTTTGCTGTTTCTCGGCGGGATCATCGGTTCCGTATTTACGGTGCAGACAGCGGAAGTCGCGATCGTGCAGCGGCTGGGAAAATTCGCGCGGGTTGCGGGGCCGGGGCTGAACTGGAAAACGCCGTTCATTGACACCGTGGTGCGGCGAATGAGCATGAAGGTGCTGCAGTTCGATGTGCAGGTGGAAACCAAGACGCAGGACAATGTGTTCGTGCAAATTCCGGTGTCGATCCAGTACAAGGTGCTGCCGGATGGCGTGGAATCGGCGTTTTATAAACTTTCGGATCCGGTGAAGCAGATTGAATCGATGGTCTACAACGTGGTGCTGGGGCACGTGCCCAAGATGAAGCTGGACGATACGTTTCTGAATCAGGCGGATATCGCGAAGGATTTGCGGGATTCGCTGGACAATTCCATGCACGAGTACGGCTACACGATCGTGAAGGTGCTGATTTCCGATATTGTGCCGGACCCGAAAGTGAAAGCGGCGATGAACGACATCAACGCGGCGGCGCGGGAACGCGAAGCGACGGTATCGCGCGCGGAGACCAATAAATTGCTGGCCGTGAAGCAGGCGGAAGCGGAGGCGGAATCGAAGAGGCTGCAAGGAGAAGGGATCGCGAACCAGAGGAAGGCGATCATCGCGGGACTGAAAGATTCGATTGAGGATTTTTCGAAAGCGGTGGCTGGGGCTACGCCGCAGGACGTGATGCAACTGGTGCTGGTGACGCAGTATTTCGACACGTTGAAGGATATCGCGGCGAACGACCGAACCAACACGGTGCTGGTGCCGCATTCGCCGAGCACGATCAACGATCTGTTCAGCCAGTTCCGGGACACGATGGTGGCCGGACATGCGTTGTCGACACCGCCGGACGCAACCGGGCCTGGCGCCAGCCGATTGAAATAAGGCAAGAGCTGGCTTAAAAGGCCAGCGCTACATGGAAGAAAGAAGAGAAAGGGCAACCCAAGAGCACAGGCAGGAGTGCCTGTGCCACGTCAGGCGGAAGCAGCATTTTCAGCCCGAGCGGCGGACTTAATAAATTTGGCAGTTAGGTCGGGGGCAGTGATTGGCAACATGTGTCCGCCCGTCACCAGTTCCAGGCTGACCATAGAACTCTTTGCCTTGATCGATTCCCCATTCAGCTGAGGGCTGAGCACGTCGTCGCGCGTCCCGTATAAAATTCGCACAGGCACTTGCAGGGTTGAGTAGCGGGCGGTCATTCTTCCTAAGCCCGGGGTGACGGCGCGCAGGTCGGATGAGGTGTTGTAAAAGCTTCGCGGGCGCAAGCCGAGAATACCGCCGCCGCGGATTGGGAAATCCGCTGGAGCTGGGTCCGGGCTGAAGATTGCGTCGAGGATGGCTTTGCCGCGGCGAATACCGATGGGAGTCGCCACAGTCCAGGCGACCAGCCAACGCAGGAAGTTTGATTTGATATCGAGCGCGCGGAATGGCGCCGGGACTTGTTTCGGGATGTGCGTGAGTGGGGCAATGAGCGCCAACGCTTTCACCGCTTCTGGATGATCGAGTGCAACGCCGAGAGCAATCGCACCGCCCAGCGAATGCCCCACCAGCAACGTTCGCTGCAGACCCAGCTTGCGGATAAACTCCGCAATGACTGCTGCCTGTTCGGGAAGTCGCCCCGTCGCGCCAGGTGCGCGCCGCGAATAGCCGGAACCCGGACGATCTATGAGGAGCACACGGAACTCGTCCGTCAAGCGATCGAGCAGGGCGTAGGTGAAGTTTCCCATCTGACCGCCGAGACCGTGGAGGATGACGATGGGAGGTCCAGAGCCTTTGTCGAGGTAATGGATTCGCGCGCCAGAGACTTCGATGAATTGGCCGCGCGGGGGCAACGCTTGCTCGACGCGCCACGCGGTGATCGTAGTGAAAATCACCAGCCCGCTCACGATCACTATCAGAAGCGAGATTCCAGCGATAAGCACAGTCGTCATTGCCGAGGCTGAGTCCGTTTTTCGAACTCCATTGTGCCATCGTTGACGCTGGCGAAGCGGAACTCCAGCATGTCGAGCGCGTAATTCTGATGGAGCTGCCAGGGGCGCTTGGAGCCCTGTTTTGGAAGGACGTCTTTCGCGCGCTGGATGTAGCCGGAACTGAAATCGATCGCCGGCTGTTCGGCAATCGAGTCATCTCGTTTGCGCGGGGTGCATTGCGCGTAGCCGCCTGCGTCCATGTATTTCAGGAGGCGGCAGACGTATTCGGCGGTCAAATCGGATTTGAGAGTCCACGAAGCGTTTGTATAGCCGAAGGAGGATGCCAGGTTCGGGACGTCGCTGTACATCATGCCCTTGTAGCTCATGGCGCGCGAAAAGGTGACCGGCGCACCATCCACCCAGACTTGCATGCCGCCCATGAGTTGAACCTTCAGGCCGGTGGCGGTGACGATAATGTCCGCTTGCAGTGTTTCGCCCGAGCGCAAGAGCAAGCCGTTTTCCGTGAAGGTCTCGATCTCGTCGGTGACCACCGAGGCCTTGCCGCTTTTGATGGAGCGAAACAGATCGGCGTCTGGGATGAAGCAAAGGCGCTGTTCCCAGGGGTTGTAGCGCGGGGTGAAATGTTTGGCGACATCGTAATCGGGGCCGAGCGACTTTTTAGCAAGGCCGAGAATCCAATTTTTTATTTTCTCCGGCGTTCGCCGCGACCGTTGAAACAGAAGCGTGGCGATCAGGACGTTTTTCCAGCGAACAATGCTGTAGGCGAGGCCGGGCGGGACTTTCCCGCGCAAAAAGATGGCTACGGCGTCCTGCGAAGGCAGGGCCAGGACGTAGGAAGGCGATCTTTGCAACATGACGATGTGGGCGGCGGTTTCCGCCATGGCCGGCACCAGCGTAACCGACGTGGCTCCGCTACCGATTACGACAACGCGCTTGTCTTTGTAGGCGAGATTTTCCGGCCACCTTTGAGGGTGGACGATCTGGCCGCGGAATTTCTCCATCCCCGGCCAACCCGGCATATAGCCAGCGGCGTAATCGTAGTAGCCGCTGCACATATAAAGGAAATTGCAGGTGAACCACGCCACGGAACCGTTAGATTGAGCCGCTTCCACGGTCCACTGTGCATCCGCGGAAGACCACCGCGCGGCTGTTACCTGGTGGCCGTAGCGAATTTTGCGATCGATGCCGAAGTCCCGCGCGGTTTCGCGGATATAACGCAGAATGGAGGGACCATCGGCGATGGCTTTCGCTTCACGCCATGGGCGAAAGCGGTAGCCGAGGGTGTACATGTCGGAGTCCGAGCGGACTCCGGGATAGCGAAAGAGGTCCCAGGTGCCGCCGATGGCGTTGCGGCCTTCCAGAATCAGAAAACTTTTTTTCGGACATTCGGATTGCAGATGATAGGCCGCGCCGATTCCCGAAAGGCCCGCGCCAACAATAAGCACGTCGAAGTGTTCAACTCCGAGTTTCTCGCCTGTGTAGAGAGGCGCGTCCTCCACCCCCGCTGCCCGATCCGCCATCCGCGACGCCTCCATTTGCAACTGTCCGCAGTTTACTAATGCCCGCTGCGCAATTCCACTGGGGAGAAGAACCGACCTGAAGCGCGGCCACTACATATGCGGCGACTTATGGTTTGTCGCCCAACTGTTTCAGCTTTTGTTCGGCGTTCTGTTGGAGGCCTTTTCGAAAGTCACCGGTGGCAGTTGTGTCCGTGGCGAGCGCCTGGAGGGCCTTCTTCGCGTAGTCGCGGGCTAGGTCTTTTTGACCGTCCGCGAGGTAGGCATCGGAAAGGCTGTCGTAAACGTTGGCCGAAGCCGGGTACGCGGCGGCGTTCAGTTTCAGGATCTCAATCGCGCCTTTGTTGTCTCCCTCCTGCAAGTGCTCGTAACCGATCGCGTTCACCAGTCCCTCATCGAAAAGTTCGGCGTGAGGATCTTTCTTGCGGGCCTCGGCAAGTTGCTGCGCCGCCTGCTGAGCGCCGCCGGGTGAATCGATCAATTTCAGAATCACGGGAGGATCGCCGCGCCTGGCGGTATTGAGGGGCGCGGTGCCCGGAGTTTTCGCAAGAGTCTGCACATACCAATCCACAATCTGTAGGGGCAAATCCTTGTGTGCGGCAAAAATGTTCACTCCATGCCCACCGTCCGGATACTGCATAAACTTGCTGCCAGGGTTGGGGGAGAGGCTGTATAGCCATTGCATCAACTCCACCGCACCGTCATCGTCCTTCGCCGCAGAAAGCAGCAGGGGCATTTTTTCGGAGGTGGTCAAGAACTGGCGCCCCTGGCGGTCCGCGTTACCCGAAAGCAGCACCAGCGATTTCACCTCGGGATGGCGAATCGCAAGATGGATGGCTTGATTGACGCCGCAACTCGCGCCACCCGCACCGACGATATGCGGATTGACGCCCGGCTGCGAGACCAAGTAGCGGAACGCAACGTCCACATCCGCGGGCCATTTTTCATTCAAGACTTGCGCGGCCTCCGCCGGAGGCAAATCCTGCGGGGCTTTGCCTTCGCTTTCGCCGTAGCCGCGGTAGTCCAGGGTCAGTACAGAAACTCCCGCCGCTGCGAGTTGCGTTGCCAGGCCGTCCCAGCCTTTGCGTTGCTGGTTGCACTGGTGGAGGAGCAACACGCCGGGCCCGGGCTTTGCCGCGGGAAAAAATGTGGCCTTCAGCTTTGTGCCGTCCGTTGCGGCGAGATCCACGACGCGCGGAGCGGACACCTGTTGAGCCGAGCACGCCGACGCGAGGACGAGAAAACCGAGCAAGCCCGCGGCACGAAATCGCGTATTCCCCTGGTTCAGTTTCTTCATGGGAGATCCTCCTGCCCTGCACAGAATCATACTCCTCTCCCCCGCTTGGACGCGCCCCGGCGCTGTTGGATATTGAGTATCTTCGAGCGAAAGGAGACTTGTGAGTCCGCGCAATCCAGCGTTAAGTTGCCTTGAGGACATCCGCGTGTTGAAACAAATCGCCAGCATGCTCGCCTTTTCCAGCCTTTTTCTTTGTGCGCCGGGTAGATCGCAAACGCTGGTTTATTCGCTGACTTACGCAGAAACGCGGGCCAGTTATCATGCTCATTTTGCAAACGCCTCGCCGTTTCCCGGCCGCCGCACCGACGACGAAAATCTTTCCATGCTGCGCGGGACGCGCAAGACCGAGATTTACTCGCTATCCCTGGCCACGGGAAAAAGCACGCTGCTGTTTTCCGATGAAGGGCCGCACCTGGAGATTAAGGTTACAGGGGCGCTTTCAAAGGATCGCAAAGCTTATTTTGCCGGCACGTGGAGAGAGCGGCGAACAACGCCCTCGGTGATGGTCACTTCCGAAGAAGGAATCTACGAAATCTCGCTCGACGGAACGAACAAATTCCGAAAAGTCGCGGATGCTCAACCGAACCAGCCCCCCGCGGTGTTAAATCGACAATCGACGCGGGCGGCATTCGAGAGCATCAAGGAAAATAAATATGTCGTCTCCATCTATTCGCTGCCCGAATGGAAGCTGCTTCGCACCTTCGATCTCGATAAGTTGATGAAAGCCCACTGCCCTGCCTGCACGCCGCTAAGTTACGGATGGCTGGCGGATGGGAAGCGACTTTATTTCGAAATTACGGAAGTGGGAGACGACGAAGAAGCTACCGCGGCAACGAACAGGCCCGGAACGTATCTTTTCACTGAGGAGGGGGAGGAGTTGGGCAGTCTCTCACCGCAAGCCGGCGCAGTACCTTTCGAGGGTGAGATCAAAGCGAATTTCGCGGAGGGCCATTTTCTCGGACAACTCGCCGATGGCAGCGACCTCTTCGAGGATTACGCGGTTAAGAAAGGAGGACCCGTTTCGGAACTTCATCCTTATCTGATCGTCACCGGTGGTGAATCAAAGGAGCAGAAAGTATTTCCATTAAAGTTCGGTATCAACCGCGCGGTTCCCTCCCCTTCCGGACAATATCTGGCGCATCTCGAAGAACGCCGCACGCGCGACTACCGCGCGGAACTCTATTTGTGGGTTAAGAATCTTGCCACTGGCGAGGACAAAGAGGTGTTCGCCGCACCTCCGCCAAATGCTCCTAATTCTCCCGAGCCCAACGTAACGCTCAGCCTGCTGGGCTGGTTCAGCGAGTAGGCGTTTCTGGAGAAGATTCCGCGAACGGGGCGTAGCGAAGCAGCACACTGCCCGACGCAAGGGGCCGCGATTCGAGCAGCTTCATGCGGACGCGGCTCAGCTTGCGACCGAACAATTGTTTCCCCGTGCCCAAGACTACCGGTACGACACACAGCCGGTACTCGTCAAACAGTCCGTGCTCCAACAGGGTCGCGCTGAGATTGCCGCTGCCAAAAACAAAAATATTGTTCTCGCCCTTGAGCTTCAGCCCCTGAACTTCATCCTTCACATCGCCTTTCAACAGGGTCGTATTCTGCCAATCGGCAGCTGTAAGGGTGCGCGAAAATACCGCCTTGGGCAAAGTGTTCATGTAGGCAGCAATTTCGCCTTGAGCCGTTTTCCAATAGGCGGCCATTCCTTCATAAGTGACCCGGCCAAACAAGAGCATGTCCGCGAGGCGGAGTTGTTCGATCGACATGCGCTCCAGCTCCTCGCCCCAGGCATATTGGTGCCAGTCGAGCGCCCAGTTTTCCGCTCCGTCGAAAAATCCATCGAGCGTCATCAGATTCCACATGATCAGTTTGCTCATCGGCTGTTCCCCGCTCTCGCCGTATTTGTGAGACCTTGTTGCGCAACCTTCGCCGTCCAATGAGACATTCTATTGCGACCTTTTTCGTTTCGCCAACCGTGGTCGCGGTATCAGCGGGCGGGAGAACGCGGGTGTATAATCCGCTTCGCTTTTGTCGCGCGAGCACGGCCGGAATCGCCCGCCGCGGACGGCGGCCGCTACAAAGGCGAGAGCAAGGCAAGAGGCTAGCTGAAAGGCCAGCGCGACACTTAAGAATGCGGAGAAATCGTCCGGCGAAAAGAGGGACCAGTTTATGCGGAGAATAACTTTCCAGGGTGTGCTTGTGGTAGCGCTGCTTGCGCTCGCGGGCTCTTCTCCGGCGCCGGCGCAAACCCAGACCGGCGAGAAAGCTCCGCAATATTTTCTGGTGCTGCTGAACCGGCCGGCTGGCGCACCGCAACTGAGCAAAGAGGCGGGAGAGAAGCTGCAGGAAGAGCACATGGCAAATATCCGAAAGATGGCCGCGGAACACAAACTGTTGGTTGCGGGGCCGTTTATGGACGACACGACGCTGCGGGGGATTTTTGTATTGCAGGCGGAATCGTTGGCACAGGCACAGGGGTGGGCGGATAGCGATCCGGCGGTGAAGGCTGGGCGGCTTGCCGCCGAAGTGCACGGGCCTTGGCTGATCGACGGGAACGCGATTCACGCTCCGGCCGAGCCGCCTGGAATGGAACAGTACACGCTGGTCTTGATGAAACGCGGGGAACATTGGAGCCCCGAAGCGCCGGAGTTTATGGAAGTGATCAAGCGGCACCACGCCTTCATCAAGCAGATGACCGAGCAAGGAAACATCGCGCTCGCCGGCCCATTTCCGCTGAGCGAGGCGGGTGAGGTGCGCGGAGTGGTGATTTATCGTGTGGGGCAGGCGCAGACCGCAAAGCTGGCGGAGGAAGATCCGGTGGTGAAGGCCGGCATTCTGAAACCGGAACTCCATCCCTGGGCTTCGGGCAAAGGCGTGCTGGCGGCGGGGCAGGGGTTGCAATAGGCGCGTTCCAACGCGTCAACCGGGACAAGGCGGAGCCGAGTACACCAGGAACGACGACTCGCCGATTACGCTCTCAGAGCACTGCAACCACCATATACCACAATGTGGTATACTAGTCCGGTGGAATTCATTGAATCGGCGCCGTTCACCAGGAAGCTCCACTGTTCAGCGCGTGAAAGCGCGGACGATTTACTGAAAATGATCCAAGAGGATCTGCGGAGAAACCCGGATCGCGGCGCAATCGTTCCCGCACTCGGCGGCGTGCGGAAGGCACGTGTGGCGAATCCAGAACGTGGGAAGGGAAAACGGGGTGGATATCGCTACCTGTACTTATTTCTGGAGAAGAGGCAGCACATTCACCTGCTGATTCTTCTGGACAAGAACGAACAGGAAGATCTGAGCGAAGAGCAGCGCAAACAGGTCCGGCAGTGGGCGGCTGAGGTTCGGAAAGAAGCGGGAGAATAAATATGGGAAAGAAAATAAAGGTGAACATTTTTGACGATATGCGCGAAGCGCTTCACGGCGCGGCCGCGTATGAGCGGGGCGAAGCGGTCAATCTCCGAATTATGAGAATCCCCGCGCGGCCGCGCTCGATTTCGGCGCGAGAGATTCGCCAGATCCGCCGCAATCTGAACGCCAGCCAAGCCCTGTTCGCCGCTTATCTCAACGTCAGTGCGAACGCAGTCCGCAGTTGGGAGCAGGGGTTACGGCGTCCCCGACAAGCCGCGCTAAAACTCCTCATCATCGCCAAGAAAAATCCTAAAGCCCTGTTGTTAGCCTAGCCTGTCCCGGTGGCGGAGGCACTTCTGGTCCCCGGATCATGGATGGGCCAGTGCTGATGGGCTTGCTTGCAAAAATTTTGCCAAGGCAGAGCGCGAAAGTAAGAGCTACTCGTCGTCGGAGTCGGTGGAGGAGCCGCCGAGGCCGGTGCGCATTAGGAGGCGGCGGAGGGCCTGCTCGCCGGCGGCGCCGCGCTGGGTGCCGGCGATGGTGCCATCGCGATCAATCAGGACGTAGATGGGATAGACGTTGGCCTGGTACATGGCGGCGAGATTGGTGTCTTCCATCAGGACGATCGGGACGCCGCGCGGGTGGGCTTCGAGATAGCGCTTCACGGTTTTTTTGGATTCGCCGACGTCGATCGCCAGGACGATGAGGCCTTTGGCGGCGAACTCTTTCGCGATCTGGTCTACGTAAGGCGCTTCGTGGTCGCAATAGCCGCACCAGGTGGCCCAGAACTCGAAGAGGACGACTTTCCCTTTGATGGATTCGTTGGTGAACTTTTCGCCGCTGGTGGTGGTGGCGTGGAAGCGCGGCGCCGGCTCGCGCGCGGTGTTAGCGGAGAGCAGGCTGGAAGCAAGAACAAGCGTGACGAAGAGAAGCGGCACGCTCGAGGGCAGGCGTCGGGTGCGCATGCCGGGAATGTATCACAGATTGAAGCCGATTTGATTACGTAGCCGTTCCGGTACTGGAAGAAGGCGGCGTAAAGCCGCCCCTACATGAAGCAGAAAGCGCCCGGGATCGAATGATGCTCGGGCGCTTTGGAAGAGTTGGAGGTATTCGTTTTCTTAGGCCGATTTGGCGCGTTGTTTTTGCGCCGCCTGCATTTGGGCGTGGATGGCTTTCATCTGTTCGCGTGCCTGGGCGACGCGCTTGCGGCCGTCGGGTGTGGCGTCGATGAGCTTCTCGAAGCTGGAGGCGAATTGCGGTGAATACGCGGCGCGGATTTCTCCGAGGAGCGGCTCGATCTTGGAGAAGACGCCGATGTGCTCGCCGTTGCTGTCGGAGAAAAGCTCCAGGCCGATGGCGCCATTTTTAACGAGCGCGGCGGCCATTTCCCAATAGCTGAGGACCATGCGGAGATAACCGCTGTTTTCGCTGAACATGGCGGCGTTGAAGTCCGCGAAGGATTGGGGATTGAATTCGCGAAAATACCAGTCGCGGGCTTTGCGCATGGTGTCTTCGCGGCGGAGATTGTAAAGATTGAGGATGAGTGCTGCTTCATCTTGTTTCGACATGATGGATGGCTCCTTTTTTTTGAGAATCGACCGAGTGTTGCTTCCAACAGAGCTGGCTTGAAAGCCAGCGCTACATGGAAAAAAGAAGAGAAATCACCCGCCGCAGACGGCGGCCGCTACAAAAGCAAGAGCAAGGCTCGTGGAATAGGGTTAGTGGTTATCGCTGTGGCAGCAGCCGGCGTCGATGTTGGCTGTGGTGGCGCGGGCGGGTTCGGCTTCTGGATATTTGTCGTGATGGCGGACCCAGCCCATAGGATGCGGTTTCTGGTTGGCTTCATCGCGGCCATTGGGGACGCGATCGAGGAAGAAGTAAACGCCGAGTAGTTCCTCGAGGCCGCGGCCGAACGTGGAGTAGGTGTGGTAGACATTGCCGGAAGGATCCTTGGCAAAGACGCTGAGGCCTGGGGCTTCTTCCGCGGGAAAACCCACGGTGCCGTAGTTGTAGATCTTGCCGGAGGCGAGTTCTTCCGGTGTGAAGGAGACGCGGAAGTCTTGATTGAACGTGTTGCCGGAGGAAGAGGCCCACGGGAAGCGCCAACCCATGCGGGTTTTGAATGCTTCGAGTTTGGGGAGCGGCGCGCGAGAAACGGCAGTGAACGTGACGTCGCGCTGGAGAAGATGCGGAAGCACGCCATCAATGCCGTCGCCGACCATCGAGCAACTCGGGCAGCCCTCCGGCCATTCGGGGCCAAACATGAAGTGGTAGACGGCGAGCTGAGAGCGGCTGCCGAAGAGATCCGCGAGGGATTTCTTCCCGCCGGGGGCGTCGAAAACATAATTTTTCTCAACGCGGACCCATGGCAGTGCCTGGCGTTCGACGGCTAGGGCGTCGCGCAGGTGGGTCAGCTCCTTTTCTTTTTTGAGCAGCGCCTTCCGCGCCGCTAGCCAATCGGCAGGCGAGGCAATGCGGGGACGCTCGAGTGTGGTAGTGGTCATGACTGCTTCTCCTTTAATTTTGGAATAGATCCTTTTGAATCGGGACTGAGTTTATGAAAACCTGCCATGCGGCGAATTTTGGCGAAGACCAGGGCCACGACTCCGCCGCTTGAAGTGATGCCGAAAGCAAACGTTGCGGCATTGGCAATGCATGCAGGGCACATCATGGGTTCTTCCTTCGCGCAGTGGCTAGGCGCTTTGCGCCTTTTGGGCGAAAAGGGGCGGTTCGTCGGCGCTTGGACCCCAGCTCGCAGGCACAGGGACATCGAGCATACGAAGATAGACGCTGAATTGGCCGCGATGCTGGTACCAGTGGCTCAGCAAGACGTCGCGAAGAAAAGTCTCGCGAGGCTGAGCGAGCACTTCCCTTTGGCCGAGCATCAAGCGCCAGGTTTCGTTCATCGCGGCGTCGCTGAATTTCGGCAAAACACGGCGCACTGTCGCGACACTTTCGTCGAATATTTTCAAAACTTCTTCGCGGCTGGCGGCTTGCGGGAAGTCGGCAAAATCGGGGATTTGCCCCGGATTGCTCTGCGCAAACTGAACGACCGAACCCGGCACAAAGGCAAGGTGATACGCCAATTGTCCGGCGGACATGGATTTCGGGTGGGGCTTCCAGGTCAATTTGTCCTGCGGCAGGCGCTCCAGGAATCTCCGGGTGATCGGCGCCTGGATTTCAAACTCAGCGAGCATTGCTTGTGCGATCGACATAGTGCTTTTCTCCTTTATTTTTTTCACCCTTGGGCACACCCATACCGTTTCACCGATTCAGCTGCCTCCTCTCGGCGCCCGAGCCTGCTTCGAGTTTTCGGTCAGTGCGCGCGAGCAGACTCGGCGCGGCGGACTACCCGCTCGTGGATGTATTTCCAGCCGTCTTTCACGTTGCGGTCGCCTTCAACGAGCAAGCCAAATCCAGCGTGATGGAATTTGATCAACGTGCCGCCGGGAACTTCGCTCAGGCGGTACTGAAGATTGTTGGCCACTGGGTGCGACATAAAGAGCGGGCCGCAGATTTCGAGGAGCGTGGGCTTCTTGATGGCCTGGACTGTACCCCAATAGTGGCCGTTGCCGTCGCCGAGATCGCGGAACCAGCGGCCGCCTGGCCACGCTTCGATTACCATGGGCATGGGCTTGCCTTCGCCGACTTCGTTGTAGGGGCCGAGTTGCTCTAGCAGCGCGGTGAAGGTTGATTCGAGCGAGGCGCGGACGTGAATTTCCTGCGTAACGCTGAGAGTCAGATTGTCCAACATGCTTGGTGCGGGTGAGCTCATGGTTTTCTCCTTTTTATGGCGATGGATTGGGAAATCTATTTGGGCTTCTCGCTGGCCTCGGCGCGTTCCTTCACGCGAGCGAGTTGATGCGCCCAGTAGCGCTCGAACGTGCCGGTCCATTCGTGAAGGGGACGGATTGCTGCGGCGTTGGTACGGTAGAACATTTGGCGGCCTTCCCGTCGCACATCCACCAGGCCGACTTCAAGCAGGACGCGAAGGTGCTTGGAGACGGAGGGCTGGGGGAGATGGAGTGTGGCGACGATGTCGTTTACCGGGCGCTCTTGAGTTACGAGAAACGAGAGAATGTCGCGGCGGCGTGGTTCGGCCACGGCGTTGAAGGCGTCGGAGGTGGTGGAGGCGCGAGGCATGGGTGAAGTATATTCCCATATAGGAATATGTCAAGCATTATTTTTTGGGGTCCGGCTGGGCATTCCTGGGCAATGGGCAGCACCACTATGCGGCAGAATTTTGCAGGGGCTGTTAAAATGGATGGATATGTTGAACCAGATTGCGGGATTTGATGCTGCCGCGCTGCGGCATCCGCGGAAGAAGACGTATGGCGTGAAGGTGGGGAACATCACGGTCGGCGGAGGCGCGCCGATTGTGGTGCAGTCCATGACCAACACGGACACGGCGGACGTGGAGACGACGCTGCAGCAGACACTGGAACTGGCCGAAGCGGGCAGCGAAATTGTGCGCTGGACGGTGAACGTGCCGGAAGCGGCGGCGGCCGTGCCGGTGATCAAGAAGCGGCTGCTGGACGCGGGCTGCAACGTGCCGATCATCGGCGATTTTCATTACAACGGGCATGTGCTGCTGACAAAGTACCCGGAATGCGCGGCGGCGCTGGACAAGTACAGGATTAATCCGGGCAACGTGGGCGCGGGGCAGCGGCGCGACGAACAGTTTTCGACGATCTGCAAGGTGGCGGTGGAGCACGGCAAGCCGGTGCGCATCGGGGTGAATGGCGGCTCGCTGAATCAAGAGCTGGTGATGCGCAAGATGCAGGAAAACACCGACAAGAACCTGGGGAAAGAAAGTGAAGAGATTATCAATGATTGCATGGTGCTTTCGGCGCTGCAATCCACGGAACTGGCGCTGGAGAGCGGACTGCGGAACGACCAGATTATTATTTCGTGCAAGACATCGCGGCCGCGGGATTTGATTACGGTGTATCGGGATTTGTCGGGGAAGACGCAGCAGCCTTTGCATTTGGGATTGACCGAAGCGGGGATGGGGATGAAGGGGCTGGTGTGGTCGTCGGCTTCGCTCGGTGTTCTGCTGGCAGATGGGATTGGGGATACGATCCGGATTTCATTGACGCCGAAGCCGGGCGGCGACCGGCGCGAGGAAGTGTACGCGTGCTGTGAGCTGCTGCAGGCGCTGGGGCTGCGGTCGTTTTCCCCGAGCGTGACGGCTTGCCCGGGCTGCGGGAGGACGACGAGCACGACGTTTCAGGAATTGGCGGAGCGTACGCAGGATTATATTCGCGAGATGATGCCGACGTGGAAGACGCAGTTCGACGGCGTGGAGACGATGACGCTGGCGGTGATGGGCTGCATCGTGAACGGACCGGGCGAATCGAAGGCGGCGAATATTGGCATCAGCTTGCCGGGAACGGGAGAGGCGCCGCGCTGCCCTGTGTACATTGACGGGCAGAAGGCGATGACGCTTGAGGGAACCTACGATGAACTCGCGGCGGCGTTCAAGAAGCTGCTAGATGATTACGTCAGCACAAAGTATCCGCGAAAAGCGGCGGAGCTAGCTTCACGCTAAAATCACGCACCATGACCCAGCCTTCGGCCAGAATGAACCTGCTCCGGATGGTACTGGCAATCTGGGTGCTTCTTGTTTTCGCTCTCTTCTATCACTTCTCAATAAGTCAAATTGGTTTCTCAATATCCGGGAAAGACGGCGCTTACCATGCGAGTGCTGGTTCACATCCTGTCCTTCTCGGCTGGTCGATTATTGCCGTTATTCTTTTTCTGGCGCTCATGCACATCGAGGCGGAGACCTTCGATGATGGAATTCCTGGATTGAGAAGAAGATTCCTGGCCTTTCTAATCGACTTCCTTTTCAGCCTTGCAGTGACCTCAACTTTCGCGGCCATGATCGCCCTGCTAATCGAATACTCGCATACAAAACAATTCGCCTGGAATTTTGAGAGAAATTACTCTTTGCCAACCGACAATGCAATCCTGCTTCCTCTTGTGGTTTTGACCATGACACTGATGTTTCTTTATTTTGTTTGGCCGCTTACGAAGGGGAAACAGACTGTGGGCGCATTCATAATGCGCCTCTCGACCACTCCTCCTTTTGGAGACAAGGGATGTTTCACCTTCCGAGAGGCCGCCCGCAGAGTCTGGTTCGAGTTTCGCGGTCTCACCTTGTTCGCAGTGTTTAAGCCGAGCCTCGATGGTCAAGGAAGAACCTGGTACGACCGGGAAACGAACTGTAGGGTAAGACTGATCAGATTCCAATAACTCCGAAGTAGAGTCCCATGATTGGGGCGTTTCCGGCCATGTTAGACTAGCAATTTCGTTTTGACCTCGGAGTGGAGCCAACGTGAAAATTAGCCGGGAAGATGTGTTGCGGGTGGCGGAGCTGGCCTATCTCGATTTGAGCGAGGCGGAGCTGGAGACTTACCGCGCGCAGGTTGATGAGATTCTGGAATACATCGGGAAATTGAACGAGCTGGATACGGCGAACGTAGAGCCGATGGCGCAGGTTTTGGCGGACGACCAGACGGCGGACGCGACTTTGCGCGAGGATGTGGTGGTGCCGTGCGCGGTGGCGGGGGATATTTTGAAGCAAGCGCCGGATCCGGAGGCGCCGTATTTTCGGGTACCGAAGGTGATTGAGCGGTAGCAGGAGATCCCTCGACTGAGCGGCCCGACGCGCCAACAACGGCGCGAAGGAAAAATCGGGCCGCTTCGCTCGGGATGACATGTAGGGACGGTGATGCGTGGCGACGAGTTGGACAATCGAGAGCGTGAAGGCGGCGATTGCGGGGAAGAAGGCTTCGGCACGCGAGTTGGCGGCGGAGCATTTCAAGAAGATTGCGGCGCGGAACGGGGAGCTGAACGCTTACCTGACGCTGAGTGAAGAGCGGGCTTACGCGCAGGCGGACAGGGTTGATGCGGCAGTGGCGGCGGGCAAGGCGCTGCCGGCGCTGGCTGGCGTGCCGATTGCAGTGAAGGATGTGATCAGCACGCGGGGGGTGCGGACTACGTGCGGATCGAAGATTCTGCAGAATTATGTTCCGCCTTACGACGCTACGGCGGTAAGCCGCCTGGAAACGGCCGGCGCCGTGATTCTGGGCAAGACGAATTGCGACGAGTTCGCGATGGGGAGTTCGAACGAGAATTCGGCGTATGGAGCGGTGGAGAATCCGGCGGCGCCGGGCACTGTGCCTGGGGGATCGAGCGGCGGGTCGGCGGCAGCGGTGGCGGCCGATTTGGCAGTGGCTTCGCTCGGGACGGATACAGGCGGATCGATCCGGCAGCCGGGTGCGTTTTGCGGGATACCGGCGATGATGGGGAGTTACGGGCGGGTTTCGCGGTACGGATTGATTGCGTTTGCGTCGTCGCTGGACCGGATTGGGCCGTTTGCGCGCAACGTGGCGGACGTCGCGGCGGTATTGAAAGTGATGGCGGGGCGCGACGCGAATGATTCGACTTCGACGACGGCGCCGGTCGAGGACTATTCCGCAGAAATGAAGAAACCCGTTAAGGGAATGAAGATCGGTATCCCGAAGGAATATTTCGGTGCGGGGATGGACTCGGGAGTTCGCGAAAAAATCACTGCGGGGATTGAGTTGCTTCGCAAGCTGGGTTGCCAGTTGATGGACATCCAGATGCCACATACAGATTACGCGATCGCTACCTATTACATTATTGCGACAGCGGAGGCGAGTTCCAACCTGGCGCGATACGACGGGGTGCGTTATGGCTTGCGCGAAGAAGCGGATTCGCTGGTGGCGACGTACCGGAAGACACGGGGGGCGGGATTTGGCCCAGAGGTGAAGCGGCGGATTGTGCTGGGAACTTATGTGCTTTCAGCGGGATATTATGACGCGTATTACCTGAAGGGGCAGAAGGTGCGGGCGCTGATTGCACAGGATTTCCGGAACGCGTTTCAGAAGGTGGATGCGATTGTGACACCTACTTCGCCGGTGCCGCCGTTCAATTTGGGGGCGCGGACCAACGACCCATTGCAGATGTATCTTGCTGATATTTATACGGTTACGGGGTCGCTGGCGGGGATTCCTGGGATTTCAGTGCCCTGCGGGAAGGTCTGCGGGAAGTTGCCGGTGGGGTTGCAGATTTTTGGGCCGGCGTTTGGCGAGGCGCGGGTGTTGCAGTTGGCGCACGCATTTGAGGCGGCCGGCGGGGCAACAGTTTAGATCGAGAAATTGCTCGAATGACAGTACTCCAGCCGATTCGCGAAAAGCTCAGGCGTGCGCAGGGTGCCTTTTTTCGGGCGGCGGATGCGATTCCCGTGGATAAGTGGGGCGATTGCCCTGGAGTGAATGAATGGTCGGCGGCGCAACTGGTGGCGCACCTGGTCGTAGTGGAACGTGGCATCGTCACACGTGTCGACCAGTTGACACAAAACTCTCCCATCCCGATTCCCTTCCTGAAGCGCATTCATTTGCCGCTGTGGCTGGTGGAGGCGCGGGTGATCCGGCGGAAATCGCCGGTGCCGCTGGACGAGAGCCTGTTGGCTGAAAAGGAGCCCATGCTGGCCGGGCTGCGTGGGGTGCGCGAGAGAACGATGGCATTTATTGAGGAGACGGAGCGGCGAGATTTGAGCGGCTATTGCTGGAGGCATCCGTTTTTGGGGATGTTAAACGTGTATGAATGGATGGGAATGATTGCAGCGCATCAACTTCGGCATACCAAGCAGGTTCGCGAAATTGAGGCGAAACTTTCCCGAAAGTTGTAGGAAATTCTCCACACCGGTATGTATTTGCATATTCCCAGTCAGCATGAATTACCGGTACCCGTACCCCAAAAATGCTGAAAACACGGGAAAAAGCGTATTTCCACAGGAAAATGAAAAAGTACTAGTGAAGAAGTTTTACCTGGGGCAAACGGAACGACTATTGCTCTTGTGCTTTGCATCTTCTAACCTGCGTTCAGCATCACATCAGGTGAACGGCCGTTAGGAAGAGCCAGAACGAGAGGCAAGCCGTGGTTACCGTCAAATCGAGCCAGAAGATCTTCACCGACGCAGAAGTGGCCAGCCTGACCGGCATCTGCGTGGAGCATGTGCACAATTTTGCAAAGAGCCGTCATCTTGGGATGATCGCGCGGGCTGCGGAAGCGGCTGGCGCCCAGGCGGACCAGTGGTTGTTTACGCTGTCCGACCTGATGGTTCTGGTTACCCTGTTCCCGCGCTGCTCCCACTAACAGCACCGAGCGCCCGTTCGGGGGATCTCCGCCCCCCTCGGCTGCCTGGCAATTTCTTCGGTTCCCCGTAAGCCACGCTTTCTTGCCGATTTCTCCCAGGCCAAGCTATTCTTGTAAGCGAACCAGCATCCAACAGACAACGGCGCTTTTTCTGGAGTCGCCATGGCTCGCCGACCCACCAAGGTCATTTTCGCGCTCGGACTGATTCTTAGTTGTTGCCTGCTAATCCCTTCCCTTTCCGGCTCACCTAGCAGGAATCCTTCCCAGGATTCGAAAGCTGGCTCCACAGTAAAAAACAGCGGAGTGTACCCGCGCGGTTTGAAGTTGATGCTAACGGACGGGAGCTACCAACTGGTGCGGGAATACCAGCGGAACGGCGAACACGTGAGGTATTTCAGCATGGAGAGGGGGGATTGGGAGGAGCTGCCGGCCGGGTTGGTGGACTGGGGCGCGACGGCCAAGGCGGAAGCGGAAATGGCAAAACAGTCCGCGGAATTGGTAGAAAAAGTTCATAAACAGGAAGAGGCGCGGCGGCTGGATAACATTTCGGATATTGATGCGAGCTTGCGAGTGGGCGATGGGGCGTTTCTGCCCTCGGGCGAGGGGATGTTTGTGGTGGAGGGAAAATCGATCCGGATTCTGGACCAGGCGGAATCCGGGATGAAGACGGACAAAAAGAGGGTGATTGCGGAGATTCTGTCGCCTGTAAAGGCGGTGCCGGGAAAGCGGACGATCGTGATGCAGGGGGCGCACGCGGTGGTGCGGTTGAAAACCAACAGCCCGGAATTTTATCTGCGGGAAGCGCCGCCCGATCCGAATTTGACGAGCGCCATTCAGAGAAGCCGGCGTGCGGGGGATGCAGGGCCGGACGTGGAGTTGGTGAAGACGAAAGTGGGGCGGAATACGCGGGTGCTGGAGTCTATCAACACGATTTTCGGCGAGGCGGTGAGCGAAGACATGAATGTGATTACGATGCAGAGGTGGGAGGTCGCTCCGAACGTCTACCGGTTTACGTTGAGCCAGCCCTTGCCGCCGGGGGAGTATGTGCTGGCGGAGGTTCTGGAAGAGGGGCTGAATCTGTATGTATGGGATTTCGGGTGGGACGGGGCGGCCGGGAGCGCCGGGAAAGAACAGAAAAAGAAGTGAGCGCGGGGATGACGCAGGGGCGGATTATTTGCGGGTGGATTCGAGAGGTGCGGGGCTGAAGATTTCGGTCAGGATGTGCAGAACATCGGATAGGCGGAAGGGTTTTTGCAGGCGGCGAGCGGCCGGGGGAAGATTGGAACTGTCTTCGGACATCAGATCACCGGACATGTAGATGATTTCGGGCTGGTGCGCCGAGGCGGCGATTCTTAAGCGCTGGGCAACGCCGTAGCCATCGGAATTGGGGCCCGAGCCGGAAAGTTTCAGGTCGCAGAGGACGGCATCGTATTTGGTATTGAGAATCAGGGTCAGAGCCTGCTCCGCGGTGGCAGCGCAATCCACTTTTAATCCATAGGAAGTAAGTCCTTCGGTAAGGAGCATGCGGATGCTCTCTTCATCGTCGAGGACGAGGACGGTATGTTTTGCGAAGGCGTTGAGTGTGGGCAGGGGGCGCACGCCGGAGCCCGAATCGGTATTGGGTCGAGGAAGGCGGCCAGCTTCGGCTTCCGCCGCGGGCAGAGTGACGGTGAAGGCCGCGCCGCCGGCTGGTAGCGAAGAGGCTTCGATATTGCCGCCATGTTCACGAACGATGGACATGCAGATGCTGAGGCCCAGGCCTGTGCCGCCGCCGGGGCGCTTGGTGGTGAAAAATGGATCGAAGAGTTTGGGCAGGACATCCGGGGCAATCCCGACGCCATCGTCCTGGACGGTGGCGGTGACGCGGTTGCCGGAGCGGCCGAGGCGAATCTGGATGCGGCCGCTGGGCCGCGCTTCGCGGATGGCTTGTTCGGCATTGCTGATCAGGTTCAGGAAAATTTGAATGAGCTGGTTGGCGTCTCCGACGATGGGCGGCAATCCCGGGACGGCCTGGAACTCGACCTCGACATTGTTGCGGCGGAGAGAATGATCCTGGAGCTGAAGGGTGCGGTCGATGACGACATTGAGGTCCAGAACTTTTTTCTGGGGAGAAGCCGGGCGGGAAAATTCGAGAAGATTCTGGACGATGCGGGCAGCGCGGCGAGCCTGGCGGTGGGTCATTTCCAGCTGGCGCTTGGTGTTATCGTCCACGCCTTGACGTTCGCGGAGAAGTTCGCTGGCGCCGAGAATGGCGGTGAGCGGATTGTTCAATTCGTGAGCGACGCCGGCGAGCATCTGGCCCATAGCGGCGAGTTTTTCGGCCTGGATGAGCTGGCTTTCGAGGCGTTTGACCTCGGTGACGTCACGGCCCGAAACGACGGCGCCTTCAATTTTGCCGTGTTCGTCAAAGAGCGGGCTGAAATTGCACTTCAAGCTGCGCCATTCGCCCTGTTTGTGACGGACGCGAACCTCGATGGAGGCAAAATTTTGCTTCTGGGCGACCAGGTCGTCGAACAGAGCCATCATGGCGGGACGATCATCCACGTGGGTGCGCTCGCCGAAGGTGAGGCCGACGACTTCGGCGGGATCGTAGCCGAGAACTTCCTTGAACCTGGGACTGACGAAATTGTATCGACGCTCGGTGTCCACGACGAAGATCAGGTCGGGGAAACTGTCTATCAGGCGGCGGGCAAATTCCTGTTGCTGGTGGAGTTGTTTTTCGATGGCGCGGCGCTCGGTGATGTCAACGAGCGCTCCCTGGAAACGGACAATTTGGCCGGTGTTGTCGCGGACGGCAGAGGCGGTGTTCAGGCAGTAGACGGGCTGGCCGTCTTTGCGGCGAAGGGTAAGTTCGTGGCCGCGGGGGCTGGCTTCGCTGCTGACTTGCTGGACGATGGAATTTCGCTGGGATTCGTCGGCGAAGACTTCGGAGACGCGCATGGACATCAACTCATCCTTGGAGGAGTAGCCGAGCATGCGGACGAGGGCGGGGTTAACTTCAAGGATTTTGTCTTCGGGAGTGACGATGTAGATGCCTTCCTGAAGGGTTTCGAAGAGTTCGGTAAAGCGAGCCTCGCTGCGCTTCATGGCCGTGATATCGCGGGCGAGGACGGTGACGCCGTGGACTTCATCGTCGCGGATCATGGCGTGGGCGACGCAGTCGAAGAAGAAAACGGAGTTGCGTTTTTTCAGGCGAACCTGAACGACGCCGGACCAGATGCGGCGTTCAAGAAATCTGGTTTTACCGGTTTCGAGGACTTCGATGGGATTTCCGTCCACGTCTTCGAA
This sequence comes from Candidatus Acidiferrum sp., assembly GCA_035693365.1. Taxonomy (GTDB): domain Bacteria; phylum Acidobacteriota; class Terriglobia; order Acidiferrales; family UBA7541; genus Acidiferrum. Next base: position 12,271 of record DASSGS010000019.1, on the reverse strand, counting down.
AAATTCAGAGAGACGGCAGCCGATAATCTCCTGGAAGGGCCTGCCGACGAGATCGGCGAAGCTGCGATTGACGGCGCGAATTTCGCCTTCGAGGTCCATGGCGAGAAGGATATCGTCGAAGGAATCGATGAGGTCGCGGAAGCCCTGCTGCGACTTGGAGATCATGCCAAAGAGTTGTTGCAGCTGATTGTCGCTGGGAAGGACCGCGTCCTTTTTATCTAGGCCCCGGACCAGGCCCTTCAGCTCCGCGATCTCCTGTGTTTTTTTCCAAACGTAGACACCGAGGAGAGCGACCATGATGACCAGACCGATGGGAAGTGCTTCAAGGTGAAGCTTGGCGGAGCGCAGCCAATCCCAGGACATCCAGGCGAAAACCGCGCTGACGAGAAACAGGACAAAAAAGGTGAGGCGCCAAAGTTCCTGCTGGCGTTTTTCGAAGCGTTCGAAGCGTTCGTCGGCAGGGGTACGCGGCTCCCTGGAAGCAGAGAGGTCTTGGGAAGCGCTGGAATTTGTATCAGGCTGCATGGGTTCCAGTCAGCCGGGAATAGCTGCAATCGGCCTCAAACAGCGATTTCTAATGATAAGAAAGATTCAAGAAAGCGAGCAAGTAACTTGGGAAGCAAGCGTTCCTGCGACGTACCTGTACGGAGGGCCAGATGGGAACGGGATGCTGTAAAAACGGACAGGTTATGCGGTATTTCACTCCTGAAAACCCGCGGAGAGGATTACAGAAGTATTACAGAGGCCTTATGCCGCGCATGTTACGTTGGGAACTGGAGTCGAGAACGACGGAGCGAGGGACAGCGAGAGTTATGAGCATTTTCAGGCGCGACAAAACTTTTACCCAACCGATTATCTGGGTCACGACACTTTTCATGATTGCTTTTCATATCGGCGCCTTTGCGGCGCTGTTTTTCTTTACGTGGAAGGGTTTGGCGTTGGCGGTGTTGTTCTGGTGGATCGCCGGGAGCCTGGGCATCGGGATGGGGTATCACCGGTTGCTAACGCACCGCGGGTATAAGACCCCGAAATGGGTGGAATATTTTCTGACGACTTGCGGGACGCTGGCGCTGGAAGGCGGGCCGATCGCGTGGGTGGCCACGCACAGAGTTCACCATCAGAACACGGATAAAGAAGGCGATCCGCATTCTCCGCAGGATGGCGGGTTTTGGGCGCATATGGGCTGGATCATTACAGGCAAGGCGATGCACAACAAAGCGGAGGAACTGTTGCCGTATGTGCCGGACCTGCGCAAAGACAAGTTTCATGTGTGGATCAGCAAATGGCATTGGATTCCGATGGGCTTCGTGGCGCTGGGAATGTTTCTGCTCGGCGGGTGGTCTTGCCTGCTGTGGGGATTTTTCTTGCGGACGGTTTTCGGACTGCATTCGACGTGGCTGGTGAATTCGGCCACGCACATGTGGGGGTCGCAGAGGTTCCTTACGGGGGACACTTCGACAAACAGCTTCTGGGTGGCGATGCTGACGTTTGGCGAAGGATGGCACAACAATCATCACGCGGCGCCGCAGGTGGCGCGGCATGGGCTGGCCTGGTATGAAGTGGATATCAACTGGTATGGAATACTGGCGTTGAAGAAGCTTGGGCTGGCGTGGGACATCAAGCGGCCACAGTTCAAGGAACCCCGGAAGGCGGAGAGTGCCGTTCCGGTTGCAGCTGTTCTGCCGCCGGATGTGGAAACGGCTAGCGTTCCGGTGTCTTCTATCTACGGCGATTGATTCTCCGCTGAGCGACGGCCAGTCAAAGAGACAGGCGCCGCTTAGCATTTACTCTCCCAACAGTGGTGTCGCGGGCGTTTCGCTACTATGATTTGAGCGGAAGGCCCTATGCGCATATCCAGCCGAACAAAATCGATGGCGTTTTTCATCACGCTGGGCGTTTGCCTGGTGGCGCTGACGGCGGTGGTAAACGTCGGCTGGATCGTGATCAACTGGCGTCGAGTTGCGCCGCTGGTTTTCGGAGTGATTTTTTTTGGATTGATTATCGCCGGGCTTTCGGTGAATACGGTATTCCTGGTGCGGGAAATCCGGCGCAATGAGCAGCAGGATAGTTTCCTGAACGCTGTAACCCACGAACTGAAGACCCCGATCGCGTCCATCCGGATGTACCTGGAGACACTGCAGAGCAGGCAATTGGACGAACCACAGCGGCGCGAATTCTACCGCATCATGCTGGAGGACACGGACCGGCTGCTGGGCACAGTGGAGCAAGTTCTGAAAGCGGGAGAGGCGCGGCAGCGAAGTAAGCGGAAAAACTGGCAGGAAATGGATTTTTCCGAACTGGTGAAGAGCGCGCTGGAACTGACGCGATTGCGGCACCATCTGACACCGGACAATCTGCGTTTCGGGGTTGCGCCGCCGGAAGGACTGCTGGTGCTGGGGAATCCCGAAGAGTTGCGCACGGTGGTCTTCAATCTTTTCGATAATGCCGTGAAGTATTCCGGGGAACAGCGGGAAATCGTGGTGGATGTGCGCACGCCGGACATGGACAAAGTTCTGTTGTCGGTGCGGGACCTGGGGATCGGGATTCCGCGCAGCGAACTGAAACGGATATTTAACCGGTTTTACCGGGCGACCAACCCGCTGGCCGGACAAGTGAAAGGAACGGGCTTGGGGCTTTTTATTGTGCGGTCGATCGCGCGGCGGCACGGGGGAGACGTTTACGCGGAGAGCGAAGGGGAAGGACGCGGCAGCACGTTTACGGTGCGCCTGCCGAGGGTCTACCGGGTATGAGCCGGATCCTGATCGTGGAAGATGAAACGCACCTGGCGCAGGGGCTGCGGTTTAACCTGGAGGCGGAGGGCCACTCCGTGCAGATCTCCGACCGGGGAGAGGAAGCGCTGGACCGGCTGCTGAAAAAAGAAGAGTTTTATGATGCCCTGGTGCTGGACGTAATGCTGCCGGGGAAAGACGGGTTTTCCGTGGCGCGGGAGTTGCGGGAGGCGAAGAATTATATTCCGCTGCTGATGCTGACGGCACGAGGCAGGGCGGAAGACGTGCTGAAGGGATTTGAATCGGGCGCCGACGATTACCTGCCGAAGCCGTTTAACCTTGCGATTCTGCTGGCGCGAATCGAGAGTTTGCTGAGGCGCAAGGAGTGGTCAGAGAAGTCCGCCGCGCCAGCCGCCAAAGCTGGGACGATGGAGGCCGGCGCGGAGGAGAACTTTCGCTTTGGCGACAAGCTGTTAGATTTTAAGAATTTGCGGCTGCACATCGGCGAGAGGGTGGTGCCGCTGACGCTGATGGAGATGGAGCTTTTCCGCTATCTGATCCGGAATGCCGGGCGACCCGTGTCGCGCAAGGCGATTCTGGAGGATGTGTGGAATCTGCATGAAGACACGGATACGCGGGCGATTGACAATTTCATTGTGCGTTTGCGTCGGTATATCGAGCCGGAGCCGGGCAAACCGGTTCACTTGCTGACGATTCGCGGGGTTGGTTATCAGTTTGAGCCAAAACCTAAGCAATAGACGATGGTTTCGCGAGTCATGTGGCACGTGGTTGGAGCTGTGCAAAGTGCATACGTTGAGATCCTTCGATGCGCGAACTTCGCGCATCTCAGGATGACATTCGGTTTAGTCAGTGGATGGCGGGATCAGGATGCTGGAGTTTCCAGTCGGCAGCCAATCGCTGTGCTTTGGAGATTTGTTCAGGAGTCATTTCGCGCTGAATCCAGGCGATACTTCTGTCGTTGCCGGCAAGGGAAAACCACATGTAGGCCTGCACGTAATCTTTTGGAACTCCGTGACCCTCTAAGTAAAGATTTCCCAAATTGTTTCTTCCCTGTCCCGCACCGCCCAGATTCGGAACATGTTCGGCCGCTTTACGAAACCAATAGCCTGCCTGGATATAGTTTTGTTCAACGCCATCACCGGATTCATAGTGACTGCCCAGTTCGGCCTCTGCGTCTGGCTGGTGACTTTCCGCTGCCCACCTATACCACTTAAGTGCTTCCTGCTTGTCCGTCACCCCAAACCAAAGATTCTGGTCGAAAGCCTCACCAAGCCAGAATTGTGCCTCGGGGACGCCATTCTCCGCGGCACGATACATGCATCGCTCGTCTTCCAGCGCCTCTTGATTCGCGCGTTTCATGCAGACCCAATACTCAGCGGGAGCGTAACCCTGTTCAGCCGATTTCTGGTACCAGTAGGCGGATTTTTCTTTATCGAGAGGAAGAAGTCTGCCCGCCTCGTAAATCCTGCCGAGCCAAAATTGCGCTTCGGGGTCCCCGGATTCGGCCATGGAGAGAAGCGTTTGCCAGTTGCCTGGCTGCAGAACGGGTAAACGTAGAATGTCCACCAAACGGGTGTTTGCGGAAAGGGATGTGGTCTGTGCGGGGAAAAAGTATGCGGCGAACAGAACGACGAGAAGAGATGAGGCCAAAGTGCGGTGTAGCATGGGATTTCTCGACCATGGTGATGCTACTCCGGTGGATGGCTGACTGTAAATACCAGGCTGAGATGCGTGCCGAATACGTTTAGTCGGGACCGGTGGCGATTTATCCAAACACGGGCACACACAAAAAGAAGCGTCCCGGGGATTGCCCGGGACGCTGATGATTTGGTGTTGTGAAGTAGCACAGGCTAAAGCCTGTGCTACAGAGGCGGCCTAAAGCCGCCCCTACATGTTAGTCCTGGCCTTCGGTGGCGGCGGCTGCGTCAGCGTCTTCGTCTTTGCCGCTGAGGAAGTCGAGGCTGGCCGCGTCCTCGGCGTTGGCAAAGTCGGCGGCTTCGGGGAGTTCTTCCACGGGCGCCGGCACCGGAACTTCGGTGAGCAGCTGCAGGCTGCGGTAGTGTTCGAGACCCGTGCCGGCGGGAATGAGCCGGCCCATGATGACGTTTTCCTTCAGGCCGCGAAGGTAATCGACCTTGCCGGCGACGGCCGCTTCGGTGAGGACGCGGGTGGTCTCCTGGAAAGATGCAGCGGAGATGAAGGAGTCGGTGGAGAGCGACGCCTTGGTGATACCAAGGAGTAGCGGACGGCCGGTTGCGGGCCGCCCACCTTCGGCGATGACACGATCGTTTTCCTCGCGGAAGCGGAACTTGTCGATCTGCTCTTCGAGAAGGAACGTGGTGTCGCCGACGTCTTCGACCTTGACCCAGCGCATCATCTGGCGGGAGATGGTCTCGATGTGCTTGTCGTTGATGTTGACGCCCTGCAGGCGGTAAACCTCTTGAATAGCGTTGACGAGGTAGGCCTGGGTGTATTTTTCGCCCAGAACCGCAAGCAGGTCGTGGAGGTTGAGCGGGCCGTCGATGAGGGCTTCACCGGCGCGGACGTGCTCGCCTTCCTGAACGTTGATGTGCACGCCGCGCGGGATGGCGTATTCCTTGGAGGTCTTGCCATCTTCGCTTTCGACGTAGATTTTGCGCATGCCCTTGGCGATTTCGCCGTAGCGGACGGTGCCGTCGATTTCGGAAATGACGGCGGGGTCCTTGGGCTTGCGGGTTTCGAAGAGTTCGACCACGCGCGGGAGACCGCCCGTGATGTCCTTGGTCTTGGTGGTTTCGCGCGGGATCTTCGCGAGGACGTCGCCGGCCTGGACTTCATCACCATCCTGCACCATCAAGTGGGCGCGGGAAGGCATGAGGTACTTTTTGCGGACCTTGCCGGAAGAATCGCGGACGAGGATCGCGGGCTGGTGTTTTTCATCGCCCGGTGGCAGCGTGACAACGAGCTGCGATAGGCCGGTGACTTCGTCCACCTGCTCTTCGATCGTGAGGCCGGGACGGAGATCGTCGAACTTCACGGAGCCTGCCGTTTCGGTGAGGATCGAGAAGGTGAACGGATCCCATTCGGCGAGGATCTGGCCCTGGCTGACGACATCGCCGTCCTTGACGCGGAGACGTGCGCCGTAAACGACGTGGTAGCGTTCTTTTTCGCGGCCCTTTTCATCGAGAATCACGACGAGGCCGGAGCGGTTCATGGCGATGGCAGTGCCGCCGCGGCCTTCGACGTGGCGAAGCTCAACAAACTTCACGACTCCGTTGTTCTTGGCTTCGAGAGTGGAGCGTTCGCTGACGCGGGTGGCCGCACCACCGATGTGGAAGGTGCGCATGGTGAGCTGCGTGCCGGGTTCGCCGATGGACTGCGCAGCGATGACGCCGACGGCTTCGCCCAATTCAACCATTCGGCCGGAGGCGAGGTTGCGCCCGTAGCAGAGAGCGCAAACACCGCGGCGCGATTCGCAGGTGAGCACGGAGCGGATGCGGACGCGTTCGATGCCCGCGGCCTGGATCTGGTTGGCGAGCTCCTCGGTGATTTCCTGGTTGACCTCGACGATTACCGCGCCCTCGAAGTCCTTGATCTTCTCGAGGGAAACGCGGCCGACAACGCGGTCGCGCAACGGCTCGACTTCGACGCCGGCTTCGATGATGGGTTCGACGTAGATGCCGTCGGAGGTGCCGCAATCGTACTCGTTGATGATGACGTCCTGCGCCACGTCAACGAGACGGCGGGTGAGGTAGCCGGAGTCGGCGGTTTTCAAAGCGGTGTCCGCCAAGCCCTTGCGCGCGCCGTGCGTAGAGATGAAGTATTGCAGCACGGTTAGACCTTCGCGGAAGTTGGAGGTGATGGGAGTTTCGATGACTTCGCCGGAAGGCTTGGCCATCAAACCGCGCATACCCGAAAGCTGGCGAATCTGCTGCTTGGAACCACGGGCGCCGGAGTCCGCCATGATGTAAACGGGGTTGATGTTGCCTTCGCGGTCCTGTGTTTCCAGGGCCTTGAACATTTCGTCGGCAACTTTTTCGGTGACGTCGCCCCAGATGGCGATGACCTTGTTGTAGCGCTCGCCGTTGGTGATGGCGCCGTCGAGATATTGCTGCTGCACCTTGACGACTTCTTTTTCGGCGTTTTCCACCAGCTTGTATTTGTCGCTGGGGATAAGCATGTCGTCGATGCCGATGGAGATGCCGGACTTGGTGGCGTAGGTGAAGCCGAGCGCCTTCAGGTGGTCGAGCAATTCGACGGTAGAGGCCAAGCCAAAGCGCAAGTAGGCGTAATAAACGAGCTGCTGGACGCCCTTTTTCTTGAGCAAGCCGTTGATGTACGGCATGTGCTTGGGCAGGTTCGAATTGAAGATGACGCGGCCGACGGTGGTCTGGATGAATTGGCGCTGCATCTTTACGGGTTCGGTGTGGGTAACGTCCTGATTGTCGAACGCCGTGGTCAGGTCGATGACTTCCCCGGTGTAGCGGAGGCGAATCGGGGTGAGCAGTTCGACTTCGCCGGCTTCGAGCGCGAGCGAAACGTCGTCTGCGGTGCCGAATACGCGGCCTTCGCCTTTGGCGCCGGGCTTGTTCTTGGTCAGATAGTAGATACCGAGAACCATGTCCTGCGAAGGAACGGCGAGAGGCAGACCGTGCGCGGGCGAAAGAATGTTGCGCGAGCTGAGCATGAGCACGGAGGCTTCAACCTGAGATTCCGGCGAAAGCGGAATGTGCACGGCCATCTGGTCGCCGTCAAAGTCCGCGTTGAACGCAGTGCAGACGAGCGGGTGAATGCGGATGGCTTTGCCTTCCACGAGAGTCGGTTCAAAGGCCTGAATGCCAAGACGGTGGAGCGTGGGAGCGCGGTTGAGCAGCACGGGATGCTCGCGGATGACGTCTTCGAGGATGTCCCACACGACGGCGTCCTGCTGTTCGACCATTTCCTTCGCTTGCTTGATGGTGGTGCAGTGTCCCTGGGCTTCGAGCTTGTGATAGATGAAGGGCTTGAAGAGCTCGAGGGCCATTTTCTTCGGCAGACCGCACTGGTTGAGCTTGAGTTCCGGGCCGACGACGATGACGGAGCGGCCGGAATAGTCCACACGCTTGCCGAGGAGGTTCTGACGGAAGCGGCCCTGCTTGCCCTTGAGAGTGTCGCTCAAGGATTTGAGCGGGCGGTTGTTGGTGCCACGCAGAACGCGGCCGCGGCGGCCGTTGTCAAACAGGGCGTCAACGGCTTCCTGGAGCATGCGCTTTTCGTTGCGGACGATGACGTCCGGGGCGCGAAGCTCCATCAGCTTCTTCAAGCGGTTGTTGCGGTTGATGACGCGGCGATAGAGGTCGTTGAGATCGGAAGTGGCGAAGCGGCCGCCGTCGAGAGGCACGAGGGGGCGCAGCTCCGGCGGAAGAACCGGAATGACGTCCAGAATCATCCACTCCGGCTTGTTGCCGGACTTGCGGAAGGCTTCGAGAACCTTGAGGCGCTTGGCGTACTTGATGCGCTTCTGAAGAGAGGGGTCGGCCTTCATTTTTTCGCGGAGTTCGTCGGAAAGCTTGTCGACTTCCACGCGGCGGAGAAGTTCCTTGATGGCTTCGGCGCCCATCTTGGCGACAAACTGGCCCGGATATTCGGTGGCGAGCTTGCGGTATTCCTCTTCCTGAAGGACCTGGCGCTCCTTGAGGATGGCGACTTCGCCGACGTCAACGACGACGAAGGCTTCGAAGTAGAGGATGCGCTCGAGGTCGCGCATGGAGATGTCGAGCAAGTAGCCGATGCGGCTGGGCAGGCCCTTGAAGAACCAGACGTGAGAGCAGGGGGAAGCCAGCTCGATATGGCCGAGGCGCTCGCGGCGGACTTTGCTGAGCGTAACTTCGACGCCGCACTTATCGCAGATGACGCCGCGATGCTTCATGCGCTTGTACTTGCCGCACAAGCATTCCCAGTCCGTGACGGGACCGAAAATCTTGGCGCAGAACAAGCCGTCGCGTTCGGGCTTGAACGTGCGGTAGTTGATGGTCTCCGGCTTGGTGACTTCGCCGTGGGACCAGGAACGGATTTTTTCAGGACTCGCCAAACTGATGCGAATGGAATCGAAGTCCGCGATCAAGCTGGCGCGATCATAAGGGCTGCTGCGATACAAGGTCGTTTCCTCCTCCCCAGCTTTCGCCGGGGTCGCGTTCCGGCGGCCTTCGTTTCGGAAGACCGCCGGGACGGCTGAGAACCCAACTACGAAGAACTTCTAAAACCCAACCCAAGAGGGCACGATTTATCGTGCCCCTACACCGGATCAGTCGGCGGCTTTATCGGCCGTCGGCTTCTGGCGTTTCATCAACTCGACGTCGAGACATAGCGACTGCAACTCGCGGACGAGCACGTTGAACGATTCGGGAACGCCCGGCTCGATGCCCGGTTCGCCCTTGACGATGGCCTCGTAGATCTTCGCGCGGCCATAGACGTCGTCGGACTTCGCGGTCAGGAGTTCCTGCAAAATGTGAGCGGCGCCATAGGCTTCGAGCGCCCAGACTTCCATTTCGCCGAACCGCTGTCCGCCGAACTGAGCCTTGCCGCCCAGCGGCTGCTGGGTGATCAAGGAATAGGGTCCGATGGAGCGAGCGTGGATCTTGTCGTCGACCAAGTGCGAGAGCTTGAGCATGTAGATGTAGCCGACGGTGACGGGCTGATCGAACTGCTCGCCGGTCATGCCGTCGAACAGGTTGATCTTGCCGGCGTGCGGCAAGCCCGCGACTTCGAGCAGGTGGCGGATTTCCGGTTCGCGCGCGCCGTCGAAAACCGGCGTGGCGAAGGGAATGCCGTCCTTGAAGCCTTCGGAATATTCCAGCAGCTCGTCGTCGCTCAACTTCGAGAGCGACTTCCAGATTGCCGTGTCGGTGAAGACTTCGCGGTACCAGCGGCGAATCGCTTCGGCTTTGACTTCCTTGCTAAGCAAGCGCTTCAAGCTGTTGCCGAGTTCCCTGCCCGCCCAGCCCAAGTGGGTTTCAAGAATCTGACCGACGTTCATACGCGAAGGAACGCCGAGGGGGTTCAGAACGATTTCCACCGGCGTGCCATCCGGGAGCGAAGGCATATCTTCTTCCGGAACGACGCGCGCGATGACGCCCTTGTTGCCGTGGCGGCCGGCCATCTTGTCGCCGATGGAGAGCTTGCGCTTCATGGCGATATAGACTTTGACCAGCTTGATGACGCCCGGGGGCAGTTCGTCGCCCTTCTTGAGCTTTTCCTTGCGCTCTTCGGTGATCTTGCGGAGCACGTCGATCTGGCGCGAGGTCATCTCCTCGATCTCTTCGATCTTTTCGATCAGGAGAGGATCCTTTTCGTTGAGCTTCAAGCGCTTGAGGTTGCGCGTGGAGATCTTTTCGATCAGGTCGCGGGTGAGTTCGACGCCCTTGGTCAGGAGGCGCTTGTTGGTTTTTTCGTCGTGCAGGTCGGCCTGGAGAATCTTGCCGCCCAGCAAATCGCCGAGGCGCTTGAGGCGCTCGTCGGTGAGGATGCGGATTTCGTCGGCAAGGTTCCGTTCAAGCTTGAAGACCTGCGAGGCTTCGATGGCCTTGTGGCGTTCGTCCTTTTCTCCGCCCTTGCGGGTGAAGATCTTGACGTCGACGATGGTGCCTTCGATGCCCGGGGGGCAGTAGAGAGAAGCGTCGCGGACATCGCCGGCTTTTTCGCCGAAGATGGCGCGGAGAAGTTTCTCTTCCGGGGTCAGCGTGGTTTCGCCCTTGGGGGTAACCTTGCCGACGAGGATGTCGCCTGGCTTGACGACGGCGCCGATGCGGATGACGCCGCTTTCGTCGAGGTTGCGAAGGAACGATTCGCTGATGTTGGGGATGTCTCGAGTGACTTCCTCGGGGCCAAGCTTGGTGTCGCGGGCTTCGATTTCGTACTCCTCGATGTGGATGGAGGTGTAGTAATCGTCTTTGACCAGCTTTTCGCTGACGAGGATGGCGTCTTCGAAGTTGTAGCCGCGCCAGGGAACAAACGCGACGAGAACGTTGCGACCGAGGCCGAGTTCACCACGGTCCGTGCAGGGACCGTCGGCGAGCACCTGGCCTTTTTTGACGCGGTCGCCCACGCGAGCAAGCGGTTTCTGGTTGATGCAAGTGTTCTGGTTGGAGCGCTTGAACTTGGTCAGGGAGTAGATGTCCGCTCCGACTTCACGGCTGAGCACGCCGGAGTGGTCGCTTTCGACGCGCACGATGATGCGCTCGGAGTCGACCTGGTCCACGATGCCGTCGCGCTTGCAGAGCACAACCGCTCCGGAATCGCGGGCGGTGACGCGCTCCATGCCGGTGCCGACGAGCGGCGCTTCGCCGCGAATCAAGGGCACGGCCTGGCGCTGCATGTTGGAACCCATCAAGGCGCGGTTGGCGTCGTCATTTTCCAGGAACGGAATCAAGCTGGCGGCGACGGAAACGAGCTGCTTCGGTGAAACGTCGACGTAGTCGACTTCATCGCGATGTTTCAGCACGAAGTTTCCGGCTTGGCGGCAGTTGACGAGTTCGGTGGTGATCTTCAGACGGTCGTCGAGCGAAACGTTGGCCTGGGCGACGACGTACTTGTCTTCTTCCCAAGCGGAGAGATAGAAGCAATAGGGTTCGTAGACGACTTTGCGGCGCTTCAGCTCATCGTTGAGCTCTTCGACGCGGTCGCGTTCGACGATGTCGCCGGCTTTGAATTCACTATCGCCGGCGTTGACGATGTGGACGTAGTCAATGATGCGTCCACCCTTGACGCGGCGATAGGGCGATTCGATGAAGCCGTAATCGTTGATGCGTGCGAAGCAGCTGAGCGAGCTGATCAAGCCGATGTTCGGGCCTTCCGGCGTTTCAATCGGGCAGATACGGCCGTAGTGCGTGGGGTGAACGTCGCGCACTTCGAAACCCGCGCGCTCACGCGAAAGACCGCCCGGTCCAAGAGCCGAAAGGCGGCGCTTGTGGGTGATTTCGCTGAGCGGGTTAGTCTGGTCCATGAACTGGCTCAACTGCGAAGATCCGAAGAATTCGCGGATGGCAGCCATGACCGGCTTGGCGTTGACGAGGTCGTGCGGCATGGCCGTGGACATTTCCTGGTACACGCTCATCTTTTCCTTGATGGCGCGTTCCATGCGGACGAGGCCGATGCGGAACTGGTTTTCGAGAAGTTCGCCGACGGCGCGGACGCGGCGGTTGCCGAGATGGTCAATGTCGTCGACCACGCCGATGTTCTTGCGCAGCTTGAAGAGATACTTGATGGCCGAAACGAAGTCGGTGGTGTCCAGGGTGCGGTTGTCGAGGGGTGTATCGAGCCCCATCTTGATGTTGAACTTCAGGCGGCCGACGCGGCTGAAATCATACTTGCGCGGATCGAAGAACATGCCGCGGAAGAGATTGGTGGCCGTTTCGAGCGTCGGGGGATCGCCGGGACGCAGCTTGCGGTAGATTTCGATCAGCGCTTCCTTGGAAGAGCGGATGGAGTCCTTGTCGAGCGTGCGGGAGAGCACCAGGCCGATGTCGTCGCGCTCCGGGAAGAAGACGTCGACTTCGGTGATGCCG
>DASSGS010000018.1:0-225755 GCA_035693365.1 Candidatus Acidiferrum sp. | reverse complement strand
CCGGAGGAAAACCTTCGGGATGTCTTCATGGTTCGCGCGCAGGTAAGGGTGAAAAGGTGGGGTAAGAGCCCACCGCGGCGGCAGTAATGTCGCCGGCATGGCAAACCCCGCGTGGTGCAAGACCAAATAGGAGGGGAGGGCTGGCCCGGCCCGTCAGAACCCTCGGGTAGGTTGCTGGAGCCGCATCGCGAGGTGCGGCCTAGAGGAATGATCGTCGCGGTGCGCTGCTGCAAAGCAGTGCACCGAACAGAATCCGGCTTACAGGCTCATCCGCCAATTTTTCAACTGTTAAGAATTCCTTTCGATTGATTCCACATTCCGCCCCATTACCTCAGCAGGGTCCCCGTAGCCCATGTAGCGCAATTCTTTCGTGAGGGAAATGTCCTGCAGCCAGAGATATTCGCCCATGTTTACTTGAAAAATGCGGCAGGTACACGGATGGTCGCGGGCAATGTTCGAGATAGCCTGCACGGGCTTTTGGAGCAAATTTCGAGTGTCTTGGAGGCAGGGAAAAGCATCTAAACAATTCGCGGGTTCACTCCCGGGATTCCATGAAGGACGAATAGCAAGTGATGGGCGTGGATTCTACGAGAAAGAGTTTGGCGTTTCGGCCCGGGACCCTGATTTTGGTCGGCCTAGGCGTCCTGGTGTGTGGTTTGCCGAGCAGGTCTCAACAGCCCCCTGTCCTCGATTCAGCCAGCAGTGTTTTATCTGACCCACAACCAGCCCAGCCGTTGCCCTTTGTGCAGGAGCCTGCGCAACAGCTGGGCAGCATCAAGGGGACGGTTGTGGACCAAACAGGAGCACGGATCACCGGAGCCTCCTTAAAACTTCTGCGGGATGGCGAATCATCCGGCACCGATGCCCTGTCGGACGAAAATGGAGAGTTCGTTTTCTTCAACGTCGCTCCCGGGGCGTTCCGCATCGTAGTTTCTTCCGAGGGGCTCGCTGGGCAGGAGTACACCGGGAACTTGCATCCCGGAGAGACCTACGTCACGCCACTGATGCGATTAATTATCGCCACCCAGGTGACCGAGGTGCGTGTCGCGCTTACCACCGACCAAATTGCCGACGCGCAAGTAAAGGATCAGGAGAAGCAGCGCGTGTTCGGCTTCATTCCGAACTTTTACGTCAGCTACGTCCCCAACGCCGCGCCGCTCTCCCCGAGGCATAAATTCTCGCTGGCGTGGAAATCTGCCACCGATCCCGTGACCTTTGCGGCTGTCGGCCTGGTGGCCGGACTCGATCAGGCGGGAGATCGGTGGGGCGCCTATGGGCAAGGTACGCGTGGGTATGCCAAACGCTTCGGAGCATCCTATGGCGACGTTTTTGCCGGAACCTTTATCGGGAGTGCGATTCTTCCTACGGTTTTGAAGCAGGATCCGCGCTACTACTACAGGGGAAGAGGCTCGAAGCGCTCAAGAATTCTCTACGCGCTCGCCAACTCCGTGATCTGCAAGGGAGACAACGGGCACTGGCAGCCGAACTATTCGAGCATCGCCGGGAATCTTGCCGCGGGCGGAATTTCGAACCTTTACTATCCGGAGAACGATCGCAACGGAATTGGAACCGTAGTCGGGACTGCGTTGATCCGCCTGGGAGAAACTGCCGTTGCCAATATCTTCCAGGAGTTCATTTCCCCGAAGGTGACGCGGAATATCCCGGGCGGCGCCGCAGGGCAGCCCTGAAGCGCCGGACGGGACAAACAGCATTCGCGGTTGTCACTAGTCTTCGAAACTTCCCGTAACTCCCTGGAAGCCATTCATCGCCTGTTTGTAAAGCCACTTCATGACGCGGGTCGCGTCGTAACAATAGGCGACGTTGTAGCCGAGGGTTGAGAAGCAGTGCGGCTCGCAGCCGTGTTTCATCTCGCCGAGCTGTTTGAGGTCGAACTTCTGGTTTTCGACCGTGCCCCAGTCGTACGTTGCGTTGTACATGGGGAAGCAGGGCGCCAGCGTTCCGTCCGTGCGAATGATCAACCAGTTCTGGCCCGCGCGGCAGCCCCAGTGTTCACCCACTCCGCGCATGAAGCCCTTCATGTTCCGCAGGCGGGCAATGGAGTCCACCATCTTGTATCCCTGGCGCTGCTTGTCGATCAACCAGTCCAGCAGGTCGTCCACCATCGGAAAATCTTGCGGGCGGATGTAAGTGTCGTTCTCATGGAGATGCTTGAAGTGGGATTGCTCCATCATCGGAGCTTCATTGATGTGGAACGTGAGCGAAATCCCGTTGTCGTGGGCGATCTCCACCAGTTCTTTGACGTCGTCGATGTTGGTGCGGCAGATGTTGGTGTTGAAGAAGACCGTGTAGCCGTAGCGATACTGGCGCCGCACGAGGTAATCGAAGTTCGTACGCACGTGCTCCAACGCTTTCGGGAGACCGGGTTTTTCCTTGATTGCGTCCACGGCGAAATTGATGGTGGCGATTCCCGCGTCTGCCAGGCGGTCGGTAACTTCTGGGCGGAGCAATCGCGCATTCGTGGCCAGATATACCCAGAAATCTTTCTTCGCCGCGTAATACAACGCCTTGTGCACAAAATCGGGCCGTAGCAGCGGCTCTCCGCCCGTGGGGGCCAGCACGCGGCATGGAGTCGATTCCAGCCAGTCAATCGCCCGCCGCGCCGTTTCTTCCGTCATCCCCTTCACGCGGTTGTCGTACGACCAGCAGTAGTGGCAATCCAGATTGCATTTCCACTCGGTGAAAAGATACGAGATGATCGGCTGAAAATCTCCCGGCAGGACGCGCGATTTGATGTAGGGCACCATCCAGCCGCGCATGCTCTGGAGAATGCGCGAAACCGGCCACTGCCGCTTCCCGGTTTGCAAGACATGGTCGTGCGCCGCGATATCGGCTGCGTCCAGTTCGTGCAACAACTCAGGGTGTTGAGGAAAGACTGCCTCGGGAAGCCCGGCGGCGTCATTCGAAGAATTGGGCGAAGGCCGCTGCCCGGGCTGCTGCAGGAGATTGTGCAAGGGAACATCGAGACGAAACGACTGATTAGGAACAGTTGGGAGCGGTTGTTCCAGTGTCGACATGAATCCAACCTCTTCTTTTTGTGAGATGACCGGTGCAGGTGCTTGCCAGCTCAAACACGAAAAATAGACACCGGCTCGATACGATCAACTCCCCCTTACTGCGCCTTCAGGGGAGCCGGCTGTGTATTGGCGGACCCCGGTTACAAAATGTTGGATAGGCGGAACCGCCGGGGCGATACATCGATGTAACAAAAACTGTGGATTTTTGCCACAAGATCCTTTAACCAATCGGGCTAGCCGCGGCATCTATATACGGATGGGTACCCTAATGAGAAGGCAGGATGCGGTTTTTCAGTAAGATATGCTTTCCAGAGCCGGCCAGGCGATAGGAATACGCGACCGGGCAAAGAATTCTGCAGCTTGAGGGTACCGTGGGATGGGTTCAGTTTAAATCCTGGTTGAAACTAACGCTGCCCGCCCTGGGCGGTGTCGGGTTGCTTTTGTCGGCGTTGATTGATTCGTCGTTCGTTCCCCTTCCCCTGGTAACGGATCTTCTCCTGATGGAGCTTTCCAGCCGTCATCCGCTTCGCATGCCGTATTACGCGGCGATGGCCACCGTAGGTTCTCTGGTGGGATGCATCTGGATCTACTGGATCGCGCGCAAGGGCGGGCAGGCCTACTACCGCAAAACACAGGGTCATCCGCCCGGCAGGATTCGAAAGTACATTCAGGACTACCCAATGGCGTCGGTCTTTCTTCCAGCGGTTGCTCCGTTCCCTGTGCCCTTCAAACCGTTTGTGATTGCCCAGGGCGTTTTCCAGGTGCCGTTTGCAACCTTTGTGATTGGCACCTTGCTGGGGCGCGGGGCTCTTTTCTTTGTCGAAGCGTTTCTGGGAGCGCGCTTTGGCGCGGCGGCCAAACAATTTCTTGTGGAACAGAAGTGGGCTTCGATCGCACTAGCGCTCGGCCTCGCACTCGTCTTTTTTCTGGTTCGCCGCCTGCTAAATCTTCGCCGGGCGGAGGTTTCTCAATCCGATTGAAGCTCGCGAACTCGACGCTCCAACTCGCGGGTAATCTCGTCCGCGTCCTGACCGTCGCCGAAACGCACGGGCGCCCCAATCGTTGCCCGCACATGGCCGGGTCGCGTAAGGCGTTGGCGCTTCTGTTTGAGGTCAAACAGCCCGTGCAAGAAAATCGGCACAACCGGGATATTCAACTGTTTTGCCAGCAGACCGATGCCTGAACGAAACGGCAACATCCTTCCATCCTCGGTTGTTTTGCCTTCCGGAAAAACCAGGACGTTCCACCCCCGGTCAGCGAGATCACCGGCGAAGGCGAAGCTCTTCAGGAATCCGGACTGCTGCGGCAGTGGGAAAACATTAAAGAGGCTGACTGCAAGAAAATATCTCAAACGCTCCATGAATCGTTCGAAGATGTTCAGGCTGGAAGCGGGGCGGCGCATACGGGCAAGCCTTTCGCCACCCATCGCCGTGGCCAACCTGTTTCGGAATCTTGCCGGCAGCGCCGGCAGAATCCAGGCGATATCCAAATAGGTGACATGATTGGAGACCACGAGGACTTGCCCCTGAAGACCGTGAAGATTTTCACGGCCGCGAATTCGCGGAGCCGCGAGAAGATAGGTCGCTGGCCAGGCGAGCAAATAGTAGATGGCAAGACGCAACAAAGTGATCACTCGATGCTGTGGCCAAGTCGGAAAGACGTGCTGGTTGGGAGGGGAATTACCCTGGGTGAGCAGCTTCTCCAGCTGTGCGATCGTACTGACGTCTTGAAACTGAGTTTCATTCAGGTCGAGTTGAAGGCTCTCTTCGAGACTGCTCATGAGCTCGACACGATCGAGTGATGTCAAGTGTAAATCGATTTCCAGGTTGGCGTCGCCGGAACCGAGTTGGACCGGCCGCCCGGTAATTCGCGAAATCATTCCTGCGAGCGAATCTCCTGCCGGCGCGCTTACCGTTTCACTGCCGGAAGCCTTCTGGATCGCCGCGTGGATACGCGGAAGAATCGGCTTTTGCGTTGAGGTCCTGGGGAAATCCGGCTCCGGCCAAACAAACGAGTGCCGAATTTTCTGATACTCGGCCAGCGAACGGTTGGCGCCTTCGATGATTGCGGCCCAGTTGCCGTTGGCGCCGTTCAACAGCAGGACGGCACAAGGCTCGGCGTTGCCGTCCCGTTCGAGTCCGATAACCACGCAATCACGAATCCCGGGTTGCGCTCGCAGCGCCTTTTCCAGATCCTCCGGATAAATATTCATTCCAGCCGGGGTGACAATCACGTTTTTTCGCCGGCCCTTAAAGTAGAGGCTGCCGGTTGCATCCTTCTCGGCTATATCCCCGGTTCGGAACCAGCCGTCATTTTCGGCCACGGACCTTATCTGTCCATTTTGCTGATAAGACGTCGCGACGTTTTCCCCGCGGACGAGGATTTCGCCGTTCTCGTCAACGCGCACTTCCATGCCGGGAAACACCTTGCCGATGGAGCCTTGCGTGGAACGAAACGGATGATTCAGGCTGATGAGCGACGTGGTTTCCGTCATCCCGTAACCCTGAATCACGGCATAGCCCAGGCGATTCCAGAACGTCTCTGTCTGTTTCGGAAGCGCAGCGCCGCCGGAGATGAAGGCCCAGAATTTCCAGCCAAGCCGCGAACGAATTTTCCGGAATCGCCACCAGCGGCGAAGAAAATGTTGTTTTTCCGCAAGCGCAAAATTCCGGCGGAAGCGTTCGGTAGTTCCGTCGCGCTCCTCCCGGCGTTCGATCTCGCGTTGCAGCGATTCGATAAAGCGCGGAACCGCGACCATGACAGAAACCCTCTCCCTCCGGATTGTGTCCACGAATTCCGCTGGTCGGAGCGAATCGATGAAGACGACTGTGCCGGCCAGCAATGGCGGGATGAACACGCCCAGCATCTGCCCGAATACGTGGCTGAGAGGAAGCAGGTGCAGAAAGCGAAGCGGATGGAAAAGCCGTTCGTAGCGAAGATATTTCTGAATTTCAGATTGGAGAGGCTCGATGTTCGCCAGGACGTTGCCATGCGAGATCACCACGCCGCGCGGTTCGGCTGTCGTGCCCGAGGTGAAAATGATTTCCAGCGTGTCCTGGCGGGAAAGCGGAGGGGAGGGGTAAGGGGAAGAATCGTATTGAGCGGCCACGCCGGTAATCGATTCCAACGGGATGCAAGGAACCGATCCGTGTTCCTCCTGCGAACCACCGCAAAAGATAAGCCTCGCGTTAACCTCCTGCGATACGAGGCGCCCAAAATCCGCGGGGGAGGCGTGATCGATCGGAACAACCACGGCGCCTCGAAGCAGGCACCCGAGAAAAACACTGATCCATTGCGCGGAGTTTTCACCCCACAAAAGCACGGCGTCACCTTTCGCAATGCCTCTGGCTTCCAACGCACGCGCAACGCGATTCGCCTGTTCGGAAATCTGCGCGTACGTCCAGCTTTCCATGCGATAGCCACGCCGCTGCCGGACCGCAATTTCGCCGCCCAGCGCCCCGTAATTTCGCACAAATGTTAAAAGTGACTCCACGGTCATTCCAGACATCTATTTTGGCAGAAGTTCGGGAGTCTGGCGCAACCGGCGGCTCCCTGAAATTTGATAGGCTTTTGTTGCCGTGGGATACATACAAAAAGTTGTGGTGATCGGCGCGGGAATTTCAGGCCTGGCTTGCGCGTACCGGCTGAAGCAGCAAGGAATTCCGTGCCTTCTCGCTGAGGCGCAGGAACGCGCTGGTGGCTTGATTTCCACGATTCGCCGGAACGGTTTTCTGTTTGAAACTGGACCGCAATGCCCGCGATTTCCGCCTTCGGTGTGGCAGTTGGTGCGCGAGTTAGGTCTCGATTCGGAATTTGTGGCGGGCGACCCGGCAGCGAAACGTTACATCGTGCGGGATGGCCGGTTGCACCGGGCCCCTTTCTCCCCCGGAGGATTAATTGGCACACGCCTGGTTGGGCTCAGATCCAAGCTAAAAATCCTGACCGAGGTTTTTGGGTCTTCGCGGCCAGCCGCAAGCGAAGAGACCTTGGCCGATTTCGTGCAACGAAAATTCGGCGCTGAAGTGCTGGACTATCTGGTGGACCCCATCATTTCCACCGTATTTTTTGGTGACTCCCACAAGATGGGCATGGAGAGCGCGTTCCCCGCGCTGGTGGAATGGGAGAGGAAACAGGGAAGCCTGGCGCGCGGAGCGATTCGAGCGTGGAAGTCAGGGCAGCCTGCGCCAAGCCAGGACACATCTCCGCAACAAGCGAGAACCAGATCAAAGAGCGAAACGTTGCGTGTTACCGATGCGCTGCCCTCTCTAGGTTCCTTCCGGTCGGGGATGGCGGCGCTTCCAGAGCGACTCTCTTCGGAACTGCGCGAGGAGATTCGCTACGGCGCTGCAATCGCGTGCGTCGAACAGGTAGGGAATGAATGCAGCCCGTCGAAGCCGGGTTGGCAATTAGGGTTGTCGAGCGGCGAAAAGCTAGCGGCGGAGCATCTGATACTCGCGGTCCCTGCGCATGTCGCGGCGCAACTGCTTGCGAAGGCCGCGCCCCAGCTGGCCAGTTCGCTGAGAGCGATTGAGTACGCACCGATCTGCGCGGTAGCTTCCGCCTACAACCGCTCGCAAGTGGCCAATAAGCTGGATGGATTCGGTTTCATGCTTCCACGCAGGGAAGGTACCGAGACAATTTGCACGTTTTGGAATTCTTCGATGTTTCCGGGGCGCGCGCCCGAGGATAAAGTGCTGGTGACCAGTTTTGCGGGAAGGGGCAGGAATAACCATGGCGTAGGGATAAGCGAAGACGAGTATGCGCGAGTCGTGGAGGCGGAAAACGCCAAGATCCTCGGCATCAAAGGCCCGCCGCTGGATCGCGTGGTGTGGAAAGATTCGAGCGCGTTGCCGCAATACAATGTTGGCCACGCGCAGAGGGTAATGGAAATCCAAAACATCGTAAGCGCACTGCCGAACCTTTGGATCGTGGGCAATTTTCTAAAGGGCCGTTCGATCGGCGACTGTGTCGACTTGGCTTTCACAGCAGCGGAGGATATCCATAGCCGGATTCGAAGTGAAAACATCTAACTGAGCGGCGAATCCATTCGAGGAGGAGGAAGTTGATTCAGATCGTAGCCTGGGTCGCGGGACTTGCGCTGCTTGGCGCGGCGCTGGGAATGATCTACCAGTCCTTGGGGACACGCAGAGACGGAAGAATCCACCCTCCACCTGGCAGATTGGTTGATGTCGGAACCTACTGTCTCCACCTGCTCGAAGCGGGAGAGGGAAGCCCCACCATCGTGTTGGAAGCGGGCCTTATGTCCACCGTATTGAGTTGGAGCGAACTGCAACGCGCCCTGGCTGGATCATTCCGTGTCGTCAGCTACGACCGGGCGGGGCTGGGTTGGAGCGAACTGGGGCCCATGCCTCGAACGGCGGACCGCATGGTCGAAGAGTTGCATAATTTATTGGAGCGGGCCGCGATTCCGCCACCCTATATTCTCGTGGGCCACTCCTTCGGCGGTCTGACGATGCCGCTCTTTGCCGCACGTTACTCCGACGAAGTCGCCGGCATGGTGCTGGTGGATCCGGTTGTGGCAGCGGAATGGAATCCGCCTTCCGACCATGACCTGAAACTCACGCGCATCGGCGCAAAGGTGTGCCGGCGCGCGGCCATCCTCGCGCGCATCGGACTGATTCGCCTCGTCGCTTTTCTGCTGACCACCGGTCTGAAAAACCTGGGGGGACGACTGGTTCGCCTGATCAGCCGCGGTTCTCCCGCGGAATCGGGAACCGTTTCCAGTCCCTGGTTCTCCGCTTTGCCGCCAGACGAAAAAGCCATGGCGTCGGTCTTCTGGGTTCAGCCGAAATTTGCTCTCACAATCGCCAGCCAGCTGGAAAATCTGCCTGTCAGCGCCGCAAGCTCCGGCCATGCCGCGAAATTGATCGACAAACCGGTTGTGATTCTTTCCGCGCGCACTGCGCCTGAACGCCGCCGAGCGGAACACGTTGCAATCGCCGCGTCTCTGCCGAAAGGGGAGCATGTGCTCGCCGAAGACAGCAATCATTGGATCATGCAGGAAGATCCGCAGCTGGTGATTCGCGCGATCGAAAAGGTCATCCAGGATTCGAAAAAAACTGCAGCGCAATCGAGGTCTGCCCGCTGAAGTGTTGCCCCGGTAGGTTTGGCGCGTCTGATTTCAGTTCAATAGATTCCTCCCGCCATCGGATAAGATTGGATTCCGTGCATCGGATGCCTGCTGCAAAATCGATTTACTTTGTGGTGCCCGGATAATGCAGGTTGCGGCGAGTATGATTCAGGCGTAACTTTCAACGAGCATTTGCGGGCCGAACCCCGGGAGGGACCATGGAGCGTCGTGAAGCGCTGCGTCTGATGGGAGCGGCGAGTGTTTTTTCAGTGTTGTCGTCGGAAATGTTTGCCGCGACTCTGAGGGCGCAGCTTGCGGCCAACCCGGCGGGCGCCCTGCGCACTCTGTCCCCCGCGCAAAATGAAATCGTTGTCGCAATGGGCGAAGTGATGATTCCCGCCACCGCGACTCCCGGCGCAAAGGTTGCCAAAGTAAACGAATTTATCGATTTGATTTTGACCGAGTGGGCCACGGAAGAAGAACGGAAAATTTTTCTGGAGGGACTAGCCGAGGCGGACCGCAAATCCGGCGCCCTCTTTGGCCACGGCTTTGCCGCCGCGTCCGCGAAAGAGCAAGCCGCGATTGTGCAAGTATTCGACGAAGAGCTGGCGACTTATAGAAATGAACGACTGCCGGAACAAATCCGCGCCTGGGAACTGACGCTGGTGCTTCCGTTTTTTGCGCAGATGCGGCGGCTGACACTCGTTGGTTATTACACATCTCCGATCGGGCAGGAGCAGGAACTTAAAGTCGAAATCATCCCGGGCGAACTGCACGGCTGCGTGCCGGCGAAGCCCGAGGTGAACCAATGATGTCCGTCAAAAAACCCGAGACCTACGACGCCATCATCATCGGCTCCGGAATGACTGGCGGCTGGGCAGCTAAGGAACTGACGGAAAAAGGGCTGAAGGTTCTGGTGCTGGAAGCGGGCCGGCCGACGGAACCGGATCGCGACTACGTCGAACACGTGCCTATCACAGAGATGAAATTCCGCGGAATGAACGACCGCCAGGAGACGCTGAAAGATCAGCCGATCCAGCGGACTTGCTACGCGTGCGACGAGTGGGCCAGCAAGTTTTTTGTGAAAGACACGGAACACCCGTACACCACCGATCCGGACAAGCCGTTCGCGTGGATCCGCGGGCGGCAGGTCGGCGGCAAATCCATCATGTGGGCGCGGCAATCCTACCGCTGGAGCGATCTGGATTTCGAAGCCAACGCGCGCGAGGGGATCGGTGTCGACTGGCCGATCCGTTATGCGGATATTGAGCCCTGGTATAACTACGTGGAAGATTTTGCCGGAATCACCGGCCAGGCGGAAGGATTGTCGCAGTTGCCGGACAGCCACTTTTTGCCGCCGATGGAAATGAATTGCGCGGAAATTGCCGTGAAGGACGCGATGGCGCGGCAGTTTGGGCGGGACCGGGTAATGACCATTGGGCGCGCGGCGATTCTGACAAGAACGCACAACGGGCGCGCAGCCTGCCACTATTGCGGCCCGTGCCACCGGGGATGCATCACGCGATCCTATTTCAGCAGCGTGAACGCCACCTTGCCGGTCGCCGAAAAAACGGGCCGGCTCACGCTGCGCCCGTACAGCGTGGTGCACAGCCTGATTTTTGATCCGCAGATGCGTCGCGCCACCGGCGTAAAGGTGATTGACGGTCAGACGCACAAGGCCCTGGAATTCCAGGGACGAATCATTTTTCTATGCGCTTCGGCGCTGGAGTCCACGCGAATCCTCCTCAACTCCGCCACGCCCGAGTTCTCCGCCGGCCTGGCGAACAGCAGCGGGGAGCTCGGCAAAAACCTGATGGACCACATCATGGGCGGTGGCGCGGAGGGAATCATTCCCGGGTTTCTGGACCGCGTACAAACCGGAAGGCGCCCGAACGGAATTTATGTGCCGAGGTTCCGCAATGTCTCCAGCAAGGATAAAAATTTCCTTCGGGGCTATGCGTATCAAGGCGCGGCAGAACGTGAAGGTTGGGAGCGGGGAATAAACGAAAGTGGATTCGGCGCGAGTTTCAAGAATTCACTGCGCAAGCCGGGCCCCTGGAAGATGACTTTCAGCGGCTTCGGAGAGTGTTTGCCAAACCCGGCAAACTTTGTCGAGATTGATAAAGATCGAGTGGATGCCTGGGGCGTGCCGGTTCTAAAGATTCACTGCGAGTGGAGAAATAACGAGAAGGCTCTGCTGCGCGACATGATCATCCAGGCGGCGGAAATGCTGGCGGTGGCTGGGGCTGTCGAGATTCGCCCCTTCAATCACAATAGTCCGCCGGGCCTGACCATCCACGAGATGGGAACCGCGCGCATGGGAGAGGATCCGAAAAAATCGGTGCTGAACAAACACAATCAGGCGCACGACGTTAAGAATCTGTTCATGACGGATGGTGCGTGCATGGCTTCGTCTTCCTGCGTGAATCCTTCATTGACCTATATGGCGCTGACGGCGCGGGCCTGCGATTACGCGGTTTCGCAAATGAAAAAAGGCGAACTGTAGGTTACTTTCAGAGCCGTATCGATTCTGGAATACATACGCGAGAGGTGCCGGAGATGGCGCACGAGGAAGCAGCGAAGCCGGGCGGGGTGGTGAAACTGGTCGTCCGGAATATCGGAGTGCTGCTGAGCGGAGATTTGCAGCGGCCCATTCTGGATGCGGATACCCTGGTCGTAAAGGACGGAAAAATCGCCGCCATCGGGCGCGAAAAAGACGTGGACACGGAAGGCGCGACCCGGGTGATTGATGCG
This sequence comes from Candidatus Acidiferrum sp., assembly GCA_035693365.1. GTDB lineage: Bacteria > Acidobacteriota > Terriglobia > Acidiferrales > UBA7541 > Acidiferrum. The sequence goes on along the minus strand of DASSGS010000018.1, from coordinate 213,875 downwards.
AGCGGCACTACTCTGGCGCCGGGATTGATTGACAGCCATGTGCATCCGGTCGCCGGCGACTGGACGCCTCGACAGAACCAGATCGGCTGGATTGACAGTTGCCTGCATGGCGGGGTGACCACGATGATTTCGGCGGGCGAAGTGCACATGCCGGGCCGGCCGAAAGATCTGGTCGGCGTGAAAGCGATGGCGATTACAGCTCAGCGTGCGTTTGCGGCGCTGCGGCCGAGCGGAGTGAAAGTGATGGCCGGGGCGCCGGTGATTGAGCACGGAATGGTGGAGGAAGACTTTCGTTCGCTGGCGGAGGCCGGAGTTCGGCTATTGGGCGAGGTGGGGCTTGGCAGCGTAAAAGACGGGCCGACAGCGCGGCAGATGGTGGCCTGGGCGCGCAAACATGGTATGCAAAGCACGATTCATACCGGCGGGCCGTCGATTCCCGGTTCGAGTCTGATTGACAAAGATGTAGTGCTGGCCGCGGATGCCGATGTGATAGGGCACATCAATGGGGGACACACGGCCCTTCCCGATGCGCAAATCCGTTCGCTTTGCGAGGAATCCTCGCGGGCGCTGGAGATTGTGCACAACGGCAATGAGCGGGCGGCGCTGTTTACCCTGCGGACTGCAAAAGAATTGAAGCAACTGCATCGCGTAATCCTGGGGACCGATGCGCCGGCCGGATCGGGTGTGCAGCCGCTTGGGATTATCCGGGTGATTGCCGCGCTTTCCTCCATTGGAGAGGTTCCCGCCGAAGTGGTGTTTTGTTTCGCGACCGGGAATACGGCGCGAATGCGAAATCTCGATAGTGGATTGATCGAAGTGGGCCGCGCGGCGGATTTTGTCTTTATGGATTCGGCGCAGCATTCCGCGGGCAAGACGCTGCTGGAAAGCGTGCGACTTGGAGATTTGCCCGGGATCGGCATGACAGTAATCGATGGGGAAGTGAAGAGTGAGCGTAGCAGGAATACGCCGCCGGCGACGAGAGTGCCGAAGGTTGTGAAGTAGGCCGATCTAACGAAGTCCGTCTTCGCCCTTGATTTGATCCTTTGTCAGGCCGCCGACGCGGGGAAGCGGGCGGCCGCTGTCGGTCACCGCGATGGCTACTAAAATTTCGTTGGCGCGCGGCGCGTCGTTGACGCGAATCTCCATGCCGTCAAAATGGCTGCGGACGAAAGCCGCGTCTTTGTGGCCCAGGGGGATGTCGAGCGCGACGCCAGGGCCGCCGCGTTTTTTGGAAGAGGGAATCAGCGCGGCGCCTTTGCCGAGCGCTTTGCGGACCGGCGTGCCGAGTTTCGGATGAAGAATCGCGGCGGCATGCTCCAGTTCGCCGTTTTCACCGACAGCCGCGGCCTTGCCGTAACTCTCCGCCGAAGCGCCGGGAATGCCAAGGGCTGCGACGGCGCGTTCGGTGAGCAGAGCGCCGAGTTCCTCGCCAATTTCCATAAGTTCCGTTAAGTCTTCGACATAGTTTCCCGCGAAAGGATTTTCAATCACCGCGGCTGCTGCGGCGCGGCGCGTGGGCGGGTTCACTGGCCTGCCCATTTCCGTGCGCGTTTCTTCCACGAAGGTGACGATTTTCCGGATTTTCGTTTTCATCGCAAGCCGTCCTGGCCTTTGATTTCGGAAGCTTTCAAGCCGCCGACGCGGGCGTGAACACGCGGCCCAGTGGTCATAACTAACGCGAGCAGGATTTCGTCGGCTTTCGGCGCGTCGGCGACGCCGACTTCCATCGAATCGAAGTGGCTGCGGACGTAGGAGGCGTTGATGTGCGTGATGGGGACGTCCAGGCGCGTGCCTGGGCCGCCAACTTTTTTTGTTGAGGCCACAATCGCTTTGGCGTTGCCAAGAATTTCCCGCATCGCGTAGCCGCCGGGAACGTGCCATAGCGCCCCATGCTCCAACTCCCCGGCCTGGCCGACGATGGCGCCTTTCCCATAACCCTCCACGATTTTCGAGTCGCCACCCAGTGTGGCTACAAGCATTTTGGCCATCTCGAGCCCCAGCGGGTTCAGGTCTTCCATGAACCCGGAAATTTCGGGAACATATTTTCCGGCGAAGGGGTTGTGAATGACCGCGAGCGCAGCGGCGCGCCGCAGCGGAGTAGCGGCAACCGGGCCGCCCTCGTGGAAAACTTCTTCGATTACGATTACGCGTTTGCGGAGCTGCACTTCAGGCATGCGGGTTTGTCCTTCCGAAGTATTCGAGTTGAGATTGAGTTTCGGTTGCGGACCGCCCTGCAAAATCATCTGGGGCGCAATCAACGCGCTGCAAGAAGCTGTTCCCAAAAGCACGCGGTGAAAGTGAGGATGCGGCCGGCAAGACGCGAACGCTTTTCTGGAGGCAGAGCGCGGCGGAATGGATCAGGCCTCGCTCGCGAAGCGCGCTTGCGGTGCGCAATCCGTTCTCCAGTGCCTCGTCGATTTCCGTTTGCGAGAATGGCGGTACTCCGCGCGTGACCAACAGTTCACCAAGGTCCGAATCAGGCGCGATTTCACACGCGGGGACCCGGGTGATCCCAGGATGAACCGGGAGGTCCACAGCGTTGGCGATCACCGTCGCGGCGGCGTCGGCGGCGGAAGAGCAGTCAGCAAGAACGGTTACCGCGTCAGCTATGCCGAGGGAAAAACTTCGTCCCCGCCATCCACTGGTGGCAATCCCGCGCACGGGATCAGCGGACGTAATTTCGACAGCTCCAAACAGGGAGGGGCGATCCGGCCTTTCCACCATACCGATTTTATAGGACTGCGAATCGGCCAGATGAAGCGCGATGTCGCCGCCATTGTTCACGTACGCGCGATCGAGCGTTGGGGTGGACGTTATCGAGTCCAGGATCGCTTCGGCGACAGAGCCGGCAACGGCAGCCATCGGCGTAATAAAACATTCCTCACAATAAGGTTCGACAGCGGCAAACATGCGTTGCGCGATCATCCCACAAGGGCGCTTCGCATCGTTCTTGGCGTAAGCGCGAAGCAACTTAAGTTCGGCGCAGAGTTCATCGAGTATGGAAACAAAGCGCCGCGCCGCCGCTTCGTAAGCGGCAGAAACCGCCTTTGCTGAGCCGTCCGCCTCGATGATCAGATCGATTGGACCGTCGTGCAAGTGCAGGCGGCGGCCGTCGGGCAGCATGCGGATGAGGGCGGGATCTCTCATGATTCGCTGCTCCCGGTGTGGGGCTTCAGCGGCCACGGATTTTGCTCATGCGAAACAACCTGCCGCTGCCGCTCCTTTTCTTTCAGTACCTCGCGGAGTGGCCGAACGTAATCCACATGACCGCCGAGCACCGCATAATCATCTTTTTTGAGGGTGAACTCAATCGGAGCGACAAGCGCGGGCGTCGGCACATATCCAAACGCGTTTTCCGGCATGCGCGTGACGTCCACCATGAAGGTGATGCCCCCGCCGGGCCAGATGTAGGCAGGCGCGCCTCCACATGTGACCCGCGTCAGCTTGCGCTTCACCGAGTCCGTGAGTTTTACGGGGTTTTCCGTGACCCCAGCCCGCAGGGATCCGCCGGCACCGCCCATAAACAACACCGTTGTCATGGCCGGTTCGCAATTTTCCCGGATACGCCCGACAGATTCTTTCAAAACGACCGGAAGCTCCTTCTCAATCGGGCGCAACTCCTCGTCGAGTTCATAGTACGCAAACTGCTCCCCCGTGGTGCTGACCATCAACAGGCGAAGATGCGGCCACGCGAATTTCGGCTTAAACGGTTTCAGAATCGTCAGCGGGTCGGAAATATTTGTGCCGCCCCAGCCTGTGCCGGGTTCCGCAACCTGAAAATAGCGTCCGGGCGTGGAACGCCGGCCCTGAATCGCGATGCCCGTTTCCCGCACGCCCAGCAGTTTTCCCGCCTGATGCTCGGAAAGCACGCCGGTGATGTGGTCATCCACGACAACCACGTCGTCCACTTTGCCGAACCACTGTTTCGCGAACATGCCGATCGTCGCGGAACCGCAGCCGACGCGCATGCGTTCTTCGCGCTGGCCGTTCACGACGGGCGGCTTCCCCGCTGCGACGCGAACGCCGGCGCCTTCATCAATGGTGAGTTCAACTTCCTTCCCGTTGCAGAGATCCAGCAGAGTTTCGCAAGTAATGCGGCCTTCGCTCTTGCTTCCGCCGGTCAAGTGATGCACGCCGCCGAGCGAAAGCATCTGCGAGCCATACTCTGCCGTGGTGACGTGGCCGACGGGTTCGCCTTGCGCGCGCACCAGGTTTCGCTCGGGGCCAAGGTGGCGGTCGGTGTCAATTTTCAGCTTCACGCCGCAATAGCTGAAAATTCCTTCGGTCACCACGGTGACCATGTCCACGCCTTCCACCTCGCTCGACACGATGAACGGCGCCGGCTTGTAGTCCGGATACGTCGTGCCGGCGCCGATGGCGGTAACAAACGTCTCCTGGCCCTTCATGATTTTTCCGTCCCAGTCGCCTTCGCGTTCCAGGAACGGCACCAGCGGAGTACCTTGGGTTTTCGCGCGGTCAAGCAGGATGTGCGGATCCACGCGCACCAACTGCCCTTCGACGTTGGCGTAGCGATCGCAAGCCCCCGCGTGGCCGCGCTTGATGTAGCAGAGCACCGGGCAGGCGTCGCAGCGAACTGTGTCTGGAGGGAAAACGTCAGGCATGGGAGTTTCCGGAACGGGCCGCAGCTTTTGCAAGAATCGCGGCGCGAACTTTGTCGGGCGTGGCGGGCAATTTGCGGATGCGCACGCCGGCTGCGTCGTAGAGAGCGTTCAAAATCGCGGGAGCCGTCGGAATCAACGCCTGCTCGCCAATCCCTTTCGCACCGAAGGGGCCGGCGGGCGACGGGTCTTCAATCAGGATGGATTCAACCGGAGGCATGTCGCCGATGGTCGGAATCAGGTAGTCGTGAAGATTCTCACCCTTGCCGGGGAAAAATTCCTCCATCAGCGCCATACCCAGGCCTTGCGCGATGCCGCCCTCGATTTGTCCCTCGACCAGCGTGGGATTGATGGCCCGGCCAACATCGTGGGCGGCGGTGATTTTCAAGACTTTGATGGTGCCGAGTTCCGTGTCCACTTCCAATTCCGCCAGGTGCGCCCCAAAACCGTAGACGGCATATGGCACGCCTTGGCCGTCGCCATTGAGCGGAGAAGTGGCGGGGTCAAACGTTGCTTCCGCGCTGACTACGTAGCCGCGGTCATCGAGTGGGGCAAGTCGAAGGTCGATGGATTGTTTCTTGCCTGCATCCTCGATGCTCAGCGAGCCATCCAGAAAATGAATCTTCGCGCAGTCGCACCCGCCGGCCATCTTCAAGATTTTCTTTTTGAGTTGTTCTCCGGCCAGGTATGCGGCTTTGCCGCTTACAAAAGTTTGCCGAGAAGCGGAAGTCTTCCCGCAGTCCGGCGTAATGTCGGTGTCGCCGGAAAGCAGGTCGAATTTATCGAGCGGCGCGCCAAGCGCATCCGCGCAAATCTGCGTAACAACCGTGGCCGAACCCTGGCCGATATCCACCGCGCCCTGATGTAAAGCAATGCGCCCGTCGCGCTTCAGTCCCACCCGCATCGTGGAAGGATTGGGGAGCGACGTGTTTCCGCACCCGTACCACATGCCCGCGACTCCGACGCCCCGGCGAAGAGAATTGCGCGCGGCAGAATTGAACGCGGCGGCTTCCTGTTTCGCCTGCTGCCAACGGGGGCGCAGTGCCTCAAAACACGCGCGGATGCCAACGCCTCCGCCGATCACTTGGCCGGTAACGGTGGGACTTTTCTCATCCAGCGCATTCAGCCAGCGAAATTCCAGCTTGTCCATGCCGACCTTCTCGGCAAGCAAATCGTAAAGCTGCTCCTGCGCGATCGTGCCCTGCGGAACGCCAAAGCCCCGAAACGCACCGGCGGGGAGCAGGTAGGTATGAATGGCGCGAGTGATGGCGCGGAAGTTCGGCACTTTGTACGGTCCGGAGGCGTGAATCGGTACGCGCGCGGCGACGGTCGGTCCCCAGGAAGCGTACGCCCCGGTGTTGAAATCGGCGCTGAAATCCATGGCCACAAGTTTTCCGGCGGAAGTAGCTCCCGCGCGGCAAATTATTTTTGAAGGATGGCGTTTGGTTGTGGAACGAATGGACTCGGGCCGGGAATAAACCATGCGCACAGGTTTTCTCAGATGCCAGGCCGCAACGGCAAGAAACGGCTGCAACGAAAGATCGAGCTTGGAGCCGAAGCCGCCGCCCACAGCAGTCGGGATAATGCGCACGCTTGATTCGGGAATGCCGAGAATTGCGGCGATATCTTTTAAATCGTTGTAGGGCGCTTGCGTGCAAGCCTGCACTTCGATGCGATCACCAACGCGGCGCGCGAAGCCGGCTTCCGGTTCGATATAGGCGTGTTCGATGAATCCGGTTTCGAATTCCGCTTCGACGCAAACATCCGCCGTGCGAAGGGCCGCGTCCACGTCGCCAGAAACAACGCGCCCACCTACCAGAATGTTGCCGGGGCGCGAGGCGTGCATCGCGGAAGCGCCGGGCATCAAGGCTTCTTCGGGCCGGGTGATCGCCGGAAGCGGATTCCACGTAACCGGGAACTGGTTGAGATCGAGCGCGACGATGGCCGCGGCATCGCCTACGACGGCCGCGACGGCTTCCCCGAGGAAACGCGTTTCACGCTCCGCAAAAACCGGTTGATCGGAGAATTGTGGAATCACGCCGAAACAATTCTTGCCGGGAACATCGCGCGCGGTGAAAACCCCGTGAATGCCGGGATGCGCTTCGCGGTAAGCCTCCAAATCACCAAACACGAATTCCGCGCGATGGTGCGGAGAGCGAACGACGCGGAGGAGCAGGGAATCTTCCGGCCATTCATCGGCGCCAAAGAGTTCCTGGCCCAGAACTTTTTTCCGGCCATCGAGCCGGGTGACTCGCTGCCCGACGGAACCACTTTCCGCCGGCGCCGTCGTGGTGGCTGGCGGTTGATTAGCTTCCAAAACGGCTCGAACAATTTTCCGGTAACCGGTACACCGGCAGAGCACGCCGCCAAGAGCGTCCATCACTTCTGCTGCGTCCGGGCGAGGATTTGCCTCCAGCAGCGCAACCGACGAAACCAGCATTCCCGGAGTGCAGATGCCGCATTGCGCGGCCCCGTGGCGCAGAAAGGATTTCTGCAGGCAATCAAAGGTCGGCGAAGAATCACGGAGTCCTTCAATCGTTTCTATCTTGGCGCCATTCAACTGGCCAACAGCGGTCAGGCAGGAGCAGACGGGTTGCCCGTTGACGAGCACGGTGCAGGCCCCGCAATCGCCCGCGTCGCATCCGACTTTCGTGCCGACCAGGTGAAATTCTTCGCGCAGCACCTGCGAAAGGCGCGAGCGCGGATCCGAACGCACCTCGCGGCTCTCTCCGTTGAGGTTGAGCGAAATTTTCGCAGCTGCCTCGGTTTTTGTTTCGCTCCTCATGCCGCAACTTTCCGCGCGCAGGCTTCCAGGGCGCGTCCAACCAGGGTAAAAGCCGCGTCGCGGCGATACTGAGCCGTGCCCCGAACATCATCAATCGGAGAAAGCGGAGCCAGAAATTCTGGTTTTAGAATTTCGGGAAGGCCGGAACGCGCGGGCAGGCCGACGAGGACACGCTCGAGTTCCGGAAGCCTTTGCGCCGCGGCGGAGCAGGACCCGACGCAAATCAGCGCTTCGCGAATATTGCCTGCGGGTTCCACGACAAGGTTGGCCGCTACCATGACAATGGAGATGACCAGATATCGCCGCGCTCCCAATTTCAAAAACACGGAAGCCGCGTCTTGCACACGCCTCGGCACGCGAATGGAAGTCAGAAGCTCGTCAGGCCGCCGCGCCGTCTTGCGATTACCGAGGATAAACTCGGCCAGCGGCAAAGTGCGGGAAGCATTGCGCGAAGTAAGAACGATCTCAGCATCCAAGGCGAGCAGGGCGGCGACGCCGTCCGCAGCGGGGGATGCATTGCAAAGATTGCCCGCGATCGTGGCGGTGTTTTGAATCTGCACGGAGCCCACTTCGCGCGCAGCGGCTTTCAATCCGTCAAATCCACTTGGGAGTCTAGCCGCAAGAACGTCGCTCCACGTAGTGCGCGCACCGAAAACGATATGTTCGGGTGTGAACTGAATTCCCCGGATTTCGGCAAGGCCTGAAATATCCAGCACCGGTCCGGACAGCGGCCGCTCTCCCAAAGAAGGGAAAACGTCCGTGCCGCCGGCAAGAATCGTGGCGCGAGTGTCTGCAAGAACGTTCAGCGCATCCTGAAGCGAATTGGGCCGAAAGTACAAATGCGGTGACTCCCCGATGAAATAGCAGCAATGCGGACATTCTACTTCTACAACGGCACGGCGGCTTTGTGAAGTTATCCGACATTGTACCCCGGAGGACCAGACGGATTGTGGCAGACTACTAGTGCATGGCCAATGCCGACCATCGCTTGACCGCAGGAACTGCGGCCTTCCAGTTCTCAGGGTTCCGCCTCTATCAGATCGCGCGCTTCTGCATCGTGTTTTGCACGGAGATGCAGTCGGTGGCTGTCGGCTGGCAAGTGTACGAAATCACCCACCGTCCATTGGATCTGGGCCTCACCGGGCTGGCGCAATTTCTCCCGGGGGTGGCCCTGTTTCTTCTCGCGGGCCACGTCACGGACCGCTTCGATCGCAGAAACCTGCTCACGCTCTGCTACGTAGGGTTCGCAATCTCCTCGGCGTTGCTGTTGCTGGTGGCGCTGAACGCGGAATACTTGCACCGCGCCGGCACCGTGGCGCCGATCTTTGCGATCCTGGCCCTGGTGGGAGCAGTGCGCAGCTTCAGCATGCCGGCCAGCCGCGCCTTGTTGCCACAACTCGTGCCTGAGGAACAATTCCAGAGCGCAGTTGCCTGGAACTCCAGCATCTTTCAGTTCGCAACTATCCTGGGGCCCGCGATGGGCGGCGTGCTCTATGCGTTTTTCCGTGGTCCAGCTGCCGTATACGCCACCGCGCTTTTCGCGGGCGCCATCGCGGTCTTGACGACTCTTCGGATCAAAGTGCAAGCGCCGCCCCGGGCCCGCGAACCGTTTTCCGTCAGAACCGTTTTCGCGGGCTTCCGGTACATCTGGGAACACAAGCTGGTCTTCGGCTCGATTTCGCTGGATCTTTTTGCTGTACTCCTCGGCGGGGCCGTGGCGCTGCTTCCCGTTTATGCGAAAGAAATTCTGGTCACTGGTCCGTGGGGCCTGGGACTGCTGCGAAGCGCACCGGGCGTGGGAGCGGCGGTGATGGCGCTGCTGATCGCCTACAAACCCATCCGGAGAAGGGCCGGCGCAACAATGCTGTGGTGCGTCGCGGGGTTCGGTGTGTTCACCATAGTCTTCGGGTTATCCCACAACATTGTGCTCTCGATGATTTCGCTTTTCTTCGTGGGCGCCGCGGACATGGTCAGCGTGGTAGTCCGCGGAGTCCTGATTCAGATTGAGACGCCCGACGAAATGCGCGGCCGCGTCAATGCCGTGGACATGATCTTTATCGGCGCATCCAATGAACTCGGCGAATTCGAATCCGGTTTGGCCGCCCAGTGGTTCGGAGCCGTCCCCGCCGTCGTGTTAGGCGGCGTCGGCGCAATAGTTGTGACCGTGCTTTGGGCTTGGATATTCCCGGAATTGCGCCGCGCCGATTCTCTCAGCAAGGCCAGTTCCGCGGAAGTCCCTGGACGCGCCTAGTTCCTGCAAGCGCTTCAAGCTCGCGGCGAAACATTTCCGTAAGAACTAATGAATGTGATCGTGATCGTGCTCGGGATCTGGTTTGCCGGGTACTGCAGCCGGCAGAAGCACCGTCCCCGGGGGAGGCGCCAGTTCCGCCTTCACCGAAGCGGGGAGCTTGTCCGCGTTTTTCACCAGCACGCTCACCTGCCACAGTTGCGTGTCGCTCAGCCGATCCTTGAAACCGGGCATACCGGTCATCCGGATGCCGCCGGAAACTTTGTGGTAGGACTCCCAGGCCTCATCGTCTGTGACGCCCACGCCCCTGAACAGCAGCGGGGGCTTGGGAAACATGCCGTTCCCGATGGCGTTGTGTGGTTCGCCGGGCAAGCCGTGGCACACAGCACAGTTTTCCTTATAAACCTTCGCTCCGGCCAGAAGATTCGGTTCATCGGCGGGCACGGTTGGATTCGGGTGGGGAAGTTTGTCGAGATAGGCATGCAACGCCAGGCTGGCGAACTTACGCTCGAATGGCATTTCGGGGGAGTTGGTGGCGACGGGTGCTTTCCCGCTTGCAAAATAAAAATAACCGCCCAGAGCTACCAGAACAAACCCTAGAACGATTCCTAGCAGCATTCCCTTAAGCATAGGTAAGTTTTACTCCTCCACAGGTTAGTTTGCCTGGCGCGGCCCAGTTGAAAAATGTGTGCCTAGTGTACGACGACCGCCCCATTTGTGCACTTTCCTTTCCCCGGCGCCTCTCAATCTTAGCCGGGCCCCAATTGTGAATTTTCCATGGGCTTGGAAGAGTAACTATTCCCCTTTCTCGTGCGTCCTATGTAGCAGAGAACTAAGGATTCCTATACGCTAATGGTCAAAGGATCGTGCCTTCGGATGTCCCAGGCGAACCCACGGAACGACATAGGCTTATAGTTCCATTTGAGATTGCAAACAGGAGCACCACGGAATGGCTTCAACTGACTCGGTCGATGTGCGCGATCCCCGCACAACTTCTTCGACCACTTCCTTTTCTTCGGGCGACTCGAAGCGCCGCTGGTGGGTCTGGGTGGTTTTGCTGGTCCTGGTGGCCGGCGTGGTTTGGTATTACCGCGGACGGAATTCCCAAGCCGATGCAGCTGCGTCGGGAGGCAAAGGACCGGGCGGGGCGGCGGGTATGGGCGCTCCCGGGGGCTTTGTCGTCCCTGTAGTCGTGGCCACGGCGGCCAAGGGCGACCTTCCCGTATTCCTGAATGGCTTGGGCAATGTGACGGCATTCAATACTGTCACGGTGCGTTCCCGCGTGGATGGCCAGATCGTCAAAATCAATTTCACGGAGGGGCAGTACGTCAAGGAAGGCGACTCGCTGGTCGAGATCGATCCGCGGCCCTATCAAGTGCAACTGGAGCAGGCCCAGGGACAGCTGGCGAAAGATCAGGCGCAGTTGCGCGACGTCCAGGTGGACTACGAGCGCTTCAAGCTGCTTTTCCAGGAAGGCGTAATTCCCAAGCAGCAGTTGGATACCCAGCAAGCCCAGGTGGGCACCTTCGAAGGCGCGATCAAGGCGGACAACGCCACGATTGACAACGCCAAGCTTCTCATCACCTACTCGCATATCACAGCGCCAATTAGCGGCCGCGTGGGGTTGCGCCTGGTGGACATGGGCAACATGGTGCATGCCACGGACACGAACGGTTTGCTGGTCATCACCCAGTTGCAGCCGATCGCGGCTCTGTTCAGCCTGCCGCAAGACCAGTTGCCGCAAGTGATGGGCCGCATGAAAAAGGGCGCGCCGATCGTGGTGGAAGCCTACGACCGCGACAACACCACCAAGCTGGCGACGGGAAAGCTGCTGACCATCGACAACCAGATTGACACCACCACCGGCACCTACAAATTGAAAGCCGTTTTCGACAACGCAAAAAACGAACTGTTTCCCAACCAGTTTGTGAACGTCCATCTTCTGGTGGACACCAAGAAAAATGTGGTGCTTGTTCCCACGACCGCGATTCTCCGCGGCCCTCAGGGCACCTATGTTTTTGCAGTTGAGTCGGACAACAAAGTGAAGATTCATGTCGTCTCGTTGGCCGAGACCAACGGCAATGTCACCGGTGTCATCTCGGGGCTAAATGGCGGCGATGTCGTCGTCACCGACGGCCAGGACAAACTGCAGGAAGGCAGCAAGGTCGAGCCGCGGCAATCGAGCGTTCCCACCGCGCCTGCGAGCAAAAGCGCCGCTGCCATCGCCAATTCTCCGTTTGCCTCGCCCGCAGGGGGACCTGCGCGATGAATCCCTCGCGGCCGTTTATTCTGCGGCCCGTTGCAACCACCCTGCTGATGGTGGGCGTGATTCTGGTGGGACTGGTGGCCTATCGCCAGTTGCCCGTTTCCGCGCTGCCGCAGGTGGACTACCCGACCATTCAGGTGCAGACGTTTTATCCCGGCGCCAGTCCGGATGTGATGGCGTCTTCCGTTACCGCGCCCCTCGAGCGCAATTTCGGACAAATTCCGGGCTTGCTCCAAATGACCTCGACAAGTTCGTTTGGAAGCTCCGTCATCACGCTGCAATTTAATCTGGACCTGAACATCGACGTGGCCGAGCAGGAGGTGCAGGCGGAAATCAACGGCGCCTCCAACCTTTTGCCAACGGGCCTGCCGAATCCCCCGATTTACAGCAAGGTGAATCCGGCCGACGCGCCAATCCTGACGCTGGCGATCACTTCCGCCACGCTGCCGCTCGTAAAAGTGGAAGACCTCGCGGACACTACGCTGGCGCAGAAAATTTCCCAGCTTTCGGGCGTGGGCCTGGTGAGCATCAGCGGAGGACAGCGCCCCGCGGTCCGCGTACAGGCGAATCCCACGGCGCTGGCTTCATACGGCTTGAGCTTGGAAGATCTGCGCACCGCGCTTTCCAACGCCAATATTGATCAAGCCAAGGGCACGTTCGACGGGCAGCATCAAGCGTTTACCATCGGCGCCAACGACCAGTTGCTTTCGAGCGAAGGCTACAACTCCATCATCGTGGCGTTTCGCAACGGCGCGCCGGTCCGCCTGACCGACGTGGCAACCGCGATCGACAGCGCTGAAAACGAAAAGCAGGCGGCTTGGGCCAACAAGCAGCCCGCTGTGATCTTGAACATTCAACGCCAGCCCGGCGCAAACATCATCAGTGTCGTCGACCGTGTAAAGAAAATTCTCCCGCAGTTGCAGGCGGCTCTGCCCGCTTCGGTGCACGTCGAAATTTTGACGGACCGCACCTCGACGATTCGCGCCTCTGTTGCGGACGTGCAATACACCTTGCTGCTCACGATCGCGCTGGTTGTGATGGTGATTTTTCTCTTCCTGCGCAGTCTGCGCGCCACGGTGATTCCCAGCATCGCGGTGCCGCTCTCGATCGTCGGCACGTTTGGCGTGATGTACCTGCTCGGCTATTCGCTGAACAACCTTTCGCTGATGGCGCTCACGATTTCCACGGGTTTTGTGGTGGACGATGCAATCGTAATGATCGAAAACATCAGCCGCTATCTGGAAAGCGGCGACTCTCCCCTGCAAGCCGCGCTGAAAGGCTCGGAGCAGATCGGCTTCACCATCGTTTCACTGACGGTCTCGTTGATCGCCGTTCTGATTCCGCTGCTTTTCATGGGGGATATCGTTGGACGGCTGTTCCGGGAATTCGCGGTCACGCTGGCTGTAACGATTCTGGTCTCGGCGGTGGTCTCACTGACTTTGACGCCGATGATGTGCGCGAAACTCCTGCGCCACGAGCCGGAAAACGAACAAACCTGGTTCTACCGTAAATCCGAAAAAGTCTTCAACGATGTCATCGCGTTCTACGGCCGCACGCTGCAAGTTGTTCTTCGTTTCCGCACCATCACGCTGCTCGTGACCATCGGGACGCTTGTCGGCACGATTCTGCTCTACATCTACGTTCCCAAAGGATTCTTCCCGGTTCAAGACACCGGCGTGCTCCTCGGCGTTTCCGAAGCCCCTCAAAACGTCTCCTTCGCCGCGATGACCACGCGGCAACGCGCCCTCGCCGACGTCATCCTGCAGGATCCCGCGGTCGAAAGCCTTTCTTCCTTCATCGGCATTGACGGCACCAACACCACGCTCAACAGCGGGCGCATCCAGATCAATCTGAAGCCTCTGGAAGAACGGGGCATCAGCGCGTCTGAAGTGATTCGCCGCCTGCGACCGGCGATCGCCAAAGTGGACGGCATCACCCTCTTCCTCCAACCCGTGCAAGATCTAACGGTGGAAGACCGCGTTTCGCGCACACAGTTTCAATATTCGCTCGAGGATGTGGATCCCAAGGAACTCGCCTACTGGACGCCGAAATTTGTTGAGAAGATGAAAACGCTGCCGGATTTGCGCGACGTGGCGACGGACCAGTTGAACGACGGCCTGCTTGCTACGTTGACGATCGACCGCGACACCGCGTCGCGCCTCGGCATTTTGCCCGCCGACATTGACAACACGCTCTACGACGCTTTCGGCCAGCGGCAGGTCTCTACGATTTTCACGCAACTGAACCAGTACCACGTGGTGATGGAAGTCGACAAAAATTTTCGCCAGACTCCCGCCGCCTTGAAGGATATTTACGTGCGCTCTGCTACCGGGCAGCAGGTTCCGCTGAGCGCGTTCACGCGGTTTGAAGCGGGAACATCCTCCCTCGCCATCAACCATCAGGGACAATTTCCCGTGGTGACCATCTCGTTCAACCTCGCCCCTGGCGCTTCTCTCGGGGGAGCAACCACTGCAATCGACAAAGCCCGGCAGGAAATCGGGATGCCGCCAAGCATTCAGGCGACGTTCCAGGGCACCGCCGCGGCATTTCTGCGCTCCGTCTCCAATGAGCCTCTGCTGATTCTCGCCGCACTCGTCACGGTCTACATCGTCCTCGGCATCTTGTACGAAAGCTACATTCACCCGATCACAATTCTCTCCACGCTTCCCTCCGCCGGCGTCGGCGCCATTCTCGCCCTGATGCTTTGCCGCACGGAGTTCAGTATCATCGCGCTGATCGGCATCATCCTGCTGATCGGCATCGTCAAGAAAAACGCCATTATGATGATTGACTTCGCGCTCGAAGCGGAACGCGAACAGGGGAAGTCCCCGCTCGATGCCATTTACGAAGCGTGCCTGCTCCGTTTCCGCCCGATTATGATGACCACGATGGCTGCGCTGCTCGGTGGCCTGCCACTGGCGCTCGGCCAGGGCGTAGGCTCGGAGCTGCGCCGGCCGCTCGGTATCACCATCGTCGGCGGCTTGATCCTCAGCCAGCTTCTGACTCTCTACACCACGCCGGTGGTTTACCTGGCGTTCGATTGGCTTGCCAACCGCTTGCACCTTGGAATTACGAATCCCCTCGACGAGCCGGCCACAGGAGACTAGGGCGTGAATTTCCAGTCCAACTTCTCCGCTCCCTTTGTCCGCCGGCCGGTGGCGACTTCACTTGTTACCATTGCGATTTTTCTTTCGGGCGCAATCGCCTTTCGATTTTTGCCCGTAGCGCCGCTACCCCAGGTTGACTTGCCGACCATCGGCGTGGGCGCCAGCCTCCCCGGCGCCAGCCCGGAAACAATGGCCTCCGCTGTGGCCACGCCGCTCGAGCGCCAGTTCGGCCGCATCGCCGGCGTCACCCAAATGACCTCCACTTCCACGTTAGGCAACACCGGCATCGCGCTGCAGTTCGATCTGAGCCGCGACATCAACGCCGCGGCGCGCGACGTCGAAGCCGCCATCAACGCGGCCCGCAGCCAACTGCCCGCCGACATGCCGAGCCAGCCGACCTACCGCAAGGTGAACTCCGCCGATTCGCCGATTTTGCTGCTCTCACTTGTTTCCGACACCATTCCCATCGCGCAGATTTACGACGCGGGAAATTCCGTCGTTGCTCAAAAACTTTCCCAAGTAGACGGCGTCGGCCAGGTTTTTGTGTGGGGCTCTTCCAGTCCTGCCGTCCGGGTTCAGGTCAACCCGCAGCAGCTCAACAGCTACGGCATCAGCCTGGAGCAGGTTCGCAAGGCGCTGCAATCGTCCAACTCGAATCTCGCCAAGGGCGCGCTGTCGGATAAGGATCGCACCTATGCGGTCTCCGCCACGGACCAGCTTTTCAAAGCTTATGAATATGAGCCATTGATCGTTGGCGGCCACGCAGGCGGGAACGTACGCCTGGTGGATATAGCCACGGTCGTGGATTCGGTCGAAGACATCCGCAACCTCGGGCTCCCCGGCGGAAAACCCGGCGTGATCATCGCGATTTTCCGCCAGCCCGGCGCGAACATGATCGAGACGGCCGACAAAGTGAAAGCCAACCTCCCCTGGCTGCGCTCATCGATATCCCCATCGCTAAAACTCGATGTGGTGATTGACCGCACGCTGGTGATCCGCGCGTCGGTTCACGAAGTCGAACGTACCATGATCATCTCCATAATCTTGGTAATCCTGGTAGTGTTCGCGTTCCTGCGGAATTATTGGGCGACCGTCATCCCGAGCGTCGCCGTGCCATTGTCGCTGGTGGGCACGTTCGGCGTGATGTATCTCTTCGGCTACAGCCTGGACAACTTATCGCTGATGGCCCTGACCATCTCCACCGGCTTCGTCGTGGACGACGCCATCGTGGTCATCGAAAACATCGCCCGCCACATGGAATCGGGCATGCCCGCGTACGCGGCAACGATGAAAGGCGCCAGCGAAATCGGATTTACGGTGCTCTCGATGAGCGCCTCGCTGGTGGCCGTATTCATTCCGATCCTGATGCTAGGCGGAATCGTGGGCCGGCTGTTCCGGGAATTTGCCGTCACACTCAGCGTGGCCATCGCCGTTTCCATGTTCGTCTCGCTGACCACCACGCCGATGCTTTGCGCGAGATTCTTGCGCCACGACGTCAACAAGAAGCACGGCCTTGCCTACCGAATCTCTGAGCGCGCATTCAATGGAATGCTCAAGGGCTATGACCACGCGCTGCGCTTCGTCTTGAGCGAGCAACCGCTGATTCTCTGCGTGACGATTCTGACCGCCGCGCTCAGCGTTTACATGTTCGGCCACGTCAGCAAGGGATTTTTCCCTCAGCAGGACACCGGCCGCATCGCGGGCTTTATCCAGGCCGATCAGGACACGTCATTCGTTGAGATGTCCAAAAAGATGCGCGCTTTCTCCGATATTGTCGGGCAGGATCCGGCGATCGACACGGTCACGTCCTTTACCGGCGGCGGCAACGGCACCAGCACGGCCCGCATGTTCGCGCAACTGAAGCCCATCGCGGAGAGAAAGATCAATGCGGACGCCGTAATCGCGCGGTTGCGCAAGAAAACCGCCGGAATTCCCGGCGCTTCGCTCTTCTTCCAATCGGTGCAGGATGTTTCCGTGGGCGGGCGCTTCGGCGGTGCGCAATATCAATACACGCTGCAGGCCGACAATCTAGAAGATCTGTATCACTGGGCGCCGATCATCATGGCTCGGATGAGGCAGGTTCCGGAATTGCGCGACATCAATTCCGACCAGCAGGACAAGGGGTTGCAGTCGTTCCTGGCCATTGACCGTGACACGGCAGGACGCCTTGGTGTTTCGATGCAGGATATTGACAACACCCTCGGCGACGCCTTCGGCCAGCGCCAAGTCTCCACGATTTACAAGGGGCTGAACCAATACCACGTGGTTCTCGAAGTTGCGCCGGAGTTCCAGGAAACTCCCGACGGACTCAAATTCATTTACGTGCCGTCAAACACCGGCAAGCTTGTGCCCCTAAGTTCCTTCGCGCATTACGAACATTCCAACACCGCGCTCTCCGTGAATCACCAGGGAATTTTTCCCGCGATTACGCTCTCCTTCAATCTGGCCCAGGGCGCTTCCCTCGGTCCGGCCGTCGAGCACATTCAGCAGGCGATGCTGCAGCTCGGCGTGCCGAACACGGTCCACGCTACTTTCCAAGGGACGGCCCAAGCTTTCCAGGATTCACTGAAAGATCAGCCTATCTGGATTCTCGCCGCCCTGGCTGCGGTCTACATCGTTCTCGGAATCCTATACGAGAGCTTCATTCATCCGATCACGATCTTGTCCACGATTCCTTCCGCCGGCATTGGCGCCTTGCTGGCGCTTCAACTGATGAAAATGGATTTGAGCATCATCGCGATTATCGGAATCATCCTATTGATCGGCATCGTAAAGAAAAACGCGATTCTGATGATTGATTTTGCCGTGCAGGTCGAAAGGGAAGAAAACGCTCCGCCGGACCAGGCGATTTACCGCGCGGCGTTGATGCGCTTTCGCCCGATCATGATGACCACGATGGCGGCGATGTTTGGCGCGTTGCCGCTGGCGCTCGGCACCGGCGCGGGCTCGGAAATTCGCAAGCCCCTCGGCATCACCATCGTCGGCGGCTTGATCCTCAGCCAGATGCTCACGCTCTTCACAACGCCGGTGGTTTACATCTACATGGATCGCCTGCAAGCTTGGCTGCGCACTTTTTTCCGACGCCCAAGCGTAACTCCGATCCCCGCTCACTCCGACGACTGAACCCACCTACAACTTGTCATTCTGAGGGCATCCGACGAGGATGCCCGAAGAACCTCAACTTTGCCATCTCACAGATTGTTCAGATTGAGATCCTTCGGCGCGCATAACGCGCGCGCCTCAGGATGACATTTTCTTATTGGTCAGAACAGTTCCACGTGCATGAAATCCACCACAATATTCGTCCTGCGATTCAGCAGCACAATGTGGCCCCCGATGACGACGTTCTCGCATTCGGGCGGCGGTGGCGGCAAGTAGCGAACCAGTTCGGGCGGGCAGGGCTGAATCTTTTTCTGCAAACCCGGAGGCAGTGTGCCGCGCCGCACCAGTTGCTTTTCGAGTCCCGGCGGCAAGCGGTCTTTCTTTGCCAGACCCGGAGGAAGATTGTTGCCGTGCTTGCTGTACCACTCGTGAATATCCTTGTCGTGACCGTGGTAGTAGCCCTTATCGTAGTCACCCTGATCGTCGTCGCCATGCTTGTCGTGGCCTTTGCCGTGCCCATGGCCCTGGCTGTTACCTTGTGCCAGCGCATTCTGGCTAAAAGCCAGGCAGCACACCAGCGCTCCGCCAACCATCCATTTTGCCAGCTTCATTTCTTCTCTCCTTGGGAATCGAGGTCTTACGATTCACACTACTTGCTTGCGGCGCGCTTCGCAAAAATTCGCGCCCCCTGCGTGTCGCAAGATTGACTAGGCCTGTGGTACAGGTCGCCCCGGGTGAAAATGGCCCGATTCAGGATGAACGAGCCGGCGGCTGGGGGCCGGCTCGGCTTTACAGACAGCTGCTGAAATCAATCTCCGCAACGGTGGTGGTCGTTGCCGGCAGCGCTTTCAACGGCAATGAAGTGGAATCCTTCGAGACCATCTGTTCGGACGGCGTGCAATCCGGTGTTCCGCCGCTCAGGGGCACCGCCGCCTGAGCATCCACGGTGAAGAGAACATCGCCGGTCGCCGGAACCGAGTAGGTGAATCCCGACGACGAGAAGATTCCCACGCTGGCATTGCTCGCGGGAACCACCAGTGTGTACTGAGCGCAGTTTGAATTCGCCGGCGCTCCGCTTGGGCAGGCGGTGTTCGTCGAGACCGAAATAAGCCCCGTCGAGTCCACCTCCGCCGTCGAGTTCGTGGCCGGAATGGTCTGCAGAGGAATCGTAACCTGCAGAGTTGTTGCCGTACCCGTCGGCACCGCTTGCAGCGCCGAGAGGCTCACATCGATCGTCCCGGCGGCCGCGCCGTTCGTGGCGGTCACAAAGCCCTGGAACACGGCGGGTCCCGTGGCGCCAGTCTCAGCGATCAAGGGAATTGACCCGAGGTTCGTTCCGTTCGGCACATTCAACACCGTCGTCGCGTTATACGGCAGGTTTGCCGGTCCAATCGCCACCACAACGATGTCAAACGTTCCGGTCGGCAGCGGGCAAAAATTGAAATTGCCGTTGCTGTCCGCCGTGGCTTGCATGACGATCCGATCTATCCCCGACGAGTCCGCCTGTTCGATCGCCACCTGCACATTTCCGGCGATCGGTGCGCTGCTGAGGGAATCAACCACTTTGCCCGAAATCCCGGAGTTATTCGCGCTCACCTGAGCTCCCGTCAGCGTCGGCTTAAGGCTAAACCTGCCGTTGCCCTCTGGGACGATCGAAGCGCACGCATTGAAGTCGATATTCAGGTCCACGCTTTGCCCCGCGGTTACCTGCAGCGGCCCGCCGACGATTTTTCCCGGTGGAATCTTCAATCCGGTATTTGCCTGGCTGTTCAACTTGAGTTCGTGAATGGTGGTGTCGTCGAGCACCACGCAGTTGAAGCCATTGCCCGCGCAAGCATTGCTGGACGGCACGGCGTCACCTGCGGCAGGCGTGTTTGATACCAGCAGCAGACGGATTTGCTGATAGCTGCCGGCGGGAATGCTGGCGGAGCCGAGTTGCGCCAGGATGCAGGTGGTTTGCGGCTTGGAGAAAAGATCGATCTGCATCGGTGCGTTGGCCAGTTGCGGCGCGAGCTCTTGCCAGCCGGAACTGCCGTCGTCCGCGGTGGTGCTGGTGTGCGCCTGCACCGAGCGGACGGTGACGTAAACGTGAGTGAATTGCCCGTTCGGGGGCATGCAACTTGGCGGGTCGCTCATGCTCACATTCACGGTCCCCATGCCGGAAACCATGTTGTGGGAAGAGCCGCCGCTGCAGCTGACGATGATTCCCGCGATCCCCAAAATTGCCGCCGCGGCCAGCGACAGGGCACTAGCCCGTGAATAACGAGCCATCCAGTTAGATTTCATCGCACTTCTCCTGTTGGAAAATGTTTTTTCGATAATTCACTCGCCGGAAGGGGACAAGGGTGCCGGCGGGATTCCAGGCCCTAGCTGGGTTGGCGGGGACAAGAGAGAGCTGGGCGCTCTCAACGGCCAGAATTATAGCACTAAAGGACGCAAATCAAGAGCTGCGGATGCGCGTCCAAATGCAGCGTCAAGGCCGGATCTCAACGGCGGTGCCGACTCGGATCAGCGGATAGATCTCGTCGATTTCTTCGTTGGTCAGCGCGATACAGCCGTCCGTCCAATCCGTCTGGCGGTGCTTTGCACCGATCCAGCCCCACTTTGCGCCCAGTCCGTGAATCTCCACATCGCCGCCGGGACTCACTCCCAATTTCCGCGCATGTGCGCGGTCGGCCTGATTCGGATAGGAAAGATGCAGGGCCTTATGGAACTGGCTGTTCGGATTTTTGGCATCCACGGAATAGATTCCTTCGGGAGTTTTGTGGTCGCCCTGGCGATCCTTTGCGCCGACGGGTTGGCCGCCCAAGGCGGCTTGATAGGTCTTCACGATTTTCTCCCCGTCCATCAATGTGACCGTTCGCTTGCTTTTTTCGACCACGATGCGAGTGACCTTATTAGCTGTTTGGGCAGCCACTTGGGCCGCCGCGCCAACTGAGATTCCGGCGAACAGGAAAAGGCACGCGAGCCAGCGAAGTTTTCTTCGGTCATGAAAGTGGCAGGTCATGGGTAAGCCCCGCGCAGATTGCCGGGCAAGTCTTCGGAATTACGAACTGCCGATCAGCCAGCCGGTGATGAAGACCAGCAAGCCGCCGACGATGACTTGAAACGCGGCTTGCAGGAATGGCGTGTCCATGTAGCGGTGGCGAATGAAGCTGATGACGCCGAGTTCGATCATGACCACCGCAATCGCCACGCCGATCGCCAGGTGGAAATCGGAAATCAGGAAGGGAAGCGTGTGCCCCAGCCCGCCCGCGGTGGTCATCGCACCTGTAACCGTCCCGCGGATCCACGGCGAGCCGCGGCCGGTAAGCGAACCATCATCGGAAAGCGATTCGGCGAAACCCATGGAAATGCCAGCGCCCAGACTTGCCGCCATGCCGACGAGGAACGCTTCCCAGCTCCTGTGCGTGGCAAAGGCCGCCGCAAAAAGTGGGGCAAGCGTGGAAACGGAGCCGTCCATCAATCCAGCCAAACCGGGCTGGACAAACTGCAGCATGAACAACCGCTTGTGCGATTCCGTTTCGTCGGACTTGGCTTTTTCGGTGAGGTGTTTTTCTTCGTATTCCCCGGCGGCACGCGTGTGCTTGCGTTCTTCATCCGCCAGCATGTTCAGCAACTCGCGCGTTGGAGCATCCATCGCCATGCTCGCGGCGCGAGAATAGAAGCGGCTCGCCTCCATCTCCATGATTTCGGCTTGCCGCCGCGCTACCTTCACGCCCAGCGGCCGCATCATCCACACGGGGCGCCGGCTCAGGAATCCGCGCACATCTTCGCGGCGGATGGGAGGAATGTGATCGCCAAAACGGTGCCGGAACAGCGCCAGCAGACGGTCGCGGTGCCCTGCTTCTTCGACGCGCATCTCTTCAAACATTTCGGCGGTTGCCGGATAGGATTCCCGCAAGGCATCCGCAAATTCGCCGTAGATGCGGCCGTCTTCCTCTTCGTTGGCAATCGCCACGGCGACAATCTCTTTTTCGCTTAAATCCTTGAACCGCTTCAGCATCAGGGGTGGGACCTCGCAAAAGTAACGTAGAGAATCGCACAAGTCGGCTGACGAAGCCAATGACGATAGGTGACAAACCACATGCGCGAACGAAGAGAATAGATCGGCCCGAAGAAACCTCAAAATATAAGGGGACCCTCCTTCGCTGAAGCTTCGGCGGGCGAGAGAAAATCAAGAATGTCGGCGCGCCGACATTTTCCACAGGGGGATCGAGGCAGGAGAGGCGGCAGAAAAGAGTTTTGGCTAGAGATACTCCCTGTTTTTTGCGGATGCAGGGGAAACAAAAGAATTGAGAGCGAGGCGAATTGGTCTGACCAGGGGACCGGTATATCCCCCCCTCCCGGGGGTCGCGTATGTGCGGGAATGATTGGGGATAGGAAAAGTTGGGAGTTTGTAGTCTGGAGTCGGCAGTTGACAGCTGAAGAGGCAGAGAAAGGAAGGACTCACCGCAGAGACGCTGAGGGCGCAGAGATCGGAAGACAGATAAGAAACGGATTCGGATTTTAACGCAGAGGACGCAGAGGCCGGAGACACATGAGGTCGCGGAGAAGAGCAAACCGGAATCGGAGTGCGGAACGGAGAAGAGCGGACCCACCCTCGCGGAGTTCGCGAGGGTAGGCCACCCCGGAATGAGGAGAAGCAGCATCGCGATCAGGAGTTGGAGGGAGGCTGGGATTGGGGTTGGCCTTGTTCTTGGGCGGCGCGGGCGGCGGCTTCTTTGAAGGCGGGGTTGAGTTTGCCGAATTTGGGGTTGTAGGCGAGGTCGAGGGTTTTGAGGAGGGCGTGGGAGAGGTTGCTGGACTCCTGGCGGGCCTGCTTGCTGCCCCTGGAGGTGAGGAGGAGCTGGGCGAGGTAGCCGAACGTGGCGGCGCGGCGGGTGGAGATACGGTTGGCGGCGAGGGCGCGGAAGACGCGGGCCATGGCGCGGTGAACGTCTTCTTCGGAGGGAGGGTCGGTCTCGAAGAGGCCGATTTCGTGGAGGAGGTCTTCGTTGTGCTCGACGGGAGGGCGGGGTTTGAGGAGATCGCCGTGGGAGCGGCAGTAGCCGTTGAGGGAAGGGATGGAGGGCATGCAGCAACCGCTGCCACTGGCGAAGACAAATTTGCAAAGGTCGAAGGGTGAGCTGGCTCGTTTCGTTGTCATGGGCGAAGTGTATTAACAAGGTAACTAAAAGTAAAGTTACAGGACGTTACATGGGGTGTGGATTGGTGTGGAAAACGTTTCGAATGGTGAGCGACGATTCGAATGGCAGTGCGGATGGGGAAGAGGTGGAGGTTGAAAAATTTAGAGTTCAGAAGTTCAAAAGTTGATGAGGAAGAGAAACCCAAGACCCACCCTTTGCAAACCAAGGGTGGGGCACCCGGCGAGTGACTATTCGAATGGTGGTGGGGCGGGAAGGAGGGAGGTTGAAGAGTTCAAGGTTCAGGAGAGAGCCCAAGACTCACCCTCTCAAATCAAAGATGCGGCATTCGGCAACCGGCTAAGTCCTGCCGATATTGCCGGCGATAAATTCACCTCGACCTAGTTCTGAAAACGAGCGCCCCAGAGAAAGGAAGGAAGAGAATCCTCCGGGTTCTGCGAATGCCCAAAGTCGCCTTTCGCTAAACATTGGATCGAGCAACTGCCTATATCTCTCCGCAATTTGAGGGCTCCTATCCACAACTATAAACTTATAAAGGTTGTGATTTTCCGATAGCGCGAGCGCCATCAGATACTTGAAAAAGGAATCCGCCTCTGGCATTGAGTAACCAACAACACATATTCTCGATGCGAGCTTCAATTCTTCGACGGCCTTTGCCCAGACCGGCTTCATGATTTCTCGATACTCGCTCTTGTCCCACGAGGGGGGGATCAGTAACGGTTGGAATACAGCTTTGCCACATTTTTGGCATGTTCTTGTCCGAAATTCCATGGGCGAAGCAGTTACTTTTTGATCTAGAACCAGAATTTGTTTTCGGCAGTGTCCGCAGATTCCCCAATTAGTCGAGCCGTGAAGTTTAAGCACCGGGCAGGATCGATCCGGAGTCTCTCCAACTTGCACTGACGTGCGTCTGATGGGTAGATAATACTCAGGCGTAACTCCGACTCTCCTTAGAGAGTCATCCAGTAGAAGGTCATAATTAAACGTAATGAAGGTATTAGATCTGGATGCCCGTTTATCTGGGTCGTCCAAAAGTCCGCTCGCGAGCGCGGAAAAGTACTGGTAAAGCTCCGCGGATACGGTCTCGGGCCTATTCGCCTCTCTGTCGAAGCCAGGTGGTAGAATTCCCTGCATTTTGTTGAATACCGCATGGTTAAAAAGAAAGCTAATATCGCCAGCTCTTTGTGATCGTGTTGCAAGTTCTAACGTCTTAGCGATCACGTAAACAGTGCTGTTTCGTGTTTCACGTTTTTCTTGCCCGAGACGCTGCGAGATTTCGACCAACCCAAACAGCTGCTCTACATCGTCGAGGTCTATCTTAACTTTCTCCCGGGCCTGGGACATCCTTCGCTTGAAGTCTAGGAACCTCTCGAAGTGCTGACGCTCGGTTTCGTCAAGTCGCGAGGACGGATCATCGAAATAGATGCGCGAGCGATCAATGAAGTCGTGGACCACGGGAACGCCAGCAGGTGCTGAAAATCCCGCTCCTAGGATGTAGACATTCCTGTCTCGAATTGTTTCCATAAGCGCTGAGCTGATACCCGCATTCAATTTATTCGAGAAACCCCTCAAACAAGTATAGTGGCCAGCCGCCTAAGTCGGCGGGAATTTAAATCGCGGATCATTTGGTTCCGCCTGTGCGGCCCATGCGGAAAGCAAAGCCTGTAGCCTAGCTACGATCTCCCCTGCGTTAGCATTGATTCCCAACGCATCATCAGGTTGATGGACTCCGGCCCTAAACAAATCCGAAAATAGTTGTCGTATTTGCGCCCTCAGTTCCTCACTCTCGCGCACTCGCCGGTAGGCGAGGATAGGCTTGTCCTTCGTTTCCTCATCCTCCCCAAGTCTCCGTTCAAAGTTTGGGACACTCACCCGGTGCCGAACCTCGATTCCGGCAGAGCGAGCGACGCAGATCGCAGTGGCAATCGATTGATTCACAGTCCAAGCCCCATTCTTTTTATTGTCGCGACGGATGGGAGCGTCAGTGTCATGGAGGACGCCGAATGGTACCTTGAAATGGGTAAGGAGCTTGACCAGCGGCTCTATGAGTGCCTTTCCGCGAGCCGGGATGAGCGTGATCTGGCCAGCGAGCTCGTCATTTTCCTGAATGACGGCTGCGAGAAAGGTTGCTAATTCAGTGTCGCCTTCAACAATTACTGGATATGAACCGAAAAACATTTCTGCTAATGCCGTGTCAAGTTGCAATAGTGCGCGAAGATTTTCCCTGTCTTCAGGACTAAAATTTGCTGTGTCCGTTCGAAATGTTCTCGGTGTGGTGTTTTTCCCCTGGCGCTCCAGCCGGAGGATAGTGGTGTGATCTTCAAGGGGATTGACAAAGAAAGGTGAGTGAGTTGAGAGCATGATCTGCCAATTAGGATCGCGCGCTAGCGTATAGAGGTGGCTTCGGGCTGCGCGAACCGCCATCGGATGAAGCGCATTCTCAGGCTCATCCAAAAGAAGAATATATCCGGGGAATGAAAAGTCATGAACCAGTCCGCCAAGCGGTTCTTCCAGGGCCGCAATTTCTTCCCCAATTTTCTGAAGCTTCTCCTCGCTCACCTTTGGCTTCTTCTTTTCTTTCTCGAGTGCAATCTTGAGCTTGGCAACTTCTTTTTGCCTCTCGTCCCGAGCTCTGCGCTCCTGATCAATCGTGTTCCTCACCTGGAGTAAGGCCCAGAAAACCGCTCGTCGTGAACCGGTCCCTTGCTGCCTGATTGCTGTGTCAGCCGCTCCCTCGATGAAGCGGATACTCGAGCCATCTGCCAACGACTTAGCCGCGTCTATCTTGGGAGGCTCCATGCCGACCTTAATTCGGATGTCTAGTTCCGGAAACACTCCTTTGAATCCTGAACCAACTTTCGCTCCGACTTCATCAATGTCGTGTTGAAACTGCACGACAGGAGCCATTGCGGCGTTAACTACGTCGGTGATTGCCTGTTTGAGTGGGGAGCCGGGCAGTTCCTGAAGGCGTTTGAGTTCCACCGCGACAGGTTGAGTTACAAGCTTCAAAAGCTCATCATGCACGATTATCGAATCTTGCAGCGAACCGACTCGGATGGGCTGAGGCAACCGTGAATTGAAGACAGTATCAGCTCCGCCTGCTTTCCCATCCTCTGCCCAGTCGCCTGCACCGCTGTTTGCCGAAGGGTCCCAAGTTTGACGGACTGGTTTGGCCTGCGCGTCCTTCCACTGCCACCGACTTTTTACGAGCCTCAATCCATCCTTCGACTGCTTCCACTCGTCACCGACATTGGGTGTTCCATCTGGGATGTGCACCACAAGTTCAACTTCCGGAAAGTCTCCGTTAGGAGTCCATTGGCAGCGATCATGCTCCGTGACTGGTAAGTTTCCGACAGCGAGTTCATACGCGTGCAGGATTGTAGTCTTTCCGGTGTTGTTTCGGCCTACTAGGCAAACTATATCGTCGAGTGCAACCTCAAGTCCCTCGGGTCCTATGCACCCGAGATTTCGCAGTTTCATCGAAATCAGCTTGGAGCGGTCAGGCACTAATGCCTCCTCTCAACAAAAGTTACGTGCCGAATAGTTAACGCATTATATGGGTGTCGGGCAACAAAATAAAGGTAATGGCACTCTTCGTCCTAACTCGGAGGGCGGCGCACCCTTAAGCTCAAGAAACCTTTCCGGTGGCCTACCTTTGCGTCGTTTGAAAGGGTGTGCTCTTCTACATTATTCACCCTCGTCTGGTCTGACGGATCAGCTCATTTCCTTTCGTCGTCATTCGGAGGAGCGAGGTTTGCGATTACAAGTGGGGAGTTGTGGTGTTGGGGGAGAAGAATGTGTCGCACCTACGGCGCTTCGGATTTTTTGGGGGATCCTACCCAGCGCTCGCGCACTGGGCTAATTTCTGGCGCGCCTCCGGCGCTCAAGAAAAGAAGATTTGGGTGACGGTTCGGGCTTTCTCGAGAGACGGCTGGGGGGAAAGCGGAGCGTGCGGATTGTTTGAGGAAGTGGCGAGTGGCGAGTGGCGAGCGGAAGAGGGAAACGGCGGAGAAGGGAATTAACGCAGAGAACGCCCTTCGCCAAAAGCGCTTAGGGCAAGCAGAGACACAGAGTGCGCTGAGATCGGAACGGAGAAAAAAGGCGAAGAGGCCGCCTTGCGGCGGGCTGGCATGAAAGCCAGCGCTACATTCGGGAAGGCGGAAATGGGAGGGGGCCAACCCAAGAGAAAATCCGCACCCTTAAAAACCAAAGGGTGCGGCACCCAAATCTCACTTCGTTAGTTAGGGTTGTGCCAGCCGGGCCGACGCTGCGATTTGGCGCTGAGATTTCGAGCCGCGGGGCTATTGCCGGGGTGGTACTTTCGTACTAACATCGGAGGCAGGACGTCTTACTGTTAGCCGAGTACTGTCACGCTATAGGTTTTTCCGGATAGCCCCGCTATCTTGTCCTCAGTGACGGTGTCCCGCTTTACTCGGGAAAGGCAGGCTTTATGGCGTCCCCGTACGACCAAATGACGAAGATCAATACTCCAGGCGATCTCACCTCCCCTCGCCCGAAGCAGACGGAACGCCGCAGCAGCCGGCGTTGCAAAATCACGCAACTCATGCGGATTCGGCCTTCGGATCCGGGACGCGACCCGTTCGACGATATTCGCGGCACCCTCAGCGTTTCCCGCACCGGCGTGTATTTCCAGTCCAGCGTGGGCACCTACGAAGTCGGGATGCGGCTCTTTGTTACGATGCCCTACTCCAAGGAACCGGCGGCGATGACCCATGAATACCTGGCCGAAGTCGTCCGGCGCGACCATCTGCCTAACGGCATGTATGGAGTGGGCTTCAAGATCCTGATGGAGATGGGACTGCAGCGCGGCTATAACGGGGGCCATTCGTTCGGCCAAAGATAAGTACCCAGGAACTGAAAGATTTTAAAACGAAAAGGGCGGGTGGCCGAAGCCATCCGCCCTTTCCGCGTTTGGGGGTGGGGAAACTCGATACGGCCTAACCCTTGCCAAAGGCCGATAAGGTCTTATGACGCAGTTGGCCGAGGTGACGGTTCAGCGGATGCTTGCGTCCGAGAAACGTGAACACGGGTGCCCGGCGCGGAGTCAGCTTGGCCATGGCGATGCTCAGGCGGACGTCGCGGCGGGCGTACTTCATCCCTGCGATCAGGGCATCGCGGGCGTCTTCCTTGCGTCCGGAGGACATATAGACTTCGGCGAGATTCAGGTACAGCTGGGCCTGATTGCGCTTGATGCGCACCGCGCCGTCGCAAAGGCGCTCGGCATCGGCCCATTTCTGCTGGGTGCGGGCCAGGGCAACTCCCAGGTAAGACATGTAATAGGGATTGTTCTTTTCCAGCTCTGCGGCTTTCTGGATGTGATTCAGGGCCCGATTGGCGTAATTGTCTCGAAGCAGCGTGAGACCTGTTTTGAACTCTTTGAATGCTTCCGTATCCATCATGACTCCACCTCGATCATTGGCAAGGATTTCCCGGGGAGCAGACAACTTCAATCGCCGGGTCGGCCAGAACTCGCTGAGAGAAAAAAGCGCTCGAGAAGGGGGAGAGAATGCACTTTTCTTTCGGTGTCTTGAAGGTGAGCGAGTTGGCCGAGGAAGTTGTCATTTGCCCGTCTTTGAGGACGTTACGAGGAAAAGAGCGCCGAAGCTACTGACCGGAGGGACAGAATTCGTCCAACGTCTTTAGGTTCTAGTGGCAAGCGGGGGTACATGGGGGGAAAGGGCGCCTGGGCGATTTCGGAGGTGATTACGTGTAGCTCGGGCCTTTAGGCCTGAGGGTTTTCGCTCTGAATCCACCATTTTGCTTGCGTGAGGAAAACCCTCACCCCTGAAGGGGTGAGCTACAGGACGCTAGTTGGATTTACGCAGGGAAGCGCTTTTGCGCCGCCAGAGCTTCCAGTCGTCCAGGGTGACTTTCAGCATGGACTTGGCCGCTTTGTGCAGCCAGAGGTGTTTGCGGGCGGCCAGGTCGCGGCGGACGGCGGGAATGGCTTTCTGGCTGCCGAGGTGAATGTTGGCGGTTTCCCAGCCCATGTAATAGAGCAGGCGCTCTTCGTCGCGCTCCTCCGGCAGGGTTTGGATTTCGATGTGGCAGCAGTCGGGCGCCAGGCGGCGGACGATCCAGTGATCGGCGAAATGGACGTGCGGGTCGTGGATGCGCACGGCGCAGGCAACCAGTTTGCGGCTCAATATCTCCGCCGTGTGCAGGTGCCGGGCCCAGATCCAAGCCGAGGGCGTCAGTTGCTTTGCCTCGCGAACGATGTGCGCACCATGCCATTCCGCAAGTGCCAGAACTCGCGGATGTCCCAGACTGCCGAGCCCGGCGATACGGGACTTGAATTCATACTCAGGCAGGCGGAGCGGCATGGAGGCGTCCAGGAGCTTCACGACGTTCTTGGGGAGATGGCCCTTGAATCGGGGACAACTGCTGATTTTGCTCCAGAAGAGCACCGGATCGCGGAGCTTATTGAGGGCCAGAAGCCGTAGCCAGCGATGATGCTCCGCCAGCACAAACGGAGCGCCTCCCCTCGCCAGGCAGTCGCGGTAACCCTCTTCGATCGCCCTGCAGGCTTTCTTACGGGTGATGGAGAGATGCTCTTCCTGGATGGCCAGATAGCAACTGGCGACGAGACGAACCAGATCCACTGCATAGGCCGCCGGCCAGGCTTCGTCGAAATCGTTCACGCCCCAGATGAGGCGGCCTTCGAGGTCGCGCCAGGTGCCGAAGTTTTCCACGTGGAGATCGCCGACGGCGAGAACCTGCGGGGCCTTGGCCAGATGCGGGCAGACCAGCGGCCACCACTGGGCCCAACGGTAAAACGTGGCTCGGAAAAACGGAAAGGCGGACCTGGCCATGTTGCGGTGCTTGAGTCTTACGTCGGATTGGACCAGTCGAACGTGCCGCGAGGCCCACTTTTCGAAGTCCGCGGTGGCCAGGATGATGTCCGGCAGCGTGTGCTGTTTTTCGCTCATAGTGCTTTGCTGTAGCACAGGCCTTAAGGCCTGTGGTTTTTCATTGCTTCAGCACAACCTTACCAGCGCCAGGAAAACCCTCACCCCTGAAGGGGTGAGCTACAGGAATATTCCAATTTCTTGAGATCGCGGAATTTTAAACGCGGGCATGCGTTGCCGCGGCTCTGGTGCGCGATTCATAAATTGGGAAACGGGCGGCGAGTTCGGCGACCTGCTTGCGGACTTTCTGCTCGACCGTCGCATCTCCGATGTGAGTAAGAACTTCCGCCACGCCATTGGCGATCAACTCCATCTCCGGTTCCCGCATGCCGCGCGTGGTTACGGAAGGACTTCCCAGGCGGATGCCTCCGGCTTTCATGGGTGGCAGAGGATCGAACGGAATGGCATTTTTGTTCACCGTGATGCCTGCGCGGTCGAGCGCTTTTTCTGCATCGCTGCCGGTGATGCCCCGGGGATGCACTTCGATGAGGAAAACATGGTTGTCCGTGCCGCCCGAAACTACGCGGAAACCGTGGCGCGAAATCGCATTCGCCAGCGCCTTGGCGTTCGCGGCCACTTGTTTCTGATACTCGATGAAGGTCGGCTCCATTGCTTCCTTGAAGCAAACGGCCTTCGCCGCGATGGTATGCACCAGCGGGCCGCCCTGCGTGCCGGGGAAGGTCAGCTTGTCGATCTCCTTTGCGAAGGAGGCTTTCGAAAGCACCATACCGCCGCGTGGGCCGCGCAAGGTTTTATGGGTGGTGGTGGAGACGATGTCGGCGTGAGGCACCGGGCTTGGGTGCACGCCGGCCGCCACGAGTCCCGCGATGTGCGCCATGTCCACAAAGAAAATCGCGCTCACGGCTTTGGCTACTTTTGCGATGCGTTCGAATTCGATGATGCGCGAGTAGGCGCTGGCGCCCGCAACGATCATCTTGGGCTTGTGCTCCTGCGCCAGCTTTTCAATTTCGTCGTAATCGATCCGCTCGGTGTCTTGTTTCACGTGATATTCCACGAATTTGTACATGCGGCCCGAAAAGTTCAACGGGTGGCCGTGCGTCAGATGCCCGCCATGCGCCAGCGCCATGCCGAGGACCGTATCGCCCGGCTTCAGCGCGGACATATAAACCGCGACGTTAGCCGATGTTCCTGAGTGCGCTTGCACGTTCGCATGATCCGCGCCGAATAACTGCTTCGCGCGATCGATTGCCAACTGCTCTACCTTGTCGGCAACTTCGCAGCCACCGTAATAGCGCTTTCCCGGGTAACCCTCCGCATACTTATTGGTGAAGATCGAGCCCATTGCTTCGAGGACAGCTTCGGAAACCAGATTTTCAGAGGGGATTAACTCCAGCCCGGTGGCCTGGCGGACCGCTTCATCTCGCAGCAAGTCCGCAATGTGCGGGTCAACCTGGTCGAGGGGGCGTTGCATGCGGGTGTTGGATTCGGTGGTCATCAAGTTTCTCCAGAGACGGTTACGCGGGAGGCCAAAATGGCCTTCCAAGATCCGGCCATGCACTGAGTCTAACGAAGAGTATAACGGGCCGCAACGCGCCGCATCTCTCTATAAGGGGAAATAAGCCGTGGAATAGGCGTTTCTGAAAGTTTCGATGGCCCCGTTTTCCCGCCGGCGGTCTATACTTATTCAGCTGTCCCGATACAGCAAATTCACTTCACTGAGGCAAATCATGGCGAATATCTATGCCGACAACTCTCTGAGTATTGGACGAACTCCCCTGATCAAACTGAATCGCGTGACGGACGGCGCCAAAGCCACCGTGCTGGCGAAGATCGAGGGAAGAAACCCTGCGTACTCAGTGAAGTGTCGCATCGGGGCGGCAATGATCTGGGATGCGGAAAAGCGCGGCGTGCTGAAGCAGGGAATTGAGATCGTGGAGCCCACGAGCGGCAACACAGGGATTGCGCTGGCCTTCGTGGCCGCGGCGCGTGGTTACAAAATCACATTAACCATGCCGGAAACGATGTCGCTGGAACGGCGGCGCGTCCTCGCGGCCTTTGGCGCGACGCTGGTCCTGACGCCGGGGCCCGAAGGTATGAAGGGCGCAATCAAAAAGGCCACGGAAATTTACGAGTCGGACAAGGCTCATTATTTTCTGCCGCAGCAGTTCGACAATCCGGCCAACCCGGCGATTCACGAAGCCACCACCGGCCCGGAAATCTGGAACGATACCGACGGGGCTATCGACGTTTTTGTCAGCGGCGTTGGCACCGGCGGCACCTTGACGGGTGTCAGCCGCTACATCAAGAAGGCCAAGGGAAAGAAAATCACCACTGTCGCCGTCGAACCCGTAACCAGTCCGGTGATTGCGCAAACCATGGCTGGCCAGCCATTGACGCCGGCTCCGCACAAGATACAGGGCATCGGCGGGGGGTTCGTGCCGAAAAACCTGGACCTCGATTTGGTGGACCGCGTCGAAGCGGTTACCAACGAAGAAGCGGTGGAAATGGCGCGGCGACTTACCCGTGAAGAGGGAATTCTGAGCGGCATTTCCTGCGGGGCGGCGGCGGCGGTTGCGGTCCGGCTGGCGAAGTTACCGGAATTTGCCGGCAAAACCATCGTTACCGTGCTGCCCGATTCCGGCGAGCGCTACATTTCCACGATTCTGTTTGAGGGCATCGGCTAAGCAGCCAGCGCCGGGAGCGCGTCCGTTGCGGAAGAGGGGAGGAGACTTTCCGCCCCTCTCCCGGCATTGTGCATGCAAGAGAATCGTGAACTGCTATGACCACACCAAAGAATGATTTGCGAACGCTGGCGCGGGAATTCCGTCTGGCGCTTGAAGCGCGATTGACCGAAGCCAGCATGTGGGAATACCGTTTGCCGTCGAAGGACGAGGTGGCGGCGTTTTGCCGCGCCTATCTCGATGGGCTCTTTCCGCTCTATTTCTCAAATGAAGATGTCATAAACCCCGATGCCGCCGGCTTTTTAGCGCAGCTTGATTTGCAGTTGGCCGAACAGATTGTCTACGCCATGCGATTCGATCTGAAGTGCTGCGGCAAGCCGGTCCCGGCCAACCTCAGCGAGACGGCCAGTCTGCTTGTGGAAGCATTGCATTCGCGATTGCCGAAACTGGCCCAGCGATTGGGCACGGATCTGCAAGCCGCCCTCAAAAACGATCCGGCGGCCAGCGGCTACGAAGAAATTATGCTGAGTTATCCCGGAGTCGAGGCCATCACCACCCAGCGGTTGGCGCACGAACTCTACCTGCTGAAAATTCCCTACCTGCCGCGCATGATCACGGAAGTGGGGCACAGCCGCACGGGCATTGATATTCATCCCGGCGCGACGATCGGCGAATCCTTCTTCATCGATCATGGCACCGGGGTGGTGGTCGGCGAAACTGCCACCGTCGGCGACCACGTTACGCTCTATCACGGCGTCACGCTCGGCGCGTTTAATCCCACCAGCCGCCGGGACGACGGCGGGGAACTGGTTCGCGGCCTCGAAAACAAACGCCACCCCGACATCGAAGACCATGTCACCATCTACCCCGGGGCCACGATTTTGGGCGGCGACACTCGCGTCGGGCACCACAGCGTCATCGGCGGCAACGTCTGGCTCACCCATTCCGTCGCTCCCTACAGCCGCGTCACGGTAAAAGACCCCGAACTGCTCATCCGCAACAAGACTCCGGAATCCGACAAAGAGTGGTTTCTCGGCAGCGCGATTTAGCGCGTGAAGACAGAAAAATATATGAAGCAAACTGCTAAAAAGCGAAAACCAATTAGTGCCGAAGCCATCGCCCGTATGGCCGACCAGGGTAAAGACATCAGTCGGTTTTTCACTGGTGGAAAGATGATGAGTCCCATTCAACGGGTGAACGTTGATTTCACAGGTGAAATGCTGAGGGAACTTGATGAGGAAGCGGCGGGCTTAAACATCAGCCGCCAGGCGGTAATCAAAACTCTTGTTCGAGAAGGCTTGGACAGGCGTGCGCCACGGCGGAGCCGCGGAGTGTCCCGCACTGTTAGCGGCCGTGCGCGACGCTAGCACACTTTCTCCTTCCGCAAATTGCTTTTGCCTTCGACTCGCTAGTTCCCACCGCATCTTGCTTGATTGAATCTCCTTGTTCACCGGTTTTGGCCCCGCGGAGTTGCGTTGACAGTGTCGGACAGCCTCCGTTACGCTGAAAAGCTTACAAACCGTGGCTGAATTCTACAGGGAGACGCATGGCGGACGAGAAGCTACCAACAAGGGCGCAGGATTTTTCGGAGTGGTATAACCAACTGGTGCTGAAGGCGCAGCTCGCGGACTACGCACCAGTGCGCGGCTGCATGGTCGTTCGGCCGTACGGCTGGGCGCTATGGGAAAACGTTCAGGCGGAGCTCGATAAGCGTTTCAAGGCCACTGGCCACCAGAACGTCGCGTTCCCCCTGCTGATCCCCAAAAGCTTCATCGAGAAAGAAAAGCACCACGTGGAAGGATTTTCGCCGGAACTCGCGGTCGTCACCATCGGAGGAGGCGAGGAGCTTGCCGAACCACTCATTCTGCGCCCCACTTCGGAAACGATCATCGGCCACATGTGGTCGAAATGGATTCAGTCCTACCGCGACTTGCCTGTGCTTATGAACCAGTGGAACAGCGTGATCCGCTGGGAACTTCGAACGAAATTGTTTCTCCGCACACTGGAGTTTTACTGGCAGGAAGGCCATACGGCCCACGCCACACGCCAGGAAGCGGTGGACGAGACGCTGCAGATGCTCGGTGTTTACACCGATTTTGCGGTCAATGAAGCCGCAATCCCGGTCATTCCCGGCGCCAAATCCGACGCCGAAAAATTCGCGGGCGCGGACGTCACCTATTCCATCGAAGCGATGATGGGCGACGGGAAGGCCCTGCAGTCCGGCACTTCGCATTTCCTCGGCCAAAATTTCGCCCAGGCCTTCGAAGTGAAATATCTCGACCAAAACGGTTCGCTGCAACATTGCTGGACAACGTCCTGGGGCCTTTCCACCCGCATGATTGGCGCGATCATCATGGTCCACGGCGACGATCAGGGCCTGGTGCTGCCGCCCCGCATCGCGCCTATTCAGGCCGTGATCGTGCCCATCTACAAAACCGACGAAGAAAAAGCCAGCGTCCAGCAGGCGGCCAGGGATTTAAAGGCGCAACTCGTCACGGCCAACCTCCGCGTCCACCTCGACGACCGCGAAGGTTTCAGCCCCGGCTGGAAATTCAACGACTGGGAAATGCGCGGCGTTCCGGTCCGTGTGGAACTCGGTCCTAAAGATGTGGCCAAGCAAGCTGCCATGCTTGCCCGCCGCGATCGGCCCGGGCGTGAAGGCAAGGTCAGCGCTTCACTGGCCGGTCTCTCTGCCACCATCGAAAAACTGCTGGTCGAAATTCAACAATCGCTCTACGACAAAGCCTTGGCCTTCCGTCGTGCCCACACCCGCGAGACGCCTACCTATGATGACCTCAAGCAGGCCGTCGAAAGCGGGTTCGCCTTTGCCGGGTGGTGCGGCAGCGGTGACTGCGAAGCGAAAATCAAAGAGGAAACCCGCGCCACCATGCGCTGCATCCCACTAGATCAGACCGCGGTGCTGGGAAGGGAAGTTGCCGGCGGGGGTGTTTGCGTTTACTGCGGTAAGCCGGCAAAGGACCGAGCTATCTTCGGCCGGGCCTACTGACCCCTCCCGTGTGGGGAGTTGCACCTGAAGAACACCTGTACCCCCGACATCTCGACAGCGCCGGGACCGGGTGCTAGTTTGAAAACTGAGCCAAGTACCTGCCGCCGTGTACGGCTGGCAATGGGAGATTTTTCAGTGAGCTGCATTACATCCAGTTCAAAGCGCTCGCAGCGTGGCGAGGGCAAGCTGAAGGCGATTGTCTACACCGTGGCCCTTATCATCGCGGTCTTTGCCGCGGTCAAGGTCGTTCCTGCTTATGTGGCCGATTACGAACTGAAGGACAAGATCACGGAACAAGCCCGCTTCGCCGTCGTTAACCGGTATACGGAAGAGCAGGTTCGCGACATTATCTACAAAGTTGTTCAGGATCTGGATATTCCCGCCACTCGCGAAGACATCAAAGTCCAGAACAACGGGCGTGGCGTACAGATCAGCGTGAATTACACCGTTCCCGTCGATTTTAAGGTCTACAAGACCGAACTGATTTTCTCGCCTTCCAGCGAAGTGCGAGACCTGATGAAATAAGCGGCGCACAGGCTAACCGTCATGCCAGGAGGCTGACTCCTTCTTTGGAGCAAACTATGGTTTTGCTCCGTTCTCCTATTAAGAGACAATAGTCGTTAGCCCACCCTCAGGGAGCATTCTTTGCGATTGCGCATTCAAAAAGGTTTCTGGACGTCTGCGTTCGGGCTGAGCCTGCTCGCCGCCGTGGCTGCCTGCTTCGTCCTTGCCGCGGCCATTTTCACCTTCTACTACGTCAAGTACTCGCGGATGATCGATCTTCGGCTCTCCGGCCACGTCCTGCAGAACACCACGCAGATCTTTTCGGCTCCCGAACACATCTCCGATGGCCAGGCTTGGGGATCCGAGGACCTGATTACGTATCTCCAGCGCGCTGGCTACCGCCCCGATGCCGATGAGAATGCCCTGGGCACCTACACCATTCAGGGCAACACACTCGATATTCGGCCGTCGAAACTCTCTTACTTCGCCGGTGGAAATGCTCTGGCTGTTCAGTTCAACGGTAGAGTGATTCGCACCATCCGCCCGCTCGGCGGCGGCTCGGATATGGGCACGGCGGAGATTGAGCCGGAGCTCATCACCAACCTCTTCGACAGCCTGCGCGAAAAGCGCCGCCCGGTGCGGTACGACGATTTGCCGCCCCAATTGGTCCAGGCCATTCTCTCCGCCGAGGACAAGCGTTTCTTTGAGCATCCGGGCTTTGACTTCATCCGCATCGTCGGCGCGGCATGGGCCGACGTCCGGCATACTCGTAACTTCGTCCAGGGCGCCAGCACTATCACCATGCAGGTGGCGCGTACTTATTTTCTTACCACCGATCGGACCTGGCAGCGAAAACTTGCCGAGGCGATGCTCTCTTTCGAGCTGGAACAGCGCTTCAGCAAGCAGCGCATCTTTGAGATGTACGCGAACGAAGTTTATCTCGGCAATCGCGGCAGCTTCGGCATTCGCGGATTCGCGGAAGCCAGCCAGGCCTATTTCGGCAAAGATCTGCGCCAGTTGACGCTGCCAGAGTGCGCTTTTCTCGCCGGCTTGATCCGCGCGCCAAACTATTATTCCGTTGCTGACCGGCGCCCCGAACGGGCTGCGCAGGCCCGCGATCGTGTACTCGCCCAAATGCTCGAGAACAAGTACGTGACCGAGGCCGACGTCCAGGATGCCAAAACCCTACCGTTGAAGCTGGTCCGCTCCTCGGTTTCCGGCAACGAATCCCCCTATTTTGTGGATATGGTGAAGGATCACCTGCTGGAAAAATATTCGGAACAGGATTTGCTCAGTTCGAACTACCGGGTGTTCACCACGCTGGATCCGCAGTTGCAGCGTGTCGCCGCGGCCGCCCTCGAGGCGGGGATGAAAAACGTGGACGCCATGCTGGCCGCGAAATACGCAAAATCACGCAAGCTGAAAGGGAAGAAAGCGGAGCCGGAGCAAACTCCCCAGGTGCAAGCCGCATTGATTGCGCTGGACCCGCGGACCGGCGAGATTAAGGCCCTCCTGGGCGGAAGGGATTACGGGCAAAGCCAGTTGAACCACGCGCTGGCCCATCGCCAGCCGGGCTCAGTCTTCAAGCCGTTTGTCTACGCCGCCGCGTTTAACAACGCCGTGGATGGTGCGCAGCCGGTCGTCACCCCGGCAACCACCGTTGACGACGAGCCCACGGTTTTCGAATTCGACGGGCAGGAATATACGCCGAACAATTACGGCGAGCGCTTCATGGGCAAGGTGACGGTCCGGCAGGCGCTGACGAATTCGTTGAACGTTGCAACCGTAAAAGTGGCGGAGATGATTGGATACGGCCGGGTGGTGCAGATCGCCCGCCAGATGGGCCTGAGCGCCAATATTCGTCCGACACCGGCGGTTGCGCTGGGTGCCTATGAGCTGACTCCCCTCGAAGTCGCCGGCGCATACACCGCCTTCGCGAATATGGGAACGCGCGCCGAGCCATTCTTTATCAAATCCGTGGTCAGCGCGGGCGGCAACTCGCTCGAGAAATACGGCCCCACGACAAAGGCCGCGCTCGATCCTCGCGTAACGTATCTCGTCGACAGTGTCCTGAAGGACGTCCTCAACAAAGGAACCGGCTCCCAAGTTCGCGCAAAAGGGTTCACGCTGCCCGCCGCTGGAAAGACCGGAACTTCGCGCGATGGCTGGTTTGCCGGATTCACCAGCAATCTCGTCTGCGTTATCTGGATCGGCTTTGACGACAACCACGATCTGGGCCTTGCCGGCGGGGCGACGGCGGCTCCCATCTGGGCAGACTTCATGATTCGCGCCACGGCGCTGCCGGGCTATCGCGACGTCCGGGATTGGGAGAAGCCTGCGGGCGTGGATTCCGACATCATCGACTCGGATACCCTGGAACTCGCTACTCCCAACTGCCCGGTGACCCGCGAGGAAGTTTACGTTTCAGGTTCGGGGCCAACGCAGCTTTGCGAGTTACATGGCGGCCATAACCCTCTTAACGCGGCGGGCTCCTTTCTCTCCCACATTTTTGGCGGAGGTTCCTCAAATCCTCCCGCGCCCAACGCCAGCGGCACTCCAAGCGGTCAGTTGGATAAAAACGGAGCGCCGGTTGCAGGACAACCTGAAGGGCAAGCCGTTGACCCGGCCAAGGCCCAGGAAAAGAAAAAGGGCCCTTTGCAGAAGTTTTTTGGTATCTTTGGTGACAAGAAGAAGAAAGATCCGGTGAAGGCCGACCCGGACAAAGGAGCTTCGCCATGACCAGGAACTACTTGGCGATTCCGGCAGTAACCTTTCTCGCAGTCGCTCTCTCGCCTACTTTGTCATCCCAGGATAATCCCGTTCTCTTTGGGAATGATTCCATTTCCACCGCCGCACAGAAGCCCGCTTCCACAGGCCTTGCGGACGAGGAAATGGCTCGCTTGCACCTGGCGCGTAAGGAATACAGGGAAGCCCAGGAAATCTTTTATCGGCTGGCTCAGTCCGAACCCAAAAATCCTCTGTACTGGAATGAGCTGGGAATTTCGCTCCACAATCAGGCCCAGTTGGATCAGGCCTTGAAATGCTACCAGAAGGCCGCCAAGGTGGATCCGCACTACGCCGACGCGCAAAACAACATCGGCACGGTGCTTTATGAGCGCAAGAAATATCCCAAGGCCATCCGCGCCTACAAGCGGGCGATTTCGATACGAGACGATTTTGCGCCCTTTTATCTGAACCTGGGCTACGCCTATTTCAGCCAGAAGGATTTCGAGAATTCGATCACGTCTTTCCGCAAGGCGCTGCAGCTGGATCCAACCTCGCTTGATCCCACCAGGTCGCGCGGGGGCACCGTGATTCAGGATCGTTCCATCAGCGTGGACCGCGGCCGGTTTTACTATCTACTGGCCAAGTCTTTTGCCCAGCAGGGCGATGTGGACCGGGCGATTTTGTATCTGAGAAAATCGCGGGACGAAGGCTACAGCGATTTCAATTCTGTACAGAAGGACCCGATCTTTTCCGTCGTTCTGAAGAGTCCCGCAGCTGAGGATCTGCTGGCGCCGAAGCCCGTGGAATCCGCGCAACCCTGATCCTAGCTTCTGATCGCCGCTTTCGGCGCGGGTTTGCGGCATTCCGTGCACGATCCTTTATTGCGGGTAATGGAGTTTCTGCAGAATTTCCTGGAACTCCGGCGTATCTTTAACCGCGGCAAACTTCCTGTTCTGCGACTGCTTCAGGCACAGCAACGAGACATCGCGGTCCTGATACGCCTTTTGGAGCCAATCCAGACTTTGCTTTTTTTCGCCAAGCATCGAATACATCACAGCGATTTCAAAAGCGGAAACAAACCGTTTTTCCCGCTCGGCCAGCAGGAATGTCAGCTGTTCCCGCAGAGCCATCGCTTTGGCGGCTTCATAGCCCGATTTTTCGTAGGTGGCTTTGACCTTCAGCGCTGCTTCCCGCTGCCCCCGGAGAAATAGCGCGGTAGTCCTTTCGTTGATTGCCTCAGCATACTGCTTGTTTTCCCCGTAAATTACCGCGAGCAAAAAATGAGCCCTGTCGGATGCTGGATCCAGCCCGATCGCCGCTTTCAGCTGAGTTTCCGCCTCGACGGGGCGTCCCGCCCCCATCAGGATGCCCCCCAGTGTCACCAGGTATTCCGCGTTCAGGGGGTCCAGTTCCACGGCGGTGCGCAGTTCCGCGATGGATTGGTCTCGCAGGCCCTGCAATGACAAAAAGACTCCGTTCCATTCATGCGCGTTCGGATCGTTCACATTCAGCGACAGCGCTTTCTGAATTTCCGCTTGTGCTCTTGCCCAGTCGTAATTTACGGTCAGCAGGGCGTCGGCAAGATAAATGTGCGCCTCGGGATTTGCAGGATTGATCTCAATCGCTTTTTCGGCCGCCACGCGCGCCTTTGCGTAAGCTTCCGTGGGTTTCAGCAGTCCGAGATTGGCTCCGCGTTCATAGATACGCGCCAGGGCCGCATAAGGCGGCGAGCAATTGGGATCTTTCTTCATGGCCTCTTCAAAGGCACGGAAGATTCGGTCCAGCCCCTCCTGAGTATGGACGTTGGACTCTGCCAGGCCGCGCAAATAGAAATCGGTGGCATCCGCTTTTTTCACGTGCATCTTCGTTGCCGGCTCCAGCACCGCATGGATCATGTTGGCGATTTCCGTTGCGGCATCCGTTTCAATGTAGAGAGGTTCGCCGAACTCGTATTCGAACTGGTGGCTCCAGCGCGGCGATTGGTCCGCCACGCGGATCAGTTGTGCCACCACTCGGACCCGTGAACCTTCGCGGCGGATGCTGCCCTCGAGCAGGTAGTCGGAATTCAACTCGCGGCCGATCTCCCGCGCGCCTTTGCCGGAGTGCTTGTACTTCATCGCGGAGGTCCTTGCGATCACGCCCAGGTTTGGAGAGTTCAGCCGGCCCAATTGTGAGATCGTCTCCTCCGTCATTCCGTCGCTGAAATATTCCTGCGAGGGATCGTTGGTCAGATTTTCGAACGGAAGCACCGCCAACATGATCCGGCTGGGCGCGTTCATGTCGCTGGCCCGCGCGTGGCGATTGCTCCAGTAATACCCTCCGCCCACGACGGCGATCAGCGAAGCA
Source organism: Candidatus Acidiferrum sp. (assembly GCA_035693365.1). Lineage (GTDB taxonomy): Bacteria > Acidobacteriota > Terriglobia > Acidiferrales > UBA7541 > Acidiferrum. The sequence goes on along the minus strand of DASSGS010000018.1, from coordinate 172,446 downwards.
GCCAGTAAAATCACGCGGCGGTTGATCAACGGCCGGTGCGTTTCCCGCAACTCGAGCTTTTCAGTCGAGTGTTCTTCGGGCGCGCGCGCCTGGGTCAGTTCCGCCTGGACCGGCGCGATGAACCGGTATCCTCGTCGGGGAACCGTTTCCAGATACCGCGGAGAATCCGCCTCGTCGTTCAACGCCGCCCGGATTTTCTTTACCGCCGTGTTCAGGGCGTGGTCGAAGTCCACAAAGGTGTCCCCGGGCCACACGCGCTGCCGTAATTCCTCGCGTGTCAGCAACTCGCCGGGACGTTCGAGCAGCGCCACCAGCACCTGAACCGGCTGTTCCTGACATCGAATGCGCATTCCGTTCTTCCGGAGTTCGCCGGTACGCGTGTCGACCTCAAAAGCGCCAAATCGAAAAATGGCTCGGAGTGGATTCGGTGTACCCATGGTGGCCTCGATGTATTGGACGGGAAATGTTGAAATTCGCTTTAGCGTCTGCTTGCACCTGCCTCGTCTTTTTGTGAATAAGTCTTGTCGCCAACGCGACTTATCCGGCCACCCACAATCTATCCGGAATCCACGCCCAAACCCTTGTGATATCTCGCCGGGCCTCTACGGTCAGCGATACCGCAGCAGGAGCGTGCGGCAACTTTGCATCGCGTATTCACAGGTTTGGTTGCGTTGTTTCTGTCTGGCTCTTGGACCTGGGGTTCGTCGCTGGCAGCGATGCCCCCCAAAAATCCGCCGCACCACTCTGGTCGTTCGATTCCGCGCGGCACGATTCCGGTAAAGGTTTACCGCGGGTTTCTGGTGGTCGCCGAAGGCCAATTTGGCGGTACCAGCGACAGGAAGAATTTCATCATCGACACCGGAACTTCGCCCAGCATTCTCAGTCTCGGTGTGGCCCGGCAACTCGCCCTGCCTCTCTCGCAGGCAAAACTTTCCGCCATCGGCCGTCAGTCGGAAATCTATGGCGCCACGGTGCCGGAAATTCGCCTCGGTCCTCTCCATGCTTTGTCGTTGCCCGTCCTCGTCACGGACTTAAGCTCGATCGAGCGCGACCTGGATCTCTCAATCGCGGGAATTCTTGGAATGGACGTACTTGGCAAGAGCAGCTTCCGCCTCGACTATGGAAATCAGTTGATCGAGTTCGGAGAGATTGTTCCGGTCGGAATTCCGGTAAGTCTCTCCACCCACGCCGATCTTCCCATTGCCGAGATCAAAGTGGCCGGAAAACTGTTGCATCTTGTAGTGGACACCGGCTCCGAACGCCTGGTGTTTTTCGGTGCCAGGTCCGCCGCCGCAGTTTCTCCCAACAAGGCCGACATTCCACTGCGTGGAGCCAGCGTTGCCGGCGCCCTTCCGGTGCGCGGAGCTTCCTCGCTGAATTTTGAGTTGGATGGAAAGCGCTTCCACCAGGACGCCTACTTTGTTCCTGCGAGTGAAGAGCCTCTCTTCGACGGCTTGCTCAGTGTCCGCTCGCTGAACATTCGCGTGCTCTCCATGGACGCGGACCGCCGCATCGTCTATTTGTCGAAATAGCGCCGCGGCCCGCGATACTGCCGCCTCTCGTCCGCTGGCTCTGCTAGAATGTTGTCTTCATGGAAAATCGGCGGCATTGGCACCGCAAATTGTCCCTGCTTTTGTTGAGTGGTCTTCTATTTGCCTGCCCCGGCGCCACTTCTGGTCAACAAAGCGCTGCTCCATCCACCGGCCGCTCGCCGGCGCTTCCGCAGAACGGCGTTTTCCTTGTTTTTCCTTTTGAAAATGCCGGGGCCTCGCCGCGCCTGGAGTGGATCGGTGAGGGACTGGAAGAACTGACCATTCAGAAGCTTTCCGCGGCGGGCCAACAGGTGTTTTCGCACGAAGCCCGCCTGGACCAGATGGACCGCGCCGGTTTGCCGGCCAACGCAAAGTTGAGCCGGGCCACCATGCTGCACATCGCGCAAGACCTCGATGCGGACTATGTGGTCTTCGGGAATTTCGCCTCTGACGGCACCTCGCTGACAGTCACTGCGCGAGTGTTGCGCGTCAATCCCGTCGCTCTGCTTCCTGTGTTGCGGGAAACCGGCCCGCTCGATTCGATGATGAATCTCTACACGAGGCTCACGTGGCGGCTGCTGAAGGCGGTTGACCGTAATTTTCCGCTGAACCAGGCAGAATTTTCGAAACTTCAGAGAGTTCTTTATTTGGGCGCTTTCGAACACTATATTCGAGGCCTGCTGGCGAACGACGACGAAACCCGAATTCGCGACCTGAAAGAGGCCGTGCGCCTGGAACCGAACTGGCCGGACCCGGCGTTTTCTCTCGGCCAGGTTTATTTCACGCGGAATGATTGCGCCTCCGCCTTGCCGTGGTTTGCCCGTGTGCTCCCCACCAATGAACGCAGCGTCGAAGCGATATTCGCAACCGGGGTTTGCAACCTGAGCCTGAACCAGCCAGAAAGGGCCGAGAAAGTTTTCAGCAAGCTTCAGCAGGATCTGAAGCTCAACATGGTGAGCGGCGCAGAACTGCCCGAAATCCTGAATAACCTGGCGCTCGCACTGGCCCGCCAGGGCAAGATTAGCGCCGCGATTCCCACGCTCTCTCGCGCCCGCGACCTGGATCCCGACGAAGATGATTTTCCGTTCAACCTTGGCCTGCTCTCTTTGCAGAACAACGATTTTGCCGCCGCCACCGCGCAATTCCGCGAGGCCTCCGAACGCGAGCCGGACAATCCCGAGGATCGGGCTTTCCTGGTTCACACGCTGGAGAAGGCAGGGAAGAAAGAAGAAGCCGCCGAAACACGTAACTCCGCGCTCGAAGCTTTCGGGCCCAACGGTCTGCCCGCGCTGAAATTGGACGGCAAGCCGGAGTCACTCGCAAAATATCAGCGCGTAAACAGGGAACTGGATACGACCGCGTTGCGCATGCAACTTGCCACACCTCCGGCGCCGACCAGCACAACCGCCGAATCGGCAACTTCCATGGACCCCGCCGTTGCGCACATCCGTCGCGGCCGCCAGGAACTTGGCGCCGGACGTCTCGATACCGCTGAAAAGGAATTCAGGGCCGCACTTTCCGCCGATCCGAAGAACGCTTCGGCCCACCGCGAGCTTGCCGATATTGCCCGCCGGAGAGGTAAACTCGACGAAGCGGTCCAGGAGTTGCAAACTTCTCTGGCCCTGCGCGATTCGGCGACCGGACGCGTGATGCTGGCGCGAATCTATCTGGAGCAGAAGAAATCTCAACTGGCCCGCGCCGAAGTGGAAAGGGCTGTAAAGCTTGCGCCGAATTACGCCGAGGCCCGGCAGTTGTTGGAACATTTGGCGAAGAGCAAGCCCACGGGAGGTGCGCAATGAGCGCTCGTGGCCGGTGGTTTCGGAAGCCCTCATCTATTTGGGCGCTGAGCATCAGCAGCGCAATTCTCGTTTTGGGGATCGGCTTGTCGCATGCCGCAGCTCCAGCCGAGCAATCTGCCCCCCTTGTCCTCGAACTGAAACTCGATCGCGAAGTCCAACCCATTCTTGCAACTTATATTGATGAAGGGCTGGCCGACGCGGCGCGACGTCAGGCCGCGCTCGTGCTGATCATCATGGATACCCCGGGCGGCCTCAGCGATTCGATGACCGATATAATCCACCACATTCTGGAATCGCCCGTTCCGGTCGCGGTGTTTGTTTCTCCGGCGGGCGCGCGCGGCGCATCCGCTGGTTTCTTCATCCTGCTGTCTGCCGATGTGGCCGCTATGGCCCCTGGCACGCGCACTGGCGCATCCACTCCTATTCTTCTTCCCGGGGGATTTTCCGTTCCGGTGGATGAAGTGCTGCGCAAGAAAATGAATAATGATGCCACCGCGTTTCTCCGGAGTTTCACGGAAAAGCGCAATCGCAATCCGAAACTCGCCGAGACCTCCGTCACGGAGTCGCAGGCGTTCACCGAAAACGAAGCCCTCGCCGGCCACCTGATCGATTTGATAGCCGCCGACAAGGCGGACCTGCTGAAACAGCTGAATGGACGCGAGATCAAGAGATTCGGGGGAAAAACCGAAAAGCTTTCGCTCGAAAACTACCGCCTCGAGGAATTTCAACTCTCCGCGCGGCAAAAATTTCTCGCCTACATCGTCGATCCGAACATTTTCTTTCTCCTGATGCTCGGGGCCGTGCTCGGTCTCTACACTGAATTTACCCACCCCGGCGTAATCGCCCCTGGCGTAATTGGAGGAATCTGTGCGGTCCTCGCGCTTTACGCGATGCATCTTTTGCCCGTGAATTTTGCCGGTGTGGTGCTGATTTTGCTCGCTTTTGCTTTGTTTATTCTTGAGGCCAAGTTCACGAGCCACGGCGTCCTGCTCTTGGGCGGAATCGTCTCCATGTTATTGGGCGCCGTATTTCTGATTCGATCGCCGCTGACTCCCGGCGGTGTCAGTGTGGGTGTTGCGCTGGGCGTCACACTTCCGGTTGGGATTCTGACCGTATTTTTGATGCGGCTAGTGCTCAAGTCCCGTGGATGGAAGACTGCCACTGGAAAGGAAGAGATGCTCGGAGCGGAAGGGGTGGTCACCGCCGCGCTTTCTTCTGAGGGTGAAGGAATGGTTCGTGTGCATGGCGAGTTATGGCGCGCGGCGGCCGCTTCGCCTGTTCCCGAGGGCACGCTCGTTCGCGTAACGCGCATTGATGGTTTGAAACTGTTTGTGGAGCCAAAGCAAGCTTAGGTCACCGCAAACGGTCAGAGTTGGCGTTGTTCCCGGAGGCAAATCATGTTCGAGTATTTTGGATTGGGCACGCTGATCGTCATTGCGCTGTTGTTGTTGTGGATCTGGAACTCGCTTTACATCATCAAGGAGTGGGAACGCGGCGTGGTACTGCGGCTCGGCCGGCTGCTTCCGGAGGCGAAGGGCGCCGGCGTCCGGCTGGTATTCTGGCCGATCGAAACGCTCTATCGCATCAGTCTTCGGCTAGAAACACTGGATGTTCCGCCGCAGGACATCATCACGCGCGACAACGTCAGCGTGAAGGTAAACGCGGTCTGCTACTTCCGTGTTGTTGACGCCAATCTGGCGCTCTCTCAAGTGCAGAATTATCAGTATGCGACCTCCCAGTTGGCGCAGACTACGCTGCGCAGCGTCGTCGGCCAGTTCGAGCTCGACGAAATTCTCTCTCAGCGCGATCGCGTGAATGGCAAGCTGCAGATCATTCTCGATCAGGACACCGAGCCCTGGGGCATCAAGGTCAGCAAAGTCGAAGTCAAACAGGTGGACATCCCGGAACAGATGCAGCGCGCCATCGCGAAGCAAGCCGAAGCTGAACGCGAACGCCGCGCGAAGATCATTCACGCCGAAGGCGAATTCGAAGCCTCGCAAAAACTTGCCGATGCTGCCAAGGTTTTGGAGACGCAGGCCTCGGCCATCCAGTTGCGCTACCTCCAGACCCTCACCGAGATAGGTGTCGAAAAGAACACAACGATTGTGTTTCCCCTTCCTATAGATATTATTAATACATGGATGAAGGCGACGGGGGGCACATCTAAGTAAATGGCATCGGGGGGGAGACGCGGAGCGGGCGAGCGCGTGCTGGAAAGCAGGCACGTGATTGGGCTGTTTTTGCTCATGCTGGTTTTTTCCGGCGTGTTTTTCGCCTTGGGCTACGTGATGGGCCGCAATCAGTACGATGGCCAGGTGCGAGCCGCGAATAAAGGCATGGACATCGCGGAACCGGTGGTGAGCGCCAGGCCGGAAGTCGCCCCGAAGAAAATTGCCGCGCCGCCGAATGATTCGGCCGACTCCGACCCTGCGACGTCCTCGACTTCCGATTCCACCTGGAATTTCTACGACAAAGAAAAATCGTCGAAGGTCGCGCCGCATCTGGAGCCGGTTCCAAAGAGTTCGTCGAATCCGCCGGCGACCAAACCGGTAAACGTGCGGAATTCCGCGCCCCCATCGGTTGCTTCGCGCACCCCGATTGAGAGAAACGCCCCTAGCGCACCGCTGACCTCCAATAGCGCGATTATTTTGCAGGTCGCGGCTCTTGCAAGGCAGGATGACGCGCAAGCCCTCGCCGGCAGCCTGCAGAGAAAACACTTCTCCGCTTACGTGCAGACGCCGCGCAAAGACAAATATTACCGCGTGCAGGTGGGGCCATTTAAAGACCTGAAAAGTGCCGAGGCCGCGAAGAAAGGCCTCGAGAGCGCCGGCTTCAAGGCATTCGTCGTAAAACACTGATGGCGTCGCCTCCCTGGTTTACCCGATTGGGGTCGTTGCTCCCCCCGGAATTTTCCGCCGTCGCGCGTCTCGTCCTTGCCTCCCTCAGCGGCGCGATCCTCTCGCTTTCTTACTACGGCGGACATCCCAGTCTCTATTCCTGGTTCTGCATTGCGATCCTGCTGTTCAGCCTGCTCGGCGCGCGGGCGCGCGTCGCTTTTTTCTGTGGTTTCCTGCACGGCCTGGTTTTTGTGCTGACTTGTGTTTCCTGGGTCGCTGAAGTGCTCTCGGTTCACGGCGGAATGTCCGCCGCAGCGGGCTGGGCAGTCTTGTTGCTCATCGCCACTATATGGGGATGCTCGATCGGGCTGTTCACGTGGATGGTGCAGCGGTTGTCTCAGCAGGGAATCGGCTTGGCACTTTTCGGCGCTCCATTTCTCTGGATTTCCACGGAAGTGCTGCGGGCCTATCTCCCGGAGATCAGTTTTCCGTGGGGACTGCTCGGATATCCCGCCGCGGGGAATCTCGCGCTGGTGCAGTTGACGACGATTACGGGAATTTACGGCATATCGTTCCTCGTGGCCGGTTTTAACTCGCTTCTGATTTGGATTCTCGCGAGTCCATCCGAAAAAAGGAAAATAAGACTGGCAGTCGTGTTCGGCGTTTTGGTGATTCTTGTTTTCGTGCAGATTGCGGGACCCCGCTTTGTCCCCACAACCACCGCCAGTCATGTCGCGCGCGTCGTTCAGCCAAATTTCCCGGAGAATATGCAGTACGTCGGGGACTGGTATGCCGACCATAAAGCGGATATGGCGGAGCTCGAACAACTCAGTTTGCGGGCCTCGTCCGCCTCTCCGCAGCCGGACCTGCTCGTCTGGCCCGAAGCCCCTGCTCCCTTTTCCTTTCAGGATCCTCACTTTGGCCCATACATCTCGCGCCTGGCAACGGAATTTCAGAATCCCGTCGTTGTCGGCATTATCGACTGGAAGCCGGTGCTCGAAAGCGGCAAGGGAATTCCCCGCACAGGCCTGGTGCCGTACAACAGCGCGGCGGTGCTCAACAACATCGGGCAGCGCACTTTTCTTTACGACAAAATTCATCTGGTTCCCTTCGGCGAATATGAACCTTTTCCGCTGATCCATCAGGTCGTCACCAGCGTTTCCGAAGAAGTGGGCGGTTTTCGCAAGGGCAGGGAACGCAATGTTGGCCGTTTTTCCAACGGCAGCACATTTTCCATTTTCATCTGTTATGAAGCCATCTATGCCGGCGAGATCCGCCAGTTTGCCAACAGCGGCGCGCAACTGCTGATTAATATTTCCAACGACGGTTGGTTCGGAAAATCCGAAGCCGCCGAGCAACATCTCCGCATGGCGCGCGTCCGAGCTGTCGAAAATCGCCGCTGGCTGATTCGCGACACAAACAGCGGAATCACCGCGTCCGTCGATCCCTACGGAAACGTCAAGCGCGTGATGCAGCGCGATGCCCGCGCCGCCGCCGACTTGCCATACGATTTCCGAACCGACAAAACTATTTACACGCGCTTCGGCGACTGGTTCGCCTGGATGTGCGTGGGCGTTTCCGCTATTCTAGTGTTGCTTACTTTTCGAAAGGCGAAATCGCCCGGCCTGGTCCGGGCACCCCAAACACCGCATGATTCTTGAAGATTTGCAGTACCAGTACGATGGACTGAAGCAGCGCATTACCCTCGTGCGGAGCTTTCTTTGACGCTCCCCAGAACCGCGCGCGCCTGAAAACCCTCGAAGCGCGCACCGCCGATCCCAATTTCTGGAGCAATCAGGATGAAGCGCAAAGCGTTCTCCGCGACCGCAAGCGCGTCGAAGACCAGCTCGCCGCGGACGAGAAGCTGGAAACCCTCTCAAGCGACATCGAAACTTACATCGAGCTCGCCAAAGGCGAATCCAACGCCGAACAAAAAGAGGAATTGCTTAAAGATCTGAGCAAGGAGCTTTCTACCGCGGACAGTTACATCGGCGACCTTGAAACTCAAACTCTGCTTTCCGGCGAGAACGACCACCTGAACGCCATCATGACCATCAAACCCGGCGCGGGCGGCACCGAGTCGCAGGATTGGGCCTCGATTCTTCTGCGCATGTATCTCCGCTGGGCGGAACGCAACGGTATCACCGCGAATCTACTCGATGAAACTCCCGGCGAAGAAGCCGGCATCAAAAACGCCACGATTCAGTTCAGCGGTGAGAATGCTTACGGTCTGCTCTCCGGCGAAACCGGCGTGCATCGCCTGGTGCGCATCTCGCCGTTCGATCAGGCCGCGCGGCGCCACACTTCTTTTGCTTCCGTCTTTGTGATTCCCGAAGTGGACGACCGAATCGAAATCAACATCAAGCCTGACGACCTGAAGCTCGACACTTTTCGCGCCGGCGGCAAGGGCGGCCAGAACGTCAACAAGGTGGAAACCGCCGTCCGCATTACGCACCTCCCCACCGGCATCATCGTCGCCTGCCAGATGGAGCGCAGCCAGCACAAGAACCGCGAGATGGCCATGAAGATGTTGCGCTCGAAACTTTACGACCTGGAAATTCAAAAACGCCGTGACGAAACCGACCGCCTGGACGAATCGAAGCTCGAAATTTCTTTTGGCAGCCAGATCCGGTCGTACATCATGCAGCCCTATCGCCTGATCAAGGATCACCGCACGAAATTCAGCGTCGGCGACGTCGACAAAGTCCTCGACGGCGACCTCACCCCCTTTATCCGCACTTACCTCATGGCCAAAAAGACCAAAGGCAAGCTCGAAATAAGCGTCGACGACTCCGACGACGCCTGATGTTCCGGTCAGATTGCAAGTTGTCTAATGTAAATGGACTTAGCGCCGAGTTTTCCAATAGCCAGGGCGGCGATGGGCATGGGCCACGGCGAGACCCTGAATGTTGTTGGCTAGTTCCCGGTAAATTACCAAAAAAGGGAATCGTCGAAGCACGAATTTGCGAGTGTTATGGGAATAGCTCGGCCAGCGCAGAGGCGATTCGGCGATCAACGTACTGCACTTGTGACCTGGAGCACAAAACGCGAGGCTACTGCTTCACTGCGCGAGGAGTACCAATCGATGGCGGCCAAGAATTCGCGCGCGGCTTCCTCATGAAACTCAACGCTTTTTGCGGCCATGCTGGAGCGCGGCGGAAGCTAGGGATTGGACTTCATTCCAGGAGACTGCCCTTTCGTTTCCGGTATCCAGCGCGGCGGCGCGGCGAGAGATTTCATCTTGCCACAGCCCTTCGGCGTCCGGATCGGGAGACGATTCAAGGCTATTCAGGAGCGAGGCAGCAAGGTCGGCGCGTTCCTCCTCGGTGAGGGACAAAGCCCGTTGCAGAAGTTCGACGGAGCGCTCAGTCATAGCCAAAGTATACGCCTCAAGGGCAGAGAACCCTACTCCCGATGCAAAATGCGCCCAGACTTACCTTCATCGGAAAAACGAATACACCTCTCCAAAGCCGCTAAATCCTTTTAGTTTCTGTTCGATGCCAGAAAATAACCACTCGCTGCAACCATAAACCGTGCAAAATCAATGCGTTGATTCCGTTTCAAGCCGGTGCTACTCTGGATTGGTTAGAGTCTGCTTTGCCTTCGGCACGTAGGCCCTACGGGGTGTTTCACACCTTCCCAAAAAAAGAAGTCCAGCACTGAGGAGATTTGTTTTGAGCGACGGAAACATGCGCAACTTTCTGTTCACCTCCGAGTCGGTGACAGAAGGCCACCCGGATAAAATTGCCGATCAGATTTCGGACGCGGTACTCGATGAAGTGATGCGCCAGGACCCCAAGGGCCGGGTCGCTTGCGAAACTTTGGTAACGACGGGCTTGGTCGTCGTTGCCGGCGAAATCACCACCACGGCCATCATCGACTATGATGATTTGATTCGCAAAACCGTCGAACAGGTCGGATACGACAACGCTCTCTTTGGTTTTGATTCCACCACCTGCGCGGTCATGTGCACCATCAAGCGCCAATCGCCCGACATCGCCATGGGCGTGGACACCGGTGGCGCCGGCGACCAGGGATTGATGTTCGGTTACGCCTGCGACGAAACCGAAGAGCTCATGCCCATGCCGATCCAGTTGGCACATCGCCTGACGCAGCGCCTTTCCGAGGTTCGCAAGAGCAAGAAAGTGGATTTCCTCCGCCCCGACGGCAAGTCCCAGGTCTCCGTCGAATACCGGAACGGCAAGCCCTTTCGCGTAGACACCGTGGTCATCTCCACGCAGCACAGCGACACAGTACCCAATGAAGATCTTCGCCACGCGATCATGGAGCACGTGATCAAACCGATCATTCCCGCTCACATGCTCGACGCAAAGACGAAATATCACATCAACCCGACGGGCCGCTTCGTCATTGGCGGACCGATGGGCGATGCCGGCCTCACCGGCCGCAAAATCATTGTGGATTCCTACGGCGGCTACAGCCGTCACGGCGGCGGCGCTTTCTCCGGCAAAGATCCCTCGAAGGTCGACCGCTCTGCCTGCTACATGGCTCGCTACATTGCGAAGAACATCGTTGCTGCCGGACTCGCCAGCCGTGCCGAGGTTCAGCTTGCCTACGCGATCGGCGTTGCCGAGCCCGTTTCCGTGATGGTGGATACCTTCGGAACTGCCGCGATTCCCGAAGAAAAAATCACCGAGTTGGTGCGTCAGAATTTTTCGCTCACCCCGAAAGCGATCATCGAAACGCTCGATCTGCGCAAGCCTGTCTATAAACAGACTGCCGCTTACGGCCACTTCGGCCGCACTGGCCCCGGCTTCACCTGGGAAAAGACCGACCGCGCCGATGCTCTGCGCAAGGCCGCGGGACTTGGTGTTACCGTGGAAGCCGCCGCGCGCCGCTAGTTTTTGCGGCCGATCTTCCTGGTTCGTGGGACAGTCTCTCTCTCTGCCGCATTTCCGCCCCGCTTGCTGGCAGAAGACATCCAGGTGTAATCATTCGCCCGGCGAATGCAAATTTAAATTGTGAGGACTCCAGCAATGGCTACGGCAGAACTGAAAAAAGGCGATGTGAAGGATATCGGGCTTGCCGATGCGGGCAAGCGCAAGATTGAATGGGCCGCGCAGCAGATGCCCGTGCTGCAATCCATCCGCAAGCGCTTCATCAAGGAGCAGCCGCTTAAGGGCCTGCGCGTTTCCGCGTGCCTCCACGTCACCAGCGAAACCGCGAACCTGATGATTGCGCTGCGCGACGGCGGAGCGGACGCCGTGCTTTGCGCCTCCAATCCTCTTTCCACCCAGGATGAGGTTGCCGCCTCGCTGAACCGGGATTACAACATTCCCACATATGCCATCAAAGGCGAGGACAATGACACCTACTATCAGCACATGAAGGCGGCCCTCGATCACAAGCCGCAATTCACCATGGACGACGGCTGCGACCTGGTCACCATGCTGCTTACCAAGCGCCAGGACCTCGTCGGCAACGTCATTGCGGGCACCGAGGAAACCACGACAGGCGTGATTCGCCTGCGTGCCATGGCGAAGGACGGCACGCTGAAGTATCCGATCATCGCGGTGAACGATGCGATGACCAAGCACTTCTTCGACAATCGTTACGGCACGGGCCAGTCCACGCTGGACGGCGTCATTCGCGCGACCAACGTCCTCATCGCCGGCCTCAAGGTCGTCATCGCCGGTTACGGCTGGTGCGGCCGCGGCGCCGCAATGCGCGCCAAGGGACTCGGCGCCGACGTCATCGTTACCGAGATCGATCCCGTCAAGGGGATCGAGGCCGTGATGGATGGCTTTCGCGTGATGCCGATGGCCGAAGCCGCAAAAGAAGGCGACATTTTCATTACCGTCACCGGAAACAAGAACGTGATCCGCCGTGAACACTTTGAAGTGATGAAGAGCGGCGCGATCGTCTGCAACTCCGGCCACTTCAACGTGGAAATCGAAATCCCCGCGCTCGAATCACTTTCCTCCGGCAAAAAGGAAGTTCGTCCTCTGGTGGACGAATTCCAGCTCAAGGATGGCCGCAAAGTTTATCTGATCGCCGAAGGCCGCCTGGTGAATCTTGCCACCGCCGAAGGTCACCCCGCTTCGGTGATGGACATGAGCTTCGCGAACCAGTCGCTTTCCGCGGAATATCTCGTCAAGCACCACAAAGACATGAAGCCTCAGGTGTACGTCGTGCCGGAGCACCTTGACCGCGAAATCGCGCGCCTGAAGCTCGAATCTATGGGCCATCGGCTCGATAAACTCACCGCCGAACAGGAACAGTACCTCGCGTCCTGGCAAGAAGGCACCTAAGCGTAGCGGCCACCTTCAGGTGGTCCAGCGCAGCTTTTATAGGGGCGGCTTTACGCCTCCTCCGTTCTTTTCCTGGACCTCGTAGGGCCAGCCTTCCGAGGCGGGCCGTTCCTCGGTGCGAAAATCAAGTAAGATATTCCCAGGGGCGTTTCGATAAAATCGAACCGCCCCAAAATTTTGGTGACCTCCATGTGGGACTATTGCGGACACTCTCTCGACGTCGCTCGCCTCCGCGGCGCAACCTACGCCGACGTACGCGTCATGCACCTCCGCCAGCGCGATCTCACGACCAAGAGCGGTGAAGTCGGCACCCTGGGCCAGAGCGAATCCATCGGCCTTGGCATCCGTGTCGTCGTGAATGGCGCCTGGGGCTTTGCTTCCACCGATCAACTCACACGCGAAGGCGTCGCCGCATGCGCTGCGCAAGCTGTTTTCATCGCGAAAGCTTCGTCTCTAGCGAAAAAAGAAGACGTACAACTCGCCGCCGAACCATCCTACGTGGATAGTTGGCAAGGACCCTGCCAGAAAGACCCGTTCGAAATCCCGGTCGAAGCACAAATTGATCTGCTCCTGAAAGCCGATGCCGCCATGCGCGGAATCAAAGGCGTCACGCTCACCGAGACCGATATGCAATTCCGTAAAATCGATTCCTGGTTCGCTTCCAGCGCCGGCTCGAAAATTCACCAGCGCCGCTACCACTCCGGCTGCGGCATCGTCGCCACTTCCTTCAAGGGCGATGCCATCCAGAAGCGCTCCTACCCCAACAGTTTCGGCGGACAGCACATTCTGGGCGGCTACGAGCTGATCGAGGCCATGGACCTTCTGAACCATGCGCCGCAGATGGCCGAGGAGTCGGTCGCGCTCCACTCGGCTGCGCAATGCCCCGAAAAAAAGTCCACGCTGATCCTCGGCGGCAGCCAACTTGGTCTGCAGATTCATGAATCCGTCGGCCATCCCATCGAGCTTGATCGCGTTCTCGGCCAGGAAGCCAATTTTGCCGGCACCAGTTTTCTCACACTCGATAAATTGAACAATCTTCGCTACGCATCGCAGATCGTCAATGTTGTCGCGGACGCCCGCCCCGCGCATGGCGCCGGCCTCGGCACCTTCGCCTATGACGACGAAGGTGTACCTGCCCAGTGCATCGACGTCATCAAGGACGGCGAATTCCGCGGATATCTCTCCAGCCGCGAAACCGCGCATCTCATTGGCCTGACGCGTTCCGGCGGCACGATGCGCACCGAAAGCTGGAATCGTCTTCCCATGATTCGCATGACCAACGTAAGCCTGCTTCCCGGCAGCTGGACGCCGGAAAATCTGATTGCCGACACGGACGACGGCATTTTGATGGACACCAATCGTTCCTGGTCCATCGACGACCGCCGCTACCAGTTTCAGTTCTCCACGGAAATCGCCTGGGAAATCAAAGGCGGCAAGCAAGGCCGCATGTTGAAAAATCCCAGCTACAGCGGCATTACCACTGAATTCTGGAATTCCTGCGACGCCATCTGCAACGCCGATCAATGGGTGCTCTGGGGCACGCCCAACTGCGGCAAGGGCCAGCCCATGCAGACCATGGGCACCGGCCACGGTGCTGCTCCCTCGCGTTTTCGCAATGTGAAAATCGGAACGGCATTTTCAAACCAATGAGCCCCGCGAAGAATACTCGCTCACTATCCAGCCGCCGGGACGCTAAGGATGTTTCGCTCCGGCCGGAAAGGGAACTACGCGCCATCACCGATCGCGTCCTGCGCATTGCCGAAGCCAGCGGCATTCCCGAGACCGAGGTCCATGTCGACGAAGTCATCGACGCGCTCACCCGCTTTGCCAACAACTCCATTCACCAGCACGTAGCCGAGCACGGCCTCACCGTCTCTCTTCGCGTTGTCGTCGATGGCCGCACCGCTCGCGTCACCACCAATCGCATCGAAGAAGACGGCCTCCGCGCTGCGCTGGAATCCGCCGCATCGCTCGCCGCCAGCCAACCAAAAGATCCAGGCCTCTTGCCGCTGCCAGGCAGACAAAATTACCGCCCCGTTCGGCGTTTCACAGAAGCCACCGCCGCGCTCTCCGCCGAGACCCGCGCGCTCGCCGTGAAAAACGTCTGCGCTCTCGCTGAAAGCAAGGGTCAGATCGCCGCCGGCATTTTTTCCAGCGGCCAAAGCCAGTCCGTCCTCGCCAATTCGCGTGGCCTCTTTGCGGCTTACCGACAGACTCAGGCCGAATTTTCCGTCACGATGCAGCAAGGATCGGCTACCAGTTGGGCCAAGGCCAACGCCGCCGACTTCCGTGCTTTCGATCCGCTCGCCCTAGCGAAAACTGCCAGTGATAAGGCAGCACTCGCGGAAAATCCCGCCGAGCTTGCGCCCGGCAAATATACCGTCATCCTCGAACCCGCTGCCGTTCTCGATCTTGTCGGTTTTCTTTTCTACGACTTCGCCGCCACCGCCATCCAGGACCAGCGCTCCTGTTTTTCCGGCCGCCTTGGCAAGCCGCTCCTTGGAAAAAACATCACCATCACTGACGATGTTTATCACTCCGAACAACTCGGTGCGCCCTTCGACGGCGAAGGCATTCCCCGCCAGCGAGTCCTCCTTGTGGACAACGGTATTCCCCGCAACCTGGTCTACTCCCGGCGTTCCGCTAAAAAGGCCGGAGCGCGTCCCACGGGCCACGGCTTTGCCCTGCCGAATGAATATGGCGAAGCACCGATGAATCTTGTAATCAGCGGCGGCAAATCTTCCATTGAGGAAATGATAGCCGGCACGGAGCGCGGCCTTCTCGTCACGCGCCTCTGGTACATCCGCGAACTCGACCCCTACGAAAAAGTAATGACGGGGATGACGCGCGACGGGTTGTTCCTCGTAGAGAAGGGCAAAGTCGCTCATTCCGTCCGGAATTTCCGATTCAATCAATCGATTTTGCAAATGCTCAAGAATGTCGAAGCCCTTGGCCCATCTCGTCGCGCCACCGCCGAAGAGTCATTCGAAATGGTCGTTCCTCCAATGAAAATCGGCAATTTTCACTTCAGCGAAGTTACGAAGTTCTAAGGTACTTGCCCTTCCTGCTCCCCTTGCATTACCGATGCATTACATAGAAATTCTGCATTGTACTTCGCCTCTGGCTGCCTCTATTACTCTGGTATGTGTAGCAGGCGGCGCCAGCCGAACTGGGGGCACCCGGACCACGATGCCTGTGGTACAGGTTTTGTCGCGCGCCTTGCGGGACCTCCCTCCCACGAAATCCTGCAATTCTCCCTGCAAGCCCTCGAGCGTCTTTCTCACCGCGGTGGTGTAGACGCAGATGGCGCCAGCGGGGACGGCGCCGGAATTCTCAGCAGCCTCCCTGTGGATTTTCTCCGTGCGCGTGCCGCCGGACTCCAGATCACCCTCGGCGAAACTTTTGGGGTCGGGATGCTCTTCTCGCCGCGCACACGAATTGCCGATGCGCAGCGCTCCATCGCAGAAGCCATCGGCCGCAGCAAGTTGCGTCTGGCCGGCTGGCGCAAGGTGCCCGTCAATCCAAACGCTCTCGGCCAGCGTGCGTTTGAGACCATGCCGGAGATATGGCAGTTTTTCATTGAGCCCACTCCCGCGAAAGCCCCCGTAGCCGATGCTTCGGCGAAATTCGAACGCAGCCTCTCCCTTCTCCGCAAGCGCGCTGAAACTCTCCTGCCCGAGCGCTGCTATATCGCCTCGCTCTCTTCGCGCACCATCGTTTACAAAGGTCTGCTCACGCCCTGGCAATTTCCGCATTTCTATGAAGACCTCCGCAACCCGGGGTTTGTCGTAAACTTCTCCATCTTTCACCAGCGCTATTCGACGAATACAGAGCCTTCGTGGCAGCTGGCGCAACCGTTTCGTTACGTCGCCCATAACGGCGAGATCAACACCATCGTCAGCAATCGCCGCTGGCTGCGCGTCCGCGGGCCGGAAGTTCGCAAGCGGATCGGGGTCGGCGAGTGGTTCCACATACTCGAAGAGTACGTCAGTGATTCCGCGAGCTTCGATAACGCTTTGGAGCTGAAACTCCTCGCCGGAAAATCTGTCGAAGCCTCGATGCTTGAACTTGTTCCCACGGCCTTCGCTGAGGATCCATTCCTCTCCTCCGACGTTCGGCGCACGCTCGAAGTTCTTTCGCGCGAGGGCGAGCCCTGGGATGGCCCCGCCGCCATGGTGTTCAGCGATGGCCTTTCTGTTGGCGTGAAACTCGATCGCAACGGCCTGCGCCCGATGCGCTATCTCGTCACTCACGACGGTCTGGTGATCGCCGGCAGCGAGACGGGTTTGGTGGACCTCGAGGAATCCCGTGTCGCCGAACGCCATCGCCTCGGTCCCGGCGAGATGATTCTCGCCACGCCACAATCCGGCGTATTTCTGCGCTGGCGGGAGCTACTGAAGAGCGTCACCACGCAGGTTCAACGCAAAGCAACCGCCGTCCCTTCGTTGCTTCACCCCGCGAGCGATGCGCCGCGTCCGGCTATCCCCGAACCCCGCCGTCTTGCGGGCGCATCCGGTTGGACCGATGACCAGTACAAATTTCTTTTTTATCCGCTGCTCTCCGGCAAGGAAGCCGATTGGAGCATGGGCGACGATGCTCCTCCCGCGTTTCTCTCCGCTTTCACGCGGCCCCTTTGGGATTACTGCAAGCAACGCTTCGCGCAGGTCACCAATCCTCCCATCGATCCGTTGCGCGAAGCGCATGTGATGTCTCTCGAAGTTTCGCTTGGCAAGTCGCATTGCTTGCCTGGGCCCATTCTTAGTGCCGCTGAGCTTGCGGCGCTTTGTGCAGTGTTCCCCGAACTGCAGATTGTTGATACAAGCTTTCCTGCCACCACTGGAGTCTCGGGTGCCCGCCGCTGTCTCACTCAGTGTTTAGCTACCCCTCTGAGTAACGGCGAGCGCCCGGGGCTCCTCCTCCTCTCCGACAGAAATGTCAGTGCTGATCGGGCAGCGCTGCCTGTGCTTTTGGCCGCAGCGAAACTTTGGAAGAGCGCCGTGCGCCAGGGTTACGCCGACGTTCCGCTAATCGTCGAAAGCGCACAGGTGTTCGAGACTCACCATGTCGCGATGCTGTTGGCCGCCGGTGCCAGCGCTGTTGTGCCCTATCTGGCCGAAGAGTTTGCCGAAACGGAAGAGCCGGGTGCCTTCAAGAAATTCCGCTCAGGCATTTACAACGGGTTGCGCAAAGTTCTAGCCCGTATGGGAATCTCCACGCTGGCCAGCTATCGAAACAGCCACCTGTTCGAAGTCCTGGGACTGGAAGAACAAATCTGCCACGAATTCTTTGAAGACGCGGGCCGCTATCCCGGCACAAAGTCCTTGCTCAACGTGCTGCAGGATTACTTGAAAATGCACGCCACCGCCTATTCGATCGGCGGGGAGAGTCTTCCCGACTTTGGACTTTACCGCTTCCGTAAGGGTGCGGAACTTCACGCCAACTCACCCGAATTTATCCGTCGTCTCCACGCGCACACCCGCAAGCTGCAGCCGGAGAACTACTCCGCTGTTGAACAACTCGGCAAAGCCGCGGGGCCCACTTTTCTGCGGGATTTACTGGAAATGTTGCCGGAGCAGCCAGTTGCACTCGAAGACGTCGAATCTCTCGACTCGATCCTGAAGCGCTTCAGCACACAAGCGATGTCGCTGGGGTCGTTGAGCCCCGAAGCCCACAAGACTCTTACTCTCGCGATGAACCAGATCGGTGGCCGCAGCAACACCGGAGAAGGCGGCGAAGATCCGGATCTCTATGCCACGCCGGGCGCCGCAAGCAAAATCAAGCAGGTGGCTTCCGGCCGCTTTGGCGTCACCGCCGATTATCTTGTGCGTGCCGAGGAACTCGAAATCAAAATGGCGCAAGGCAGCAAGCCCGGCGAAGGGGGCCAGCTTCCCGCGCGCAAAGTCACCGAATACATCGCTCGCATCCGCCACGCCACTCCTGGTACTCCGCTGATTTCTCCGCCGCCGCACCATGACATTTACAGCATCGAAGACCTTGCGCAACTGATCCACGATTTGCGCGCCGTCAATCCAAGCGCGCGCATTGGCGTGAAGCTCGTCTCCGGCACGGGGATCGGCGTAATCGCCGCGGGAGTCGCGAAGGCCGGCGCAAACGTCATTACCGTCAGCGGCCACAATGGCGGCACCGGGTCCTCTCCGCTCACTTCGATCAAGAATACTGGCCTGCCCTGGGAAATCGGCCTGCGGGAGACGCATGAAACTTTGCTGCGCGCCGGTCTGCGCTCGCGCGTCTCCATTCGTGTCGACGGCGGCCTCCGCTTCGCGCGCGACATTCTCATCGGGGCTATCCTCGGCGCGGACGAATTCGGCTTCGGTACGGCGGCGCTCGTCGCTATCGGTTGCGTCATGGCCCGCCAGTGCCATCTCAACACCTGCCCCGTCGGCATCGCCACTCAGGACGAGACCCTGCGGCTACGCTTCAATGGCAAGCCGGAAATGGTCGTCGCCTATTTCCGTTCTCTCGCCGCAGAAATTCGCCGTAACATGTCCGAACTTGGCGTCCGCTCGCTCGGCGAACTTCGCGGCTGGTACGATCGTCTCGAAACCAAATCCGGCCTCGACGCTCTGCTCGTCATCCCTGTCTCGAAACCCGCCCGCGTTGTGCCCCAACAGACTCCCGTGCCGGAATCGAGCGGCGTGGAAGTCGAAGAACTCCTGCAGCAGTCCCATTCGCAAGATGCGGCTCCGACCCCCATCAACAATTTTCACCGCAGCATCGGCAGCCATCTCAGTGGCGAACGAATGCGCCTCCGCATCCAGCAACCAAACCTGGCCCCATCCGTTCACGAATTTCGCGGCACTGCCGGGCAAAGTTTTGGCGCTTTTCTTTCGGAAGGGCTTTCCCTGAAACTCTATGGCGAAGCGAATGATTACGTCGGCAAAGGCCTTTCCGGCGGAGCCATCGCCATTAGGGCGGGCCACAACGCTTCTAAGCGCGGCGACGTCCTCGCCGGCAATACGGTTCTCTACGGCGCCACCTCAGGCCAGCTCTTCATCGCAGGACAAGTCGGCGAACGCTTTGCCGTCCGCAACAGCGGGGCCATCGCTGTTGTCGAAGGCGTCGGCCAGCACGGTTGCGAGTATATGACCGGTGGCATCGCCGCGGTTCTCGGACCCGTCGGCCTGAATTTCGGCTCCGGCATGACCGGCGGCCTCGCTTACATCTTGCGCGGCGAAATGGAAAACGTGCTCAATCGAGAATTTGTCCAGTCCCACGAACTGGAGGAGCATGAGGAGTCGCACCTCCGCGCCCTCATCGAACTTCACCTCCAACTTACCGGTAGCCCGCGCGCCGCACGTTTCCTTGCGCAGCGCACCCTGCACAATTTCGTCCGCATTCAGCCGATTCACATTCAGGAATCGCTCGATGGTGTCTGGCGCGCATTTTCGAGCGGGATTCGCGACCCGGTTCTCATCCCCGCGCCGGCAGCTCTTTCGGTTCCGGCTTCCTCTGCTACGCACTATGCCTGATGGATTCGTCTTAACCGTTTTCTAATGTAGAATTCGCTATATTTATCTCTAGAGAGTGGGGGATATGGATTTCGATCAACTTACAACTTTTGTGCAGGTCGCCAAGCTGAAAAGCTTTTCGAAGGCCGGCCAGAAGGTATTTCGTTCGCAATCCGCCGTCAGCGCGCAAATCCGCCAGCTCGAGCAGGCTTACAAGGCCAAGCTTCTCGATCGATCCGCAAAGTCCGTCGAGTTGACGCCGGCCGGGGTTGTTCTCTTCGACTACGCCGAACGCCTCCTGCGCTTGCGCGACGAATCCGTGCAGATCGTCGCCGATCGCGGCAGCGTCGTCCAGGGCCCCGTGATGTTCGGCGCCAACGAAGCCACTTGCCTCTATCTGCTGCCCGACATCCTCTCCGAATTCAAACGCCGGTACCCGCTTGTCCATATCAGCATCTACCGGAATTTCAGTCACAAGATTCTGCAGCGCCTGGAAGACGGATCGCTTGATCTCGGCATCGTTACCCTCCCCCTGAAATCCCCCAACCTCAAAATGCACGTCATCAACCGCGACCGCCTTCGCTTTATGGTCAGCACAAAAAATCCGCTCTCGCAGCGCACCCACGTTACGCTTGAAGAAATCGCCTCGGCTCCGCTGATCTTTCCTCGCACCGGCTACACCCGCCAGGTGCTTGACAAGCTTTTCCGTCCGCACCGTTCGCGCTTGCAGATCGCCATGGAGCTTCCCAGCATTGGCATGATCAAGACCTTTGTTGCCGCCGACGTCGGCATCTCTATCATCAGCGAAAGCTTCGCGCGCGATCAGGTCAAGACTGGCGAAGTGAAGCTCCTTACCGTCGAGGGCGTCGACCTCTGGCGCGAGCTCGCGCTCGTGTACCGCCGCGACCGCAGCCTCCCGCGGGCAGTCCAGGCCTTGATTAACATGATCCGAGAACTTCGCAAACCCGCGGAGGCCGCGCACGTCTGAGTCGCGTGGCACAGGCTTCAGTCTGTGTTCTTGGAATATAGGCCCCAGCGCTGTGATACCTTTTCACAGGCTCCTCATCTAATCCATCATGGAACGCCGCCATTTCATTTCTGTCGCCGGAGGCCTCGGCCTTGGTCTGCTGATTCCGGGTGTCATCTATCGCTACCTGATGCGTGGCACCAACGTCGGTGACGCCAATATTCGGGCATTCGTCAACGCGGGGCCGCAAGCCGCTCTCCGCGCCATTACTCCGACCGAAGACTTCTATCTCACTTCTTCTCATGGCGAGCCCGCCGTCGACGCGACCAAATGGTCTCTGACGATTGACGGCCTTGTGAAAAATCCTCTCCGATTCAGCTACGATGAAATTCGCGCGCTCCCTCCTTACGAAACTATCCTGACTCTCGAATGCATCTCCAATTCCGTAGGTGGCCGCTTCATCGGCAACGCCAAATGGACCGGCACGCTCCTTAAGCCAATTCTCGATCACGCTGGAATCCTCCCCGCCGCAAAATACGCCGTCTTCTACGCCGCCGAAGGTTACACCACAGGCCACCCCGTCTCGCGTCTCAGCGAACCCGCGAATTTTCTCGCCTACAACATCAACGGCGAACCGCTCCCGCGCCAGCACGGTTTTCCTCTGCGCGTGCTGATGCCCGGCCGCTACGGCATGAAAATGCCCAAGTGGCTGACACGGATCGAATTTGTGGACAGTGAATATCTCGGCTACTGGGAACGCCAGGGCTGGTCGAACACCGGCGACCGCAAGACACAGGGCATCATTGACAACCCCCGCAATCTTTCCCGCATCACCGGCGACACGTTCGTCGTCACCGGCTACGCTATCGGCGACACGTCCGGCATCTCCAAAGTTGAAGTCTCCACGGACGGCGGGAGCACCTGGCAGGAAGTGGAAATCTTCAGCAACCCGAATCCTTCCCAGGTTTGGGCATTCTGGAAATTTGTCTGGAAAAACGCACCGAAAGGGAAGCAAACACTGAAAGCCCGCGCCACCGACGGCCGCGGCAAACTGCAATCTTCCATTGACAGCGGCGAATGGCCGGATGGCGCAACAGGCTACCACACTATCGAAGTCACCGTCGGCTGATCGCGCCGGTCCTCGCTATTTCACGTTGAAATCGATGCTCGCAATCGCGCGCGAGATCACGTTTTCCTGAATCTGGATTAGGTCCGTATCCGCGTACGTCATTCCCAAGACCGTGAACACATCCCCGTTTCGCGCCACCACCGCCAGTGTCCCCGACCAATCATGCCCGTCGGCCATCCCGCGATATTTGTACTCCAGCGCCGGCAATCCCCCCAGCACGGTTTTCTTTTGCGAAATCAGCCGGTAATTCGCATACACCTCGCTCAGCTTCTTCTCCACTTCCTGTGCCTCGGGTTCCAGCGCTCCCTTCGTTTTTTCGTGCCCCACCACCAGCAACGTGGACTCGTTGCTCGTCCCCATGGCCACAATCGCGTTCGGCAAACCCTGCCCTGCGTCCGTAATAATTTGCCAGCTCGGCGCCTTGTACATCCGGAACAAAAATTCGTGATTCAGATACAAGTTGCCCTGAATTTCTTCCTTAATCGGCGGAGGCTCTTCCTTTGGCGGCGGTGGAGTCGCCACTGGCGACGCAATCGTGGTCTTCGGCGTGGCGCTGACAGCCTTGATCGGCGGCGGAGTCACATCCCCTTTGGCTGCCGTCAGCGGAATCTCCGGCCGCGCTGCGGAACTGTTCACAATCGCCGAAGCTTTCGTTGTCGATTCGCTCTTCGCCGCGGGCTTGGCCGCTGCATTTGTCGCAGCCGCTTCCGCCGGCGTGTCCGGGATGATTGAGGCAATTTTGTCTTTCTCCACCAGCACGAAGCCGAAATCCGTCTTCACCTTGAACATGTTGTCTTCGTACGCCACGATCACGCCGTGCAGCTTCTTTCCATCTTTCAGGCGAATTTCGTCCGCGCGCGCGGCACCCGCAAAAGTGCCGGCGCATAAGCCCGTTAGGATCAGCGCAGCAAGGCCCGGGATGGTTCGGCGATCCCTGGAAGTATTCATGTCAAAAGTATGTGCCCCCTATTTGCCGTCCGCAACACTCACCCCGGCGGTGGTGTCCGGCGTGCCAACTCCGTCAGGATGCCCGCGATGCGCCGGATTACGCGGTCCAGTTCCGCCAGCGCTGCGTCCAGACGCCTGCGCGCCCCCTCCGGCAATCGAGCGTGATTCTGCTGCAACGCCAGCGCCTCTGCCAGCATCCGCAGTTCTTTCCGATGCCGCGGATTCAGCCGTTCCCAAAGCCGCCGCTTCTCGCTGCTGTTGCGCCCCAGCCAGCCCTCGCCGCTCGCCGCCGGCTGGCCGGTCTGCGGTTCGGGTACTTGCGCAGCTTTGTTTGTGGGTCGAATCATGGGGTGTTCACGCGTGTTTAGCTCTGTGCCAGAGGCGATCAGATAACGGCGATCAGCGATCAGGAACCGCTCCCTAATCGAGCGCCGCGCAACTCTTGCCTCCTGCTATCTGATCGCTGCTATCTGTTATCTTCTTCCCTCTCACTGATTACCGATTACTCTTCTCCCACTCATCCACCCAACCGCTCCATTCTCTCGCCATTGATATGCTCTCCCTCCATCACCACGCCCGTCACCCGCATCGACCGCGTCTCATACACCAGCCCGCCAAATTTGTCGTACACATCGGGGAAGAGAATCACCTCAAACAGCCCGCGCTGATCTTCCAGCGTCACAAACATCATGTTCCGGTAATTTTTCGTACCCACATGTCGGTACGTCACTACCCACCCGCACAGCGTCACCCGCTTTCCTCGTAAGCCGGGCAGTTCGTCGCTCCACGTCTCACCGTTCCGCGGCAGAAAATCCAGTGGATGCCCGCTTACGCAAACCTCCAGCACTTCCCGCTCATACCGCAGCTTCTGCTCGCGCGTATAATCCGGCGCATCGATCTCTCGCAACGCCAACCCAATCGAATCGTTTGTCTCCATCTCCGCAAACAGCACGCCCACAGTACCTTTAGAAAAATCCCAAAACATGTCATTCCGAACTCCGTTCGCTTTTTGAACGGGGTGAGGAACCTGCTGTTCTCTTTGCTCTCTGCGGAAAGCAGATCCCTCACCCGCAGAAATCGCGGGTTCGGGATGACAACTTAGGGCTTTTTTTGCGGTTGATCCTATCCGCCCCCCTGCCTGCAGCAAATTCCACTGCCACAGCATCGCCGCCCGCGTCATTCCGCAAACATCATCAAACGCCCCGCATTTGATCAACGCCTCAATCTCATCCCGCTCCGCCGGCACCCGCTCCAGAAAATCCTCCAGCGAACGAAACGCTCCCTCCGCTTCCCGCGCCCGCACAATCTCCACGATCGTTTCCACCCGCAATCCCTTCACCTGCATCAACCCAATCCGCATCGCCTTTGTAGGGGCCGGGCTCGCTTGCCCTGAGTCCGATCGAAGGGCCCGGCCCGCTCTTGGGTTTATCTCTCCGTCTTCCCCCTCCGCCGTATACTCCATCCGTGAACGATTCACAGACGGCAATCTCACTTCAATCCCCCATCGCTTCGCCTCCTCCACGTACGCCGAAACGTGATAAAACCCCGCGCCCGCGCTGCACATCGCGGCCAGAAATTCCGCCGTGTGATGCGTCTTCAAATACGTCATGCGGTACGAAATATCCGCGTATGTCGCCGCATGCGCCTTGCAGAATCCGAATCCCGCGAATTTTTCCACCATCATCCAGGTCTCTTCGCGCTCCGCTCCCTGCAACCCCATCTTCTCCGCCGCTTTCAGGAATTTCCCGTGCAACCGTTCGCGCTCCCGCTGCCCGGAAAACTTCGCCGCCGATCGCCGCACCAGGTCCGCCTCCGCCAGCGACATGCTCCCGACCGCTTGCGCGATCTGCATGACCTGTTCCTGGTAAATGCAAACGCCCAGCGTGTCACCCAGAATGCCTTTCAGCGATTCATGCGCGTACAACACCGGCTCTTTCCCGCGCAGCCGTTTCAGAAAAAGCTCTTTCGATCCGTATTCCGCCGCTCCCGGCCGGATGATCGCCAACGCGATTGCCATTTCTTCGAGTGTTCGCGCCCCCATCGTGCGAAGCGTGCCGCGCATGGCCGGCGACTCAATCTGAAAAACTCCCATCGTCCGGCCCGCCGCAATCACCGCGCAAGTCGCCGGGTCATTCTCCGGTATCGCCGCAAAATCAATCGTCCGCGCCCCGGGACAAGGCGTAAATCCATCCGCCGCTACTCCCCTCTGATCCTTTACTTCCTGCTTTTCAATGTTGTCCAACGCCAGCGCCATCGTCGTCAGGCCGCGCTGCCCCAGCAGATCCATCTTGATCAGCCCCAGCGATTCGATCGCATTCATGTCGTACTGCGTCACCACGATGCCCTTGGTCGCCCGCTCCAGCGGCACCAAATGCGTCAGCGGCCGCGCCGAAATCACCGTTCCGCACGGATGAATCCCCAGATGCCGCGGCGCGTCGTCCAGCCGCAGCGCCACCTGCAGGATCGTTTTCCACGGTTCATCGTTCACCGGCAGCGTGCGGCCCTCCGGCAAAAGTTTGATCGCCTCCAGAATTTCCCGTACCGGCCGGTGCGGCAGCCGCTTTGTGAAGTGATTCACTTCGCCCGGCGGCACGCCAAACACCTTTGCGACCTCGCGCACCGCCAGCCGTGCGTGCATGGTGATGAAGCTGCCGATCATCGCCACGTGCTCCGGGCCCCACCGCGCGTACACGTAATCGAGCAGCTCGTCGCGCCGAGCCCCGCAAATATCAATGTCAATGTCCGGGCAATCACCGCGTTGCTCATTTAGGAAACGCTCAAAATAAAGTCCCCAGCGCAGCGGGCATACACAGGAAATTCCCAGGCTATAGAGCACCATCGAACTGGCTGCCGACCCGCGTGCCACCGCGGGTATCCCGCGCCGGCGGGCTTCTTCAACGATGTCCCAGACCAGCAGAAAATACGGCGCCAAGCCCCATTTCTCGATGACTTCCAATTCACGCGTCAGCCGCGCAAGCACCGCGGGGCGCAGTGGCCGGTAGCGCTTCTGTGCCCCCTCGAAACTCAGCTTCCACAAATACGAAAATGCCGATTCGCCCTCTGGCACCGGGAACTCCGGGAAAATTGTTTTGCCCAGTTCCAATTCCAGGTTGCAGCGTTCCGCAATTTCCAGCGTGGCGCGCAGCAGTTCCGGATGATCCGGAAACAGCCGCTGCATTTCCGCTGCCGGCTTGAACCAAGCTTCCGCGGTCGTGATTTCAGGAACCGCAACGGTAGTCAGCAATCCGCCGGTGCGAATCGCATTCACCGCCCGATGATGCAAATGCTCTTCCGGCTTAACGAAGTGCACATTGTTGGTCGCCACCAGCGGAATCCCCAACTCCCGCCCCAGCCTCTGGGCCTCCCGCAAGACCCGCCCATCCCCGGGCGAGAGATGCTGCACCTCGATGTACAACCGCTCTCCAAAAATCTCCTTGTAGCGGTCGCCTTCTGAGGCGGGCGCCTTTGTAGGGGCCGGGCTCGCCCGGTCTTCTTGCACAGCGCCACCACGCAAAAACTCCCCCGCCGGCCACAACGCAATCACCCCCGCGCTGTGCGCTGCCAACTCCTCCACCGCAACCGCCCGCCCCGCCTCTTCCGCAAACGTCTCCTGCCCCGGCTGCAAAACTCCCAACTGCCGTAACGTAGTCAACCGGCACAAATTGCTGTACCCCTCCGCATTCGCCGCAAGCAACACCATCGACATGTTCGCCGGGCTGCTACCCTCAACCGCGTTTTTCTTTCTCCGAAACTCACCACTCACCACTCGCCACTCGCCACTTCTTTCCACTTCCAGCGTCACCCCCACAATCGGCTTCACCCCGGCCGTCCGCGCCGCCTGGTAAAACGGCACCGCCGCATACATCCCATCCGTATCCGTCAGCGCCACGGCGGGCATCTTCTGCTCCACCGCCGCCGCAATAATCTCCTCCGGAGGATTCACCCCCCGCAGAAACGAGTAATGGCTGTGACAACGCAAATGCACAAACATGCAGGCACCTGTAGCAGCGACCGGCGGGAAGGCGATCGGGGAGCTGAAGAAATAACGGGTAAAGGGAAGGGAATTAGTTTCGAAAAATTCTGTAGCTCAGGCCTTCAGGCCTGAGGGTTTCCATACAAGCAAGCAAGATCGTTGCCTTGGCCTGAGGTTTTTATCGCGGTGACGCGTTTCGTAGTATGGCGAAAAATTGGCCGGTCGTTGACGGGAAATCCTCACCCCTGAAGGGGTGAGCTACAGGCTTCTATCGCGATAGGCATGGTGTAGACAGCACCAATCCATTCTCTTTGGTGGCGTAGTGTTCGCGGAGTTCGAGGCCTTTGCCGTAGAAGACGGCGTTCCAGCCGTAGCGGCCGCGGACGCGGTCGACTTCACGGTTCAGGTACCAGCGGCGGTTTGCGTCCACATCGAACAACTCGTTCTGCCGGCGGTCGGCATCCAGGTTCGTCACGCTCACGCCGATGTGGCGGATGGCCACGCGCCGCGTGAACAATTTCGCGAACAATTCCTTGCTGGCGAGGAGCAACTCGCGCTCGTCATTTGTTGCGCGCAGGAGCCGCACCGTCTGGTGCGCTGAATAGTGGTCCACATACCGCACCCGCACGCCAAGCGTATGCGCCTGCTTGCCATGGTCGCGCAGCGTCGAGCCGATCCGCTCGCTCAGATACTCCAGCAAGCCGCCCAGAAACTCCGTGTCAATCGTGCCGCCTTCAATCGTCGTTTCGCGCGAAACCGACTTTGGCGTCGCCAGCGTCATCACCTCGCGCCCGTCCAGCCCGCGCGAACGCTCCCAGATCTGCTCGCCAATCACGTCGCCAAACGCCGCCATCAGCACCGGCTTCGGGATCATCCGCAACTGTCCGATCGTCGTCACGCCGCGCTCCGCCAGCGCGCCCGCGTGGGTGTGCCCGATGCCATGCAGCTTTTCCACCGGAAGCGGCGCCAGAAATCCTTCTTCCGTTCCCGCCGGCACGATGCGAAACCCGCGCGGCCGCTCCAGCCGCGACGCAATCGACGCCACCACTTTCGTCCGCGCCGCGCCCACCGAAACGCTCAACCCCGTCCTTCCCAAAATCTCCGCCTGCAGCCGCCGCAGCGTGGCCTCGAAATCCGGATACAACCGCTCCGTCCCCGCGAAGTCCAGGTAAAAATCGTCCAGCGCCGCCGTTTCCACCGCCGGCGTGTACGTCTCCAGAATTCGCCGCACGCGTTCGGCAAACTCCGCATAGTGCTCGTATTTCCCGGGCACCACGATCGCCTTCGGGCAGATGCGCAGCGCGTCGCGAAAACTCATCGCCGTCTTCACGCCGCGGAATTTCGCCTCATAGCTTGCCGAAGCCACCACGCCGCGCCCTACCAGCACCGGCTTCCCGCGCAGCTTCGGATTCAGCACCTGCTCCACCGAAGCGAAAAACGCGTCCACATCCACATGCACAATATGCGGCATTTTTTCCGTCGCACGCGCTTTGCCGAGCCCAAGCCAGTTCGCAGAGGAAGTGGCGAGTGGCGAGTGGCGAGTGGCGAGTTTCAGAAAACGCGCCAATGGAGATGGTAGGCTGGCGGACTCACCTTCGCTGTCATCAGGGCAAGCAAGTTCCCCTGACGCTGTGTGTAGTGGCCAATCTTCAGATCGGCCCTCCGCTTCTTCCTCTTGGGTTTGTAGGGGCGGCTTTATGCCGCCTTCTTGCTCGCCACTCGGCACTCGCCACTCGCTACTTCTTCTTTCGACACAGGCTTCCATGGCAGCTCCTGGCAGGGAAGCGGCTGTTGCGCTACTTTAACGGGTGGCATCCGGCTCGGGAGAGCCCGAAGGCAATGGAGCCGAAGCCACCCGTTTCCCGTTTCCTCTACCGGGGGCGAATATAGGCGAACAAAAAGCGAAAGTCAATAGCTTTTTTTCGGGCCCGTATTTTTCCTCTCTGTTTACAATCCCGGACAGAATCGCCGCATGGAATTCCCGGCCAGACAAAATCAAGCTGACAGCAAGAATCATGTTGATCGTACTTTTGTTTCATCTGCCGGGAGTTTGTAAACACTTGTAAAATCAGCGGGCATTCTCCCTACCTCCTGCTTACTCACCCCCCTCCTTGCCGTCTATCGCAGTGGGCGTGTTCGTCCAACAAATTTCCACTTCCGCGAAGCACCGTTTTTCGCGACCAGGATGGTGTATCTATGCGCAATACGATTCGTTTTCTTTTTACAATTTCTTTTGGCCTTGCTTTCTGCCTGACCAGCGCTCACGCGCAATTCAAAAATGGCAGCCAGGCCACGGAGCTGAATCTTCCCCGCATCAGCCAGCACGGTGAAACCACACAAACCATCGGCATCAGCACCGTCAGCATCAGTTACAGCCGTCCCCTCGCCGGCTCCCGGGAAGTCTGGGGAAAAACCGTCCCCTATGGAAAAGTCTGGCGCGCGGGTGCGAACGAAAACTCCACCATCACGTTTTCCGATGACGTCTCCATCGAAGGCAAGCCGCTCGCGGCCGGCACCTACGGCCTGCACATGATTCCCGACAAGGATCAGTGGACCATCATCTTCTCCAAGAACTCCACCTCTTGGGGCAGTTTCAGTTATGACGAAAAGGAAGACGCGCTGCGCGTCACCGTCAAGCCCGCGGCCAGCCCGGCGTTCGACACGCTGACCTACACCTTCGACGACGTGAAGCCCGATTCCGCCGCGGCCACCATGCGCTGGGAGAAGATCGCCGTGCCCTTCCGCGTTTCCGTTGACGTGAAAGCCGCAACCCTCAAGAGCATTCGCAACCAGTTGCGCAGCGTCGGCGGCTTCACCTGGGCCGGCTACGACGAGGCCGCGAACTGGTGCCTCGACGGCAACTACAACCTGGAAGAGGCGCTGAAGTGGGAAGAGACTTCCATCCAGAACGAAGACCGCTTCGAGAATCTGGAAACCAAGTCGCGCATCCTCGACGCCATGGGCAAGAAAGACGAAGCGGCAAAGACGCTCTCCGCCGCTTTCGCCAAAGCGAACGCCACGCAGCTTTACGTTTACGCCCGCGGCCTGCAACGCGCCGGCGACACCAAGCGCGCGTTTGAACTCTATCCGCAAGTCGCCAAGAAAGATCCCAACCACTGGCTGAGCCATCTGGCGCAGGCCCGGCTGGCGTCCCATACCGGCGATTACGCATCCGCGTCCAAAGAGATGAAGCTGGCCATCGCCGGCGCACCCGACGCCAACAAACCGTTCCTCGAGCCTATGCTCGCCAAGCTCGAAACCAAAGCCGACATCAACAATTGATTTATTCTCTGTTCTGTAGGGGCACGATAAATCGTGCCCTTCTTGGGTTACGCTTCATTCCGCAATTCCCGCTCGCCGCGTCGACAGGCCATCCGCCCTCTCCCGAAAGCCCCGCTGCTCCAACGAGCAGCGGGGTTTTTGCATTGCGCCAGATCTGTGAGTTGCAGAGCCACTGCCGCTCCAATCCCGGCAGCCAAACCGCAACGGTGACCTTCGTCACAGCCACCCCGGAAAGCCACGAGTAGAAATAATGGAACGGAGACTACAGCCGCGCGCGCCGGGTCACACAGGAGATTAGAAATGTCACATGCAAAAACCATGAAAGCCGCCGTCGTCGAAAAATTTGGCGAACCACTGGTTGTCAAAGAAGTGCCGATTCCGACGCCCGGGCCGGGCCAAGCGCTTGTTGAAATCGTGGCTTCCGGGGTCTGCCACACCGATCTGCACGCCGCGGACGGCGATTGGCCCATCAAGCCTGCGCCACCGTTCATTCCGGGCCATGAAGGAGCAGGGATTGTTGCCGCGCTTGGTCCCGGCGTCACTCACCTGAAGGAAGGCGACCGCGTGGGCATCGCGTGGCTGCACAGCGCCTGCGGGCACTGCGATTATTGTCTTGCGGGTTGGGAGACACTCTGCCACGAACAGCAGAACTCCGGCTATTCGGTGAACGGCAGTTTCGCGCAATATGCGCTTGGGCAAGCCGACTATCTTGGCCGCATTCCCAAGAGCCTCTCCTTCGTGGATGCCGCGCCGATCCTCTGCGCGGGCGTCACGACGTACAAGGGTTTGAAAATGACCGAGGCAAAGCCCGGCGAATGGGTGGTAATTTCCGGCGCCGGCGGACTGGGCCACGTCGCCATCCAATACGCCAAGGCGATGGGGCTGCACGTCGCCGCTGTGGATCTGGGCCCTGAAAAGATGGCGCTGGCCCGCAAACTGGGCGCGGAAATCACGATTGACGCGAAGACGCAGGACCCCGCGAAGGAGATTCAAAAGCAGATCGGCGGCGCGCAAGGCGTGCTGGTAACCGCGGTCTCCCCGATCGCGTTCAAACAAGCCGTCGGCATGTTGCGCCGCGGCGGCACCTGTGTTCTCAATGGCTTGCCGCCCGGCGAGTTTCCCGTCTCGATTTTCGAGCTGGTGCTGAACGGCCACACGATTCGCGGGTCCATCGTGGGAACGCGGCTGGACCTGGAAGAGTCGCTGGCGTTCGCGGCCGATGGCAAAGTGAAAGCCACGATCGAAACCTTGCCGCTCGAATCCATCAACGATGTCTTCAGCCGGCTTAAGAAGGGCCAGGTGAACGGACGTGTGGTCCTTGGGCTGGGCAAAGAAGCCCTGGCGAATATCTCCCGCCCGCAAGGCGAGCTTACGCCCGTCAACGCCTAGTTTGCGCGGCCTTGCTTGTAGGGCAAGGTTCATCCCTCTTTCCGGGTTGATCCAGCTTGTGCATGGGCAGGATAAATCTGGCCCATCTTGGGTTCCTCGCGTAAGGCGCGCCGACGGCCTGCCCCAGTCGATCGAAGAGCCCTTGTCTGTCGTCATCCCTCCACAAAGCGTCGGTACCCGCCATTGGTTTATGCCCGCCCGGTTGCCTGCTCGACGATAATTCTTCGCATGGGGTGTCGATTTGGGCTGTCCCCATTCGACTCACGTATGGAGGATCACATGAACTATAGATTGACGATCGCGTTGGGGACCGTCGCTCTGGCCATCGGGTTGTGTACTGCGCTGCCATTGGGGGCGCAGGAGCCCAAAGTGCCGTATCCAGGCCTGGCGCCGCTTGACCAATACCTCATGCGGGACCGAAATGCCGAGATAGACCTGGCACGGAGCGCGGCTCCGGATTCCATATCGCGCGATGCGGAGGTTCTGGTTCTTGGCCGCCACGGGTACGAAACTGCGGTCAAAGGAAAAAACGGTTTCGTGTGTGTTGTGGAACGGGCGTGGATGTCTGCATTCGACGACCCTTTGTTTTGGAACCCCAAACTGCGAGGACCGATCTGCTTCAATCCGCCAGCTGCGCGATCCATTTTCCCGCTCACTTTGAAAAGGACGGAGTTGGTATTGGCTGGACTCTCGAAAGCTCAGATCATCGAGGGGATTAAGGCATTCAGCAAGAAGGAATTGCCATCACTGGAGGCGGGCGGCATGTCCTACATGCTTTCGAAGCAGGGAGTCCTAAACGACTCGGGCGGCCACTGGGTTCCCCATCTGATGTTTTACGTTCCGCAAACAGAGGCTATGGTTTGGGGTGCGGACCTAGCCGGCTCTCCAGTTCTGTTAAATCCACAATTTCAGGGAGCTCCGGAGCCGGTGACCGTATTCATGATTCCGGTTCTAAAGTGGTCCGACGGAACGCCTGCGCCCACGGATGCGCATTAAGCTCGGTCAGCGGTATTTGGTTTTGAGGAATTGATTGGGGGAGGTGTTTTCGGATGAAAAATCTCTTTGAACCCGCCAGGGAGCAAGAGGTAAAGGAGCGGCTCGCGCGGCTGCAACCGGATAGCCAGCGACAGTGGGGCAAGATGAATCCCGCGCAGGCGCTGGCGCATTGCTCGGCCGCAATCGACATGGCGATGGGGAAGGTCTCTCCGCCACGGATCTTCATCGGACGTCTTCTCGGGCGGTTAGCAAAGCGGTCTGTAATCCGCAATGGTGAGCCGATACGCGGCAATGCCATGACCGAGAAAAGCTGCCTGATCACCGATGAGCGCGATTTCGCTGTCGAGAAGCAACGGCTGCGGGAATCGATTGATCGCTTCGTTTCCGGCGGCCCGGCGATTTGTACAAACCATCCGCACTTCTTTTTCGGGCCGCTCACTCCGGTCGAATGGGCGGCGTTGATGTACCAGCATCTGGACCATCATCTTCGCCAGTTTCGGGTCTAAGGCATAGTCCGATCCCCAAAAGGCTGAATCTGGGTTGCGCCCAAGATCGTTCCTCACTTGCTGTCTGCTTTCGCCCACTCGGGCGAGATCAATTCGATCCGCCACACCGGCCCACCTTCATACAGTGGACCTTCTGACTTCAAAAATGTCGGGGCCTCTCCCTCCAACACCCATACGTGAATGTCCGGAGGCGCTTTGCCTATCAATGGCGCGACAATTCCAGCTGCACCCTCGATTTTGATCTTCACCACGTATCTCGTTGCCTTGCGGCTGCTTCCACCCACGCCAAAAGAGTCCTCGCCCTCGCGGGCAATCTCCAGTTTCGTCAGCCGCGGCTTCGGCGTGGCCACCAGCAGCGACAGCGCCGGAGCGGAGCCATCCGCGGGTAGATTCTTCGTCAAGATCGGAATCATGCCATTGGCCAGATCCGCCGGAAGTTTTTCATGGCTGGTCTCTACTTTTTCCTTGCCCTTTTCGTCCCAGGAACGAACCGTAACTTCCCCGGAGGTTCCGTTGATGAATAGTTCTATCTGCGTCTTGAACGCGGGGCCTTTCTGCGAAAGCCGGTATTCCAGCATTCGGAACCTGCGCTTCTGCGAATAGCTCACCCGCTCGTCGTGCACCGAGCCATCCTTAAAATGTAAAATCACCTGGCTGGTCACACGATCGCCGGTACTGTTCTGAATCAGATCACCCACAGCGAGGGTTTCGTTTTCCAGATTACGTAACCGTAAAAACCCATGCGTCACGCCTTCCGAATGACGCACCGCTAGCGATTGAGCCCTAAGCGAGTAGGTGCCAAACACTCCGAGGTACATCATCAAAAACCCTATTGCGCTTGGCCAACCGCAATGCGCCCTGGACCATCGGGCAACCCGATACCTGACATTCATGACGCGCTCCCCATTCTTCTTGGCTGGATCGGATCCTTCAACCGTTCGGTTCGGTGCTGTCCCCGCACTCCCTATATTTCCGTCCGGGACGCCGAACTACAGACTATGGACTTGGGCGCGGAATCTGGCATTAGCAAATTTTGCGCCGAACGCGGGCCCAGTTCCATCACGATGCGCTAGAGGTCGCGGTATGCCGGGTCGATCAGGCCTTGTACAACACCGGCGAGAGAGCGAGACTAGGCGAAGACGGAAAAGGCACATGGGATTCCTCGCGTTTTTGGTTACAACGATATGCGCAACTTCAGTTGCGTATGGCACGCTGAACTCCGCTGCCGGGCCCGTCCCGGCGGAGCGCACAATTGCGCGCAAACTCGCCGTTGAGGGCGTACCGAAGCTCGGTGAAGTGAGCCCTAGCTTGTATCGCGGCGCGCAACCTACGCAGAAAGGATTTCAGAAATTAGCTGAAATGGGGATCAGCATCGTGGTGGACTTGCGCGTGCGAGGCCGCAAAGGCGAGCGCCAAGAAGTAACCAAGCTTGGAATGCGCTTCGTGGCGATTCCCTGGAACTGCTTCCATCCTAAAGACACAGAGTTCGCCCGATTCCTCAAACTGCTCCGCGAAAACCGCGGGAAGAAGGTTTTTGTCCATTGTCAGACTGGCGATGACCGTACCGGAATGATGATTGCAGCGTATCGAATGGCTGAAGAAGGATGGACCGCCAGGGAAGCCATGAAGGAGATGGAAGCGTACGGCTTCACGTCGCCGCATCATCTGATTTGCCCCGGATTATCATCCTACGAAGCAGAATTTCCAGCGCGATTTAAGACGGCGCCAGCCTTCCGAGGCCTCCGTGCCAGTGAGCACGTTCCAGAGTGATAGCCTTCAACTTAATCGGGGATGGGAGGAGTAACCCAAGAGGGGCACGATTTAACGTGCCCCTACGGTTCGGATTTAATAGGCGAAGTTTACGGCGAGCTTTGCCGAAAGAAATAGCCCCGCAACTTTGGGGAGTTGCGGGACTTTTTGGTTTGAGTTGCTAGGCTAGTCTTCGGATGCAGTGCGAATCTCACCCGCATCCAGACGGATCTCGGTGACGAAGCCATAACGACGGGCTTCGCTCTCGGTCATACGTACGCGACGGTCGCAGTAGTCGCTGCACTCGCGGACCGCATAGCGCACGCGCGAATTCGGACCGACGAGACGGCAGAACGCTTCGGCTTCGTTTGCACGAAAGCCCCGGCGGACGGTGCCCCAGGTGCAGGTGAGGCAGAGGCCGCTGGCCGCTTCGGGGGCGTAACGCAAGAGTCGAATCATGGTCATGGCTTCTCCTTTCATTGAAAGTTCGACAAATTCTTCAATTTCTCAGAACGACTCCGCCTCCCTTTTGAAAGGCGAGGCGGAGTCTCTGAATCACTCGTACAAATCGGTCAATTTGGTGCCGGAGGAGGATGATGCTGCTTCCTGTTCGGCGCGGAACATTTCCGCACTTACGAAACCGACAGTGCGGCCTGCTTTGCGCGTTGTCAGGAACCAGGCAATCTCTTCCATTTCCGGCTTGCTGGCCAAGCGCCGGTCCTCATAGAAGGTGCATTCGCTTACGGCGAAGCGAATTTCCCGTTCGATGTAGAACTGACGGCAGAAGACTTCCTGCTCTGAAGCACGAAAGCCCTTGATGACGTGCCCCCGGCTACAGTTTTGGCACAGCGATTGGGTACCGGAAAGAGTTCCCCCGTGTACTTTCAGCGTGACCATAACTTTCTCTTTTCTAGGAAGCGCGAAGCGCTCCGGTTTGTGCCGGCGGCGGCAAAAACACACCACCAGCTTCGCCGCGTGAGAAAAAAAATCACGCGACCAATGCGGCACACTTCGCCGCCGAGTGTGGCCGAACCTCAAAAAGTTGCCGGGATAATCGTAACTAGCGGTAGAACGTGGACCACGCCCTCACGCAGCCGAGACGATCTCTTACCGGCAACGTTGCAAGACGGCCTGGATGTTTTTGCAGCCGCATGGACGCAGTCCTCCTGTGGACTGGCCCCAAAATGCCATGATCCTGGAGGTCGCGAAAGGGAAATGAATGGAGCGGAACGATTTGAGCACGGAACAGCGTCAACTTGGTGGTCAACGGCGAGAGATGCGCTAAACGGGCGTGCCGAGGGCAGACGTCCTCATCCCGCTAAGTCGGCGGGATGGGGCGGAGGACTGTATACGGCAAGAGTTCGACGGAGCGGCCAGGAGCGGCGGCGCTTATCGAGCGCCGGCACCGGCGGGGCCGGGGGTCTGGCGGCGCCAGCCGACGGACTTGGGACCGGGAGAGACGCCTGCGGCGACTTCCGCGTTGGCGGACTGTTCGCGCGTCTTATCCTGGGATTTCTGGCGATGGAACAGGGATTTCTTGTGCTTCGGGGGTTTCTCGGCCTTGGCAGCGGCGGGGGCCTTGTCTTTGTGATGGCGATGAAAGGGCCAGTCAGGGCCCGCGGCGGAGGCAACTGGACCGAAGGCGGCGAGAGCGAATGTGAAGCAAGCAGCCAACAAGAGTTTCTTCATTGCAAGCACCTCAACAGGACCATTTCTAACATTTGGCATGGGGAGCGCCTACTGTACCGAAGGACGGTTTTTCTTGGGGTGAACCGGGCGGAGAGGCACGAAGGAAAAGGGCAATTGCGCCGATGGCGTGGTACCAGAGAAACCCGAGCGCAGACTAAAGCCTATGCTCCTACCGCGGGATGGGGCGGCGGTGACTGGGCCTGGGAACGGCGCCCGCCCCGCAAATTCATCCGGGGTGCAAAGTACGCACTTCGGAAAGCGGCCGCTACAGGGAGGAGAAATCCAAGAGCTGGCTTAAAAGCCAGCGCTACGCTTAGGAATGCAGAGATTAGAATACGCGACCGAGTTGGAAGAACCATTTCTGGTGGCCGGTGTCGCCGACGCTCCCGCCGATGAGAATGGGGCCGAAGAAAGTTTCGGCAAGAATGCCGCCGGCGGCGTCGCCGGAAAGCCAGGGAGCGGGGAAGGGGTCGCCGTACATTTTGCCGACTTCGGCGAAACCAATGAGGTAGACCTGCTTGCCGACGAATGTTGGCAGGGTGAAGACTTTGTGGAGATAGCCGGAGCGGCCGATGAAATATTGATTGCCGAGGAGTTCGTTGAGGCCGTAAGCGCTGAGGCGCCCAACACCGCCGAGAAAATAGATAGGTGCGCCGGGAGAAGCGTGGCCGAAGGTGGAGGCGCCTTCCGCGGTAAAGAAGAGAGAGCCACGAGAGGAGACCGGCTGGAAGTATTGGGTGAGGAGTTCGAGCGACGGATAGGCGTGGGTGGATATC
The DNA here is from genome assembly GCA_035693365.1 of Candidatus Acidiferrum sp. Taxonomy (GTDB): domain Bacteria; phylum Acidobacteriota; class Terriglobia; order Acidiferrales; family UBA7541; genus Acidiferrum. The sequence continues at coordinate 135,133 of DASSGS010000018.1, read as the reverse complement.
GGGGTTGTGTCGAACCACTCATAGCTTGCCTTGAGAAAGACGCCGCGCGTAGGAATAACGGCTTCATTGGTGTGGTCGAGGATGTAGCGGGCGTGAAACGAGCCGACGCGGCCGCTGGTGGAGGGAAAATCGGGCGCGCCGAGGCGCAGGGCGTAGTCCTGATAGCCGATGCCGTAGCCTACGCGGATTTCGTTGAAGCGGCTGAGGGCATAGCCGAGATCGACGCCGCCAAGCACATTATCGAGGCGGTAGATGGCACGGGGGTCGGAATTCTTGTAAACCTTGAAGTTGGTTTGGGACGCGTTAACGTAAGGTGCGAAGAACCATTTCCCAAGGGGCCGGAAGGGACGGTAAAGCTCGCTGGCGATGCCGTAAGTGGCGCCAAATTGCAAATCGGTGCGCCACTCGGAACGATAACCCCAGACATCGATCGCGGTGATGCGGGCGCCCATGGTGAAATCGACGTCTTGCGGTTCGCTGCCGTTAATTTCGACGGAGGGGAGAAGGAACGGAGGCGCATACGTTTTTTCGTGGACGCGGATGGAGAGACCGTTCTGGTTGCCGTCGGTGACGACGGAGTAGGTGATGCTGTCGTACCGCCCGATGCCGGTGAGACGTGTGAGGACGTGGTCGAGCGCTTTGGTATCCAAGGGCTTGCCGACGAAGTCTCGAAGCAGATGCTCGATATTCTTTTTGCCTTCGGGATCGACGCCTTCAGCGCGAATGAATTCGGGCGCTCCGGGCGCGCCGCGCATCCGGGAATTTTTCTGCTGGAGGTATTCGGCCCAGGCGTCATCGTCGAGTGAATAAGATTTCAGGATTTGGGCTTTTTCCCGCGCTGCGTCATAGCCGCGCTGGATGAGCTGTTCGGTCTTTTGATAGTCGCTGGATGAGAATTTGGCAACGTCGGCGTTCACGATCAAGTCCGCGCCGGCCATGCCGCGAATTTCGGTTTCGGCGATCACCAGCGCGACGGAGCGGCCCAACACGGAAAAAGCACCCTGAATTTCCTTCGCACTGGCCGGGGAGAGTTGCAGGTGTACGGCGATGACCACATCGGCGCCCATTTTTCGGACGACGTCGGTCGGAAGATTGTCCACCATCCCGCCGTCGACGAAGATTTTGTCGCCCTGGCGAACGGGAGCGAACACGCCGGGAATGGAAATAGTGGAGCGCATGGCATCGGAGAGAGAGCCGGATTGGAATACGAAAGCTTTGCCGGATATGAGTTCCGTGGAAACGCAACGGAATGGAATCGGGAGATCGTCGAAGGAGGGAACGTTTGAGAAGTTGATGGTTTCGCGATCGATCAGGAGATTGATCTGGTGGCCGGTGTTGAGTCCGGGAGGAAGAGCGGGGCCATTTTTGAGTCCGACTTGAATAGAATTGGGGACTGCGCGCGCATCCTGTTTGCGGCGGAAGGAGAGATCCTCGTAGGGCGTGGCCCCGCCCAAAAGCAGCGGCCAATCGGCGCTGTGGAGAATTTCCTGGAGTTGATTCGCGGGCTTGCCGGTGGCGTAGATGCCGCCGACGAGGCCGCCCATGCTGGTGCCGGCTAAATAGTCGATGGGGATGTGGTGCTCTTCAAACCAGATGAGCACGCCGACGTGAGCTTCGCCGAGGGCGCCGCCGCCTTCCAGGGCGAGGCCGATTTTGGGGCGTGAGGCAGGCATGGGCCTGGTGTCTGTTGCGGCGGTGGGGGCGGCTTGCTGTGGAGGCGTGGTTGCAGGCGGTTCCTGAGCGAGACAGGGACACGTCAGACAAAATGCGAAAAGCGCGGAAAGTGGCAGGCGCACGGTGGATCCCCCTTTGATTGTTGGCGGGGCGGTGGAAAGCAGTACGCTCTCAATGGTACCTGTGTTTCGGCGCGTGGCAAGTGACTTGGGGATCGCGGCAATTTGGGCGGACCCGGCGGGCAGGTGGCGAATTGGCGTCCTGACGAGGCGGAGCAGTTGCCGCGACATTTCCCTAGGACTAGGGTTGAAACCAGGCACAGAACGCCCGCGTCCAACGTCTGGTACGCGGACTGGAACGCTGAGTGATGGGCGAGACACTTCCCAATTTGCCGCCGGTGCTTGAGCCGCTGCCGCCGTTCGAGGAGCCCAAGGTCAGTGTGTTGCGCTGGGTGTTTCGCATCCTGCGCTGGTCCACTTATCTGGCTACGTTAATTACTCTATTGCTTTTGCTGCATAAGACGCCGGCTCCGGTGGTGGCGTCTTCGCCGCAGGCCGCGGCAAGTGCGGAGCAGAAGGTTCTGCAAGCCGAGCAGAGCGTCTCGCTGGGGCAGCCTGCAACATTGCGGCTGGATGAGACAGAATTGAACTCTTACCTGGCAACCCACTTGGATCTGGCGACGCAAGCCCCAGCGGCTGCGCCCTCCGGTGGGGATGGCGCTTCGACGGACGCGGATATCGAACAAGCGCGTTCTTCAGTCCGGGACGTCAAAGTGCAGATGGAAGGAGATCAGGTGCATGCGTACCTGGTATTCGATCTGCATGGAAAAGAGATGAGCCTGGATCTGGTGGGGAAGCTCGGCGCGGCCGACGGGTATTTGAAATTCGAGCCGGTCAGCGGTCACATCGGATCGCTGCCGATTCCCCAGTCGGCGCTGGAGAGCGCTGTGAAGAAATTAATGGAGTCGCCGGTGAACCGCGAGAGGTTGAGATTGCCTTCGGATGTTTCCGACTTGCGGATTGAAAACGGCGAACTGGTGACGACTTACCGCTGAGGCCGATTTCCTTCTTTCATTTCTTATCCACGAATTACCGCTGCCCAATAAATCCAAAGCGCCGTGCAAATGCCCAGGGAAAGCCTTGCGTCGATGAAAGCCGCGAGGGTGGCAAGCAGGTAGAGCGGGGGGCCGAGGCGGTAGTTGCGGTGGGTGTTTTCGATGAAACGTGCGGATGCGTTTTTGGAGAGTAGGTGGGATCGAAACGCGCCATAAATAAAAATGGAAAAACAGATGGCGACGAGGACGAAGGTGCCGGCGTAAAAAGCAGCGGCCATTTTTGCGGCGGGCGTCTGCAGGTAGGCGGCGAGGACGGAAGTCGGATAGGGAACGAAAGTGATTAAGAGGAGCAGGCAGCCGTTGCTGAAATGCAGGCGCGCGTCGGTGCGGTGGACGTTGCGCAGGATAGCGTGGTGATGCATCCACATGATGAGGATTGTGAAGAAGCTGGTGACCAGGGCGAAATAGCTGGGCCAGAGCTGCAGCAGGGCCTTGCCCAGCGTGGCGGAATTTGCGGTACCCGGCGGGAGGGTGGGGACTTTCAGTTCGAGGACCAGCAGGGTGATGGCGATGGCGAAGACGCCGTCGCTGAAAGCTTCGAGGCGGCCGGTTTCTTTTTCGCCCTGAGTTTCGATTTGCGATTCCATGAGAAATAGTCTCAAGACAGGGTAGCAGCGATGGAGAGGAATTCGAAGCGGCTGACACCGGAATCGGCGACCTGATGGTTCGCCTTCGCTCACCAAAAGAGGTCGCCGATCCCGGTGTGGGCAACCTTACTGGAATTGTGTAGGGATAGGTGGGGCGGAGTATACTAGGCCACCGGATTCGAGCGGGGGTTTTGTGGACGACGAGAGATTGGCCAAAGAGAAGCGCGATCGTGAATTGGGGATGAATCGCGAAATCACCCGGCGCGATTTTCTGAATGGAGTGGCGATGGGAACGGGTGGGGCGCTGCTAGGCGGCGCTGTGGGAGCGGAGCATCTGCTGGCTGCGGCGGCGTTGGACGAATTTGCACCAGAGAAGGCTCCTGATTATTACCCGCCGTCGCGCACAGGCATCCGCGGCAACCATGACGGATCATTTACTTTTGCGCACCGGATGCGCGACGGCGAGGCGGTGAATTCGCTGGGCGATGCGGTGCACACCGGCGAAAGCTACGACCTGGTGATTGTTGGTGGAGGAATCAGCGGGCTGGCGGCGGCGTACCGTTTCCGGCAAAAGGCGGGGCGAAACGCGAAGATTCTGATTCTGGACAATCATGATGACTTCGGTGGGCACGCCAAACGCAACGAGTTTCAGGCCGGCGGGCGGATGGTTCTGTCGTATGGAGGGACACAATCCATCGAGAGCCCCGGACATTACAGCGCCGAAGCCAAATCCCTGCTGAAGGAAATCGGTATTGAGACGCAGAAATTTTACAAGGCGTACGACGCGAAATTGTACGCGAAGCGGGGAACCGCGGCGTTTTTCGATAAGGAGACATTCGGCGAAGACCGGCTGCTGACGGGTATGAACACGACGCCATGGCCGGAATTTCTGGCGAAGGCGCCGCTCACGGAGGCCGTAAAGAAGGATATCGCCCGCGTTTACACGGAGAAGACGGGCTATCTGCCGGGGATGACGCAGGAGCAAAAGATCGCAGCGCTGAGCAAGATCAGTTACTCGGATTATTTGACCAAGCACTGCCGGCTGATTCCGGAAGCGTTGCCGTTTTTCCAGACATTTACCCACGACCTTTTTTGCGTGGGGATCGAGTCCGTCCCCGCGTTCCTTTGCTATGAAGCGGGCGACGACTATGGCTCGTTCACTTATCCGGGGTTCGACGGACTGGGATTGCCGGAGCGCGAGAAGGAAGAACCGTACATTTTCCATTTCCCCGACGGCAACGCTTCGGTAGCGCGGCTGATTGTGCGTTCTCTGATTTCCGATGCGGTCCCCGGGTCGACGATGGAGGATGTGATTACCGCGCGGGCGAATTACGCGGCGCTTGACCGGGCTACGAATGCGGTAAGAATTCGGCTGAACAGCACGGTTGTGAACGTGAAGCATCTGGGCGCGAAGGACGCTGCAAAGGAAGTCGAAGTGTCTTATATGCGCGGGGGCAAGCTGAACGCGGTAAAAGGGAATTGCTGTGTGCTGGCGTGCTACAACGTGATGATTCCCTACATTTGCCCGGAGCTGCCGGATTCGCAGAAGGAAGCGCTTTCGTACCTGGTGAAGGCACCGCTGGTTTACACGCATGTGGCGCTGCGAAACTGGACTTCGTTCGCTAATCTGGGGATTCACCAGATTGTGGCGCCGGGGGGATATCACACGTATACAGGATTGGATTTTCCTGTGAGCCTGGGGAACTATCAGTTTCCAGCCAAGCCGGAGGAGCCTGCGGTGCTTTTCATGCTGCGCACACCGTGCAAGCCGGGGCTGCCGGTGCGAGACCAGAGCCGCGCGGGCCGGACGGAACTGCTGCAAACTCCTTACAGTAAATTCGAACGGAACATTCGGGATCAGTTGGGGCGAATGCTGGGCGGTGCGGGCTTTGATCCGGCGCGGGATATTGAGGGCATCATGGTAAACCGTTGGGCGCATGGATATGCCTTTACTCCATTCGGATTGGATCTGCCGGAATGGAAGGCGGGGCACGAACCGTGGGTCGTGGGGCGCCAGCCCTTCGGACGGATTGCCATTGCAAACTCGGATGCGGGCGCGAGCGCTTACATGGATACTGCGATTGATCAGGCGTTTCGAGCGGTGGGCGAAATCCTCGGGCGTTAATTCTTCAGAAAATTCCTCAAAGGCCGGCCGCATCGATCGGGGCGGATGGCCTACTATCATTACTGAATCCGGGCACGAACGATGAAGCTGGAGAGGATTCCGCTGATGAAGAAAAAAATGTTGGTTGGCATCATTCTTCTGCTGGTGGGGGCCGGCCTTACCCTCCGTGCGCAAAACAGAGCGAACGACGAGGCGGGGCGCATTCAGGCGCTGGAACTGGCGTGGAATCACGCGCTGGAGGGCAAGGACTACAAGGCTCTGGACATGCTGCTGGGGAACAACATGGTGTCGGTTGACATCGACGGCAGCGTATCGAACAAGAGCGAATTTCTGGCCAGCATCAAGGCGCCGGATTACCAGCCGTCGCAGGCGGTGACTGAGCAGAGCACCGTGCAGATGTATGGAGACGCGGCGGTGGTGGTGGGCGTGTTTCGCGTGAAGGGGATGGAGAAGGGGAAGCCTTACGTTCATCGCGAAAGATTCGTGGATACGTGGATCAAGTCGAATGGGACGTGGCAATGCGTGGCGACCACCGGGACGTTGATTACCGCTAAGCAGCCTGCTGACTGAGCTTCCTGTACCGGTTTGGCCGGGTTCCCTAGTGTGTTCCTGGTTCAGCCGGCGCTTTTTGAAATTACGAGGTGAAGGAAATGGCCGTTCTACGTTTGGGATTGGGATTGTTGTTGGCACTGACCCTCGCCGGTGGGAAGCGTTGCCCTGCGCCGACATCGAAAGCGCCCGTGAAAGTGCGGGCATTTGGCGCGATTGCTTCGGGCGAGAAAGCGGATTTGTATGTTTTGACGAATAACCGCGGGATGACGGTGGCGATCACCAATTATGGCGCGACCGTGGTGAGCATCAAGGTGCCGGACCGGGCGGGGAAATTCGCGGACGTGGTGCTGGGGTATGACACGGCGAAGGAGTACGAGGATGGAACGGCGCACTTTGGCGGGACCGTGGGGCGCTATGCCAACCGAATTGCTCATGGGAGTTTCGTGCTGGCCGGGAAAACTTACACGCTGCCGAAGAATAATGGCGAGAACACGCTGCACGGGGGATTGCTAAGTTTTGACAAGAAAATGTGGGCGGGGAAAGAAGTTCCGAGCAAGGAAGGTTTGGCGGTTGAGTTCACTTACACGAGTCCCGACGGAGAGGAAGGATTCCCGGGGACGATGAACGTGACGGTAGTCTTCACCTTGATGAACGCGAAGAACGAATTAAAGATCGAGTACACCGCCAGCACGGATAAACCTACGGTTGTGAATCTGACGAATCACAGTTATTTCGATCTTGCGGGGCAGGGAAATGGCGACATTCTTTCGCAGACTTTGCAGCTGAATGCCAGCAAATTTACGCCGGTGGATTCCGGATTGATCCCGACAGGCGAGCTTCGCAGCGTGCGAGGCACTCCTTTTGACTTTCTGAAGCCGGTGGCGATCGGCGAGCGGATCAACGGAGAGGATGAACAGCTGAAGCTTGGGCGCGGATACGATCACAACTGGGTTTTGGACAGAAAGACCGGGTTTTCAGGAATTGAACCGGCGGCTGTGGCCCGCGATAGCAAGAGCGGCCGGGTGCTGGAAGTCTTGACGACGGAGCCGGGGATCCAGTTTTACACTGGGAATTTTCTGGACGGGACGGCGCACGGAAAAGAGGGGAAGGTATACGAACAGCGCTATGCGTTTTGCCTGGAAACGCAGCATTTTCCCGATTCGCCGAACCATGCGGGCTTTCCATCGACGACTTTATTCCCGAGCAAACCATATCACTCGACGACGATTCTGCGCTTTTCAGTGAGATAGGCGGGCGTTTTGCCGTCAAGGGAAGGAACAGGATTGGTTCCGGGGCCTGGACTCGAACCAGGATTCTAGGCTCCAAAGGCCCATGTGCTACCAATTGCACCACCCCGGAACGGTGTGGACAACCCTATTAGTCTACTTGAGAGGCGGCAACGCGCAAAATCGTGTTTCCGGGGCAGAATTGATATTTTCCTGGCGCAGTCCGCAAAATTCCGCGTTGCCACGCCATGCGGACGGAAACGATTTCTGCTAAAGTTAAAAGGTTGCGCTCCTGAGTGGAGAGGTGGCCGAGCGGTTTAAGGCGCACGCTTGGAAAGCGTGTGTAGGTTAACCCCTACCGTGGGTTCGAATCCCACCCTCTCCGCCATAACTTCAGCGTTTGTTCTCTGCTCTGTCTTGATCCTTGGACATTTCGAGTGCTCGCCGTCTAGCCAACGACATGCAGGGAGATGTCTGCGCGCGTAAGTTCTTGGGTGCGGGTCGACCCGGCCGGCGCACTTTTGCGACGGGATGAGTGACACGATTGTTTGCTTGGGAGATGTGGGTTACACCGAGAAAGCGGGAGCCGGGCCCCCGCACTCAAAATGGGCTGCGTTAGCGGAGCGAGTCCAGCGATAAGCCGCGAATCGAAGCGTCGAGCAATTGAATAGTGTGCACCACGGGGATGGGGTGGTTGGCTTTGGTGAGCGCAGCCTGCAGTTGCAGCAGGCAGCCGGGATTTCCCGTGACGACCATGTCGGGTTGCAGCGGGGCGATGAGGTGGGCTTTGCGGTCGCCGAGTTCCGCCGCGGCTTCGGGCTGGACGAGATTATAGATCCCGGCGGAACCGCAGCAGATTGGCGATTCGGGAATTTCGAGCAATTGCACGCCGGGGATCTGCTGCAACAGAGACCTGGGTTGCGTGCGGACGCCCTGGGCATGCTGCAGGTGGCAGGAATCGTGGAACGCGACGCGGGCTTTGAGGGGTTTGCGCTCGGCTCGTGGCGAAAGTTCGGCGAGAACTTCGGTGATGTCCCGGCACTTGGCGGCGAAGCGCTTGGCGCGCTCGGCGTATTCCTGGTCGTCGCGGAGCAGGTGGCCGTATTCCTTCACGTTGGAGCCACAGCCCGCGGCGTTGATCACGATGATCTCCACGTCAGCCTGTTCGAATACTTCGATCGTCTTTCGGGCGAGTTCCTGCGCCCGCGCTTCTTCCCCCGCGTGAACGAATAGGGCGCCGCAGCAAGATTGTTCCGGCGGCGCCGCCACTTCGCAGCCTTCGGCGGCAAGGACGCGGGCGGTGGCGGCGTTGACATGGGAGAAAAATGCGCGCTGGACGCAGCCAAGGAGCAGGCCGACGCGTTTGCGCTGCTCCCCTTGGGCGGGCGTGATGGTTGCGACCGGCTCGATCGGCGTTGCGGTGGGAAGCAGGGATTCCATGGCGGCGACAGTTTTCGGCAGAGCTTTGAATACGCCTAGCGCGCGCAGGGCGGCCTGCAGCCCGCTCTTTTGGTAGGCCAGCAGGGGCCAGCGCAAGAGTTTCATCCAGCCGGGCCTGGTGAAGGTTTCGAACAGGAGCCGGCGGTGCAATTTTTCGGCGGCGAGGCGCTGGTAATTGCGTTCGATCTGGGCGCGCGTGGCTTCGATCAATTTTCCGTAATCTACCCCGGAGGGGCAGGCCGGCATGCAGGCGACGCAGCCGAGGCAGGAATCAAAATGGCTGACCCAGCTTTCGTTCATCTCCGCTTTGCCTTCGAGAGCGAGCTTCATCAAGTAAATGCGGCCGCGGGGTGAATCCATTTCCTGGCCCCAGAGCGCGTAAGTGGGGCACGCAGGCAGGCAGAAGCCGCAATGAACGCACTTTTCCATGAGGTCGAGCGATGGAGGATGATGCGCGTCGAAGGCTCCGGTCAAATTCGTGTTCTGAGTGTCGTTCGCCATGCGGCTAAATTCCCCCTACGAAGCGGCCTGGATTCAACGTGTTTTTGGGATCGAGCTGATGCTTGACGGCTCTCATCAGGGGAACGCCGTCACCGGCATTTCCCCAGGCATCCATCGAATGCAGGTCCGGGGGACGGCGCAGCACGACGAGGGCGCCGCCGCGGGAGTGCAGCTCGGCTCGAAGCTGTTCCACCGCCGCAGAAAGCTGAGTCGCTTCACCTTCGAGGCGAAGCATTCCGATTCCAGTTGCCTGAAGAACGACGCGCCATTTCATTTTGGCGGATTCGCAGAGGGACTGCAGTGAGCCAAGCAACTTCGCGAAATCCGTGGGAAGCAAACTGATTTTGCCCAGAAGCGCCGTTTTGATTGGGGCATTCCACAAGTCCTGCCGGGCATTCCACGAATCTTCGTAGGATTGTTCCACGCGCGCCGGAGTCAGAAGTTTTCGCAGCTGGGATTCCTGCGCAGCGAGGCCGGCGTCTGTGGCTTCGAACAGGATGTCGGCGGAGGGCAACGCATCGGCTGAACACCGAACCTGCAGTGAGGTGTGGGCAAGCTGCGAATCTTGAATGGCGAGGACGATTTGTTGCAGCGCTGGAAAGCTCTCGGCCGTGAACGAGAAAGTTTTTACGGTCCGGGGCAAAGGGTGGAGGCGGAAAACGGCGCGGGTGATGATGCCGAGCGTTCCAAAGGCGCCGGTGACGAGTTTGGGCAGGTCGTAGCCGGCAACGTTTTTTACGACTTTTCCGCCGCTGCTGGCGAGTGTGCCGTCGGGGAGAGCGATCGTTACACCGATGATCAGATCGCGGAGTGCGCCAAAGCGCAGGCGCAGTGAGCCACTGTCGTTGGTGGAAAGAACGCCGCCAACGGTGGCCCGCTCGGGCCAGAGGCCGTCAATGGCGAGGCGCTGGCCGTGCTGCGCCAGCGTTTCTTGCAGAGATTGCAGCGTGCAACCGGCTTCGACGGTAACGGTGAGATCGGCCCAGGCATGTTCGACGATACGGTTCAGGCGCGCGGTCGAGAGAATCAATTCAGCGGCTTTCGGAGAGTTGCCCCAATCGAGTTTCGTGCCGCCACCGCGAGGGACGACTGCGATTCCAGCATCGTTTGCGAGGGCGAGAATGACCGCCATCTGCTTTTCATCCTCGGGTTTGGCTATGAATTGAGGAGCAGCCCCAGAGACGGCGTAGGCGGCCGAAGCGGCGCGCAGATTTTTGGCGCCGACGATGGACCGGAGGGCTTCTTCGAAGGTGCTAGTGTTCAGCATGGCCGTGGAAGTGATGAGTCATTTCTCGTCAGTAGCGCTCGGCGATTCCTGCGGTTTCCAGGGGGTGCGCGACATATTCGCCGGGTTTCTCGCCGCACAGGCGAGGAGTTGGGAAAACTTTCGTGGGATTCGAAAGCTGCAGAGGATCGAACGCGCAGCGCACCCGCTGCATGGTGTCGAGGTCCGGCTCGGCGAACATTTTCGACATCATGAGCTTCTTTTCTTCACCGACGCCATGTTCTCCGGTGATTGAGCCACCCGCTTCCAGACAAAGTTCCAGGATGCGGTAGGAAAGTTTTTCGGCGGCCTGTTCCTGTCCGGAGATGCGGCGGTCGTAGAGAACCAGGGGATGCAGATTGCCGTCGCCGGCGTGGAAGACATTGGCGACGCGAATGCCCGTCTCCGCGCTGAGGCGGGCGATCTCGCTCATCACGCGCGGCAAGGCGGTGCGCGGAATCACGCCGTCCTGCACGATGTAATTCGGCGAAATGCGGCCCATCGCGGCGAAGGCGGCTTTGCGGCCTTTCCAGACGAGCATGCGCTCGGTGTCGGTCTGCGCAAGACGTACTTCCCATGCGCCGTTCTTGCGGCAGATTGCGTCGACATCGCGCATCAGGGCTTCGACTTCGGCGACCGGGCCGTCGAGCTCGACGAGCAGCAGTCCGCCGCAGTTGGGATAGTTCGGGTGGACGGCGGCTTCCGCGGCCTGGATGGCGAGGTTGTCCATCATTTCGATGGCGGCAGGGAGCATTCCAGCGGCGATGATGTCGCTGACCGCGGCGCCAGCCTCATTCGTGCCGTCAAACGCGGCGAGCAGAGTGCGAATGCATTCCGGCCGCTTCACGATCCGCAGGGTAATTTTCGTGGCGATGCCGAGAGTGCCTTCGGAACCGACGAAAACGCCCATCAGGTCGTAGCCCGGCATGTCCAGGCATTTTCCGCCGAGGTGCACCAGCGACCCGTCGGGAAGCACAACTTCGAGGCCCAGAACGTGCGTGGTGGTGAAGCCATATTTCAGGCAGTGCGCGCCGCCGGAATTTTCCGCGACGTTGCCACCGATGCTGCAGACCGATTGTGACGAAGGATCCGGCGCGTAGAAATATTGGTTGGGTTGCACGCGGCCGGTCACATCGAGATTGATGACGCCGGGTTCGACAACCACGCGCGCGTTGGAAAAATCCACTTCGAGGATGCGATTCATCCGCGCCAGGCTGATGACCACGCCATTTTCAACTGGCAGCGCGCCGCCGCTGAGGCCGGTGCCGGAGCCACGCGCGACGAACGGGATGCGCTCGCGATGGCACACCCGCACAATCGCCTGAACCTGCCGGGTGTCCGAAGGAAGAAGAACTGCAAGCGGCATGACGCGAAAATTGGTCAGGCCGTCACATTCGTAGGTGTGAAGTTCCTCGGGCGAGGAAACCAAGCCATGTGCTCCAACGATGGAGCGGAGTTCCTGAAAAATGCGGGCGTCCACGGTCGCCTTTCCGGGAAAAGCTTTAGCCCCCGCGGCAGGGGTCCCGCAGAGCAGCTTGCCGCATCAGTGCACGAACGTCAAACCGTGCGGGATGAAGTGCGGGAAAACGTAGGCGTAAAGCATCACGATCACGCCGACGATTGCAGCCAGTGCAACGGAGTGCCAGAACACGAAGCGGAAAATGATGCCTTCGTTGCCGACCTGGTTGGTGGCTGCAGTGGCGACGCAAATCGATTGCGCGTCCACCATTTTGCCCATTACGCCGCCGGCGCTGTTCGCGGCGCACATCAGAATGGGGCTCAGGTTGAGCTGCTCGGCGGTGATGCGTTGCAAGCCGCCGAACAAAGCATTGGAGGATGTGTCGCTGCCGGTCAGAGCGACGCCGAGCCAGCCGATGTAGGTTCCGAAAAAGGGAAAGAACCAGCCGGTTCGCGTGAAGGCTAAACCTAAGACCGCGTCCATGCCTGAGTATCGCGTGACATACCCCAATCCCAGCATGAACGACATGGCAACGATGGCGTGACGCATTCGAAAGAGGGTGTGGCCGAAAATCTGCACCAGCTTTCCGGGTTTCAGGCCGAGGATGATGCCGGAGAATATCGCGGCGAGGAAGCAGCCAGTACCGGTTGCGGTCAGCCAGTTGAAATCAAACTTGGCATTTTCCGCGGTGGGCTTTGCGACCACAGGTTGCGCGCGGAAAACTGCTTTATGGAGATAGGGCACTTCCCATCCGCCGGTCTTGAAGCTGGGAGTGGTGGCGCTGCCCATCGCTTTCTTGATGCTGGGCAAGCCCCAAACGAGGACGAAAATGGATAAGATTGCGAACGGAAGCCAGGCCTTAGCGATCTGTCCACCGGTTTGGCTGGTGATCGGAGCGGTCTGTTGGAGTTTTCGGACGTCCCACTCGTCGTCCATCTGATCGGCGACGACGGGTTTTGCAGGCGCCGCTGGTGGCGCGGCATTTTTCAATGCCAAGTCCGCTTCTCGTTCGTCCTCAAACCGCCAGACTCGTTTGGGCTTCCAGAAGCGGAGGAAGATGACGGTGGCGAGCATGGCGGTGACGCCGGCGGCGATGTCCACCAGGTTGCTGTCCATGTAGTTGGACCAGAAGAATTGCATCCCGGCGAAGGAGAGGCCGACGACGAGAATCGCTGGCAGTACTTCGAACGTTTCCGACCAGCTGACCATTGCGCGCACCAGCCAGAAAGGCACCAGGATCGCGGTGAATGGCAAGATGCGGCCGATCATGGCATTCAGGTCGCTTTCGGGGAGAGCCGTGACAACGGCAAGCGTGTGGACCGGGGTGCCGATCGCGCCCCAAGCGACAGGCGCGGTGTTGGCGATCAGATTGAGCGCCGCGGCGTGGAACGGCTTGAAGCCCAGGCCAATCATGAACGCGCCGGCAATCGCCACGGGAGCACCGAAGCCCGCCGCGCCTTCAATGAACGCGCCGAAGCAGAAAGCCACGAGGAGAAGTTGCAGCCGGCGATCCGGCGTGATGGTGGCGACGGACTGCTTCATAATCTCAAACTGCCCGGTTTCGACGGAAATGTCGTAGAGAAAGACCGCCGCGATGACGATCCACACGATCTTCAGCAGGCCGAACGCGCCGCCATAGAGAAAGCTGGCGACCGCCAGCTTAGTAGGCATTCCAAATACAAATATCGCGCAAAGAACGGCCGTCGTGGCCCCGGCGATGGCACACCAGTGTGGCCGCACCTTGAGGCCGGCGAGAAGCCCGAGCAGCACGACGATCGGCAGCGCGGCAACCAGCGTCGAAAGCCACCAGTGGCCCAAAGGATCGTACACTTGCGTCCAGGTAATCATCCATCCTCCAAAAGGAGCGATCTTGCGATCTTTCCCGCTCAGGATCGTGTAATGACGAACGCGCGGAAACTTCGTGATTCTGGTTCACTTGCCCGGCCAAACCTTTCTGCAGGGCATCAATTACCTTCTTCGTGAACGAAAGTCAAGAAAGGAGTCGGAGGAGCGGGCTATCTAAACCCCCGCGACCGAGAATCTGCTCCCCTGAATGGCAACCAACAGTACGAGTCTGGAGTTCTCGTTCGCCAAGGGTATGGTCACCCGAGAGCCAGCTAAATATACGCCCAATCTCATTTACTGATAGACACACCTCGCGCTCTCATCTATAGGCCGAACCAACCGCTGTGCCACATACTCGATTAGCAAGCAGTCGCTCCACGAGCCCGTCATTCCCTTCCTCGGTTCGTGACGAACCCTCTCCTTGGAATCCCTTGAACGCCCATGCGGCGAAGGAACGATCATGCTTAGATTTGCAAAGGTTGTCGTCTTGGTCAGGAGTTGCGCCCGCTGGATTCGCCCCTATGCCGTGGCAATCGCCATGCTGGTGGCCTTCAATCAGTTTGTGCTTCCAGTGATACACGCAGGCGATCAGACGTCCAAAGACGAGCAAGATGCGATTCGCCGGATGAACGAACAAATTCAAGAGCTACAAGCCAAGGTGAAGGAGCTTGAGACGCGGCTAAATGAAGTAACCGGAGCCGGGTTGCGAGGAACACTTCAAGGCACTGCAACAGCTAACGCGCCTTCGCACGAGGCGACGCCTCCGATTTCTCCTTCGGCAGAACAAGAATCAAAAGAAACCAGTTCCGCGCCGAGCGTGAAGTTGCGCATGTTCGGTGACTTGGGCTACGAGGCCAGCACCCAAAAAGAAAACACCAATTCTTTTCATATTGGCACCCTTGATCTCCTCTTGACGGGCGTTCTTACAAATCGCGTCTCGGTCCTCGGAGAGGTGCTTTTTATTCCATTAACGGACAATCACATCGAAGCGGATGTCGAACGACTGCTTCTTCAGTATAGGCACAACGAATATTTCAATTTCGGTATCGGGCGCTATCACTCTTCCATCGGGTACTACAACACCGCATTCCACCAAGGGGCGTGGTTTCAGACCGCTATCGACCGTCCGTTCATGTACGCCTTCGATGACGAGGGCGGCTTTCTCCCGCTTCAGGAAGTTGGAATTTCGATTAACGGCCAGATTCCTTCCGGCAGGATTGGGCTCAATTATGTGGCGGAGATAGGCAATGGCCGCGCCCATTTACTCGGGTCGGACCCGGCCCAAAATTTCGAGGATACGAACAATGGAAAGTCCGTCAATTTCGGTTTGTACTCGCGGCCAGGTTGGCTGCCGGGACTTCAGACTGGATTTTCTGTCTATCATGACCACCTCACATTTTCCGACAATATCAATCACGACGAGCTTATTTCGACTGTGTACGCAGTCTTTAACAATTCCAACTACGAATTCCTGAACGAAGGCATGCTCGTCCGGCACACCAAGTCAAGTCTCGGCGCGCCAGGGGTGTTTCACACTCCGGGATTCTATACGCAGTTTTCGCGGCGATTCGGCAAGTATCGACCGTACTTCCGTTATTCCTATCTGAATGCGGGCGTCACGGAACCCATTTACGGGGATCCTGCCGACGGCCCGGTTGTCGGGCGGCGAAATGGGCCTTCTCTGGGCCTGCGATACGACATGAACGACCATGCTGCCTTCAAGCTGCAGTACGACCATCTCGCACAGCGAGGCCAGACGAGCTTCAACGCTCTGGAAGCACAGTTTTCCTTCGCATTTTAAGTGGATAAGCGACACGCATGCATAAGCGGATCCTCATTTCTGTTCTTACGTTGGCGCTGGTGGTGAGTTGTGCTCGCGTTCTCAGGGTTTGTGCATCCCTTGAAGAGGTCGATGTGGTGGTCAACAAATCAAACAACATTGGCCCGCTATCCCGTGAGGAAATTCGCGAAATCTTTAGAGGAGAGAAGAGTTCCTGGCGGGGTGGCAAACATATCGTCGTTTTAATGATGGCGACGGACCAGCCGGAACGGGCGGTGATTCTCCGGGAAGTCTTCAAAATGAACGAAGCCGATTACATAAAGTACTTTTTGCACGCAGCCTTTACGGGCCGTGTTCAAGAGGCGCCGAGAGAGGTCCCATCCGCCGCGCAAATGAAAGCGCGCCTGACTGCGAATCCAAACGCCATTGGCTACCTCAGGAAGGAAGATGTTGACGACAACTTCAACGTCGTGCTGAGGCTTCCCTAACATGCGCCAGTCACTCCAAAACGTTCAAGAATTGGGAGCATGTCTTCGATGAACAGCATCTCCAAGGGTTTGCGTTTTCGAATCTTCTCCATCGTCATGGCCGGGATCTCGATTTTCAGCTTCGTGGCGCTGATTTCGCCGTATACGCAAACCCGCGTCCGGCTGAAACTGGTCCGATCCCAAATTCGAGCCGCAGTCGCGGCCGAACGCCTCCTTCGCTATTCCGCGTTGGAAATCAAGGAATCAATTGACTATGGATTGCTCCAGGAAGACGGCGATCGAACCGACGAAGTCCAGAATAATTCGGAGGAATTGGAGCGTTGGCGGTTGGAAGCCACGAAAGCCTTGTCGGAATTGCGGTCTGCGATTGAGGCCGCTCAGAAACCCGAAAGACCGCCACAACTGCAGGATGACCTGCCGGATATTAGGCAACTCGAACTGGACCACGGGAAGCTAATCCGCATCGAGCAGCGGCTCGGCGACATGGCCGCACACTCCGCCTCGAGGGACCGGTTGGCAACGTTATTGCGGGGGGAGTATAGCACTCTGGCGACGCAGGTCTCTTTGGGATCGAATCAGCTTGTCCGCGATCAAGTCGCCGAGATGCAGTCGGGAATCTCCCGTCTTTCAGGAAGCCTCGATGGCATCGTGCTTTATTCCGGGAAAGAGCTACGTGCGCGCGCACAGGAAATGAACGAGACGGCCCGGAAGGAAGTACAAGCCGGTTTGTATGCCCGCTTGTTTACGAAGGATCTTCGCAATTTCTCCAAGCTCCTCTTGACCGGGACTGACTCGAACGGCTCCAAAATCCAAAGCATCGACCAGGAACTGCAGTGCATTGAAGAATGGAAGGCGCTGGCAGCAAAGGATCCGGAGCCCCAGCGGTTGGCCGAGTTAAAGCAACTGCAAGGGCTTGAAGAGTCCCTGGCCCAGTTCCATGATTACGCCGACCGCGTCGCTGAAATGGTGCGGCAAGGGCAGAGGGAGCGGGCCATCAACTTTGTTGAGAAAACGTTCGAGCCGTTGATCAGCACGCCGCTTTTGAAAAACATGAATGAACTGACTGCGAGAGAAGAAGGGCGGCTTTCAAGCGACTCGGAGTTCATCGGCCGGCAACTGACCACCTCTCTATGGTTGACGAGCAGCATGGTGTTGACGGTTCTCGTGGTAGCCGTCGGAAGTCCTCTTGTATTGTCGCGGGCCTATGCAAGGGCGGTAGAGGAAATTGCTGCGCGCAAGCAGGTCCAGGCGGAACTTTTGGAGTCCAAGAACAGAGCCGAATCGGCGAGTCAAGCGAAGAGCACTTTCCTGGCCACCATGAGCCATGAAATCCGCACGCCCATGAATGGCATCCTTGGAATGACCGATCTTGTTCTGGACACGGATCTGTCTACCGAGCAGCGGGACAGCCTGGGACTGGTGAAGCTGTCGGCCGAGTCGCTCCTAAGCATCATCAACGACATCCTGGACTTTTCGAAAATAGAAGCGGGCAAGCTGGAAATGGAAGCGATTCCCTTCGAGCTGCGCGAAAGCTTGGGCGAAACGATGAAATCGCTGAGCCATCGCGCGCACCAGAAAGGCATCGAACTCATCTACGATGTGCAGCCAGATGTGCCGGAAACGCTTGTCGGCGATCCTGGGCGCATCCGGCAAATTATCGTGAATCTGGTCGGCAACTCCATCAAGTTCACCGAACATGGAGAAATTTTTGTCACGGTTGAGATGGAAAGCGAAACTCCGCAAGCCGCGCGGCTCCATTTCGCGATCAAGGATACCGGTGTCGGGATTCCCGCGGACAAACAAAGCAAGATTTTCGAAGCGTTTTCACAGGCCGACGGTTCCATGGCGCGCAGGTACGGCGGCACCGGACTGGGGCTGACGATTTGCACCCGGTTAGTTGAATTGATGGATGGGCGCATCTGGGTTGAAAGTGAGCCGGGCAAAGGGAGCACTTTCCATTTCCTGATTTCACTTGCCGTGCAGCAAAGCCCCGCTCTTCGGCCGAGCGCTATCAAACCCATGCATTTAGCCGACATGCACGCCTTGATCGTCGATGATAATTTCACAAATCGCCGGGTGCTCCACGGAATGCTGAGCCGTTGGGGAATGAAGCCGACCGCTGTGGATGGAGGCCGCGCCGCGCTGCAGGCGATTGAGGTGGCGCAAAACGCCGGTCGGCCGTTTCCGCTGATTCTCCTGGACGGCCAGATGCCCGATATGGACGGCTTCACGCTTGCGGAACATATCCAAAAGGATCTGCAGCTGGTGAACGCCACCATCATGATGCTTACTTCGGCCGGCCATTTGGGCGACGCAGCGCGTTGCCGCAAACTGGGCATCTCGGCATACCTGGTAAAGCCCATACGCCAAGGCGAACTGCTCGATGCGATCTGTCAACTGCTTGACAAAACGGCACAAACTGAACCCGCGGCTTTAGTGACCCAACATACCTTGCGTGAGGAAAAGCATCGGGTCCGCATACTCGTTGCCGAAGATAATGGCGTAAACCAAACCCTTGCCGTTCGCCTCCTCGAGAAACGCGGGTACGCGGTGACTGTCGCGCCTGACGGCCAAGCGGCGGTCAATGCTTACCATGAGGGAGGAATCGAGCTGGTTTTGATGGACATCCAGATGCCCGGAATGGACGGCTACGAAGCGACTGCCGCGATTCGCGAAAGTGAAAAGTTAAGCGGTGGTCACATTCCCATCATTGCAATGACCGCGCACGCCCTGGTCGGAGACCAGGAGAAATGCCTGGCCGCGGGCATGGATGGTTATGTGTCGAAGCCCATCCGGACAAGTGAACTCTTCGCAATCATCGAGCGAATGTTAAACAGCAAATCCAGAATTGAATCCGGCGAAGGTTCAAAATCTTTGATTGGATGAGATGATCTCCCGCGCGCCTGTTTTCCAAGACCTCTGGGGCTAACTGCGGCCTTCTCTGTTTTTTTCTGCCTTTTTCGTGAGGTGCCAGGCGTGGCACCAGTCGCAGCGGTAGGCACGGAGCTCCATGGGCGCGTCCGCGGTGGCGAGTTGGTGCTTGGCGGTGGCCAGTGCCGCGCCTTCCCTGGCGTATTTGCGCTTGCCGCTTACCGGGCATTTAGGGGCGTTATCCATCTGTGACCGCTCCAGGGCCCCATCATCGGCTATTGGGTTGCTCCAGGCAAAACCTATTGTGTGAATTGATAGAGCGCCAACGAAATCGTCAGTCCCTGTTTGCTTGCGGTATCATCGTGGTGTCTTGTTCACATAAATGGGTGGCTTACCATGACTGGCCCTTCGTCCTCGATCAAAGGCGTACAGATTCTGGCTCCGGCGCATCCGGCGCAAGAACGCGTGCTGACGCCCGCGGCGCTGGAATTTATTGTTGAGTTGCAGCGGCGGTTTAATCCTCGGCGCCTGGAACTGCTTGCGGCGCGCGCGGAGCGGCAGAAGCGGCTGGACGCCGGCGAGAAGCCGGATTTTTTGCCGGAGACGAAATCGATTCGCGAGTCGGAGTGGACCGTGGCGCCGATTCCCGCCGACCTGATGGACCGCCGCGTGGAAATCACCGGACCCGTGGATCGCAAGATGATCATCAACGCGCTGAACTCCGGCGCGAAAGTGTTTATGGCGGATTTTGAGGATTCGAACACGCCGACCTGGTCGAACCAGATCGAAGGGCAAGCCAATCTGATGGATGCTGTGCGGCGGCAGATTACGTATTCCGACCCGGCGTCTGGGAAAAACTACAAGTTGAATGAGCGGACAGCAGTGCTGCTGGTGCGCCCGCGTGGCTGGCATCTGGACGAGAAGCATCTCCTGGTTGACGGCGCGCCTATGTCTGGCGCGCTGTTTGATTATGGCTTGTACTTTTTTCATAACGCCAAGGAACTGCTGGCGCGGGACACCGGACCGTACTTCTATCTGCCGAAAATCGAAAGCCACCTGGAAGCGCGCTTGTGGAACGACATTTTTCTGCACTCGCAGGAAGCGCTTGGCGTCAAGCGTGGCAGCATCCGCGCCACCGTGCTAATTGAGACCATCCTGGCCGCTTTCGAGATGGACGAGATTCTCTACGAACTGAAAGAGCATTCCGCTGGCCTCAACTGCGGCCGCTGGGATTACATTTTCAGCTTCATCAAGAAATTTTCGCACGATCCCAGGACGGTGATGCCGGATCGCGGCCAGGTCACCATGACCACGCATTTCCTACGCTCCTATAGCAAATTGCTGATTAAGATCTGCCATCGGCGGAATATTCACGCGATGGGGGGCATGGCCGCGTTCATCCCGATAAAGAACGATCCGGCGGCCAATGAAAAAGCCATCGCACAGGTGCGCGCCGACAAGGAACGCGAAGCCGGCGACGGCAACGACGGCACATGGGTTGCGCATCCCGGACTGGTTGGCGTGGCCAATGAAATCTTTGACCGCCTGATGCCAGGGCCGAACCAAATTGATAAGAAACTTGCCGATTTCGCGGCGACCGCAGCGGATTTGCTGGAAGTGCCGAAGGGGCAGATTACGGAAGCAGGACTGCGGCAAAATATCGCGGTCGGCCTTGGCTACCTGGAAGCGTGGCTGCGCGGAACGGGCTGTGTGCCGCTGTTCAATTTGATGGAGGACGCGGCAACTGCGGAAATCAGCCGCGCGCAAATCTGGCAGTGGATCCACCAGAATGCGCAGCTGCAGGACGGCCGCAAAATCGATATCGCCATTTGCGACCGTATCATCGATGAGGAACTGGCCAAGGCCAAGAAGGCAGGAGACGCGGCCCGGTATGCGGCTTACGAAAAATCAGCGCAACTGATGCGCGATTTGATCCGCTCGCCGCAGTTTGTGGAGTTTTTGACCGTGCCGGCGTATCAGAAGATTTTGAGCGAAGGCAACTGAAGCGGCTAGTTTCCTTCAATCATCGTTTGTTGCGGCAACCAATTCTGCTGGTAACTAAACTTCAAAAACGAGTTGTCGTCCTGAGGAGCGCGTTGTGTGCGCTCCGAAGGAACTCAACTTAAGATTCGTGCGAGCGCTTCAGTTGAGGTCCTTCGCCTATCTCCGGTTTTTGGAGTCCGGTGATTTAAGTTCACGACATGATTCCACCGGAGTCCACTAACCGGACCTCGTCGGATAGGCTCAGGATGACAAGTCTCTCTAGGTTTTGAACGATGCGAATTAGCGCCAGCGGAAGCAGCCGCTTAAATGTGGCAGCTGGCGGCGCCGCGCTTTTCGAGATAGCGTTGGTGATACTCCTCAGCACGCCAGAACGGGCCTGCCGCGGTGATCTCCGTGGCGACGGGACGGCGCAGCTTCCCGCTTGCTTCCAACGCTTGCTTGGATTTTTTCGCCGAGGCTTCCTGCTCCGGCGAGTGGAAAAATATCGCGGTGCGATACTGCTTGCCGTAATCGGGGCCCTGGCGATTCACTTGCGTCGGGTCGTGGATAGTCCAGAAAACGTCGAGCAACTGTTCGTAGGTGAGTTTCGCCGGATCGAACGTAACCTGCACGACTTCGGCGTGGCCGGTCGTGTCCGTGCAGACATCCTGGTAGCTGGGATTTTCCGTGCGCCCGCCGCTGTAGCCGACCGCGGCGTCCAAAACGCCGGGAACGCGGCGAAACGCGGCTTCGATGCCCCAGAAACATCCTGCGCCGAATGTAGCGATTTCCTGCATGAGATTCCCCCTTGCTTGCCCCAGCCCGAATTGGCTGGCAGCCTTACGATAATGATTTAGCTGACAATTAGAGTATAAACGCTCAAAAAGGTTTCATCGCCCTGTCCGCCTTCTTCCTTGGTTTTGCTGGGGTTACGCGCCTTTCTTGGCCGGGGCCTTTGCCGCAGCCAGACCCTTAAGCCTGTCCTGTGCCAGGGCTTTGTAAGGACTGTCCACGGAAGCCGCATCGGTGAACGCCTGCTTCGCTCCCGCGGAGTTCTTGAGATTCAGATAGGCGAACCCGAGTCGATACTGGTTGCGTGCGTAAACCGCGGCATTCGATTTCAGGAGCGGCGCGGCTTTGTTCAGGATCTCCACCGCCGCGGCATTCAGCTTCTTCTGGAGATTGATCTGGCCGAGCGCGCTGAAGGCCAGCCCCTTCTGCAAATTGATCTGCTTTTGCCAGTCAGCATCGCTCACACTCTCGGGCTTTTTCGCCGTGTCGCAGAGCGCTGCGGCTTTCTTGGCGTATGCTTCGGCCTTATCCAACTGCTCGCCTTTTTCGCTGTAGTCGTCGGCAAGCAGCAACAGGATTCCGAGATTGTCCGGGTCTTTCGCCAGCGCGGTGTTCGCGGTTTCCAGCATCTTCGGCCGATTCTGCGCCTGCTGATAGGAGAGAGCCGCGGCGCCCAGGGATTGCCCGGCGTTCGGCGAATCGGGAAACAGGTTTGCGAAACGCGCCAGTAGCGCGGCCTTTTTTGTAGGGTCCTTTTGCTGGTAGGCGGCGCTGATCAGCGATTGCTCGATATAGTCCCGATTTTCCTTCACGGATTCAAGCTTCTGCTGCCGGTCGGTTTTCCAGACATCGGGAGTGGTGCCCGCGGGAGGAGGTTGCGCCTGGAATCGCTGCAGAATCCCCGAGGCTTTTTCGCCCGCGGTGTACAGGCGGTCGGTGTCGCCTTTTTCGTTGGCCGCGCGGACCATATTGACGGCATTCGAGAAATTGTCGGGGTCCAGCGCGAACAGCTTGTCTCCGTATTCGAAGGCTTTGTCGTACTGTTTTATGCTGATGTAATAGTTGACGTACTGCTCGTCGGCGAGGACCTGGATGTCTCCCTCCGGGTGAGCGGCGGCGAAGGCGTCAATTAATTTAAGTTTTGCCGCGGGATCGGTGGCGGCGTTTATGTCGTTGAGCTGGTGATCCACTTCAGAGCCGGCCGAAACGATGATGTTTTTTCCGATTTGCGCGCGCGACGGAATGGCTGCAAACAAAGCTGCAAGGAACACGGTGCTTGGGATTCGAAGGCGAAACATGCGTACCTCCCGGGGAACCGATTGAGGAGCGAATCTTGCTTTACCCGGCATCATAGTGCGCCACGCTCCCGCAGCGCAAATTATCCGGACGAGGGTGTCCGGCCCTTCTGGAACCCGGCTCAGCGTTGCTTGCGCTTCCGTTTCGGCGCCACGGGGCCGTCTTTTGGCTTCCGTTTCTTTTTGCCTACCTTGGAGTTTTTCTCTACGCGCAGCTTCCATGCCGCGTGCAGTGCGCCGTAGAGCACGTCTTCGCTCGCTTCAGCCAGTCGAATGTGCGTCATGCCCATGCGTCCCCAACCGCCGGGGATGGGGAGAAAGACTTCAGGCAGATCCTCGACAAACGCGGTTTGCTGCTCCAGCGTGAGCATCAGGTTGCCGTAACCTTTCTTTGCCGAAGCCAGGGTGGCGAAGATTCTGCCATCCACGCGAAAGTCCGGCTGACCCATGTGCGAACTTTCCTCGGCGCCCGGCAGGCTCAGTGCAATTCTCCGGAAGTCGGCTACATTCATGGGGACCTCGGTTTTAGTTAGACGAATGTCTACGACTGGTAAAAACCTGTGGGGCCACTGGGAGGAATTATTTCACAATCTTCGTCATTCCGGGGCACGTCTGAGCGGATAGGCTCCATTTGACGGGTCTCCGCCATTCACGAGAGGATTGAAGTTTGGGCTTGGAGGCCGTGAATGGACCTGGGGTTGCGCGGACGAGTGGCGATTGTAGCCGCTTCAAGCAAGGGACTGGGGCGGGCAGTGGCGGAGGAATTGAGCCGCGAAGGCGCCGACCTGGCGATCTGCGCGCGTACCGCGGCGGATTTGCAGGCTGCAGCTTCGCAGATTCAAGCGGCGACCGGGCGCGAGATTTTCTGGCAGGCTGTGGATGTCGGCAAAGCTACGGAAGTCTCGAATTTTGTGGCCGAAGTCGAAAAGCGCTTTGGCCGGGTAGACATCTGCGTCACCAACACCGGCGGGCCCCCGTCTAAGCTGTTCAGCGCCACGACGGTTGAAGACTGGCGTGTTTGGACCGACCAACTCTTAATGAGCACCGTCTATTTTGCTCAGGAGACTCTGCCGCGAATGCAGAAAAACAAGTGGGGGCGATTTCTGACCATCACTTCGTATTCGGTGAAACAGCCGGTGGAAGGGTTGCTGCTTTCGAACTCTCTGCGTGCCGGTGTGACCGGCCTGGTGCGCACGCTGGCGAATGAATACGGCGCGCATGGGATCACCGTGAACAACATCTGCCCCGGTTACACGCGCACCGACCGCCTGGACGATCTGGCGGGAATGATGGCGGGCCGCACCGGCGCCACACCGGAAGAAGTTTTTGCCGGTTGGAAGAAGTTGATTCCCGCGGGCCGCCTGGGCACGCCCGAGGAGTTCGCATCCGTAGTGGCATTTCTCGCCTCTGAAAAAGCGGGCTACGTGAACGGAGTCTCGCTGGCTATTGACGGCGGCACGACGAGGAGCCTGCTCTAAAGCCGCATGCCGCCCGCAAATCGCATACTGACACTTTCCGTGATGGAAGGGCTGTACGCTATCGTGAAACTTCCCAGCGACGCGGAAATCCCTGCCTGGGCGGCGGGCTCGGCCTTTTTCTCGGTGACGCGCACGCTCGACGAACTTTCCGTCGTGAGCGCGGAAGCAAGCGTTCCGCTTGAGTTAAACGCTTCGCGCGGCTGGCGAATGCTGAAGGTGCACGGGCCGTCCGCTTTCGAGGAAACCGGTGTGGTTGCGGCGCTGGCGAATCCGCTGGCGCGGGTGGGCGTGGGGATTTTCGTGATTTCAACATTTGATACGGATTATTTGCTGGTGCAACAGGAGGAAATTCCTGTTGCGGTGGAAACCCTCGAGCATGCGGGCCACACGATTCTTGGGCTGGGTTTGCTGAACTCATAAAACACTGAAGGAGTGGGCGGAATGATCAGGCGGAATCTCGGAAACTGGCGGCGAAACTATTTTGCGGTCGCGATTCTGTGCGCATTGTGGCTTTTGAGCGGCGCTGCAACGCTGCGCGCGGACGAGCCCTATGCTCGCAGCAGGGATTACGATCTGCAGCACTCAAAAATAGCGCTTCGTTTCGAGCCGCCGCAGAAAAAGGTCGTGGGCGATGTCACGCATTCGCTGACTCTCCTGCGCGACGGGCTGGACACCGTCTGGTTCGATTCGGTGGGACTCCAGATCGAAAGCGTCCGCATCAACAAGAACGCCGCGAAATTTTCGACGACGGACAAGAAACTGGTGGTAACGCTCCCCAAGGGCGCAAAGGCCGGCGCGAAATTCGACGTGGAGATCAAGTACCAGGGGACGCCGGCAAAGGGCCTCTATTTTATTTTGCCCGATAAGGACTATCCCAACCGCCCGTTGGAAATCTGGACTCAAGGAGAATCCGAGGACACGCGCTATTACCTGCCGACGTACGACTACCCGAACGACCGGTTGACGACCGAAACGATTCTTACCGTCCCCGCGAGCTGGCTGACAATTTCGAACGGCAAGCTGATTGGCGTCACCGAAGCCGGCGGCGGCATGAGGACCTGGACATGGCGCGAGTCGCAGCCGAGCTCAACCTATTTGATTACCGTCGTCGCGGGCGAATTTGTGGAGGTGAAGGACTCCTGGCGAAATATCCCGGTCACCTACTATGCGCCCAAGGATCGCGGCGACCGCCTGATTCCCAGCTACGGCCGGACGCCGGCGATGATCGAACTGTTCAGCAAGAAACTGGGCGTGGACTATCCCTGGGAAAAATATTCGCAGGCGATGGTGGACGAATTCGTCGCCGGCGGCATGGAGAACTCCAGCGCCACCACCAATACGGCCGATTCGCTGCGCCACCCCAGGATGGTGCCGGAATACGAAGAGAACCAGGATCCGCTGATTTCGCACGAGTTGGGCCATCAATGGTTCGGCGACCTGGTGACCACCAAGGATTGGGGCGATATCTGGTTGAACGAAGGCTTCGCCACTTTCATGGAAACGGTGTGGGCGGAATCGCATTTTGGAAAAGACGTTGCCGACTACGACCGCTGGGAAGCCGCGCGGGAATGGTTTGCCTTGCGGTCGCTTTATGACAAACCAATCGTGCGCTACAACTTTGAGGAATCCGAGGAGTTTGACGGCAACGCTTACGGCAAAGGCGGTTGGGTGTTGTACATGCTGCGGCGCCAACTGGGGGAAGATGCGTTTTACGCGGGGCTGAAGCACTACCTGGAAGTGAATCGCGGAAAGAACGTGATGACCTCGGACTTGACGAAGGCGATCGAGGAAGCAACGCACACCAATGTGGACGCGTTTTTCCAACAGTGGATTTACGGAGCTGGCGCGCCGAGCTTTGAGTTGAGCTACGTCTACGACGCAGCAAAAAAGCAGGTCGCGCTAAGCGTAAAGCAGACACAAAAGCGCGAGGGACACGTGGGTCTGTTTCAGGTGCCGGTGGAAGTGGAAATCACCACGGCGAGCGGGCCGAAGCTCTATCCCATCCACGTGACCCAGGAGTCGGAGGTGTTCACCTTCCCGGCAGATTCCGCGCCGCTGATGGTGCTGTTCGACAAAGGAACGCAGGTCCTGAAATCCGCGCAATTCAAGAAGGAGAAGATGGAGCTGCTCTACCAGTTGAAGAATGCCGGCGAAGCGGCGGACCGTGCCGATGCCGCGGAGGCGCTTGGAAAACTCAAAGGCGATGAGGAAGCGGCCGCTGCGCTGGGCGAGGCGTTGCGCAACGACAAGAGCAGCGGCGTGCGCCGGACAGCCGCGAATTCACTGGGCGAACTGGGTGGGGCTGCGGCGGCGAAGCAGTTGCTCGAGGCTCTGGATTCAGTGAAGGTAGCCTGGGTGCGCGGCAACATCGTGCTGGCGTTGGAAAATTTCAAGGAAGACGCCGCGGTTGTGGCGCGTCTGCAAAGCGTGGCGCGAGAGGATTCCTCCTATCGTGCGCGTGGAGCCGCGCTGCGCACAATTGGGCGCATCAAGGGCGCGGGTGCTTATGAAACCCTGGTGGCGGCAGTCAACGCCGAATCGCCCGAGAACTTTTTGCAGCATGCCGCGCTCAGCGGACTCGGCTCGCTTGGCGACGACAAAGCGGTGCCGCTGCTGAAGGAATGGGCGGCTCCCGGCAAGGAAATGGATTCACGCCAAGTGGCCATCAGCAGTTTGGCGCGCCTGCAAAAGGACAACAAGGAACTTACCCAGGCGATTGCGGGCTATTTGCAGGATTCGCATTTCCCGATTCGGCGGACAGCCATTTACGCGCTCGGCGGCCGCGGCGACGCCTCCGCGATTCCGGCTCTTGAGGCCACACTGCAAAGCAAAAACCTGAGCATCGGGATGGAGCCATCAATCAAAGAACAGATCGAGCGGTTGAAGAATCCTCTGGCGATGGGCGGCTCGCACGGCACGAAGAAGGAAGACGCAAAGGCCGGTGAAAAAACGGGCCAGGACGAACGGATGGCGCACGTGGAGCAATTGGTGCAGGAGATGAACGAACGCCTGAAGGAAATCGAGAAGCGTTTGCCGCCCGCGCCGAAGCAGTAG
Organism: Candidatus Acidiferrum sp.; assembly: GCA_035693365.1. GTDB lineage: Bacteria > Acidobacteriota > Terriglobia > Acidiferrales > UBA7541 > Acidiferrum. The sequence continues at coordinate 107,605 of DASSGS010000018.1, read as the reverse complement.
CGCGTTGGCGTTTATCTTTCGCAAGAAAGCAGCCGACACTTACCTTTAGCCAGCAACTGTCATCCTCCGGCCCCGATTGTGATCGGGGCCGAAGGATCGCAACCGTGGCGTCTCCTCCGCCCTTTCAGCTGAGATCCTTCGGGACGCATAATGCGCGTCCCTCGGGATGACAAGTCGCACGTTTGGTGGAGCAACGGAATGTTGTCGTTTTGAGAATGAAGGATTAAGGCTACGGCTCGGCGAGCAGGATGCGCAGGTCGCGCAGGTTGTTGCCGGTGGGACCGGTGAGCACCGCGTCGCCTAGCTTGTCGAAAAAACGGTAGGCATCGCTTTCACGGAACGCCACGCCGGGATCGAGGCCGAGCGCCTTCGCCTGGGCGAGTGTTTCGCCATCGGCCACCGCTCCCGCTGCGGGGCTGTTGCCGTCCACCCCATCCGTGCCGGCGCTCAGCACCGTGATTTTTCTTCCGGCAATTTTATCGACGCAGGCAAGCACGAACGCGGAATTCCTGCCGCCGATGCCGCTTCCCGTAACGGGCGAACTTAATTCCCCATCCGCGATCAGCGCCACGCGCTCGCCAGGATTCTCGCTTCTCCACTCTTCCAGTTTCCTCAGCAATTCCTCGGCGGCCTGCTCCACGGGCCAATCGTCGGTGGAATTGTCGCAGCAGGTCGCGTAGCCCCGCGCTTCCGAGGCATGATGTGACGCATGAAACAGATCGTGCATGCCGAGGAGCAGCTGAAAATGCGCATTGTGGAACGCGGGGTCGCCCGGCTTCGGGGTTTCCGGCATTTTCCCTTCGGCTAGCCAGCGAGACAGAACCTCGGGGAATCTCTCTCGCAGGCCGTATTGGTCGAGGATGCGATTCGTATCCTCTATGGTGGAGGGATCGGGGACAGTGGGGCCGGAAGCCAGGGCATGCTCTTTGCCGGCGGGGACGTCCGTGACCGCGAGCGTCACTTTCGTCGCGCGCGCGGCGGCCAGCGCCAGGCGTCCACCTTTCACGGCGGAAAGATGGCGGCGCACGGTGTTCATCGCTTCGATGGACGCGCCGCAGGTAACCAGGGCATGATTCGCCGATTGCAGATCTTCCAGCGGCATTCCCGGAACGATGGGCAACTCGGCGAGAGCGGAGCCACCGCCGGAAAGAAGAAAGAAAACCACCCTGCGTTCGTCGGCTCCGCGCAGAAGCGCGAGCATCGCCTCCGCCGCGCGCCAACTCTCTGCATTTGGATTGGGATGGCCGGCGACAAAATATTGGAGGCCCGGAATGAGTATTGCCGGTTTCGTCGGGGCCGCCACAACTCCCTGGAATTGGTAAGAGTCAGGTAGCAAGGAACGCAGCCCGGTTGCCATGGCGTGCGCCGCTTTTCCAACCGCTACGACATGCACCGAAGAAAAAGCGGAGAGGTCAATCGCCGCGTCCTCGAGCGACAGGATGGAACCCGCGAGCGTCAGCTTCTGTTCCATCACGGCTGGAATATCCAGCGCGGCCAGTGTGGCTAGAAAAATCTCGCGTGCAACTTGCTTTCCATGCGTCATGGCAGCGGCAGTCGAAGGCTCAGGCTTTCTTGAGGACCGCGGGATTCAGCATGTTCGGCGGCAACTGCCCCTTGAACAGCGAAACGACGTTTTCCGCCGCCATCACCGCCATCTTCGTGCGCGTTTCCAGCGACGCCGACGCCAGGTGCGGCGCCAGCACGACGTTGGACCGCTTGAGTCCCGGATGAATGAACGGCTCGTTTTCGAACACGTCCAGCGCGGCACCGGCGATTTTCTTGGCGTCCAGCGCGGCAACCAGCGCCGCTTCTTCCACCACCGGGCCGCGCGAAGTGTTGATCAGAAAAGCAGTCGGCTTCATGCGGTAGAATTTCGGCGAATCGAACAGCCCGCGCGTTTCCGGCAACAGCGGCACGTGCAGGCTGATGAAGTCGGATTCGGCGAGCAGGATGTTCATATCTCGAAATTGTGCGTTAAGCGACTGTTCCACTTCGTCGGGCGCTTTCACCGCGTCGGTGTAGATCACTTTCATCTGGAAGCCAAGGGCGCGGCGCGCTACGGCGCGGCCGATCCGGCCAAATCCCACCAGGCCCAGTGTCTTCCCCCAGATGTCGGCGCCGCACAATTGATCCAGGTTCCAGCCTTTCCAGTTGCCGGAGCGGGCCAGTTGCTCGCCCTCGGAGAGCCGCCGCGCCACCGCCATCATCAATGTCCAGGCAAAATCGGCGGTGGTCTCGTCCAGCACGCCCGGGGTGTTGGTGGCCACAACGCCGCGTTTCGTGCAGATGTCTACGTCGATGTTGTCGTAGCCGACGGCCACGTTCGCGGCGATGCGCAATTTTGGCGAGGCTCGAAGCAGGTCGTCGTTCACTTTTTCGGTCAGCAGGCAGACCAGGCCTTCCTTGTCTTTCACGCGGCGCAGCACTTCCTCGCGCGGGGGGCGCTCTTCATTCGTCCAATATTCCACGTCGCAGGCGGTGTCCAGGATTTGCCGGGCTTCGTCAAATAACTGGTGGGTCGCGAACACTTTCGGTCTGGCCATGCAGTTCCTCTTGAAATTTTGGTCCTCCTACACTAACACAGCGATGCTCTCACCGAGCGCGGCATTGCCATCGCGCCGCGCGAATTACTATAGTGGAGACGCCGCGCGAGATGGCCGCCGGCCTCCATGGACCAAGCGCTCATTCGAGAACTGACATCGCTGCTCGGACCTGTAAACGTCCTGTCGCAAAAAGAAGATTTGCTGCTCTATGAATTCGATGGTTCCGTGGAAAAAGCGCGGCCGGAAGTTGTGGTGTTTCCGCACACAACGGAAGAAGTTTCGCGAATTGTAAAGCTTGCAGCGAAATACGAGACGCCGGTGGTTGGCCGCGGCGCGGGCACCGGCCTTTCCGGCGGAGCGCTGGCCCGCGGCGGCGGCGTGATGCTCGTCTTCGCGCGGATGAATCGCATCCTGGAACTCGATCTGGAGAACCGGCGAGCGGTGGTGCAGCCCGGAGTGGTGAATCTGGACATTACTCGTGCGGCGGAAAAAGCCGGTTTGTATTTCGCACCCGATCCTTCCAGCCAGAAATCGTGCACCATCGGCGGCAACGTAGCCGAAAATTCCGGCGGCCCGCACACCCTGGCTTACGGCTTGACAACGAATCACATTGCCGCGCTGGAGCTTGTGCTGCCCGACGGCGAGATCGCACGCATTGGCAGCCGGCACGGCGACTCACCGGGCTACGATCTTTGCGGTTTGTTTGTGGGGAGCGAAGGCACGCTGGCGTTGGTGACGGAAATTACCGTGAAACTTTCGCGCAAGGCCGAAGCCGTGAAAACGTTGCTGGCCATCTTCGACGCCGTGGGCGACGCTTCCCGCACGGTGGTGGAAATGACCGCGCGAGGCATCACTCCGGCAGCCTGCGAAATGCTCGACGGCTGGACGCTGCGCGCGGTAGAAGATTACATTCACGCAGGATTTCCGCGGGACAGCGCAGCGGTGTTATTGATCGAGGTGGAAGGTCTGCGCGAGACAGTAGATTCGCAATCCGCCTCGATCGCGGAAATCTGCAACTCCAATCACGCGCGCGAAGTCCGCACAGCGCGGGACGAACGTGAGCGCGAGCTTTTGTGGAAAGGCCGCAGGAGCGCCTTTGGCGCACTCGGCCGGCTGGCGCCTTCGAACTACGTTCTGGATGGCGTAATTCCGCGCTCAAAGTTGCCGGAAGCCCTCGAGCAGATTCACGCCACCGGAAATAAATACGGCTTCCAGATCGGCAATATTTTTCACGCAGGCGACGGAAATCTGCACCCTATTGTTCTGTACGATCCGCGAGATGCGGAACAGTTTCGGCGCGCCATCGCGGCGGCAGAAGAAATTATCCGCATGTGCGTTTCGCTGGGCGGGACGCTGACCGGCGAGCACGGCGTGGGCATGGAGAAAAACGAATTGATGCCGCTGCTCTTCAGCGACGCGGATTTTGACCTGATGCGGCGAATTCACGATGCGTTCAATCCCGATTCGTCGCTCAATCCCGGGAAAATTTTTCCGTTGAGCAAAGGATGCGGAGAGATTCGCGTCCGCAAATCCGGACAGGCGGCGGGGAGCCGGCCATGAGCAGCGTCGCAACCTTGTGCGGACGCCTGGAAAAACTGGTGGGCAGCGATTGCGTCCAATTCTCCGAGGCCTTACTGCGAGACTACGCTATTAGCGGCCGCTCGCCGGCGGCCGTGCTGAAGCCGAGCTCCGCCGGGGAAGTTGCGGAGATTGTCAGATTTGCGGGGGCGGAGAAATTGGCGCTGGTGGCTTGCGGTTCGCGCAGCAAATTGGAATTGGGGATGCCGCCGCAGCGTTACGACCTGGCGCTGGACATGACCGGCCTGCGCCAGATGGCGCATTACGATCCCGGAGACTTGACCGTCAGCGTGGACGCGGGGATACCGCTCAGTGAGCTGGCGAAGACACTTGCGGCGAATCATCAATTTCTGCCGCTGGCCGTGCCATGCGGCGAGACCGCCACCGCCGGCGGCGCAATTGCTTCGGGGATCGATTCCGCGCTTCGTCTGCAATACGGCACGGCGCGCGACTTTCTGATCGGGGCCGAATTCGTAGACGGCACGGGCAGGCTTTGCAAAAGCGGCGGCCGCGTAGTCAAGAATGTCACCGGTTACGATCTGCACAAATTGCTAATCGGATCGCTCGGGACGCTCGGAGTGATCACGCGCCTCAACTTCCGCACGTTTCCCCTGCCGGAATCGCGGGGCGTCTTCCTGGCGGCTTTCCCATTGCTCGATGGAGCACTGAACTACCGTGCTTGCTTGCTCAAGTCAGGCCTACCATTTTCAAACGTTGAATTTTTCGACGTTGCGTTTGCCGGGAGGCTTGCGGAAAATCTGAACCAAAGCGGAATCGCCGTTGAGGAGTCGCTCGCTGCTGGCGGATGGCAAGTGTACGCATCGTTCGCAGGAAACTCGGCGGTGATCCAGCGAATCCAGCGGGAACTGCGGGAACGATCGGCGCAAGCCGAGGCGTTGCGAAGCCAAGCTCTCGACGAGAAAAGTTCAGAATCCTTGAGCAAGTCTCTGCGGGATGCGTTCGATTGGCTGCGGCATGCCACAAGCAACGTTACTTTGCTCCGGCTCACTCTTCCTCAGTTCACATCCGTGGATATCGTGGAACTCCAGCATTTGGCGAACCATCCGCCGCTTTCTACGGCGTTTGTTCTCCGCGCCTGCAATGTCGCCTACCTCACCCTTATTTCTGACGGTGAGGGCGATCAAACGGACACTCTGCGGGAACAATGCGTCGCGGAATTGTTTTCACGTGCCGAAGCCAAAAAAGGCGGCACCACAATCCTCCACGCTTCGCATCAGCTGAAAGACCGCGTCTCTGCCTGGGGCACGAAGCGCGCGGATTTTCCGCTTATGCAGCGCGTGAAGCAGGCCTTTGATCCGCAGAATATTTTTGCGCCCGGACGATTCTTGGGAGGTATTTGATCCGTGGAGGCGCAGCACCCCATCCCCGGTGTGGTTCCGGTCTTCGAGGATTACTCGCGTTGCGTGCACTGCGGCCTGTGCTTGAACCACTGCCCGACTTATCGCTTGTGGCAACTGGAAGCGGATTCCCCGCGCGGCCGCATTCGCCAGATGATGCTGGTCGACCAGGGCGAACTGCCGGTCTCCGAGGGATTCGTCGATCACATCGATAAATGCCTGGATTGCCGCTCGTGTGAAACGGCGTGCCCCTCGGCGGTCAACTACGGCAAGCTCGTGGAGCACGCGCGGGCGCGAATCGAACGGGACTTCAAACGCCCATTGTTCTCGCGCGTTTTGAGGGATTTTGTATATCGAAGGTTGCTTCCGTATCCGGAGAGAATCGCAATGGCGGCAAGGTTCTTGCGGTTCTACCAGCGCGCCGGCCTGCAAACCGTTGCCAGGGCCACTGGAATTTTGAAGCTGCTCGGGCTTGCAGAGCGCGATTTGCTCCTGCCTCCCGTGGATCGCAAATTCTTTTTCGATCAACTTGGCAAGACCTACTCCGCGCAGGGAAACCGCCGCGCGCGTGTCGCTTTATTCGCGGGCTGCGTGGCCAATGTGACCTTCACCGCCCTGAATGAAGCCACCATCCGCGTTCTCACCGCCAACGGCTGCGAAGTGGTGGTTCCAGGCGGGCAATTCTGCTGCGGCGCACTACCTTCTCATGCGGGGGTGCGCGATGTGGCCCGCTCCCTGGCGCGGCGGAACATTATTGCTTTCGCTTCCGCTGATTTTGACGCGCTGGTGACCAACGCCGCCGGGTGCGGCTCAACGCTGAAAGAACTCGACCGCCTTTTCACCCCGGATGAGCCGGAGCACGCCTCTGCCGCCGCGCTCGCGAAAAAAACGCGCGACGTCACCGAGTTTCTCGCCTCCCTCGGCCTTTCCGCTGCTCTGAAACCCATTGCTGCCCGGGTGACTTATCAGGATTCCTGCCATTTGCTGCACGGGCAAAAGATTCGCGAAGCGCCGCGGCAACTCTTGCGCGCCATTCCCGGCGTGGAATTGGTGGAATTGCCCTTTGCGGACATCTGCTGCGGCTCGGCCGGCGTTTACAACGTGACGCAGACGAAAGCATCACTCGACCTGCTGGCCGAAAAAATGACCTGCGCCAAGACAACCAACGCCCAAATCATCGCAACGGCCAACCCAGGATGTCTGCTGCAATTGCGCGCCGGCGTGAAAATTCATAATACGGGGCAGGAAGTTCTGCACGTAATCGAATTACTCAACAGAGCGATTCTGAATTCCACTGTATAAATCTGGGTTTGCCTCAGCGTTCGCCGATCAGGTAGCGGCAGCCCTGCGGCCCGGTTCGTGCCGAGTGCATGATCCCGGCGGGCAGATCGCAGCGGTCGCCCGTATGGTAAGTCTTCGTCTCGCCGTTCATGGTCATGCTCATCTCGCCCTTCAAAATGATGTGCGCCGATTCCGCGCGGTGCTGGTGCTCGCGAAATTCCACGTTGGGGCCGTCTTCCCACACATACAGGTGAAAATATCCTTCCCGGATCAGTTGTTCGGCGAGGTCTTTCTCGTCCATGAGGCCCATATTAACGCTTTTCACATCCATAGGACCAACCTCTCAATTCATCCTCCAAAAACGACTTCGCCCTCACCGCAGCAATGGGGGTAGCTGCAGCGAGGGCGTGCCGTCTTCAGGAGAGAAGATCGTTGCTCCGCGGACTATTCGCCCGTTGGAGGTGGCGGAACTCCCGCCGGCGCCTGTCCGGCCGGGCCATACCTCATGTTGCCCTTGCCATGTGGGTGCCCTTGGCGGACCGTGTAATCCGACGGCACCGCAAAGAGCGTGGCCGCGGGTTCCTGGCGCTGAATGTTCGTCAAGGTATACGTCGTTGTGCCAAATCGCGGGTCGGTCCGCGTGCTCTTCACCACCACTTGGAGATCGGCCGAATACCAACTCTCGTTGACCACGGCGATGGGTTTGTCGTTGCCGATTTGTCCGGCGGCAATCGTGCGCGTGTAGCGCGTTCCCTGCGCTGATACTCCATTGATCGACTGCGTGCCGAGGTCTTCTTTCTTCAAACTGCCGTTTGCGATTTCCTTCTGGACATGGTTTTCAAACCCTTCCCGCAGGGCACCGTCCCCTTTTCTGCCGCGGCGAGGCGCGGGAAGTTGATCGGCGATCTTGGTATCGGGATGAAGAATGAACGCGGTGCCGGCAACCGGATCGTGAATCATCACGAACGAACTGGACTTTCCGCTGGCAACCAGCGGGCCGATGACGGGCAGCGAGGTCTCGCGGCGGACGCGGCCCTGGCCGTCGCGATAAATTTCAGTTTGGACTTTGCGGTTGATGGTGGTGCCGTCCGCTAGAGCTTGTGTGGTCTCCGTGATGCCGACAGCGGTGTATGGCGCTCCAGCGACGACTTTTCCGGGATGCATCTCCTCGAATCCCAGGATTTTCATGCGCGCGCCGATCGGCCCGCCGGGCATCAGCTCATCGTGGGGGGGCGGACCCGGCGGCGGTTCCTGCGCGCCAAGCGCAGCGGCGCCGCTCAGCATAGCCGCTGTAAAAAGCGATAGAATCCATTTTCTGTTCATCCCAATTTCTCCTCTACTTCTCTCCTGTTGCTTCTCTCCTGAACGCGGGAAACGCGCCGCGCGAAACTCAATTGGCCGATTCAGACGGCAACCGGTAAGCCTGTGGCTGCCCGTCGGTGCCAAGCAGCAACTCCACCTGCACGACATCCGTCGCGTGCTCTTCGTTCACAGACAATCCCAGCGCGCCAAGCGAACCGCGCTCCATCTGCACACGCACAACCGTGGTGTCGTCCCACAGTCCAGGAATTGCGCCTGGGATTAAAGCAAATTCCCCGCCGTCATTAGCGGCAATCAACGTGCCACCAAGTTCGGGCCCCGTGGCGACAGCGTGGACGGCCGCGGTTGTTGCCGATGTCTTCTGGGTCTGCGCGGTATTCACGTACCCATGCCTCTGCCAGAGCACCAGGGAAGTAGCCACAACCGCCAGCGTTGCGGCGGCCAGCAGCCAAGTGGCCACCACTACTCTCCCGCGGCTTTTCTCCGTGGTGTGCCGGGTCCGAAATTCCTGGCGCAACCGCATCTCCACCCGAGAAGGCGCTGTCGCTCCCGAAGTCAACTGTCCCAATTCCCGAAGCTCCCCGCTCAAAGCCAGGGAACTTTCATAAAGGGCTGCGCAATGCGGGCAGTTCCGCATGTGCTCGCGGGCGGCTGCGGCGTCGACTCCCCCGGCATCCAACTCTCGATCCAGCCCCGCGATGGCAAATTCTTCGCAATTCATCATTAGTTCTCCAAAAGAAAATAATTGTTAGCGTCCAACATTCGCCCGCTTCGGTGCTTCTCGCAGCATCTCCAGTTTTGCAAGCAGCAGAGCGCGTCCCCGATGAAGCCTGGAACGCACCGTCCCGATCGGGCAATCCAGCGCCTGCGCGGCCTCTTCGTAGCTCAACTCTTCCAGCTCGCAAAGCACCACTGTTTCCCGAAACTCCACAGGCAAGGACTGGACCGCCGAGCGCACCCGTTCGCGCCGTTCGCGAATTTCGGCCCAGTGGGCCGGGGTTCGTTCGTCCGCCACATCCATCGAATGCTGCTCCCCTTCGCTGTTTTTCACTTCCAGGGAGAATTCCCGCGGCAGCCGCTCCAAATGCTTCATCACTCGATTGCGGGCGATACCGTAAAGAAACGCTCCCAGCGAGCCGCGCGAGGCGTCGTATTTTTTCGGATCGCGCACCAAGGTCATGAACACATCCTGCACAATCTCTTCCGCCGCCCAGGCCTGGCCCGTCATGCGCAGCGCGAACCGATAGATCTGCGCCTGGTTGCGCCGGTAAAGTTGCGTGAAGGCTTCTTCATCGCCACGGGCCGAGCGCTTCAGCAGGACGTCGTCTCTTTCCTGTGCCTCGATGTGCGTTTCTCCTGATGTCACGCCCGCCTTATCTAACTATTCCCAGGCAGTAGCGTGAAAGTTCCCCAGGCAGGCGGCCGCTCCGTGGTGGGGCAGTCATGGAAACCGGGCCCCTCGTTAAATCAAACCCGGTCAAAGGGTTAGAGTTGCGATGAGAGTAGTGCGATTGCTTGGGCCGCAATCGTCAGCCCGGCAGCTTCGAAGTTCAACGCGATTTCTTCCCCGGGCGAAACATGTTTGCCGCAATGCGCGTCACCAGCCGCCGCGGCACCAGGCGCTGCGAGTGCGCTCCCATATAATTGCCCAATCCGGAGATGACGTAACTCTTTCCGGCCGCCAACGCCTGCAACCCGGTCCGCGCCACCTTTTCCGCTGTCTCCTGATTCCTGGCGGTAAACGCTTCCTGGCCGGCCACCGCATGGAATTCCGATTCCGTCGAGCCGGGGCACAACGCGCACACGCGAATCCCGTGCGGCTTCATCTCTTCCGCCAAGCCTTCGGCAAAGAACAGGTCGAAGGCCTTCGTCGCTGCGTAGGTGGAGATATATGGCACCGCCTGAAACGCAGCCGTCGAAGCGAGGATCAAAATGTCGCCGCTGCGCCGCGCTACCATGTCTGGCAGGAACAGCCGCGTCAGGTGCACCACTGCTGTGCAATTCACTTCCACCATGTCCAACAACCGTTGCGTCTCAACATCTGGCACTTCGCCGTATTGCCCGAAGCCCGCGTTGTTGATCAGCAGGTCGATGCGCAATCCTTTTTCCTTCGCGAACGCGTGGATCTCACCCGGCGCCTCGCGTTTGGCCAGGTCCGCTGCAAACACCTGCGTCTGGATGCCATATTTTTTTCGCAAGCCGTCTGCAACATCCTGCAACCGGTCCAACCGCCGCGCGGTCAGCACCAGGTGCGTGCCTCCCGCGGCAAGCTCCTCCGCCAGAGCTACACCAATTCCTGCGCTCGCGCCGGTGATCAGCGCCCACTTACCCTTCCATTCGCTTATCATTCGAAGTTGTCCTCAGGAGATCCGCGGGTCACGCCGAATCCGCCGGATTGGTTTTGCGTGGACGCAATACCGAATCCTTTAATCGCGTGCCCTGCTCTTTCATCCGGTCCATCAATCGCCGCGCCCACACAAACTCCGCGGCCAGCAATGTCAGGCCGAGAAAAATGACCAGCCAGCCGGGCCCGGGTGTAATCAGCATAACCGCTCCCAGCCCCAGAAGGGTAAACCCTCCGAGAATTTTAAAAAAGCGCCGGACTTGATCGATGGTGTGAAAGAACATAAGCCCTCAGGGGCAGAGGCGGGGGAACCTTAATTGTGACTGGAACTCCCGTGGCGAGCAACCACCACATGAATTGGATGCCTAATTCTGAGGAATGGACTATTGCCGCCGCGAAGGACCCGCAAAAAAAAGCGGAGAGGGTGGGATCCGAACTTGAGGCGTTTTGCGGGCGTCCGAGCCCGCAGCCGCAATCCCGGTGCAACCGGGGCCATGGTAAAGATGGCGGAGAGGGTGGGATTCGAACCCACGGTACGGTTTCCCGTACGCTCGCTTTCGAGGCGAGTACTTTCAACCGCTCAGTCACCTCTCCGCGGTCAGTGTTTACATTTTATCAGAGAGGATATCTGCGGGCTATGGCCTGTTGCGGGCGAAACTGGGGAAGTTTTGTGAACCGCCGAATCGGTGTCAGCGGCGGGCCGCGAAGAAGGCCTGGAGAAGGGAACTGGCTTCTGATGCGAGAACGCCGGGGGTGACTTCAACCTGGTGATTCAGTCTGGGGCTGGTGAGCAGTTCGAAGCAGGTGCGGAAGGCGCCGCCCTTTGGATCGTCGGCGGCGTAGACGAGTCGTGGGACGCGCGCCTGGACGATTGCGCCGGCGCACATCGCGCAGGGCTCGAGCGTGACGTAGAGCGTCGTTTCCGCAAGGCGATAGTTCGAAAGCTTTTGCGCGGCTTCGCGCAGCACGAAGATTTCGGCGTGGGCGGTGGGGTCGCAGTCGCGAATGGTGCGGTTGCCGCCGCGGGCGAGAATTTTGTCCCGATGGACGAGCACGGCGCCGATGGGGACTTCGCCGGCCTGGGCGGAGGCGCGGGCTTCCTCCAGCGCGATTTGCATGAAATCGGAATCGTTCATCTTGGTTTCAATGAGAATATCACGCTCGTCCCGCCGTTTGATGGATTGCCGCGAGCGCCAGCCTAAATGGGGGAGAATCCTTGACATCCGGCGATGGGCAAAAGAGACTGTGAACATGAACGTGCTCATCGGGCGGTTGATTCTGGTGGAAATGGCCTGCCGCAGCAGGAAAGGCGCGATCCGGGGCCGCCAGCAGCCGGAGGAAGGGCCTACTCCCGCGCGCACCACGCGCTAGAAAACTCCATGGAAATCCGCAGAGATCCCGTCACACAGAGTTGGGTTGTATCCGGACAGCGCGAACGTCCGGAAGAAGGTGAATCCGGTTGCCCGTTTGATCCTCCGGCGATAGATAGCGCAAAAGCGATTCTGTCGTGGCCACCGGATGGGCCGTGGCAGATCCGCGTGCTGCCTCATCCAGAGCCTCTCTATCGCGTGGAGAACGATCCGGGCCGTGCCGCGGAAGGAATCTACGACAAGATGGGGCCGCTGGGCGCCCATGAAGTGGTGGTGGAAACTCCGCAACACGACAAGCGGTTTACGAGTTTCAGCGACGAGGAACTGGATCGTGTCCTGGGAGTCTGGGGCTCCCGCATCGCAGACCTGAAGAAAGATGCGCGGTTCAAGTATGTAACGGTGTTCAAGAACCAGGGACTACAGGCGGGTCAGGAATGGGCGCACGCGCACTCGCAGGTGACCGCGACGATCTTCGTGCCACGGCGCATTAAGTACGAACTGGCCTCCGCGCACGATTGGTTCAAGGACAAAGAGCGGTGCGTTTTTTGCGATATCGTGCGGCAGGAAGAAAAACAGGGAAAGCGGATCGTGGACGTGCAGGGCGATTACTACGCGCTGTGCCCGTATGCTTCGCGCGTCCCCTACGAAATCTGGATTCTGCACCGGCGGCATAACCATCTTTTCGAGCAGCCGCGGCCGGGGGCGAATCGGCGCCAACTGGCAGAGCTGCTGGGCCGGGTGCTTCGGCGTCTGGAGAAAATCTCAACGTCTTTTCACCTGGTGGTTCACACTTCACCGAACACGAGAAACAAAAAGGGAGAACTCTCGGGATATTGGAAGACGTTGTCAGAGGATTACCACTGGCACATCGAGATCATGCCGATCCTTGAGAAACCCAGCAAGTCCTACAGCATCAAGGAAGTTTATTTCAATTCATTGCTTCCGGAGCAGGCTGCCGAACAGCTCCGCGCTGTCGATCCCAACACATGAAGCCTCCGGCTCGGCGCAATTCGGAACGCGGCGGAGCGCTGATCAGCCTGATCATTTTTGGCGCCTTACTGGTGCTATGTGCGATTTTGTATTGGGCGCGGCACCCGATCATGCGATTCGCGGGTGAGTCGTGGGTGGTGGATGAGCCGGCCGCGCATGCGGACGCTTTGCTGTTGCTCGGTGACGATAATTTTTATGCGGACCGCGCCACCCGCGCCGCGGACATGATTCGGCATGGTGTTGCTCCCGTGGTGGTGGCCAGCGGGCGCCGACTGCGCCCCAGCGCGGGGGTCGTCGAGTTGCAAGAGCATGACCTGATCGAGCGTGGAGTTCCCAAGGATAAAATCATCCGGTTTGCTCATGACGCGGACAGTACGAAAGAGGAAGCTGCGGCCCTGGCGCGGCTCTGCGCGGACCGCCGCTTTCGCAGTGTGATTATCGTGACCTCGAACTACCATGCGCGACGGGCGCGCTACATCTTTGACAAAGTTTTTCCAAAGACGATCGGCGTTTCGGTGGCTGGAGCCCATGATGGGGATTTCGACCCGGAAAATTGGTGGGAGAAGCGGAAGTCGCAGGGCCTGTTCCTGCACGAGATAGTGGGGATGATGGAAGCGTTTCGAGAAGGCGGAAAGCTCCAACCAGGCGAAAAATAAGAGAAGGTGCCCGGCTGAGTCCTGCGGAGCTGGACGACCGGACAGGGAACCGTAAAGTCACACTATTTTGGGAAAAAGCTTGCATTGCCCTTTACACGGCATAAGTGCTGTAATATCTTGTTCTTTCTGAGTCGCAGTAAGCTCCCAGCCCTCGATTAGCGACTTTGGAGACTCTAACCTAAACGTCGAGGTGTCCCTTATGTGGCGAAAAGAAGATGGGCGGCCGCAGAATTCGAATGAGATTTCCACAAGTCCTATGAATCCCACTACTCCCTCTGCTCCTACTCCGGCGAATTCCAAGCAGTTGTCGGGCATTCCGACCTCTGCGAATGCGGTGGCGTGTCTGAGCCAGGGCATCCGGATCAAAGGCGAAATTACGGGGAGCGAAGATCTGTTCATTGATGGGAACGTGGAAGGCAAAGTGACGTTCGGAAACGCCGTGCTGACGGTTGGGCCGAACGCCAGTGTGAAGGCCGACATCAACGCGCGGGAAATCGTGGTGCGCGGACGGGTCGAGGGAAAACTGGACGGCACGGAGCGCGTGCAAATCTGGCATACCGCGAAAGTGAATGGCGACATTCGCTCGGCACGCATCGCGATCGAAGATGGCGCGGAATTCCGCGGAAAAGTGGAAGCGGGGAAAGCGCCGGCGCGGCCCACGGAAAATTCACAGCCGAAAAAAATTGAGAACTCGAAACCAAAGGATGCCGATGCCGGCCTGGAGAAATCTGCACCGGGCGCGGCGGTAGCAGGGGCGGACTGAAGACATGGGATTTCTGAACAAGCTGGGGATTGGGATGGGCACGCAGACGGCTCGCGAGGGCGCGCGCCCGATTGCCGGAGAACGCAATACACACCAGGGAAACGGTTCGGTGATGGCGGTTGGAACGAATCGGCCGCCAGAGCCGCAGGAAACCACGCGTGGATCGAATGGGCTGAAAGAATTCCTGTGGAACCTGGACGGGCTGGGCCGCGGCACTTTGCTCGATCTGGGGCCGGCGTGGCAAACAACGCTGACCTTTTTCATTGAGCGTGGTTTCCGCGTCACTTCGGACGATATTCTGCGCGATTGGTCGCTGTTCCTGGCGGAAGAAGACGCCAAGTCGAAGGCCAGCGGGGAAGCGACTCCCGAATCCTACGCTGAGCGGCTGCCGGAGGCTCGGGCCAAGCGTTTTCTGGAAGAAAATCTGAAATATCCGGAGGCCTCGTTTGACGCGCTGCTGCTTTGGGATGTGCTGGATTATCTCGAACCCGCGCTGGCCAAGCTGATGATTGGGCAACTGACGGATCTGCTTCGTCCGGGCGGCGTGGTCTTCGCGATGTTTCACAGCAAAAAGCCGGCGGGATTTCAGCGGTATCGCGTGGCGGATACGACGACGCTCCAAGTTCTCTCCGCAAAAACAATTTTTCCCGCGCAAAAGGTTTATCAGAACCGCGAGATTCAGGATCTTTTCGGCCGCTTCCGCACGATGAAGTCGTTCGTGGGCCGCGATCAGCTTCGGGAAACTCTTTTTATCAAGTAATTTTCCATTGATTTTGTTTGTACCGGACCGCCAGGAACTTTGAGCGGTCCGTTTCTTTTTGTAAGGGTAAGAGGCGGCGGAAATTCCCGGCAGGCGATGAGAACAAACGATTGCGATCTGCGGCGCGGTCCAAGAAATCCACAAGACAATACGCTGAGGATGCACGGGATAGCGGTGGGCGCGTTTTTATGCTCTTTTCGCTTGCACCGTGCAACTCGCGGGCGTACAAGCAAATTGTGAGCTCCTGGAGCTCCGGAGGGTTGCATGAATCCACCGGGCTTAGAAGCGCAAGACAGCTGAGCACACCGCTCTTGCGGTGCGAGTCGCGCACGAACCGGTTGAAGGCTAATCCGCTCGTCAAGCGACGCAGCAAAAGAAAAAAGAGGGCCCTCATGGAGGGCCCTCTTTTTTTGTGCGGTCCTTCCGTTTTGATCTGCCGGTCAGTCCGCCACGGTCTGTCGAATTTTTCGAACGAAATCTAGAGCGGGTTTGCGCGCGGCTACTGGGTTGGCTGATGTGGGGTGTGGTGTTGTTTGCCGCCATGCTTCTTGGAATGGTGGTGCTTGCGGTGATGTTTTGAAGCATGCTGCGTGGATGGATTGGTCGTTGATTCCGGCGCCGGGGCTTGCTGACCGGCCGAAAGCGTCGAAAGACAGAATGCTGCTGCGAGGACTAAAACTGTTCGCTTCACTTGAATCTCCCTTGGGAAATCCCCCGTAGGCAGAATTGAAGCACAATGCGCGCCGAAAGTCAGGGGAAAGTAGGAGGAAGCCGAGAGCCGGGTTTCGAAAGAGAAAACGAGGGAAAAGTCAGCCGCCGAATTTGGTCTGCAGCATCCGGATGACGAAGTTTTGCTTGGCGATCACCTGGGCCTGCCAGATTAGCGCGATGGTCATGAGGCTCATCGAAAAGATGCAGAGGGCAAGCGCCAGGCCCATCTGTGTCTCCGAAGCAGGCAAACGCAATACGCGGCGCATCCAGGCCATAGAGGCTCCCAAGAAAGAGAGGTTGAGCGAACGAAGGGAGTGGGAGCAATCATGGGACCAACTCGCGACGCTGGTTTTAGTACCCTCATTACTGTTTATTTTCAATCGATTGGCATGAACTCCCAATACGGAACTGACACCCCGACGGCCAAATGTGCAAATTGGGGCACAGTTTGGCCCTTCTGTTTCCAACCAGTTGGCCCACCCATGCGGCTGATAGTTTCGAACTGCGGTGAATCCAAGCGGCGCCGCAGGCGGAGTTAGATCTCGCGGTTCAGAATCATTTCGAGCGCCAGTGGCCAGGTGTCTGGAGCGAAAAGCGGCAAACTCTTGCATTTGCCGGCGGGCTCCGGGCCCGCGGCATCGCGTCCAGAGAGCAGCAGGCAGCGGTCGCACGCGGCAAAGAGTTCGCCGGCTTCGTCCTGAGTGGCGATCCCGACGTTGTGAGGGTTGGCGCGAAACGAGCGCTGGTAGAGATGAGACAGGTCGCGCACACACGAACCGAGATTGGCCCCCACGGCCAGCGACCACAGCGCGCCACGTGGCCGCACCTGGGCATTTTGCCGCGTAGCTTCTGCCTGGAATCGCTGGATATCGTTGTCGGAGGCGCCGGCGAAAAAGAAGATTTCGTCGAAATCGCGCTGGCGGAGAAGTTCTGCTTCACGCTGCGGCAAGCCGGTATTCTGGGAGAGTTCGCGGGGCGAGAGATCGCGCAGCGGCACCACTTCGATCTGAGTCTCTTCTGCAATCAAGTCGAGTTTCTCCGCCGCGGCCGGCAGCGGTGATGCCACTGGGACGCACGTAAACCGCCCCAGGCGCATGCTGCGAGGGGGCTTCAGGTGGAAGTAGTCTTCCGGTAGGAAAGTGCCGCAGCCGCCCTCGGGGAGAAAGGGATGCCCGAAGCCGAACTTTCGGATGGTAGCGTCAAACTGCAGCCGGCTGCGGCCCGTTACCGGGACGACCGGGATATTAGCTTCGCTCAGTCCTTCCAAAAATTCCGCAAAGCCCGTCAGGGCTTTGTTCGTGGTACCGATTAGGTTGTCGGTGGAGCAATAGACAACGGTGGTGTTCGAACGCAAAGTAATACTCCGGGCGCCGTGAGCCGCACTGGCTGCAATCCATCAGTGCTGCGACCAGTGTGAGGATTGCTCTGGCTAAACGCAAGCGCGAGCGAGCGAAGACAAAAAAAGGCGGGAAGCTTTTGCTTCCCGCCGTCGGTTCGATCTGTTTGCTTCTCTTAGTTGCCGGACTTGGACGAAGCGGAGGTGGCAGGCTGCGCGCCCGACTTCGGGACGCTCAGGTAGCCGCTGATCGAGTTCTTACCGATCTTGTTGATGACCAGCTCTTCGGCGTGCGGAGCGCGCGAACCGGTCGGATAGAGAATGATGGGGGAGTTGATGTTGCGGTTCTTTTCTTCAACGCGCTTGTCTTCAAGAACAATCACAACGTTCGCGCGGTTCCGCTTCTCGTTGACGCCCTTGAGTTCGACGGTGACGTTGCCGACCTTCTCGGGCTGATTCTTGCCGGCGATGGTGAATTCAACGTAATCGCGTTCGCCCATGCGGCGGAGCACGTCGATTTCGTCGTGGTTCTTGGCGATGAGGGTGCCGAGTTCGCTGCGAGCCATGTTGAGATCGTTGTTGGTCTTCTCCAAGTTGGTGCTGACCGTGGTGACCTTGGTGTCGACCGTCTTCACGTCATCGTTGGTCGCCTTGGTCGCGAGCTCAGAGTGCACGGAGGTGTCCAGAGCGGTGAGCTTCTGGGTGGTCTCGGTGTTGAGCGCCGCGGCTTCCGTGCGCGCCTTCTTCAGCTGGCTCTGTGTAATCTTGAGCTTGTCGGTCACAACCTTCAGATCGCCCTGGAGGTCGGTGTTGGTCTTTTCATCAACGACGAGCCGATCCTTCATCGCGCTCAGGTCCTGCTGCGTTGTGGTCTGCACAGCCTTAACCTGGTCGGCAACGGCCTGCTTGGTGGCGTCCAGCTTGGCCGAGTTCGACCAGCCGAAGAAAAGTCCGCCCAGCGCAATCAGGGCCAGAATGGCGATCGCCGGCATTTGCCAGGAGCCACCCTTGTCACTATTGGTGTATTCAGGGATCTCAGACATAGTAGATTTATTCTCCTCACCCATTCGGGTAAAACATTCGAATTTCAGAATGGCAGCTCTTAGCGGCTGCCGGATGCTGTTATGTTTTCCTTATGTGCAAGTGAACTGCCGCGAGTAAGTTGCGGGGAGGTGTGGCCTAAGTACTTGCCAAATGGACAGTTACTCCGCCTGCCCGTGCGAGCAGGTAGTACTAGGTCCTGCAATCTTTACGCGAGTGTGAACTTCTGCGATGAATTCCTACGTAGTGCAAGACTTTTCCACTTTTATCCCGGCCAGCCCCAGGTCGGCGTAAAGCTGGGCCGGCGACTGGTAATCAATCCCAGTGAACCCCAGCCGCCGGGCGGCATCGACGTAAGCTGGGATGTCGTCAACATAGGCGGTTTCGGCGGCCACGGCTTTGCAGGCCCGGAGCGCTTCCCGGAAGATTAGCGGGTTTGGCTTGCTGGCGCCGACTGAGCAGGAATACGTGCGCACGGACTTCGGAAAATAGGCAAAGAAATCGTAGGTGGATTCGAGTTTTTCCACGTGAATCGGATCGGTGTTGGAGAGCAGGCCGAGGCGATGGGTTTTGGAAAGGCCCGAGAAGAGGGACGCTTTGTGTATGGGTATTGGATCGAGTGCGGAATTCCAAACGTTTTTGAACTGTTCGAAATCAAGCGACAGACTGAAGCGTTTCGAAAGGTGCAGATGCCAATCATGGGGAGACATGCGGCCTTCCTGCCAATCGGGCCAGCGGGGATCTTTTTCAATAGCGGACCACAATTCTTCGGGGGTGAAGGGAAGCCCCTGGGCCAGCGAAGATTTCACCCGCTGAATGTCCACGCGAATCAGAACACGGCCAATGTCGAAAATTACCGCACGCAATTTGGGCATGGGCTATGGCTTCTCTGGAGTGGATACAGGCGATCCGGCGGAAAGCCGGTCCGCGCGTCGTGCGCGGAGGATGCTGATAATCGCGGGCAGGAGCGAGAGGATGATTACCACCGCAATGACGTAGTGGATGCGCTGGCTGATGTTGGGAATGGTGCGGCCAAGAGAGTAG
Source organism: Candidatus Acidiferrum sp. (assembly GCA_035693365.1). Taxonomy (GTDB): domain Bacteria; phylum Acidobacteriota; class Terriglobia; order Acidiferrales; family UBA7541; genus Acidiferrum. The sequence goes on along the minus strand of DASSGS010000018.1, from coordinate 88,510 downwards.
CCGCCGAGGATCATCGTCCCGACCCAAATCACACCGCCGAAAATATCGAAGAGCAAATAGCGGTGGTAAGGCATCCTGGCCGCACCGGTGACGGGGGGGCAAAACGTCCTCACGATCGGTACAAATCGCGCAAGGATCACCGCTCTTCCGCCGTATTTTTCATAGAAATCATGGGCGCGCTGGAGGTGGCTCCGGCGGAACAACAGAGAATCTTCGCGGCGGTAAAGGGCAGAGCCCGCCGCGCGCCCAATCCAATATCCAATCTGATCCCCGAGGATGGCGCAAAGCATCACCGGCAGAAGCAGCCACTTCAGGGGGATCACGTCAGCCGCGGAGAGCACACCGGCGGTGACCAGAAGGGAATCGCCGGGCAGGAAAAACCCCACGAAAAATCCGGTTTCCACGAAAACGATCCCGCAGATAAGCGGCGCTCCGCCTGCTCGAATTAACTCTTTTAGCCCCTCGGGGTTGAACAGCGCGTGAAGGAACTGGAGGATGGTGTCAAACACTCGGAATTATTCCTGAGCGGCACGGGAATTGGGACCAGTGCGGCGGCTCGAACATTCGAATAGGCGTCCCATCCCATAAGGTAGCAGAAAAGGAATGGATTCTCGCCACTTTCCTGCCACGCGGCAACGGCGGTGCCGACGAAATTGAGCCACCAGCCACGGTAGTTCATCGCAGTGCCTCCGCGAGCATCACTTCACCTTGCTTGCCAAATGTGGATTGCATGTCGTTCTGGCGGGCCAGCAATTGCTTGAGCCGGGGAATGGCGGAGCGCGCTTCCACGCTGCCGGCTTCGATCGCTTCGTCGATGCGATCGAAATCGTCCCAGGCCAGGCTCTGCACCGCGGGCCGGAGGACCAGGTCGGCGTGGCGTTCCCAGGCTTCCAGTTGATGTTTCTGAGCGGCACTCACCGCCCGGCTGACCACCTGAAAAATGTTTGTGGGCGCGCCGCGCTGGCCGTCGTGGAGTCCTACGGAAACCCCAACCACGATATCCGCTCCCATTTCACGGGCTGCCCGGGTTGGAACCGGAGCCACAATGCCGCCATCGGCCAGGCAGCGGGTGCCGATCTGAATCGGTTCGAAGAGACCGGGAAACGCACAACTGGCGCGAATGGCTTCGGCGAGGTTGCCCTGGCGGAAGACGACCGGATCGCCCGTTCCCAGGTCCGTGGCGACAATAGCCAACGGGAGTACAAGGTCTTCGAACTGTTTTGTGCCGAAAAGCTTTTGCACCAGGGCGCCGAGGCGCTCGTTGCTGGCGAGTCCATATCGCGAGACGCGCCACTTGGCAAAATCACGAAAACGAATTTGGCGGCACTTGCTGATGATGCGGGGGAGGGGCACTCCGCTGGCGTAGGCGGCGCCCAGAATGCTGCCGATGCTGCTGCCGGCGATCGAGGTGACCGGAATGTTGTTTTCGCGGAGAGTGCGCAGCACGCCCAAGTGTGCGTAGCCACGCGCGAAACCCCCGCCGAGAGCGAGGCTGACGCCCAGGCGAGCCGCGTCGGGCTGAGACAGTGCGGGCGGTACATAGAAACGTTTGGTCACGAATGCAAGCTTCGCAAGGATGCGGGCTTGAGGCGATGGGTCAGCCGTCCTGAATTAGAGGTACCAAAGTACCCGCGTAAGAAGTGCTCGCAAAAAGGCCATTTGCGGGCAGGCAGTATTTAAGTACTAGTCGGGTGACCTCGCTGTACCATTGCCGGACACTGCCCTGGAAGCGATTCTACCCCTGCACGATGCGTCCAATTCACCGCCAGGGAGACCCCATGGAAGCAGGTTATAACGTGTGGTTGGGACAGGCGGTGGTTTTGCAGGTGGCCCTCGGGGATATCAAGGTTCCGCTGCGGGGACGGCTCCTGAAAGAAGGCGGGGAGACGGTTCGCATGCGGGTAGGCGATGGATGGGACATCGATATTTATAAGGCGATGATCCTGACGGTGGAAAAAGACGGAATGGCACTGATTCCAGCAGCATGAGGGGAGAGCACGAAATGGATAATCAGATACCGAAATACGTCACCCAGTCGCGCGCGGCTTACCTTCTGGGACTTTCCGTAGCGGAAATCGGCCGAATTTCCCGAGAAACGGGAATTGGCCACGTGGAGCGCGCCGGCCACATCGAAGAGCGCTTTTTCACCTACGAAGAATTGCAGCGGATTTGCGTGCTGGCCACACAGGAAAATGTGGTGACGCACTAAACGAGATTGAGTTTCCTCAGGCCCCCCTCAGGAAGTACCCCCACCCCGGCTCGTTGCCCCCAGCGAGCCGGGGTTCTTCTTTTCCCGCGTGGCGATTTTCCAGCATTGAAACGATTCATAATCCCTTTGACAGAAGCGGGTAACGCGGTGAAACTAGGCGCCGATTCTTCCGGAGCCCACCATTTCGATGACAAAAAGCGCTCTGTTCTTGCTCGTGTCTGCACTCGCGCTGGCCAGCGGGGGACTGCGAACCTCTACTGTTCCTATTCCTGCGAAGGACCAGGCTGCATTCGACATGGTGATATCGGGCGGCCGGGTGATGGATCCTGAATCAGGGCTCGATGCAGTGCGCAATGTGGGGATCCGCGACGGCAAGATTGCTGAGATATCCGAGAAACCTCTTCAGGGAAAACAGAGCATCGATGCGCGCGGCCTGGTGGTTGCTCCAGGCTTTATCGACTTGCATGAGCATGGTCAGGAGCCGCGGAATTATGAGTTTCAGGCCCACGATGGTGTGACTACTTCGCTGGAACTGGAAGTCGGAACGGAAGATGTTCCCGGCTGGTATGCCCGACGCGAGGGAAAATCCCTCGTTAACTTTGGTGTAAGTGTCGGTCACATCCCCATCCGCATGCGGGTCATGAAGGATCCCTCGAAATGGCTGCCCACGGGCGCGGCGGCTCACAAAGCTGCTACCCCGGAACAATTGCGATCCATGCAACAGGCAATGGAAGCTGGATTGAAAGCGGGCGCACTTGCCGTTGGAATGGGAATCAACTATACGGAGGCAGCGACCCATCAGGAAATCATCGAGATGTTCCGGGTCGCCGCGAAGTATCAAGCACCGGTTCACGCCCACGTGCGATTCGGCGGCACCGGTGAGCCGTCGACGGGGCTGGCGGCCGTGGAAGAAGTAATTGCCGCGGCGGCGTCGACCGGCGCCCCACTCCATGTGGTGCACATTACCAGCATCGGCCTAAAGGAAACCCCGCAACTCATCCAGTTGATCGAGGGCGCACAGCACAGGGGACTTGATGTGACTACGGAATGTTATCCGTATGTCGCGGCGAGCACGGGCCTGGAATCCGCGCTGTTTGATCCCGGGTGGCAAGAGCGCATGGGAATCACCTTCAAGGACATCCAGTGGGCGAAAACGGGCGAGCGCCTGACCGCGGAGACGTTTGAAAAATACCGGGCGGAGGGCGGCGCGGTGGTCATTTACGCGATTCCTGAAAGCGCCGCGCTCGCGGCGGTTCGCAATCCGATGGTTATGATTGGCAGCGACGGCATGCTGATTACCGGCGCTAAAGTGCATCCACGCGGGCAAGGAACTTTCTCAAGAGTGCTCGGCCACTATGTCCGCGAGGAAAAAGCGCTGGACCTGATGACCGCGCTGCGCAAAATGACGCTGATGCCGGCCCAGCGCCTGGAAAAACGCGCGCCGGCCTTCCACAACAAAGGGCGCATCCGCGTCGGGGCCGATGCCGACATCACCGTCTTCGATCCCGCCACCATTATTGACAAAGCTACCTTTGAGGAACCCTTGCAGTACTCGGCGGGCATTTCCTTCGTGCTGGTGAACGGCGTGCCGGTGCTGACGAATGGAAAGCTGGTCGAGAATGTATTTCCGGGGCGTGCCGCGCGTGCGCCCATTGCGCAATAGCCAGGGAAGTACGAGCCTTAATCTGATTCAACAGGGGAAACGAACACTTTGTCGCTAACCGCACTCGATTGGGCCGCCATCGCGGGCTACCTCCTGATCACCCTGATACTTGGTTTGTATTTCCGGCGGAAGTCGGCGCAGAGCACTGCGGATTATTTTGTGTCCGGGCGGCAGGTGAGCTGGTGGCTTGCGGGAACCTCGATGGTGGCCACGACGTTTGCCGCGGATACGCCGCTGGCGGTCACTGGATTGGTCTACACCCAAGGTGTGGCAGGGAACTGGCTGTGGTGGAGTTTTCTTCCATCGGGGATGATGACCGTTTTTCTGTTTGCGCGATTGTGGCGGCGCTCTGGGCTGATCACCGACGTGCAGTTTGCGGAGTTGCGCTATCACGGGAAGCCGGCGGCTTTTCTGCGGGGTTTTCGCGCCGTGTATCTGGGTTTGCTGATGAATTGCCTGATTCTTGGTTGGGTGACCAAGGCGATGGTGAATATCGTCAGCACTTCGCTGGGCATCAGCGACGCCAGGGCGCTGGCGATCTGCGTTTTTTTCCTGATGCCGTTCACGGGCATTTACGTTTCGCTGGGCGGTTTGTGGGGCGTGTTGTGGACGGACTTGTTTCAATTTGTGCTGAAGATGGCGATTGTGATCGCCGTGGCGTGGTATGGCGTGCACGCGGTGGGGGGGATGCCGCAACTGCTGGAGAAATTGGCAGCGAAGCGGAGTCTGGCCGGGCCGCACGCCAGCGATATCACGGCGTTGCTGCCAGATTTTTCCCGCGGACTGACCGGCGAAGCGCTTTGGACCTTGCCGGTGATCACTTTCGTGGTTCATCTAGCCGTGCAGTGGTGGGCGTTCTGGTATCCGGGCGCGGAGCCGGGCGGCGGCGGCTATGTTGCGCAGCGGATTTTCAGCGCGCGCGATGAACGCCACGGCTTGCTTTCGGTGCTCTGGTTCAATCTTGCACATTATGCGCTGCGGCCCTGGCCGTGGATTCTGACGGCGCTGGCTGCTGTAGTGCTTTATCCCGAACTCGCGCAGCCAGAGCGCGGATACATGCTGGTGGCAACGCAGCACACGCCCCATGCGCTGCTTGGGATCTTGCTCGCCGGGTTCATGGCTGCGTTCATGTCCACAGTGGCGACGCAACTCAATTGGGGCAGTTCGTATCTTGTTGAGGATTTTTACCGGCGGTTCGTGAAAAAACATGCCGGCGAAAAGCATTACGTCAACGCATCGCGGTTGGCGACGATTTTCCTGGTGATTGCGGCGGCCTGGGTGTCCATGCAGCTGCAATCGGTGAGCGAGGGCTGGAAGATCGTGCTGGAATTGGGCGCGGGCACCGGCGGCGTATATCTGCTGCGCTGGTACTGGTGGCGGGTGAATGCCTGGAGCGAAATTTCGGCGATGGCGGCGGCCCTGGTGACCACGTTGGCCTTGCACAGCCATTCGCTCTGGATGAGCCTGGTAGGGCGGGCTGCCCCTTTCGAAGGATCGGATCCGGTCGTCTTTGCAAAGACGACCTTGTGCACCACGGGCGTAACAACGCTGGTGTGGCTTGTGGTCACGCTGCTGACGCCCGCCGAGCCGCAACAAGTTTTGATCGATTTTTACCGCAAGGTACGGCCGGATGTGCGCGGCTGGGGGCCGGTGGCGCGGGCTAGCGGCGCGATCGAGCCGACGCGCGATCTGGGAAAGAATCTTGCGAGCTGGTTGATTGGCTGCGTTTTTGTTTACACCGCCCTCTGCAGTATCGGGCGGCTCTGCTTCGGACAACTCGGCTCAGGACTATTTTTCGCGCTGGTGTGCGTGGTAAGTGGTGTGGCATTGTATCGCCTGATGCCCAGGCCCGGGGAATGGCAAATCTCCTGAAATGACCGATTCATCGCTGCAAAAAGGTAGGCACCACGCCCTGCTGGCCGGATTCCTCGGCTGGACATTGGACGCGTTTGATTTCTTTGTGATTGTTTTTCTTTACGACACGCTTTCCCACCAGTTTGGCGTCACCAAAAAGGCCATCGTTTTTACGACCACCGCTACGCTGGCGCTGCGCCCTGTTGGCGCTTTTATTTTCGGCTTGTTGGCCGATCGTTATGGACGCCGGATTCCATTGATGGCCAACGTGATCTATTTTTCGATTATCGAACTGCTGTGCGGATTCGCACCCAATTACACCGTCTTCCTGATTCTTCGCGCGCTCTTTGGCATCGGCATGGGTGGCGAATGGGGTGTGGGCGCTTCGCTGGCGATGGAGGCGGCTCCGACGCGCTGGCGCGGCATCCTGAGCGGCATCTTGCAGAGCGGCTATTCGATCGGTTATTTGCTGGCGGCCATGGCGGCGCGTTTTGTTCTGCCCGCATGGGGCTGGCGGCCGATGTTCTGGCTGGGAGCGCTGCCGGCGTTGCTGGCTCTTTACATTCGCACCAAAGTGCCGGAGTCGGAGGCGTGGCAGCATCATCGCGCAGGAAGCATGCGCGATGTGCTGCGCGTGGTGGGGCAGAACTACAAGCGGTTTCTCTACCTGGTGGTGCTGATGGTGTTCATGATGTTTCTTTCCCACGGCACGCAGGATTTGTATCCGGACTTTTTGAAGGAAATTCACAAGGTGGCGCCCTCCGGCGTGGCGAACATCGCCATGATTTACAACGTGGGAGCCGTGATCGGGGCGATTATATTTGGGTCGTTGTCGCAATCGCTGGGCCGGCGGAAAGGAATGATGGCGGCGCTGGCGCTGTGCCTGCTGGTGATCCCCTTCTGGGCGTTCGGCTGCAGCGTGCCGGTGCTGATCGTGGCGACGGTCTTCATGCAGATGGGCGTGCAGGGAGCCTGGGGCGTGATTCCGGTGCACCTGAACGAGTTGGCGGCGGATGCGGCACGCGGGCTGATGCCGGGTATGGCGTACCAGTTGGGAATCCTGTTCGCCGCGCCCACAAACAATATCGAATATGCTCTGCGGGAGCGGTTTGGCTACCAGTGGGCGCTGGCAGGCTTTGAGATTGTGACGATCTTTGCGTTGGTGCTGCTGCTATGGCGCGGCGCCGAGGAGCACAGCCGCAGCTTTGTGCGCCAACCCCAACCCGCCACCAATTCCTGATGTATGGCTGTTTGGGGGTCGGAGCTTTAGCTCCGACTTAATGTCCAGGAAAATTTGGGCTTCAGCCCCTGAGGAATTGCTTCCACTAGCCTCTAATGCATTGCATCGATTAGCAATCTATTCCTAGCGCTTTCGCCGGATCAAGTCGGCCATGGCCTGGTTGTTCTGCCGAAGCAGAGCGTTTTGCGTCTGTAGCGTCGCCGTGCACAGTTGCAATTGCTTTACGGCTAGTTCCTCTTCCGCGTTTGTCTTGGCCAGCTCCGCGTTTCTCTTGGCCTGCTCGTCGCCTTTCACGGCGAGTTCCACCCGCAGCTTCTGCAAGGAAGGGCGCATGAACACAACGCCAGCACAAAATCCCACGACCAACGACAACAAGGCGATAAGCAGAGTTTTCATAGTGGCAGCCCCATCTTGTTAACTCCAAACGGTATCACTACCTCGTCCCAGTTAAGTAAGGAAGTCTCGGATTGAAGCTCGTAGACGTTAAATATAGGAAGGAAATGGTGCGCCCTGGGTGATTCGAACACCCGACCTTCTGGTTCGTAGCCAGACGCTCTATCCAGCTGAGCTAAGGGCGCAACGTATCCATAAATATTAGCATACGAAAGGTTTTTGCTTCTAGCTGCCCTGCAGCTAATAATTTGGCGCTGCATCCGATTCAGAAGAACCTAGATAACGTCCCGTCTGTCCCCATGATTCCCATGTTTCCCCCATGTTTCCCAGGTTTTATGGTGTGAAGTCTCTGACAATGTGCTCCATCCCCGCGACGGCAGAGAGGGCCGTTGCACGGTCGCATCTTTCGCCGAGCCGTTCAGCGACGCCAGGATGAATAAAGTTTCGAAAGTCTCTTGCGAGCCTTGTTTGCTTCGCGGTGTTTGGCTTGATGACGCCGAGCTTTGCTGCCACCTCGATATACTCGTGGAGATTCCACCGGTCTAAGTTTCCATTTGGCACTGTAGTCAGCTCTCCGCCAGTCTTGGCCGCCGCGATTGCACTAGTTATATCTGCAGGTCGTCGTTGCTTGAGCGCCCACAGCAGCAAAGCCTCGGCCGCAGACCCCGCCAGAACCGTAGCGGCCTTCCACTCGCCGTTTGACAAAGCTCTCTCGATAGCTCCGATGTCCGATCGTAGATTTGCCCTCAGCTCCGGGTCGCTAATGAAGCTGAGTTCCGCGGTTCTTGGCGTCGGAGCTTCGTCCGGACATTCCGCGAGGGCGTCATGGATCATCTTCAGTGGATTTTGGGGTCCGTGAAAGTCGATCCTCTGGAGTTGCGCATTTGCCGTTTGGTTCGAGACCCACGTTCCAATAATTGCCGTGATTCGAGCTTTGCCGAGGATAAATGAATTATACGTCTCATTCTTCATCGTAAGCAGCTCACTCGGGATTTGGCTAACAAGGTCGAGTACGGCAGAAAGTCTGTCTAAGCCCACATTGTTCATATTGACTCCGGCGCCCGGTTCGCTGCGAATTGTTGCGATAAATTGGGCAACCTGGCTCGGAACAACTCTGGGCATGGGACACCTCTGAGATGCATTTTTATCAGACCATACATCAGTGTGGCTAGTAGCCGAGTAATCAAGCTGAGGTGGGCGGGTGGCGCACCCTTAGCGCAGTAGAAACTCTTGGGTAACCTACCCTTTCGCATTTGGAAAGGGTGGGCGGGTGGCACACCCTTAGCGCAGTGAAACTCTTGGGTGGCCTACCCTTTCGCTTTTGGAAAGGGTGGGCCCCTCCTCGCTGTTCACTCTCGTTTGTTTTCCCTTCATCCCATCCAATTCGTGTTTCTGGGTGTGGTTTTGTATTATGGGGCGTTGAAAATTGCGGTTAATCCAACATTGATCGCGGGTGAGAGCGAATCCAGATGAAACTTTGCCGGTTTGGCGAGATGGGGCGGGAAAAACCTGCGGTGGTGACGGCGGCGGGTGCACGGAAAGACGTCAGCGCGCACGTGCGGGATTTTGATGATGCTTTTTTTGCCGCCGATGGCGTAAGGGAGCTGGACAAGTGGTTCCGGGCAAATGAGGAGAAGTGCCCGGTCGTGCCGGAAAACGCGCGGTGGGGAGCCTGCATCTCGCGGCCTTCTAAGATTGTTTGCATCGGGCTGAACTATGCCCGGCACGCGGCGGAAACAGGGAAGGAGATCCCTAAGGAGCCGGTGATCTTCATGAAGGCGCCGTCTGCCCTGTGCGGGGCGTTCGACGACCTGGTGATCCCGAAGGATTCGCAGAAGACGGATTGGGAAGTGGAGTTGGCCCTGGTGGTTGGCAAGCGAGCCTCGTATGTTTCGGAGGCCGAGGCGTTGGGGTATGTGGCCGGCTACTGCCTGATGAACGATTACAGCGAGCGGGCATTTCAAATCGAGCGCGGAGGGCAATGGGTGAAAGGAAAGAGTTGCGACACGTTTGCTCCGCTGGGGCCATTTCTGGCGACGCCCGATGAGATTCGGGACCCCCACAATCTTGCGCTGGGCCTGAGCGTGAACGGCGTGGTGCGACAGAACTCCAACACTTCCGACCTGATTTTTGGATTGCCGAAAATAATCAGCTACTTAAGCGAGTTCATGACTCTATTGCCGGGTGATGTGATTTCCACGGGTACTCCGGAAGGCGTTGCGCTGGGAATGAAAACGCCGCAGTATCTGAAGCCGGAAGATGTGGTGGAACTGTTTATCGAAGGGCTTGGAAAAGCTAGACAAAAAGCTGTCGCCTACCGCGCGAACGAGACGGCGTCCAGGGCGGCTGAATCTTCAATCAGTACTAAGTAGATGACGTAAGAAAGTAAAAGCAGATCCCTCACCCGCAAACGGCGCGGGTTCGGGATGACAGTGTCGTGGTGTATCGAGTGATTAGAGCACCGAGATGGAACGCCATTCGGGAGAATGGCGTTCCCAGGGTGACTAGAAGTTTTTGCTCCAGCCCTGGATGGATTCGGGCCGAATGAGGCTGGGATTGTGCTTTTCGTCCTTGTTGCTCATCTCCAGCGAATAGCCATTGGCAAGATAAGAAGCAATGTCTCGGTAGTCGTTGATGGGGATGTACGGCCCCTGCTTGCCCAGGCGAACGTGATAGCGATCGTCCTTGAAACGGTGAGGGAGCAGGCGAGTTCCGAAATTCTTGCCGCGAGACACGGTGGCGAACAGCATCAAACCCCTCCCTAGTTTCAACAATGCGGGATTCTAATCGCCGGGAAACGGGCTGGTAAGGGGCCTGCCTGTGGAAATATGTGCATGCTTTGTGGATGAATCTTCGGATTCCGGCGGGGAGACAGAATCAATCAACATCCGGTTCCTGGGTGACGATGTGAATGTCTACCGCCGGCGACTCGCGCAGGAAGCGGTGAACTACGCTGAGATAGAGGAATTTTTTCCAGTCGCGCACCAGGGCGCGTCCAAAAATGACCTGGGTGATGTGTTTGGAGCGGACAAAGTCCGCGATTGCGTCGGCGACGCTGCGTCCTTTAAGCCGCACAACAAGCGCGCCCAGATTTTCCGCAAAGCGCAGGTTGGCTTCCAGTATCTTGGGATCTTCTTCGCGCGTAGCGAACTCACGCAAGACATGGACTACATAAAGTTCCGCGTCGAGCCGCCGGGCCATGCGCGCCGCCCGTGCGATTAAGTATTGCCCCGTTGGGCTGCCGGAAACACAGACCGCCAGGCGCTCGCGCACGCCCCAGTTTTCGCGAATCTGCTTCGCGTCCATGTAGGTTTCCAGGCTGCGGTCCACCTGCTCGGCGACCTGGCGCAGGGCAAGCTCGCGCAAAGCGATCAGGTTGCCGCGGCGGAAAAAATTCTTCAGGGACTGCTCCACTTTCTCTTTGCCGTAAACGTCGCCGCGGCGCATGCGATTGACCAGCGCTTCGGGAGTGAGGTCGACCATAACCGTTTCGGTGGCGCTGAGCGGAACCCAATCGGGCACAGTTTCCCGCACGGTGACCCCGGTGATGGCGCGGACCGTGGGAGCGATGCTTTCGATGTGCTGGATATTCAGCGTGGAAACAACGTCGATCTTCGCGGCCAGGAGCTCCTGCACGTCTTCGTAGCGCTTGCGGTGACGGCTGCCGGGAATATTGGTGTGAGCGAGTTCGTCCACGAGGACGACGGCGGGCCGGCGGGCGAGGATGGCGTCAATGTCCATCTCTTCGAACGGCGTGCCCTTGTAGGCGATTTTCTTGCGGGGAACCGGTTCCAATTGCGCGGCAAGTTCCTGGATGCCCTTGCGGCCGTGGGTTTCGATGATGCCGATGACCACATCCTCGCCGCGGCCTTTGCGGCGGATGGCCTCGCTCAACATGCTATAGGTTTTGCCGACGCCGGGAGCGTAGCCCAGGAACAGTTTGAAAATCCCCCGCGAGTTCTGCGAGGGAGAGGCGAGTTCCAGCCACTCTTCGGGCTTTTTGGGCAAGTTAAAGTGCGCTCCAGTCTTCGAAATCGTCCCGGGTTACAATAAGAGCATGACGCGATTCTTTTCGGGCCGCGGAATGGGATTCGCCGTCGCCGCGGTCCTGCTGGCCTCAATCACCTTTGGATACACACGATTCCTGCACGTCAATCAGACGACGGTAGCGCTTTCGTTGCTACTTGCAATTTTAGCAGTTTCTGCCGTGTGGGGCATGGTGGTGGCCATATTCATGTCCTTCAGCGCCATGTTGCTCTTCAACTATTTTTTTCTGCCGCCGGTCCGAACGTTCACAATCTCAGATCCTCAGAACTGGATTGCCCTGGCGGCGTTTCTGATTACATCCATTGTCGGCAGCCAGCTTTCGGCGCGCATCCGAAAAGAGGCGGACGCCGCGCACAACCGCCGGCGCGAGGTGGAGAGGCTGTATTCCTTCAGCGAGAAGCTGCTGGGAGAGGGAAACGTCATTCAGTTGATGAACGCGATTCCGAATCACATCGTGGAATGCTTCGAGGCCGGCGCCGCGGAACTGTTTGTGCCGCAGAAAGACAAGTTCTACCGGTCCGGATACGGTGCCGCTCAAATTGACGAAGCGAAAATGAAGGCCGCCTACGTTTTGGACGAGACCAACACCGATCCAGCCCACCTTTTGCATTTCGTGCCGGTGCGCCTTGGCGTGAAACCGATCGGCAGCCTCGGCATTTCCGGAGCGGTTCTTTCGCGGCAGACGCTCGATGCCATCGGCTCGCTGGTGGCTATCGCAATGGAACGCGCGCGGGCGGTGGAGCAGTTGAGCGAAACCGAAGCGGAGCGCCAGGGCGAGCGCCTGAAGTCTGCTCTGCTGGATTCGATTGCCCACGATTTTCGCACCCCTCTTACGGCCATCAAGGCGGCGGCGACCGATTTGCTGGCGTCAACCGGCCGGGATCCGCGACAACAGAGAGAGCTGCTGACGATTGTCAACGAAGAGTGCGACCGGCTGAATCATCTGGTGGAGGAAGCCGCGGAAATGGCCAAACTCGAATCAGGCGAGTTTGAACTGCACCTGCAGCTGGTGGCGATCCCGGCGCTGGTGGAGGCCTCGCTTGGGCATCTGCGGAAAGCGCTGGGGGATCGCAGAGTCATCCTGAATATGAATGAGGATTTGCCCCCGGTGCGGGCGGACCTGGAGCTTGCCAAAGATATCCTGGTCCAACTGGTGGATAACGCGAATCTTTATTCCGGACGGGAACATCCAATTACCATCACAGGGGAAGTAACGGGCGATATGGTTACAGTGAGCGTAGCGGACCGCGGTCCGGGGATCGATCCCTTTGAACAGGGACTGATCTTCGACAAGTTTTACCGCGGCAAGGATCAGCGGTACCAAGTGCGCGGAACCGGGATGGGATTGCCGATCGCCAAGGCCATCGTAACGGCGCATGGCGGCACAATTTCGGTGACCAGCCAGCTCAATTCCGGGTCTGTGTTCTCCTTCACGTTGCCCGTTGCACTTCGGAGCGAAAATCGATGAATCCCGCGAGCATCCTGGTGGTGGACGACGAGGCACAAATCCGGCGTGTGTTGCGCTCGACGCTGGCGTTTCGCGGCTACGAATTCGTGGAGGCGGGAAGTGGAGAAGAGGCGCTGGAACTGGCATGCAAGGTCAAACCGGATTTGATTCTGCTGGACGTGAATTTGCCGGGTATGTCGGGCATCGAGACTTGCCGCGAATTGCGGCGATTCACCGCGGCCCCGATCATCATGCTGACGGTGCGCAACGCGGAACGCGACAAAGTGGTGGCGCTGGACGCCGGCGCCGATGATTACGTCACCAAGCCCTTCGGCATTGAAGAACTTTTGGCCCGCGTTCGGGCTTCACTCCGCCGGCATTCCAGCACGGAGACGATTCCTGCCTTTCAGTCCAAGGATCTCTCGGTGGATTTCGAATCGCGTCTGGTCACAGCGATGGGTGAAGAGGTCCATTTGGCGCCGAAAGAGTTTGAAGTCCTGAAGCACTTGATCGCGCAACAGGGGAAGCCCGTATCGCACCGGCGGCTGCTGCAAGCGGTTTGGGGGCCGGAGTACGGCGAAGAGACCGAGAATTTGCGCGTGGTGATTAATCAGTTGCGGAAAAAGATTGAGAAAGATCCGGCGCAGCCAAAGTTTGTGTTGACGGAACCGTGGGTGGGGTACCGGTTCCAACCGCCGAAGTCGATGGCGAAGAGCTCGGCAAAAGGGTCGAAGTAGTACGAACCGGATGGGCGGCCCGCCATCCCACCGTGGCCAATGGAAACTTCCGCTACTTCAACGAATCGAGATCCAGATTTAATTCGAGGACGTTTACCCGAGGCTCGCCGAAGATTCCCCAGGTTCGGCCCTGCGTGTGACGGACGACTAACGCTCTGAGAGAGTCCGCACTCAGGGCGCGCGCTTTGGCCACACGCGGGATTTGAAATTCCGCGGCGGCGGGCGAGATTTCGGGATCCAGGCCAGAGCCGGAGGCCGTGACCAGGTCAACAGGGATCGCGGCGCCGGGATTTTCCTGCTGCAGCTTCGCGACATCGGATTTGACGCGATCTACCAGAGCTTGATTCGTGGGTGCGAGATTCGAGGCGCTGGACGCGCTGGCGTCATAACCGTTTCCCGCTGCGGATGGCCGCGAATGAAAATATTTGTCCGCTACGAAAGTTTGGCCGATCAATTTCGAACCAACGACCCGGCCATTTTTCTCGATAAGGCTTCCGGCGGCCTGTTTTGGAAACAGCAGCTTGCTGAGTCCGGTCACACCGAGCGGGTAGAGCAATCCGAAAATGAGGGTAGTCATCAGGGTGAATCGCAATGCCAGAACGAGTTCTTTCTTCATAAGGTCCCCTACGCCAACCGCAGCCACGAAACAAGAATGTCAATCAACTTGATCCCCAGGAACGGAGCAATTACGCCCCCTAGCCCATAAATGAACATGTTGCGCCGCAGCAGGGCTGCCGCTCCCAACGGGCGATAGCGCACACCGCGCAACGCCAGTGGAATCAGGCCGATGATTATGAGCGCGTTAAAAATCACCGCGGAAAGAATCGCCGATTCCGGCGTGCGCAGCTTCATGATGTTGAGCATGCCGAGAAGCGGAAAGGTGCCGGCAAACATCGCCGGGATGATGGCGAAATATTTGGCGACGTCGTTGGCCACGGAGAAAGTGGTGAGCGCCCCGCGGGTGATCAGCAACTGCTTTCCGATCTCGACAATTTCGATGAGCTTCGTGGGATTGGAATCGAGGTCCACCATGTTGCCGGCTTCCTTCGCTGCTTGCGTGCCTGTGTTCATCGCGACGCCGACATCGGCTTGCGCCAGCGCCGGCGCGTCGTTCGTCCCGTCGCCGGTCATGGCGACCAGTTTCCCCTTCGCTTGTTCGTGGCGAATCAGCGCCATCTTGTCTTCCGGTTTGGCCTCCGCCAGAAAATCGTCTACACCGGCCTGGCGAGCGATCGCTGCGGCGGTCAGCGGATTATCGCCCGTAATCATCATCGTGCGGATGCCCATGGCGCGCAGGTGATCGAAGCGTTCCCGGATGCCTCCCTTGACTATGTCAGTGAGTTCAATCGTGCCGTAGACCCGGAAATTTGCTGCGACCAGCAGCGGCGTGCCGCCGGATTTCGCCACGCGTTCAACGTGCTCCTGCACTTCCTGCGGAACCTGCTGGCCTTTTTCCCCGATGTAGCGCTTGATGGCCTCCGGTGCGCCCTTGCGGATTTCGCGGCCGTCCATATCCACGCCGGACATGCGCGTCTGCGCGGAGAAGGGAATGAACACGGGATTGTGAGGCGCAAGTTCGCGGCCGCGGAGCCCGTATTTTTCTTTGGCGAGCACAACGATCGAGCGGCCCTCCGGGGTTTCATCGGCAAAGGAAGCGAGTTGCGCGGCGTTTGCCAGGTCGACCTCGGTGACGCCGGGCGCGGCGTGAAACGCGGTGGCTTCCCGATTGCCGAGGGTGATCGTGCCGGTTTTGTCGAGGAGCAGAACGTCCACGTCGCCGGCGGCTTCGACGGCGCGCCCGGACATCGCAATCACGTTTCGCTGGATCAGCCGATCCATTCCGGCGATACCGATCGCGGAGAGGAGTCCGCCAATCGTCG
Source organism: Candidatus Acidiferrum sp. (assembly GCA_035693365.1). Taxonomy (GTDB): domain Bacteria; phylum Acidobacteriota; class Terriglobia; order Acidiferrales; family UBA7541; genus Acidiferrum. Next base: position 73,040 of record DASSGS010000018.1, on the reverse strand, counting down.
TCGGAATCAGGCAGACGAGCAGCGAAATGAGCGCAAAGACACTCTGCGGCGCCCCTGAATAAATGGCGAAGGGCTGCAATGTCACGACGGCAAGAAGAAAAATGATCGTCAGGCCGGCAAGAAGAATATTCAACGCGATTTCGTTGGGGGTTTTCTGGCGTGAGGCCCCCTCGACCAGGCTGATCATTCGGTCAAGAAATGTCTCGCCGGGATTCGAAGTGATGCGCACCTTGATTTCGTCGGAGAGCACGCGCGTGCCGCCGGTCACGGCGGAACGGTCGCCGCCCGACTCGCGGATGACGGGGGCGGACTCGCCGGTGATTGCCGATTCGTCGACCGAGGCGACGCCCTCGATCACTTCGCCGTCGCCTGGAATGAATTCGCCCGCGGCCACCAGCACAATGTCGCCGGCGCGAAGTTTCGAACTCGGCAACATCTCCGTTGTCCCATCCTCACGCAATTTCCGCGCTTCGGTTTCGGCGCGGGCTTTGCGCAAAGTTTCCGCCTGCGCCTTTCCGCGACCCTCGGCCATGGCTTCGGCAAAATTGGCGAAAAGGACCGTGAACCACAGCCAAAGCGTGATCTGCAATCCGAACCGGAACTCGCCATGATGCTGAACGAGATTCGAGACCAGCACAAAGAGCGTGATCACCGCGCCGACTTCGACAACGAACATCACCGGGTTTTTGATCATCAACCGCGGATCGAGCTTGAAGAATGAGTCGCGAATGGCATTGCGCAGAATTTTGCGGTCGCCGAAGGAAGTTCCTTTTGCCTGGGGGTTCGAGGTCATGGGGTCCTCAAAATGCCTTTCCCGCGTTCATCAGCAGGTGCTCAAGAATCGGTCCAAGGCTCAGTGACGGGAAGAAAGTCAGCGCGCCGACGATGACGATCACGGAAATCAGAAGAACGGTGAAGAGCGGCCCGGTGACGGGAAACGTGCCCAGCGATTCCGGGACCTGCTTTTTTGCGGCCAGATTCCCCGCGATTGCCAGAATTGGAATCACGGCGAAAAACCGGCCGAGCAGCATGGCGATTGCCAGCGTGGAGTTGTACCAGAGCGTGTTGGCATTAATACCCGCAAATGCGGATCCGTTGTTGCCCGCGCCGGAAGTGTAGGCATAGAGAATCTGCGATAGTCCGTGAGGGCCGGGATTGCTGATGCCGGCGAGGCCCGCCTTCGTGACGATGGCGATTGCGCTGAAGATGAGGATCGTCAGCGAAGAGACCAGGATGGAGAGAACGGCCATCTTCACGTCGAACGATTCGATTTTCTTGCCGAGATATTCCGGCGTGCGCCCAACCATCAGTCCGGCGATAAACACCGCAATCACGACGAATACGATCATGCCGTAGAGCCCGGAGCCCACCCCCCCGAACACAATTTCACCCAGCATGATGTTGATCAGGGGAACCATTCCGGCGATGGGAGTCAGCGAATCGTGGGCGTTGTTGACGGCGCCGCAACTCGCATCGGTGGTGACCGTAGTGAAAAGCGCGGAGCTCGCGACGCCGAAGCGCACCTCTTTGCCCTCCATGTTTCCGCCGGCCTGCGTTTCGGAAGCGGTGGTGTTCACGCCTTTTAGCATCGGGTTGCCCCGCGCTTCGAAAGCGCAGGTAACGATTACGGCGGCAAGAAACAGCGAAGCCATGGCGCTCCAAACGGCCCAACCGTGTTTTGCGGAACCCGTCATTCGTCCCAGCGTGTAGGTAAGCGCGGATGGGATCGCGAAGATCATCAGCATCTCAAGCAAATTTGCGAGCGGTGTCGGATTTTCAAAAGGATGCGCGCTGTTGGCGTTGAAAAAACCGCCCCCGTTGGTGCCGAGCATCTTGATCGCTTCCTGGGAAGCGACAGGCCCCTGGGCGATCACCTGCGTGCCGACGGTTTCCTGCGATTTCGTGCCGTCGGCGGCCTGTTTCTCGACCACTTGCGATTCCACCAGGCTGGCCTGCGTGTACGGCCGCAGATTTTGCACCACGCCCTGCGAAACCAGCAACAATGCGCCAGCAATGCACAGTGGAAGAAGAATCCACAGAAGTCCCCGCGTGGTGTCCACCCAGAAATTTCCGATGGTCTTCGATTCCTTGCGGGCGACTCCGCGAATCACGGCGATCGCCAGCGCCATGCCCACGGCGGCCGAGGTGAAGTTGTGATAAGCGAGCCCAGCCATCTGCGTGAAGTAACTCATCGTGGATTCGGGGACGTAAGACTGCCAGTTGGTGTTGGTGGTGAAGGAAACGGCGGTGTTCCACGCAAGGTCCGGCGCGAGATTGGCAAGCTTTTGCGGGTTCAACGGAAGCCATTGCTGGGTCCGTTCGATTAAATAGAGAAGGAAGAGCGAGACGCCGCTGAAGAGCAGCATCGAAATGCCATAGCCCTTCCAATCCATTTCCTTCGTTTCGTCAACGCCGCACACGCGATAGATCAGGCGTTCGATCGGCCGAAGTAGAGGGTCAAGGAAAGTGGGCTTTCGTTCGTAGACCCGAAACAGAAACTTCCCCAGTGGCCTCGTCAACAGCAGCACCACGGAAAAAAACAGAAAGATCTGGAACCAACCGTTGCCAGTCATGATTAGAACTTCTCCGGTTTCAGCAGGGCGTATAGCAGATAGCCGCAGAGTAGAAGCGAGATCGCGATGAGTAGAATGTTTCCCAGCATGGATTTATCGGCTCACTTCAGGCGCTCGCAAGCGCGCAGGTAGAGGACGCTGACAACAAAGAAGACGATCGTAGCCACCGCAAAAATAAAGTCACGCATGTTTGCTCCTGGTGCATCCATAGAATAGTGAAACACTCTAAGAAAGCGGTGAGTCCCGCATTAGGAAATCGTAAGCCCGGTGGCGCGGCAAACCGTTTGCCTTGTTCGGATTAGACGGGCGTGGGACACTGGGAGCCCATACTGCAAATGTCCAATCAGACTGCCGCGTCTCCCGCCCAACCCACCGCCGCCCCGGATGCGCGCCTGGAATGGGCTTACCTCCATCTGGGATTTGTGCTTATCGGCGTGAGCATGACGATGCTCGGGCCAGTGCTGCCGTATTTCACCGGCCGCTGGAATTTGACCGAAGGCCAGGCGGCTGTGTTTTTTTTCACCCAGTACTCTGGAAGCTTTCTGGGCACACTGGCCACCAGTTGGCTGTTGCCGCGGTTGGGTTTTTCAAAAGTGATCAGCGCGGGGTATTTTTTCTTTGCGCTGGGATTGGCGTGCCTCGGCTTTGGACCGTGGTTTTTTTCGACCGTGTGCGTCGCGATTTACGGGTGCGGATATGGCCTGGCGACTCCCTCTGTAAATCTTCGCGCGACAAGTTTGCCCTCTTCGAACGTGGCGGCCGCGGTGAGCCTGCTGAATTTTTCCTGGGGAATCGGCGCGGTCTCCAGCCCCTTCCTGATTGCGTATTTCCTCGGCCACCTCAGCCTGCATTGGCTTTCTGTAACACTCGCCGTCTGCTTCCTTGCACTATCCGTAGCCCATTTCGTACAAAAAGCAGGCCCGATTGCGTCCTCCCAAATGCGGCCGAAGCGTTCGCTTGCCGTCTGGCTCGCCACCTTGCGTCCTGAGCCCTGGATCTCGCTTGCGCTTCTCTTTTTTCTCTACGTCGGTGTCGAAATCTCCGTCGGAGGTTGGGTTGCGCTGGACGAAAAACGCATGCTTGGTTTTAACGCTGCCAGCATGGCTGCCGCGCCGGCGTATTTTTATGGATTCCTGCTGCTGGGGCGTCTCTTGCTTCCCATCGCCCTGAAATCGTTTTCGCAGCGATCGCTTTCCGTGGGAGGCCTCCTGCTCGCCACGGCTGGCGTCGCACTGGTTGCATTTGCGGAGACGCCTCGGATGCTGTACGGAGGCGCGCTGTTTGCGGGCCTCGGCTGCGGGCCGCAATACCCGATTTATGTCACCTGGCTGGCGGCGCGTTTCAAGGACGATGCAACGTGGCTGGCGGCGCTCTTTTTCGGGGCGGCAGGGATCGGCAGCTCGGTAATTCCGTGGCTGGTGGGGGTGGTCGCTTCGCAATCGCACTCGCTGCGTTTCGGATTCTTGCTGCCGCTGGCGTCGGCTTTGCTGATGATTCCGTTTGCGCTTCGTGCCTGCCCCGGCTCGCACAAGCAAAAACCCGAACTCGCATAATCCGCGCAGACTCAAATTGGCGTGAATGGTCGTCCGAAAAGCAAAAAGGCCTCCAGATCCGGCGGATCGGAGGCCTGTGCTTTTAAGTGGTGATTCTTTAGCGTTCGATGGTAACGGGTTCGGTCAGCTTGAACGTGATGGAAGATTCCGCCGGGAATTCGACGTTCTTTCCTCCCGTTGCGCCGGAGGCGGCCAGCCCGCCTCCCGCACCGACGCCCGCGCCGATGGCCGCTCCCTTGCCGCCCCCGGCAAGGCCGCCAATCAACGCGCCAACCGCTGCGCCGCCGCCGGTGACCACCGCGGTGCGTTTGCCTTTGCCCTTTTGCGTTCCGCCGTACGGGCTGGTGGAGATCGTATAGCCTTTGCCGCGAATTTCCACTCGTGTCAAACGTATCGCCAGAACCGCTTCGCCTTTGAACGTGCCTTGTTTCTTCGCATCAACGACGGTTCCGTTCGCATGCGCGCCCTTTGGAATCGCCGTCCGCCCTTCGAACACGACGGGCTCGGCAACCGTGGCTTCAAACTCGTCTCCCGCTTTAGCTACTTTAGAGTTGATGGTGCTGGACAATACCACCGTAATTGGCGTTTCCGCGGGAAGGGTGATCGGCTTCGGCGGTTCCGGGGCGGGTTTTTGTACCTCTGCCGATTGGCTCCCGCCTTGTTGGGCGCTGTCGGTGGATGGAGTCGTCGAGGTGTCGCCCTTGTTGCAGCCGGCGGCCAATCCAATGATCGCCGCCAGTCCGAGTGTTGCCCATTTGTTGTTCATGGTTTCCCCCACTTTTATTGAATGTGAATTTATTAAAACGAGGCCGCTCAGGAGAACGTTTTGCCTGGATACCCGCTGGGCGCCGCGGCTTGCGTTACTTGAATACTACCATTACTCACTCCGGGTGAGTAGGCGAGGCAAGGCAGAAACGCAGGCTATTGATTTGCGATGCACGCGGTTGTACCGCGCAATCCGCCGGCGAACCGCATTTGCCGAAGCGTAAATCGCCCATTACAATTTGCCCATGATGCCAGAGGCAAGAGTCGCCGCGCCGCTCTCCGCGGATGTGGCTGCGCGCGTCGCGGCGGCGGAGTATGGCCTGACCGCCACGGTTCGCCAGCTGCCCGGAGAGTACGACGACAACTTTCACCTGCAGGCGCCGGATTCGCGCGCGTTTGTGCTGAAGCTGATGCATCCCGCGCGGGAAGACGCCTTTGTGGACATGCAATGCCGCGCTCTTACCCATCTTGCTGGCAAAGCTCCGCGACTGGCATTGCCGCGCGTGATTCCCACCGTCCGCGGCGAACTCTTCAAGCGGATTACGTTCGAGGATGAAACTTCCCGCCTGGTCTGGATGCTTTCGTTCCTGCCGGGGACGATGCTCGCCGAAACGAAACTTCACACGCCAGAGTTGCTGCAATCGCTGGGAGCTTTGCTGGCGGAGATTGATCTGGCCTTGCTGGATTTCGCGCATCCGTGCGCGCAGCGATTCTTGAAGTGGGACCTCTCCCGCTCCAACTGGGCCCGTGATTATCTTGGGCATATCGCGAACCTGGAGCGGCGAGCGCTGGCGAAGAAATTCCTGAATTTGTTCGAAGAAGAAGCGGTGCCGAGGTTTCCGCTGCTGCGGCGCAGCGTGATTTATGGAGATGCCAACGATCACAATGCGCTTGTTGATCCGCACAGGAACCGTGTGATTTCTGTGATCGATTTTGGCGATATGCATGAAGGATTCACGGTGGGAGAGCCGGCGATTGCGGCGGCCTATGCGATTTTGGGCAAGGAGGATCCTCTTGGCGCTGCCTCCTCCGTGCTTGCTGGCTATCACGGAATTTTGCCTCTGCGGGAGGAAGAGATTGCCTCGTTTTTTCCTCTGATGGCGGCACGGCTTGCCGTTAGCGTGGTGAATTCCGCTCACCGCAAGTCACTGGTGCCGGATGATCCCTACGTTACCGTCTCCGAGGAATTGGCTTGGGCGGCGCTGGAACGCCTGGCTGCGATTGATTCTCGAACGGTGCGGGAATATTTTCTTGCTGCGGCCAGAAAGGTGGGGCCGGTGGCCGGCCGGACCTCCCGCGGTGGATCGGGCACTGATCTGAACAGGGAATTTACCTTTGAGGAATCGCTCGCCGCCCGCAAGCAGCTCCTGGGGGGCAACCTTTCCCTCTCTTACGACAAACCGCTGAAGATTGTTCGTGGCTCGATGCAGCATCTCTACGATGAGACGGGCCGCGCCTTTCTGGACGTCTACAACAATGTGCCCCTCGTGGGGCACTCGCATCCCCGAGTTGTACGCGCAATTCAGGAGCAGGTCGCGCTCTTGAACACCAATACTCGCTATCTGCACGAGAACATCCTGCGCTACGCGCAGCGGTTGACGGCGTTGCTGCCGGATCCCCTGAAAGTGTGTTACTTCGTGAATTCGGGAAGCGAAGCCAACGAACTTGCCTTGCGACTGGCGCGAACGCATACCGGGCGCGAGGACGTTATTGTGCTGGATCACGCCTATCACGGGCATACTTCCACGCTGATCGATATCAGCCCGTACAAATTCTCCGGTCCCGGCGGACAAGGGCGCAAACCCTGGGTGCACGTTGCGCCGATTGCGGATGACTACCGGGGAAAGTACCGGCGTGGTGAAGCGGAGCTGGGGAAAAAATACGCCGCCCACGTTGAGGAGATCCTGCACGACTGCAAAAAGCAAGGCCAGCCCGTGGCGGCATACATCGCGGAAACGTTGCCGAGCGTCGCGGGGCAGATCGTGTTTCCGCCGAACTACCTGGCGCAGGTGTACGAACATGTCCGGAAGGCCGGCGCCATGTGCATCGCGGACGAAGTGCAGGTGGGCTTCGGCCGCCTAGGTACGCACTTTTGGGGCTTTGGAACGCAGGGTGTGGTGCCGGATATCGCCGTGTTCGGAAAGCCCATGGGGAATGCCTTCCCGCTGGCGGCGGTGGTGACGACGCGGGAAATTGCGGCTTCCTTTGCGAATGGGATGGAGTTTTTCAGCACGTTTGGAGGAAACCCGGTTGCCTGCGCCGCGGGGCTTGCGGTGCTGGATGTAGTGCGCGATGAAAATCTGCAGCAGAACGCCCTGGCTGTTGGAACACAGTGGAATCGCGACCTGCGCGAATTGCAGGCGAAGCATCCGCTCATCGGCGATGTGCGCGGGCTTGGGCTTTTTCTGGGAATCGACCTGGTGACGGATCGCGAGACCCGTGCGCCCGCAACTCGGCAGGCTTCGCACGTTGTGAACCGGTTGCGCGAAGAGGGAATTCTTGCCGGAACGGATGGGCCGCATCACAACGTGATCAAACTGCGCCCACCCCTATGTTTCACTGCGTGCGATGCACGGAGTTTCACTTCTGCGCTGGATTTGATACTTCGGGAGCCTGCGGCGCAATCAGTTGCCTAGCCGCTGCATTTGGTGGCAACGGCCAGCGCCGTAAAAGCGAAAGCCGCGCTTTCGCACTCAATAGGGGGCTGCCCGAGCGGCCTTATTGATTACGAGAAGTCGAGTTCAATTTCGTCCACGAAGCACCAGCCCCAGTTTTCGCCGGGTTCCAGCGACTTCATGATGGGGTGCTTGGTGCGCTGGAAATGCTTGGTGGCGTGCTTGTTCTTCGAAGAATCACAGCACCCGACGTGGCCGCACTCCATGCAGAGCCGGAGGTGCACCCAGGTGTCGCCCATTTTCAAGCACTCTTCGCAGCCCTTGGTGTGCGGCGATACTTTGTGAATATGGCTTTGGTGCGTGCAATCGCTCATGATTGGCTCATCCTGATAACAGATTTTCCCGCCGCCATCTCATCAGCGACGGCCTGCCGGGCCGAAACTTGAACGAAATGACTCCGTATTTAATGCCGGAGCCCGCCTAAAGGATGCCTCAGCTGGCCCGGAGAGCCACATTCTATTCAAAAAAGTGAAACTTTTCCCCGACTCCTGAGTCGAATGGAGGCGGTGGACATGCCGCCGGGCTTGCGTTTATGGGCCTGCCATGATTTGGTAGGGAGATTATGGGCAATCCTATAGCTGCTTATACCAGATGGCTGCACACACGCTGGCCGGCGGGAACCGTTGAGAAATTGCCTGTGACCGGCGAGAACGGAATTACCAATCTACCTGGCGTCCGAATTGCCGGCGACCTTTCCGGTATTCCCCTCTTGAAATTTTCCTCGCAGACGGCGACGAACGCGGTGCGCGCCATCCTGAAGGAACCTGACTTCCAGAAGCGCGACACCTCGCAGGCAGATGTCCTGGATCTGGCCATCATCGGCGCCGGCGTGGCGGGGGTTTCGGCGGGCATCGAAGCCAAAAAAGCGCAGCTTCGTTTTGCGGTATATGAAGCGACCCAGCTTTTTTCCACGGTAGCGAACTTCCCGAAGGGGAAGCCGATTTACACCTATCCCACCGAGCTGAAACTGGACGGCGGCTTGCAATTCCAGGCCAAAATCAAAGAGGCGCTGGTGGAGGAAATGGAAACGCAGCAGCGGGCCGCGGGAATCGAGCCGGTCGCCGCGCGCATCGAGCGCCTGGAGCGCTCTGGGAATCTTCTTGTACTACATCACGCGGACGGCAAAACCACCCGCGCGCATCGCGTGATCGTGGCCATCGGGCGCAGCGGAAATTTCCGCAAGCTCGGCTGCCCCGGCGAAGACCTGGACAAAGTCTACAACCGGCTGTTCGACCCGAAGGAGTTCGCGGGCAGGGAAGTGCTGGTTGTCGGCGGCGGCGACACGGCTCTGGAGACAGCAATTGCAGTCGCAGCGTGCGGCGGCAAGGTGACGCTCAGCTACAGGAAAAAGGAGTTTGCGCGGCCGAAACCGGAGAATGTCGAGAAATTGGAAATGCTGGTAAAAGATCCCGCAGCGCACGTCGCCGTGGAGCGCCCCACCTCTGAACGGGTGACCACGGCCGCCAGTTCCTACATGCGCGGAGACAAATCCCCCGGTTCTGTCCGCCTGATGATGGAAACCTCGGTACAGAAGATCGAAGCGAACTCCGCAACGCTCCGCGACGCGGCCGGCAAGTCCGAAACAATTCCGAACGATGTCGTCTTCACGATGCTGGGAAGGGAAGCGCCGCTGGACTTTTTCCGTCGCTCGGGGATTCCCATTCGCGGCGAGTGGTCAGTGAAGACCTGGGTCACTTTTCTGGCGTTCTTCGCCTTCTGCTCCTTCGTCTACATCTGGAAAGCCAGCAGCCACCTGAACCAGGTTTTCCAGCAACGCCACTGGTTTCCTTTCAATGTTCCCGGCTGGTTGCATTCCATGGGCGGTTCGATTGCCGCGGCCTCCGCGGACCCACGCACACTGCTGGGCACGCTGACGGTCGATCTGGCGGAACCAGGCTTTTACTACTCGGTCGGCTATACGCTGCTGATTCTCGGTTTCGGTTTGCGGCGTATCCGCCGGCGCAACACGCCGTACGTGCGCTTGCAGACCTATTCGCTGATGGCTTTTCAGCTGATCCCGTTATTCCTCCTGCCTTATATCGTGTTGCCGTTTGCAGGGCACAACGGTTTGTTCGACTCCGGCGTGATGAAAACCATCGGGGACAACTTGTTCCCCGCGGTAAATTACGGCCACGGCCGCGAATACTGGCGCGCTTTCGGCCTGGTGCTTGCCTGGCCTCTGTTCATCTGGAACATTTTTACCTCCCAGCCGTTGTGGTGGTGGCTGGCGATTTCGTTTGTGCAGACTTTCGTGATCATCCCGTTGATCGTCTACCGCTGGGGCAAGGGTGCGTATTGCGGCTGGGTTTGCTCGTGCGGCGGGATGGCGGAAACGATGGGCGATGCGCACCGGGAAAAGATGCCGCACGGCCCGTTCTGGAATCGGCTGAACATGGTTGGCCAGGCGCTTTTATTCGTTGCGCTGCTGATCGCGGCGTTCCGGTTCGTCAGCTGGATGGCGCCGAACTCAGAGCTTGGGCGCGCCAGCATGCAACTCTTCTCTGGATTGCTAAGCCAATGGTCGGTCTTGGGCGTTCAGTTGAACTACTACCACATCGTGGACATCGGCCTCGAAGGGATCATCGGCTTGTGCGTATATTTTTGGTTCAGCGGCCGCGCGTGGTGCCGGTTTGCGTGCCCTCTTGCGGCGCTGATGCACATCTTCGCCCGATTTTCCCGGTACCGGATTTTTCCAGAGAAAAAGAAGTGCATCTCATGCAATGTATGCACTTCGGTTTGCCACCAGGGAATTGACGTGATGAATTTCGCGAACAAAGGCATACCGATGGAAGACCCGGAGTGCGTGCGTTGCTCCGCGTGCGTGCAGATGTGCCCCACAGGCGTGCTGACGTTCGGGCGGCTGGATTCGAACGGAAAAATTGTTTACGACAAGTTGGTCGCTTCCCCGGTGCAGATGCGGGAAGCTCACTGAGTCTTGTGATGGTCGGCCTTAAAGTCGGCAGCCGCAGTTCAGGCTAATGCCCCGGTACAACTGGAGCCGGCGCCTGCGGTGCATCCAAAACAGTGGCCGCCAGTGGCGATGCGGCGCCCCGCCCAGCCGGTGAAGCTCTCGACGTCCCACACGGTTGCCGCGCTTCCCGCTTGCTCCAATCCCATGTCCAGCATCTGATTGAAATCGCAATCGTAGAGTCTGCCGTCGTACCCGATGCTGACCAGCGAACGGCACATCAAACCGTGCAGTGTGGCGGCGTTGAAATTTTTCCTCAGCAGTTCCATGTAAGCGTCATGCTTTCCCTGGCGCTGCAGGTCTTCCTCGAAACGGTGAATCGGCATATTCGTAATGGTCATCAGCTGGTGGAACTCGATGCCGTGCTCTTCGCGCAGATGCTGCTTATAGTCGGCTTCGAGCCTGACCTGCGGTGGGGGAAGCGAAGCGCCGACCGGATTGTAAACCAGGCCCAATTTCAAATCCGAGTCAGGCAGTCCATAGCCAAGGCCGTTTAATTTGCGCAGCGCATCCATGCTCTTTTCGAACACGCCCTTGCCGCGCTGCTTGTTCACATTTTCAGCGGTGTAGCAGGGCAGGCTCGCAATAATTTCCACTCGATGTTCGGCCAGAAATTCGGCCAGGTCTTGCTGCGTCTCTTCGAGAAGCACCGTAAGGTTGCAGCGGTCGATGACGTGCCGGCCCAGGCGTTGCGACTCTTCCACGAGCCATCGGAAATTTGGATTTAGTTCCGGGGCGCCACCGGTGATATCCACGGTGCTGATACTCGGGCTGGCCGCCAGAAGCTCCATCACGCGGTGGGCGATGTCCGCCGGCATGATTTCCGTTCGTTTCGGCCCGGCGTCCACGTGACAGTGATGGCAAGCCTGATTGCAGAGTTTGCCAACATTGATCTGCAGCGTGGCCGTCTCCGCGCGCAGCAATTCCTCCACACCATTCTCCCGCAGAGCGTGCGTGAACCCTTCGGCATACCCGTTGCCGCTGGGAAGTATCGGAAATGGCGAATTCGCAACAGCCATCAGCAGCACCCGCTCTTTCGATCTCCCGGGAAACAGCAGTCTGCCGGTGCTTCGGTCGTCAGCGAATAATCTTCGCCCTTGGTCTCGCGAGGATTCCGCAGCAGCGTTCCGCTGGCGCAGGGAAAAGGCTTGGCCTCTTCTTTGGCTATCCGCACAAGCGGTGGAACCAGTTCGAAAGAATCACGGTAGGGAGGCTTCGAGTAAATATCAAAAGTTTTCTCACAGACTGCCACCCGCTGCCCTCGCCGCAGTACGTGCCCGTCGTCGTCCACCACCTGCCGGAACGGCCCCTTATAAACGACGCCCTGCTTGTGTTCCCAGCACTCGCCCTGTTTGCCCTTATAAGCCGCAACGGTCATGCTGCGAAACTCAATTCCCTCAACCGTGCGCCATGGCTCAGCCTGGCGCTCCAGAATCTCGATGCCGTAAAAGCCCGCGTTCTCGAATGCCTCCAGGAAAAGGTCCTCGCGAAACGCGCCGGAGATGCAGCCGCTCCACAGGTCGGCATTTTGCTGAAGCTGCAGCGGAACATCTTCATCGGAAACGATATCGCTGATCACCGCGCGTCCTCCGCGTTTCAAAACGCGAAAGATCTCCGTGAACAGTTGCTTCTTGTCTTCTGGCCGCACCAGATTCAACACGCAATTGGAAATCACCACGTCCACGGAATCACCGGGAATCAGCGTCCGCGTGGCGCGCAGTTCATTCATCGTCGCTTCCAGACTAGCGAGATCCTCCGCGGTTCGCACTGGATGAGCGGCCAGCCACCCGTCCACCTCGGCCATGTCCAGGCGCAGGTCCTGGATTTTCCCTTTGCGGAATTCCACATTCGCGTAACCCAACCGCCGCGCCACTTCCGGAGCATTGCGCTCCGCCACTTCCAGCATGGCGTCCGTCATATCCACGCCAATCACGCGGCCAGTCGGGCCAGCGATCTGGCAGGCCAGGAAACAGTTCTTGCCGGAGCCGGAGCCGAGGTCAAGCACCGTGTCACCCGCCTGAACGTACTTTGTAGGATCGCCGCAACCGTAATCGATTGAAAGAACTTCCTCGGGAATTGCTTTCAGCAGTGCGGGGTCGTAGCTCGTGGGGCAGCAAAGCGCTGCTTCGCTTTTCCTGGCGCCTTCCGCATAGCGCTCGCGAACGGCTTCTTCTTTGTTCAGCGCAGGTGTAGCCATGAGGGGTCTCCCATTTCCGGACTGTGAACTCAATAAGATACGCGTTTGACCGCGAAGTTACACGATTCCAGCGAAAATTGCACCAACCTCTCGATCGACTCGGCGATCAAGCCGCCTTCTTCGATTGCGACTCGCGCGCCCGTTCCTGGCGCTTCTCATCCTTCTCTTTGTCCGATGGCGGAAAATTCTTGAAGCTGTCGGTGAATTCGTCCTCCGCCTTTTTCGGGTCCTTGTCCGGATCGCTCATCTTCCTGACCAGATAGACGCGCCAGACCAGCGCCTTGGCTTTCGGGTCGATCAAGTCGAGAATCAGCGTGCCCAGGTGATGGCTGCTGGAGCTAACCGCGTTGTACACAATCCCCCATTCATTGCCGATATAGGGACCATAAGGCCCCCAATTGCCCATCACCGCGACGTCCACTTGCGTTTCCGGGTTGGCCCAATACCGCACGATCAGGTCGGGATTTTGGCCGGGATTCACCTCATGCAATCCTTTTTTCTCCAACTCTCGAACCACCATTCGATGAAAGCGGATGTTGATCAGGTCGGGATTCATTTGAATCGAAACCAGATTTTCCACTCCGCCGATGTAGGCAAACGTCTTGAACTTGGAAAAGTCAATGCTTGGATCGAAATCCACGGTCGTTTTTGCAGTGACGCTGGTGGACAGGCAGGAGAGAATTGCCAGCATCATTAAGCAGAAAAAAATCGCACCAGGACGTCTGCGCACGACCGGTTTTATTTCCGTCATGAGGCTCCTTGGGCACGCAAGCGACCCGCGTATCCCGCCAGATTCGGGTAGTTTAGGCCAACTCGATGGCGTTTGGCGAGATAGGAGGTACAGAGCCCGGAACATCTCTTCGGCAAATTGAATATAGTGCTAGGCCTCGGCGTCGGGGGGTTCGTTGTTGAACAGCCGGACGAGTTCGGCGTGTTCCATCACTACGGCCGGGTCGCGCTGGATGGCGTCGAAGTATTGCTTTTGGAAGCCATCGCCGGTCTCCGTTGGTGCGAAAAGTTTTCGCGCCAGCGAAATAGGGCCGTGGGCATCCGCGTCGGTGACCCCCTGGTCGCTCGACAAAGTTTCGTCGATGCGCACGACGAACTCGGAAATATTGTGCAGCCAGGCGAATTGCGGGCCATCCACCACCAGGCGAAACAGTTCGCCCGTGCTGACCACGCCATGCGCCTTCTCGTAATCACGCCGCTCCATATCTAGCAGGGTTTTGTGCAGACGGAGCAGCGCCTGCCGCAGGGCCACTAGTTTTTGGCGGGCCGGAGTATCGCTCCCGTCGCCCTGATTTGTGTACGGATCTTTCGCTTGAGCCAAGATTATTTCTCCCTCACTATTTTGCGACAGTTTCGAACGGCTGGCTAGTTGGAGGGGCCGCGCTTCGGGCGGATGGTGAGATTATTTTTCACTCCGGAAACGCCGGCGACGCTGGCGGCGCGCGTGGCGGCAAGATTCTTTTCGGCCTCCGTCAGGACCACGCCTTCCAGGGTGACTTCCCCATTTCGCAGAATAATGTGGATCGCCGGAACCTCCATGGCGGCGTACCTTTGCAGCGTGGCATCCTCAAAAATGGAGCGGTACACGGAGCGGCGAAACTCGTTGTCGCTGGGCGCTTTGGGCAATATCTCAATCAGGTTTTTCAGCGAAGAAACGCCTTCCAGGCTTTTCACGGCCGCTTCGGCATGGGCCTTCAGAGTCGGCCGTAGAACGTAACCAGTGAGCGTGACTTTGTCCGCTTCGAGAGTGAACGCGATGTAGTCAAAAACGGAATAATACGGAAGCACAGCAAGCTGGTGGCGGATCTCGCGTGCGAGCTGAGGCTCCTCGGGCTTCGTATCGCTTTTCGACGATTTCGCGCTCGTGGAATTTTGCGCAGGCAGCGATGCCGCAAACAGGATTAGAGAGAGGAGCGGAAAGATCGTGATCCTGCTTAGGGTAGCTCTTCGCATCTCTTCCAGATTAGCAAAACCGTTTCGCGTGATGGCAGCTTGTTTTCTGATGCAATCCTGTAGCTCACCCCTTTAGGGGTGAGGATTTCCCTAACCCCGGCAAGAGTTTCCGTTCGGTGCAAGATGCCCAGACCCCACAAGCCCCATCACCATGCCATCAAACCATTAGTTAGCTGGCTACGACCCCGCGTTCTTCCTGCATGGACCGCTCTCCGTCGGTGTTAGCATACGACTGGGTATCGCGCTCTGCTTCTCACCTGTCTGTGCGATTGCCTCCGGGAGGACTCTTCTCAGTGTTGGCCATCGCACATCGCGGCGCCTCAGGATACGCTCCGGAAAATACGCTGGCGGCGTTTCGCCGCGCGGTCTCGCAGGGCGCAACGTTCATCGAAACCGACCTGCATCTGACTCGCGACGCTCATTTTGTCGCCATCCATGATTCCTCCGTGGATCGAACCACCAGCGGCCGCGGTGAAGTGAATCAGATACCATTAGCCGAAATCCGCAAGCTGGACGCGGGTTCCTGGTTTGCCAGCGAATTCATCGGCGAGCGCGTGCCGACGCTGATGGAGATTCTTCAGTTCGCACGCAAACATGACGTAGTGTTCTACCTGGAGTTGAAGCCCAATGGATTCTGGGGCGGCGAGCACGCGCTGATCAGCAATCTGCGCGAGTCCGCGGAGATTCCCCGCGTGGTGATCATTTCCTTTGACCCGGGAATTCTGGCGGGCTTGCGAAAGTTGGAGCCGACCCTGATGACCGGCCTCCTCTACGACGGCCAGATCGAGAATCCCTTCGAGAAAGCCTTGGAGATCGGCGCGCGGCAACTGGCGGTTCGCGGCGACCTGATGACTCCGAACTTTCTCAAAGAAGCGCACAAGCGCGATCTTCAGGTGGTCTGCTGGACCATCAATTCGCCCGCGCACATGCGCTTGCTGGAAGCCGCGGGCGTGGACGGAATCATGTCCGACTATCCTGACCGGCTGCTGGCTTCGCTGAAGAAATAGCGCTGTACACACTCGCAAATTGCGCAACGCTCAGTTGCTCCGCGCGCGCATCCTCCCTCAGATTCAATCCCCTTAACAACTCTCGAATCTGCTGCGGTTTTGCGGCATGGCGAAGATTATTCGCCAGCGTTTTTCGTTTTTGCCCGAAGCACGACTTCACAAAATCAAGAAACGCTTCCGAATCCACCAAGCCAGATTGCGTGCCCGGCCCGGGTAGGCGCAGTGTCAACAGCGCCGAATCCACTTCCGGCGGTGGGTCGAACGCGCCGGCCGGCAGTTTGAATACGAATTCCGGCCGCGTGTAAAACTGAGTGGCGACGGAAAGATAACCATAGTCGCTGGTGCCGGGCGGCGCGGCGAGCCGGAGCGCCACCTCCAACTGGATGACGATATGAATTTCATCGACCTGATCCGCGAACGAGAAAAACCGATGCAGGATCGGCGAAGTGATGTAGTAAGGAAGATTGCCGTAAAGCCGGATGCGCCGGCCCGCGGCGAGTGCGCGAAGATCGATTTCCAGCACATCGCCGGGAACGATTGTGAGATTCGGGTGCTTGCCGGCGAGCCGCTCCAGCCGCTTGACGAGAGCCGGATCCAGTTCGACCGCATGGACAGGAATACCGGTCCGGACGAGATACTCCGTCATTTCTCCATGCCCCGCCCCAATCTCGATCCAACAATAATTCTCGGCAGCGGTTTGCACCGGAGCTTCGATGCCATGCGCGGAAACACGAATCGCGCGCGCGATTTTTTCGCGCCAGCCGGCATCGCTCAAGAAATGCTGTCCAAGCTTCTGTCTGGCCATAACTGAATGTTCTGTCAGTCTACCAGCACACGAGCAGGGGCGGGCTTGTCGGAAATCTATCAGCGGCCCATACTCCGTCCGGAGGGAACAGTTACGTCGAGTAATCCGTCCTTACAATCGGACTCTCCTTCGTGGCTGACTACGATCGCCTCGCTGGCCGTCGGCGCGGCATTTTTTTCGCTGTGGTTTTGGCTGCTGCCGGGCTGGCTTGGTTTCGACGTTGCGGTGGCTCGTGACGCGCGTTGGAGGTGGATTGGAGCAGTGCCGTCCGTATTCGGCTTTTCGGTGGCGTTGCGATGCGTCTGGGATTTTGGCCGCACGGGGCGCGGAACTCCAGCGCCCTTTGTTCCTCCCAGCAAGCTGGTGGTCGTCGGCTTCTATCGCTACGTTAGAAATCCGATGTACGTCGGCTTCTTCTTTGGGTGGATGGGCCTGTGGATTGTTTTCGGGCACGCAAGCCGCGTTGCACTCCTGATTTTGCTTCTTGCCATGGCCGCCGTCGCCCTGTTCGTGAAAATCTACGAAGAACCAACTCTGAAAAAAATGTTCGCTGCGGATTATGAGGAATATTGCCGGAATGTTCCACGCTGGATTCCCCGCCTGCGCGCCTGGAGCCGCTGAATTCTTCGGAATCACGAATCCCGGCGAACACCGGCGCGCGAATCCGGTTGACGCTGGCCGGGGCCTCCGATAGCGTAGGAATTTCACGCTAAACCCATGCGCATTCTCTTTGCAGCTTCGGAAGCTTTGCCCTACGCGAAGACCGGCGGCCTCGCCGACGTGCTGGAGGCGTTGCCCCGCGCGCTTGTGAAATTGGGCCACGAAGTAGCGGTCTTTCTGCCCCGCTATCGCGGCGTGAAATCCGGGTCGGTAGTCATGCCCAGCCTAACCATCCCACAAGGCACCCGCCTTCGCTTCCCCGCAATCCACAACGGCTCGGTTCTCCGCGGCGTGCGCTACTTTTTCCTGGACGATCCTTTTTATTTTGACCGCGACGGCATCTATGGCGACAAGTCGCGCGAGTTTCCCGATAATGCCGAGCGCTTCACTGAATTTTCCCGTGCGACGATCGAAATGGCCAAGCACGTCTGGACCCCGGACGTTTTTCACTGCAACGACTGGCAGACCGCGATGGTCCCCGCATTGCTCCACTCTTCTTATGCCGATGATCCCGTCGTGAAAGATATCCCGGTGGTCTTCACGATCCACAATATCGGCTACCACGGCGTCTTCCCCCCGGAATCGTTGACCCGTGCCGGAATTCCGCAAAGCTTGTTTCATCCTGGCGGAATTGAATTTTTCGGCAACGCCAATTTCCTCAAGGGCGGCCTGATCTATTCGGATTTCCTGACCACGGTGAGCCGCAAATACGCCCAGGAAATTCAAACCCCCGAATTCGGCTTCGGTCTCGACGGAGTGATTCGTTCGCGCGCCAGCCGGCTGGTTGGAATCTTGAACGGAGTGGATTATTCGGCCTGGAGCCCGGAGCGCGACACTCTGATCCCCGCCAAATTTTCGGCAAAGAATCTGGAAGGGAAGAAAGCCTGCAAGGAGAAACTGGCCGAGGAATTTCACCTGTTGCGCGACCATCCGACTTGGCCGGTCTTGGGAATCGTGTCCCGTTTTGCCGACCAGAAGGGTTTCGACCTGATCGCCGCGATTGCCCGCGACCTGATGCACGAAGAGGTATTGCTCGCCGTCCTCGGCACCGGCGATCGCCGCTATGAAGATTTGTTCCGCGCGCTGGCGACCGATTTTCCGGGCCGTGTCGGTGTGAAGATTGCCTACGACAACTCGCTCGCCCACCTCGTCGAAGCGGGTTCAGACATGTTCTTGATGCCCTCGCGCTACGAACCTTGCGGTTTGAACCAGATTTATAGCCTCCGCTATGGCACCGTTCCGATTGTTCGAGCCACCGGCGGCCTCGACGACACCATCGAAATGTTCGACCTGGAACATGGCACCGGCACCGGCTTCAAGTTTTCGGAATACTCCGGCGGAGCGCTCTTGCATGCCATCCGCCAGGCGGTGCATTATTACTCCGACGATGGAATCTGGAAACGCATTCAAATGAACGGGATGGCGAAGGATTTTTCGTGGAACACCTCGGCGGCGTAATATGCGAAACTATATGAGGCTGCCAGGGCGGTAAGAAACCAAACGACAGTTCCCGCATCTAACTAATCAGGAAAGTGGCTGCCCAGTTGCAGCCCAAAGAGGATACAAAGGTTATGGCTGAAAATATTCTTACGGTGAATGACGGAAACTTTGATTCTGAAGTTTTGACTGCAAGCAAGTCGCAGCCCGTCATGGTCGATTTCTGGGCGGAATGGTGCCGCCCGTGCCACATGCTGGCGCCTACGGTCGCGGAAATTGCCCAGGACTATGCGGGCAAGCTTAAGGTAACCAAGCTCAACGTGGATGAGGCGATGAACTCCTCCACCCGTTATGGCATTCGCGGCATCCCCACCTTGCTGGTCTTCAAGGACGGCCAGGTCGTGGAACAGATTGTCGGCGCCGTACCCAAGGATCAGATCACCAAGGCGCTCGATCGGCATATGGGATAATCGCAAGCTGCTTTGCGGAAAAATTAGAGTCGAAGCACGGCCCGCTTTCGAAGCGGGCCGTTGCCGTTTCTGTGCGAACGTATTTTATTGGCGGAGGATTGCATGGCGGAATCGAAACGCAAGCTGCCGCGGTGCCACTGGGCAAGCAATGCCTTGAACATTCCATACCACGACGAGGAGTGGGGCGTCCCGGTCCACGACGACCACCGCTGGTTCGAATTTCTGATTCTGGAGGGAGCACAGGCCGGCCTGAGTTGGGACACGATTCTGCAGAAGCGCCCGCGCTACCAGAAAGTTTACGCCGGCTTCGATCCCGAAAAAGTGGCGCGGTTCGACGCAAAAAAGTCGCGCGAACTTCTCGCCGATCCGGGCATCATCCGCAACCGCCTGAAAATTGCCGCCGCAGTCTCAAATGCACACGCCTTCCTGAAAGTGCAACAAGAGTTCGGCAGCTTCGACCGGTATGTCTGGCAGTTTATCGGCGGCGCACCCATTCAGAACAAATGGAAACGGCATAAGCAGGTTCCGGCCGTGACGCCCCTGGCCACGGCACTAAGCAAAGACCTGAAGCAGCGCGGCTTCCGCTTCGTGGGGCCGACCATCGTCTACGCCCTGATGCAAGCCACCGGCCTGGTGAACGACCACCTGGTGAGCTGTTTCCGCTACAAACAGGTACAGCAGTGCTAGCTTGCGGCGAATACTTTCCTTTGCTAATTTAAGAACAGAGCGGGCGTCGTACAATGGCAGTATAGAAGCTTCCCAAGCTTCGGACGTGGGTTCGATTCCCATCGCCCGCTCCAGAAACATAAATTACCTGACGATTACCCCAAACAGTCTTGCCCGCTCCGAGTAGCCCAAATGGAGCGAAATTCTTGACCACTTCAACCCTAATTATTTTATGTCGTGATCCACGCCGGAGTTTGGGCGAGGAAAGGGAATCACAGATCATTTCCCTGCGTAATTCGGGACACAAAAAGGGTGGTTGAATTTCGTCAACTTCTCACTCATCCACCGGCGGTAACACATTCCGGCTGGTATCCTGAATTGTGACTCCAATGCCGGACATAGACACCCAGGCCCCCATCCATACAGCCACTCCGCCCCCGGCCCCGCCCCCGGTTCGCACGAGCTTCCTCCGATCCTTCCTGCGCTGGCTTGTCATCGGCCTGGCCCTTCTTTGGTCGCTCGCCGCTCTGATCCTTGTGGCCGCCCGGTGGATTGACCCGCCGACAACCGCGGTGCACATTCAGCGCCGCATTCAGGCCTGGATTCACCATAAGCCGTATCCCGAGCGTTACAAATTTGTCCCGCTCAACCAGATCTCCCCCGATCTCCAGCATGCCGTGATCGCTGCTGAGGACTCGCATTTCTACCAGCACCATGGTTTCGACTGGCACGAGATCGAAATTGCTGCCGACGACGATCTGGAAGGCGGTCGCTCGCGCGGCGCTTCCACCATCACGCAGCAGCTCATCAAAAACCTTTTCTTCGGGACGGGCCGCTCGTTCCTCCGCAAAGGCGTTGAGGCTACACTTGTCCCGGTGGCCGAATTCTTCCTCGGCAAGCGGCGCATTTTGGAGCTTTACCTGAACGTAGTCGAATGGGGACCTGGTATTTATGGGGCGGAGGCGGCCTGCCGCTACTACTACGAAATCCCGGCCAGGTATGTCGGCCGCCAGCAGGCGGCACGCCTCGCCGCAATTCTGCCCGCTCCCCTGAAGCGGCGGCCCGAGCGCATGAACAACTACAGCGCGATTATTCTCAGGCGAATGGCCCAGATCGGTTGGTAATTGTGGAGAACATATTCCAGATTCCAGCGACTTGACCAAGTTCTTGTAGCAGGATCAACCGGACTATCTGCGTCGCAATAATTGACTGTGAAAGATATCGTGGAGCCACGGGCTACACGCCGCGGGACGTGCGACAAACAAACTCTGTCTACTAATCACTGCGTGATATTATTCGCAAATGTCGACGCGGCATCTCACATACGTCACCAAATAAGGAGTATTCAGGGCCCTCATGAATTCACAGCCGCCTGGAGAGCAGCTTCGAAAATTGCGTATCCGCCTGGGGATTACAACGCGCGATGTGGAAAGTCGAAGCCAAAAAATTGCGGAGGAGGAGAAGAACCCGGAGTTCCAGATTTCCAATGCCTGGCTCACCCAATTGGAAAACTCGGATTCCGTCCCGAGCATCTTCAAGCTTTACTCGCTGGCGGTGGTCTATCACGTCAAGTTTACGGACCTGCTCCTTTATTTCGGCCTGGATTTGCGGAAGACCACGTTCCATCAACTCCTGGCGCCCCTGCCCAACACACACCTGACCACGCTGGAAGTCTACGACACGGAGAAGACCGTCTCGTTCCCGGTTCGGTTCGATCGTTCGTTTGACCTCGACAATACAAACCTGCTGAATCGCATGGTCGAAATTTGGGGTGAAGTTCCAGTCGCGCTTCTGCAGCATCTGGATCTCAGGCAGAGCCTTTATGGCTACATCGGCCTCCAGGATTTTACTCTTCACCCGCTCCTGCGCCCTGGTTCGTTCGTCCAGGTTGATCAGCGCGTTCGCAAAATTCAACCACAGCGTTGGAGAACGGAGTTCGATCGCCCGATCTATTTTGTGGAGCTGCGCGATGGGTACGCATGTTCCTGGTGTGAATTACAGGACGGGCATCTGTTGCTCCTGCCGCATCCTCTATCACCCTGCAGCGTTCGCCGGCTCGATTACGGAAAGGAAGCCGAGATCATCGGTCAAGTGACGGCTGTAGCGATGAGATTGGTTGACACGCCTGACCCTGTTCCTGGCGGAACCGCAAGACTTCCAACGCAAGCCTGATGTTGGAGAGGAACAGCTGAACCATCGATGAGTCCGATTCCATCGGCACGGCAACCCGGTAAGGCTCCAGTTCCTGCCAGGCATGAATCAGACCATCCGGCGCTTCGTGAGAGGTCCGGACATAAGCTTCGAGTTCTGCGACCAAATTTTCCAGCGGGAGAGAGACCAGCCTGCGGAAAATGTCACGATGGGAAGCTTCCAGCGCATCGCGCGCCTGCTCATGGCCATGACGCGCCGCAAGACCCTCGTGATGATAGATCGCGCTGTTGTAGTCACGCATAGAGGCGAGATAGATCAGGCGGGCGAAGTCGCAAGGGATTTGAGAGAGCGTACGCCGCTGAAGGTCCTCGATTGCGCTCCGCATTGTCACGAGCTGGGCTGGGTTACTCATTGAACTCTCACGGAACCGCAACATTGCCCGGCCCCGCGTGATGCGTAGCGGGGCTTACATCCGGCATCGCACGGCCAAGCTGTTCATAGACTTTCGCTGCGTATGAGGCCAGATCCGCCAGTACGTGTGGCCCAAACAGGTGAGTCAGGCATAGCAATACCCCGCAAAGCAATCGAAGTTCCAGGTACTGGACAACGAGCTTCGTCTCTGCCGCCACATTCATATTTCGGCTGTAGCGGGAATTCAAACGGTGATCGCGCATGATCGTACTGACTTCACGCGAGGTCTGGCGAACCCAATGTACTGCGACCTTTCGGCGCTCTTCCACGTAGAGGCGCTGCAATCGAGGTGAGGGCGTAAGCCTGATGAATTTCCTGTCTTCCGGCGAAAAGATCCGCATCGCCAGTTCGGCCGGCGGAAGCGCATCCGTTGATCCAGCCCGATCCCGTCTACGCATTGCGGCGCTGCCGATTCCTTCGTCATCTTCGCCTCTGGTGCTCAGCAATAGCAGCAGCGCGGTGATGGCAGTGACACCCGCAATTGCAAACCATGTCATCATGCTCGAGCCACCCATCCTAGGCGCGCAATTGTTTTTCGGAATTGTCCACGCGTACGGGTTATGAGCAACTCATAGTCGCTCTCAATTTGGACTTGTGCGGCAACCAGCGGAACCGGCTCGGCGGACCATAACGCTCTTGCCCATATCCCCAGCACCAATAGGTAGCAAACAGGTTGAGCATAGGACCAGATTGGCTTGATTCGCTCCCAGGAATATCGCCACAATCCAAACTGCAATATGCTCAGTCCAATGAACAGGCTGTAGCCGATTAAGATCCCTTTCAAGTTCTTTCCGAACGGGATCGCATACCATAAAAACACCAACACCAACGTCAATATTGCCAAGGCCTGCACCATCCGCAAATTCCGTTCCAGCACGATACAGGCTGCGGCCAGCCAATCAAACACTTCTCCCGGCGGAACGGTCAGCACTTTCGCAAAAATTGCTCCGAACACGATCAGGAGCGCGCAGCGTGCCATCCTCGCCGCTCCGCGAAACGGTCGAAGCGCAACTCGATAGATTTCAAAGATGACTCCGGAACCGATGGCCAGGCTTAAGAACTGCGTACCCCAGTAGACTTGGAAATAATGAGAGGAGGCCCACCGGTAAGCACCGATGCGTAAGAGGTCAATCAGCGTAACGAGCAGAAGGTATCCATAAAAGATGGGAAATTGGCGGTACAACCTTCCCTGGCATCCACGAATCAACAAAAGGACTTCAAGTAAAATCCCGCCGCCCCAGATAACGAAGTTCAGCATAACAATCGAATTTTCCTGTTGGATGTCAATTCTGAAGGCAGATAGTAACACGAGCGGAGAATCAGTGGGGCCACTGATTCTCCGCTCGCTGCGAAACGTTCGGGTTGCAATTTTATCAGGACTGACTTTAAGCGGTTGCCGCTTGCAGTTTTGGAGGCGGAGGAGGAAGTGGAACGGGCCCAACGCCATCCGCCTGGAGTACAGAGTTGCTCCCCGATTGAGGGAAGGGCGCTTTTGTGGCTCCCTTGCTATGGTCTCCGCCAGCGGAATAGCCAACCACCGATGCAACGGTCAAAAGCAACGCGAGAATCGCAAAATGGCAATTCAGTCTTGATGATTTCATAAGTCTCTCCTCACTGAAGATGGGCGAAAACCAACAAGCTCTAACTTCTTGAGTTCATTGGCAGTGTGAAGTCTATGAGTTCGGGGTGAATATCCAGAAATCGGGATAAAACTGCTTGGGAAACCAAGCAGACCAAGTTCTTCAGAACTCGAACTGTCGATTTGGCGAAATTGGTTACTCCCTCACCTGCAACGAGATCTCCAGGGTCTTGCCGCTCTCCCAGAGGCTCTTCCCCTAGTTTTTCTTAACACTTAACGAGTCGTGTATATAAAGGAGAACGAAACTCCAGATTCACGGTGACGCCGAAAGTGTTCCAGTCATGCTGCTTAGAAGCGGCCAGCTCGGCCGTGTTCATAAACTCGCCTGGTTTTTGGAGGGGCTCTGTGTCGAGGATCAATTCGCTCAAGTCCACCAACATAGTGTGAGCGTTGCCGACCGCTTGAACTTATTTAGGCTTCCTGCCGGTCCGCCGGGCGTGCTTGGGTTACTAAGCAAATGAGAAGTTTCTGAAAAAAACCACTGAAGCATCCCCGACACTCGCGACTGTACTCGCTTTCAACCTTATCCCAGCCGTGTGACCGTGCCAGTCCGAACGACGAGTATCGGTAAAGACCAGTGAGGAACAGCATGCCATGGAAACTTGGCTCTTGGATGACGCGAAAAGGCGACGACCGTAGCCCAAACCCGGTGAAACTCTCCCCAGGAAAGCACGCGTACCGGCTCCCCGAATGTACCGAACTCTCCCTTTCTGAGTTCGCTCAGATCGTTCGCGGCAAAACTCTCGGTCAGGAAATCCAGTTCGACGGTGCCGGACCAACCAACCCTCACGAAGTTCAATGTCTCTTGGTCCATGACTATCTCGGCGATCTCAACTTTGTCCGCCCGGCTGTTGGAGTCCCCCCACGCGCGTTAGCGCCATTTGCGAGCAAGAAGGGTGTGGGATGGCTCGAAATGAAATTCCATGACACGGAGTGGACGCAACCTCAATATGGCTTTCTGCTGCTCGACTTGAGAAACCGCCATCGCGGCGAGCGCGGGTTTCTCGAGTCGATTGGGCATGGCCCCTACCCCGAATCATCCCTTCCCCGCGTAATCCTCGCGGCCGCGTCTGAACAGTTTCTCGGTTGGAAAGGAGTGGACCCCCAGCAATGCTGGCATCTCCGCAGTTGTCAATCCCCGGAAGATTTGTCGGCGGCGCTTCAATCGTTCCTGAATCTGTGCTCGATAATTTCGGATTGGCCGGTGGAGAAAAATTCCCCGCTCGGCTCTGTCCGCGAGCATGTCCTCATGGGGAAGACGAACAAGGATTGATCCATCCCTCTTCGTTTATGCCGGTCCAGCACCCATTTCCGAGCCCCCGTTTACAGAAATTATCCGAGAACACGGATCTCATCGTGGCGGAGCAGCCGCAAATGGCAAATACCATCGCATCCCCGAAGAGTTTTCTCGAGGAACGCAACCTAAGCTGTAAGCAACCTGCTGGCTATGAATCGCAAGCCCGGCAACGCCTCCAGGAATCGGAATTCTCTAAATCCATGCTGGAGATCTGTTCGTCAATTAACGCCCAAGCGGGAACTGTGGTCGTGGACCAGCATCACTATCTTCCACCGGAACCGGTCATCAGCAGTTTTGCTTTTTCCAGGGGCCCCGCGGAGTATGTCATGCGTTTGGAACTCTGCGATCGGAAGCCCTCTCTGGTTTTTGTTACCCGCAAATGGCGGGACTTCTCGGCGAGCGGTGTGTTCCGGTGGCTCTACTGGCTTGCCAACGTTGAACCCCTCCATGTCAGTTTCAAATATTCTTGCGAGATTGATGAAGCCAGCGCTTCCATCGAAGAGATCGAAAAATGCTTTCGCTTCCTTCTTTCGGGATTTGCCCGCAGGCACCGGCCATCCTTTCGCCGCTCCAGTAACCACACGCGAAGCATCTTCAGATTTTGACCGATTACACCGCCGCTAGCAGGTTGATTCCAATCACGACGCCTTTCCCATTTCGGTTGCCAGGGATCCCCCACATTCTCCCTCGCTTTTCGGATATATAGCGAGCATGACGGTGGGATGGCGGGCGGCTTGGCGGCATTCGGTCTCGGCAATTTAATCGGGAATCTCCAATGTCGCTCCCGGTTCCAGTGCACTCGTTTCCACGAACGCTGCACACGCAACCCCGACCGTTACCCTGATAACGATTGCTCCCTTTCTGACAACCGCCTGCCCGGCCGGGTTGCTGCACTTGAATCGATGATTGACATCCAGGAAACAGATACATATACTCCCCGCAATCGTCGCTCAACCGATTTACTAGCGGGTGTGGTGCAGCATCCGAAAAACCAGTGCAGGTGGAGGAAAGAGCATGAGCTTTTTCAAGCTGTCTTTTCGGGCCCTTCTTTTCCTGGCGTGCGCCTCTATTTTCGCCGTTTGCGCCAACGCCCAATTCAAGGCCAGCATCCAGGGTACCGTCATGGACCCCAAAGGTGGGGTGGTCGCAGGTGCGAAGATTACTGTCACCAATCCGGACACGGGCATAGTCTATGAAGCAGTTGCGTCCGGCGTGGGCTATTATCGCGTTTCCGAACTCCCGCCCGGCAATTACACCGTCACTGTGGAGGCGCCGGGCTTCAAAAAATTCATTTCCCAGGGCGTGGCGGTGCAAGCGGAGCAGCCTCGCGGCATGGACGTCACCTTGGATGTCGGAGCCGTAAGCGAGCAGGTGACCGTGACCGCCTCCCAGCAGGTCCTCCAGACGGAGGATCCCAACATTTCGACAACCATCAGCTCGGATCAAATCGAGCGCCTGCCGCAAGTGGGCCGCGATCCCTATGAGCTGTTGAAGCTGGCTCCCGGTGTCTTCGGGGACGGGGCCAGGACCGCTGACGGCCTTGCCACGAATCTTCCAAATTCCGGCGGCCCCGGCGGCTCGAACAGTTCCATCTTTTTGCTGGAAAACCAGGTGCAAGCCACCGCCAACGGTCAACGAAACAGCGCCAACAACTTCATGGTTGATGGCACCAGCGTCAACAGCCTCACCTGGGGTGGCGCCGCGGTGGTCACGCCAAACCAGGAGTCGGTGCAAGACATAACGATCGTGGCGAATTCCTACTCCGCGGAAGATGGCCGGAACAGCGGCGCGCAAATCAAAGTAGTTTCCAAGAGTGGCACGAATCAGTTTCATGGAAGCGGCTTCTTCAAGGACAATAGCCCCGGCTTTAACGCTTTCGCGCGATGGGGCGGCCCGGACGGCCAGAAGCCGGAAAAGGATATGACCAATCTGCGCCAATTTGGCGGCAGCATTGGCGGCCCGGTCCTGAAAGAAAAACTTTTCTTCTTCTTTTCCTATGAGGGAGATCGCACCAGCAGTACGAATTTTTCCGGCGCACAGTATGTGGAAACTCCCGCCCTCGCGCAGTGGATTACCACGAATCGTGCGGGTACGGTGATCGGCGGCCTGCTCGCCGCCAAGGGTTCAGCACCCAGAATTTCTCAGGTGCTGCCCGCGACCTGCAACGATATGGCCAGCGTGGGCCTGCCCGCGCCGACCAACTGTGCGGAGGTTGCCGGAGGCTTGGATATTGGTTCCGCGCAGAACTCGCAAACGAACTGCACCCTTACCTACGGCCAGTACCAGAATATTTTTGGTGATGGCGGAAACACGATTCCGGCCTCCAGCTTCAATGGCTGCGGGTTGGACGGCGTGGCTGACATCGAAAAAGTTATCTTGGAAGCTCCCACCAGCTCCAGCGGCAATCAATATAATGCCCGTGTTGATTACAACCTCACAAAATCAGATCTGATAGCTGTCAGCTTTTACATTACGCCGATTACCAGCCTCGGGGGAGACCTTGGCGCGGATGGCCGCCCGATGGCGGACCTGACGTTTAATCCCCGAAATCGCTATATTGCGCTGATCTGGAATCGCACTATTTCTCCGACGATGACCAACGAGGCGCGCATGAACTTCACGCGTCTCACCGTCAACCAATTCACCAGCAATTCGAGTACGGCGTGGAATCTGCCTCGCTTTGAAATTGAGGATATGCCATTGTCCCGCATCATCTTCGGGGCAAACACTGGCACCAACTCCCCTGCGATTCTTGCGCAGAATCAATATATCTATAGCGATGTGCTCAGCAAGATTTTTGGCCGGCACGCGATGAAGTTCGGCGTCAGTGCTGGATTTAACCAGGACAACAACGACTACGAGTTCGGAGCCGCACGGCCAGACTACGTGGCCCACGGACTTTGGAATTTCGTGAATGGCACTCCGATCTTTCAATCCATCAACGTGGACCCACGCACGGGCGCGCCCACCGACGTCCACAAATTTTACCGGCAACACGACGTGGGCCTGTTTATACAGGACGACTTCAAGGCGCGTCCGAATCTAACCCTCAGCATTGGATTGCGGTACGACTATCTCGCGCCACTGAACGAGAAATTTGGCCGTCAGGCCAATCTCATCCCGGGGACAGGCCCGGATCCCTTGGCCACCGCGAGCCTCAGAATTGGCGAGCAACTCTACCCTGCCGACAAGAATAACTTTGCGCCGCGACTCGGCTTTGCCTGGAGCCCCTCGAAATACCTGAGCAAGACAGTGATCCGGGGAGGCTTCGGCGTCGCCTATAACCGCATCGCGGACACTGTCTCTGCCATCACTCGCGTTAATCCTCCGTTCCTTTTCCGCGAGAATCTCTGCTGCGCGATGAGTGCGCAGGACTTTGCCGCGAACCCCTGGGGACAGGGCCCATTCTTCCCAACGCCAGCGGGGAACTTGATTCAGGTGTCCGGGGGACAATCCAACAACCCACTGAGTTGGCCGGCCAATCCGGCGATTGCCGCCACGTTTGATCCGACCACGGGGCTGCCCCTTAACGGCACGGTTGAAGTTTGGGGCGCTTCCCAAAACCTCCGCACTCCCTATACGTACCTTTACTCCCTCGACGCACAGCGCGAGTTGCCCGCCAACTTTATTCTTGATATTGGCTATCAGGGCAGCCAGAGCCGCAAACTGGAGCGAATCGTCGGCCTGAACCGGGTCTACTCCAACACCGGCGTGCTGAATCCGGCCTACCTGTTGTCCGGAGACGTCAACGGCAATTTCAACGCCCTCAACGTCAGCGCAACACGCCGCTACACTCACGGCTTCCAGTTCGCCGGCAAATACCAGTTCAGCCGAGGTTTTGACGGCGGCTCATGGGAGGGCTCCGGTCAAGCAAGAGATCCCTTCTATCCTGCGAGCCAGGAATGGGATTACGGCCCCTCAGACTTTGTCGTGACCCACAACGTTCTCCTTTCCGCGCTCTACGATCTGCCGGTTTTCAAGAACCGCCACGATTTCGTTGGCAAAGCCTTTGGCGGGTGGCGCGTGGACGGCACCTATCAATTCCACACCGGGTTCCCGTGGTCGCCCGTGGAGAGTAACAATTGTCCGCCGACCCCGTCCGCCGGCGCTTTGTGCCCAGCACTCGTAGCCTCTTACCTCGGCGGAGCAACGGGTGATTTCAGCACCGACACCTTTAAGTCCAATCACGGCCAGTTCCCGGGAATTGTCACCCAGGCTAGCGGCGGTGTCTGCCCGGCTCCCGGCCAGCCTTTCGGTGCGGGAGACATTGGCTTTCCCTACTTTGACGGTTGCACTGCGGGTCCTCCGTTTTTGCATCGCAATGCCTTCCGGGGGCCGCGCTACCAGACCATTGATGCCAGCTTCGCGAAATCCACGCCTGTGCCATTCTTCAGAGGCGAAAGCGCCAATCTGGATTTGCGCGTCAACTTCTTCAACCTTTTCAACAAGCTAAACCTGCAACCCTTCGGCAAGAACGACGGCAGCACCTCGCTCAACGACCCGCATTTCGGAGTTGCCCAGCGGGTGTTGGCGGGCCGGGTCATGGAGCTACAGGCGAGGCTGACTTTCTAGCACACAACACAAAACACGCACCCCAAACGAAGCACGGGGACTGGCGCGCAAGCTCGCGGCCAGTCCCCGTTGCTTTTTTACTCCGCATGCTAAACTCGCATTTATCCGTACGCACTTCCTCATGACCAGTTCAAGTCCAACGCAGATCTGGAAACCTTCGGCAATTTTTGCCTGTCTCCTATTTTTCTGCGCCGCGCTCCTGGGCGGCTTGCACGCTCAAGAGAACCAACCGAGCCCGTCCATTTCTTCCACGGCGAATCTTTCGCAGAGACTTGCAGCCGCGCTGGAGGCCCGCAATTCCGGCGATCCGGCGGCGATCGGTCGGGCCAGCGAAAAAGTGTTGGCCCTTGCGTTGGCCGAGATGGCAAAGCTCCGGCTGGACGAAAATGCGTACGAGGAGGCGATCAGGCTGGGAGAACAATCGCTTCGATTCGAAGACGCTCCGGAAACCAGGGTCGAGGTTGCGCTCGCAAGCCTGTATGCCAAAAAGCCTTCAGATGCTGCAAAACAAGCCTCTGCGGCTGCAGCACTGGATCCGCAGAACGCACTCGCCTGGAAGATTAAGGGCGAGGCATTGCTGCAAAGCCGGGATTATGCCGGAGCTTCCGAAGCGTTTGGCCGAGATCTCGAGCTCAAACAGGATGCCGAATCTTTCTACTCCTTGGGCGTCGCCCAACTCGGGACGGGCGAAAAACAAAAAGCCGACGACACTTTTGCGCACTTCTTGCAGCAGGTTGGCGATTCCGGCGGGGCCCGAGTGCTCGTCGGGAGAGCGTATCAAGACCGGGGTTTGACCCAGGACGCAGTGGCCGAATTTCAGAAGGCCTTGCTCCTCAACTCCGCCACACCCAACGCGCACTATTTTTGGGCGATTGCGTTATTGCAAGGGAATGGTTGGGTTCCTACCGCCGAAGTGCATGAGCAGCTTCGTGCCGAACTGCAGCGGAGTCCGCGCCACTTTGAGGCCAATTACATGCTGGGCTCTCTCGCTTCCAGCGCAAGAAACGATGGCGAGTCGGATCGCTACCTTCACCTGGCAGCTGAAATAAAGCCGGCGGCGCCGGAAACCTGGGTGCTACTTGGCTTAAACGCCCAGAGGCGCAAATCGAATCAGGCAGCCATCGCCTATTTTCGCAAAGCGATTGCTGCGTCCAAAAATCTGGACCCGAAGGAGCATTTTGAAGTTCGCAAGGCGTACTTCGGCCTGGGCCGGCTTCTGCTCGCTTCGGGGCAAACCAAAGTAGGCCAAGAATTGCTGGGAAAGGCGAAACAGCTCCAGGTCCAGATGCTGGCGGAGAATCGAAAAAACCTCGCCGCCACGAATGACGACGCGACGCGAGGAATGGGCGACGATGCTCCCTACATCCCAGAGGCCGAATCCGATGGCCAGCCTCACATTTCGCTCTCCTCCGCGAGTGTCGCGACTGCAACGGAGAAATCGTATTCAAAATCGCGAGGGACCACTCACTCGCGATCCGATTCTCAAGGGAAAGAAGAGGCTTACCTTTCCTCGGTTCTTGGCGCTTCTTATAATGACCTCGCCACGGCGGAAGCCCTGGAGGGAAAGTATCAGGATGCGTTCACTCATTACCGCGACGCTGGGCGATGGGCTCCGCAAATTCCAGGTTTGCAGCGCAATCTTGGGCTCGCGGCGTATTTTGCCGGTCAACCTTCGGAAGCGATTCGCCTGCTCTCGAAAGCCGTGGCCCCAACTCCCGATGACTCCCACGCGAGGGCCGTGCTCGGCCTCGCTTATTTTTCTTCCGGCAATTTCTCCAAGACTGTGCAAACCATTCTTCCCATCGCCAAGCAGGCGCTGCAGGATCCGGAACTTGCCCTGGCATGGGCTACCTCCCAAGCTCAGACGGGGAATAAGGCCGCCTCAACGCAGGCGTTGGAAAGCCTTCAGGCCTCCGGAAAATTGCCCGAAGCCATTGACCGGTTCGAACACTCGGTTCGAACTCAGCCGTCAAGTCTCGCCTATCATCTGGGATTGGAAGCCGCCTATCGCAAGGCCGGCCGCGCGGCAGAAGCGGATCAACAGCAGTCTATTTGTGAATCTTTGAAGGCCAATGTGGAACCGGCCAAAAGTTCCAACCGGGAGAAAACCCCTCAACCATGATGGGCCGGAAATGAAATATTCCTCTGCTTGATTTCCCTTGTTTTCCCTATTTGTGCCCGACGCGCTAGGCCGGCTGGAAGCCCACCATCTGCATCGCCGCTTGCGCTTCGGGATTCTTCATAAACGTGTTCCACACCAGCCCCGTGCGGTAGTTTTCCGCCATCACCATCGCAATGCCCAGATCGATGCCGAGCACGTCGGTGTCGTACCAACCGGTGAGCGGGTTGAAGGCGTCCACGTAACTGTACAGTCCCCAAGCCTTGGTTCCATACGCACCGCGGATCGTGCGTAACACACGCAAGCAATCTGTGGGCAAGAACGGCAGTGCGCCCCCAGTGGTGCAGGGTACAATGCTCCCGTCAATCGGTCCTTGCGGCGGCGGACCGCCCCAAGCCGTGTATCCCTTCGCGTAATCCGAAGCGGAAATCCCCCACAAATCGTCCGAGTAATCGCTGAATTGCGATTTCAGCGACAGGCAGAAAAGCTTGTGCGCCTTCGTCGCGGTAATCGCATTGTCGAAATAATTTGCGTACGCATCTTTCTTGTTCCGAAAATCAAACCATGCATGCGAATACAGGGTTGGGAACAGCGGGTCGTTCCCGGAAATATAAGTCAAGCCCTGATAAGTAATTGTCGGCCGCGTCCACGCGTTCCAGCTATTCGCGGGCACCGGATTGGTTGTCGAGCCGATGCCCAGCAGGTAAATCATCATCAACTCGCAATAATGATCCCAGCGGGCGCTGAGGAAGCCAGACTCCGGCGTCCAACCCATCGAAAACGCCGGACCCCCGTTCATCATCCACGGCCAGTCCACCTGCGCATAAATCTGCGAAGCCAGCGATTGAATCGTCGCGTCCTGAAAATATTGTTTCGCGGTCAGCACCCCGCAAAGCAGCAGGGAAGTATCAATCGATGAGACCTCGCTTTGCGCCCATCGTTGCCCGGTGTTCATGTCTACAAAGTGATAATAAAATCCGTGCACGTTCGGCATCTGCTGCAGAATAAATTGAAGCGTGGCGCGAACCCGCGTGATGATGTCCGAAGTCTTCCCGTAGCCCCGCGAGTCCCCGATGCACAACGCGGTCAATCCAAATCCCGTCGCGGCAACACTGGACATTGTCCGAGTATCGTTCCCGTTCAGGAACGCGCGGTCTTTGATTTGTCCGGTGGCCGGATTCGTCTCATTCCAGAAAAACTGAAAGGATCCCCGCTGCAAATCGTCCAGCAACTGCGAGTCAGTTCCCTGATACGGCGTTCCACCCGGATTCTGCGGACTTGGCGACCCGCTGTTGCAGCTCAGCAGGGAAGCAAAAGGCGCCAGGGAAAGATATGCACCGCACAATCGCAGCCACTCTCTTCGGTTTTGTTCGCGATCTTTCACACGCGCATGCCTCTAGTTGGTGATCTCTACATCCGCCGGCAATCCTCGGGAGGAATCCGGACTGACCCAGAATTGGACGCGGCTTGGTTCCACTCTCAAATTATTTTGCATGTCCCACAAGGAAAAAACGTCCGCCCCAAGCGGGAAACTCACCGTCAGGCTCTCGCCCGCGGCAAGCGACACCCTTTTGAAGCCCACAAGTTTGCGCACAGGTTCTGCCATGCTTGTGCCGATCAGGCGGATATACAATTGGACGACTTCATCCACTGTTCGGTTCCCCGTATTTTTCACCTTCGCGCTCACGGTCACTTGAGCAACTTTGTCCGGCTCTCCCCGTCGCAGACTTAGGTTTAATGCCGACGCGCTCAGCTTTGCCCTATCCGCCTGCGTACGGGAATACTCAACCGGTGAATAAGAAAGTCCGAAGCCGAAAGGGAATTGTGGGGTGTTCTGTTCGTCGATATAGCGGGAAACGAATTTTTCCAGCGAATTCTTCGGCGGATGCGTAAGATCATACCCGCCCGCCGGCCGCCCGGTGTTCAGCGCATTGTAGTAAATTGGAATCTGTCCGATCGTGCGCGGCCAACTCACCACCAGCCTTCCGCTCGGTGCCAAGTCGCCAAACAGAACGCGCACCAGCGCCGGCCCCGCTTGAACTCCGGGAAACCACGCCGCAATCACCGCCGGCACATGTTCGAATGCCCACGGAAGCGTCAACGGCCGCCCGCTAAAGATCAGCAGCACTACGGGCTTTCCGGTCGCGGCGACCTTTTCCAGCAATTCCTCCTGCCGTCCAGGTAACTCCAGATGGGCGCGCGATGCCGCCTCCCCCGATTGCTCTGCCGCCTCTTCCCCCAGCGCGAGAACAATCACATCCGACTGTTGCGCTGTCTCCACCGCTCGCTGTATTTCCGCATCGCTCGCGGTTTGCAGTTCCGCGCCCTGTGCAAAACGAATCCTTTCCTTCCCGACTCTTTGCTCCAGGGCTGTTCGGAGCGTCACTACATCCTCCGGACGTCCGCGCGCCGCCCACGGCCCGAGCATGTTTTTCGCATCATCCGCCAGCGGCCCGATCAAGGCGATCGTTCCCGATTCGCTTCCAAGCGGCAGAATCGGCCGCGAACCCGTCGAATTATTTTTCAGCAGCACAAAGGACCGCTCGGCTGCCTCCCTGGCAATCTCCACTCGCTCCTTTGGCAGCGCTCCGCGAATCTCGCGCGACTCATCCGTAAAAGGATCGTCAAATAATCCCAGCGCAAATTTCACCCGCAGCACGTTCCGCACCGCTTCATCGAGACGGGTTCGTGAAACTTTTCCGCTCTTGATCAGTCCGGCCAGGTTCTGGTGATAGGAATCGCTCACCATGTCCATGTCCACGCCTGCGGTGAGCGCTTTTTGTGCGGCCCCGGCCTGATCCCGCGCGATTCCGTGCGCCACCAACTCGCCTACAGAGGTCCAATCGCTTACCACCAGGCCGGAAAATCCCCATTCCTTGCGTAGGATATGCCGCAAGGTGAAGGGATTCGCCGTTGCCGGCAATCCATTCAGCGTGTTGAACGAACTCATCAGGGAAACGCTGCCCTCGCGAAGGGCAGCTTGGAACGGCGGAAAATAAATCTCCCTCAGCGTGTGCTCGGATATTTCCGCAGGATTGTAGTCCCGCCCGCCCTCCGCAGCGCCGTATCCGACAAAGTGTTTAACGCAGGCCGCCACACTTTCTTTGTCGCTCAGGCTTTTGCCCTGGTATCCACGGACGTAAGCGCGCGCCAGCACGCTCCCCAGGAACGGATCTTCCCCCGCACCTTCCACCATGCGCCCCCACCGGGGGTCTCGTGCGATATCCACCATCGGTGAAAATACCCAACGCACTCCGGCCGCCGAAGCTTCCTGCGCCGATATACGCGCGGCCTTCTCAACGATCGCAGGGTCCCAGGTTGATGCCAGCGCCAGCGGCACCGGGAATTCCGTTCGAAACCCGTGAATGACGTCCAGCCCAAACAGCAGCGGGATATGCAGCCGGGATTTTTCCACCGCGATGCGCTGGTACTGATTTGCGGCTTGCGCGCCATCCAGGTTGAATAGCGAGCCGACCTCTCCCCTCGCAATCATGCTCGGATAGTCTGCGTTGCCCGCGCTCGGGCCGGTCGGCGCGCCAGATGAATATTGCGCCAGTTGGCCGACCTTTTCTTCCACCGTCATCTGTTGCAACAACGTTTCGACGCGCTTCTCGATGGCGGCATCGGTCAGGGGAGATCGTGGCAGGGTCGAGGGGTGGCTGGACGCTGCCGGTGCTTGCGCAAGGGCCGGCTTCGATCCGCCAAAATTCAGAAAGAATAAGAGAAATGCGGCACTTATAAAACTTTTGCGGCGCCGTTGAATCGATTCCCAGAGCATGGGGAGAAAACCCTCAACGAAGTGTAGAATTTTTTGCGGCGAACTCAGTTGTGACGTTGATTCATATTTCCGTGATGATTTTTCGAACATCCACTAAATCGATTTAGCAGGTGCATTCTATCATGATTCCGCAAACCTCAAGTCCCCATTTCCTCTCAAATTTCCCTCCTCATCCTGTTGTTCGCCGCCCCTCATTATGTCAGACTACCGCTCGTCAATTACCATGGCCCGTGCTAAGAATCTGCTTCCGGTGAATTCAGCAGAGCCCGCTGGCGGCTCGATCAGTATGAAGGCTCTTGCCCAGCACCTCGGCCTTTCCACTGCCACCATTTCATTGGTCATCAATCGCTCTCCCGGCGCCAAATCCATACCTCATGCCACTCAGGAACGCATCTGGGCCGCCGCGCGCAAGTTCAAATATCGCCCCAATCTGATGGCCCGCTCTCTCCGGCAAAAACGGAGCTTCACCATCGGTGTCATGGTACCTGAAATCAGCGAAGGCTACTCCTCCATGGTCTTATCCGGCGTCGAAGACCATCTGTTTCAGGAAGGCTACTTTTATTTCGTCGTCAGTCACCGCCACCGCAAGGACCTGATCGAGGAATATCCGCATCTCCTCCGCCAGCGCGCGGCCGAAGGCATCATTGCCGTGGACACGGTCTACAGCGGCAATTGCGAAATTCCCGCGGTCTCGATTTCCAGTCATCGCCACGTCAAGGGTGTCACCAACATCGTTCTTGACCATAACCTTGGCGCCCATCTGGCGCTCGAACATCTTCATCGCCTGGGCCACCAGCGAATCGCACTGATCAAAGGCCAGGATTTCAGCTCGGACACGGAAACCCGCTGGCAGGCAATTCTTTCGGTCGCGCGAGAGCTTGGAATCGCCATCGACGAGAAACTCACCGTCCAACTCGATAGCGATTCGCCGTCCCCCGAAGTAGGCCATCGAGTCACTCGTAAATTGCTGGCGGGCGATCCGCAATTTACGGCGTTATTCGCGTTCAACGATATTTCCGCCATGGGCGCGATCAAAGCTCTCCGCGAAACCGGCCGCCGCGTGCCCGAAGACGTCTCGGTCATCGGCTGGGACGACATTCAGGGCGCCGCTTTTCACAATCCTAGTCTCACCACCGTCCGGCAACCCCTCCGCCAGATGGGCGTTGTGGCCGCGGAAACCCTGCTGAAGCGCATCACCGCCCCGGCCGGAGCCGAGTATCCCCGGGAAATCGTGCTTGAGCCGGAACTAGTCGTCCGCGAAAGCAGCGCCAAAAAGAATTCACATTCCTCTCTTCTTCCGAAATAGGAAGTCCAATTCGATCTTATTCACTTTGAGCGTTTATTCTTATCTGGCCGATTCTGTTGTATTCAGTGGTATACAAATGGGACAAGGAAGCGCAGTTTCCTGCCGGGGTAGTTGAGGTCGATTCATAGTATTGCGGGCGAACGGAGGACGCTTGCGGTCTCATGGCCAGGTTTGCTCCTGCCACTTTGTCAGGTGCGTCGCCTTTTCCACGCTGCTGGCCTTGCCACTTGCCCTGACTGTGCCGACCCTTTTTGCTCAGGATCAAACACAGCCTGGTGCGCGAGTTGCCGTAGCGGTACGCGTCGATCACACGCCCAGGCTCGATGGGACGCTCGACGACCCGCTCTGGCAATCCGGCAAGCTACTGAGCGATTTTCGCCAGAGGGAACCTCTTGAGGGAGAAGTTGCAACCGAAAAGACCGAAGTTCGCATACTTTACACCCGCACCGCCGTCTATTTTGGAATTCATTGCTATGATTCCACTCCCTCGCGCATCGTAGCCACCGAGTTGCGCCGCGACGTCAGTCAAGACCTGGACGATCATTTCGAAATCCTCATCAATTCCAAGCATGATCGCCGTGGCGGGTATGTCTTCGAGATTAATCCTCTCGGCACGCAAAGCGACGGCCTGGTGGAAGAACAAAGCGGAGTGGAGACTCCCGATTTCGATCCAGGCTGGGACGGCATCTGGACCTCGGAAGCGAGAATTACCGCGAATGGCTGGACAGCGACCATAGAAATCCCATTCACGACTTTGAATTTCACCAAATCCAAGGATGTTGTCTGGGGCCTGAACTTCAAGCGATTCATCCGCGCGAAAAACGAGGAGGACCTCTGGTCCGGCTACCGTCGCACGTTTGGCATCACAAAAGTCTCCGAAGCAGGCGAACTTACCGGCATCACCGACATCGGAAGCGGGCGACTCTTCATCGTCAAACCGTATGGCCTGGTCCAGTACGACAAGCAATCCGGGCAGGACCCCGCTTTTCCGCTAACCGGTGGCCTGGACCTGAAGTATGGCCTCCGTTCGAACATTGTCCTGAACCTCACAGGCAACACCGATTTCTCCTCCACCGATGTGGACCAGGTTCAGTTCAATCTCACTCCTTTTCCAATCTTTGTTCCGGAAAAACGCCAGTTCTTTCTCGAAAATGCGGGCATTTTTGACTTTGACCTCGGCGACCAGGACAGGCTGTTTTTCAGCCGCCAGATCGGAATCGACTCTGTCACCGGGAATCAGGTGCCGATCAATGGCGGCGCGAAACTTACGGGTGCCGTCGGCCGCCTGCAGTTCGGTGTGATGGACGTGGACACTCGCTCGAGCGGCCCGAATCCCTACGCAAATTACGCCGTGGTTCGGCTCAAAGAATCACTTTGGGGCGGCTCCTATATCGGCGTGATGGGTGTCGACAAACGGTCGGGCAACTCGCAGGACAGCTTCAACCAGACTGGCGGCATCGATACCCGCCTGGTGTTCTTCAAAGACTGGTTCGTCGATGCCCACTTGGCGGGCACCCAATCGCCCGGCGATCCAAGCGGTAACAGTGATCTCGGCGCTTCATTGACTTATCGTTCCAATTGGCTCGACGCCATCTTTGAGCGCCGCAAAATCGGACCGAACTTCAATCCGGAAGTTGGTTTTATTGAGCGCATCGACTCGAATGAAACTTACGGAGACCTGACGTTTAAAGCCCGGCCAAAACTCGGTGGCGTTAGAGAAATGCAGTTTGAAGGATTCATTCTTCACGCGCCGGACACCCACGGTGCGGTGCAGACTCAGGAATGGCAAACCACGTTTCGCGCCGATTTCAACAACGGCGCCTACACGGACGACGACATCGTCGATGTGTTCACGCAACGCATCACCACGCCATTGCACATTTATAAAAACATTTTCATTCCCAATGGACTTTACCAGTTTACCCGCCACCAGCTCACCTACGGCTCGGCGCAGGACCGGCGATTCACATACAATCTCTTCGAGCGATTTGGCGGCTACTACGGCGGGACATTGAACGAGTTTCGAGTTCGCTTGAATTACCGTCCCACGTCCAAGTTCTCCATTTCCGCCTCCGAAACCTGGGATCGCTTCCTGCTCCCGCTGCCCGGGGGTAATTTCTCCGTCGTCCTGGCAAGCCTGCAGGGAAATTACTCTTTCACGCGCTTTCTCACCTTCACAAGTCTCATTCAGATGGATACCTCGAACACCCAGGCGGTCAGCGCCAATCTTCGTTTGCGGTATAACTACCGCCCGGACAGCGACCTTTACATCATCTATAACGTCGGGACCCAGTTCCTCAGTATTGCGCCGGCGAATCCACCGCAAGTGCGAGAGACGCGTTTCGCTGTCAAATGGACTTATTCTTTCGCACCATGAGAATTTAGCCTCGCGCCGTTGTCCGGGCTCCGGCCGCGTGGTATATGAACTTCGTCACTCGCCGTACAGGAACTTTGGCCCGAATCCGGGTTGTTCTCTATAATTTAGTTTCCAGCTCAACTTAAGGAGGCACGATGCCCGAAGCAAAGGGAATGTGGGAAGGATTGATGGATTTTTCCTTCCGCGTGTACGCGACCCCAAAGATGCTGAGGTTCCTCTACGCCCTGCATCTCCTTGTCGGCCTGATCGCAGCGGTTGCCTGGGTGGTGACCGCGTTTCAGCAGGCGCCCGTCCAGGGGCTTCTCGCGCTGTTGGCTGCCCTCGGGGGATATTTCGTGTGGTTCCTCTACTGCCGCGTTGCCATCGAACTGCTCGCGGCGGTCTTTCGCATGGCGGACGCCATTGCGCCCGATCGCTCGGCGCAGCAGCAGCAGAATCCTGGCTACTGATCCTTCTGCAATTTCACGAAACAGATTTCTTCGGGCGGCCGGGCATTGGCTGCCCGTTTTTTTCTTAGATCAAAATGCCGGCGATTATTTCTTTACAAAGATGGATTTCGGAATCATGCAGTGCACGCCTTTGCGGATGTCCACCACCTGCGATACGCGGCAGTCTCCGACGATGGATGTCAGTGCATAGGCTTCTTCCCGCGACATTGGCGCCATTTTCTGCTCTGCCAGAAAATTCACCGTCTCGCGCACCGCAATCTTCATCGCTTCGTTCAAATCCTCGTCGAACCCCATAAAAATCCAATGCGTCGATGTCTCCGCCCGCGGCCACTCAATATGCAGGTCTTTGCGCACTATCGGCTCAATCTCAATTTCCTTGTACGAGCATTCAAGCGCCGTCAGATTCACTTCGCCGTTTCCCTGCAGGCAGTGCGAGTCTCCCGTCCAGATCAGCGCACCCTTCTGGAACACCGGAAAATAAATCGTCGATCCTTCCTGCAATTCGTTTACATCCATGTTGGACCCGTTCTTCCACGGCCGCAGCGTGCTCGTCCGTCCTTTCGCGTCGTGAATCGGCGGCCCTGCTTTTTCCTTCGGCTCGTTCGGATCCGGCCCCACGGCAATCGTTCCCGGAAAGGGTTTCAGGTGCAGCAGGATTCCCGGTTTGAATTCCGCCGTCATTGTCTTTAAGTCGAGCCTGAAATACTCCACGTGGCCCTCGGGAAATTCAGCAGCCAACAATCCCACAGTAGGAAACTGCTTGCCCGGAAGATTGAAGTTGAACCCGGAATCTTTTATCACGATCTTTTTTATTCGTATCTCCAGCGTGTCGCCCGGTTCCGCGCCGTTCACGAATATCGGCCCGGTCACGGAGTGCGGCCCGCCGCTGGGATTTGCCAGGCGAAGCTTGACGATATCCTCCATCGAAGCCCCGGGCTTCACCTCGTCCATCCCATGCCGGAGCGTCTCGATCGAAATGGTGTCCCCGGAATCCACCGCCAGCTTCGGTTTTTCCATTGGGTCAAACCAGCCCCACTGCACGGTGTCTTTGTTCGCAGGCAGTGTGTAATGCTTCCCGGCACCGTTCTTCACCGCGGGTTTGTCAGGGGCGGTTTGTGCCATCGTTCCCTTGCAAATCATGGTGACGCTGAGTATTACAAGCAACGCCGTGACTTTCGTCGAGAAACTCATCGGGACACTCCCTTTTCCACGGTTCGCCACGCGGGTGCAGGAAGTATAGAGGCAGAGCGCCAGAACTGTCCGCTGAAAAAATGCCGGCCATCCTCGAACTCGTTTGTTCGCACCGAGGAAGGTCGAAGGCAACTTCAGCCAAATCTTGAAGTTTGGATTTATTCAGCGGGTCTGGCGAAGCGCGCCCATCCACTGCGAAACAGCGGAGAGTTGTGCGCGGCCCGCCTCCAGGCTCGCCCGCCGCGCCAGCAGCATTATCCGGATCTGGACCAGGGTAGTCTGCAGCTCGCCCAATTGCGATTTGTAAAGTTCCAGTTGTCCCGCAAGTTCCGGTTGCAGTCGCAAGAGTTCCGCCGATTGGGCAATCACCGCCGTCATCTCATCCACCGGCCCGTGTATCCTGTGAATGGCCTCGACGCAAAAATCGCATTCGCCCCGAAGCGCCCGGCGCGCCTCCTCCAGGCATCCCGCAATCGACGCGTTGACTCGAAGCAGCGTCTGACGCATGGCCTCGTACATCAAGCCCTCCAGCCGCCGCTATCCGCGCCCGTTGAATGCTCCGGCGACGGTGAAATACTCCCCGCACGCTGCTGTTGCGTCTGGCTGGATGCCCGCAGTTGCTGCGTGGGCTCCGATGGCGCCACTGTCTGTTCCACTTGCGCCCACGCCGCGCGCAGCCGTGCGAACATCGCCACGAGTTCCTGCAACATATCCACCGAACATTTTACGCCCGCCTCGAGCACCATCCCCCGCGTAACCGTGTAATAGCTGTTCAGCCGGCGCGCTGGTTCTCCGCCGCGCTCGTAATCCAGCACACCCTGAAGTTCTCCGATGATCGTCAGCGCGTGGTTCAGGGAGTTGACGCGCTGCTCGATCTCGCCGGTGCCGATCGCTCCGATCGCGCTGCGGAAGTCGCGCAGGACGCGGTCATACAGCGCGACGACCTGGCCTACGGCGGAGGCAGCATAGGCGTTGGATTGTTGGTACGCAGCTGCGGTATCCCGTGTGTTCATTTTATGCTCCCCAGTTGTTGTGAAATCTGGTTTTCTAACAGGGGCAACTGCTGAAGGGTTACATTCACCTGCGCGTAAATCGCCGTGAGACTAGTTTGTTGCGTGGCCAGTGACGCCTGCAGATCCGCGATCTGCTTCGTCAACCCTTGCGAAGTGTTCGTGATGCTTTGCGCGTCAAGCGACAGAATTCCCGTCCCCGCTCCGTTGATGCTGGTAAGCACCTTCGAAAGATTCTGCGAAAAGCCGGTGCTCGTGTTTTGCAGCAGGTTCTGCACGGCCGAATAATTGCTCGAGAGCGCCGCGGAGAGTTTGCCGCTGTCCACCGACAGCGTGCCGTCATTGTTGAAGTTGACGCCGATGCTCGCCAGATTGACCACACCGCTGTTTCCGGGAACAGAGTAAGAAAACGCTGCAAGCAACTGGCTCTGTACGTCGCGCAACGAGTTGTCGGCTTCCAGCGGTCCCCCTCCGCTGCCGTCGGCGGCGACGTTAAACTGCGAATTGATCTCGTTAATCACCGTGTTATAAGCGGTGACCAGGTTGTTGATCGCCGTCGTTGCCTGCGTGGTATCGGGATTCACGTTGACCGTCACCGCCGTGGATGGTGACGGAGAACCCAGGTTCAGTGTGACCCCGTTGATCACGTTTGAAACCGTATTGCTCGCGCTGCTGATGGGGATGCCGTCAACGACCAGCGACGCGTTCGTGCCTGTCACTCCCTTCGTGAAATTCAAGCCGGTCGTATTTCCAGAGACGGTAATGTCTCCCGGCGCGCCGGAAGCTGTGCTCACCAGCGCCAACCGGTAGCCGTTGGAATCCTGAATGACGCTCGCCGTCACCCCGATATTCTGGTTATTGATAGTGTCCGCGAGTTGGCTGAGCGTATTGTTCGTCGAGTCCACTGTCACGGTCGCCGCGGCGTTCGACCCCACCTGCACCTGGAAGGTCCCTGCGGCTATGGGTGAGGTGCTGCTGGCCAGCGCTCCCGTGTAATAAGACGAAGTCGTTGCCAGCGAGCTGACCACAACCGAATGCGAACCTGGTGTTGCCGTGCTCGAAGCAGTCGCACTAACCACCGCGGAATTGGAAGACGTCGCTGCCTGCGAGCTCAGCGC
Source organism: Candidatus Acidiferrum sp. (assembly GCA_035693365.1). Classification (GTDB taxonomy): domain Bacteria; phylum Acidobacteriota; class Terriglobia; order Acidiferrales; family UBA7541; genus Acidiferrum. The sequence goes on along the minus strand of DASSGS010000018.1, from coordinate 29,824 downwards.
TCCCAGCGGGTCTCTCAGGGCAAACACGGCGTTATCCAGGTTGGAAAGGTCCGTGCTGATTTTCGTGATTTCCGCCGATTGCGCGTTCAGGCTGGTCTGCTGGTTCTGCAGCGCCGTTATGTTCGCCTGCTGGTTGGCCAACGCGAACTGGACGAATTGCTGTACGTTGATGCCTTGTCCAAAACTGGAGTTTCCCGAACTTGAGCTGGTATTGGCAAGTCCTCCGGCAAGCGACGACAACGAATTGGTTGAAGACATAAATTCGGCTCCTTAGGCCTTGATCTCGACGTGCGGTGTCGGCTTGGACTCTTCTTGCTTCTTCAGGAACTCCTCGATTCCCTGGCCTGCTGCCCGCACTTCTTTCGCCGGCAATTCCACAATTTCCTGCCCTGAATGCGCGTCGGACAGAACGTAGTAAATCCTTCCATTCGAATCCCGCCGGAATGAGATATCCGTCTGTCGTTGCGCTGGTGTGACGATCGCCGTTTCCGCCGCCGCCGATGCTTTTTCAACCGTGCTTGCCGTCGTCGAGGTTGTCGATACGCGCTGGCTGTTCGCCTGATTCGTTGCCGCGCTGGGAGGTTCTGGCGCCCCTGGTGCCTGATCCGGTGTGATTTTCATGGCTTCCTCCTAAGCGGTTCAGGCGGGATCCCCGAAAGGATCCCGCCCGCCGCCGTTCTCTCAACTTGCTGCCACTTATTGCAGCAGCTTCAGGATGCTTTGCTGCGCCGAGTTCGCCTGCGCCAGGGCCGAGATACCGGACTGGTTCAGGATGCTGAACTCGGACAGGTTGGTGACCTGCTGCGGGATATTCGCAGCAGTGATCTGGTCTTGCGCAGCCGTCAGGTTCTGCACCTGGCTGCTGATGACGTTGACCGCGGACTGCAACCGGTTGACGCCCGCGCCGATCGTGCCGCGGAGGCCGGCTACGTTGGAGATGGCGGAGTTAATGTCCGCCAGGGAGGTGATCGCGGCCCCTGAGGTCAACAGGTTATCGCTTGCGAAGCTGACCGTCGATCCGTTGTAGCTGATGGCGCTGGAGGACAATGTGCCCACGGTCACCGAAATCGTGTTGTTGGCCGCGGCCGAGCTGCCGTCCGACAGGAAGATGCCCGTCGCCGTCGCGGTGAAAACCGACGTCCCGTTGAATGTGGTGCTGCTGCCGATGCGGTCGATTTCCGCCTTGATCTGCGTAAACTCGGCATCCAGAGCGTTGCGTTGCGAATTGCCCACCGTGCCGTTCGCAGACTCCGTTGCCAGCGTAACAGCGCGATTGAGAAGCGTGGTCACCTGGGCGAGAGCGCCGTCTGAAACCTGCAGCGCGCCAACGCCGTTCTGCGCGTTGTTCGCCGACTGGGTCAGGGCCGTCACGTTCGCTTGCAAGCCGTTCGCAATCGCGAGGCCTGCCGCGTCATCCGCGCCAGTGTTGATTCGGGAACCGGAAGAAAGCTGGAACAATGTGCTCTGCAGCTTGTTCTGGGTGCCCTGCAATTGATTCTGGGCTGCTAATGCAGCGATGTTGTTCAAAAGAGAGATTGCCATGTAAGGCTCCTTTCGTTGCTTGTTATTCCGCTTGGCGTCCGAGGAGCCTTTGGTGCGCCCGGCCTTACTTTTCCGCTCCGGGTGGCTCGCACGTCGCTACGGATCAGCCAACGTACTCACCCTGTATATCGGCTCTACATCGAAAGGCTTTACCTCCTGTACTTGCTTGATAAAAATAGCGTTAACCTAAACCCGTCCCAGATGCGTGAAAAACCTCATCCAACGCCCGCGCCAGTTGGGCGTTTCCTGGGTGGGCCTCCAGCCCCAATTCCAGGGCATGGGAAGAACGTTGCCAATTGCGCATCTGGGCCCACAAGCTTGCGGAACGCACATAATCGGCAGGCAGCAGCCCCTTCACCAGCCGGAGTTTCGCATCAGCAGCCTCTGCAGCCTCTTCCACACGATTAAGGAAAACTAATCCCAGGATTAGCCCCTCATGAAGCTCCGCAACCTGCGGCGTAACCTCGAGCCCGCTTCGCAGCCGCGATAATCCCTTTTCCGCTTTCCCCGATCGGATTGTTGCAAGGCAAAGCTTTGGCAGCACACCGGCGCCTCCGTTCTCACGCTTCAACGCCGCCTCGTAACTCGCGCGGGCATCATCAAATTTGCCCAAGTTGTAATAAGCGTCGCCCCTGGTTTCAATGACCAGTGCGGTTTTGTGGCCGGCTTGCTCCGCCCGGCGGAGGAACTTCAGAGAGTCTTCAAATTCCCCCATGCGAAAAATCGTCAGCCCCAGAAAAAACCACGCCACTCCGGCCGAAGGATTTAACTCACACGCCCGGGCGAAAAGTGCGCGCGCTTCCGCTGCATTCTTGTATTGCTCCAGTTCCAGCAGGCCCAGCTCAAAATGCGTCTGCCAATCCATTGGCAATTCCCGCAACTTCTGCCGGCCCATTTCGCGGTAGCTATCGTTCTTCTTTGCTTTCGCGACAGCGTCAATCACGAATCCGAAATGGTGGATGAAGAAATTCGCCCGGCCCAGCGTTCCACGTAATTCGCGGATCCGCGGGCCGACGCTTTCGTGCACCCGGCCCATGAAAAAAATTTCCGGCGAGCGGCGGAATAGCCGGATATTTTCGTGCTCCACAAACGCCGGATAAGCGGCAGCGGAAGCGAGCAGGGAATCGTTGGGCTTTGGCGCCTCATCCCAGATGCGTTCGTTCGCGCTGTTTACGTAGTTGCGAATCGTGACATGAAATCCGGCGACCCCTTTATTTTCGAGCAACGAAGGAATCCGCCGTGCCGTCATTCCGTCAAGTTGTTCGTCGGCGTCCAGGGAAAGTATCCAGTCGCCGGTTGATTCAGCGAGCGCCCGGTTGCGCGCTTCCGCGAAATCGTTCCCCCACGGGATCTGAACCAGCTTGGCCCCGAACTCCCGCGCAATCTCCATCGTCCTGTCCGCCGAGCCCGTATCGGCAATCACGATTTCGGATTTGAGCACTCGGACGCTTTCAAGGCACGCCGGCAGAAACTCCTGCGCATCCCGCACGATCATGCTCACGGTCAGGGCGGTCATGCCTCTTTCCCTCCGGCGGAGTGCGCATGAGCTGCCCCCGCCTGCAGGAAACTTTCGAAAAGTGTCGTCCAGTAAACGATGGGCACCAGCTGCGCAACCTGCCCAACCAGTTCCCGGAGTTGCGCGTCGTTCAAAAGTTTCTTTCTCGCCAGTTCGTAGAGATCGAGTTGATCCAGCGCACGCAGTCCGGCCAGCGCCGCTTCCACCGCCCCTCGCTTCTCCTTCACCTCGCGCTCCATCCGCACATAATCGTCCGCCGTTAACTTTCCGAACGGCGTGTTTCCGCCTTGCACCAGTTGTGGGTGCTTTTCGAAGAGTGCGAGGTGTACCGGGCCGTAAGTCCGCGCCCGTTGCAGCAGATCTTCGGTGCTCACCAGTGGATGCTCGTGCCATGCGTGCGCGACAGGATGGTATTTCACGCGATAGCCCTTTGCGGCCAGGCGAATGCCCAGTTCCGTGTCTTCTCCCACTCGAAATGCCGGATCAAAGGAGCCCGCTTCGATCACGGCCTCGCGCGCAACGCTAAGATTGCACGTGATAAAAAAGGCCGCATCGCAAAGCTGGCCCGGATGCAGCGCGTTCTGCGGAAAAAGAAATGTGGAACGCTGCAACCACAGCGATAGCGCGTGGCGATTGCATTCCTCTGTAGGGATGAACGAGCCGAGAATGGCCCAGCGCTCCCGCGGATTGCGGCAATGAACCGCCAGGTGTTCGGAAAGAAGTGTTGGCGACGCCACTGTGTCGTCGTTCATGAACAGCAGATATTTTCCGCGCGCGCCTTCAACGCCTGCTCTCCGGGCGGAACCCGCTCCCCCGTTTTGTTGGTGAACGTACCGGATCTCTCCGAACGGATATGCTCTTGTTCGGCATAACTCTTCCGTCCCGTCGGTCGAGCCGTCGTCGATCACCACCACTTCGTAACAGGAAGCCGGCAGCGTTTGAAACGAAAGCGCTCCCAGGGCCAGTTGCAGTGTCCTCTTCCGGTTGTATGTAGGAAGGATCACGGAAAGCGGCAGGTCTTTCTCGTCCGGCTGCGGCGCGGGCCTTCCGGCGCTCGAATGGCGGGCAAACGAGGCGGTTGCAAGCTTCGCCAGCCGTTCCGATTCCCCGCGGCAGCGTGCGGCGCTCTCCGTGTTGTGCAGCGCGGCGTAGCAGGACGACATGTCCTCCAGCAGTCGAATATAGAGAGTCGTTGCCGGAATTTCGTTCCGCAATATCATGAAAATATGCCGGAACTGTTTCAACGCTTCCGCGTGCTTTCCTTGTTCCAGCAGCGCGTGCCCCAGTTGCCAGTAGCCCAGCGTGCGCAGTTGCGGACGGTACCGCGCCGGCCTTTGGCTCAACACTTCCGGTACGGCCGACTCGACCAGGCGGTAAGACCACTGGTGTCCGGGATCGTACGACTTGCGCGGGATAGCCGGCGCGCTCGCAAGAATGTGCCGAAGTTGCTTGCGAAGTTTTTCCTGGTTGAAATTTTCGCTGATGTACTCGCGTCCTTGGTTGCTGAGCGCTTGCCACAACGATTCGTCGCGATGCAGGCGCAGGATGCCGCTGGCAAAGGTCTCCGGCGTGTCCGCGATCAGTGCGTGTTGTTCGGTTACCAATTGCAGCCCTTCCCCTCCAACCGTCGTGGTCACGACGGGAAGTCCATGTGCCAGGGAGAACATGTTCTTGGTGATGATCCCCGTTCCGTAGCGGACCGGACCCACGAAAACTCGCCGCGCCGCGAAAGCCTCTCCCAGGTCGGCCACTTTCCCCAGCAGCATGATGTTCTTTCCCTGCGGGCAGTGCTCCGGCAACAGCGCATTCCCTGCCACATACAGCTTCAGATTTGGCGCTTCTTTGTTTACCAGCGGCCATACTTCCTGCACCAGCCATCGCAAACCGTCCCGATTGGCCAAATTTTCAAAATTTCCAAGGAATAGAACTCCCTCGCGCTCCTGAAACCCCGGCCCTGTCATGCCTGCTTCTGCGATGGTTGGCAAATGCTCGGCGCGAAGTTCGGGCAATAGCTTGCGGTAGTGGCGATAATCCACTTCGCTGACATAAAGAACCAGGTCCGCGCTCTCGTATGCCTCGATTTCGCGTTGTTCCAGATCTTCGCCCCGTTCGAGGTCGGAAATATGTTTGCTGAGTGGAAACGCCCGCCGCTCGCGTTCGCCGTGCCGGTCTTCGGATAGCACCATCACGCAGGTTTCGGGCGACCAGCGGCGGATTTCGTCCAGGTAGTGTTCGGCAATGGAAATCGCATTCCAATACCAGTGACAAAGAATCGCGGTGTGAAATTGGCCGTCCCTCAAAACGTCCCGCAGGTTCCATTCCGTTGCTGTGTCTTCGCCGAGATGCTTCAGCCGATCTGGGTCGCCGGCGATAACTTTTACTCCCAACTCTTCCAGTGCAGCACTGTATTTCTCTTTGCCGCGATCCTGTCGCGCAAGAAATGTGACGTTATGCCCTTCGCCCCGCAATTCCCGGGCTAGTTCAAAAATTCGCAAATCCGCGCCGCTGCAGTCGTAGTGCGGCAGAATCTCGTGAACCAGCAGCACATTTTGTTTCATCTCAGAGTTTGCAGCTGCCGTGACTGCGGGTGGTTCGGTGTTCTGTTCCACCCGCCATGCGTTCTGAATCCCGTTCGATGCGTAGAAATGAACTGGATATCGTTCCCGCACACTCTGTGTTTTCCGTGCGAGCAGAAACGTGGAATCTCCCCGCAGCGAAAGCGGGAAACCCAGGCGCGCCAGATGCAGAAGGGTTGCATGCTTCGGTGGCCAGTAAAAATCCTGCGTGCGCAGCGATACCGGCTCAAACCCCGCGTCTGCTGCCAGCTCGGCCACCTCCCCGGCCGTGTATTCGCGATTGTGGCGATCCGTAGTGCGCCCGCCAATCTCAAACTGGCCGTAGCAATAAGGACTCTCCGCGCGCAGTGTTTGTTCCACGGCGTGCGCGCTTCCCAGATTCGGCGTCGATAGGAAAAGTGTCCCGCCGGGTTTCAACACCCGGTTCATCTCCGCCATGAGTGCCATCGGATCAAGCGCAAGGTGCTCCAGAATTTCGCAGCACAGCACCACGTCAAAACCGCCGTCGCCATAGGGCCAGGGGGAAGACTGCAAATCGAAGTTGTCGACAATCACCTCGTCGCGAAACTTTCCAACATTCGATACCAGCGCGCGTTTCGAGGAAGGCTCGCCTTCCCACACATCCGTGCACCGTACCTCTTCATATCCCTTACGGTGAATCAGCGCCGCCGTCAGATGATGAAACGCCGCGCCAAGTTCTAGCAGGCGCTGTCCGGGTTGCCCGTCCGGCAAGGCTTCCAGCGTAGCCACGTAGCGCTTGATGTGCGTTTCGAAATACGACCGCTCATTGGCGTCCGGTGAAACATAAAGCCGCAGGAACTGCTCCAGACTTTGTGGACGCTCGTGGGTTTTGCCCTGCGCGGAATGCCGCCCCGAGAGAATTTTCAATTGCGCGGCCGCCCGTTGTTCCGGCGTCATTACCCCAAGGCCGCTCTCTAGAAAGGTCAGTCCCTCTGAAGTCCGCCCCAGTGCCACCAGCATCGCGCCAAGGTTTGCCGCGGCTTGCGTTTCGTTCGGATTCACCTGCAACGCAATGCGGTAGCCGGCCTCGGCTTCCCCCGCTTCGCCCCGCCGGAACTGCACTGTGGCCCAATCGCTCCACAACTCGCTCGATTCGCCATCGCCCAGTGCTTGCCGCAACAACGCCAGAGCCTCGTCAAAACGCCCCGCTTCGTAAAGCCGCAAGGCCAGCGCGTGAGTCTCCGCTGTGTTCATACCGCGCCTCCGCTCGCCGCCTCGCGCTTGCCCACAAACCGGAGCACCCCGGTCAGCAACCTTCCGGTCAGGGTGTCGCATGCTTCATTCAGCCGTTCCGGCTGCCTCGCCGCAATCTCCGCCAGCTGCCGGCTGCCATGTACGTAAAGCTCCGCAAGTTTTTTCATCCGGCGTTTCATCCGCTCCCCAAGCTCTGGCCGCAAATCCGGCCAAAGGTTCTGCTTCAGCTGGATGCACATTTCAGAGATTGCTTGCGCATACCACAGCACGTGGTCGGTCGTCGGATATTTGTCCACTCGCTCCAGGTTGATTCCACGCTGCCGGAAAACATTCCGGTAATATTTTTCCTCCCGCCAATAACCCACCGCGTAGTCGCTCTCCGGCAGTTTGTTTCTTTTGCAGAAGTATTCGATCGCCTGCGCGCGGGAGAGCATCGTGATTCCAGGAAGCCGGTAATGGTGGTCCGCCACCAGTTGGTCTGGCGAGAATTTGTTGCCAACCTGAACGTAAATCGCCCCATCGGGCCGCAGCATTTGGCACAAATGGTCGATGGTGGTGCGCGGATCGGGCACGTGCTCGATCACATCCTGCGCCAGAATTATGTCGAACGTCCCCAGAGTTGTCGGCACCTCCGGCCGGCAAACATCCAATTCCATCAATTTCCCTTCGTAACCCAGCGATTTCAGCCGCTTCGCACCCCACTCCAATCGCGGCGGATACACTTCGATGCCCGTCAGGCTTCGCGCGCCAGCCTCTTTCATCACGATCAGCAAACCTCCATACCCGCAGCCTACGTCGAGTACGTCCTTTCCCGCGATCGGCAACCGCTCGTCGATCACCCGCACGATCTCTCTCCCGCGCTGAATCTCCTTGAACATGTATTCGTGGTAAAGCTTCATGTCGATTCCCGAACCGTAGTGGCTGCTGTTCAGGTGCTCGACAAATGCGGCCGGGAAATAGCGCGGATCGTCAATCGGCGGAAGTGTCTCCACGGGCGGAAGCGTGGGAGTGGTCAAGAGTGTGGCGCTGCTGTTTGTCATGCCTGGTTCCTTTTCGATGGATTGGAAAAGTCTCTGACGCTGGTCCACGCCGAGTGAAGGTCCGGCCATCCGCTCCGTAGCGTTTCATCTAGAGTGGGCGTGTCGCGCCGCACGATCAGGTTCGCCGCTTCCAGCAGATCACTGACGACAGTCTTCAGCGTTCCGGCCGGCGCCCCGCCCTGCAGGAACGCTCCGCGCTGCACGAGGAGACTGCGGCACCCGGCGCGCGCTGCCGCCTCCATGTCGCTGTCTGAATCACCCACCATGTAGATTTGTGCAGGCCACGCCTGGTGCTCTTCCATCGCCTTCAGCAGCAGTCCGGGCTGCGGCTTGCGGCAACCGCAATCGTCGCCGGGCGCGTGCGGGCAGTAATAGACCTTGTCGATCGCCCCGCCTGCCAGCGCCACCTCCAGCAGCATCCGCCGCGTAATGGCTTGCAACTCTTCCCACGAGAGCAACCCGCGCCCCACGCAGGACTGGTTGGAGACGACCAGCGCCGTGTACCCGCACTCCTTGAACAAACGCAGCGCGGCGAGGGCTCCGGGAAGAAACTCGAAGTCTTTCCACCGCGTCACGTAACCGTTGACAACTCGGCGATTGATTACTCCGTCGCGGTCCAGCAAAACGTAACGATGCGAGGTATCGATCATGGTCTTTCCTCGGTTTTTCAAAGTTCCGGACCCAGGGCGATTTCGTTTTCCACGATTTCCGCAATCGCGTGAATGATGAAGGTATGCGCTTCCTGAATCCTCGGCGTCTCTGCTGAAGGCACCCGCAGGCAAAGGTCTACGCACTTCGGCAGCTTCCCGCCTTCCGCTCCGGTCAAGCCGATGGTTTTCACGTGCAGCGCGCTCGCCAGCAGCGCTGCTCGCAGGATGTTCTGCGAATTTCCGCTCGTGGAAATGCACATCAGCACGTCGCCCGCTTGCGCAAACGCCTCCACCTGGCGAGTAAATACGTCTTCAAATCCGTAGTCGTTGCCGATGGCCGTCAACGCGGAAGTGTTAACGCTCAGCGCCAGCGCGGGCAATGCCCTCCGCTCGATGCGATATCTGCCCACGAACTCCGCCGCAAGATGCTGTGCGTCCGCCGCGCTGCCCCCGTTCCCGATGATCAGCAATCGGTTCCCGCGTCCCAGCGCCTGGCTGATCACTTTCGCCGCCTGCGAAATTCCCCAGATCAGCTCCCCATCCTCGCGCATCGCTTCATGCACCTGGATATTCGCCGCCAGAATTCCTTGAACCAAAGTCTCACCGGTTACCGTTGTTGCCATGGCCGTTCCTTCTCCAGGTTTGCAGTCCGTGAAATTCAAAACTGAATTCAGTGGGGACGCCGCCCAATTTCCGCACCGCTTCGGCCACCTTGTGCTTTTTTTCGTATTCGCAATAGAGCAGCAGGTAGCCGCCGCCGCCCGCGCCGGTAATCTTCCCGCCCAGCGCTCCATGCCGCCGCGCCTCGTCGTACATTTCGTCGATGTGCGGATTGCTGATCTTCGGCGACATCTGTTTCTTGAACCTCCAGGCTTCGTCGAGCTTCGCGCCAAACTCTTCCAGCCGCCGCTGCAATAGCAGGTTTTTCATTTCAATCGCCAGCGATTTTTGGTGTCGCAGGCCTTCCAGCGCCTTTTCGTCGTTGTGCTCGTAACGCCCCACCTGGTCCTGGATGATCCCGTCGTTCGCGCGCGGCTTGCCCGTGTAGCACAGCAACAGGTTGTGCTCCAGCTCGTTTGAAGTGTCGCGGTGAATGCGCAGCGGATTCACCACCACGTGGCCGGCGCCAAATTCAATGAAATTGAATCCGCCGAAGGCCGCCGCGTATTGGTCCTGCATCCCGCCCTGGATGCTCAACTCCTTCCGCTCTATCTGGTAGGCAAGTTCCGCGGTCTCGTAATCCGTTAACGGCAGGCTTTTGAATTCGCGCATCAATCCAATCAGGTTCACCATCAGGCTGGACGACGAGCCCAACCCGGATCCCGGCGGCGCATCGGTTTGCAGAAAAAGGTCGAATCCTTTTCCGTCCTGCTTTCCCAGCCTCCGGATGGCTGCCTTCGCCAAATCCAGTTTTCCGTCGTAAACAAGGTTGGAGCGGGTATCGAAATAAAAGAGCGCTCCCAGATCCGCGGACTCGATGTGAATTTGCTCGTCCTCGCGGGCCGTCAATGTGCCCCAGGAATACCTCGAAATCGTCGCGCTCAGCACGCACCCGCCTTCGCGCTCCATAAATGGCGCGATATCCGTGCCGCCGCCGGCGAAGCTCAAGCGCAGTGGCGCCTTAGCGCGAATGTGAACCGGCACAGGCATACCTCTGTGGAATGGCCGTACAGGCCCGTTCGTAGTCTTGTGGAATCCCGATATCCAGAAAAAATCCCGTGAAAAGTTCCGCAAACAATCCGCTGCCCGTCAATTTGGGAAATACATCGCGCTCCAGCGAAACCGCCGGCGGCGCCAGCTTGATTTCAGAAAAGACACGTTGATCCGCGCAACAGACTCCTCCGTAGATCCACACCGGTTCGCCATTTGAAACATATTCCCGTGGTTTTTCCTGGAGCTGCCTCACTTGTCCGCCGGGCAGCAGCATCACATTGCCGAACCGCCCGCCATCCGCAACTTGAGTCAGCGCCAGCGTAACCACCGCCCCCGCCTTGGCATGCTTGGAGAGCAACCGGCCGTAATCCATTTCCAACAACGTGTCCCCGTTCAGCACCAGAAACGGATTGCTGCGTATATAAGGTTGCGCGTTTTTCAGCGCCCCACCCGTTCCTAGGCTCTCTCTCTCCTTCGAATATTGAATCGTTGCCCCAACATCCTCTCCCTCGCCAAAATGTTCCCGGATTGCAGACCCTCCGTGGCCCGTGCATAGAACAATGCTCCGGATGCCGACCGCCACCAGTTCGCTGATCAGATATTCCAAAAACGGGCGCCCAGCAATAGGCGCCAGCGCTTTCGGCGTTCCCGGTAAGCGACTTTGCAGGCGAGTCCCCAACCCGCCGCAAAGAATCACCGCCTGCAGATTCGGAAACAAATCACCGAAGTCAAAACGCTTTTCTGTTGTTTCAGGCTGGTTCATCCGCGTTTCGCCGTGCTCGCTCTGCTCTCAGTTCCAATTCGAAACTCGTTTTCCGGTTTGATTTGTTGCCGCGACAATTCTCGCTCCTCAAGTTTCATTCCTGCTCAATCCAAAGAACTTCCCTGATTCTTAATCCATCTCCAATTCGGCCCATCTTCCCCGAGATGGAATCTGCACGAATCGCTCCAAAAGGAAATTCTTAGAAAGTGTCTTACCTTTACCTCTCCGTCGTAATCCTGTCGCGGAATCCGCCGATAACCTTCTGTGGAGAGAAGCGCGAACGGCAGCCGCTTATAAACATAGGCAACTGAGATGATTCGACTAACTCGATTAAACAACCAGCCCCTGGTCGTAAATTCCGACCTCATCAAATCCATGGAGAATGCTCCCGACACGGTGCTTACCCTGGTTACGGGAGACAAAATCATCGTCCGGGAATCCACCGATCAGGTGCTGGAGAGGGTGATTGAGTTTCGCCGGGCGGTTTTGGCTGGTCTTGCTCACTTGCCGACGGATCTCCCCGTCGTTATTCCGCCCCCGCTGCCGCCCGCTGTAAAGGACGGGGAATCCTCCTAAGGACCTTATGGACAAGAGCACCTTTTTGGGTGTGGCCGTTGCGCTGGGCGGAATCTTCCTGGGCTTGCTGCTCGAAGGCGGGAAGATCGCGCAGATCGTTCAACCTACCGCCGCCATTATCGTCTTTGGTGGCACCTTGGGCGCCGTCATGATCCAGTTTCCATTGCGAGTCATTTTTGCCGCCGCCCGCCGCCTCGGCCAGGTGTTTATAGACAACTCCCAGGACCCGAATGTCCTCATCAACGAGATGGTCGGCTATGCCCAGAAGGCCCGCAAAGAGGGCATCATCTCCCTCGACGCGGAACTCGCCAACATCGCTGATCCCTTCCTGAAAAAATCTTTAATGCTTGCCGTGGACGGCACCGAACCCCAGGAAATTCGCAACATCATGACCCTCGAACTTGATAATCAGAGCGAGCACGAGGAACATCTGCCGCGCGTCTTTGAATCGGCGGGCGGTTTTGCGCCTACGATCGGCATCATCGGCGCCGTCCTCGGCCTGATCCAGGTCATGCAGCACCTCGACGACATCAGCGAAGTCGGCCGTGGCATCGCCGTCGCCTTCGTCGCCACGATTTACGGGGTGGGTTCCGCAAACCTATTTCTTCTCCCAGCCTCCGGGAAAATCAAAATCCGGATCCGTCAGGAGCAGATTCGCCGCGAAATGATGCTCGAAGGCGTGATCTCCATCCTCGAAGGCATGAATCCCCGCATGCTGGAAACCAAGCTGCAAAGTTTCTTCGCCGAAGCCAACCAGGAATCTTTGAACAAAAAGGCCGCATGAGACGCAAAAGAAAAAAAGAAGAACCTCACGCTTCCCACGAACGCTGGCTGGTCAGCTACGCCGACTTCATCACCTTGCTCTTCGCCTTCTTCGTGGTGCTCTACGCTTCCTCCCAGGTGGACAAGCGCCGCGTCGGCCGCCTCGCCATGGCCATTCAGGTCGCGTTTCAGGAGTTGGGCGTCTTTGACACTTCGAACACCCACATTCCACTCAGCGATATGGAAGCCATTCCGTTTTCCAACGTCCAGGCCGTCGAAAATGTCGAGCGCACCGCCGATTTGCAGCGCGTCGTTCAGCCAATGAAAGGAATCCTCGCTCCGACCTCCGCTCCGACGCCGCTCAAGGACATCCAGGCCGAACTGGAAAAGGCCCTGGCCCCGGAAATCAAACGCCACGTCGTGGACATTAAGCCCAAAAAGGAAGGTCTGGTCGTCAGCCTCCGGGAGATGGGATTTTACGAAAGTGGCTCTTCCACGATGCGTGCCTCTTCGGTCGAAGCCGTGGATCGCCTGGCCAAAGTAATCATTCCTCGGTCCGAAAACCTTCGTATCGAGGGCCACACCGACAACGTCCCCATCCACAATTCTCATTTCCCGTCCAATTGGGAACTTTCCACCGCACGCTCCACGGAACTTGTCCGTATGTTCATCGTCCGCTACAAGGTGGAGCCCAATCGCCTTTCCGCCGCCGGATTCGCGGAATTCCATCCGGTCGACGACAATGACACCCCGGAAGGCCGCGCACGAAACCGCCGCATCGACGTCGTGATCTTGAATCCTGCTCTCCAGGAGAAATCGCCTTTCGCCACTCCGCAAGCCGCTCCGGCCGCCATCCAATCGCCACCGGAATCTCCCACGGATCCAACTGCCTCTCCCGCCCCCTCCGGTCCGGCGAGGCAGTAATCAATCCGAACTCTTTGCCATTGCGTTAGTTGACAGTTTCGCCAGCCGGGAGCAGACTGTCGTTACCCCCTTCCAGAAATTTGTCCTGAGTGAGCGACTATGCGCCTTCTTGTCGCTGAAGCCGACGCGTCTCTGGCGGAGTTCCTCCAGACCCGGCTCCAGCAGGAACACTTCGCGGTACAACTCGCCTCTACCGGAGATCAAATCTCCAAGTTCGGCGATAAGAACCTCTTCGATCTGATTCTTCTGGATCTGAATCTTCCTGGCGTCCCTGGCGCGGATTACTTGCGCCAGTTGCAGACCCGCTGGCCCGAAGCGCCAGTGGTCCTGCTCTCGCCTAACGGTTCGGTCGAAGAACGCGTCAAGGGTCTCGACGCGGGTGCCGACGATATCATCGTAAAACCCTTCGCCTGGTCAGAGCTCGCTGCCCGCATCCGCGCCGTCCTCCGCCGCCGCAATCGTCCGGCGCGAGAAATCTTTCAGTTTGAAGATCTGGAAGTAAACCGCGTCTCTCACGAAGTGCGCCGCGCCGGTCGCACCGTCGAGCTAAGCCCCAAGGAGTACGCTCTCCTCGAATTCTTGCTCCGGAATCCGGGCCACCCCGTTACTCGCGCCGCCATCATCGAGGAAGTCTGGCGGATTCATGGCGACTCCATCACCAATGTCGTCGACGTCTATATCAACTATCTCCGCCGCAAAATCGATTCTGGCGCCGATCGCCCCTTAATCCGCACCATCCGTGGTGTCGGCTACCAAATCGGTGGCAACCATCGCGTTGGATAATCCAAGTTAGTACCGGTACTGTATCATTTTGAGATTAGCACCTCCCTGCATTAGCAACTTATTTCCCACCGATGGGTTATACCCTCCAGAAAGCCGCCCAGCGTCTTATTACTGACGGTTCTTAGGTCCGAATACAGATTTGGACCGCAGTCCAGGGGAAATGAGCATGAAAGCCAATCCTACCGGCAGACTCTTTGCAGTTCTCCCGTTCGCCTTAGCCGGTGCCTTGTTCCTCTTCACACCTGCCATTCGGGCTCAGGCTCAGGAAAACATCGCCAACATGGACCCGCAGGATAACGGCGAAATGGTGCCCAGCGCTGACGACTCCCAGGATCCCCCTTCACGCGTAGCCCGAATTAGCTATCTGGATGGCTCCGTCTCCTTGCAACCCGGAGGCGCCGGTGATTGGGGCGCCGCCGCCAAGAACCGCCCGATAACTATCGGTGACAAGCTTTGGACGGACAAGGATTCGCGAACGGAACTCCAAGCTGGCCAGGCCTCCATTCACCTGGGCAGCATGACCGCGCTCTCATTCCTCAATCTCGATCAAAATGTGATTCAGATGCGTCTGGCTGAAGGTCACGTGAATATCCGCGTCCGCGAACTCCGCCAGGGCGATACCTACGAAATTGACACACCGAATCTGGCGTTCATCGTCCGCGAAGCGGGCGCTTTCCGCGTGGACGTGAACGAAAACGGCGACTACACCACCGTGACCGTGATACGCGGCAAGGGTGAAATCGCCGCCGGCGGACAAACTTATCCTGTAAACGCAGGCGAACGCGGCGACGTCAGCGGCGCCGACCAGAACGTGCAGTACATCCCGGGCTCGGCCTCCGAGCCGGACGCGCTCGATCGGTGGGCGCAGGAACGCAACATCAAGGAAGACCAGTCTCCTTCCGCGCGGTACGTTAACCGCGACACAGTCGGCTACAGCGACCTCGACGACTACGGCACCTGGAAACAGGAGCCGGAAGTCGGCAACGTCTGGGTTCCAAATAATGTCTCTCCGGATTGGGCTCCCTATAGCGACGGCAATTGGGCTTACGTCGCGCCATGGGGTTGGACTTGGGTCGGCTACGAGCCCTGGGGCTTCGCTCCCTATCACTACGGCCGCTGGAACTATTTCGGCTCCTATTGGGGATGGTGCCCGGGGCCGGTCTATGCGACGCCGTATTATGGTCCGGCGTTTGTCGGATTCCTCGGTGGAGGTTTTAGCGTCGGCGTTGGCTTCGGTTTTGGCGGAGGCTACGGCTGGTTCCCGCTGGGTTGGGGCGAGCCGTTCCGTCCGTGGTATCGCTGCGGTCCGGGTTACTGGAACCACGTGAACGTGTACAACACGCACTTCAACCACTTTAACGACTTTCATAATGTGAACAATTACCGGAATTTCAACTACCGGTATGCTCGCAACACCAACGCGGTCACCACCGCTTCACACAATGCCTTCGTTAACGGCCAGAGGATCAATCGCGGCAACACCCGCCTCTCGGCAAATTCGTTGCGCAACGCTCGAGTTGCTGGCGGTGTGAATGCTTCGCCGACGCGCTCCAGCTACTTCGGCGCATCAAACCTGCACGGCCGCGTGGCTACACCTTCGAACAGCGTCCAAAATCGCAGCGTGGTCGCTCGCTCCACTCCGGCCGCTGCGGCCTCGCACCTGCCGGTGCGCACCATGAACTCCGGCTCATTCTCCGCAAACCGTGGAGGCGACAACCGCGCTGGAAATTTTGATCGTGGGGGAAACAACGCGCAGCGCTTCAACAATGTGCGGCCTTCACGGCAATTCTCGGATCGTCCGCCATCCGCCGGACAGCCGCAGAATGGCCGCTCCAATGGCTCATTTAGCAATAACGGTGCACGCCCGAACGGCTCGCTCAACAACAACTCGAGTGGTTCGCGCCCATCCGGCTCGCTGAATACCAACAGCTCCAGGCCGCCGGTTTCCGGCCGCAACTGGAATGCACAAGGGAACTCGACTGACTCTGGCCGCGCCCCGCAGGGCTTTGGCAACTCGAACCGCCCCGCGGCGCCCCAGACCACCCGAATGAATTCCAACGATCGTCCGCCCTGGTCGGGACGCGGCAGCAACAGCAACGGCGGCGCATCCAACGCTCCGCGCAACTTCTCTTCGCTTGGTGGCAACCCCGGCGGCAACTCCGGCAGCCGTCCGCCGGCGTCCTACAACGGGGGCAATCGCTCTTACACTCCGCCGGCGTATAACAACCGCGCACCCGGCAACTACAATTCAGCCCCCAATCGGAATTACTCTGCTCCACGCGGCTACAACGCGCCGTCGAACCGGGGCTATTCCCCGGCTCCACGCTCGTACTCCTCCGCTCCTTCCTATTCAGCTCCTCGGAGCAGCGGCCCTTCGCCACGCAGTTATTCTGCGCCATCCCCCCGCTCTTCCGGAGGCGGTTTTAACGGCGGTTCACGCAGCAGCGGCGGTGGAGGCGGATCACGCGGTGGCGGCGGTGGTGGTGGGTCACGCGGCGGTGGTGGCGGCGGATCATCCCATGGTGGTGGCGGTGGCAGCTCTCACGGCGGCGGTCATCACTGATCGAAAAATTTACCAAATTTCACCACACCCGCTCCCGTTATCCCGGAGCGGGTTTTTCCTTCTAAGCCCTTCCGTCTCTTACCCTTTAAGAAACGCCGGCGCGGGGAGACACAACTCTCCGCCCTCCCTCGTGTTAAATATAGTGACGCAGGAAAAGGAAGCTCCAGGTACCGTTCGCAAGGAAGGTTTCAGGTACACCCCAGCGAGTTCCTTCCGAACGCACGAGCTCCCCCCGGTCCATCCCAGGCACAACGCAAGATCCGTTGCCGATTAGCGTCAGGAGAGAAGGGAACAAAATGAAGACTCGCGCACTGAAGTGGCTGTTCCTCGTTCCAATTATCTTTACTTTTGTTCTGGCGGCCGCCAAACCAGCCGTGGCCCAAGACGATGACGATCCCCCAAGCCGCGTAGCCCGTTTGAGCTACGCCAACGGCGAAGTCTCTTTCAGTCCCGCGGGCACCGACGACTGGGTCGCCGCGGCTGTGAATCGCCCGATGACCACCGGCGACAAACTCTGGACCGATCAGGGCGCCCGCGCCGAACTCCATGTGGGTTCAGCGGCAATTCGCCTTTCCGGCCAGACCGGTTTTTCTTTCCTGAATCTTGACGATCAAATCATCCAGATTCGCGTCACTGAAGGCACCATCAATCTGCGCGTCCTTCGGCTCGAAGATCGGGAATCCATCGAAGTGGATACTCCCAATCTTGCATTCACCGTCCTGCGCCCCGGCCGCTATCGCATCAACGTCAATGAAGCCGGCGACACCACGGTCATCAATGTTCCCGAAGGCACCGGCGAAGTGACCGGCGGCGGCTCCGCCTATACCATTCATCCGGGCGAGCAGGGCTTTTTCACCGGCACCGATTCGCTCAACGCCGATCTGGAAAGTGCTGACCGCGACGACGATTTCGATCGCTGGTGCAGCCAGCGCGACTATCGCGAAGAACACGCCGTCGCCCGCCGCTACGTTTCCGATGATGTGATCGGCTACGAAGACCTCGACGACAACGGCGGCTGGCGCCAGGTTCCCGAATACGGCACGGTCTGGTTTCCGCATGTGACCGTTGTTGATTGGGCTCCCTATCGCTATGGCCACTGGGCCTGGATCTCCCCCTGGGGCTGGACGTGGGTGGACGACGCGCCTTGGGGCTTCGCTCCTTTCCACTATGGCCGCTGGGTAAATGTTCGTGGCGCTTGGGGCTGGGTGCCTTGCCCCCCGCGCACGGTCGCCGTTGCTTACGTTCGCCCGGTGTATGCGCCCGCGCTTGTCGCGTGGGTCGGTGGACCACACTTTGCCGTTGGAATTGGCGTTGGCGGTGGAGTCGGCGTAAATGTCGGCTGGTTCCCGCTGGGTCCGCGTGAAGTCTACGTGCCCTCCTATCACGTCAGCCGCAGATACGTTAACAACGTGAACGTTTCGAACACCACGGTGAATCAGACGGTGGTCAACAACTACTACAACACCACCGTGATCAACAAAAACGTCACCAACGTAACCTATGTCAACCAGCGCGTCTCCGGTGGAGTCACCGCAACCTCCGGACAATCCTTCAGCTCCTCTCAGTCCGTGGGTCGCAACATGGTCCGCGTTGATCAACGCCAAGTGGCCACAGCGCAGGTTGCCGTTTCCGCTCCAGCAGTCGTGCCGCCGAGACAGGCTGTTCTCGGGGGCGCTGCCGCTTCGCGCTATCAGCCGCCTGCCGCTGTCCAGGCCCGTGCAGTTGTCGCAAAGACGCCTCCACCGCCTGCTCCGCTGCCTTTCGCGCAGCGCCAGGAAGCCATTAAAGCGAATCAAGGACAGCCTATTTCGAACGCTCAGGCCCGCCAACTGGAAACGCAGCAGCCCCACAACAACGTGACGCCGGTGCGAATGGCGCCTCCGGCTCGAGTGGTCGCGAATCCTCCGCAGGGAAACAGGCCGCAGGGTAACGCTCAGCAGGGCAACGTTCAGCAGGGCAACCGGGGCATGCAGCCGAACAACAATCGCCCACCGGCCGCAAACGTCAACCCGAATGCGAACACAGGCGCGAACGTGAATCCAAATCCCAACGCGAACGCCCCGGCGAATACCAACCGTCCAGCGAACGCCAACGTAAATCCGAACGCGAACGTCAATCCAAATGCGAACGCCGGCGCGAACGTGAATCCCAACGCAAACCCGAACGCATACAGGGACCGTCCGCCAACTTCACGGCCGGCTGACAACGTGGATCCTCGGCTCGAGCAGAAACACCAGCAGCAGATTCAACAGCTCCAGCAGAAGCAGGATCAGGAATACCAGAGGGTCCAGCAGAAGCAATATCAGCAGCAACAACAACAGCAGCAGCAACAGCAGAAAATCCAGCAGCAGAACGCCGATGCGGCCAAACAGCAGCAACTTCAGCAGAAGCAACAGCAATTACAACAGAAACAGCAACAGCAACTCCAGCAAGTCGAACAAAAGCACGATCAGCAACAACAACAGTTGGAGCGAAAACAACAGGCGGAGCATGCGCGGCCCACGCCGCCTCCGCCTCAGAACAACAAACCTGCGAAGAATGAGGGAAAAAACAAGGATAAGGACAAAGACAAACCGCCCCGCCCCTGATTCCCTCGGTCGGTAGTAGGCTCAATTGACAAAGAGCGCTCCCTTTGGGGAGCGCTCTTTGTTTTGCTGCCCTCAGCGTAGCGATATCGCCCCCCTCTTTCGACCCGTCACGCGGCTGTGTGTTATCTTGAATTCATAGCGCCATGGCCATCTCTTCTCTCGATCCTGTAACATTTCGCAGAGTCGCCGGCACATTCGCCACCGGAGTAACCGTGGTTACCGTGGAGCGCGAGCCGGGCGTGGTGCACGGCATGACCGCCAATTCTTTTACCTCCGTTTCTCTGGCGCCTCTCCTTGTTCTCGTTTGCGTTTCTTACGAAGCCAAGCTGCTTTCATTCCTCAAAGCGAAG
Organism: Candidatus Acidiferrum sp.; assembly: GCA_035693365.1. Lineage (GTDB taxonomy): Bacteria > Acidobacteriota > Terriglobia > Acidiferrales > UBA7541 > Acidiferrum. Next base: position 10,323 of record DASSGS010000018.1, on the reverse strand, counting down.
CGCCGCTTCGGCGTCGCCATTCTCCGCTCAAGTCAGCAGACCCTCTCCGAGCATTTCGCCAAATGCGACCAGTCGCCGGAAGAAGATGCCCGCCTCGGCATTCCCTATAAGTGGACCTCCAGCGGTATTCCACTCCTCGATGGCGCTCTCGCCGAACTCGCCTGCAACGTCGTTGCCGAACACCCCGCCGGCGATCACACCATCTTCCTCGGCGAAGTCGAAAGCATGAACTGCCATGATGGCGAGCCGCTCCTCTTCCATCGCGGGCAATACCGCCGCCTCGCACCTTAATCCACCCACCATGGCCATGAGAGATATCACCGAACTGATGGACACCTATCGGGAGTGTTCGCGAAACCTGTGGAATGTCTATTTCTCTAAGCGGAAAGACATTGGCGATGCCCTAGATGTTTTCGACCAGATTCGAGAACTGTTATTTGATTCGCTTGTCCTCAGCGAACTCTCTTATGAGGGAGAGGCTGAAGGTGAGGACATACCTCCGCCTGCTCTGAAGGTAGTTCCACAAAGATCGTTGATTCTGATTAGGCGCTTGACTGAATCGGGTGGGTATTGGGATCAAGAGTAAGGATATGATCGTTGGTCCGGACGATATCACACTGGCGTTTGTCGACTATTTCGACTTTTTCCAACCCCCAATCAAGGACTTTCATTACTATCTTTGTAAGATACTTAGCTTTCCGAGTCATGTCGAGTACGAAGGAAGGGAAGCGCTCGTTGAGGTGTTAAACGCCAAACTCTTTCACGACGAGGATGCGGACAATGGGTAGCTCTACAGTCTGAGTGCTGAGATTGTCTAACGTGGGAGGTTTGCGCGTTAGCGCTCGGAACTTCCGCTCGGCCGCGCCGGCTCCGCGGAATCGCCCAATTCCTTGCGATGGCTCTTCACTTCACGCAGCGCGTAAATCGCTTTGTTCTGTGATTCGTAATAGGTCCGCGAACTGATCTCGCCGAGCAGGCCCATCGAAACAAACTGGATTCCGCTGACAAATAGCGCAATGGAAAGCAGGAGCAATGGCCCGTGCTCCGTCATGATGTGCTGGTGATAGAAAATCTTGTCCGCCACCAGCAGCAGTCCCAGCAAAAATCCGCTTCCTGTGCCGGCCAGCCCGAGCATGCCGAAAAATTGCAACGGCCGCGTCGAATAATCCAGCAGGAACTTCACCATGATCAGGTCGAAAAACACCCGAATCGTCCGCCCGATTCCGTAATTGGACTTGCCGCTCTTGCGATCCGGATTCGAAATCGGCACTTCGGCAATCCGCGCCCCCGTCGAACTCGCCAGCGCCGGAATAAACCGGTGCAGTTCGCCATACAACTGGATCTCCTGCAGAATCTCTCGCCGGTACGCCTTAAAAGTGGTCCCGAAATCATGCAGATCGATCCCGGAAAGCTTGGCCATCAGCCAGTTCGCCGCGCGGCTGGGCACCCGCCGCATCAGCCAATGATCTCTTCGCTGGTGACGCCACCCGCTCACCAGGTCGTAGCCTTCCTCGATCTTTTCCAGGAAGCGCGGAATCTCATCCGGGTCGTGCTGCAAATCGCCGTCCATCGAGATGATGATTTCCCCGCGTGCAAAATCAAATCCCGCCTTGAGCGCCGCCGTCTGCCCGAAGTTCCGCCGCAGCCGCACCACGTTCACGCGCCGGTCGTGCTCGTAAATTTCCGCCAAAACCTTGTAGGTGTTGTCTTTGCTGCCGTCATCCACAAACACCATTTCATACGGCTCGCCGATCGAATCCATCACCTCGGTCAGCTTCATGTACAGCGTTGGGATGTTCTCCTGCTCATTGAAGAAGGGAACGACCAGGGAATAGTGGATGGGTGTGTCACTTCTCATACGGACTTGTCAATTCCTCTTTCTGCAAGCCAGGGCCGCAGTCTTGCAGGTCCCCAAGTTTCGGAATTTGTTTTGGCTGCAGCTACGCCGCCTGAGCCAGGAAACCATAGTTTATCAGGCGTATCCCCCGCATGGCGACAATTTTTCTGACCGACGTGTCCGTTAAAATCTCCAGTTCCGTCTGCCGCGAAGCCTGCAACCGGGTCCTGGTTTTCCGCAAATCGTCGTCCACATAGCCCGGATGGCACATCAGTTCTGTGGTTCCCTCCGGCAAGGTTTCCAGCAGACGTTCCACACCCTCGCGAGTCAGCACTCCGGTCTGCGCAATCCCGCAGAAATAGTCGGTCGCGGATATTCCGGCCCGCCCGGCCATCTCCCGCGCGTCTCGCGCCAGCAGTTTCAGCCCTCTGGCTTGTATCCCCTGCTTCAGCAGCACGCTGGATTTCAGGTCGCCTCCCGAAGAAAGCACCGCGCGCAGGCGAGATTCTTCGTGCGAAATTCGTATCGCCCCGATCCCATGCTTTCGCGCCAGCCGCAGCGCCACCTGAAACAATCCAGGCAGCATATGAACGTGCTTGTGCCCGTCCAGATGCGTCGGCATAATTCCCGCGCCCTTGATCTTCAAGATTTGCGCATCCCATTCCAGTTCCACTTGGTTCACAGGAAGATTGCGCGCCGCGATGCGCAACAACAAGGCTTCCGGTCCGCCTTCTAATTCCCCCGCCTTATTCAGCAGCCCGGAGACACTCGAAGCAGGCGCCGTCGGCGGACCATCGCTCAAATTCAAGTGCACGCCAACGCCAAGCTCCGGTTGTCTCCGCTGCAGCGCCAGGCCCGACTCAAACGCGCGACCATTCGCCAGCAGGGAAGTGCTGGTGACCAACCCGCGCCGGTGGGCGTCCGCGATACCGCGGTTGATCCCCTCGGTCCAGCCCAGGTCGTCGGCATTGACTATCAGATTCTTCAACTTACGCCCATCCCTGTCCTTTCGGACAGCTACTCTTTTGCATCCCCTGCTTTATTCGTACCATTGACCGTCTTTCCCTCCTAACTTTAGCATGACCATCAAGAGGCAAAATGACGGTCAAACTTCGCGAACTCAAAGAAGAAGGTGTGCGGTACAGCGATAAGCGCCGCGGGCGCCGCATGAATTCCCGCGTGCCGATCCGCCTGGAGTGGGAAGCCGAAGCCGGAAAGCGCAAGACCGTCGAAGCCATCACCCGCACCGTGAATCCCTACGGATGCCTCGTTTTTCTGCCGGAGACGCTCGAACTCGACCAGCGCCTGGCTCTTACGAATTTGGCCACGCAATCCAGCAACGCCGCTGTTGTCGTCTGGAAAGGGAATCAGCAGCCTGAAGGCTGGGAATACGGCGTCGAGCTGGTGGCGCCGGAAATGGAATTCTGGGGGATCGAGCTGTGACGCCGCCGCAAAAATTGAACGCCGCACCACCCACAGCTCCCTCTCACAACGTGAAGCGCGGCGCTGCCGTGGCTCGTCCGCAGACCGCCGAAGAGCGCCGTCGCGCGCAACGCGTCCTGCTGAAGATGCCCGTCATCATTCATATCCCGGGAAAGGCTCACCCGCTGCACGGCTTCACGCACACCGTAAGCGCCAGCGGCGCCATGATCGTGCTGCCCGAAGGCATTGCCATGGGAACGAAGCTCTCGGTTGAAAATCCCAAAACCCAGAAAAAAGTGGAGGCCCACGTCGTGCGCCCTCCGCAGCTCAACGCGGACGGCTCCCTGGTGCCGGTGGAATTCACCACCCCTTCCCCGCAATTCTGGAACATCTTCTTTCCACCTAACGCCACCAACTAGGCCGCACCCTGCTCCTGTAGGGACCGCCTTCTGAGGCGGTCCGCTCTTTGCTTTCCGGCAAGCAGGGGCTCAGCTGCAAATAAATCAAAGAGAAGTGGAGTACAAAAAACAAAGGCGCTTCGTCCGCCGTGGCGGACGAAGCGCCTTTCCGTTTTTTTGATGCCGCTTATTGAACGGTGACGTTGGTGTTGCCGGAAGACGCCGCGTAATTGGTGTCGCCCACGTAGCTCGCCTTGATCGTCACTGCATGGCCACCGCCTCCACCGCCCCCGCCGCCGCATCCGGCGATGGCTACCGCGAGCACAGCGAATGCGAGGAAACCTGCGTAGGCGTAGGTGCGCCGCCGCCGTTCCGGCATCCAGCGCCAGCCAAGCGCAAATAACACGGCGCTCAGCAAAGCGAAAAGCAGTGGAAGCAACGGCATCGTAGGCCGCGGCTCGCCCGTTGCAGGCGGATACAGCGCCGCGACAGTGGTCGTCAATTGAGCGAAGCAGGAAGCGCCGCCATTCGCGTCAGCCCCCGAAGGTGTGCAGGTAACCGGTGCGCCGAGGTTCGTGCTTCCGGCCTGGAACTGGACCGTTCCCGTTGGCCCTTGCACGGAGTTGCTGGTCGAGCCAACGACCGCGGTCAAAGTCACCGGAGATCCAGCAGGAATTACTCCCAAGCTGCTCGCGACCAGTGTCGTTGTCGCCGCCGGAGTAATCGTCACTGTAAGCGTGTTGCTCGTGCTGTTCTGATAGTTAGTGTCACCGGTGGTGAACGTCGCCACAATTGTGTGGCTGCCGCCCGCAAGTTGAATGAACCCGTCTTCCACAAAGCCTTGATTGCTGACTTTGGAAGTATTCGCGACATTAAAGTTGGGCCCCGCCGGAAAATCATTTAGCGGATTCGCCCCGTCCTTGAGCGCAATCGTTCCCGTCGGGCAGGGAAGCGCCGGAACGGTCGTTCCCGAATAGGCAAAACCGCAGGTAGTGTTGCTGCCCGATTTAGTCACGGCAATGTTTAGCCCGTAGGGCGAGCCGTAGGGAACCGACTGCGCTGCTGTGCTCGGTGTTGACGGCACTCCATTGGCGTTGAAGGTCACAAAGCCGACCTTTGTCGCACTCGCGAAATTAGCCCCAGCCACGGTTCCCGCCAGTGCCACTACCGCGGAAGTGCTTAGCCCATGCGTTGAGTCGCCGCCATACGTCGCCGAGACTGCCGCTGTTCCCGGCGGCAGCAGGTTTGTCGTCACACTCTTTGTTCCTGCGGCAAGTGTGAACGGCCCGAAGGAGGCAAGCACCGTATGATCGGCCGCCAGAGCATTCAGCGAAACGTCTCCCGTAGCGCCGGCTGGCGTTACCGTCACCGTCGCGGTAAAGCTGGTTCCGGAGGGCGTGCCCCCCGTCGGGTTGGTAACCGTGGTTGTTGTGGCGGTGCGAACAAAAGTACTCCACTTAGTGATCAGGTTCGCAACGTTCACTGACCCAAGTCCCGTGGCCAGGTCGTATTGAGGGCCCGCGCCATAGGCAACGCTTCCATTTGCAACCGTCACCCCAAACGTGGGTCCCGCACCCTGGCACCACGTGGTAGTGCCGTCCACGTTGCTGGTGCTGCCCTTCACGCACGCTACTCCGATGTTCCCCTTAGTGACGTCGTTGAATATGCAAGCGGCGTTCGGAGTCGCCGGCAGGGAAGAGTTGCACAAATTTCCGGTGTAGTTAGTGTCATGCGCCGCCAGAAAGTAGAGTCCGAAATTCACGTTGCCCTGCCTCTGCCCGCCGCTCGCTTGATTCAGCAGTGCAACGATGGCGCCAAACGGCGGGGTCGCCGCGGACGTCCCTCCGACAAGAACAAAGTCCGTGAAAGGACTGCCCAAACTGCAAGACGCTCCCGTTAGATTTGCGTCCGCCTGGCAGGTGATCAACGCCACTCCGTTCTGTCCGTTGCTGGCGAAGAGCGAAACGTCTGGAATCGTGCGCACCGTGGGGAACTGCGTGGTATGAAATCCCGCCTGATACGCCGGAATCGGGTAACCTTTGTTGCAGTTGCTTCCTGTAAAGATGGCGCAATTGCTCGGCCCGCCGCTTCCCGCTACAAGATCGAATCCCTGCGGATCCACGGAATTGCAGGCCGCAGGGAAATTGATGGCGCAAAGGGAATCGTCCCACGTGGTTTCCGGAATATACATCAGCGCCGAAGCGAAGTTCGGCCCGTTCGCAGCGCTCCAAAACTGATTCGGTGGCGTAACCGGCTGCGCGGTCGCGTCAAAATCCGTTCCGCCAACCGCCACGTTGAATGGCGTGGAGGCAATGCCGCTTACGGCTAACCCGTCGACCGCGGCATTTGGACTGCCTTGGGTCGGATCGGGATCGCACCCCGCCGATCCACTGTCTCCTGAAGAGACGACCACGGTAATTCCTTGGGCAGCTGCTTGCTCCCACAGGGCGTTGTAAAACAGGTTGCCCGCCGAACCCAAGCTCGGCTCGCAGGCTCCGTAGCTCTCGCTAATCACCGAGGCCAGATTGTTGTCCACCGCATAAAGCGCGGATAGATCGATGCCCGCCGTGATCTGCGATGGATTGGTCAGCGTAGTCGACGAAGTTACCAGCAGGATTTTGGCGTCTGGCGCAACCGCTCCCGCCCACTCCACGTCCAGGTCCGATTCGCCTTCATCACCGCCGGAGAGTCCCGGGTCTGGTCCGTTCACAATCACATTGTTTGCCTGCGTGAAGTTCTGTGGCAGTCCGAATAGGTTTCTAAAATCAATCACGTCCTGTGCGTCAATGTTGGATTGCCCGATCACCGCAATGGTCTGCCCCGTTCCCGTACACGGAGCTGCGGGCGTCCCGCAAGTAGCGGGAATATTGTAGATTTTGGCAAAGTCGCCCGGCGCCATCGCAAAACTCACCGGGTTGGTCCCGAAGGTAAAGAGCGGCTTGATCTGCCCCGTGTCTCGCTGCCAGCGATACACGCCCCGGTTATGCAGGTGCGCTTTTCTCGGAAAAGTGTTCAGTGCCGCCACGCCTTTTACGACCGGCGCTAGCGCCGCCGGAATCAGCGGTTCGCTCGCGTTGGCCATGTGCTCTTCACCGTTCACGGCGAACTTGTGAATCTCCGTGTGAAACGCATTGCGGACTTGCGCCACGTTTCCACTGAACTCAATCGCCCCGCGCCCTGCCGCCACTTTGGATACCTGGAATCCCTGCCGCGTCAGCCAGTCGGTCACCGCCTGTACGTCCGCGTCCGACGGCCCGAACTGCTTGCCGAACTGTTCCGGCGTCAGCCACGCGTGATAATTCGCCGAACCCTTCGTCTGTTGAGCGTCCATCAACTGCTGCAGCGCCGTCTCCTGCTCCGCGCTGCGTTGCAGTGTCAGCAGCATCCGCGTCATCGGCTGCGAATCGGCCACCGCGCCACGATCAAATTCCGGGCGTGCCAAGGGGTGTACATTTCCCTTCAGTTCAACGGTGCGCGTATCTTCCACTTTCGCGGTCACGCGCGAAGGCACAGGGTGGGTCTGCGCTTGAACGGCTGGGGTTGCAAAAAGAGCGAGGGAAAGCGCTGCGAGGGCTACACCCATCGCGGTCGTTCTGATTTTCATGATTTGCATAGGCTCCTGAACTTGGATACTTCCGGATCAACCACTGGCACCTGGCAGGAATCGCGGGCTCCCAGCCCCCACGCGAGGAACACGGTTCTTGCTTTCTTTCAGATGCAAGATCAAAGGCTTAGGTTTACAACTACCCATTCACTATGACGTACCCGCATGCTTTTTTGGTGTAACAAATTTGCATTAATTTGCACTTACTTGCACGGCCACTGATTTTACCTGATGGGCAAGCACCCTTGCTCAATGCAATTTATTCTCAACCCCCATCCACCCGAAAAGTTGCGCCCCTCATCCCCCTTCCTCACGCAACTCGGTGTACAATTCGTTGCACTCTCTTGGGGTCACGCGGGCCTGCTGAATACCTTCCTTCCATTCCGCACTCGCCTGTACCACCGTGCACCGGAAAGGATTCCATGTCTCCTCGCAAGCTCTTTGCCCTGCTGTGCCTGTGCTTCGCCCTCGGCTTCGCCACCAATGCCAGCGCTCAGACTAAGCTTCTCCGCTTTCCCGATGTTCACGGCGACAAAGTGGTGTTCACGTACGCCGGCGATCTCTGGCTGGCCTCCACCTCCGGTGGCCTGGCCACTCGTCTGACCGCGCATCCGGGCATCGAAGTTTTCGCCAAATTCTCACCCGACGGCAAATGGATCGCCTTCACCGGCCAGTACGACGGTGACGAGCAGGTCTACGTCATCCCCGTCACCGGCGGAGTTCCCAAGCAGCTTACTTTTTATCCCGCCCGCGGCCCCCTCACTCCTCGCTGGGGCTACGACAATCAGGTCTACGGCTGGACTCCCGACGGCAAATCCATCGTCTTCCGCTCTCTCCGCGAACATTTCGATTTTGGCGACAACCGCCTCTACACCGTCTCCGCCGACGGCGGCTTCCCTCAGGCTCTGCCGATGCCCAAGTCCGGCGCCGGCGATTTTTCGCCCGATGGCTCTCAAGTTGTCTACTCCCCTCTCTTCCGCGATTTCCGCACCTGGAAGCGGTATTCCGGCGGCTGGGCCCAGCAACTTTACATTTTCGACCTGAAATCTCACGCTGCGGAAAAAATCACCGATGATCCGCGCGCGCATCGCGACCCGATGTGGATCGGCGGGAAAATTTTCTATTCCTCGGATAAGGACGACACGCTCAATCTGTATGCCTACGACGTAAAAACGAAAAAGACCGACCAGCTCACACACAGCACCAAGTGGGACGTCCGTTGGCCCAGTTGCGATCACAAGAACCAGATCGTCTATGAATCCGGCGGAGAGCTGAATATTTACGACATCTCCAGCAGCCAGTCCAAACCCATTTCCATCACCGTTCCAACCGATGCTCTCTCCATGCGCCCCTCGCAGATTTCCGCCGCCCGCAACATCGAATCCTTCACACTCAGTCCAAAGGGAGAGCGCGCCCTGTTTGTCGCCCGCGGCGATGTCTTCACCGCCCCCATCGAAAAAGGCCCCACGCGCAATCTCACCAACACCTCGAATGCGCATGAAAGGTCCGCGCAGTGGTCCCCGGACGGTTCCAAAATCCTGTTCATCTCCGACGCCGATGGCGAGGAAGAGCTTTACACCATCAGCCAGGACGGTTCCGGCAAACCGGAAGAACTCACCCACGGTCTTCGCGCCAGATTGTACGATCCCCTCTGGGCGCCCGACGGCAAGCGCATCGCCTTCAGCGACTCAAAGAACAAGCTTTATGTCCTGACCCTCGACGACAAGAAAGTCACCGCTGTCGCCGAAAATCCCCGCGACCGCGTCCACGACTATTCCTGGTCCGCCGATGGCGGCCACCTCGCGTACTGCCTCGACAATCCCAATAGTTTCAGCTCCCTCTACATCTGGAGTGCGGCCGATCGTCAATCTCACCGCGTTACCGATGATTTTTTCAATCTCGGCGCTCCCACGTGGGATCCAGAAGGCAACTACCTCTACTTCATCAGCACCCGCACCTTTTATCCGCAGCTCAGCTACGTGGAATTCAACTTCGCCACCAACCGCGGAAATTCGATCTATGCCCTTGCCTTGCGCAAAGACACCAAGAATCCCTTTCCGCCCGAAAGTGACGAAGTCACCGTAGCCAAGGAAGGCGAAGGCGGCGCCGACAAGGGCAAGGACGCCGATAAGGACAAGAAGGAAGAAAAGAAGGACGCCAAGAAGGACAAGAAAGAAGAAGAGAAAAAGCCCGAGAAAAAGAAGGAATACATCAAGATCGATTTCGAAGGCCTCTCTGACCGCGTGGCCACCGTTCCCGTCGAAGCGGACAATTTTTTTCGCCTCGTCGCCACCAAGGAGTATCTGATTTACACCCGGGATGGCGCCCAATTTTATGGCCGCGACTCCTATCCTGATACCAGCCTGGTCCTCTTTTCGCTCAAAGACCGAAAGGAGACCACCCTTGCTGAAAAAGTCCAGGGTTTCGACGTTTCCGAAGACGGCAGCAAGATCATCGCTCGCGATGAATCCGGGTTCAAACTATTCGACGCCAAGCCGGAAGGGAAGGGCAGCCCCAAAGCGATTTCCACCGCAAACCTGATGGTCGACCGCGTGCCCCACGAAGAGTGGGTCGAAATGTACAACGAAGTGGGCCGCCGCTATCGCGACTTCTTCTATGTCGAAAACATGCACGGCTACGACTGGAACGCCCTGCTGGCGCAGTATCGTCCGCTGGTGGACTACGTTGCCCACCGTTCCGACCTGAATTACGTCCTTGGCGAACTCGTCGCCGAACTCAGCGTCTCTCATGCTTATATTGTCGGCGGCGATTTTGATATGCCCAAGCGCCCACAGGTCGCGCTGCCGGGCGCGCGCATCGAACTCGACGCCGCGGCCGGCCGTTACCGCATTGCCAAAATCTACCACGGCCAGAACCAGGAAGAGATCTACCGGTCGCCGCTTACGGAAGTCGGCGTGGACGTCAAGGAAGGCGACTATATCCTGGCGATTGACGGGCAGGACCTGACGCCGAAAGACAATCCCTACCAATTCCTTCGCAACAAGGCTAATCGTCCCGTGCAGTGGACCGTTAACTCCAAGCCCTCTCTGGAAGGCTCGCGC